>NZ_JBALFY010000075.1:0-13893 GCF_036916655.1 Nostoc sp.
GTCGCTTTTGTTCGCTTCGCTTCAGGCACTTATTCAATATAGCGAACCCAATTCATTGTGTCAACTACTTTTTCCAAAATACTTTGGAACTGTTTCTTCGTCACTATCAAAGCCTTAGAGAGTAAGGAGTTTAGGCTATAGTATTGCTGGATGTCACTAAGGAAGCAATTAAAGTTGTGAGGAATTCTGGTTTTTTGCCGCCCTGGTTGGTTTTAGATCCACTGTTGCGTGGCTGGTTGATGGAGGATATTGGCAGGGGCGATCGCACTACAAATACCCTACTAATAGAAGATGTGACGCTAGGCTCTGCTAAATGGATCGCTAAAGCCTCAGGGATAATTACTGGCTTACCAATTGCAGCTAGGGTGTTTCAGATTTTGAATGAAAAAGTCAGCTTTGTAGCGGTGGCGAACGAGGGTGCATGGTGTGAGCCGGGACAGGTGGTAGCTGAAATTCATGGTTCGCTGGATGCGCTGTTGATGGGGGAACGAGTGGCGCTCAACTTGGCTATGCGATTGAGTGGAATTGCTACGCTGACTAATATATATGTAGAGAAAATTGCTGATTTACCTGCTCAGTTGGTGGACACGCGTAAAACTACGCCAGGGCTGAGATTGTTGGAAAAGTACGCGACTGCTTTGGGTGGGGCGATTAATCACCGTATGGGTTTGGATGATGCAGTGATGATTAAGGATAATCACATTGCGGCGGCTGGGGGAATTGGAGAAGCTGTTACCCGTATTCGTTCTCAGATTCCTTATCCCTTGACTATAGAGGTTGAGACAGAAAGTTTAGAGCAGGTGAAAGAAGCTTTGCAGCATAAGGCTGACATTATTATGTTGGACAATATGCCTCTGGATATGATGCGTCATGCGGTGCTGTTGATTCATCAGCAGGATAACCGAGTGAAAATTGAAGCTTCGGGGAATGTGACTTTGGAAACGATTCGCGCTGTGGCGGAAACGGGTGTTGACTATATTTCTAGCAGTGCGCCGATTACTCAGTCGAAGTGGCTAGATTTAAGTATGAGGATTGTACTTTAAATATCATGAGGTGAATCATCCTATTGCAAAGTCGGTGTAATGTCGCATTTTTGGAGGATCAAAGCCTAAAACAATGTCTTCTTTGGGGACACCGAGTTCAACTAACTGGTTTGCAATCCCAACCTCAGTACCATCTTGTTGAATCCAAATTTTGCCATCGATGATGTCTAGGTGAAGGACAGTGCCATACAGTCGCTTTGAACCGCGCCAACCAACGTAGACTAGTTGGTAGTGGTCGCGTTCAGTATCGAAAATAGTTTGGGCTTGGATGCGATCGTCCCACACGAGTTTGGCGCGTTCTGTTAGCAGGTTTTGGATGTGTTGTCGGTATTCCTTGACGGTAGCCATTGTTGAATTACCTCCCTATCAATATTGTAAATCAACAGGAAAAGCTGGCTTTATCAAATCAATGTCCTAATTCTTAGTTTCCTTTTAAGGCTCTTTGGCGGTTACCTGGTAAAAATCCCAATACTTTTGATAGTATTGGTGGCAAGAATGGTCTGACTAAGGTTGGTAAATTATTCATAATTGCTTCTGTCAATTTATTTAGAATACCCAAGGTTTCCTCAACCCAAGTAGGCTGTCTTTGAGTAATTTCCATATTTACCAAAAAAAGCTTTTCTTCTAAATTTCCTCTTTCTTCATGATAGTAATTAAAATCATTGTTACTTAACTTTCCTGCATTGTGCCAATTAGAAACATCATCTCCTAATTTCTCAGTGATAGAATAAATCTTAGCGTGATGTTCTGAATCTTCTAAATCTTCAGGAGAGTATTTATGAATTTCCAAAATCCAGAATCCTTGTTTTTGGTGTATTTTAGACTTAAGTAAATCGATTTCATTAAAAGCTCTTTTGAAAGCAACTTGAATTATTTTCGTACTCATAAATAGCTACGATATGGAATAAATTATCTCAACAGTACACTTAAAGAAAAGAGTCGATAAGTGTTATATTTATTGTTTTGACACATATCCAATTATTTTCCCATAGAAAAACTACTGAGTTAATTTATACGCTCACTAGATAAAAGTACTTAATCTATCGCACTAGCTTTGCTCAAGCTAGGATGTGAAATAAGAAGAGCGAGAAAAAAGCGATCGCTTTCTGAACTTTTTGGAACTAGATCAACAACGACAGCAAGAAAGACAACGAGCTGAACAAGCTGAAGCCGAGTTAGAAGCTCTCCGTGCTTTACTACAAGAACAGGGAATTAATTTAGACTAATTGTGAGCGAATTTAATTTACAAGTTTAAGAAAATAGCGATCGCTTTAAACAAAAGGTTTACTAATTCGCAGTCCCACGATCACTAAGTCCCGTTCAACGCTGTCAAGTTCGGCAATGTTAGGTAAATGTCCCCAGCGTTCAAAACCAAACGTTTCAAAGAGTTTTAAACTGGGCTGATTGTGGGCAAAAATGAAGCATACTAGGCTTTTTATACCCAAACTAGGACTTTCGTTAATTGCTTGTGCTAAGAGTTGCCGTCCCAAGCCAGACCGATGAAAGTTAGGGGCTATGTAAATACTAATTTCGGCAGTTTTACTATAGGCGGGTCGCCCATAAAAGGATTGGAAACTAAGCCATCCAGCGATTACTCCGTCTACTTCAATTACCCAAAGTGGACGTTGCGAAGGCGATCGCCCTTTAAACCAAGCAAGGCGACTTTCCACGGATACTGGTTCTAAGTCAGCCGTTGCCATGCGGCTGGGAACTGCGGCATTGTAAATTGCCACAATTGCAGGTAAGTCAGTTTCAGTCGCATGGCGAATAGTCATTGCTACCGTCTCGGAAAAATCTTCAGAAAATATTCAAAAATAATACAGTGTTAACAGTAGCAATTCTACGGCTTCTATCGTACTTGTCATAAGAGTTAGAAGTTAAGAGTTAGGAATTTTCAACTCATAACTCCTGATTTTATGCACGTGCTAGTAAGGGAGCAGCAGCTAGTAAGGTTTTGGTATAAGGATGCTGAGGATTGGCGAAAATCTGTTTTGTCAGACCGAGTTCGACAATTTTACCGCCATTCATCACGGCAATACGATCGCACAAAAATCGAGCTAACCAAAGGTCATGAGTAATGAATAGATAAGTTAACTCAAACTCTTCCTTTAATTGCAACATCAAATCCAGCACTTGCGACTGGACGCTAGCATCTAGCATACTCACTGGTTCATCGCAGATTAAGAGTTTAGGGTGAGTAATCAAAGCACGAGCGATCGCAACTCGTTGCTGTTGTCCTCCAGACAAATCTGATGGATATCGCTCATAATACGCTTCTGGCGGTGTTAGCCCAACTTTATTTAGCATCCACAAAACTTGTTCTTTTGCCTTGGCAGGGTTGGCTAAATTATGGATAAATAAAGGATCGGCGATACTTTGTCCCACTGTCATCGCTGGATTGAGACAAGCATGAGGGTCTTGAAAAACCATTTGTATTTGTCGCCGTGAGGAACGAATTTCTTGACGCGACAGTTTAGTTAAATCCTGTCCTAAAAACTCAACTTTGCCACTAGTGGGGCGAATTAGTTGCAAAATTGTTCGTGATAGTGTACTTTTTCCACAACCTGATTCCCCGACTAAGCCGAGAATTTCTCCTGAATAAATATCTAGGTTGATTCCATCTACTGCTTTAATTGTCTGCGTTTGTGTGTTAAAAAGTCGTTCGATAAAGTTAGGTTCTATGGTGTAGTGTTGCTTGAGTTCTGTAACGCTCAAAATTGGGGATTTTTCATTAATAATCGGTAATTGCTTTTCCGCCTCATTGGCAATGATCAACTCTCCATCATCATTTACTGCTTGAATGTGTAAAGCTGCTTTTAAGAGCGATCGCGTGTATTCATGTTGAGGTTGTCTAAATACGGTTTCTGTAGCACCCATTTCTACCATCTTGCCGTTGTACATCACGCCAATGCGATCGCAATACTCAGCCACCATTGCTAAATCGTGAGAAATCAGCAACAATCCCATGTTTTCTTCACCGCACAGACGAGTTAATTCTGTCAATATCTGCGCGGAGACGGTGACATCTAAACTGGTGGTGGGTTCATCGGCAACAATAAACTTAGGGTTGAGGAGTAAAGCTAGGGCGATCGCTACCCTTTGGCGCATCCCACCGCTAAACTCATGAGGAAACTGATTCCAACGACTAGGGGGAATATTCACCTTTGCCAAGGTAGCAAGTGCTTTTTCTTTCGCTTCCCGCGTTGATAATTGTGGTGAGTGCGCCTGGAGGGTTTCGATACAATGCTTACCAATTGTCATCAAGGGATCGAGGCGTGTCATGGGATCTTGAAAAACTAAGGCGATCGCTTCTCCCCGAAATTTCCGCAACTGGTTAGGTGTCAAGTCAAACACTGACTTTCCTTGAAATATCACCCGTCCCTCAACACGACTAGAGGCTGGTAGTAAACGCATTACTGCCCGTCCGATAGTTGACTTACCACAACCCGACTCTCCCACCAATCCCATTCTTTCACCTGGTTGTAAGGTGAAAGATACATCATCAACCGCCCAGCTTGCTTCTTCTCCACTCCGTTGAGGATAGGCAACTCGCAGATTTTCGATACAGAATAAGGCTTCACTCATAGTTTAGTTATCAGCCCTGAGCTACCAATTTTTATAATTTCAAATTTAGGATAGTCTATCAAATTAAGTATTAGACCTGTTTTATAAAACAGAATTCAGGAGTCAGAATTCTGAATTCAGAATTCTGTGTGACTGGTGGATAGCGCAGCGTAAAGCCTTCTCTACTCTTAGAGACGCTGCGCGAACGCTTAGGGCTAGTCTGCGATAGCGCAGCAATAGTGAGTATTTTCGAGTCGCGTCTTGATTCTGACTTCTTCTTCAAAAAACTTACCTAAACGTAGCCAAACTTGATTTAGTGTACCCGTAGCGATCGCGTTCAAGAGGCAGGAGTAACCTAAGCTTAAAAGCGTTGGACTTAGTTTGTATCTCACAGCACTTGATGCTCGTACCATTATCTTCTTTTTAAACCAAGTAATGACCCACAACTAAAGTAATCAATCATAATTCTTTCCTCCTGCCTTCTGCCTCCTCTCAATTGGAGACAGTTATCGATATTCTTGATAAGCACTGCTAAAGTTGATACAGCACACAACTATGATGTTATAAGTGCAAAATTTAAATCTGTAGGAACTAGAATCAAAATTAAGTCAGTAAATCAGGATTTTCAAGTTAATATTATGGAGCAAAATCAGCCAGAACAGCGCCGTGCTGCCGATCAAGTGTTTCAACAGTCCCTCGAACAGTTGGAGGATATCTTACAAGAAAATTTGACTGAGGAAGAGGAGATACCCCAACTGCATACTAGTAATTTCACTGAAGCTGAAATCGATCAAGACTTGATAGATATTGATTTAGCGGCTCTTGAAGACGCAGTTGCCGATATTGAAAAATATCTCGAAGAAATAACAAAAACCCAATTGGGATAAAAAGCTAAAATTTATTACTGACAAATTAGTTGCCGTTGAGCTTCGTATAACATTAAAGCGGCTGCGATCGCCACGTTCAGAGATTCCACCCCAGGACTCAAAGGAATTCTGACTTGCCGATCTGCGATCGCCGCTAAATCTGCCGACAATCCAGCACCTTCATTTCCCAGTAAAATCAGACTGGGTTTTCGCCAGTCTACTTCCCAATAAGTTAAAGTCGCATCGGGTAAGGTTGCCACTATTTGCATTCCTGCTTGCTGACTTTGTTGGACTGTCGCTTTTAAATCTTCGGTTACGGCTGTTGCGAGGCGAAACCATTGCCCTGCGGAAGCACGTAGAACTTTAGGACTATCCAAGTCTACACTATCTCCACTTACCCACAACCCCGATGCTCCAGCGGCGGCGGCAGTGCGGATCATTGTACCCAGGTTGCCGGGGTCTTGTATCGTTTCTAAAGCTAATACCAAACCAGTAAATGGTAGTTGAGTTTGGCGTTCCCTGCGTTTTGCCGTTGCCACTACACCATCCGGTTGGACTGTAGTAGCGATCGTATCCAAGACTTCTCTACTGACAATTTCGGCGCGGTCGCATCGGCTACAAGCTTCATCCCACAACGAAACGTGGGCTGCTTGCCAATCTGGGGTACAACACACGGTTTCTAGTGGGTAATTCACCGCACAAGCCTCTTCTAACAGGTGTGTCCCTTCTAGTAAAAATAACTGCTGTCTGTGCCGCTCCTTGGTGGAGTGCAGTTTGCGAATTTGCTTAACTAGAGAATTTTGTAAACTGGTCAACACAATTTTGGATTTTGGATTTTGGATTTTGGATTAATCTAAAATCCAAAATCCAAAATTAATATGCGGAACCCGGGACTTGAACCCGGAAGCCTTGCGGCACTAGAACCTGAATCTAGCGCGTCTGCCAATTCCGCCAGTTCCGCTGGCACTTGTAACTTATCGACAATTTCCTATTGTTGCGTAATTTTCTACCCTTGTCAAGTAAAAATCTAACGCCTAGTTCACAATCTCACACTCGAAACGAGTTATTCAAGCGATCGGTCAAATCAAAATATTAACTGAAACAATACAGCATTGATTTTTAGAGAACACTTAAGTTATTTTACTGAGTATTTAATTTTGCTTCAAACTACTACTTACTCATTATTTTTTATTAAATTTTTGAAAATCTCTAAACGCTTGCTATTGCTTATTTTCAGCCCGAATTTTTCACTCAAAAAACATTTTTTTATGCAAGATGCTGCTCTAAAACGTGGACATTTTGAATCTTTACTGTAGAATCAAAACCAACTTCAAACATATAAAATACGTATTACTTTTGGAGGTAGGCTTATTAATCCTTCTACCAGCTTACCAGATGCCAAAATTGCTCCAGAAGCAGACTCCTCAGTCTTGCAAATTTGGGGTGGGCATCCTTTGCGAGGTCATGTGAAAATTAGCGGGGCAAAAAATGCAGCACTGGTAATCATGGCTGGAGCCTTGCTGTGTCCGGGCGATTGTCGTATCCGCAATGTCCCCTTGTTAGCGGACGTAGAGCGTATGGGTCAGGTGTTATTGGCTTTGGGTGTGCAATTAACACGACAAGGCGACATTTTAGACATTAATGCCAGCGAGATTAAAACATCAAAAGCTCCTTACGAACTAGTTACCCAGTTGAGGGCGAGTTTTTTCGCCATTGGAGCCATTCTGGCAAGACTAGGAGTAGCACAGATGCCCTTACCAGGTGGTTGTGCTATTGGGGCAAGACCTGTTGACCTGCATGTTCGAGGACTGCAAGCAATGGGAGCAGAAGTACAAATTGAGCATGGCATTTGTAATGCCTACGTCCCTGGCAGCAGCCGGAGATTAAAAGGTGCGAAGATTTACTTAGACATCGCTAGTGTTGGAGCGACGGAAAATTTGATGATGGCGGCTACCCTGGCAGAGGGTGAAACGATCATCGAAAATGCTGCCAGAGAACCGGAAGTAGTTGATTTGGCTAACTTCTGTAATGCGATGGGAGCGAAGATTAAAGGGGCGGGGACTAGCAGAATTATTGTCGAAGGAGTCCCCAAATTGCATTCTGTTGACTACAGTATTATTCCCGATCGCATTGAGGCTGGGACGTTTTTGTTGGCAGCAGCAATTACCCGCTCAGAACTTCTTCTCTCGCCAGTGGCTCCAGAACACCTTATACCAGTCATTGCCAAGCTGCGGGATATTGGAGTGACAATAATTGAGGACAAGCCTGAACACTTACATATTCTGCCTGCGGAAACCCTCAAGGCAACGGATATTGAAACTCAATACCATCCAGGTTTTCCCACAGATATGCAAGCGCCATTCATGGCTTTGCTGACATTGGCAGAAGGCGACAGCGTGATTAACGAATCCGTCTTTGAAAATCGCTTGCGTCATGCCTCAGAGTTAAATCGCTTGGGGGCCGATATTCGTGTCAAAGGCAATGCTGCTTTCGTTCGGGGAGTACCAAAACTGTCTGGCGCACCAGTATTAGGTACAGACTTACGAGCATCGGCAGCGCTAGTCATCGCCGGACTGGCAGCAGAAGGACAAACCACAATTCAAGGATTACAGCACCTCGATCGCGGCTACGATCGACTTGATGTGAAGTTGCAGCAATTGGGGGCTAAAATCCTCCGCGTGGGCGAAACATCAGCAGACGCAGAAGTTGCTCCCACCATCAGTAGCTTGTCAAGTTGAAATTGATTTGGTTAAAACTGACCCTGGGATGAGGGTGACAAGGGAGATAAGGTAAAATTTTCTCTCCTTACTTCCCTTCATTCCCCCATCTATACCTTGCGATCTGCTAAATTCCCCTGATAGATAGAGGCTTTTAAGCTTTGTTAATATCTTTTTTTGATGAATATTCAGGAAAAATCTGTGTTGGCTGTTACAATATTGTTAAGAAAAGTTGCCCGTTGCATTTTGGGAACGCGCAATTGGGTTTTAACTCTCTTGAGAAGACAACGCAAAAAAACATTTTATAGACCAGCTGTGGGAGGCTGGTCTTTTTGTATTAAAGGTAGTTTAGGATTCGTATTTGATTTTTGAAAAAACTCAGTACACGTCTATTCCTTCTTCCCTGTTTCCTCTTTATACAAGTAAGTTCAGTAATCAAATCGGATTTCTATATTGTTCTGAGATATTAAGCCCAGTAAAAATACTGAACTTTATTTTTGAGAGCGCACACAAAATAAAAGACGCAAATTTATACTTTGCGCCTTCTTTTAACATTTTAAAAATTAGAAAGTGAATGTGGTTCTCACTGTACCAATCACAATATCGTCATTTTGATTGTTATGATCTGGTGCTGTCAGCCAGATAACTCCTGGGGTGATGCTGATATTGTCACTCAGCTTATATTGATAGAAACCTTCAATGTGATATGAAGTGTCTGGATCTTTGTTGATGCCTGCATTGCTGAGAGAACTGCTTACACTGGTAACTTTAGGTTCCATACCCACAACAATGCCTGCAACGTTACCTTTTTTACCAAGATCAGGAAAAGCTAAGGTGACGGCATAGTTCCAGATGTCAGCATCGCCAGGAGTAACTGAAAGAATACGAGCTTTGGTAAAGCCAGCCCAACCGCCAATCACAAATTTTGAGCTAGGTTGAAAGGATGCTTCTATACCGTAGGAGTTACTAGAAGCATTCTGCAAGATGTTATTAGCGTTATTGCTACCGCCACTACCATTGGCAAAAAAGGTATTGTTGTAAGCGTTAAGGTAGGTTAAACCAAGGGTAATTTGATTGGTAGGCTTAACAGTTAACTGCGCCATAGCACCATAAGCACCATTGAACAGTCCAGAACCTAGCTGAGGGTTAGCAGCATCATTCGCTAAATACCCCAAGCTTAGTTCCAGCTTATCGCTAAACTCGTGTTTGATCCCGATGCCAGTACCATTGGCTAGATAATAAATTGGGTTGCGAGTCCCAAAATGGGAAAGGGCACCGCTACCACCATCTCCATCTAGATATGGGTTGACTGTGTTAGTGAAATCATCAACTGCACCTGCATTTGCTTCCAAGGTGACGTTTGTTTTCTTACCGAGAGGGAACTGATACAACAACGCATCTATCACAACTCCATTACTGTTGTTACCACCAGCAAATCGGAAGTCACCTTCGGGTGTAAAGGTAGCAGTGCTAGAGAAGGGGTCTAAGTTTGTTGCCTGAAGTCTTGTTCTGAGTAAATCTTTACCTGTGAAACTGGTGTCGAGGTTCAGACGCACCCGATCTGCAAGGACAGTATTTTGGTTGACTTTTTGACCGTTAACTGTGTTTCCACTTACGACACTCGCGATCGCAATTACCACTTCCCCATTCAGTTTGGTTGTGGTTGAAAACTGATGTGCCTCCAATTCCGCAGTACGTGTTTCTACTGCATCCACCCGACCTCGAAGTGTCGCCAGTTCTGCTGAAAAGTTCTCTTGCAGCTTTTGTAATTTGGCTAAATCTTCTTTTGTCACCAAATCAGCTGTGCCAGTGGCTATTAGTTCGTTAACTCGATCCAGACAAGCATTCAAACCAGCAGCAAACTCATATCGCGTTAATGCCCGATTACCACGATAAGTGCTATTTGGGTAGCCTGCAATACAACCATAGCGCTCTACCAACGATTGTAAGGCTTGGAATGCCCAGTCTGTAGTTTGCACATCAGATAACTGAGACACTGCGGTAACTTGTGCCATTGTCTGATCTTTGGTGTTTGGACTAGCTGAAACTTGTGATTGATTGATTTCAGAAGTGCTGGATGTTTCACCTGCAAATACAGCCGTATTTACAAATAGCATTACACCGCAGACTGCTGGACTAAGTAGCAGATATTTACAGAATTTTTGCATTTTTCTCCTCACACTGATCTCTAACTCATACCTAAACCACGTTTTTTCAAACGCGTATCTTATGAGAATATTTCTCAGTAATTTTATCAGAAGTTAAGAACCTTTTTGAGAAAGAAGTCAAGAAATCCTAATTATTTAGGGAAAACTTAATTGCAAGGGGCTATACCCCATGAAAAATTTTGTTGTTACTCATTACACAAGAAATCTAGAATGATATTATTTGTTTTGAATGAGAATGAGAATTATTATAGTATAAAATTTAGAATAGGTCTCATTCTCAATGGAAACTGGGACAGAAGTAAAGTAGGCATCGGTTTTGAGGAGAAAACACCGTGATTGTAAATTACAGAGGACTTATAACTGGCAGGCAAAGAAGCGGCATCTTGCCCATCGTTGCTGCGCTAATGTTGTCAATGGCTACTGGCTGTAGTCAATCGAACTCGAATCAGGGAAAAACTTCCCAACAGTCGCCAAAAGTGCAAGAAGTTGGTTCTACCCCACCGGTGCAGTCGGGAAAAACTAAAGTAGTGACGACATTTTTGCCGATATATTTGTTTACTAAGGCGGTAACTGGAAATGTCGCAGATGTAGAAATTTTAGTACCACCGGGTACGGAGGTACATGAATATCAAGCGACACCAGAAAATGTTAAAGCGATCGCTACTGCTAATGTGTTAGTAAAAAATGGTTTAGGTTTGGAGGAATTTCTGGAAGGTACTGTCAAAAATGCCCAAAATCCCAAATTAACTGAAATTGATGCAAGCATTGGTATTAAACCCTTAAATGAAATTTCACCTGTTGTAAAAACAGCGCCAGATGAAAAAGACCACGACCACCTCCAAGGTAATCCTCATGTTTGGTTAGATCCAGTTTTGGCAAAACAGCAGGTAACAAATATTCGAGATGGATTAATTGCTGCCGACCCCGCAAACAAAGCTACTTACGAAGCAAATGCTACAGCTTATATTAAAAAATTAGAAAGTTTAAATAGCGAATTTCAGCAAGCTTTGCAAAAAAATCCCAGTTGCACCTTTATTACTTTTCATGATGCGTTTCCATATTTAGCTAAACGCTATAATCTCAAGCAAGTTGCGGTGGTAGAAATTCCCGAAGATCAACTGTCCCCAGCAGATGTACAAAATGCAATCAATGCTGTGAAAAAGTACAAAGTTAAAGCTTTATTTAGCGAACCCGGAGTAGATAATAAACTCCTGGTCAGTCTCTCAAAAGACTTGAAATTAACTTTGCGTCCTCTGGATTCTCTGGAAACTGGCGAAACCGATCCGCAGCATTATTTTAAAGCAATGAAAGCTAATCTGCAAATTTTAGAAACCTCCTGTAAATAAGTTGTAATTTGTCCTTTGTAAATAACTAATAACTAATGACCAATAATATTTTAAAAGTAGAAGGATTAACTGTTTACCAAGGCAGCTATCTAGCGGTTCGAGATGTTTCCTTTGAATTGTTGCCAGGAACAGATACAGCCATCGTTGGCCCTAATGGTGCTGGTAAAAGTACTTTGGTAAAAGCGGTTTTAGATTTGATACCTCGAAGTGCTGGGACAATTGAAATATTGGGTCGCCCAGTTAACAGACTGGGGCATTTACGCCACACGTTGGGCTATATGCCACAAAACTTCATTTTTGACCGCAGCTTTCCCATTTCTGTTAGGGAATTAGTAGGGTTGGGATGGACTAAGGAAGGGAAAAAAAAGAATTCATTTTTCTCCAGCCTATGGAAACAAGACCGAGAAAAATCGGTAGCAGTAACAGAAGCTTTACGGCGAACTGATGCTTATCATTTACAGCATCAAGCTATTGGTACTCTTAGCGGCGGTCAACTCAAGCGGGTTTTATTGGCTTATTGTTTGGTAATGCCTCGGAAGTTATTGGTACTAGATGAAGCCTTTGCTGGTGTTGATGTGCAAGGTGCAGCAGATTTTTATGCTTTGCTAAATGAATTAAAACGGGAAGAAGGTTGGACAGTATTGCAAGTTTCTCACGATATTGATATGGTAAATCGCCATTGCGATCGCGTGCTTTGTCTCAACCAAAGCATTGTTTGTACTGGTAAACCAGAAATTGCCCTTTCACCGCAAAACCTGTTAGCAACCTACGGCCCAGGTTTCAGCCGCTACCAGCACCAACATTAATGCCCATAAGTATGAATTTCTTCAATGATTGTCAGATATCTTGGCTTGCGATCGCCAATAATATTAATGACTTGATAAGTTTGTTACAACACCCCTTTATGCAGCGTGCGATCGTCGGTGCTGCCTTGATGGGAATACTTGGCGGGATGTTGGGTACTTTTGTCACCTTGCGCCAGTTATCATTTTTCAGCCACGCAGTAGGTCATGCAGCACTCGTAGGTGTGGCATTAGGCGTGCTGCTACAGATAAATCCTACTTGGATGCTATTACCTTTTACCTTAGTTTTTGGTGTTATTGTTCTTTACTTTATTGACAAAACCGATTTAGCTAGCGATAGCATACTTAGCATAGTGCTATCTGGGGCATTAGCGATCGGTTTAATTCTCACAAGCCAAATTAAAGGCTATCGTGGCAACTTGATGATTGTGCTGTTCGGAGATATTCTAGCGATCGACACCACAGATTTGGTTTTGACGTTGCTAGTACTTGTGGGAGGTAGCATATTTTTACTATCAACCATGCGGCAGCAAATTTTATTGACCCTTAATCCAGATGTAGCACAAGTTCAAGGTGTTCCCGTTCAATTGTACCGCTACGCTTTCGTGGTCTTGCTTTCACTCGCTGTTGCTGTCGCAATTAAAGCTGTTGGTGTTTTATTGGTGAACGCCTTTTTAGTTATTCCCGCCTCTACCGCTAAACTGATGAGTCACCACTTTAGCCACTTTCTAGCTATGTCGGTGATAGTTGGTTCCATTAGCAGTATTGCTGGCATTATGGTGTCAGGTCTTTTCAACTTGGCTTCTGGCCCAAGTATTGTTCTTGTCCAGTTTCTACTATTTGTAGCCGTTTTCATTTGGTTCAAGTTGAATTTGAAAGCTGCATAAATCTTTTTTCTCCAAGGGCTTGCTATATTCTTAGATGTTTGCTACATTGATTAATCGTGGCTCACAAAAGCCCCAGCCGGGATAGCTCAGTTGGTAGAGCAGAGGACTGAAAATCCTCGTGTCACCGGTTCAAGTCCGGTTCCTGGCACTTTTAAGACTGAATATCAAGCAATTTTGACCAAAAGTCATAAATTTTGGTTAGGCAGGGTTTAGTCAGAAGATTTTACCGCTTTTTCATGAACCAAAATGTGAGGAACCTGGGGGCGAACGTTATTATTCGCCATCAGTTCAAAAGCTCTTAATCACATTCGTAAAGTCGCGGAGTTTTTTCATATTTCGCCTGCTGCTTTTTTTGAATCATAAGAGGGAAAACTTTACAGATACTCATTGCGTGTGGACTTGACAGAATCCCCAGAGAGTTAGGAAGTGCGATCGCTTAATTGGGCTTGGTGCTGCTCTAACTCTTTCACCCGATTCTCTAGAAGTCCGTACCGAACAA
>NZ_JBALFY010000076.1:0-50745 GCF_036916655.1 Nostoc sp.
TCACTATCAAATAGATATACTTTAATCTTCCGCCCAAAATTTAACATATTTTGGGCTGTTTTTATCGGATTTTTCTTAACATTCAACACTTTTGGATTAAACCTATAAGTCTGATTAACAGTCTGCCCATAATATTTTTACATTTTTAATGGCTGAAACCAATTTTAACCTTATTGTAGTGGAATTTTGAAAATCCTACGAAATTTTACGTAAATTTTATTTAACCTAAGTGAATATACTGTATGTAAGTTCAGGCTGTCTGAAGATGTCAGTACAAGTAATGTTGATTACATCAAGTAGTCCTTGCCAGTGTTTTATCAAGGTGCTTTAATAGCGATCGCACTCCGCAAAACAGTTTAACCAAGAATCCCTCGCTTTCTAGGCGTCGGGAGTATCAAAGATTCAAAACATTAAACTCAAAGATATGACAAGCTAGTACCATATCCTTGATATTAAATTCTCCCCAAAGCTGAATAGGAGTATACATGGAGCCAATTATTGCTATAGTTTTAGCCCTTATAGGTTATGCATTAGGTTCTGCAAAACTGATTAATCAAGGAAATGAAGCCCTAGTCGAACGCTTGGGGCGGTATCATCGGAAACTTAAGCCAGGGCTGAACTTTATCGTTCCCTTGGTGGATCAAATTGTGATGGAAGATACTACACGAGAGCAGTTTTTAGACATCAAACCTCAAAATGTGATCACCCAAGATAATATCTACGTAGAAGTGGACGCCATCGTATACTGGCGTATTAGAGATATTGAAAAAAGCTTTTACGCGATTGAGGATCTCCAAGGAGCATTGACACAGATAACCACAACCACGCTCCGCGAAATCATTGCTCAGAATACCTTAGAGCAGACCAATGTTTCCAGAGCGGAGATGGACTCAGCTATCTTAGACCAGTTGAATCATATAACGACAGATTGGGGAGTTGAGATTCTCCGGTTAGATATTCAGAGAATCACACTACCTGAGAGTGTACGCAAGTCTAGAGAAGAGGAACAAGCCGCTGTTATCAAAAAACGGGCGCTGATTACCGAAGCCGAAGGGGAAAAGGAAGCTGCCATTAAGAAAGCTGAAGGAACTATGGCTTCAGTGCAAATCATTTCTCAAGCTCTACGTTCCAATCCTGACAGTAGAGACATTCTACGGTATCTTGTCGCTCAAGATTACGTAGATGCCAGCCAAAAACTTGGTGAGAGTAATAATGCCAAAATTGTCTTTGTAGACCCAGCCAACTCGACCGAAATGTTTCAGGAGTTGATTGCTGAGTCGATAGTTACAGAAGGTCACGGCAAAAAATCCGAAAACGGTAATACTTAAGAGTCAAACAATTTTGGATTTTAGATTTTAGATTTGGGATTAACCCCATAAATAAATCTAGAATTTGCTTACTCTGTAACATCAAAGAATTATTGGTCAAGGCTGTGCAGCTTGTCGGAATATTGCATCGGCTACTAATGAAACATCGCGCATTTCTTGAACATCGTGAACTCGGAGGATATCAGCGCCATTAAAAATAGCAGCAGAACAAGCTGCTGCCGTTCCCCAAACTCGTGCTTTGGGGTCTGGTTGATTTAAAATGCGACCAATGAAACTTTTACGAGATGCTCCTACTAAGATAGGACAGTTGAGTACTGCCAGCGATCGCAAGCCCCGAAAAATTTCTAAATTTTGCTCATAGTTCTTAGCAAAACCAATACCAGGATCAATAATAATTTTATCCAGGTCAATGCCCACAGTAGTTGCTGCCTTAATTTGCCGAGCCAAAAAACTATAAATCTCACCAAGCAAATCTTGATAATCAGTCTGTTGTTGCATTGTCTGTGGTGTTCCTCGGATGTGCATTAAAATCATCGGCACATTTAACTCTGCAACTGTTGGCAACATTTCTGAGTCAAACGTGCCGCCAGAAATATCATTAATAATATCCGCTCCAGCTTCTACAGATGCCCTAGCTACAGCAGCACGAGTTGTATCTACAGAAATCGGGATTGAAATTTCTGGTCTTAGCACCTCTAACACCGATAGTACTCGCTCAAGTTCCTCCGCCAGAGTTATTTGTTTTGCCCCCGGTCGAGTTGATTGACCGCCCACATCAATTATGTCAGCACCAGCAGCTACCAGTGCTTGCGCCTGCAATAAAGCGGCAGAGGTAGTGTTAAACTCACCCCCATCACTAAAGCTATCAGGCGTTACATTCAAAATACCCATCAAATAAGTCCGCTGTCCCCACTCGAAACAGCGTCCTCGAATTATCAAGTTTCTTGCCATAAAACAGGAGTCATGTTGCTTCTCTACGAGACGCCAAGGGCGAACGCTCCAAATTCAAAATTCAAAACTTGTACTGAGCTTGTCGAAGTATTCAAAATTCAAAATTAATGATTCAGAATACTCCATCCCTTCATAGGTGGAGTATCAACTCTTGAAAAACATTTAAATTTTATTTCACCCACAAAGAGTAATGTTTTCAAGCAATATTCATTACCCAGTCGTATAAAATTCAATTCTGAATTCTGACTACTGAGTTCTGAATTCTTCTTATTAGGCATTCCCATGCTCTGCATGGGAACGAGAAAAAAGCACATCACAGTGACTTAAAATTCACAATCCGAGCGAAACTCTCAGGTTCTAGACTTGCTCCACCCACAAGGACACCATCAATTTCTGGTTGAGCCATAATCTCATCAATATTATTCGGTTTAACTGAACCGCCATATTGAATTGATACATTCGGATTACTCAACTGGCTACGAATTAAGCCAATTATCCGATTTGCCTCCGTTACTTCACAAGTATCACCAGTACCAATCGCCCAAATTGGCTCGTAGGCAATCACCAAATTATTCTGATCTATATCTAC
The DNA here is from genome assembly GCF_036916655.1 of Nostoc sp. Classification (GTDB taxonomy): domain Bacteria; phylum Cyanobacteriota; class Cyanobacteriia; order Cyanobacteriales; family Nostocaceae; genus Nostoc. Next base: position 2,869 of record NZ_JBALFY010000076.1, read on the forward strand.
CAAACCTTTGTCGAGTTGGAGAGCAATCAGTGATTCAGTTTCTCCTGCATCTCGTTGTTGTTTAGTTTCGCCAACACAGAGAATTGGAGTCAAACCAAACCTTTGAGCAGTTCGGAGGCGCAGATTAACAGTGGCGTCCGTTTCACCAAAGTATTGCCGTCGTTCGCTATGACCGACAATTACAAAGCGCACACCACTTTCTGTCAGCATTGGGCCAGAAATCTCACCTGTATAGGCTCCAAATTCTTCCCAATGGATGTTTTGTGCCCCCAATTGGATGAGGCTACCGTGTAAAGTCTTGGACAAAACGCTTAAATCAGTGAACGGAGGGCACAATATCACTTCCCGCCCTTGGGGGGTTTCCTCTAAGTGGGGCAGAAATCCTTGTAAAAACTCCTGGGTCTCTGCCTGAGTTTTGTACATTTTCCAGTTGCCGGCAATAACGATTTTCCGCACAGGTAATTTAGTCAAGATTCTAACGCGTTATATTAGATGCATTTTTCAGTTTATGACTTTTTGTTAGTCATTGGTCATTAGTCATTGGTCATTAGTCATTGGGCATTGGGTAAAAATTATTCTTTCACTGTTCTCTCTGCGGCCTCTGTCTCATCTCACCAAACCCTTGCTAAAAATAACTAGGATGTAGAGGGGGTGTATCTAAAATCTAAAATCTAAAATCTAAAATCTAAAATTAATATGACTCCGACCTTGCCTATGCCTGAACCCGATCAAAGCGATTCTGCTAACACCGATCTAAATTCTCTCAGTTGGGAGGAAGAACTCGATAGTGCTATTTTCAGTTTTGAAGATATTCAAACAGAACTTAACTATAAACAAGCACAAACGGCGCTACGAAATTTGGTAGCCAATCTCGACCTCACCCCCCAAGAAAAAACCGGGTTAGAGACGGAAATTGCTGAGTTGGAAACCATGCTAGGGAAGTTAGACCGCATGGTGGTACAGATTGCGGCTTTTGGCATGGTGGGACGTGGTAAGTCTTCACTACTCAATGCTTTAGTTGGACAAACAGTATTTGAAACTGGGCCGCTGCATGGTGTCACCCGTGCTGCACAAAGAGTTAATTGGAGTATTAGCGAGGAAGCAATTGGGGAAACTGAACGGGCTTTGCGAGTTACTCTCCCTGGTGTAGGTCAATCGCAGGTGGAATTAATTGATACTCCTGGGTTAGACGAAGTAGATGGTGCAACCCGCGCCGCCTTAGCTGAACAGATTGCCAAACAAGCGGATTTAATTCTGTTTGTAATATCTGGCGACATGACAAAGCTAGAATACATGGCCCTTTCTCAGTTGCGGGAAGCAGGTAAACCAATCATTCTGGTGTTTAACAAAGTAGACCAGTATCCCGAAGCAGATCGGATGGCAATTTATCACAAAATCCGGGATGAAAGGGTGCGGGAATTACTTACACCTTTAGAAATTGTCATGGCTGCGGCATCGCCATTGGTGAAGACGGCGATTCGTCGTCCTGATGGCACTAGGGGTATACAGTTACGTACAGGAAATGCCCAAGTTGAGGAACTGAAGCTGAAAATTTTGGAGATTCTGCATCGTGAGGGCAAAGCTTTGGTTGCTCTTAATACCATGCTTTATGCCGATATCGTAAATGAGCAGTTGATAGAACGAAAACTGATGATTCGGGAACAGAATGCCAATCAGTTGATTTGGAAAGCTGTGATGACTAAGGCATTAGCGATCGCACTCAATCCCGTAACTGTGGTAGATATTTTGAGTAGTGTGGTAATTGATATTGCTCTGATTTTGGGTTTATCTAAACTCTATGGCTTCTCCATGACCGAAGCCGGCGCTGTACAATTGCTACAAAAAATCGCCCTGAGTATGGGCGGCATCGGTGCTAGTGAATTGTTAGCAAATTTGGGCTTAAGTGGATTAAAAACTTTACTTGGGATCTCTGCAACAGCTACAGGTGGCATTGCCTTAGGCCCTTATATATCAGTGGCACTTACCCAAGGGGGAGTAGCTGGTGTTTCTTCTTATGGTATTGGACAAGTTACCAAAGTTTATTTAGCCAATGGTGCGACTTGGGGCCCTGATGGGCCGAAAGCAGTGATTAATCGGATTTTGGCAAACCTGGATGAGACTTCAATTCTCAACCGGATTAAAGATGAATTACTCCACAAAGTAAAACTCAAAAAGTGATGCATAAAACTGAGTTCCGAGTGCTGTTAGCGGATAGCTAAGGTTGAGCCAATGGTGAGTTGAAAGACCACCCACAAGAGACCTTGCTCTTACCGAGTACTCTCCTTCTTACTCAGCACTCAGTACTCAGCGCTAAGTCTGATGAAATTGCGCCTTCATCAACTTTTAGTTTCTACCTTTGAAAGAGTTTAGCCATTCTTGAACTTGCTCTCGTGCAATATCGCGCCCCCCAAGGCCAAAAGCTAAGGCAATAGCAACAGCGATCGCACCTAGTAAAAGTCCAAAGGCTAAATTTACAATATCACTGGCAACTCCAATCTGTTGCAGTGCCATTGCCGAGACTAAGGCAATGATTGCAATCCGCGCCACTTGTCCCAAAATCTGGGCTTGGCGTTCGCCGGAACTGGTAATGATGTTAAAAGCCAGATTTGCCAAGAATAAGCCAACGGCAAAAATCACCAATCCTGCCAAAATTCGCCCGAATATAATCACAATACCAGACACTAATGCTGTCAGGGCTGGAATATTCAAGATATTCACCGCCGCCACCGTGGCAAATAGGATGATACCCACTAAGGCAACAATGCCGACAATTTCCGATGGAGTACGGGTTGGAATCGGCGGGGTTGTTGATTCTGTGGAAACGACGATTCGTCTGCTGGGTGCAGTCAGACCCAAAATAGTGAAAATGTTATTAAACCCTAAATTGGTGAGGATACTTGTAACCAAATCTGCGACAAACCGCCCGACGAAATAGGCAACAATCAAAATTGCTATGGCTGTAAAGATGGCTGGAAGGGCATTGAGAACCTGTTGCAGCATAGCGATCGCCGGGACAGATATCGCATCAATTCGCAAAGCATTAAGCGCTGCGATCGCCACCGGAATCAAAATCAAAACATAGACAATTGTACCGATAATATTCGATAGAGGTTGCACCCCCGCACTTGCAGATAATCCCAACCGACTACCTAAATGGTCAATACCAGTTGTCGCCAGCAAGTTCGTCACAATTCGCCGTACTACATTAGCGATGAACCAGCCAATTACAGCAATTAAGATCGCCGCTAAAATGTTCGGCAGAATTAGCAGAACTTGTGTAATTAGAGCTTGTACTGGCTGTAAAGCCTCCCTCAGTCCGAGAGTATCTAAAACTGGGGCGAGAAACAGTAAAAATATAAACCAATACAAAGCATTGCCAATCGTCTCACTCAGAGATAGCTGATTGAGGGTGGGTGCGCTGTCTTCTGGTTCTGGATTCAAACGCTCATCCAGATTAAATGCCTGTAATGAGCGCACAGTGATAATCTTCACAATGGTCGCTAAAAACCAGGCAGTTGTCAAAAGGATTCCTGCACCAACCAACTTTGGCAAAAAGCCAATAAGTTGATCGAGAAAACTATTCAGGGGTCGAGAGGCTACCTCTAAATCTAATGCCTGTAAAACAGCTACCGCCGTCAACAAGATAATGCTCCAAAAGACTAAACCGGAGATTAATTTCTCCACTTGGGGAACATCTTGACGACCCGTTACGCCAGAGGCAATGCGATTATCTATGTTTGTGCGCTTGAGAATTCCTTGTGTCAGTGCCGCTACGCCGAAGGCAATTAGCAAACCTACAAACAAAATTGCCACCGCCCCTAGTAGACGAGGCGTAAACAGAATCAACTGTTGAACAATACCTTGGACATTAGCGATTCCTTGATTCACTGCTGGTTGTATCGGTTGCAAACTGGGCGATTGTGCCAAAAATTGCTCCACCCTCATAGACAACCCAACTCCTATCACCTGGGTTATTTCTTGCCAAGTTGTGTTCATGGTTTTCGGGAATTATGCTTAAGTATTCGCCGCAAACACTGAGTCAGTGTTTTGTCTATCAATTTACCAGTAAACACATACATATATATCAATTCATTAGGCATTGGGCATTGGGTATTGGTTCCCCCCTGCCCATAGATGTCAACTTAAGCTGGAAATAGCTTATCTGTTGGCTTCCATGCCCGCCCGGAAATAAATAAATGAGTAATGAGTAATGAGTAATAAGTAATAAGTGATACCCATTACTTATTACTTATTACTTCAAAAATAAATTTTTTTGGCTTTTAGGTTAAGTCTACTGAAGTAGGCTGGAGATTTGTGGCAATATTTAGTCATCTTCAGATGACTTTAACTATGAGACGGGAATTTCAATTCCCGGCGGACGAGCGGTTTCACGTTAAGTTGAAACCAATGCCCCCTGCTCCCTCTGCTCCATTCCCCAAAATTTTGCGTTACTCTAATTGCAGCAACAGCACCAAAGATGTGGAATGTCCCAAGTTTTGGAACAATCGATTCAAATTAATGCTACAGCTACGGTGGTGGAGCGCTGTATTAGCGATTTAGCTCTCATGCACCGTTGGCTTAACCCCGTTCTCCGTTGCGAACCTGTGGGCGAAGCTTGGAGTACTGATGTCGGCAGTAAAAGTCGTTTTATTATTCAAATTCCTCTAATAAAACCTACATTGAATAGCGTAGTTGTAGAACGACAACCGGGTTTGGTAGTTTGGGAATTTCAGGGATTTTTTCAAGGGCGCGATCGCTGGGAATGTCAACCCACAGAAAAGGGAACGCTTCTACTCAACCGCTTTGAGTACGATATCCCCAACCCCTTAGTCAGTTGGGGCTTCAACACCTTTGCTGCATCGTGGACGAAACAAGATATGCAAGCCCAGCTGCGCCGCCTCAAACGAGTTGCAGAAAATTCGTAATTCGTAATTCGTAATTGGGCACAAGAGGCAGAGGAGCAGAGGGGCAGAGGAGCAGAAGGGCAGAGGGGCAGAGGGGCAGAGGGGCAGAGGAGCAGAGGGGCAGAGGAGCAGAGGGGAAGAATTTACTGCAACTTCTCCTCTGCTCCCCTGCTCCCCTGCTCCCCTGCCTCTTCCCCTACCCACCTTTACCCAATTCGGTAAGTAGCCGCCGAATCACAGAGGCATCTTCGGCATCGGGAATTTTTGTTAAATAATTTTGCAAGTCTTCTACGGCTTGGGGGTAGTAACCGAGTTGATAGTAAATCAAACCGCGATCGCGCAATTCTAAAGTTAAACCAGGAAATAGCAACAAAATTCGTTCAACCGCTGCCAGCGTTTTTTCTAATTCTTGCTGTTTAAGGTAAATAAATTTTAAATTTGTCAGCATCCGTGCCAAAAATTGCCGATTACTAACTACGGCTAAAAATTCTGGTTGTAGCGTTACAGGTTGCTGATAAAGTTGAGATAGGCGTTCTTCGCAATCTTGGGCAAATATTATTTCACCCCCATTGAAAGCATCCACAAAAATTTCTATATCGGGAATATCTGGGCGAATCAAGAAATGTCCTGGCATCCCCACACCCACCATCGGAAAATCAATTCTTCGCGCAACCTCCAGGTAAACCAGCGCTAAGGTAATGGGAATACCCAATCGGCGATCGATTACATCATTAAAAAAGCTGTTGCGCGGGTCGTAATAGTCAGTTTTATTACCAGAAAATTTTAAATCTTCGTAGAGATACTGATTAATACTTTGAACTATCCGTAAAGGATATCGTGAATCAGGCAGGCGTTCTTGAAGCTCCCACGCCATTGTCTCAAGGGCGTTGAGGTATTCTTCTGGGTCTAGATTGGGATATTCTTCTTGTGCAATATACAAAGCTGCCTTGGCTAAGTCAATACGCTCGTCAGACTGCTGAATCTCCTGGTAAAAATATTGTCGTGCTGACGAGAAATACATAAGCTGTTGTTCGGTGAAAGTGTGAGGGTGAAGCTTAGACTAGCAAAAACCGCAGGCATCACGGCTGGGCTAAAAGCGCTTTTTCGTATCTAAGTTTATACAGCAATTCTCAGGTATTTAAATTACAACTCAGACTAGTACAACACGGCGGAAATAAACCACTCATTTAAAATAGGCAGAAAGCCTACGAAATAAGCATTCTTTCTTTTTACTTTTGCCTTTTTACTTTTGCCTTCTTGTACTAGGGTGGGAAGTAGTGTAGTTAAATTACTTGAAAAGCGTTGTCAGAGAGCAAATAACAACAGCAATCCTCAGCTAAGGGACTTCCAAATAAAAAAATACTCTAACTACTGATTTTAGGTTAGCCTGATATCGATCCCCAAACCCTAGTCTTAAGGATCAATTTATGGCGTAGAGTAGGGGCGTTCAGTGCTAATCTGAAAGGTGACATTGTTTAATTTTATGTCTTCTACGACCTTATCTGAAATCTAGCTTCACTCATTAGGCGCAGCATGGTAACAACCGCAGAAAAAACAAACATTGGTTACATTACCCAAATCATTGGCCCAGTTGTAGACGTTAAATTTCCCGGCGGGAAATTGCCACAAATCTACAACGCCTTGAAAATCAAAGGCACCAACGAAGCTGGACAGGAAATCAACATCACCATTGAAGTACAGCAACTTCTGGGCGACAACCAGGTGCGGACTGTGGCGATGAGTTCTACCGAAGGCTTAGTCCGCGGTTTTGAAGTCACCGATACAGGCGCTCCCATCAGCGTACCAGTTGGGAAAGCCACTTTGGGCCGGATTTTCAACGTCCTTGGCGAACCTGTGGACAACAGAGGCCCAGTAAATGCTGAGGCAACTCTACCCATCCACCGCTCTGCTCCCAAATTCACCGACCTGGAAACCAAACCTTCGGTGTTTGAGACTGGGATTAAAGTTGTTGACCTTCTGACTCCCTATCGACGCGGCGGTAAGATTGGTCTATTCGGCGGTGCTGGTGTTGGTAAAACCGTGATCATGATGGAGTTGATCAACAACATCGCTACTCAGCACGGTGGAGTATCCGTTTTTGCTGGCGTGGGTGAACGCACCCGTGAAGGTAATGACCTCTACAACGAAATGATTGAATCTGGGGTGATCAACAACGAGAACCTCAACGAATCAAAAATTGCTCTAGTTTACGGTCAAATGAACGAGCCACCCGGAGCCAGAATGCGGGTTGGTCTTTCGGGATTGACAGTAGCAGAATACTTCCGCGATGTGAACAAGCAAGATGTGCTGTTGTTTATTGACAACATCTTCCGGTTTGTCCAAGCAGGTTCAGAAGTATCGGCGCTACTAGGTCGGATGCCCTCTGCGGTAGGATATCAGCCCACATTGGGAACCGACGTAGGTGAACTGCAAGAGCGGATTACCTCGACTACCGAGGGTTCGATTACCTCCATTCAAGCAGTGTACGTACCAGCGGATGACCTCACCGACCCCGCACCTGCAACCACCTTCGCCCACTTGGATGGTACAACAGTGCTATCTCGTGGTTTGGCAGCTAAGGGAATTTATCCCGCAGTTGACCCCCTGGGTTCCACTTCCACCATGCTCCAGCCCAATATTGTCGGTGACGAACACTACAATACTGCGCGGGCGGTGCAATCAACTCTGCAACGTTATAAAGAACTCCAAGACATTATCGCGATTCTCGGTCTAGATGAATTGTCTGAAGAAGACCGTCTCATCGTCGCGCGGGCCCGGAAAGTTGAGCGTTTCTTGTCTCAGCCGTTCTTTGTGGCAGAAGTATTCACCGGTTCTCCTGGTAAGTACGTGAAGTTGGAAGACACCATCAAAGGATTCCAAAAGATTCTGTCTGGTGAATTGGATGCTTTGCCAGAACAGGCTTTCTACTTGGTTGGCGATATTAACGAAGCGATCGCCAAAGCTGAAAAAATCAAAGGTTAGTCATTAGTCATTAGTCATTGGTCATTGGTCATTAGTCATTAGTTCAATGGCTAATGGCTAATGCCAAAAGACAAGTGGTAAAAGACAAAAGACAAAGGACAAAGGACAAATGACATTAACCGTTCGTGTAATTTCCCCAGATAAAACAGTCTGGGATGCGCCAGCTGAAGAAGTGGTTTTGCCTAGCACGACTGGTCAACTAGGTATCTTAACTGGACACGCACCACTTTTGACCGCTCTAGATACTGGTGTCATGCGAGTTCGTGGCGCTAAAAATCAGAATTGGGAAGCGATCGCTCTTTTGGGTGGCTTTGCCGAAGTCGAAGAAAATGAAGTGACAATTCTGGTTAACGGTGCGGAACGTGGCGACAAAATTAACCTTGATGAAGCCCGTACTGCTTACAACCAAGCAGAAGCGCGGCTGACTCAAGTTTCTGCGGACGATCGCCAAGCCCAAATTCAAGCGAACCAAGCCTTCAAACGCGCCCGCGCTCGGTTTCAAGCTGCTGGCGGTTCGGTCTAAATTCAATTTCTATTTCAAATTTGTAGGTTGGGCAATGTCCAACCTACAAAATAAAATATTTATTAAGAAGAACTCAGGAGTCAGGAGTCAGAATTCAGTATGAATTCTGTACGGATGCTAAAACTCCATTCCTCTACGGATAGAGTATTCTGAATTCTGAATTCTGAATTCTGACTCCTCATTTATTAATTTTAAAAAAAATTACGCCAAGTTTAAGAAATTGAGCCAAGCTTTGGTGGAGTGTTAAATTAACTAATTAGTTGCCCTTTTGGGCACAAATTATGAAAAGCCTTTCATCTTTGCTTAGTACTCGTAAACAAAATAAGGTAGCTCGTTTTGCAGCATCGGTCGTAGCAACTTTAGCGCTCTCTGGTAGTATTCATTCTGCCAATGCTACTTCTGTCAAAATAACTACTGCACAAGAAATTACTTCAGCATCAGTCCAGCTAAATCAGACTAAACCTAATATTGCCCAATTACAAACTAGCAGGATTCAATATCAAGCTGCTGGAATCGATCCTGTTGTACTGGTTCCCATCGTACTTATCGGCGGTTTAGTCATATTCGTCCCCCTGTTCTTTGGCGGACTGGTGGTAATTGGCGAACGTGAAGTCGGCATTGTGGTGAGGAAATTCACCCTTTCCGGGCGTGGGCTACCTGCCGACAGCTTGATTGCCCTTAACGGCGAAGCTGGCTTGCAGGCAGATACTTTAGCCCCTGGTTGGCATTGGGGCTATTGGCCTTGGCAATATTCTGTAAAGAAAGAATCGGTAATTGTCGTTCCCCAAGGGGAAATCGCTTTGATTGTGGCAGCAGATGGAGCATCCAACCCACCAGAGCGGATTTTGGGTAAGATTGTGGGTTGTGACAACTTCCAAGATGCTCGAAAATTCCTCACCCAAGGCGGGGAAAAAGGGCGGCAAATGGGTTTTCTTACGGCTGGTACGTACCGGATTAACACCGCCTTGTTTAAAGTCATCATGGCATCAAATGCCAGCGCTCATGGCATGACTCCAGAACAGTTACGGGTGTACAGTCTGGCATCTGACAAAGTTGGCATCGTTACTACTTTAGATGGCGTACCAATTTCCGCAGGTGAACTCGCAGGCCCCATCATTGAAGAACACAACAACTTCCAAAATGGTCAGAAATTTATTAATGGCGGTGGACGGAGAGGTTTACAAGAACAGACTTTGCTTTCTGGTTCTTGGAACTTGAACCCTTGGTTTGTCCAAGTTGAGCAAGTACCGATGACAGAAATTCCCATTGGGTATGTGGGTGTGGTGATTTCTTTCGTGGGTAAGGCTCATCAAGATGTTAGCGGTGCAGCTTTCACCCACGGTAACTTAGTCAATCAGGGACATAAAGGTGTGTGGGTCGAACCGCTATATCCTGGTAAACACCCGATTAATTCCCGGATTATGAAGATTGAACTCGTGCCAACGACCAACATCGTCTTAAACTGGTCAGGTCGGACTGAACGCCATAGTTATGATGCTAAACTGGCCTCTTTAACAGTGCGATCGCGTGATGGTTTTGCCTTTGATTTGGAAGTAGCGCAAATTATCCATGTGGGTGCTTTAGATGCGCCAAAGGTAATTTCTCGCGTTGGGGCAATGCAAAATCTGGTAGACCATGTATTAGAACCAACTATCGGGAATTATTTCCGCAACTCAGCCCAAGACTATACTGTACTAGACTTTCTGACTGCTCGGAGTGAGCGACAATCTGAGGCTGCTGAGTATATTAAAACAGCATTACGGGCTTATGACGTACAAGCAATCGACACCCTGATTGGTGATATTCAGCCACCAGCGTCGTTAATGCAGACACAAACAGACCGAAAAATTGCCGAAGAAGAACGCAAGACTTATGAAGTCCAGCAGATGGCGCAAACCCAACGGCAGCAGCTTGTTCGGGAAACAGCGCTGGCTAATATTCAGCAAGAAATGGTGAAATCGGAGCAAAGTGTGCATATTGCTGACTTGAAAGCCCAAGCCCAAATTAAGCAGGCGAACGGTGAAGCTGAAGGTACAAAACTTCGGGCAATTGCTGAGGCTGAAGGTATCCGAGCTACAGGTAACGCCAAGGCTGAAACCTACCGCGCTGGTGTGGAAGCTCTGGGGCCACAAGGTTATACAGCAATGCAACTAATGCAGATTATCGGCGATCGCAATGTCCGTTTGATTCCAGATATCTTGGTTGGCAGTAACGGCAGCAATAACGGCTTAGTGGATGGGCTACTATCCATGATTTTATGGAATCAAACTGGTAAAGGTGAATTGACACCAACACCTTTGCATCCGCAACCAGTAGTTACTAAAGCACAAGCAACCCCAGAAAACGGTTATCCACCTATAGTTGTGAATTTTCCCGAAGATAAGTAACATCAGGAACATGAGTTAGGGGCATAACATTGTTGTGCCCTTACAAAAAACCTGACTTTTCACGTTATGTGGAAAAGTCCACCAAAAACCTAACCCCCTAACCCCCAACTCGTCGCGGGAAGGCGGAAAATTCAAAGTCTCTCTCCTTTTAGGATACTGTTGGCGAATTAATAGGGGGTCTAACCCATCATTCCTCATTACTCTTGAGTCCGTTTCAACGGACTTGAGCTATTAGCCCGAAATTTATTTCAGGGCGGAAAAGCAACGCCAAACCAATGTTTTAGGGGTGAGGGGTCAAACCCACCATGAATTGACCAACAGTATCCTTTTAGGAGAGAGGTTTTCCAGATGCCGTGAAAAGTCAGTACAAAAAATAGGGCATTTTGCTCACCTTGTAGGTAGGGAAATTTTGCTTTTACAAGAACGTTATCGTTTACTCAAACCGATTGGTAAAGGGGGATTCTGTAAAACTTTCCTCGCTGTCGATGAGGGTCAGTTTCCGCCAATTCCTTGTGTTGTTCAAGAATCATCGCCGGAATCCGAAACATTTAAAAATTTTCAGCAAAAGGCGCAAAAGCTGGAGGAATTAGGAAAGCACCCGCAAATTCCCGCTTTGTTGGCTTATTTTGAGCAGAATGGGCATTTTTATTTAGTGCAGGAGTTTATTGCAGGCACTAATTTAGCTCAGGTGGTTGAGGAAGAAGGTGCTTTTAATGAAACTCAGATTTGGCAACTTTTAGAAGATGTGTTGCCAGTTTTGCAGTTTATTAGCGATCGCCATATCATCCACCGCGATATCAAACCCCAAAATATCATCCGTAGATCCCCAATTACCAAGAAAGGGGATTTCGTCATAGTTGATTTTAGCACTGCGAAAATCGTCACAGAAATTGATCGGCTAACATCTGAAACCAGTATCGGCAGTCCAGAATACGCTGCGCCAGAACAAACAAGAGGAAAAGCGGTTTTTGCGAGTGACTTATATAGCTTGGGTATTAATTGTATTTACTTACTGACCCAAATTCCTCCCTTTGATTTATTTGATATTGCAAATGATTGCTGGGTCTGGCAACAATATCTTACTACTAAGGTTACGGATGTCTGGCGACAAGACTTAAAGAGTCTACGCTTGGCGCAAATTCTCGACAAGCTGCTGCAAAATGCTGTTGACCGTCGCTTTCAATCAGCGAATGAAGTTATGCAAGCAATGGGTATGGAATGTAAAATTCAAAATCTCAAAATCCCAAATTCTCCTTGGCAATGCTTACACACCCTAACTGGACATTCTGGAACATTGAGTAGTGTGAACACTCTTGCCATCAGTCCTGACAGTCACACTTTGGCCAGTGGTAGTGATGATAAAATCGTCAAATTGTGGGATTTAAATACCAAAAAAGTCCTAGCTAGCTTCTCAGAACATTCCCAAGCTGTAAAATCAGTTACCTTCAGTCCAAATGGTCAAATTCTGGCAACAGCTAGCGATGATAAAACTATTAAATTGTGGCAGGTTGAAACATTAAAAGAAATCTGCACCTTATTGGGACACTCCCACGCTGTAAAATCAGTTGCTTTCAGTCCAGATGGGCAGATTCTTGCTAGCGGTAGCGGGGATAAGACAATCAAACTCTGGGATGTCAATACTGGCAGAGAAATTTTCACCATAACTGGACACCAATTACAGGTAAATTCAGTAGCATTTAGTCCCGATGGAAAACTTTTAGCTAGCGCTAGTTATGACAGAACAATTCGCTTGTGGCAGATACCAACAAGAGGCAGGGGAGCAGGGAGCAGGGGGCAGGGGGATATGAATAGTGCTGAGTTAAAGGACTATCCGCAAGGGGCGGAGGACATTTCCCCTTTCCCCTTACCTGTTGAAAACCGCCCATGCAGCTTGTTAAGCACCCTTTCGGGTCATGCATGGGCGGTTTTGACAGTCGCTTTTAGTCCAGATGGTCAAATTTTGGCGACGGGTAGTGATGATAACACGATTAAATTGTGGGAGGTAAACACGGGTCAGCTAATTAGCACACTTGTAGGCCATTCTTGGTCTGTGGTGGCTGTGGCTTTTACTGCCGATGGCGAAACACTCCTAAGTGCAAGTTGCGACAAAACAGTTAAACTTTGGAGGGTAAGCACAGCAGAAGAGATTGTTACTCTCTCTGGTCATGTAGACTCAGTATCCGCTGTTGCTGTGAGCAAAGTTACACAATTAATTGCAAGTGGCAGCCGGGACAAGACTATCAAACTGTGGCAGCTTGTAGAACAGGACAATAGCTAATTTTGTAATATCAAGCGCTACCTGTAAAGGCAACTTCAGGAAATTTCAACTGAGCTTCTGCCATTGGACGGTTTCTGCCTTCCTCTTGCCAGTAGTTAATCACTTCTGTTGCTTTGTTAAGCAACTCAACACGATCCAGGTCAGTAATCCAATGTTTGGACTCTAATTCCTTCTTTAACTCTTCCCAGGCATCATTTCTGGGCCAAAAAAAGTACTTAGTCAAGGGACTGGTGCCTTTGCCTACAACTTGATCCACTGCTAGAGCAACGTTCTCGTCTAACCACAGAATTTTCAAAATAAACTTGGTCAATCACACCTCCGGGAATTTCCGGGCATTATTTAACAAGGATAGCGATCGCTTATTTTAACGCAATACCCTATCAAATGACCAAACAGTGATTGGATTGGGCTAGCATAAGGTGTAGTCGGCACTATAAGAGATGCTTATGACTGCTCAACTCCCCCAATCTCAAACAACATCTAGTTCAGATTTGTATGAGCAAGACTTTTACCTGTGGATTCAAACCACCGCAGAACTGCTCAAGCAAGGTCGGCTCACAGAACTGGATTTAGAGAATTTGATTGATGAAATTGAAACAATGGGCAGGAGTGAAAAGAAAGCGCTCAGAAGCAATCTGGAAGTGGTGCTAATGCATCTATTGAAGTATAAATATCAAGCCGAGAAGCGCTCTGGTAGTTGGCGAGCAACAATTCGGGAGCATCGCAAACGCATCAGACAAGCTCTAGAAGAAAGTCCTAGCCTTAAACCCTATTTTGATGAGGTTTTTGGGCTGTGTTATGACGATGCTAGACTCTTGGCTGCCGATGAAACTGAATTGGGTGCGGCTATCTTCCCCGAACAATCTCCCTTCACGCCAGAGCAAGCCCTCGACCCCGATTTTTTACCTGAGCCATAATCACTTTTTAATTTTGAATTCGGAGCGAAGCGACGTGACTGCCCAACTGCCCCAATCTCAAACAACATCTGGTTCAGATTTGTATGAGCAAGATTTTTACCTGTGGATTCAAACCACGGCAGAACTGCTCAAGCAAAAGAATTTCACACAACTGGACTTAGACAATCTGATTGAAGAAATTGAAACGATGGGCAGAAGTGAAAAGCGGGCATTGGAGAGCAATCTGGAAGTCTTGCTGATGCATCTGCTGAAATACCAGATTCAAACTGAAAGACGCTCAAAAAGTTGGCAGTACACAATTTTGGAACACCGCAGACGAGTCCAAAAAGCGCTCAAGGAAAGTCCTAGTTTAAAGCCTCACTTCGATCAGGTTTTCGATGAAAGCTATCAAACCGCTAGACGACTGGCTGTAATTGAAACTGGATTAGCGATCGCTATCTTCCCAGAACAATCTCCCTTCACGCCAGAGCAAACCCTCGACCCCGATTTTTTACCTGAGTCATGAGCGCATTATGATGATGTAAAACTCTTTTGCTTCCTACCCCATGACTCAACCAACTTCTGTAAAAGCGATCGCTATTTTTGATATTGATGGCGTTGTGCGCGATGTTAGCGGTTCTTATCGCCGGGCGATCGCAGATACCGTAGAATATTTTACCACCCAAGCCTATCGGCCAACCCCACTAGATATTGACCAACTAAAGTCTGAAGGCGTGTGGAATAACGATTGGGAAGCATCGCAGGAATTAATTTATCGTTACTTTGAAACTCAACAACAGAGCCGCGAACAACTGCAACTAGATTACAGTGCGATCGTTGCTTTTTTTCAATCCCGCTACCGTGGGACAGACCCAAATAATTTTACTGGGTATATCTGTAATGAACCTTTATTATTACAACCTAGCTATTTAGAACAACTTACCCAAGCCGGGATTGCGTGGGGATTTTTTAGCGGTGCGACTCGTGCTTCCGCTAACTATGTCTTAGAAAAACGCCTGGGTTTGGCATCTCCGGTGTTGATTGCGATGGAAGATGCGCCGGGTAAACCTGACCCCACTGGACTTTTCGCTACAGTTCGTGAATTAGATAATGGAATTGAGGAAAAATTAGCGATCGTGTATGTGGGAGATACAGTAGCAGATATGTATACCGTCGAGAAAGCGCGGAGTCTAGATTCTTCTCGCCCTTGGATTGGTGTAGGCGTTTTACCACCCCATGTCCAGGAAACAGCAGCGCGTGGTGATGCATACAGTGAGACACTAATAGCAGCCGGAGCAGCAGTAGTTTTGCGTAATGTGCAAGAATTAACCCCAAGGCAGATTCAAGAATTGGTAAGTTCATCTCCCCAATCTGTGGTCTAAGATTAATCAAGCTAGGGGTGCATGAATAACTGGCTGATAACAATCTTGCTTTAATCATTGGGAGATTAATAAAAATGTCTGCACTTAAACTGCCTAATGGCCCTCAAACTCACCCTTGGGTACAGACATATCAATGGCTGACAAACCCATTAGAATACATAGAAGACTGTGCTAAACGTTATGGTGATATCTTCACCCTTCAGCTAGGACAAAATGCTGCTCCTCAAGTTTTCATTAGCAATCCTCAAGCGATTCAACAGATTTTTACCACAGATCCAAAACAGTTAGACTCTGGTGAGCCAGCAGGGATTATATCGCCTTTATTAGGAAGGCAATCACTACTGGCACTGGAGGGAAAGCCTCATCAGCGACAACGAAAGCTATTGACACCACCCTTACATGGGGAACGAATGCTAGCTTATGGTGAATTAATCCGGGACATCACTGAGCAAGTAACTAATCAGTGGCGGGTTGGAGAAAACTTTCCAGTTCTGTCATCAATGCAAGCAATCTCTTTCCAGGTAATTTTGAAAGCTGTATTTGGTCTAGAAGATGGGCCACGTTATGAGAAACTCAATGAACTCCTGATTGCAATCCTGAATCCCAAAATCCGTATTTTAAGAACAGTTCTGCTGCTTTTCCCAGCAATGCGACGGGATTTAGGAGCGTGGAGTCCCTGGGGGAAATACTTGCGTTTACGACAGCAAATCGATCAACTCATCTACGCCCAGATTCAAGAACGCAAAGCACAACCCGATCCATCTCGAACTGATATTCTATCTTTGATGATGGCTGCTCGTGATGAAGCGGGAGAGCCGATGACAGACTTGGAATTACGTGATGAGCTAATGACTCTATTAGTGGCGGGTCACGAAACTACTGCAACTTCCTTATCATGGGCGCTGTACTGGATTCATCATGTACCAGAGGTGCGTGAAAAACTGCTACAAGAACTAGATAAGTTGGGTGAACAACCAGATCCAAACGCTATTTTCCGATTGCCTTATTTGAATGCTGTCTGTTCTGAAACCCTACGTCTTTATCCAGTAGCAGTATCAGCACTAAATCGAGTGGTCAAATCACCGCTACAAATTGGAGGATACAACTTTGAGCCTGGGACTTTGCTCAATCCCTCTATTTATTTGACCCATCATCGAGAAGATTTATATCCACAGTCGAAGCAATTTAAGCCAGAGCGTTTTCTAGAACGGCAATTTTCCCCCTATGAGTATTTACCCTTTGGTGGCGGCAACCGTCGCTGTATTGGAATGGCGTTTGCCTTATTTGAGATGAAACTGGTGTTGGCAAAAGTGCTGTCTCACTGGGAGATGGAACTGGCTGATAGTAAACCAGTGCAGCCAGTACGTAAAGGCTTGCTATTTAGTCCAGCAGGTGGTGTGAAGATGGTGGTGAAGGCGAAACGCCAGCAAAATCAGGTAGTTCGAGAGACTAGTTTTGTTTAGAAAGTTTGAGAATGCGATCGCCAGGGAGGCATTCACCATGAAAGATGTTGCAAGTCTAGTAGATCAAATTATTACAGGAAAAGGTTATAACAAGTTCGCCCGATTAATCTATAATTCTCCTCCTTTCCCTAATGTTTTAAGGGCTGGGGAGTATCAAGAATCATTTTTATTTACCACCTGGCTGCCATGACTGCGGGGATCATCTTGACTAGCAGTTGGTGCTACTGGGGCTGAAAATTTAGAAACTTTGCCACTAGCTTGAGCATAGGGGAGAGACGAACCAGTAACCAAAGCCTCTAAGTTGCTAGCCATAATCGTCCGGGGTTGATCGCCGATGGCTTGGGCTATGGTTTCTCCTTGCTGACTCAAAAATACAAAATGAGGAATCCCATCTACCCGATATCTCAGCATTTCCGGCAGCCACTTGGTATTATCCACATTCAGCATGACAAAATTCATCTTGTCAGCATACTCTATTTCTAGTTGAGTGATATCTGGTGCCATTTTCTGGCAGACAGTACACCAATCAGCATAAAACTCTACTAGAGATGGTTTGCCGTTACTGATTGCTACTTCCAACGATGTGGAAGTCTCGCTTAACTTGGCTAGAGTTGCCGAGGTTGTTTCAGTTCGCAATCCTAAGACGAGGCAAACGCTAAGTGCGATCGCTACCATTACAATTAAGAAGTTTCTCAAACGCTTTCCGAATGTGGATTCAGGTTTTTCGGAAGAATTAACAGGTGAGTCAGTACTCATAACAACATTATTAAAACTTATTAGGCAATTTCCTCTTTAGTTTAGCTGACTCCAACTACTGTTTAACGTTTCGCGAAAGTCCCCACCCTCTCTGCGAGACGCTACGCGAACAACTCTTAGTAGGGTGAAGATAGGGAGCATTGGTTTCAACTTAAGCTGAAACTCCTTTAAAACCTCGTTTCTAGCCGGAGCCCATTAGTGTAAACTTAAGCTCGAAATAGCTTAACTGTTGGCTTCCATGCCCGCCCCGAAATAAATTTTCGGGCTAATAGGCTTAAGTCTACTGAAGTAGACTAGAGAATTTTGGCGATATTTAGTCATCAACAGATGACTTTAGCTATTAGACGGGAATTTCAATTCCCGGCGGACAAGCGGTTTCGCGTTAAGTTGACACCAATGGCAACATGAGCGCCCAGCTTATGCAATCAATTTAAATGTGGAACAACTTATTAGCCGTTAGCGGGGCGTTTAGCCCTTAATTTTTAATTTTTAATTTTTAATTGATTCATAAATGCATCCTTCACAGTTGATTTAGTAATGGGTTTGAGATTGCTGGACAATGCTTTTTATACTCAAAATTCACCATCCCCAATCCTAAAACAACTATCAATGCCCAACTTAACGCGCCTAGAAAAAATAATCTTTGAAATCTAGCTACTTTTTGCTCTTGAACTAGTCTAGCTTTGACTTCTTTAGCTCGTTCTGCTTCTAGCCAAGTCTCAACTTGTCGCCGATCAAATTCTTGACTAGCTGCTAAAAACTGATAATCCAAATCACTCAAGCTTTTGCCTTGTGACCAAACGAGAGCCTCAAGTAAAGCTTTCCCGCGCAATAGTCGCGAATTATCAAGATGTTCTGAGGCTACCCAAGCATTTAATGTTTGGGAGTATGGTCGTAATTTTGCTAATTGTTTTTCTACCCAAGTTTGGTTGAAAACCTCTTCATAAATACGGTTTTTGACTTTTAGTTGCCCTTGCTGCTTGGTTACTAATCCCGACAATAGCAGTTCTATTTCCTCTTCTCCATCATCACAAGCTATCTGAATACCTTGTAAGATTTGCTGGTACAATCCCAGCAAACCTCCAGCACGTTGCTCATTTCTCAGCAAGCGATCGCGGATTGTTTTTAAATGCTCTGGATCGTCTTTTGCTTCCCATTTCTCTATAATATGTGTTTGCACTAATTTTTCTAAAATTAACAATGGAAATTGGTAATAAAAATTGATAAGATGTTGATTAATAATTGGTAAATGGTTATCTAATTTATAACGATCGTCAACTTCCAGACTTCTCTGATCCTGAATATCCTTACTTCCAGAGGTTCTTTCTTGTACCACTATCTGACAGAGTTTTTGAGTGAGAAATGGCTGACCATTTGTCCAAGACAAAATTTCTTTGAGAACTGCCATCGGATTAGCTACTTTACTACCTAAACCTGCTGCTAATGGCTGAATTTCTGATAAATTAAAACCGTGTAGTTCAATAGATTTACCTATATTAAATGGGGTACAGTTTTGATCGATAATCAAATCTGAAGGTGTTGTCACTCCAAACAGTGCCCAAGTTAGGCGGTTATATTCTGAATTTTCTGCTCGTTGATTATAGCATGAGCGAATTAGGGTAAAAAAATCGACTACAGGGAAATTCAAACCTAAAATACTATCAATTTCATCAACAAAAATAAATATTTTTTCAGTCTGGATTTGCACTAATAAAATATCTTCAATAAATTGGCTCAATCGCTGTGATACAGGTAAATCTTCTCGCTCTAACCACCAGGCTTTTAAATTAACTTTGTTAAATAGATTAAAGCTCCTTAATAAATCAACTACTATACCTTTATACCACTGAGCAGGAGTAATATTGCCATTGCCGATCCGAGTCATGTCGATAGAAGCACAGCTGAAGCCTGCTTGTTCTAATCGATGTTTCATTTGTAATCGCAAGCTAGACTTTCCCATCTGTCGGGAACTAAATACATAACAAAATTCACCTTTAATTAGATAATTATAAAGTTCAATATCAGCCTGCCGTTCTACATAGCTAGGAGCGTCAATTTTGAGACTACCACCAATTTGGTATTCGTACTTATTCATAGCATTTAAATTAATTGCTCTCGGAAATATAGCCGATATAACTCACAGCTAGGCATTGCCTGATTTCCTTCCAGTTTTACCAGACCCATACTTTCTAATTTATAGGCTGCGATCGCTTCTAACTGCATACTGGTTGGAGATGTAACTACTCGTTTTAGCGCTGTCGCTAATTCAGGATGGTCTTGGATATTAGTTAGATGATGCCGTAAATAGTTACTATAGATGCCCGCTATTGTGGGAGCTTCTTCTAGTAGTTGTTCTAGGGTTACTGCTTGATGTCCCAGGTTGTAAAGAGCCAGACGAGCTAGATAGGGATGACCACCAATCATTGCTAGTAGAGGAGCCAGCTTTTGCAATCCTTTCTCACCTTTAGCCCAATCCAATTCATGACGCACTGCCAATTCTTGCATCTGCTCTAAACTAAATTCTGGTAACTTAATCGGTAGTCCTACATTGAAAGGGGATTGATTAATATCTAACGGGATATAAGCTTCAGTGGCATGAACTACTACTAATCGAAGTTTTTGCCAGATTTCTAATTCGGAGGCATCCTCATACCAAGAGCGCAGTAGTGGGAGAAAGTCGCGAGAGATTTCTGGATACTCGAAAATTCGATTTACTTCATCTAGAGCTAAGACTATCGGAGCATTAATTTTCTCTAGCAAATACTCCTGTAAATACAATGTGCAGCTAACTTTGCTGCCAATATCATCATCCCAATAATCATCTAGTCTGATTTCTAGGTTTAACTGCCGACTGACGTTAGCACAAAACCATCGTAAGAATTTTTCTAAGCTAGTGAAAACTTGACTATCTGCCCTCTGTAAACTGATCTGTACAGTGTGTACTCCAGTCTGTTTAGCATGAGTCAGAATTCTGTGCATTAGAGACGTTTTTCCCATTTTACTGGGGGCTTTGATTCTGATTAGGCTACCAGGTTTCTTGATTTCGGTATATGTGCGTTCTTCAATTGGCGGACGCTTGATGTAGAAAGAGGAATTAAGCGGCACTGAGCCACCAGGAAGTTCTAAGGAGTCAGGATTAAGAACTGAATTTTTTCTCTTGTCTTGCTTTCCTATAACCAAAAAAGAGCCTGATATTCCACCATGATTAGAGAGAATCTCCAGTGGCTTTTTCCCTCTGCTTATTTGCTGAGACTGCCTCAAGACTGCTGGCACACTTTGTAACTTTTCTAACAAAACTCCGCTTTGCGATCGCCGTCTTAAAACTGATCGAAAATTACTTTTTGTTACCTCCTCCCCAAAAGCTTGTGAAAGTAACTTCCATAACTTAGAACCCACATCTTTGATGTAATTTGCATCATAACCACAGCTTTCGGCGATATCTGGATAAGTTTGTCCTTCCCAAGCTTTACGAAAGACTATTTCCTGAACATCACTTAAGCCATGTTCAAGAAATGTGTCTAAAGTTGCTAGTGCTTCTTCTATATTCATTAGTAAAAATTATAAAGTTTCTTTTAAATAAGACTTTAGCGGAATTATTCATATTTTTTTCCTTATTTTCTTAAATTTAAACACTCATAGAAATTTACAGCAGTTTTCGTTTGTCCCCTAGTGCGTAGTTTCTTGACTTAAAAATAGCTATAATTTGTATTAACTTGATTTCAACCCGACATTCTCAGGTGTTAGGAACTGGAGACTGGGGACTGGGGACTGGGTAAAAAATCTCTTTCAAGCCTCGCTCGAAGACTCTACGCCTAGCATTTTGTTGGGAAGGATAGACTTCGCTAATCCACATATTTATCTTCCTAGTTGCTAGTACAACACGGCGTAAATAAACCACCCATTCCAAATCAATAAGACGCTTACGCTGTATTAATTTTTAATTTTTAATTTTTAATTCCGCCTTGCGGTACTAGTCCCCAGTCCCCAATTCAATTTTCTCTCGTTGTATGAAACAACCTGAAATTTTAGCCTGAGAGTTCCTACAAAAACTCCGCAGTAGTTAAGAGATTGAGAATCTTCTTAGTAATATGTTGCTACCCCAGATTATGCAGGTGTTCCTGATATACTTCCGGTGTATTAATGTCTAATAGCACAGCCGGATTATCAAATTTAACTTGATGAATTACTGGATAAAATTATTTGATAATTTGGCGTAAACCTAAGCTTTCTTAAGGGATATTTTGTAAGTGCGCTCGCATCCGATTACTAAATAACAATGGATGTCCAATTTTACCTTGATATTTTGGTGCAGTAATCACTGCTGAATTGTCTTGGTGTGCTAATAGTAGTCTCTGGTAAATATCTGATTTTCTGGGTTGATTGACTGCTGAAATTGCTAAGACTTCAAAGCTTGAGGGAATATATTGCAACGCTGTGAGCAGAGAAGTTGTTTTATCGAAATTGGTATGAAAGTTAATTACAGCTAAACTGCCATCAGGCAAATTTTTTGTTTATTGCTATTGTGTAAACCTAAAACTACTACAGGGTTAAAAGCTACACTTAACCACTGTTCTAGTTGATAAGTTAATAATGTTTTACCTTCATGCCAAGGGAGTGAAGTTTTACAAGTACCCATACGAGTAGATTTACCTGCTGCGAGAACAATCGCAAAGTTACTACTCAGGTAGCTGGCTTCTTCAAGAAGTCGGGTATCTAAATCCAGCTTAGGTAAATTCTCATAAATCAAGAGTGCAACCTCGTCCGACATAAATTTTAATATATTTAGTCATGCTTTTGTCACAATTTTGCAATAACTTTGTCAATATGACGTGTGATGCTATAGCTCTGGCTTCGGAAGTAGTCTTATGCTCAACCCACACGCCAGAGTCTACCGAAGAGAATCACTTCAGGCACAGGCCCTTATGAAGATGACTCTTCAAATCAAAATTGCAAAATTTCATATAGTTTAGAAGGAACAAGAAGATGAATTGGAAAGTACTTGCTTTACTCCCTGCTCTAACTCTAGCTACTGCTTTGCCTGCTTTCTCTTTAAGCAATCATAAAAGTCAAAATCCGGCTACTACTACCTACGTCGCCCAAAGTACTGGGCAAAAAAAGACGATTAAAAAAACTAATGCTGTTGCCAAGCAAAAGTCTAGGAGTATAGCAAGGCGTAGTAATGTACTGACAGTAGGTAGTCGAGGAGAGACAGTAAAAACTGCTCAGAATTCTTTAAAGCAGCAAGGATTCTATACAGCAAGTGTGAATGGTGTGTTTGATAATAAGACTCGTGCAGCAGTAATCAAATTTCAGAAGTCTAAAGGATTAAGAGCAGACGGAATAATTGGGCACCGGACTTTAGCAGCTCTTAAATAAATGGTTTACTAAATATCCTCATTACTGAAATGCCTTAAACACAAAAGACATCTGGTGAAAAAGAATTGTTTTGAGGTAGCACTGCTACGCCTCTAAAAGGGTTCTGGGTAACGCATCTTTAATTTCTGGAGATGTCTAAAAGGCTAGGAATAAATTCTATGGCGGTTCTCATTCACGTGAGGTAAACCTGTAGGAGCAATACCCTGCGGAAAGCCGCTTTGCGTCTACATGAATTGCCCCTACACCTTGCGATCTAATTTTGTACCGCATTTGAGTGGGAACCGCTATAGCCTTAAAATAGTAACCCAGCTTTTTCTATCTCAATATTGCCTGCGGCTATGTCGCAGGCATTTTAATATTGTGCTAACTACGGTGGGTACACCAACGCGAATCCTCGATGGGATTCCCGCCGATTTTCGTAGACTTTTAACTTTTGACTTCCGCCTTGCGGTACTAAGTGATTACAGTTGGCTGTTCTCGTCCTGTCAATTCGCGGATCTGGGCTATCTCCTCAACAATATTGATTAAAGGAGCAAGTGCTTGCTGTGGATCGAGGTCATGTTTGGCGGGATCTGGCTCGTAGCTTTCTAGGTAAACTCTCAGAGTCGCACCTTGAGTACCAGTACCAGAAAGTCGCACCACAATGCGGGAGCCATCGGTAAAGCCAATGCGAACACCTTGTTTTTCGCTAATACTGCCATCAACAGGGTCGGTATAACTAAAGTCATCGCTGTATTCAACTTGATAGTTACCGAACTGCTTACCTTTAAGGTTTGGTAGTAAAGAACGCAGTCTTTCGATTAAGGTATTGGCTGGTGCTGTCTCTATCTCTTCATAGTCATGGCGAGAGTAATAATTGCGTCCATAAGTCTGCCAGTGTTCCCGGACAATCTGCTCAACAGATTGCTGCCGAACTGCTAGGATATTCAGCCAAAAGAGAACAGCCCATAGCCCATCTTTTTCGCGGATATGGTTAGAGCCGGTACCAAAGCTTTCTTCACCGCAAAGAGTAGCTTTACGTGCGTCTAAAAGATTGCCGAAAAACTTCCAGCCAGTGGGAGTTTCATAAGATTCAATGCCAATTTGAGCCGCAACTCGATCTACTGCTTGACTAGTAGGCATCGATCGCGCTACCCCTGCTAAACCCGAACTATAACCAGGAACTAGCTTGGCGTTTGCGGCTAACACTGCCAGGCTATCGCTAGGTGTGACAAAGAACTTACGCCCTAAGATCATATTGCGATCGCCATCTCCATCAAAAGCTGCTCCAAAGTCGGGCGCATTCTCGCCGTACAAAATATCCACCAAATCATGAGCATAAACCAGATTTGGATCAGGGTGTCCGCCCCCAAAGTCTTCTAGAGGTGTACCATTTTGCACAGTTCCCACTGGTGCGCCTAAACGTTGCTCGAAAATGGCATGGGCATAGGGGCCAGCCACCGCATGTAAGGCATCGATGCTAATCCGAAAATTTCCCCTTGCTAACAGTTGGTGAATGCGATCGAAATCAAATAGCGACTCCATTAATTCTTGATAATCATGTACAGAGTCAATCACCTCAATTACCGTCTCTCCCAAATGTGACTCACCCAAGGTTTCTAAATCTACATCTGGTGCTTCCAGAATTTGGTAGCTATCAATTACTTTAGTGCGATCGTAGATCGCCTCTGTCACCTTTTCCGGTGCTGGGCCACCGTTGCTAATGTTATATTTCACACCAAAGTCACCATTTGGCCCGCCCGGATTATGACTAGCAGACAAGATGATGCCGCCAATAGCCTGGTACTTGCGAATAATAGCGGAAGTTGCCGGAGTAGACAAAATCCCCTTTTGACCAACTTTAATCCGCCCAATGCCATTGGCCGCTGCTATTTTCAAAATGATTTGAATGGCTGGG
Source organism: Nostoc sp. (assembly GCF_036916655.1). GTDB lineage: Bacteria > Cyanobacteriota > Cyanobacteriia > Cyanobacteriales > Nostocaceae > Nostoc. The sequence continues at coordinate 27,713 of NZ_JBALFY010000076.1, forward strand.
CGATTGTAATAACGCCCATCACCACCCACAACTAAGGTTTGTCCCCGCAAATCCCCGACAGAATCGAAGATGGATTGGACAAAATTTTCCAGGTAGTGGGGCTGCTGAAAAGTGTTAACTGCTTTCCGCAGCCCAGAAGTACCAGGCTTTTGATCGCTTAAGGGTGTAGTAGAGACTTTACGGATGCTCATAGATAATCTTTAACAAGGCATTTTTCTCTTACAGCTTTGCATAAGTTTGTTACAAAAAAAATTACCGCGCATTAAAGCTTTAGACATTGACCGAATTTAAAGGAGGCAGGGGACACCCGGATTTCTCACGCATAGTGTAGGCTTCACAGGGGAAGAGGAGTGTGGGGTGTGGGACTTCCAAGAAATAAATTAGGAGCAGCCCAGAAGAACATCTAGCCCAAGGAAAATGCGTTCATTACCTATGTCACAGATGCAACACAATACTGCGTAGGTTTGGAAGATTTGTAGATTGGGTTGAACATTCGTGTTACCCAATAAATCGCTGAAAATGTTGTGTTTCGTTCGTCAACCCAACTTACCTCTAAAACTCAAACCCTTACTCAGATTCACACACGGTTTTTAGTTCGGTTCAGACAAGAGACGCGATGAACCGCCGTCTCTACAATAAATCAATCGTTTTGTAGAGACGGCGATTTATCGCGTCTTTATAATGATTCATCGGCTCTTTGCGCTCTATAATTTTCATCAAAAAACCTTAAGCGAACCGTATTGAGTGTAGAAAAACAACCCGCAAAATTACGATTGGATGCGTTCAAACCAATCTTTAACATGAGAATATGATAAAATCCGCTCTTTAAGCGGACTAGTGCGAAGTATCTCATCTATTTGGGCAGCGACAGCTAAATCCGCTATGCTCTGATGGCTTCCCACTAACCAATCTTGCTTGCTGAGGATAGTATCAAGGTTGCCGAGATGGTTGAAAAACTTTTTTTCAACGCGGTTCTTGTCGATACGACCAATTCCTTGAGCATTCAATTGCTTTTCGTAGGTGTAGCGAGCCAGAGGAGCAAAAATTACTTGCTCAAACTTTGATCGTCCTTTGCATAATAAGCTAGTCGCTAACTGGAGAGCATCTGGATAGCGGAAGCGAAAATATACTTCAAACCAGTACAACGATTCATCTGCCCAGTCTTCCCACAAATAGGCTTGTGCTAAATCTTTACTATCTGCGGGGTAAAGTGGATGTTCTGGATGTCGGGCTTCCAAAAATTCTGCAATTTCCGAGCTGTCTTGAATCTTCTCACCATCGTATTCAATCACGGGAAGCTTGCCCACAGATGACAATCGAGAAGCTCCTACTGCCAGCAGACCGTTATAGTTGACAACAGAATAGGCGAGATGCTTGTGCTTAAGAATCTTACGAACCTTGTTACAAAAGGGAGAAACTTCCCATTGATGCAGGATGATTTTTGGCATCACGCTCACCGATATTTTTGAGTGTCGATAGATTGGGGACTGGGGATTGGGGATTGGGAAATCTTAAAAAAGATTAAGGGACTTCCAAATAAAAAAATATTTAATCAACTCTTGTGGGGTGGGCGTCTCGCCCGCCCTATAGAATGGGCGCTCATGTTGCCCACCCCACAATATTGGATAATTTATTTCTTGGAGTTCCCTAAGGCGATCGCTGTTTGATGTTAATACTGAGGGTTAGAGGAAAGATTGTCTAGATTTATCTACAAATTTTTATATTAGCAGTAGCGATCGCCTATACTCTCGGTTAACTGCTGGGATTGCAGCCCCATTCAGTCCCGAATCCACATCCTCAAGTTGCTAATTTGGCATGAATGAGGGGAGAATCTATCAGTCAAGTCAAATTAATTTTCCAAAACGCAATAGTGGATGTTACAGAATTAGTCAAAGTTTCAATTATTCTCTTACTTGTTGCTACAGGTGTTGCCCTGCTGTCCCGACGGCTGCGAATCCCTTATGTTACGGGTTTAGTATTAGCAGGTTTACCAATTACTGAGCTATTATCTCGTCGGATTGGTTTAAGTCCAACCCTTGTTTTGGATCTTTTTTTACCAATTCTCATCTTTGAAGCTGGTATTAATACTGATGTTAGCCGCCTACGCAGCACCTTTAAACCAATTGCCCTATTAGCTGGGCCTGGGGCTTTGCTTTCCAGTGGTATTATTGCCGTCCTGTTAAAATTTGGGCTGGGGCTGGATTGGATACCTGCGTTATTTGTCGGAGTAATTCTGGCAAACACTGATACAGTTTCTATGATTGCCGTCTTTAAGGATATACCAGTACCATCTCGCCTTTCTACCATCGTTGAAGGAGAAACTTTATTTAATGATGCCGCTGCCCTAGTTTCCTTCAACCTGATTGTGCAAGTATATTCAACAGGCTCACTCACATTTCTAGAGGGAATCCAAAAACTGGTATTTATCTCTCTAGGAGGCTGCGTTGTCGGGTTAGTTTTAGGGTACTTGAGTATACCTGTATTCGCTCGTTTAGATGATGCTCTTAGCAGTCTTTTACTGACAGTTGCAGTTGCATTAGGAACTTTTCAGGCTGGGCAATTTCTTGGTGTATCAGGCCCCGTGGCTGTAGTTGTCGCTGGATTAATTTTCGGGAATCTAGGACTTTCTCGCAATACTTCTGCTTCTAGTCGCATCACCTTGTTGAGTTTTTGGGAATATGCCAGTTTTACTGTCAACACCTTTATTTTTCTGTTAATTGGTGTAGAAATAAACTTGGTAACGCTCTGGAGAACTTTACCTGCAATTCTACTTGCAGTTTTGGCTTATCAAGTCGGGCGAGTTCTGACAGTGTATCCGTTGCTAGCAGGGATTCGTTGGATTGACCGCCCAATTCCGCTACGCTGGCAACATTTGTTGTTTTTAGGCAACATTAAAGGTTCGCTGTCAATGGCTCTGGCGTTGAGCTTACCTACGACACTGCCAGGGCGAGAAGTTTTGATAGCTATAGTCTTCGGCTGTGTGCTGGTGTCGTTAGTGGGACAGGGTTTAAGTTTGCCTTGGGTGGTAAAACGCTTAAAGTTAACTAAATTTTCGGAAGTTCAACAACAGGTTGAAGAATTACAAGCCCAGTTGATGACGGGTAAGGCAGCACAAGATGAATTAGATAGCTTGTTGAAATCAGGGGTGTTACCAAAAGCCGTTTATGAGGAGATGCGTTCAGCTTACCAGGTACGAATTGCCGGTGCAGAAAAGACGCTACGGGAACTATATAATCGTCGCCCTGATGAGGTAGAAGGTAGAAGTGGCAAGAGCAGTAAACTTGAAGCTATTCGTCGACGTTTACTCTTGGCAGAAAAAGGAGCGCTCAATGAGGCAATGCGAAAGCGAATTCTCTCGGAAGAAATTGTGCGTGGGCGGATACAAATTCTTGATGAACAATTGTTGAAATTGGAAGACGATTAGGGATTGGGGATTGGGCATGGTTTGAGTTTTGTGAGGTTGACAAGAGACGCGATGAATCGCCGTCTCTACAATAATTAGTGTTTCGTGGAGACTAGGAATGAGGAAACTTAATTACGAATTATTTTAACGGCGATCGCTGATCGTTCTTTTGGCTTTTAATTACTCTACCAGGACTAACAAAGGAAATTCCCTGTTGAAAGTCAGTACCAATCATGACTGCCTCTACTATGGGTTCGGATATTTCTGTTTGGGCTACCCACTCGACAATAAAGTTTGCGCCTAAACCTCCACTGGTATCATTTCTGTTGATAAAAAAATCTGTAGAAGCCAGGGCATCAAGTTGAATAGGACGCTCTAAATACTGCTTCACTAATTTCCCTTCTGAGTTGTAGTAGCGCACAGAAGTAATAATAATTGGATTGGTCAAATCTGTATTCCGAATACTGAGTGTAACAGCTAACTCAAAAATCTCCTGGCGATTGTAATGATAGATATGAGAATAAACCGGCACATAAAGAGTTTGACCGCTAGCTATCTTAAAATTCTTATCCAGCGTCACTGCTTTTTGTACTGGGGTTGCTTGAATAGCACTAGGTTGTGACTTGGATGGAATATTTTTTGCTTCACAAGATGCCAGAATAATAGCGATCGCTAAATAAATATATCGATACGGCTTCATCAAAACTCACCAATTTTTTTATATGTGTAGCTAACCCTACCTAATAAACAGGAGTCAGAATACAGAATTCAGAATACTCTACCCATAAAGAGATGGAGTTTTAAGGCGAGAATATTTTAATTTTGTTCGCCCACTATTCCACTCGCTTTTAACCAATATTCAGACGCGACTCGAAAATACTCGCTTGCCACCGGCGCTATTACCCACTAGTACAGAATTCATACTGTTAGCGGATAGCTAAGGTTTAGCCCATTCTGACTCCTGAGTTCTGAATTCTTCTTATAAACTGTTTAGGTAGGAACTACGCTCAACATCTTTGTTCAATAAAATCAATAACTTGATGTAAACTTCCTGGTTTAGTCACAATCAGCACAGTTGAATGAGGTTCCAGTATTGTACTACCGTTAGGAATCATCAAATCTTCGTGGGGATGGGATTGATAACCAATAATTAGCGAACCACTAGGAAATTGTGAATCCTGAGCAATTTGGGCAACGCTACGGCCAGCAACATAGCAATTGTTGGGGATGGAAAGCTTCAGAACCTCAATCTGTCCCTGCTCAAAATGCATCATTGATTCCACTTGCGGATACTCAATGGCATTCACCATTGTTGAAACTGATAGTTCAACAGTACTGATAACGTGGTTAGCTCCAGCTATCCGCAACGGTTCGGCAAAATCGGGGTGGCGCATCCGACTTAAAATGTGGGTTACACCGTAGTGTTTCGCAAGAGTTACCATTGCCAAGTTTAAGGCATCACTTCTCAAAACTGCCGCCAAGGAACCAGCTTTGCGAATCCCAGCTTCTAACAATACTTCTGTACTCACAGCACTGCCTTCAAAAGCCATTGCTCCCACTTGTTCACGGGCGTAGCGGCAAGCGATAGGATCAATATCAATTACAGCAACAGTATGTCCTAGTTCTACCAGCTTTTGCGCCAAACTTAAGCCCACTAAGCCTGCTCCACCAATTAGTACGTACATAAATATTCTTAATACTCCTTCACTTCACTCTCTAGGCTAACAAGGAATGAAGCTATAGCTTTTAAGCTTCCCCGCGCTAAAGCGAAGGGGATTTTTGAAGAGTCCACAAAAGAACTTTCTTAGATGTAGTAGGTTGGGTGGAGCGGAGCGCAACCCAACAGATATACTGTTATCCTTATTCTTTAACTATTCTGACTCCTAAATTCTTAATTCACGTCTAATGTGAATTAAGTTGTGAAACCCTATTCCCGAATACTGATCGATCTCTAGTTAATTCCCCCCATTTCTGGAGGGAATATGTTGTCATCAAGCTAACTAGATACTGAATTAGCCGTTTCTGAAGCCTTCTCGGCTGGTGGAAAGCCACCCATACGAATTTCAGAAGTGAAAGAAGTGATACTAAATCCTCCAAAACTCTTGAGGACATTTACCCGCATTCGTAAATTGGGGCTAGCAAACCACAAGCGTTCCTCTGACGATATATTTTCATCTTCTGTACTTAGAATCAAAGCACCGTCACTGTCAATTTTATAGCGTCCGGCAACTGGAGTTTTATTGGCATCAACTATTTCTCGCAGTAATTTACCTTGGGTGGGATTATCTGCATCAGGTACGGAAACTAACACAGTTGAACCACTATGTTTCACTTGATCCTTTTCCGTTGTGCCGTTCCAGGTAATTTTGGTAGCACAGGAAGCAGAACTAGGATTAATTTTATACTTTTGACACAGTTTGATCGCTTCTGGATGATCTAATGCCAGCGTTTCAATGATGATATCTGACTTGCTATGTTCTGATTGGTTAAAAGCCAAATGTTGACTAGTACGATGAGAAAACCATTTACCAGCGCTTAACTGAAAAAACTCTTCAATATTCATGAATGAAATTACCCTGCATCAAAATGCTAAAATTCCCACTTAATTATTATTAAAAGGTAGCAGGAGGTTTTAATATTAAGCTTGATTGCCTATTTCCTCAAGCTTTTTGAGGCCAATTCTGGCTGCCTCAGCAACGTTGAAATGATTGTCTTTTTCCAGGTATTTTAAAGCTGAGATACTTTTGGAAGTAGGAAGATTGCCCAAAGCTTCTGCCAAGCGCTGCCTGACTAACCAATCATCTGATTGAGCGAAGCGCAGGATCTTATCTACAGACTCGATGTCTTTAATTTCTCCCAGTGCAGAGATCGCAGCTTGCTGCAACACTACTTCTTTACTATCTAATGCCTGAAGAAGAATTTGACGGGCACGAGGGTCTTTAATGTTACCTAGAGAAACAGCCGCACTGAAGCGTACTAGCCAATCAGTATCTTCATAGAATGCCCGCGATAGCGCCTCAAAGGCTCTAGCATCACCTAAATATCCTAAAGCACCGGCAGCATCGGCACGCATACCATAATCTGGGTCATTTTCGAGAATTTTTACCAAAATTGAATAACATTCTGGTGTGGGCTTGATTCCAAGGGCAAATATTGCCATCGATCGCAGTTGCAAAGATTCGTCGTCTAGTACCTTTTTAATCAAAGGAACTGCATCTTCAGGGGGAACATTACGCAGATTAGCAAGGGCTACCATACGATCGCGTAAATTCGGACTTTCTAACTGAGTAGAAATTTCTTGTAAGCTTAGAGCTGCCATTTAGTTCAAAGCGTTTTCTTTACTTATCTTAATTTACCCGATCCGTTCATCAGGCTGTTGCCTAGTTAAGTAGGAGTTTGGCGACTTGACAAAATATCACGATTATGAATGGATTGGGGACTGGGGATTCAGATCCAAACCAAATCTTAAAAAAATTTCTTCTCAGTATCCACGACTTGACACATTTCGCCTAAGCATTGGATAAAGCGATCGCATCTGGCAAAATTACACCATGTCACAATTAGTTGAAACTGCCCGACAAAGATGTTAATCCACTAAGCTAATTGTTACTGCGTAGGCGTAGCCCGTCGTAGACATCGCAAAAAATATTTCTAAATAATTGTAATAATATTTAACATAGTCTGGGTTGTGTAATTTAGATTAACTATGGCAAAGAAATTATCTCGGAGTGAGTAGAATGACAAATACAACGAGGCAAGTCTTTTACGGATTAGTTACCCTAGAACTGTAGACTACGTTTTCAGTCTTGAGTTACTTCTGTATTTTGCCTCTGAGGCATACGAATCTAGACCACACTAAATCCTTCATTAAGAGCTCCTACAAATCATAATGTCTGTGATTGAGAAGAAAAGAACTCGCGATCTGCCCCAAATTAATGAACGAATTCGCTTCCCAAAAATTCGGGTCATTGACACTGACGGTGCCCAGTTGGGAATTATGCCCCCACAGGAAGCAATACATCTAGCCGAAGACAAAGAGCTAGATTTGGTGCTAATCAGCGATAAAGCTGACCCGCCAGTTTGTCGGATTATGGACTATGGCAAATACAAGTTTGAGCAGGAGAAAAAGGCACGGGAAGCCCGGAAAAAGCAACACACCGCTGATGTCAAAGAAGTTAAGATGCGCTACAAAATAGAAGAACACGACTACAATGTGCGTGTTAAACAAGCAGAGCGCTTTTTGAAAGATGGCGATAAAGTCAAAGCGACTGTGATGTTTCGGGGTAGAGAAATTCAACACAGCGATTTAGCAGAAGATTTGCTCAAGCGAATGGCAACTGATTTGGAGCCTTTTGGTGAACTTCAACAAGCGCCAAAAAAAGAAGGGCGAAACATGATGATGCTCATCTCGCCCAAAAAATAATTTTCTAACTGTTTAATAGACCAAGTTTGGAAATCCCCTGACTCTATAGCCAGGGGATTTTGTCATTTTTTTGGGGAACTCCAAGAAATAAATTATCTAATATTGTGGGGTGGGCATCTTGCCATAGGTGTCAAGTTAAGCTCAAACTAATTATGTCAATAAGCATTTATGCTTAAAAGTTTGGTTTGAAAGGGGCAAAAAACGAACTTTTTCAGGGACTATTAATGCTTTGTTTATTAGCATCACTCCCAGCTTGCGTATAAAAGTCAGAATGAGTTCACTTTTATACTTCGTGACTCACAAAACCCATCGTTGACAAATGGGTTTTAACCTTAAGTTGACACTAATGGCATCTTGCCCGCCCAGTTTGTATGGCGGGCAAGATGCCCACCCCACAAGAGTAATTGATATTTTTTGATTTGGAAGTCTCTTGACGGCGATTTATCGCATCTTTAGCGATCTAAAATTTTCATCAAAAAACCTCAACCCAACCTACCCCGCAGTGCTTTCTTAGGCAAAACCTACGCACTATGGAGAGAGCTAAAACAATTTAAATTTATCTCAAATCGATAGTCCTGAAGGCTGAGTGGGAAACATAATACTCAGTCGCTCAGGACTTTTGCTATTTCCAGGAGATGGGGTAGAAATCAATTAAAAATTAAAAATTAAAAATTAAAAATTTAAAGACTCCTACCCCTACGCTGCGCTATTCTGCCTCCTGAAACGGTGATACTACCAGAAACTAAAACTGCATGGAACTGAAAAATTACTGGTTGGCTGCAAATAAAAGTGTTCTAACACGATTACTACAGTGGGTGAATCTCCGGCCAGAGGAGAGCGAACGAACTCAGCTAATGTTTCTTTTTTACACAACTGTATGTGTAGGACTGCGCTGGGCAGAGGACAGTACGGTGGCGCTATTTTTAGATGAGTATGGGACTCATCTGCTGCCGTGGATGTATATTGCTAGTGCTGCGATGAGTGCTGGACTAGTTTTTTTATACTCTTGTCTGCAAAAGATGTTTCCGTTACGTCGGGTGATTGTGGCGATCGCACCCTGTATGTTAGTGCCATTAGTTTTATTAATTGTATTACGTTGGGGGTCTCATTTTTCCTACCTGGCAATTATTTCGGTATTTCTGCTGCGGCTGTGGGTAGATGCACTTTATGTAGTTAACGACCTCAACATCTCTATTGTCGCCAACCAACTATTTAACATTCGGGAGATTAAGCGCACTTATCCATTGGTGAGTAGTGGTCTTTTGGTCGCAGATGTAATCAGTGGCTTTAGTTTGCCTTGGCTAGTACAATACACCACGCTAAATAGGATTGTCCTCATCTCTTGTGTAGTGATTTTATTCGGATCGGGGATTTTATACTATTTAACTCATCACTATCGAGCAGCTTTTCCTGAAACCCCACAAAGACTAATTCCTGAAGAACAAGCTTCACGTCAGCGTTTCATTAAAAGTCCACTGAAGCGGTATGTGTGGCAGTTATTTGCTTTTGTTGGTCTGTTGCAAGTCATTGGGTTGTTAATAGACTTTCAGTATTTGCGCGAACTCCAATCCAATTTGGACGACCGAGAACTCGCCAGTTTCTTGGGTCTGTTTGGTGGGACGTTGGGACTGTGTGAGTTGTTGTTGCAGTGGTTTATTTCTAGCCGACTCATCGAAAGAATGGGGGTATTTTTCACTGCTACACTTTTACCAATTACCGTTGGTTTGTCACTACCGGGTGTGCTGATATTGCTGCATTTAATTCCAGCCATCCAATCACAAAGCTTTTTTTGGGGTTTGGTAATTGTTAAATTCTTTGATGAACTTCTGCGCTACACCTTTGTGATGAGTAGTGGCCCCATCCTGTACCAACCGATTCCAGAGGGAATACGCAGCCGGATGCAGACTTTATCTGGTGGAACCGCCGAAGCGATCGCCACAGGTTTGACAGGTGCGCTAATTTTTGCAACTCTATTATTTTGTGGACGGTTTGTACCCGTATCACTGCAAAAGTGGGTGTTAGTAGCAGAAACAATGCTGATTACTGGTACTTGTTTAACAGTAGTTTGGGAATTGCGCTCGCGCTACGTTGAACTGTTAGTCTTAAGTGTGGCGCGGGGTCAGTTAAGTGCAACCAATATGGGCTTACGATTCTTCAAGCAGGGAGTAATCAAAGCTTTGGCAGAAAAAGGCAGTGAGGCTGATAAACGCTCTTGCATTGAACTTTTAGCCCAAATGGACTCCCTTGGATCTGCCGAAATTTTAGCACCTTTATTAGTCAAGTTAACCCCAGATTTGCAACGCCAAAGTTTGGAGGTGATGCTGATGGGAGGCGCAAATCCGGCTTATCTAGCCGACATTCGTCCTTTATTAGAACAAACCCAAGAAACTAGCCCCGAAGTTTTTGCCTTAGCGCTACGTTACGTTTGGCTAGCTGAACCAAATCCCAATTTAGGCCTCCTAGAAGAATACCTGAACCCCCGGCAAAATTCACTCATCCGCGCCACCGCCGCTGCTTTAGTCTTACGCCAGGGAACGGCTATGCAAAAGGTAGTTGCTACCCAAACTATGCGCCGGATGCTGACTCATAAGCAAGAACGCGAACGGATAAATGGAGTTAGAGCGCTGAGAGAAGCAGTTTATTTACAGGCGTTGCGGATTCACATCCCGAATTTATTACAAGATGAGTCATTACGGGTGCGCTGTGCTGTCTTGGAAATGATTGCAGCAACCCATTTAGAAGAGTACTATTCGGCACTGATTGCAGCACTTTATTACAAATCAACCCGCAGCACAGCAATGTCAGCCTTAACGCGACTAGAAAATGAAGCTTTAGAAATGCTGTTGCGGTTAGCTACGAATATTTACAAACCAGAAGTAGTGCGGATGTATGCTTGGCGCACCATTGCTCAAGTCGGCACTCAAGAAGCTTTGGATGCTTTATGGGAAAACTTGGAGATATCCTGGGGTACTACAAGGGATCATATTCTTCGCAGCTTACTAAAAATACACAAACAACCAGGAATTAAAGGTTTAGTAGATCGATTTTATGAAAGTCGGGTAGAAAATTTAATCAAGCAGGAATTAAAATTTTTAGGTGAAATTTACGCCGCATACATTGACTTCCAAGCAGTAGACCAAAAAGAAAATTATCAATCTGGTGAGAGGATTGTCATTGTCTCTGAGTTACTGCAACGTGCCCTTTTAGAATTGGAATTGGATGTCAAAGAGCGGGTGCTACTGTTATTGAGACTGCTTTACTCACCAGAAAAGATGCAGGCAGCATCCTTCAATCTGCGATCGCCCTCAGTGGTAAACTTAGCGCGGGGGTTAGAAATCTTAGAGCATACGGTAACTTTGTCTTCAAAGTCTTTGTTGCTGAATATATTAGATAACCGACCGCAGTCAGAAAAATTGCAACATCTGATCGAAGCCAAGCTTGTCGAATATGAGAATATGGTAGTTAGCGATCGCCTCCACAGATTGCTGATGTTGGGTAATTTCCTTTCTGACTGGTGTCTAGCTTGCTGTTTTCATTATGCTCAAGTTACCCGTATCCGATTGACCAGTTCTGAAATATTAGTGAGTTTGCGTCATCCAACCGGCTTTGTTAGAGAAGCTGCGATCGCATACTTGAATATGGTTTCACATCGCGTTCTCCTCCAAATCCTCCCCCAGTTACAGAAAGATACACATCCTTTGGTAGCCACTCAAGTTAAAGAGTTGCTCGAAAAATACCAATTCAAAAATTACAATTTTAAAGGACTGGATAATCAGAGAAACTAAGAATTCAGAATTCAGTCTAATGTGAATTAAGTTGTGAAACCCTTGTCATCTAGTCAGTGGTTTAAAACACTTTAATTTTGACCAACCCTCAAAATGCCTATGAGACAAGGAACATTTTTAATTCACATCAGGCGTGATTTTTAATCTAGCAGACTGCGGACAGCTTTCCCACCACGGTTAACAGTCAGTTATTTTTAAACCACTTTTATGCCTGCTTTCTGTTGCAACCTTAAGGGAAAAGGGCACTCTATGTAAATATAAGCAACGTTGATATCAAGCAGCCATTAAAAAGATGATTCAACAAAAATCCTCTATAGTCCCTCATCCACTAAGGCAAATTGGAGGCAGTGTTGTTTTAGCGATCGCCTACTATGGAATGGCTGAAATTTCGCGGCATCTTGCCTCCACACCTCAGAATGTGACTCCAGTTTGGCCGCCTGATGGAATTGCTGCCGGGGCTGTTCTGTTGTTTGGTAGCTGGATCGGGTATGGTGTTTTGCTTGGTTCATTTCTCGCCAATTTCTGGGCATTCCGAGATCCCACAAGTTTCTTATCCTTGGTGATTTCCACATTGCCAGTTTTGGGAATTGCGATCGGCACAACTCTAGGGACTCTCTTGGGTAGTTTCCTGCTGCGGAAAACTACCAACTTTCACCATCCCTTAGAACGTGTTCCCGACGTATTCAAATTTTTGATCTTAACTGGCATGGTGGGGCCAACGATCAATGCAACTGTAGGAGTGGCTTGCTTGGCGCTAAGTGGTAAAGTTCCCTGGCCAGCTTATGGGACAGTCTGGTTAACCTGGTGGATTTCTAATGTTTCGGGAATTTTTATCGTCACCCCAATTCTGCTTAGTTGGGGACAATTCATTCAAAAAAACCGACATCCAATCAGGCAATGGTTATCTCTTAGTTCAACGAGTCGCACCCAGCAAGTTGGGGAAGAATTAGTTTTCCGGGACTCTTTGCTGAGTACTGGATATCGGGAAAGAAATTTTTTTAAGATTTGCTTGAAGTCTGCATCCCCATTACCCAATCCCCATTACCCTTTATCCCCAGAGGGGGCCTCACCTTCCCCAATCCCCATTACCCCTTATCCCCAGAGGGGGCCCCACCTTCCCCAATCTCCAGGAAACCTTTTAAAATTCTGGTTAATCGTAGAGGCTGTTATCCTGATGGGGTTGGTCATTCTCATCACCAAAGTTGCTTTTGGTAAAGGATATCACCTGGAATATATGTTGATTCCGACGTTGATCTGGTCTGCTTTTCGATTGGGACAACCAGGGGCAACGCTATTAACTTTTATTGTGGCAGCGATCGCAGTCATCGCAACCGTCAATGGCAAAGGTGGTTTTGTCAGTGAGGATCTCAACCAATCTTTGATGCAGCTACAATCGTTTATTGGCGTGATTACACTCACCATTCTCGTGCTGACAGCAACGATCGCAGAACGAACACAAGCAGAAACCAAGCTGCGTTTAGCTTTTGCCGAATTAGCTAAAACTAATGAAAATCTGGAAGTTCGAGTCCAGGAAAGAACTGAAGAATTGAATGAAAAAAATACGACTTTAAAGCAAGCCCTACAAACACTCAAACGGACTCAATTGCAGATGATTCAGAGTGAAAAAATGTCTGCATTGGGCCAGATGGTAGCAGGAGTTGCCCATGAAATCAATAACCCGGTTAATTTCATTTATGGCAATTTGACTCATCTTTCTGAATATATTCAAGGCTTATTTAGAGCATTGCAACTTTACCAACAGCATTATCCTAATCCACCTCAAACCCTGCACACAGAATTAGATAAACTTGAACTGGAATTTTTGCAAGAAGACCTGACCAACATTCTTGATTCTATGAAAATTGGTACTGAGCGGATTAGTACTATTGTAGTGTCGCTGCGGAACTTCTCGCGCTTGGATGAAGCCGAATTGAAAGCGGTAGATATTCATGAAGGGATTGATAGTACCTTGGTGATTTTGCAACATCGATTGCAAGAGACAAGCGATCGTCCGCAGATCCAGCTAATTAAAGAATATGGTCAGTTACCACTGATTGAATGTAATGCTGGCTCCCTGAATCAAGTGTTTATGAATCTTTTGAATAATGCTGTTGATGGATTAGAAGAATCTAATCAAGGGCGTTCGTTCCCAGATATTTTAGCCAACCCAAATACCATCTGGATTAAGACTCGTCAAATCGATAATAATCAAGTGAAGATTATAATTTCTGATAACGGCATAGGCATTCCTAAAGAGATTCGCTCTAAATTATTCGATCCTTTTTTCACCACTAAGTCCGTTGGTAAGGGCACTGGCTTGGGTTTGTTTATGAGCTATCAAATTGTTACCCAGAAGCATGGTGGTAATCTTTGGTGTGAATCCACAGTGGGGAAAGGCACAAAATTTGTGATTGAGATTCCGATAAAAGCTCAGAGGATTGTATAAGGGCATTGGGCATTGGGCAAAACAGTTCCGTTAGCGGATAGCTAAGGTTTAGCCCATGCTGAGTGAGGAATCTCACCTCATTACTCAGCACTCATTACTCATTACTCATTACTCATTACTCATTACTCATTACTCATTACTCATTACTCAGCACTCTTGAGGGGCATTGTCAGGAGAATTTCGAGAAGCGATCGCTTGTAATTAAAGGGACTGGGAACTGGGGATTGGGTTTTCACTACCAAGTGGTGGCGACGAATTGCATTTATGATATACCCAAGGTAGATGTAATAGTATCTAATATGTGCTAATTACTCAATACCGCCAATTGTAGGATTGAAAATTAGTATTTTTCTACATAAAATGAAAAATCTAAAATTAAAATTTGGTAACACTGATGGTTAGGAGTGTTAGAGTTTCAAGAAATTCACCGGAACTTTTCAGCGGGTATTCATGCTGAAGAAACTACAGAAAAAGCAAATTTCGATAATTGCGGGTGCAGCACTGTTTGCCTTTTTAGCTGGGGCAATGGTATCAGCACCAGAGATCGGCAAATCTCTAGGGAAATGGCTCAAACTGAGTCAAAATAAAACGGAGCAAACATCAGAGGCGAGTAAGGCTCAATCAGCCGTCTTTCCACTGATATCACAATCGCTGCCAGAACGGGCGGCAAAACTAGCAGCGATCGCCCAAGAATCGCAATCGCCAGACCGAAATCGCGCTCGTTATCTTTTGGCCAGTGATTACATTGAAAGAACCCAAGGGAAAAAAGCTCTAGTTTTACTCCAAGGACTAGAAAAAGACTATCCCATCCTCGCGCCCTATATTTTGCTGAAACAAGCCCAGGCAGAAGATATGCTGGGTGAGGATGGCAAAGCCTCGGATCTCAGACAAAGGGTGCTAAAACAGTATCCCAAAGAAGCGGCCAGCGTGAAAGCGCTATATCTAATTGCTCAACCGAAGCAACAAGAAACCGCGATCGCTCAATTTCCTAGCAATCCTCTAACTTGGGAAATTATTCGCAAACGCTTGCAAGAAAATCCCAATCAGCCCAATTTACAATTGATTTTGGCTACTTATGCCTACGACCAACCGGGCATAGTGGGCGTTTTGGATCAGCTAGTCAAACAGCCTACCTTGAAACCCGAAAACTGGGAACTAATTGGTACAAGCTATTGGGAAAATAGTCAATTTCTGAAAGCGGCCAATGCTTATGCCAAAGCACCCAAAACATCGCGTAACCTCTACCGTACCGCACGAGGGTTACAGGTAGGAGGCAAAGATAAAGAAATAGCGATCACCACCTATAAACAATTGGTGCAGCAATTTCCCAATGCTGAGGAAACTGGGAAT
Organism: Nostoc sp.; assembly: GCF_036916655.1. GTDB lineage: Bacteria > Cyanobacteriota > Cyanobacteriia > Cyanobacteriales > Nostocaceae > Nostoc. Next base: position 43,120 of record NZ_JBALFY010000076.1, read on the forward strand.
GCTCTACTACGGTTAGCAGAAACCGCAAAAACCCCGAAAGACGGCTTACCCTATCTCGATCAGGTAATTAGTAAATTTCCAAAACTTGCTGGTACTGCACTGGCACAAAAAGCTAAAACTCTCCAAACTCTCAAAGATCAAAAGTCAGCTAGCGCCGCGTGGCAAATACTCATAGCTAAATACGGTAATTCTGATGAAGCCGCAGAGTATCGCTGGAAAATAGCCCAAGATAAAGCCAATGTTAAAGATTACGTCGGTGCTTGGCAATGGGCAGAACCAATTGTTACCAACAACCCTAACAGTATTTTGGCTCCGAGAGCAGGCTTTTGGGTAGGTAAATGGACAGCTTTACTAGGCAAGCAGCAGGAGTCTAAAACTGCTTATGAATATGTGATTAGCCAGTTTCCTTATTCTTACTATGCTTGGCGAGCCGCAACCATGCTAGGGCTAAATGTTGGCAACTTTGATAACGTGCGCGCCATGAACCCAGAAGTAATCGCACCCCAACGTCCAGTACCGCCTGCGGGTTCTGAGACTTTCAAAGAATTATATCTCCTGGGTCAAGACCGCGATGCCTGGTTACAATGGCAAACAGAATTTCAGAACAAAATTCAGCCAACGGTAGCAGAGCAATTTACTGAAGGGTTAATGCGGCAGGCTAAGGGAGAAAATCTCATCGGAATTGACAAAATTTCTAAATTGGAAGACCGCGAAATCCCCGCAGAACTGGCCCAATATCAAACTCTGAGCAAACAAATTACCTACTGGCAAGCCCGTTATCCATTTCCCTATCTCCGAGAGATTGAAAAGTGGTCTACTGAGCGTAAACTCAATCCTTTGTTAGTCACTGCCTTAATCCGTCAGGAGTCGCGGTTTGAGCCAAAAATCAAATCCAGCGCTAACGCCACTGGTTTAATGCAGCTGTTGCCAAGTACCGCTCAATGGATTGCCCCACAAATCAAGGTGGATTTCAAAACCATAAACCTAGAAAATTCCAACGATAACATCATGCTAGGTACATGGTATTTGGATCATACTCATCAGCAATATAACAATAACTCTCTGTTGGCGATCGCTAGTTACAATGCTGGCCCCGGCAATGTCTCCAAATGGCTGCAAACTTTAACTACAAAAGATCCAGACGAGTTTGTTGAAGAGATTCCCTTTGATGAAACCAAAAATTATGTGCGGCAAGTATTTGGCAACTACTGGAATTATCTGAGGCTTTACAACCCGGAGATTTCTGGTATCGTCGCCAAATACTCAACTACACACCCACAACTACCGGCGCGATAATCTGAGAAAGTTATGAGTGTTGAGCTATAGCTGCTCCCACTCAAATGCGGTACAAAATTATATCGCAAGATGTAGGAGCAATTCATGTAGCATAGGTGTCAACTTAAGCTGGAAATAGCTTATCTGTTGGCTTCCATGCCTGCCCGGAAATAAATTTTTTTGGCTTTTAGCTAAAGTCTAAGCTAAAAAACATCTGAATTACATAATTGAATCAAACATAACTCTTGTGGGGTGGGCATCTTGCCTGCCCAGCTTATGCAATTTAAATGTGGAACAGCTTACTGAAGTAGACTGGAGATTTTTGGCGATATTTAGTCATCTTCAGATGACTTTAGCTATGAGACGGGAATTGAAATTCCCGGCGGACAAGCGGTTTCGCGTTATAGTTGACACCTATGGCAGGATGCCAACCCCACAATGTTGGATAATTTATTTCTTGGAGTTACCTAAGTGTTAATATATCTTAATATATACTTAAGTATTACTTTTTTTGCACACCCCTCAATTTTCGTGCCCAATGGAGTTAACTTCAAAAGAATTTAAATCAGAACTCATATTAGAAATCCAAGCTTGCCTGCAATTGGCAGTACCTTTAGTAATTACTCAAATATTAGAAGCGGGTATTCCTTTATTAGATGGGGTGATGATGGGCTTGCTTAACAGCCAAGCTTTAGCTGCGGGTGCTTTAGGTGCTGTTACCTTTTCGACTCTAGCTTCCATTTGTCGTTCTATTCTTTCAGCTGCGGGTGTGAGTGTTGCAAATGCTTTTGGTGCAGGAAAAATAGACCAAGTTAGCCGTGCTACCGGTCAAGGAATTTGGTTAGCAGTGACGATGTGCTTACCTGTGATGTTTATTATTTGGCACTTTGACTACATTCTGCTGGTGACTGGTCAACAAGAAAGCAATGTATTATTGGCTCAAACCTATTTGCGGTCTATTGTTTGGGGTTTTCCTGCTGCACTCGGTTTTTGTATTTTAAAAGAAATTAGCTCTGCCCTCAATCGCCCCCAATTCTTAATAGTAATTACGGTGGCTGGACTATTATTGAATGGGGCTGCCAATTACATCTTAATGTTCGGTAAATTTGGTTTCCCAGCCCTTGGGTTAGCTGGTATTGGTTGGGCAAGCGTACTCATTTTTTGGCTGAATTTTATCGCCGCCGCCAGTTGGATTTGCTTGGATAACTACTTTCAAGATTACCAACTTGATTCCGCTCTGCATCAGTTCGATCGAGATATGTTTTTAGATATCTTCCAAACTGGATGGTTTTTGGGATTACAGTATGGAGCAGAAATTGGAGTATTCACTGCCACTGCTTTAATGATGGGGTGGTTTGGGACAGAGACGTTAGCAGCTCATGAAATTACTGTCGAAACAGAAAGTTTTGTCGAAACAATATCTATAGGTATTTCCTATGCCGTCACGATGAGAGTAGGACAGTTGAGGGGACAAAATGACCTTAAGGGTGCAAGCAGAGCGGGATTTGTCTGCATTGCCCTTGCTACTCCCTGCGTGAGCATTTTGGCACTAATTTTTTTGATATTTCCCAACTATATTGTAGCAATGTATTTGGACACCAGTAATTTAGATAACATCGAAATAGTTAAAACGGCAATTTCTTTTCTAGACATAGCAGCAATAGTCCAGATATTTTATTCTATTCAGACTATTGCTGCTGGTGCTTTGATCGGCTTGAAAGATACCCGAATACCAACCTTAATCACTATGTTTGCTTACTGGGGAGTAGGTGTAGGTGGGGGCTATCTAATGGCATTTACTTTCGGTTGGGGCCCCATAGGTTTATGGTTGGGTTTAATGCTAGGGCTACTAATGGGTGCGGTGTTTTTGATTGGGCGTTTTTATCTTTTGACTTCTGAGATTGAGTCTGTTGAACAGAGTTAAAAACTTCAACATTTGTACCTTTCCTAACCGAACACTATTCCATATTTATCAATTGATTAAGTCCTGCTGAAATAACGTTTAAATTGTAAAAACTAAATAATTGAACATATAAAAACTTGTAATTATGCTGACTCCTGAAGAGATAGAAAACTTCGTTGATAATGCACCTAAATGTGAAGTTCGCAAGAGTATAATTGACAGTTATGGCACTTCGGGGCTGGAACTAGGGACTGGGCGATAAATCAATAGGCTTAAGTTAAGGGCTATTGGCAAAAATTTTAGGTTTTCGATACGCGATAAATCGCCGTCTCTACAAATCTTTTTGTCTTATCTGAACTGTATTATTTTGCTTGGGTTCTGAATTACTTACTTATCTTCCCAGTCCCCAGTCCCCATTACCCCTTGTCCCCAGAGGGGGCCCCACCTTCCCCAATCCCCAATCCCTAGTTCAACCTTTGTACCTTTGCCATGCAGAATCGACGATTTCAGCAATGATTTCTGTGTATGTCACACCACCTAAACGTCCCATAATTACTAGGTCTGAGCGGATATGGTGTAGCCCTGGCAGTGGGTTAACTTCCATAAACTGCAACACACCGTTAGCATCGCACCGCAGATCCACACGGGCAGCGTCTCGACAACCAAGAGTATGGTAGACATCCAGAGCTAGCTGCCTGGCCTGTGCTGCCAGTGGTTCGGGATCTATGAGCAAACGATAAGATACCCGTTCTAGATACTCATCCTTGTTAAGGGTGGTATAAGCAAAAGCTTCAGCTTGTCCTGTAAAAATTACTTCCATCACACCTACTACTCGTGAGTTGCTGCCGTTGCCAACAATACCCACTGTTACTTCTCTACCGGGAAGAAAGGTTTCTACGAGTAGTGGTTGCTGAAAAAGTTCACGTAACAATTCATAAGTATTTACTAGCTCCTCGCGTTCTTTGACAAGAGAACGCCCAGTTATCCCTTTAGAACTGCCTTCTGCTACAGGCTTGAGGAAAAGTGGCATTGATAGCGATACGGCTGCTGCTTCTGCGGTGGTACTCACCACTTCAAAGGGGGCTGTTGGCAAACCGCGATCGCGCGCTACTCTTTTAGCAAGCGCCTTATCTAGCGTTAGGGCGCAGGTGAGTGGATCGGAAAAGGTGTAAGGTTGAGCAAATAACTCGCAGACTGCCGGGACTTGGGCTTCGCGAGAGCGACCCTTTAAACCTTCAGCAATATTGAAAACTAGATCCCAGCGATCGCCTTTAGCCAATCGCCCAGCCAGTTCTCTACCATTGCCCACACGTTCAACCTGATGACCTAACTTAAATAGGGCATTTTCCAACCCGATAATAGTTTCTTCATCGTCGAATTCCATCACCTCAGAGGCACTAAAACCAGCCTTCAGGTAGTCTACCTTCAGGTCATAACATAGACCAATGAATACCCCCATAGCCCAGCCCTTTGTGCGATTTTAAATATAGCTAATTCTAAAAAAACCTCACTTTGGTCTGAGAGGCTCAAAATAATGTGTATTTTAATATTTAACTAACATCGAAATGCACAAAAGTGAGACTTAACTTGGAAAAACCCTTTAAGGATTCGTTTGAGTGAATTAAATTTAACCCGCCTGATAGCTTTATTCACTTCTACCCACTGCCGTTTTCTTTTAGTTGCTTCTGGATAATCTTCACTCAGCATCTCGACTGGTAATAAATACATCTTGACGCGGTAACTTTTGCCTTGTTTGCGGTACTTGTAAGTGCCCAGTTCCTTAACGTCTATATGCCCAATAACTCCTGCTTCTTCCCATGCCTCTTTGGCTGCTGAAGCAGGCGGACTCATGCCACTAGGAATATCTCCTTTCGGAATTACCCAGTGTTGAAAGTCACGGGTGGTAATTAGCAAGATTTCAATTTTACCATCGTTCACTCTGTAAGGAATCACCCCAGACTGTTTAAACACTTTGCTGACTTTTCGACTCATGTAATTTGCATCCTGTACGGTCTAGCTTTTTTGTACAATGTTTACTTCAGAAAGTCGAGAGCTGATACCGGATAAATTTTGGTTAATTCTTGGTTATGAAAAGGTTAAAAATATTTTTTTACCTATAAGAGCTAATTATTGAAGTTTTTAATTGTTTAACTAGGGGCCCATACCCATAAACCCGCAGGGTATGAAAATAGATTGACAAGATTACAAATATAAAATTAACTGCTATAAAATGTGTACTCCTGATGGCTGATTGACAAATGTAGTAATCAAATAACCTATATTTGTAGTTGTGGATGGAATTTACATAGAGACGAAAACGCAGCAATTAACATTAGACCTCTTGCAAAAACTAGGGATGGGCAATCCCGAAGTAATGCTGTAGGAGTCAGAATCACTACGCTAGGTGGCGCAAGCCTGCTAGAGCAAATCCTGATGTAGATTACAGAATTCCTGTACCTTCAGGTCGGGGAGTGTCAATGACACCTTGAGGGTATCGTCTAAAATAGACTATGCCATAAAAGCTATTTGCTGGGTAAATTGGGATATAGATGCGGAAAATTTTTCTGTGTAAACTTGACCAGCAAATGGTAATGAAAAACTATTATCAAGATTTTATAATTCGTGATTGGGTGCAAAGCGATCGCACAAGAGCCGCCGAAGTTATCAGTTATGTATTATCAGAATACGGTTTGGGTTGGGAACCAAACGGTGCTGACCGAGATGTGCTGCGAGTAGAGGAATATTATTTAGCTACTGGGGGAGAGTTTTGGGTAATTGAACACCAAAGCCAGTTAGTCGGTACTGGAGCATACTACCCCATACACCGAGGCGAAAAAGCTGTAGAAATCCGCAAAATGTATCTTTTGCCCAGCATCAGGGGTTTGGGATTAGGGAAATATTTGTTACAACAGCTAGAAGCAGTGATCGCAAAGCGTGGATTTGGGCAAATTTGGATTGAAACCGCCAGTGTTTTGGTTGAAGCAGTCAAACTCTATGAAAGCAATGGCTATACTCCAGCAATAGGAGTAGAAACAACAAGGTGCGATCGCGTGTATGTGAAGTCATTAGTCTTTGACCAATGACTAATGACTAATGACTAAGGACAATTCTAAATGCACATTTGGATTAAAAATCTCACAGGCTTACTCAATCTTTTTCTCCAATCCCATTGCCCCCTATGTCAACGCGCAACTTCTCAAGAATTCTGTCAGAACTGCACCAGACAATTACAAAAATGTCAACGTAAAAACCCCATTTCTCTATGGCAAGAGCCAATACCAGTGTTTGGCTGGGGGGAGTATGGTGGCCCAGTGAAACGAGCGATCGCGGCGATGAAATACGAAAATAAACCCCAAATAGCTCGTCCTTTGGGTCAATGGTTAGGAGAAGCATGGTTGTTAAATTCACCGAGGCGAGATAGCCAGCCTGTGGTAGTTCCCATCCCACTTCACGCTAGCAAACAAAAGCAACGTAAATACAATCAGGCCGCACTGATCGCACAAAGCTTCTGCGAAATAACTGGATTAAAATTGAAACTAAACGGTCTAGTAAGAGTGCGAGAAACGGAAGCGCAATTTGGTTTATCAGTATCTAAACGAGAAAAAAACTTGGCTCAAGCTTTTGCTGTTGGGCAAGAATTTCGCCATCATCCTCCAAATATCCCAGTGCTGTTAGTGGACGACATTTATACAACTGGTGCAACTGCCAGGTCTGCTGTGCAAACACTTCGTCAGTATGGAATTGTGGTCTTAGGATTAGTAGCTGTAGCCACTGCTGTCAAAGACGGATGAAGGACTGCCTTCCTTGATAAATTGACCGAATTACCCTATTTTTGTAGAAAAATTGCTTGAAATGTATGAATAAAGTTTTTGCGGCAGGTTTAAAGCAACTCATCATCATTCCTGCCACATTCCTGGCAATCGGCATAAGTACAAGTGCTGGTTTTGCTCAAAATAGCTTATATAGTCCAATACCTTTATCTAGCAGTGCTGAAATTACTGATAGCCTCTCAGACAAAGACATTCCCACAGGCCAAGGTGGGTTTGCGCGTGATTACACAGTCAAGTTACAGAAGGGCGATAATTTAGCAGTTGACTTGTCATCAGAAAGCTTTGACACCATCATCACAGTGTTAGCACCTGATGGTTCGACTCTCGCAGAAAATGATGATGGCCCTGATGGTACTAGCAATTCCCTGCTATTTACTCGCATCGTAGAGACAGGAAATTATGTGATTCGTGTCCGGTCTTTTGGGGAAACTGGGGTTGGGCCTTTTAAACTCAAGGTGACAAAGTTACAACCGATTAAATGAAGTGGGCATTGGGCATGAAGAAGAGACAAGGGAGACAAGGAAGTCCCGATGAAAAAATTTCACAGCCATACATGAAAATGTGGTAACTTCCAGTCAAGGTTGGCACAAAAGAGGTTGTTCCCTCAATAGAGCATCT
>NZ_JBALFY010000077.1:0-81774 GCF_036916655.1 Nostoc sp.
GAAAAGAAAAACCCTATTTTCAGAGGAATTTTAACGACACAAAAACTGCATGAACAAAAACCGCCTAAAAACCCACAAAGTCAACAGCCTAGGCTTAGGGGAAAAGTGAGTATCTTTTTTTCTCAGTTGCTCAAGATTGAACGATTCATACTCTTTATAGTCCATAAATATTCTCTTTTTTTGGAACGCAAGTTTTTGTGGATAAATACAATTTGTATTTCAAACTTAGAATTCCCACAATTTTGTATAAAGTATCACTGTGCCGAATCGGGAAAATTGTATATTAATAAATTTAATAAACCTCGACCGCCCAAGAAGGGTGCTGTGCTAGAGAATGGCGCTCAAAACCATTGATATAGCTTGCCTATGCTAAATAAAGTAAGAAATTTGGTGCGGTAGTTTCTTACTTTAGGGGTTGCTGAAAAAGTCATAAAAAAGCAATTTCAAGGGTTGACCAGTTATTCAACCATGAACAGAGATAGTTTTATGTTATTTATAGCTAGCCAGAAGATTATTTTCAATTATGTTAAACTGGGAAAAAGGTCTATTTTTGAAAAATAGACATAAAAAAGCATAAAAAACCCGCGACAGGTGAGTAGAAAGATTCATCACTAAAAAAGTAATAGCAATTGCAGTTTCAGAAGTATGAGACAGTTTTGCCATCACTCGATTGAGACTAAATCTTCTTTTAGCTTGCCCAAATTTTCCTTCAATACAATTACAAATTCTCTCGGATTCTAAATCTTGTTTCTTTTTTTCTTTACTAGCACGTCTCGCTACGGATGGTCGCTTTGATGCAAGGGTTTTGGGGTATTTTACGTTCAAATCTTGCACCTGAATATACTTCTTTGGTCTGAAAATCTCAGAGTGTCAGCTTTTCTTTCTTTTTCAGCAACCCCTAAATAGACTGTGAGCAAGAATGTCGGGAAATGGGAGGATGACAACATCGGCAATTAGGGGGCATGGAACATCACCCATCATTTACCTCCAAAAGCCGCCTTAACTCCTGCTTTAAAACCTCCGGATCTGGCAAAAAAAGTCGATATCTTGACACAAAAAGCTGATTAGAAATACCACCCATCGCATACTCAACCAAAATCTCATACTTATAATGCCCATTTTTTACCTTGTAACTCGCCGCATATAATTCCCCCACAACTGAGCTGCTTGAGCGCTGCTGCCAGATGTTGGGGAATTATTGTCGTTTCCCAGCCAAACGCCAGTTACAAGTCGCTGACTGGGGATAAAACCAATGAACCATAAGTCAACGTTTTTATCAGTCGTGCCAGTTTTACCAGCTTCCCCTAGTCCAATAGCAGCACTACGACCAGTGCCTCTAGCGATGACACCACGCATTAAAGTAGTCATTTCATCGGCGACATCGTTTTTCAGCACTTGTTTGTTAGCAGCCGGATCTTGGTCGAAAGAGTAGATTACCCGACAGGTTTTGATATCATTGCGATCGCTGCAATCACCACTGTCTAAAATTCGGCTAATGGCATGGGGAGGATTGGACACACCGCGATTACCAATAGCGCCAAAAGCACCAGTCATTTCCAAAACATTGACCACGCTTTGACCTAGTACTAAGCCAGGAACCGGATCGAGGTTTGATTTGATCCCCAAACGCCGCGCCATTGCCACCACTTTATCTAGCCCAATTTCTTTAGCAACTCCCAAGGCAATAGGATTTTCTGAAAGCGCTAGTCCAGTGGCAATATCTAAACTCCCAGCACTTGAACGACAGGGTTTATAAGTAAAGCCTTGCCAAGTTAAAGGAGCGCAGGAATAACTTTTGGATGGTGAAATTCCCTGTTGAATAGCAGCAGTATAAGCAAAAATTTTGAAGGTGGAACCTGGTTGTCTTTTGGCTTGAACAGCACGATTGAACTGACTTTTTTTGTAATCAGTTCCACCTACCATTGCGAGGATGCTGCCTGTACTAGAGTCAAGAGTTACCACCGCTCCTTGAGAAAAATTAAAATTTCTACCAGAGTTGTTCACCGAATTATTCAAAGCGGCTTCTGCTTGTCTCTGTATGGCTGGATCGAGCTTGGTTTCAATGATATAATTGCCCTCTCTTGCGGCTCCCTCCCCTAAGATTGATTCCAGTTCAGAAAAGACGTAACTGTAAAAATAAGGTGCGATCGTTTTAGCTTGTTGTTCGCAGACTTTAGGACTAATTTGGACGGTGGAGCGTCTAGCGCGGTTGGCATCCTCTGGTTTAATTTTGCCCATCTCCAGCAACCGCTTAATCACGCGATTCCGGTATTCAGCCGCTTCTAGCTTATTTGGCCCATTCCCACAAAAATCGAAGGCGTTGGGAGCAGGTAAAATTCCTACCAATGTTGCTGCTTCTGCTAAAGTTAATTCTTTAGCCGATTTATCAAAGTAATACCGGGCTGCATCCTCAAAGCCAGAGGTATCTCCCCCCAAAAAAACCCGATTTAAGTACATCAGCAAAATATCATCTTTGCTGTAGAAGGTTTCGAGTTTTAGGGCGACAACTGCCTCTCGCAATTTGCGTCCAAGGGTATCTTGTCTGCCTACATACTCACGGAACAAACTGCGGGCAACTTGCTGGGTAACAGTACTGGCTCCTTGTTGGACATCTCCACTGCGGCTATTGATTAACACGGCTCGTAAAATACCCAGAGGGTCAACCCCAAAGTGCCAGTAATAACGACTATCCTCTGAAGCTACTACGGCAGCAGGCAAATAAGGGCCAAATTCCTCTAATCGCTTCATGTCTACATGAGAGATTGTCCGAGGCTCTCTCAGGGGGGTGGCTCCATCACGGGCGTAAACAACTACTGGGGCGCGTGTCGCTGTGGGTAGAGGTTTAACTTTAAATTTCAGCCATTCGACGCCAATGACTAGCGTTAACAGGGCAGTGACACCACCTATACCATAAGCTGTCCAAGTTGCAGCTTTGACATACCATGCTGGTGGATCGACGTATTGCAAACGTACAGAAGCGGCAAGTTCTGGGGGCCCCAGAGTCAAAATATCGCCGTGACGAAGTTCTAGGGAGCTAACACGACGCTTGCCACGATAGATGCCGTTAGTCGAGTTTTCGTCTTTGATGACAAAAACTGGTGTGCTATGAGTGGAATTTCGCGATAGTGACAGGTGAATTTGGCTGACAACAGGGTTACGGATGACGATATCGCTGGATTTGGAGCTACGACCGAGAATATAGCGATCGCCCAACAGTGGATATACCTCTGCTTTATCCGCCCCCGCATCCTGCACCCAAAGTTCTGGTACTTTGGCATTAGGCTTGAGCGCCAATTTAGAAAAATCGACTCTAGCTTGAATCGTATGTACTGCTTGAGTCAGTTGACCTAGTAAAGTTTGTGGCTTGTGAGGCGGTTGGGGAGAACTCATCGGCTATTCACATCACAGTTTTTAGTGAAGAATCGGGCGAATTACAATCAATTCTAGATGTTAGTCTTTCATCATTTTACTCATAAGCCAAAGCATAAATTAGCTATACGGAACTTTTTGATTTAATTTATACTTAAATTTATATTACAAACAGTATTGATTTGTGATTTTCATCACTTATTTATATCAGCATAAATTTTTTTACTATTCTCAAAGGCTTATTTAAGCTACTGTTATAAGCTCAATAACTACACTCACAATTTTTTATTGTATTCTTTAACACTAGTTATCAGCAAATAACAGGTTTTATTTTTACTAATTTTATATATCCACATACTCTAAAACCAACTTAAACATCTTCATTTAGGAAGATTTTCTAAATCTTATTGTCTGTTTTAATGGGCCGAGTGTTCCGTTGAGGTTAATTTCAGAATGATGGGAAAATCTCTGAGCCTGATTGGTGCAGCTTTATCTTTGGCACTTACCACTAATATTGCTGTAGCCGAATCCAGTAAATCCCCCATAGCTCAATCTACTGGTAGCGAATCTACTAGCGCACCAACGGAAATCAAGATGTCGCCAGAAGGTATGAAAATTCTGTGCGAGTATTTTCCGCTCAACTCCCGCTGTCCCAATGGCACAGCAGCTACTCCTAGCGCTCCTAGTAGCACTACAGTACCAGCAGAAACCACAACACCAACAGAAACTAAAACACCTGATAGCACAACTGCACCAGGTAGCGTTACCCCAACTCCGCCTGGCGCTCCCGAAAGCACTCCAGCACCAGGCGCTCCTGGCAGATTAACCCCAGCACCAGGCGCAGGCGCTCCTGGCAGATTAACCCCAGCACCAGGTAGCATTACCCCACCAGCACCAGGCGCTCCCGAAAGTACTCCAGCACCAGGTAGCCCGATCGCACCTGCACCAGGCGCTCCTAGCAACTTAACTCCAGCACCAGGTAGCTCAACACCCGAACAACCTAGCCCTCCTGGCAGCACTACCGAACCAGGTAGCTCAACTCCACCTGAACAACCTGGCACTCCTGGCACTCCTGGCAGTAGTATCGAACCAACTCCCACGACTCCCGGCTCTAGTGCGCCAAAAACTCCTACCACAGGTAATTAATTTAAAAGCTGGTGCATAATCTAAATACTAGTTTGCCATCAGCGATCGCCTGTGCGTCTTTTTTAACCTATTGCACCAGTTATTCAAACTGGTGTCAGGTAAAAAATAAAAATCGCTGAAACCTTATAGATAAAGTCTTCGCATATAAGACTGAGCAAGGGTTTCACTAATCAATAGCCTGGGATTAATCATCCCAGGCTTAATAGTTTAATGCGATCTGCCAGTTGAAGTTGGTGTTTTTTGTAAGGAAGCAATTAACAGGCAAACAATACCAATACTAATAAATGAATCTGCCACATTAAATACAGCAAAGTTAATCAGGCGAAAATCAAGAAAATCAACAACATAGCCTAAAATAAAACGATCGATACCGTTGCCCATCGCTCCACCTAAAATTAAGCCATAGCCTAACTGATCCCACAAATTTAAGGTTGGGCCAACCAGCGCCAATGCTATCAAGACTAAACTCACTCCTAAAGATAACCAGCGCAACCACTCTACTTTCCCACTTAAGAGACTAAATGCAGCACCAGTGTTAGTGACATAGGTAAAGTGAAATATCCCAGGTAAGAGTGGTAATGTCTGCCCCAAACTAAAGCTTTGTACTATCCAGTACTTTGTTATTTGGTCTAAGAAAAAAACGATGAAGGCAGCTATCCAGAAAAGACGATTTTTTAAATGCATGGTGAATTAGTCATTGGTCATTGGTGAGCCAGCATGGTCTTCTCCCTTGGCGTTAGCCTCTCCCTTTGGGAGAAGGGGAGACGCTACTAAGAGCGATAGCGTCGGCGGCAAGCGAGTCCGCGAGCGTCTGGGGGTTTCCCCATGAGTGACTGGCGTTAGCGAGGCACGAGCATCACCCGTAAGGGTCATTGGTCATTAGTCATTGGTCGTTGGTCATGAGCTTTTGACAAATGACAAAGGACAAATGACAAATAACATCAACTAATAAAACATTAAGTGACGCAATATATATGCTATTACACTAACTGCACAGACCACAGTTAGTTGACCTGGTAGCGCAAACCAGGAGTATCTGAGGATTGCTTGCATTAAGGATAGATTTTCTGTGCCTTTCCACTGAAAAAGATAGCTAATAATTAAATAAGTAATACCGCAGATGTGGAGAGTTAACAAGCCACAGATACAGCTAAAGGCAAGAGTTTCTAGTCGAGGTCTAGCTTTAAAGGCGAACAAGCCACAAATCCAAGCTCCAGGAATAAAACCTAGTAGATAGCCAAACTGAGATAGCTTGACATAACCAATACCACCGCCATCGGCAAATACTGGTAGTAAGGTTAACCCCATGACTAAATAGGCGATTTGTGAGAGCGCACCGGCATTTTTGCCCCCTAAACAACCCACCAACAACACTGCGCCAATTTGAAAAGTGACACCTAAAGAAAAAGTCTGAATTCCGTGCTGACTCCAAGTCCAAGGTAAGGTAATCCCATAAACTTCTAGGAAAGTACCACCCATTGTCAGGAGTAAGCCAATCATAGACCACAGTAATTGATTGGAAGCAGCAAACATTTATCAGGCAATTAAGGAAAAGCAAAAGGGAAAACCAGCAGCAAATAGTATATTCATTAATATTGAAATGAAATCTGTGCTGACATCTTAAGAACTAGCATATTTTCTTTTGCCTTTTCAGTATGTATGTAATTTTTCAGTTCTGCGAATTGTGGCTGAGGTGTCTATTATCTGATTTTATTGACTGAGCTGTGTTCTAAATCTGGTATCTTACTTAGATAAATGGTAAAATAAATATTATTTTTTCAATTACTACCTAAGTTTAGCTACAAATTACTTAGTATTTATAGTGATTCCAGTTGAGATAAATACTGACATAACAATTGCATACAGGTGAAAAATGCTAACAGAACTTGGAGGCAGGAAGTAAGTATATCTGATAATTATAAAGTTTTGTAAATACGTATAATCAACTTATTAATGTAGTGCTATCTGTAAGTTAAATCTCAAGCGAGAGTATAAAATTTATCAAGATAAACTGGAAATAAGCGTTTGTTCTTCATCAAAAAAAAACAAGTATTTTTTGTTCTGTTAACCTATCGTTAATCTTTATTGTTGTGCTTTAGGAGTATCTTAGAAACGCTTACCTGAAAACTTACTAAAAAATTGATAGCGATGCTCTTACGTCTTAGTGCAATAAAAACTCATCGCCTCACAGGTTCAATTTCAGTGTTAGCACTGACAATCAGCCTAGCAGGTTGTGGCGGCGGACAGCAAACCCCAGATACAGCCACCAAGGACACACCTTCTGGCACTGCTACAGATACTACTGCCTCTAGCCCAGCTAAATTAGACCTTGGTGGAACCGTAAAGTTAAGCGGGGCTGGTGCGTCTTTTCCGGCACCACTATACGATACCTGGTTTACAGATTTAAACAAAAAATATCCAAATCTGCAAGTTGACTATGCATCAGTTGGTAGCGGTTCTGGAGTTGAGCAATTTATCAAAGGCACTGTAGACTTTGGTGCTAGCGATGTAGCAATGAAGGATGAAGAAATCCAGAAAGTACCAGCAGATAGAGGTGTAATTTTACTGCCTGTGACTGCTGGTAGCATCGTGTTGGCTTACAACTTGCCTGATGTTCCAGAACTAAAGCTGCCACGAGCCGTTTACGCCGATATTTTACTAGGCAAAATCAAATCTTGGGATGATGCCCAAATTGCCAAGGCTAATCCAGGTGCAAAACTTCCTAAACAGCCAATCACAGTTGTTTATCGTTCCGATGGTAGCGGAACCACGGGTGTGTTCACCAAACACCTCAGCGCGATCAGCCCAGAGTGGAAGAGTAAAGTCGGTGATGGCAAAACTGTCAACTGGCCTGCGGGAGTCGGTGCTAAGGGTAATGAGGGTGTTACCGCTCAAATTCAACAAACTCAAGGTTCTATTGGTTATGTCGAGTACGGCTATGCCAAACAAAATAGTCTCAAGTTTGCTGATTTGGAAAACAAAGCCGGTAAATTTGTTGTAGCTAGTGAGGAGTCAGCCTCTAAAACTCTGGAATCAGTAGCTTTACCGGCAAACCTCCGCGTCTTCATTTCCGATCCCGAAGGGGCTGATTCCTATCCAATTGTTACTTACACCTGGATTTTGGCTTACAAGAAATATCCTAATGCCGCAAAAGCTAAGGCGATCGAAGCTGCGATCGAATACGCTTTAACTGATGGTCAGAAGCAGGCTACTTCACTAGGGTATGTTCCTCTACCTGCAAACGTCATCACAAAGGTGGCTGCGGCGGCTGACCAAATTAGTCCAGAGTATAAAATTTCTGTTACCAGCGGTAGTAGCGCTAGTAAGTAAACAATCACACACAGATGCTAAGTAGTAACTTTAAATACGGAGTTACTATTGTATTTAGTTTAAATAGATGATGAGGCGACAATTTTACTAAATCTGTTTGCCTCCCACATTTTTCTCTGATTTAATTGTGAAAGTCGGTATTCATGACTACAAATTCTCAAAATCTGTCATCAGCGATGAAAAATCGCTCTGGCGCAGAAAAATCCCTAGATCAGGGTTTTATTTGGCTAACTAAAATTTTCGCCTTTGGGGTTGCTGGTACTTTATTATGGATTGGGTCGCAGGTTGCAATTGGCTCTTGGCCTGCTATTCAAAAGTATGGTGCTGGCTTTTTAGTCAACACTACTTGGAACCCGGTTAATGATAGCTACGGGGTGCTACCTCAAGTCTATGGAACTCTTGTGAGTTCTTTTATTGGTCTGCTGATTGCAGTACCAATTGGGGTTGGTACTGCGATTGTCCTGAGCGAAGATTTTTTACCTGCGAAAGTGAAGCTGGTACTGGTTTTCGCAGTAGAACTACTCGCAGCTATTCCCAGCGTTGTCTATGGCGTGTGGGGGATTTTTGTCTTGGTGCCAATCTTAACCAACTTGGGAAAATGGCTCAATGGTTACTTTGGCTGGCTGCCATTTTTTAGCACTTCTCCTACAGGGCCAGGAATGTTACCGGCGGGAGTCATCTTAGCGATTATGACTTTGCCCATTATCACAGCTTTATCCCGCGATGCCTTGATTTCTGTACCCCCCAGTTTGCGCCAAGCCTCTATAGGACTGGGAGCAACCCGCTGGGAAACAATCTTGCAAGTTCTCATCCCAGCAGCCTTTTCAGGCATAGTTAGTGCTGTGATGCTGGGACTCGGCCGGGCAATGGGAGAAACAATGGCTGTCACAATGTTAATTGGCAACTCCAACAACATCAGTCTTTCTCTTTTAGCACCAGCCAATACGATTTCTTCTCTACTGGCAAATCAATTCTCAGAAGCTAGTGGTTTGCAAGTTGCGGCTTTAATGTACGCGGCTTTAGTTCTATTTTTCTTGACACTGGTAGTCAATATTCTGGCCGAGTTGATCGTTATGAGAGTCAAGCGAATATAGCTTAGTTTTTGGTTAAATTATGACTTCTAATTTTCCAGAGCGCAGTTTAACTCGCTCCGCCATGTCTCAAAGAACACTGTTTAATACAGTGATGACCGTAATCGCTTTTACCTGCGGAGCATTGGCACTTGTTCCTTTGCTAGCAGTACTCTCTTATGTGATTATTAAAGGCTTTAGCAGTCTGAATCTGGCGGTGTTTGTGGAACTGCCACCCAAAGCTCTCCAAAAGGGAGGAGGCTTTGGTAATGCAATTTTAGGCACACTAGTAATGGTAGGAATTGCTGCCTTGATTAGCATCCCCTTTGGAGTTTTGGGGGCGATTTACATCACAGAATTTAGTTCGGCGAAAGTTGCTAGATGGGTACGTTTTGCGGCTAACGTCCTGAGTGGAGTCCCCTCGATTATTGCTGGGGTATTTGCTTATGGGATTGTAGTTTTAACACTGGTAAAATTGAACTTAGGATCGTATTCAGCTCTTGGTGGAGGGTTTGCACTGGCAATTTTGATGTTGCCCATTATTCTGAGAACCACTGATGAAGCGTTACAGTTAGTATCGCAAGATTTGCGACAAGCTTCTGTAGGGTTAGGAGCGACTAACTTTCAAACGGTAAGTCAAGTAGTTTTACCAGCAGCCTTACCAGCTATTGTAACTGGGGCAACGCTAGCGATCGCCAGAGCATCTGGAGAAACCGCACCATTGCTA
Organism: Nostoc sp.; assembly: GCF_036916655.1. GTDB lineage: Bacteria > Cyanobacteriota > Cyanobacteriia > Cyanobacteriales > Nostocaceae > Nostoc. Next base: position 9,643 of record NZ_JBALFY010000077.1, read on the forward strand.
TTTACTGCTTTATTTTCTAACTTTTGGCCAGATGGTGTATTCCAACCAACAGCTTCTCTGGCTGTATTGGTTTACAAATATGCTATTTCTCCGTTTAAAAATTGGCAATCTCTAGCTTGGGCAGCATCTTTGATTTTGGTATTGATGGTTCTAATCACAAGTATCATCGCTCGCTGGGCAACTCGCAAAAAAGCTTAGTAAACAACCATCCACAGTGCAAATTCCCATCGCTAAAATCAACACTAAATTTAATTTATGGCTACCAACACTAGGACAGTGAATGACACTGAAACCGTTTTACGGGCTGAAAATCTCAATATTTACTACGGCAAGTTTTTAGCCTTACAGAATATTTGGCTAGATATACCGAAAAATCAGGTGACTGCTTTTATCGGCCCTTCCGGTTGTGGTAAAAGTACATTGTTGCGATGCTATAACCGCCTCAATGACCTGATTGAGTCATTTCGCGCAGAAGGTAAAATACTTTTTTACGATAAAAACTTGTATGCACCCGATATCGACCCTGTAGAAGTGCGTCGGAGAATTGGGATGGTGTTTCAAAGACCAAACCCATTTCCAAAGTCAATTCATGACAATATTACTTTTGGAGCTAAAATCAACGGCTACAAAGGTGATTTCGATGAATTGGTAGAAAGCAGTCTCAGAAAGGCAGCTTTGTGGGATGAAGTCAAGGATAAACTACATCAAAGTGGCTCGTCTTTATCTGGTGGACAACAACAACGGTTATGTATTGCTCGTGCGATCGCAGTCCAACCTGAAATTATACTGATGGATGAACCTTGCTCGGCTCTTGACCCCATTTCCACCTTGCGTGTTGAAGAACTGATTCACGAACTTAAAGAGCAATATACTATTGTTATCGTCACTCATAACATGCAGCAAGCAGCGCGTGTTTCTGATAAGACAGCCTTTTTTAATGTTCGGACTTCAGAGAAAGGAACCCGTAGCGGTTATATGGTAGAGTATGACGCAACAGAATTAATTTTCAACAATCCTAAGCAAGAAGAAACCAGAGATTACGTCAGTGGCAAATTTGGATAAATATTTATTTTACATTGTTGATATTAAAGCAATGAGGGATACTCGGAAATTAAAGATGTTCGATATTCCTCTATGTTTTTTTATTTGAAGACTTTTTTCTTAAACGAACCTCATCTCCATGCAGTCTGAAGTCTATTACTTGGTGCGCTCAAAAACTGACGGTAATTATCTCATCGCTCGTCCTGATGCCGAAACGTCGGGTTATTTATTGCTGTTTCAGGAAAATTTTGAAGCTCTCAGCTATCTCAATACCCATGCAGCAGAAGTGGCAAATCGCTTTGCGGTTGAATCTATTGCGCGTACACAGTTGGGAAATTTGCTCAAACGCTGGGGTTTTAGCGGTGTGGGTATTGTGAGTGACCCGTTATTGCCCAAAGTTGAGTTTTTACAGCACAATTAACTAATTCGTAATTCGTAATTCGTAATTCGTAATTTTATCTTAAGTAAATAAAAGAGCGATCGCACAAGTAAAATTAGGCAATATGGGTGAACTTAATTCATCACCACTGAATAACGTAGCAACTAACTTTAAACTTGCTTGTTCGCGTCGATATACTTCCACCTGTTGCTTGCGCCAATCTACAATCCAATATTCTCTGACACCTCGTGATGAGTAGAGCTTAAGTTTTAGTTCTCTGTCCCGTTTTTCGTTTTCACTACCAGCAGATAGCACCTCTACAACTAGTTCTGGCGCACCTGTCAAATGTCCCGCCTCGTCTAAAAGTAGGGGTAATATCTCGTAGCTAGCCCAGACAACATCAGGAATAACATTATCATTATCGCCAAAAATTATGCCTGGAGCAGTCACAACTTCTCCCAGACCAGTAGTTTGTGACCAGTTATCCAAGGAAGTGCTAATTCTGACACAAGTTTTTTGATGCTTCCAATGGGGCGCTTTAGTCACAAACAATTCTCCGTCAATAATTTCATAGCGATTCCCGTTATCTGGAAACAACTCTAAGTCGGCGGTAGTCCAGCGCACTCTCTCAGATATCGGCTGGTTCATAAATCATTTTTGTTAGGGGATTTACCTATTTTAGCCTGAGTGGAAATTGAACATTTTAGTTGTATTCCCATAATCTATGCGATATTCCTTATAAAGAATAATATATTGACATTCCTTATAAGGAATACTATAGTTTGAGGTAGGAAGTGAATTGGACTTGGGAACTTTATCAAGATGTCAATGGAGAAATCCCCAAAGATTTGCTTGCTTTTTTCATTAGGATGATTCCTGAAGAGGAGCAACCAGAAAATCCACCACAGCCATTACTGAGTCCTTCCGAAACTAGACGTTTACAAGTTAACCTTGGCTACCTGTGTAACAAAGGACTCGCATCACTCACCAGTGGCATCTTTGAGAAACTTGAAGATGACCTGTATGAGTTACGTATGACCAAGAGCGAACATAATCCAAGGTTTATTTTAACGGCTGCGAGTCCTCAGCGATTTGTTGTGCTGCACGCCTTTATGAAGAAATACGACAACGCTATTAAAGATAGAGACAAAGAGCCTGCAAGAGTAAGATTACGTGAATTGCAGCAGAGAGAAAATTGATGAAAAAACCTAATTTTCAAGCTTGGTTGCAGCAGAAGGTAAGTGACGAGCCAGAAGTGATTTTGGCAGGAAAGTTAGAGTATCTACGCCTATATCTTACTGATGCGATGCGGGAAATACGTAATAAAGCAGGATTGACTCAGGCACAGTTAGCCCAAAAACTGGGAGTAAAGCAGGCGGCTGTGTCCAAGTTGGAGTCGGCATTAAAGGAACATGAATTGGAATCGGTGTTGCACTATTTACATACCTTGGGTGCAGATTTGCTGGTAGCCGTCAAACAAGGGGATGACTTATATCAAGCTAGTGATAACGAAGGTGTGTTGCTGGTAGATGTACCAGATGTAGTTTTCCAAAAAGCATTGGCGGCAAACATGAGCGTCCGAGAATATGTGCGTGTCGCTGTTGAGAAGTTTTCTGGCGAGGGTGATGGACTGAAAACAGCTTTGGTAAAACTACTTGAAAGTGACGATTTGGTGGCGGTGAAAGTAAGAGCGCGTTTAGGTTCAAGAACAATCCAAGAAGTTGCTGTAGAGTTGGAAAAATGTTTGAGTCTATCTGAAGAAGATAGGATTTTCGCTGTGAAAAATGTTTTGGCTGCTAATGTGGCGTGTGGAGAAAGTAATCGTGGAAGTAGTGATGAAGTTGATGAAATTGAGTTGTTGGATTTAGCTGAAGAAGTGCTGGGGAAGTTAGGTATTTTTTTTTAAAACTAGAACTCATAAACAGGAATTAATTAGTAGTGGAAGACAAACGCCTTGATGCTTATTTAAAACTAATTCAAGAACTTATCCAATCTTCTGAGGGACAAGAACCGGAGATATTAGAGATTCATAAGAACCTGATAGACACTGGTTTAGTAGAGACAATGAAGCAGGTAGCTGCAAAATTAGTAGAACAGGGAGACAAAGACAATGCCATTTTTCTGCGTAAGGTTGCTGTTACAATTTCTGCTAATTTAGGAGAGCCATCATTAGCAGAAACCTATGAAGAACTTATTCAAATGATTTTACAAGCAGTTCATAATAGTAAAAAAAATCCAGATATACTTTACTATATCCTTGAAGCTAATATAGACAAAATTAATGATGGTTTTCCTTCTGAATTGAAAAAGTATATAAAAAATTTATTTGAAAGCAATTTATTGTTATCAGAAATAATTGCAGTTGATATAGTCAATTTTAGTAGTTTTATTACTAATTTTTTACTAGGAAACACAGCTATAAATAGAGAAATAGCTATTGCTGGCTACGAAGTTTCACAAAGTATTTTAACTTCGCAAGTATTTCCTCAAGAGTGGGCTGTAATCAAAAACCAACTAGGAAATGCTTATCGTTTTCGTATAAAAGGAGATAGAGAAGAAAATATTGAGTTAGCTATTGAATCTCAGAAAGCAGCATTAAAAGTTTTTGAGCAGATAGATGATTCTCAAAAATGGGCTGATGTAAAAAATAATTTGGGGCTTGCTTACTTAGAACGTGCTAAAGAAAACAAAGAGCAAAATATAGAATTGGCCATATCTGCTTTTAAAGAAACTTTGCAAGTTTTTACTAAAGAAGTATCTCCCAATGAATGGGCAGTAACTCAAAACAACTTAGGTATCGCTTATCTTGATAGAATTGCTGGGACTAGACCAGAAAATTTAGATTTAGCTATTACTCATCTTCAAAAAAGTTTACAGATTCGTAGCAAATACCTTGACCCTATAGCATGGGCTACTACTCAAATGAATTTGGGAATTTGCTATGGTGAGCGTTTTAAAGAAGATTATACAAATGACTTAAAACTAGCTGCCAATGCTTTTCAATCTGCTTTACAAATTCGTACCCAAGAAGCTTTTCCAGAAGACTGGGCATTAACTCATAGTAATATTGGGCATATCTATAACTTGCATGGATATTTTGCGAAGGCAATTGAATCTTTCCAGTTAGCCTTAACCGTTTATAGCTACAAAATATTTCCGCTTGATTGCCTTCTAACGGGACGCAACTTAGGTAACACAGCTTTCTGCATTGGTAAGTGGGATAAAGCTATCCAAGGCTATGAAGCAGCTATTGATGGAGTAGAAACCAGTCGCAGTTGGGTAACATCCGAATCACGTCGCCAGAAAATTTTAGAAGAATCCATTGATGTTTATCAAAATATGGTGCAAGCCTGCATCAATGCTGGACAAATAGAAAAAGCGTTTGAATATTCAGAGCGATCGCGTTCCAAACGCCTGGTAGACTTAATGGCAAGCTACAACCTCTCTCAAGGCGAGGAAATTCCCCCAAAAGTTCAAGAATTATTGCAGCAGTATGAAGAACTGCAACGGCAAATTGACCAAGAACGCCAAAGCCATAAATCTGAAAATAGCCGTAGTGAAACACGCGCTGCTTGGGAGGCTTATAATGAAGCGATCGCCACTCTAGAAGCCCAAAAACAACAAGTTTGGGAAAATCTCAGACGCGAAGATCCCGTATTAGCTGACGAAATTCAAGTTAACCCCCTCAGCTTGTCAGAAATTCAAAAGCTAATTGACCAACCCAATACAGCTATCCTCAGTTTCTACACTACTAACAGCGACACCTATATTTTTGTCGTCCAGCAAAACCAGATTACTCTCCACACCTGCACAGGACAAGGCTTAAATACATTGCAAGGATGGATTGAGCAGAATTGGTTATTGCCTTATAGGGATGAACCCAAAAAATGGGAAACTCAAATTAATAGTATTCTCCGCGAATTAGCTGAACGCCTGCAAATATCTGAACTCATTTACGAACATCTTGAAGGAATAGAAGAATTAATCTTAGTACCTCACCTGTTACTACATCAGATTCCCTTTGCTGCTTTGCCTACAGGAGAATATCAGGAATATTTAGGAGATAAATTTCTCACTCGTTACAGCCCAAGTTGCCAAATTTTAGAATTTTGTCAACAACGCGATAATATAGGGACATTTAATGAAATATCTCTACAATATGGAACTGTGGAAGGTGCCGAAGATAACCTTCCCTGTGCCAGATTTGAAGGCGAACAACTCGCCAAAATGTACAACATTCCACTAGAAAACAGATTAATTGGCAGCAGTCAAGCTACCTCCAAAAACTATCGAGAATTAGCACAACAAGTTCAAGTACTTCATTCCTGCCACCATGCCCAATCTCGCCTCGATAATCCCTTAGAATCACAGTTAAAATTAGCTGATGGTAGCATCACCTTGGGGCAGTTAATGACACCAAGCTGGCGCTTACCTCAACTTGTAGAAGTATTTCTGTCTTGCTGCGAAACTAATTTGGGTACTCCTTCCCTAACTGACGATATTCTTACTCTCTCCACAGGCTTTTTGTGTGCTGGTGCTAGAAGCGTTGTTAGTACTTTGTGGTCAGTCAATGATTTAGCCACAGCATTATTTTCCATCTTTTACTACCAGCAGCGACAAGAAGGTAGAAACCGTCCTGAAGCATTACAGAAAGCGCAAATTCAACTACGAGAATTTACAAAAGTAGACCTAAATAAAATATTTCAGGAAGTAGAAGTAGGGGAAAAAGCACTGATAGGAAATAGAAAAAAATATCCTCCAGATTCTATCGAATATCAACAATGGAAGCTTGAATATAATATGTATACTAAATTGAACAGACGAATTAAAGAAATTGAAAACTCTACTCAGCAATTTCCTTTTTCAGAGCCTCATTACTGGGCTGCTTTTATTTGTCATGGTTTACGGTGAGAAAATAGTAGTATTGTGACGATTACTCGCCCTGTTCATCAATCTGATTAAAATTTGGTAAGAATTTAGGATTCAAAGTTTGGTCTAAAGTGTAGGGACAGATTTCTGGAAAAACATTTTCACCCAACTCAGTTTCTCGAATCGCTAAAGCCAAACCTAGTTCATAAACACTGAAGAAAACTTCATCAAGATAGGGTTTCAAACTAGGGCTATCTTGCAGAAGCAGTTTAATTTGAACACGTTGCTCTCGAATTGTACCCAACCAGCTATTGCTACGTTTTTCAGGTTGAAATTGCCATTTTAGTAGATGTCCTAGCAATACTCCCAGCCGATTTCGCAATTCTTGCCGTTCTCTTCTGCCCAAAGTTTCAATTTCTTCAATCAGGTTAAGCGTATCTATTTGTTCCCACTGTTGAGTTTTGAGCAAGCTAACCTGCTTTTGCGTCCAATCATAGAAATCTGTTTCATATAGGTGAGATGTGTACATTTTTTCCACTTTATTTACACCTATCTACTTACCTACACCTGCGGTAACGCTTGCAGTAAAATCCAAAATCTAAAAATAAATATTGGGTTTAGCAATGCATACGGCGGCAAGCTACGCTAAACCCAGGCTCAAATAATCTAAAATTTCGGAACTAATTCGCTACTTCAGCCACTTCAATAACTCGCCCTTCATAGTCCTTGACTAAAAAGTTCAGGGGTTTCTGGTTACGAATCTTCAATTTCAAACCGCGCGTTTCGACTCGCATTAAAATCATTTCCAGGCAGTCGTGGTCAAAACAAACGTGGCGTTGCTGATTTTTGCTACCTAAGCTCGCGCCAGTAATAATGTGTAGCTGGGTGTTTTTCTTCAATTGATACCACAGCCCATCGTTGGCATTATTCATCATTTTACCAGACAAGCTCGGCCCAGTAGACATATATAGCGGATCGATGCCAGTTGCGCCTATAGTTTGTTCGTAGTTGTAGTAGTAGTGCAATGGCACTTCAGCTGCCGGCAAATCTAGCAGCCCTTCATACAACTGTCGGGCAATTTCCAAATCTGACACCATTACAGTATGTACTTTTGGCGCACTGGTGAGAAACATCCACATAGCACCAGCGTAAGCTGCTAGCAGCATTACCATAATGCCTTGGGTGGAAAATAGGCTATCCAAGGGCAGGGAAGGCAGAAAGGAGCCTAAAGTAAGGGGACTGACCAGGAACGATATCACACTAGCTGCTATAACCATGAACAAATAAGGATTCTATAAGGTAGTTGATTTTATGACTGTCGATTAAGACTAAAATTAAGTCCTTGTTTCTAGTTTATCAATACTCAAGTAGTCTGAGTCTCATCTACAAACTGAACAACACCAAGATATTATGCGATTAACTAGGGGAGTGCAATTCCCAAAACTATTTTAACAATTATCAATCGCAAGGCTCATGCAAATTCCTCATTTTACGGAAGCTAATCACCCGCTAGTAAAGTCGCTATTTCATCACAGTGACCATGAACTACTGACTCTGTTTCAACGCTATCCAGATGCCGGAAAGTACTTTACAGTGATTTTTTGCCGCTATAGCCCTATAGTCTATACCTTAATTCGGCATTCGGCGCGATCGCCTGTGCAAGCAGATTATCTGTTTGCCCTCACCTGGCGACATATCTATTACGAACTCGGTGGACTCAAATTAACTGACTCTGAATCAGGCGAGGAAGCCTTAACCATGCAAAATTGGTTAATTAATATGACAGCTTTCTGTATTAACGAAATTAAATTACCACCCACAGAAGCAATTCATTATTCTCTGCAAGCGACTTCGCCACCGCTATGGTGCTATGTAGAACAGGCGTTAGACCAACTACCACCAATTTTACGATTAATCGTGTTAATGTCTCAAACTTTCCACTGGAGCGAAACTAGAATCGCTGCCTATCTCCAAGCCGAAGGAGAAGCGATCGCTCCAAGTGTTGTAGCCAATTTTCTTCAGGAAGGCTATCGTATGCTAGAGGACAAATTACCCGCAGATATCCGCGCTATCTACTTTGGGGAAGATTTTGCTTAATCATAGCTTAAGTACAAATGCGTATACTGAATGTCTTCAATTTAAAAACTTAAAACTTCTTCTTAGACCTTCTACTTAAACCCGCAACTTGACGGGCAATTTTTATGAAACAACAGCTTGTATTTTCCTGGCAAAAGGTAGGCTTAATTTGTGTAGGTACTGTTTCTCGTCCCCAGGTACTTTTACACAGCTTTTTACTGTTTACTTTTTTGCTGAGTCCTGTAGCTGCGAGTGTGGTTGATATTACGCAACAACTCCATCGACCTTTAAATAGTTCCGTTGGGCGACAATCAAGAGATGAAGCAGATAGTTTACTGCGTATCGGTGAACAACAATACACTTCAGGATATGCCGACAAAACAGTTGCGTCTTGTTTGCGGGCACTAGAACTATATCACTCAATTGGCGACCTGAAAGCACAAGGTCTCGCGTACAATTTGCTTGCAAAGGCTTATATCCAGCTTGGTAGTTCAAAAGAGGCTGAAGATGCTTTAAGAAGAGAATTAGCGATCGCTCGTGATACTAAAGACTTCCAAGCTCAAATTTTTGCACTGAATAATATCGGTACATTTCTGCTGCAACAAGGCGAATCTGCTATTGCTGGTAAAACAGTCGAAGATGCGCTCGCAATTGCTCATGGTGTGAAAAATATTGAAGGTGAAGGACTATCTTTGAGTAATTTGGGTTTGGTAACTGCCAGGTTGGGAGATTACAACAAGGCAATTAAGCTTTACGAAAATGCTTTAACTTTCCGCCGTCAGACTGGTGATGCCATCGGTGAAGCAAATACCCTGAATAATTTAGGTGATGCCTATTTAGCATCGGGAAATTATCAAGATACTATTGCTACTTATGGTGAAGCAATGCGGATAGCTAAAACTAACCGCGATCGCACTAATGAATTAAGAGCAATTGACGGTTTAGTTACGGCTCATACTGCTGTCGGACGTTACGAACGGGCCTTTGACTTACTAGAGCAACGTTTAGCACTCGCTAAAGAATTGCAAAATTTGCGAGAAGAATTAAAATCTTTTGAATCTTACGCTCAGTTATATAAGCAACAAGGTAATTACTTAACTGCCCGTAATTTTTACGAAAGGGCAATTACACTAGCGCGGACATTGGAAGACAGCAAGCAAGAAGTGCAATTGCAGGATCAGCTAACTCAAATGCTTCAGCGGAAGTAGTAGTCAATTTAATGTTAAAAGGGCGCTTAGAAACCGCGTCTACACAGTCAAAACCCACTTGCGTGGGTTATAAAAACTAGATTTTTTCTTAGGGAATTCCAAGAAATAAATTATCCAATATTGTGGGGTGGACATCTTGCCATAGGTGTCAACTCCAGATGGGAATAGCTTATCTGTTGGCTTCCATGCCCACCCGGAAATAAATAAATGAGTAATGAGTAATGAGTAATAAGTAATGGGTATTACTTATTACTTCAAAAATAAATTTTTTTGGCTTTTAGCTTAAGTCTACTTCAGTAGACTGGAGATTTTTGGCGATATTTAGTCATCTGAAAATGACTTTAGCTATGAGACGGGAATTTCAATTTCCGGCGGACAAGTGGTTTCGCGTTAAGTTGACACCAATGGCATCTTATCCACCCCACGAGAGTTAATTGGATATTTTTATTATTTTATCAGTCTCTTAGCCCAGGTTGGTGTGGCTCTTATTTGTGTAGCTGCGAATGACTTGAGACTGTTGGTCAATTCACGGTTGGTTTGATCCCTCACCCCTAAAACATTGGTTTGGCCTTGCTTTCGCACCCTGAAATAAATTTCGGGCTAATAGCTCAAGTCCGTTTCAACGGACTGAAATCATAGTAATGAGGAATGGTGGTTATACCCCTATTAATTTGCCAACAGTCTCATGACTTTGCCCTAGCTCTAAGTTGATTAATTCAAAAGTACTGAACCATTTCGTTCGATTCTCATCGCGCTTCTACCCTGTGTGGCATTTGTGGCTTCCTTAAATGTCACTTCCAAGCTTCCCGGTTCAGAAGAACCTTGTGGAGTCACTATTAACTGTCCGCCATCTTCTCGTTCAAATGTCACTGTTACTGGTGCTTTGAGATTTTGCAGTATTACATCTGACTTACCTTGTAGCGATCGCGGTGCAGTATCGCCAATTACTTGGAAAGTTACATTAGCCGCAGTCTCATTTACCAACCTGACATTAACCCTACCATTATTGAGTGCGATCGTCGCACTAGGGGTTTGTCGTGGTTCTAGTTGTGGTTGTTGGTCGGTAGAAACCGCGCCTGGTAAAGGCTGTTGAGTTTGAGCGCCAGGGTTTGGGCGTGGTAGCCTGACACTTGGTTCTGGAGCTTCCCCACCACCGGTACCCAATCTTGTTTGCTCTTGTGATGAAGTAGCAGGTACAGGAAGAACCCCTTGAGCGGCTAGTCTTTCTGTTAGCGCGTTGGGAGGACATCCCTGTGGTACTACAACTTGATTATTGTGTGGTTCTTCGTAAAAAATACGAGGACAAGGGTTAATTTTGGGAATAGATTCTTGGGCTAATACTTGAGGAATTGCAGGCAGGCTAATCAGCAATCCTCCACAAATAGCGCCAAATAAATCAACGGACTTGCGAAATTTTTGAGACTTCATATTCATCATTGACTCCGAAAAAAACATCCAAGTTATCTTTTTTAATATTTTTCAAACAGCTTAAATTATTACTATTTAAGTTGTTTGTGTGTTTATGCTCAAAATAATCATACTAAGTAGTTCTGTTTTTTGTATCTAACTGTAGACATGAAAATTATCTAAGCTTTGAGATAATTTTTTCATTCATAAGAATGAAAATTCTCAATCATTAGTGAGAAATTACGCCAATTAATCAAAAACAATAATGAGTTATGAATTATTTAAAATTCATATATCACAGGAAACAGAAATTTATGAGCAAATTAAGACTCAAGAGTTATTGGTAGAGTAATAGTAAAGGTAGTGCCAATGCCTTGGGTACTTTCAACTTGAATATGACCCTGATGATGTTCGACAATAGCTTGAGCGATCGCTAATCCTAATCCTGAACCAGTAGCGCTAGCTGTAGCTGTATTCCCAGTCCGATGAGTACGTGCCGGATCTACTCGATAAAAACGGTCAAACAAGCGTGGTAATGCTTCCCCTGGAATTCCAACTCCGGTATCACTCACCTTAACTTGCAACTGAGCATTGGTGTTACGTAGTCCAGAAACGCGATTGATTCCCTCAATCCGTGCCAATTCTACTTTCACTCGTCCACCTGCTGGAGTGTAATGCAAGGCGTTAGCGATTAAATTTGTGAACAGCCGCACCAATTGATCCCAATTACCCACAAGGGTAAACCAATTTTCCAGTAATTCGGGGCTAGTTTCAGAGGCAGGAGGATCAACTAAGTCTAGAGAAAGGGCGATTTTTTTTTCAGGGACTAACAATTGTTGTTCTTCAACCACCTCCATCAGCAAAGCATCCAGCGGACAAGCCGAAAAAATATCTTTGCTAATACCACTATCCTGCCGTGCCAGGAAGAGTAAGTCATTGACTAGCTTACCCAAACGCTGCGTTAACCGTTCCACTACCTTTAACTGTTGCCGATACTGCAAAGAAGTAGTCGTTTCTGTCTCTGCTAAATCCAAGTCAGCAAGAGCAACTTGCACATTAGTTTGAATCAAAGTAATGGGACTTCTAAGTTCGTGAGAAGCATCAGCAGTAAATTGTTTGAGGCGTTGATAAGACTCGCCAACAGGTTCCATCGCTTTACCCGAAAGAAACCAACCACTTGCACCTACCGAAAGTACCATTAACCCAATACCTAGCGCCAAATCAAAAATTAACTGGCGACTGGGTTTAGTGACTTCAAACCAAGGATGACTAACACGCAGATATCCTAATACTTGCCGTCTCACTTCCACCCGTTGTGTGACTTGTCGTAATAAGAGTGGGGAAGGTGGGGCCCCCTGTGGGGATAAGGGGTAATGGGAAGTTAGCAATTTGGAATTTTCATTCCCTCCCTTGACTACACGCACAGTTTCACCAGTACGGTTAGCACGAATGGGAATATTTAGAGGTTCAGATAGCGTTGACCAAAGTAATTTTCCAGTCGGACTAAACCATTCTAGGTCGATGTGGTCATCTTCTACAGTATCAGTATTATCACGAAGACTGGCTTCTACATTAATCCGAAATTTATCTGCATCAGCATCAATTGGGTCAAATATCAGCGTAGACGCACAGCGGCTAGTTGTAAGACAACGCTCCACTATTTCTACTACATGATTAAGGGTATCATCAATCCGCTCAATCAATGTACTGCGGACGTATAAATAAACGCCACTGGCAAATAGTAATAGTAATACAGCAGTAACAGCAGTGTACCAAATTGCAAGACGGCGGCGAGTAGCCTGAAACATATTTTTTCACCTAAATTTTTGACTGAATATCTACATTACGTGTTTGTACGGCTAAAAAGTAGCTCAATTTTCTCGCTCTGGTAATTTTGCTGAGGTTTAATTTTTACTGAAGAATTACACTCTTGTTGCAGTAAATCTGCTTAATCCTCTTTTATTCTTTACAGACAAGATAAAAAATCGGTTTTCTTAGGCTATTTATAGCGAATTAAGCAGAACTATTGTTGAGTAAATTTAAATAAATCAACAGAAGTCTAACTTTTAAAAATTAAATTATTGCTAGCTTGTGATAATTACAAATTTATTTTATCGCCAATGAAACGAGGGTCAATATCCAGCAACTTGAATTCATTCTAATTTTTATTCTCGATCTACCAAGCAGTATATTTATATGGTGGAAACTCGTAAAATCTCAAGTTCAAGGATTTTAAGAATCTCGCTAAAGAGATTAAAGAAAAATCTAAGACTAATTGCAACTTGCTTTTTATCTTCAACAATTCTGTTCAAAACAATCTTAGTACAATTTTCTGCGATCGCCTTAGAGGTTGATGGTCAAGATAAGATTGGTTTGATTGTAAAAAATAATCCAAATACTATTGATGATAGTTCGCTAGGATTTGACAAATTAAATAAATCCCAAAGTCAAGCTCTATTAAAACAAACTTTAAAAAATGCTAATTCTAACTTATATAAAACTAAAGAAATATCCAAATTTACCAGAATTGATTTAATCGAGGAAAATAATGCAGATGCTACTAATAAGAGGTTCCTGAAATCGGTTGAAGCAGGGATGAAGAGCAAATCATCTGTGGTAGAATCCACGGATGATTTAGCAGCCCTGAAAGAAAGTCCAACGGAGGTCTTAAACCCTTGCCCTCTCTGGTCGCAGCAGGAGACAAATAGCACAGAATTAACGAGTTCCTCTACCTCCTGCCCGACGCTCACGGACTCGCTAACACCACGTTATCTGTATCCTATTCTCCTCGATGATTTAGACAGTTTCCAAAGTCAAGCTAAATTAGAACAAACTTTAAAAGATCCCAACTCTAACTTAGAAAAAACTAAACAGTTATCCAAACTTACTGAAATCGATTTAATTGGACAAAATCATCCAACTCATAGCAATAATAATTCGCCCAAATCGGATAAATTAGATAGTTTAAAAAATCAAGCTCAATTAGAAAAAGCTTTAAAAACTCCTAACTCTAACTTAAAGGAAACTAAACAGTTATCCAAGCTTACTGAAATAGATTTAATTGCACAAAATCATCCACTTCATAGTAATAAAAATTTGCCCAAATTGGATAAATCAGATAGCTTGCAGAGTCAAGCCCCATTCAAACAAACTTCAAAAACTACTAACTCTAACTTAAAGGAAACTAAACAGTTATCCCAATTTACCATAGCCGACGTTATTCCAATTGAACAATATAAAGTAGAGCCTCCTAAACCATCTGATGAAGGTGAAGACGAAACTAAACCAAATACAACTAAACCATATACACCAACGCAACAAATACTAATAGAAAAACTACGTGGTTCAAAAAAGCAACAACAAGTAAAACAAAAACAAATAATTATTGATGCTCTCACATTTAGTGCCAATAAATATCCTTGGATTGTTAACCCAACAGATAACCTTACTTTTTCCACAGAATTATTTAAGCCAAGTGAAGATGAAAATTATATAGATACGGATATAAGTGTGAGATTTTCTGGGGATAACCAGATTATTAATAAATTTACTTATGCTAAATTCCCTAAAGCTGACCAATTTTATTGGGTTCTCGATAATAATAGAATAGTAGTTGAAACTAAAGGCTCCCAAGTAGGCATTTTCTCTCAAGGAAGACAAACCAATACTTATATCACCCAAAATGTGACCTCCCAGCAGGCATTTTGGGGATTGCAAACCCTGTTCGCTATACCTACAGATTTTCAAAATTTAGCTGGAGATGTTGGTACTGATAATTTTTCTATAATTTCAATAGCAGGAGAATTGATAAATCCTGAAGGTATACCTGCTGGGAGAGTTATTATTAATAGTGGGATTGACACAAACAACCCTAATGTCACGGTTCTCAAAAATGCTACTCCAAATCTTGGTATTGCCTCTACTTTAAGTGTGAATGGTGGGCAAGCTTTGTTTCAAGCTTTAGATGCTATTAATGCTCCCAAAATTCTCCAAGGCTTTCCAACAACGAATATACAACCTTTACTTGATGATGGAAACGTCCAACTTAAAGTAGGTGAAGTTATTCCTAATAGCGCCCTCGAAGCTGCTGGTATCTCCTGGGGAAATATCCTGACGGGAGAAGGTTTTGGTTTTACTGCTCCTGTCTCTTCTTTTCCAGGTATTAAGATTGCTCAACTTGGAAAATTTGATAACTTGGATTTGTTAAATGTAGCAGTCAATCCTTTTCTCTCTCAATCCGAGAAAGACTTTCATTATCTTAACTCTTTACAATGGCTATCTTTAGGAAGAAGACAACCTGTATTTCAGACACTATCTCAAACTCAAGAAACTTCTGATTGGCACAGACTTTATGTTAGCCATCCTCATAATCGGAGCTTAATTCAATATGATCCAGTTGCAATTAAAGCTACTTATACAAATATTTTTTCTGCTCCAGGATTATCCCTAACAGCTAAATTAAGCGATACTAGTGTTGATGCTATTCAATCAGTGAATTCTACATTAGGCTTGCTATTAGGTGGAGTTTTTGAAGCTATTAAAATCGATAATATTCAACATGGTCTAGAAGAAGCTAGACAAAAATTTAAGAATGGAGAAGGTTTTACTCCTCTAAATACACCTGCTACAGCTGACCAAAGAAGACAAATTAATAATAGGCTAAATCGTACTTTATCTTATGCCAATGCATCCAGTGGACTAGAGCAAGTATCTGGAACTTATACACTTCCTAGTCAAGTCACTCCCAATAACTCCAGCATTTTGCAAGTAAGAACGGGAAACTACAAACGAGCCGTTCAGTTTCTTGAAAGAAACATCACTATTTTAAATGAAGGTGATACGTTTTTTTCCGATCTCAGGCTCTCTAATAAAACATTTGGGCCTCTCACTTACATTGGTATCCCAATTCCTTTAAATGATACTTCCATCAATCCTATTAACGAATCGTCTGCGGCAGAAGTAATTTTGACAAACCCCCAAGGGCAACAATTTGTACAAAAATTTAATTCAGCAGATACAACATTAGTACCGCTACAGGTGCGAGCAGCTGATTTAGCATTTGATTATATGGAACTCACTAGAGTTGACAAAATAGGTGTTAGTTTTAATAACTTTAATGGTTATCTATCTTTACCGACAGTTGAATTATTAGCAGCGGGTTCTTCTGGAAATTTTAACTATAGTGCCAACTTAGGAACGTGGTTTAATGTAGATGCCAACTCAGCACCAGGTGTTTCCAATAATAATTTGGGGATAGAAGAACCAACTTTTGGTATTTATACTAATATACTCCTCAACTATATTAAAACTGATGTCCGGTTAAATTCAGCCAAAAAGCCTGTAGCTATTAATACTCACGTACCATATTTGAGATTTAATTGGAATAGTGCCTCTAATAAAAATAATCCTTTTTCTACTTATTTAAGTTATTTATATCAGCATCAAGAAAAGAATTTCGGTTTTTCTTTAGCTCCTGGTGTAGCTTTTATTGAGAATAATAGCAATGGTGAATTTTTAGGTCTTTTTAATGGTGAATTTAGTACTAGTCATGGTTTAAATCTAAAGACAAACCTAGAGATGGGCAAGGAATGTTTCTTTGAATTTCAAGGGTTACAAAGAGTTAGTAAAAATATTTCCGCTGGTGTTTATCTAAAAAATTATAGTGTTAATAATATTGGTTTGAACAGCCGAGTTTCTGGCTTCAACTACGGAATCATTTTGAGACACAATTTCCCAGATAATAGTGTATTTATAGAAACTCAAATTGGTACAGGCGAAAATGGTTTTGACCTTAAGCTTCAAGGTGGTTATCGATTTTAATAGTATTAATGTAACGCACCAAAATAGAGACGTTGCAATCCAACGTCTCTAAAACATTAAATCAAAATATTACTGACTTATTTAATAAGTCGGGAATCTAAGCCTTTTAATTTGTAAGTCCTGTCTAATCTAAAGCACCCAAAGCATTATTACCAGCGCCGGCTCGGATTATAGCTGTCATATCTTCAACCGAAGTAGCATTATTTAATAAATTAGCCGTCGTATCAATAAATGAGTTTGGGCTAGACACTGTGGTAGTTTTCACTGCTCCTGGAGTTATAGTTAGACTAGTTATGGTTTCATCATTTCCGCCTATTATCCCTCCATAGGTAGGTGTAATTTTTATACCTCCGTCAAAGTAAGAGCCAGAAGGTAAAGTTACCTCGCCACTGACACTAAGAAATGCACCGGAAGGTTTGATAATACTAACAGCACCACGAGCAGTAGCTTGTTGTGCATTTACTGGTGCTGCTAAAAAATTTCCTACACTCACTAATCCGAATAGGCAGATACTTCCCCTAAGTATTATGGATAATTTGTTAGAGAAACTATTCATGTTTTATAAACCCCTCATGCTTTTTGCCTTAAGCTCGTTCCCAGATTTTGCTTGGGAATGCAGATTTAACCTCAACTAGCAAAAGTAGAGGCGTAATCTTTTTTTAATTTCTTTTTACAGATAAAAATATATGACCCTGGCTGTGAGCATTTTGTTAAGAATGGACATTTTTCGGGTGCGTATTCTTACGCAACGGCTCTAACTATTCTTCGGTGAGTGTTTCAGGGTTTATATTGATATCACAAAGCTATGTAAAGGCATGATGAGGAGTTGCGGGAATTCACCAACACTTTGATTCCATTCGCTCAGGGGTTAAAGAAAAATTGTAGGTTGGGGAGCCACTGCGTTGCGCGGGTTAAGAGCGTTGTAGCAAGTGGCGTTGGAGGCTTTGCCAAAGCCAACATAATATATCAGGATGTTGGGTTGCGCTCTGCTCCACCCAACCTACGTCTAATGCACTATTTTAAGCTTGCCACGCTAATAGTGTTAGCGATCGCAAAGGTCTGTATAAGCGTCATTACGAATTACAAATTGGTGTTAAACCTCCACCAACACTACTTCCCGTAGCTTGGCAATCACATCATTTAGATTACCCGTGTTCAGGCGGTAACTCAAAGGATGGGCAATCAACCGCGCTGTGCTTTCATACAAGGTAGCGATTTCAATCAAACCATTTTCGCGCAAAGTCCGCCCTGTGGAAACCAAATCCACGATCGCTTCTGACATACCAGTAATTGGGCCTAGTTCTACTGAACCATACAATGGCACTATTTCCACAGGCAAATCGAGACTGTGGAAATATTCACGAGCGCAATTCACATATTTTGAAGCAACTCTACCATGTGGTGGTAAATCTAAAGGCGACGTATAAGAACTGGATGCTTTTACCGCCACCGACATCCGACAATGACCAAACTGCAAATCTACCAAGTGGGCAACTTGCGGCTGCTTCTCCCGCAGCACATCGTAACCGACAATTCCCAGTTGTGCCTGTCCATATTCCACATAGACAGGTACATCCTGCGCGCGCACCAGTAAAGCTTTGGCAATTCCTTTTGTGTCAGGAATTTGAAGTTGGCGAGTTCCTGAATCTAAAAAAGCACTAAAATCTAATCCCACACCTTGTAGCAGGCGGATGCTATTTTTAAGTAGTTCCCCTTTTGGCAATGCAACAGTCAGCATTCTTTTTCTTAGTATCCTTGGCGTTCCGGCAATTGAATAATATTGAGAATATCTCTATATGCTTACCACAAGCAGCATGAGAATTTTATTAGTTGATGATGAAATTGAATTAACTCAACCCTTGAGTCGTTTGTTAACTCGTGAGGGTTACGCTGTAGATGCCGCTTATGATGGGACATCTGGCAGCGAACTGGCACAAGCAGGCAGTTATGACCTACTGATTTTAGATTGGATGCTGCCAGGAAAAACGGGGTTAGAAATTTGTCAGGAATTGCGACGCCAAAGCAAAACCACTCCCGTGCTGTTTCTCACAGCGAAAGATACTCTTGATGACCGCGTAGAAGGTTTAGATGCTGGTGCGGACGATTACTTAGTTAAACCTTTTGAACTGCGGGAGTTACTAGCCAGAGTCCGCGCTTTATTGCGTCGTTCCGGTTCTCAAATTTATGAAACTACCACCGGACGACTGACTGTCGCTGATTTAGAACTCGATTGTGATAATCAAGTTGCCTATCGTCAGGGACGGATAATTGAACTTTCGCAAAAAGAAAGCCAGTTGTTGCAATACTTTATGGAACACACTGGACAGTTGTTAACTCATGCCCAGATTATGCAAAATTTATGGCAAGAGGAAGAACCTAGTAGCAATGTGATTGCGGCATTAATTCGTTTGCTGCGGCGTAAGATTGAGGTGGGTAAAGAAACTACGCTGATTCACACAGTTTATGGTAAAGGCTATCGTTTTGGTGCTTCATCTGTGGAGTCAGTTTAGCGAAGAAATTTTTGTATACAGCACTGACAGCTATTATGCAATACAGACCGCCAGGGAATAGAATTTCCTGTCTAATGGTGCAAGTCCTCTAGAAGAGGACTAGAAAAACTTGAGTTAAAGCACTGACAGCTATTATGCAATATAGTACAGTTTTTCTTCTTGCCCTTTCCTATCATAGCTTTTAGCTTTGAGGATGTGCCTCATAGCTATAGCCTCATTATTCCATTTTTGGAGGGAAAGACATAACTCTCGAAGTTCACGTACAAGTAGGCATCAAAACGAAAATAGCTATATTTTGATGTTGATTGATAAGTTTTGTTTAAGCGTTGTGAACGAAGACATAAGTTTTGTCACAAAAACACAAGCATTCTGGACGAAACAAGTTGTGTTGTGGACGAACGGACAAGTTTTCTGTAACAACGGACAAGCATTCTGGACGAAACAAGTTGTGTTGTGGACGAACGGACAAGTTTTCTGTAACAACGGACAAGCATTCTGGACGAAACAACTTGTGTTGTGGACGAACGGACAAGTTTTCTGAACCAAACAAGTTGTGTTGTGAACAAACGGACAAGCATTCTGAACCAAACAAGTTGTGTTGTGAACGAACGGACAAGCTGTGGTAACGAAAACAACTTTATTCTTAACGTCCGCTTCTGTTTTGGTAACAAATTGACAAGGTGTTGCGATCGCGGGAACTTGATTTGTAACGTCGCTGCCGCAAAAGTACTCAAATTATTCGTGTGAGGAGGATTTTCTTTAAGCTTTGCATTGCACGAGTAGCAAAATTACGCTGATGCCAAGCTTGATAGAAATCGGGGTAAGGCATATTCTGGGCGCATTTCCAGGCTAATTTGTAGTATTCATCACCCACTAGCTGATAACCACTTAAAGTTTTGACTACCTCAAAGCGATGCTTATTATCCTGTAGAATTTTCTCTAAGCAATCTGCTGCCCGCCAACGGGTGTCGCCATCCACAGTAGTTGATTGCATCTGTTCCACCAAAGCAGCGATCGCAATTTCATTGCCTGTGCCGATTTTACCTAAGCTAGATGCTGCCGAACTACGGGTGAAGTAAGACACAGTAGTTGATTGCAACAGTTGCACCAAGGCGGCGATCGCAATTTCATTGCCTGTGCCGATTTTACCTAAGCTATATGCTGCCTGCTCACGGGTGTGGTCATCCACAGTAGTTGATTGCAGCAGTTGCACCAAGGCGGCGATCACAATTTCATTGCCTATGCCGATTTCCCCTAAGTTATATACTTTCAGACTACGGGTGAAGTCATCCACAGTAGTTGATTGCAGCAGTTGCACCAAAGCGGCGATCGCAATTTCATTGCCTGGGTCGATTTTCTCTAAGCTAGATGCTGCCGAACTACGGGTGGAGTCATCCACAGTAGTTGATTGCAGCAGTTGCACCAAGGCGGCGATCGCAATTTCATTGCCTGTGCCGATTTTACCTAAGCTAGATGCTGCCTGCTCACGGGTGTGGTCATCCACAGTAGTTGATTGCAGCAGTTGCACCAAGGCGGCGATCGCAATTTTATTGCCTGGGTCGATTTCCCCTAAGCTATATGCTGCCGAACTATGGGTGGAGTAAGACACAGTAGTTGATTGCAGCAGTTGCACCAAGGCGGCGATCGCAATTTCATTACCTGGGTCGATTTTACCTAAGCTATCTGCTGCCAGCCTACGGGTGTGGTCATCCACAGTAGTTGATTGCAGCAGTTGCACCAAGGCGGCGATCGCAATTTCATTGCCTGTGCCGATTTTACCTAAGCTATATGCTGCTAGCCTACGGGTGTGGTCATCCACAGTAGTTGATTGCAGCAGTTGCACCAAGGCGGCGATCGCATCTTTATTGCCTGTGCCGATTTTATCTAAGCTAGATGCTGCCGAACTACGAGTGTCCTTATCCACAGTAGTTGATTGCAGCAGTTGCACCAAGGCGGCGATCGCAATTTCATTGCCTGGGTCGATTTTCTCTAAACTAGATGCTGCCTGGCTACGAGTGTCCTTATCCACAGTAGTTGATTGCAGCAGTTGCACCAAGGCGGCGATCGCAAATTCATTGCCTGGGTCGATTTCCCCTAAGCTATCTGCTGCCAGCAAACGGGTGTAGTCATCCAGATTAGTTGATTGCAGCAGTTGCACCAAGGCGGCGATCGCAATTGCATTGCCAGTGCCGATTTTCTCTAAGCTTTCTACTGCGTCCCTACGGGTGTGTTTATTCACAGTAGTTGATTGCAGCAGTTGCACCAAGGCGGCGATCGCAAATTCATTGCCTGTGCCAATTTTCTCTAAGCTTTCTACTGCCTGGCTACAGATGTAATCACGCACATCTGGGGATTGTAGCAGTTGCACTAAAGCAGCGATCGCTTTTGTCCGGTCTGTCTGTTGCAGTGCTAACCTAGCTTCCTCTTCAATTGAACTTTGACCCTCAATTTTCCACTTTACAATTTGCCTTACTATTTTATCTGCTTTGGAATAATCTCTAAACTCGGCAATTCCTGCGGCTACTAAAAAATAGGCACGATATTTATAAAATCCTTGACATCCGTCTTTAAAATTCACTAAAGCATTGATAAACTGTTGCTTTTGCTGTTTGAGGTTTTCTTCTTCTCGTCCTAGCCAAAGTAATATTGTTTGCTTCCATTGCGGTTCAAAGATGCGATAAGTTCCTTGACTGGGATTATTGGGAACATGGTTGAGAAAGAAATGCCAGTCATCAATTGCTTTCGCAGCAAAGTACTCTTGAAATGAGGCATGAAAGAAAGCGTAAACAGGTTTTCTATTCGTATCTATCCCTACACAGTTCAGCCAACCGCGATTTAGTGCCAGTTTCAGCAGCGAATTTTCATCATCAGCATCTCCTAAGAATTGATTAACAAAATCTTGCCGCAAGCGAAAACGGGTTGCTTCTTTGTCTATTGCTTCTTTAGCTAATTCTCCCAATTTGATATTGAGTTGCTGGCGCTGGTGAGAGTTTGTAACAAATTCAGCTTTTTTCCACTTGTAGAAGTCATCAACAAATTGCTGATAAAGTCCCGCTTGAGTATCGGGTAATTTGCCATCTCCTGATTGCCAATTCAAACACAGCAGTGTTAATCGTAAAGGATTTTTCACTAAATCCTGAATCCGTTCTTTACCCGGTTCTTTCAACGCAGTACATAACTGCTTTCCAGTTTCAGGAATAGCAGCGAACCATTTGTGAATAAATCTCTCTACCTGTTCTGAATAAGAAAAATCTAAACTGCGATAGGTATCAAAATCATCAAGTGCATTACTGCTGCCATCCCACAGATTAACTCGACAGGTTAGCACAATCCGCGCTTGAGAAATTAATCCTCCTTCACGAAATTGTCGGGCAATTTCTGTTAGGGGATTACCTGAAGATGCAGACATTTCATCTAACCCATCTAGCAGCAGCCAGACATTATTTTGATTAAACTGAGCAACAAAATTATCCTTTAGTTGCTTAGTGGTTTCAGCTTTACCTATTTTCTCAGCCACCTGAGTCAACCAAGTTTCAAACAGATAAGCTTTTAATTCCTGACCTCGTAAATCTGCTAAAGATACCCAAATGACAATCGACTGGTCAATCTCACGAGATACCCAATCAGCAATCTGCTGTAACAATGTCGTCTTTCCTGCACCTGGTTCGCCAATAATTGCAATTCGCTTACCTTGACTTTTAGGCGTGTTTTTCTGTTTGAGAACTTCTTCGAGAAAAGCATCATGCTCAAATGTTTTGGTGATTTCTGTCTCCTTGTACAGTTCTGAACCCTGTTCTGGAGAAATATCACCGTGACGTTTAGATTGTTTTTTACGCTCAACTAATCTCAGTGGCACGTAAACATCATCAACTTGTAGGGCGACTCCTTCAGTTGATGTCAGAGGATTTGTAGTCAACTTTCGCCGTTCTACCAGTATTTCACGGCAGACTTTACGCCAGTCATCGGGAGTTAACTTTGTCCCATCCTCCCCTGCGGACGACTTTAGTCAGAAGTTATTAGTGATTGGCCCAGTATTATTGATTTGTTGGGCAACCATTGCTGTTTTTTCTATCGTGAGATTCTCTGCTAACTTCGCAAAGTTGTTGACAACTGAGGGCTGTGACTTTATTTCATCTGCTAATTTTTTAATTTCCTTAGCAGTCTCAGACTGGTCGTTGTTGACTGCTGCTTCCACTTCCACAACAGCTTGAGCAATTTCTGGGTCTTGTTCTGCTGCTGCTTTGAGTTCCAGCACTGCTTGACCATAATCTAAACGCTGCGGTTCATTTCCCTCTACAGCATTGGTGAGTAATGGGGATTTATTCTTCTGGCGGAGTAATTTTATTAACTTGCCACCTAGCGTCCATGTAGCATCACCAATGTTTTCGCCAATTTTCTCTAGTGGCTTAGTCAAAAGTATAGTGGCGATCGCACTCACAACAGCCATCAGTGTCACAGGTTCCATAAATTCACTACAAACTTACAGCAGTTTTCATTAATTGAACCACATCAGAAACCTTTTATACTCAAGAGATTTCAGCTTGTAGTATTAAGATTTACCCAAAAACTGATTAATTTGAAGTTGCAGTTTTTCTCGTAATTGTTGCGCCTGTTGATAGGCTACTGCACGCCCTTTGTTTGAGTGGTTGTCTAATCCTGCTGGTTCTAAAGGCTCAATAAAGTAATGCAAACGAGTTCTCATTGCCCAAATTCCCATTGAGGGAAACAGGAGTAAGACCACCATCAAAGGCGAGAATGGCAAGAATGGTAATTTAACTAGTCGTTGCAATTTGGTGAAATTAACAGCCCAAGGATGCAGAAATTCACTGCCGATGCAAACTACTGGGAGAATGGGAATATGATAGCGATCGCTCAACTGAATAAAGCTGACATCAAACTTTTGTAGTTGATAGCGTTTTCTCCAACCTTTTGCAAGTCCGCGTATACCTTCGGGTGCATATAAGAGAATTTTACCTTCAGCCATTGCCGCCTCAAAATCATCGAATTCGGCTCGCACACCACCTAAAACCTGCGACCATTTAGGCGGTAGCCACCAAATCACCCAAGGATGCTCAAATAATACTGTACTTGCTATAGGTTGTAATACCCATCCTTTGGCTTCACTTAATAAATAACCCAAGGTCAAAAAGTCCCAAGGAAAACACATCCCGGCATGATTCATTGCTACAATCAATGGCCCCGTTAGCGGTAAGTTTTCGACTTGTTGCAATTCTCCCCGAAAATAGTATTTAACGATGGGGCCAAGAATTTCGGAGCGAAAAGCTTGTTGATATTTGGGATCGAATTCACCAACTTCTTTTCGGGGTGAACGAAAACCCAGACGCAACCAACGACTCAGCATCGCTAGATAAAATCCGCCAGGAATTAAAAATAATCCATATTCTAGCCAATTCCAACCATCTGGATCGGTGTGATAGTGCTGCCAATGGCGGTTGAATAAAATTAGCCAGCCTGGAGGATACCAAAGACAAAACCAATCAAACCAGCTAAATATATAGCCTTTACCTGGTGCATTTTCCAGTTGACTGTTTAAGAGACTTTCGGAGTGTTGATTAATCAAAATAGTTTAATATGATTCAGTAAAAATACTTTGCTTTTCAGTAATTATTATGCCAAATTCTTGAAGAAGAATTCAGGAGTCAGAATTCAGAATAAAGATGCGAGGCTCTCTACGTTTGCGTAGCGTGTTGCAGACAGATGCTAAGAGGCTGTTTGAAAAGTATTAGGCGAACATAATGAGACTGTTGGCGAATTAATAAGGGGTCTAACCCATTATTCCTCATTACTCTAATTTCAGTCCGTTGAAACGGACTTGAGTTATTAGCCCGAAATTTATTTCAGGGCGGGAAAGCAACGCCAAACCAATGTTTTAGGGTTAAGGGGTCAAACCCACCGTGAATTGACCAACAGTCTCATATAATTCGCTACTATACAAACCAAGTCCACCTCCGTGGGTTTTGTCTCGTGTAGTCGCGATTTCTAATCGCCAAGGCTAGTAACAAATTAGACTTTTCAAACAACCTCTAAAAGCGTAAGTTTACTTCTCTGTAAGGGTACGAATATTTGCATCGCGGAGTCGCTAATGCTGCGCTATCTGCCACTCGTACAGAATTCAGGTGCATCTACACACTGAATATAAATGCTTATTTTGTTGTATATGTCACAAAAATATCCTTTTTCATCTCTACTTCTGCCGGGGCATCTGGATTGTAAGCTGGTGATAATAAAAAACTAGCAAATGATGGCAAAGTAACTCCAGTTTTAGAGCTACATGAGGGATAAAATAATGTGTAAAATGGCTCGGCTACAGAAGGAGTTCCAAGTTTAACTTCCATAGCTGTTGCTAAAGCCTGAGCGCGGCTTTGAGCGTCTTTCATCGCTGATTGATAAACTGAACTTTGCAAAGCCTGACAGTCATTGACTGCGTACTCTACACCTACACTCTTAATAGATATATTTTCAAGTTTGCTCGTGGATTTGTTTGCTGTAGCAACAATTTCCTGGATGCGATCGCGTGTTGGTTTTTCCAGTCTCACCAATATCTTGGCATTGCTTTCACTAGAATTTGCGTTAATTTGTACTTGAATTTTATCAGCACTAATCCCTTTGGCAATTAGGCTATCTACCACAGGCTGGAGAGTTGCTTTAGTTAGAGATTTTTTGTTTGGTAAAGGTTCTGTCGGTGTTTTTTCATTTAAGAGTAAAGTCAATGAAGATAGTCGGCGAGTTTCTGGAAAGGCTGATGGTTGCGTTTGTAACTCATCATTGCTACCTCCACTACTGAATACCAATTCAATATCCGCTGTATCTGCTGGCACTCTGACTGCCCCTTGACCAATTACCATTAATGAATGGCGATCGCTCGCTGGTGGGTAAAATAACTGAGCATTAGTGACTTTGGGTGTTAATGCTCCCACCCCGACAGTCACGGTCATACCTACTAGCATTAAAGCAGTTATTTTTCTCATGTCCTGGGAATTTCCTTTGAACTTAGTAATTGTCAAAGTTTACACCTCAAGAGGAATATACTGAATCCTTTATCCAAAATAATTGACCAAAAAAAGTACTGAGGACTAGGAAAGAATTATCAGAAAAATGGGTCTAAAACCCTGTGCTTCAAGCACGGCTTTAAAGTAATGAGTAAGGAGTAATGAGTAATGAGTGGATGAAAAACGGGTATTTACTCATTACTTATTACTTATTACTCATTACTCCTTCTTCCCCGACCGTTCACGGCGGTGAGGATGTCAATTTAATCCTCATCCCTAATCCTACGCATAGTGTCGGTTACGCTTTGACAAAAAAATATTGAGCTAATCCCACGTCTTTTTCACTGACTTTAGTCGTGGGATTAGCTCAATATTCAAAAATTAACTGTGGACATGATTATATTTCAGCAGAGAGCCAAATCTTGTTAAAACTATTAACCAAACCAGTGAGAAGGTTCACAAGCTGGTTCAACTGTTTCACAAAGATGATTGCCAATCCAATCTGACTTTTCTTGAACGATTAAACAAATGCCTTGGTGAATCAAATTCTGTAAATGTAGTTGCTGCTCTAAGGGTTTACGAGGCAATTTGTAATAAGCCAAGCTTCCTTGTTCAGCCTCCGCTAGCGGAATCTGTCTGTCAGACATTGCGCTGTAAAAAGAAGGAATTCGGTTGAGGACGAAAGTAATTAGCTCTTGGCGTAATTCAGGAATCGCAAAGGCTTCTTGATATGGATGAAATGGATATGTATCTAAAACGCTTTCAATCTCTTCTACTACTGATTGCTGTGTTAAATTGACTACTGTTTTCATGATTTTTAAACTCCTTTTTTAATCAAGTCAATGCTTGGTGGAGAAAATAACTTTTTTAGATGGCAACGTCGTTTTGACAATCAGTTAAAAGTAATTCAACTGATAGATGCAATAGATCCTGAAACTAGCCTTTCATCTTGGTAAAATGTCAGACATTTGGCTTTGCTTATTTTAGGTAGTTTTATATTGTAAAACAATATAACTTTATTAAAACAGCATCCAATAAGCTGGCAAGCTACCGACGTTTTATATTTATAATTCTAATTATTTCAAATTTCTGCCAAAAAGGCAAAAATCTACATAAAACGCAGCATTAATGCTAGGGGATCAAGATTAACGGCAGTAAAAAACCTGAATAAAAAACTTGTTTCTCATGAAATTAAGCTTTTTTGGTAATTTACATTACCTTTTAGGTTTGCGGTAAAGTTTGCTGTTTCATCTAAAAAACTTATTGGTTGCACTTTGATTTAGTAAGTCAGAAAAATAGCGACTCGCTATAGTGCAAAATCAGTCTAGCGATAGATTAAAAGATCGGGCAAAAACGTTTAAAAAGTTCACATTATCTAAAGGTAGATGACGCAACTGATTATTAATTTCATTAGCCGCAGCTAATCCAGAAAGCATCGCACCTTCTACAAGATTGCCGCCACACCAATCACCACAGCAGACTAAAGGTAAGGGAGTTCCGGCTGACAAAAAAGCTTCGTGCCAAGGACGGCTAGGAAAGGCATAACGCCAACGATGTACCTGCATCCATTCGGGAGTATTCAGCCAAGGAAGGGACAGAGATTCAGCTGCTCTTTGCAACATCAACTGTCCAGCAGGTTGTAAATCTTGTGATTCTAAATGACGTTGGGCAAAATCAGCACTACTTTGCACCACAAAATGTGGTTGTTGAGGATTAGGACGCTTGCTGCTATCCAAACCAATCCATGCTAAATCAGCATCATCTACAAAAGTTAAAGCTTTCCACTGGGGGAGAGGTTGGGATGTAGAAGGATATCCAGCGATCGCACTAATCGAAGGATAAAATTCTACAGAACGCAAGTTATCAAGAAAAACTGCATCCAATAAACTTTCACCCAACGGTTCCAATAGCATCACAGCTTGGGGTGCAGGAATGGCAAGAACTATCGCTTTTACAGTTAATTCTTCGTTACTAGATTCCAGAGTCAGACGCCAACTATTTTCGGGAGTTTGAGTAATAGCAATGACACGCTGATTCAGTAATATTTCTAAACCTGGGGCGAGGGATTTAGCGATCGCACTCATTCCCCCAGGTGCAACATAACGCGGACTGCGGTTTTTAGGTTCAGATATAGAAGCGCCTGCTGTGAGTTCGTAAACCTCATCTGTCCAGACTTCCAGGATATGTTGCGATCGCAAGATTTCCACAAAACGTCCTAACAATTCACCCTTTGGCTTCAGGTAACAAGCCCCATGATCCGCCCAAGTTCCATGCAGGCGGCGTGTAGCTAGTCTTCCCCCCAAACCACGCGACTTTTCCACCACTACCACCGAATATCCAGCTTGACTTAACTGCTGGGCGCAGACTAAACCGGCGATTCCGGCACCAATTACTGCAATATCAGTCATGAGTCAATAGTCCCTAATCATTGGTTATTAGTTAATCAAACAGAATTCAGGAGTCAGGAGTCAGAATTCAGAATGAATTTTGACCGAAAAAGCAGATAGACCGGCGGCAAGCGAGTCTGAATCCCCGACTGATTTATTCTGACTCCTGTTAGCGGTAGCGGGGCGTTTAGCCCATTCTGACTTCTGAATTCTTCTTCAATGGTCATTAGTTATTGGTTATCATCAAAGGACAAAATTATTACTAATGACTGCTGAAAGCTAATAGTAGAATAAGGTACAGAAAGCTGCACGGAAGGGAGGATGGGAAATTGGATGAAATGAGGGCGGCGCTAGAGTTAGCGACCGAAGAAGAATTGCAAGACTTAACGGCAATTCTATTTAGTCGTAAGTTCAATCCCCTAGACTATGTACACACACCCGAACCGATCGAAATTCAAAGCCAAGACCGCAAAGCTTGGTTAGATTCACTAGAGGGCCGCTTCCGGTTTTTGGCGGCAGATGGGGTGACGGTATTACGGGGACGCACAGGCCAGGTAACTTACCGACAAGCGTTAATTCAAGTATGTAAGTATCTAAAAATTCCCTATTCTAATCAGCTGGCAACTATTGATTTAGAAGCAGAAGTATTTTTACATCTACTAGGACAGGTGTGGAAAAAATTACCTGAACAGGAAAAACAGAAATTGACTCTCCAGGTGCAGCGTCACCTGATCGCATCAGAACTAAAAGAACCGCTACCACTTTTATTGCAGCCTGACCCCTTGGGGTTGCTTTTCAAAGGCGGTAGTGCGATCGCTGTTACTGCTGTTCTCCAGCCATTTGTACTTAAGCAAATAGCCCGTCAATTTGCCATCCACTTTGCTACTTATGAAGTAGCCAAACAAGCGGCAATTACAGGCTCAGAAGCAGCTGCAACGCAATTCCAAAGCTATGTAGCAATGCAAATGGCGCAACGGGGTATGACAGTGAGTGCAGCTCGTTATGGGGCAGCCCGCACGATGTTTGCTGTAATTGGGCCAATCATGTGGACTTGGTTTTTTGCAGATTTAGGTTGGAGAGCGATCGCTACTAACTATGGTCGAATCATCCCTACTATCTTTGCCTTAGCTCAAATTCGCCTCACTCGCGAGGAATGTTGGGAGCCAGCTTGAACAAGGTTTTTGACTATTTCAAATCTCGTTGGCAATCTTCTTGGAACTACTCTCTATGGGCACTATTAATCTTCCCATTGAGTCCTTTAGTCGGGGCTGTGACTGTAGGTTTTGTCTCATTAATCACTTGGCTGAAACAATCCCGCAAAATTAATCGCCGCCCCCTCAACTGGGGATTTGCCCTTTTGAGTGTGTTGCTGATCGTGAGTGCTGGCTTTGCCCAAGATAAGGCAGCGGCTTTTCTCGGCTTATTTAATTTCTTACCATTCTTTTTACTTTTCGCTGCCCATAGCGCTCTAATTCAAACATTTGCCCAATTGCGGCAAATGGCTTGGGCTTTGGTAATTGGTTCCGTGCCAGTAGTAATTCTCGGCTTCGGACAGTTATTTTTAGGCTGGAGTTTTAAGTTCGAGATTTTGTGGGTTGTGTTGAGTTGGACGGTCAGACCAGGAGGAAACCCCCCAGGTCGTATCGCCTCTTTTTTCCTGCACGCTAATACCTTCGCAGCTTATCTAACAATAGTTTTCATCCTTGGTCTAGGGTTGTGGCTTGAACAATGGGCAGAGGGGCAGAGGGGCAGAGGGGCGGAGGGGCGGAGGGGCGGAGGGGCAGAGGGGCGGAGGGGTAGAGGGGAAAGACTTACTGCAACTTTTCCTCTGCTTTCCCAGTCCCCAGTCCCTAATCCCCAGTTCCCAATCCCCTTTCTCTTCCTCACTGTAGCGGTAATTGCGGATTTCATTGCCTTGATTTTAACCAACTCACGCAATGGGTGGGCGATCGCTATTTTTGCCTGTTTAGCTTATGCACTCTACCAAGGTTGGCGCATTCTTGTAGGTGGTGTTGCTGCGATCATTTCTAGTGTGCTTTTGGCAGCTTTTGCTCCCTCACCAGTCGCTCATATTTTTCGCGGGGTAGTGCCTGCATTCTTTTGGGCCAGGTTAAATGACGATATGTATCCAAATAGACCAGTCGCCTTAATGCGAAAAACTCAGTGGGAGTTTGCCTGGTCTTTAGCTCAACAACATCCTTTGACTGGCTGGGGATTACGCAGTTTTAGTACACTTTACAACGCAAAGATGCAGATTCCCTTGGGTCATCCCCATAACTTATTTTTGATGTTATCTGCTGAAACTGGTTTTCTTAATGCGTTGTTATTTTGTGGCTTACTAGCTTGGATTTTGATTACAGGTGTCCAATTACTGCAAAAGTCAAAATATATAAATACAGGGGACAGATTGATATTTTTCAGTTATCTTCTGGCCTTTAGTGGATGGATTTTATTAAATACAGTAGATGTCACCCTTTTCGATTTTCGTTTGAATGCGCTTTCATGGTTAATTGTGGCTGCCATTTGTGGAGTAATAGATCGCTATAGCCAAAAAGACAGGCTGGGATCTCATCAAAATTAGCTATGAGTTTTTTCAGTGTATGCACTGGGGACATCTAGCGTTTTAAGTTACTAGTATTACTATATTCACGTCTGTGACTGTGAGTGTGACTAATACCTAATTAGTCACTGTTGCTGATTGTTGGGAAGGTGTAGGGACATCCCTTTGGGGTTTTCCTGCATGACGGGCATCTCTTGTAGATGCCCTTTTGTATATTTATTATTTTTCTTCGGTTAAACATAATTTAAAAAACTATTGAATTTTACAGAATCTCTGAAAATTTTTATCTTTCATCAAGGAATTTAAAACATGGTTACTGAAGTAAAACTAGGTCTTTGTAACCCGCCAGAACCTATCTATTTGTATGTGAAAAAAGGAGAATTAAGTGGGGAGTCATATCTTTGGTATAATTACGATATCAATAATAAAATGACTATTCCTGTACAACAGAAAGGACTGACGGGTTATATATCAGAACTTAAATTAACGACAAAAGAATTTAAAGATAAGGACAACATTAAATTAGATATCGTTGTTAGAGCGGATGAAATTTATATTGTTAGGACTGGGATAGAAACTAACTTTGCCAAAAGTTTTTTGTTAGCTGTATCGTTAGTCCAAGACTTTTCTAAGCCTCTGATTATCGCTGCAACTGCTGGAGAAGAAAATGTGGTTTTTTGTAACCTCTACGACGCGGCGACTAAAACCCGAATTGACTCAAAATGGAACAGAGATGCTGACTGGTTGGCAATCATTGATAGTGTTCAAACTAGGTTGCAGATATCTCAAAATTTCCATATCGTCTCTGGTGAGCCAATACTGTTCTGAATAACTTAGGAATGATGTGAATTTTCGCTATGGCTCTAAGCCTTGGCGACGTTTTTCTTGGATGACTTGTTGTAGCTCATCTACTGAATTTAGACGTTTGCCATTAGACTGGACGTGTAATGCTAAAGCGTGAATTGCTTCGGCATCGCCACGATTTTGTAATATATAATCTCGCAATTGCTTACGTGTCATTTCTCTAAAGTTAGGCTTATTCATAATCAACCTCTCCTTGTAGATTAATTACTACAACTGTTTCTTCACCTGCTATTACTACGATGTTATCTGTTCGCTCATCTAAGGTAACTAGGTAAATCGGGAGATACATTCGCGTTAGCCAAGTCAAGACTCTATATAACTGTTTCAATTGTTCTGAAGTTGGCTCCATTTCATCATTAAACTTAGGCTAAACGCAAGCAAGTTTAAACTTTATTATAACTACCATGTCTGGCAACAAGCCGACAAGCCGCAAATCTTGAAGATGCTCCCTGTAGCTTGCTTCGACCTAGAAGTAGGCGTCTTAATACCCAGTATTCTGATTGGCATTAAAACTATAGATAACCCTTATGGTGTAAGCTCTCGGTAAAATGGGTATGTCGGTAACGAAAAAAAGACGCATCTATAACCAATCTTATGCTCACAACAGCTAACTTTCTTCAATACACCCAATGGATGGGTATAGCTACCCTAGTATTTGCTGCCTTAACATTTTTGGCTTTTGTTCTCAAATGGGGCATTCGCTTTCGGCTGGTGGGTGCGACTGGTTTTATGGTGGTGTTGACTAGTGGTTTATTTGCACTCTCAATAGTGCCTTTGAGTCGGACTGTGATTCCAGGGTCAGTACACTACACTTTAGTTTATGACAATGGGTCAACAAAAGCGGTGATTGCCACATCACCCCAAATTACACCCACAGAATTAGAAGCAACTTTACGTCAAGCAGCTAGTAATCTCTTTTCTTATGGTCGTTCTGGTACACGAGAAGACGAAAATTTGACAGTTCGCGCCCGTACCATTATCCACCCAGAAAAAGGGATTTCTGTACCACTTTACTTGGGAGAGGTTAAGCGATCGCTCGTTTCTCATCAAAATTCCCCAGTAACAGTCAAAATTTACACAGAAAATTTCGCCCAATTACCAAAACCGACCGCTTAAGAAGCAGGGGGCAGGGGAGGAATCAATTCAAAATTCAAAATTCAAAATTCAAAATTAAAGAACTCCTGCCTCCTGCCCCCTGCCTCCTCTTCCCCAATTCCCAGAGAAAAAATTAATTTACCTGTTATCAGGATGACAAAATTTATTTTGTATTTACTGATACATTAATGGTTATTTTTAGATTAAGATATTCACACTTTAGTGGTTATACTGTGATAAAAGGTTAATCAGCGTGCAGGTAATGGGTACTGACAGTTGTGATTTGTTAGTTGTTGTCCTAATTACCACTGTTGCCATTTTCACAAATCTTGGCGGGAAATCAATCAGTTGTTGCGGCATATAGTCGCACACCCCTAATTATGTATCTGTAGCTCAGGATTCCATGAAATAGCATGACCACTTACACATTATCAATTCTCAATTACTTTTCTTGAGAATCTGACAATGGTAATGTTAATTAGTTATACGGTTATTCAAAACTTTGATAGTTCGGAATTTCAGGTTAATGGACATTTATAGATTCAAGCAACGTCGTCAAACTACTCAATCAGTCGTTGGCAATGGGCTTTGTCTATTTCATTACTTGGCTCAAATGTAGATGAGTCAGTGTAAGGTTGGAGCCATCCGAAAGCCAGCTTGGCAACAAGTATCCCTGATTACCAGTCTATTTGATTAAGAAATATCAAGGTTTTGGCAAACTAGAAGATTATATGTCCAATAAAATTTCTACTCAACCTTCTTTGTCTACTCAAACCTCTAGTTCATTATTGACGCTGACAGTTTCCCCAGCAAAAGTAATCCGTGGTTCTGGAGTGTTGCAAGCAGCCGCAGCAGAGATTGCCTGTTTGGGAAGTCGTCCTTTAATTGTGGCAGGTAAGTCTACTCTCGCTATCAGCCAAGAAAATTTACAACCTGTTTTAGAAGCGCAACAATTACATACTGTTCAAGCTTCTTATGGCGCAGATTGCTGCGAAGCTAGTCTGAAATCTTTACAGAAAACGGCGAAAGAACATAAAGCGGATGTAATTATTGGTGTTGGTGGCGGCAAAGCCTTAGATACAGCGAAATTAGTCGCGCAGCAGTTAAAGTTGCCAGTGGTGACAATTCCGACTTCCGGGGCTACTTGTGCAGCTTGGAGTGCCTTGTCGAATGTTTATTCGGAAGACGGGGCATTTCTGTATGATGTCGGGTTATCTCGTTGTCCCGATTTACTGATTCTCGATTATGACTTAATTAAAACTGCACCCCAACATACTTTAATAGCTGGAATTGGTGATGCGATCGCGAAGTGGTATGAAGCCTCAGTAAGCAGTGGACATTTGCAAGACACTTTAATTATTGCCGCAGTGCAACAAGCGCGAGTTTTGCGAGATATCCTCTTACAAAAGTCAGCCGCCGCCTTAAAAGAACCAGGTAGTGAAGTTTGGCGAGAAGTTGTAGATGCAACTGTTTTACTCGCCGGGGTAGTTGGAGGACTTGGAGGGGCGCAGTGTCGTACAGTTGCCGCCCATGCCGTGCATAATGGTTTAACTCATATTTCAGGGCATGGTAGTATTCATGGCGAAAAGGTTGCTTTTGGGATTTTAGTGCAATTGCGTTTAGAAGAAATGCTCCAAGGCAATCAATTAGCCGCATCAGCACGACAACAGTTGTTAAAGTTTTACACAGAAATTGGATTACCCCAAAAATTAAGTGATTTGGGATTGGGCAATATTACATTAGGCGAGTTGCAAACAGCCGCCGAAATTGCGCTAATTCCTAATTCTGACATCCATCGACTACCGTTTAAAGTCGCGTTGGAACAGCTGATGGCAGCAATGGTTTCTACCACTGCACCTATAGATAGTAGAGATACGACAAATCGAGTTTCGCCCAAGGGAATGAGTGACGAGGTTGAAGAATGAGTTTAAATTGGATTGTCCCAGCAGAACGCATACAAAAACTACCACCTTATGTATTTGCCCGTTTAGATGAACTCAAAGCTAAAGCACGGGAACAAGGGTTAGATTTAATTGATTTGGGTATGGGAAACCCCGATGGTGCAACACCAGCACCAGTTGTAGAAGCAGCGATCGCTGCCTTGAAAGATCCCGCCAATCATGGTTATCCGCCCTTTGAAGGCACTGCCAGTTTCCGCCGTGCCATCACCAACTGGTATCATCGCCGTTATGGTGTGGTTCTCGATCCCGATAGCGAAGCTTTGCCACTGCTGGGTTCTAAAGAAGGATTAACTCATTTAGCACTCGCTTACGTTAACCCTGGTGATTTAGTTCTAGTTCCTTCCCCCGCTTATCCCGCACATTTCCGAGGCCCGGCGATCGCAGGTGGGAAAATCCACAGTTTGATTCTCAAACCAGAGAATGACTGGTTAATTGATTTAGCTGCCATTCCTGACGAGGTTGCAAGACAAGCGAAGATACTCTATTTCAACTATCCCAGCAATCCCACTGCTGCCACTGCACCCCGCGAATTTTTTGAAGAAATCGTCGCCTTTGCCCGTAAATACGAAATTTTGCTGGTGCATGATTTGTGTTATGCCGAGTTAGCTTTTGATGGTTATCAACCCACCAGCTTGTTAGAAATTCCTGGTGCGAAAGATATTGGTGTGGAATTTCACACCTTATCTAAAACCTATAATATGGCTGGTTGGCGCGTCGGGTTTGTAGTGGGCAATCGCCATGTCATTCAAGGTTTGCGGACACTAAAAACTAACTTGGATTACGGTATTTTTGCCGCCTTACAAACAGCAGCCGAAACAGCTTTACAACTGCCAGATGTGTATTTACACGAGGTACAACAACGCTACCGCACCCGCCGCGATTTCCTGATTCATGGGTTAGGGGAGTTGGGTTGGGATATCCCCAAAACCAAGGCAACAATGTATCTTTGGGTAAAATGTCCCGTGGGCGTGGGTTCCACAGATTTTGCCCTGGATGTGTTGCAGCAAACAGGTGTTGTTTTGACTCCAGGTAATGCCTTTGGGGTTGCAGGTGAGGGTTATGTCAGGATCAGTTTGATTGCCGACTGCGATCGCTTGGGTGAAGTTTTACATCGCTTCAAGCAAGCAGGCATCCGCTATCAACCGGAAGCTGTAGGCTCGATTTCACAATAGAGATCGTAATAGAAAGCCCTCGTTTTGCTTTGAGGGCTTGGCATTTCTTTGCTGGCTATCGGCTCAATTCCTTTTTAACCACGAGCAAGCGCAATCTGGGTAACATCAAAGTTTTCTAGCCGAGTCATGTTTCCACTCTTTTTATCGATGCTATACACAGCATTAGGTGTCTCATACCTCATAGCTCCAAAGGCGAGGAGTTGCCCTGTTCCAGAGCAAACTAAGTTTTGTAAGCCATTATTCCATACCTGACCATTAACTTTCAATTGTGCCAGTACAATCGGCCTTTTTTGATTTGAGTCTAGCTGCACCAGACTTGTTTCACCATGCAATCCAAGTAAAGACGTATAGAATTTCCCATCTGGGCACTCAGCTAGATTGCTAACCCGCTCATCGTTCGGGATTGTAATCTGACTAAGAGGACTTATCGCTCCTGTTTGAAGGTCAATATTTACCAATGTGATCGGTGGTGTACCGTTCTTGTGACCTATTAAACCGATGAGTCGCCCATCATTAGTGCCTAGCAAGCTTCCAAGCTGTTGATTCTCATTAAGTCCTGAGACTCTCAAAGTTTTTACAGACGCACCATCCAAAATTGTCAGGCGAGTAGGTGTCGCTTTTCTCCTACTAGTCGTAACAGGAGTAATGGCTACAACAAGTGTGCCATCCCTTAAAGAAGTAAAGCCACTCAATATTTCATTAGGCTCTAATAAAGGCGTACTGTTATCCGCAATTACTTGAGCTTTTCCTGTAATTAAGGATCGCAAAACAAGTCCTACAGGCTTAATATCTGTAGTTACACTGTTTTGGTGAGTGCTATATGATTCAGTGGTGTTGACCTCTGGAATAGCCGTTGGATCAGTGGTGATAGAGGTAGAACCTATACCGACAATATTTAAACTCGGTGTTTGCGCCAAGGCTTTGTTAGTTAGATAACTAAACCCAGAGACTACAGTTCCAGCAAGTACCAACTGGCCAAATTGGCGACGTGAGAGCTTGTAACCCATATTTATCTTCCTAGAGTTAATGACTTTTATTAGGTAGCAGTGTGAATATAAACAGGTAAGGCTAAGATAGTTGCGTCCAGGTTGCTACTGATGGTGTGCCATTGTTATCACTAATAAAAAGCATGTACCAGCCTGGTGGTGCGATGTTTCGATTGTTTGTTAGTGTGACATTGAGAGAAGTGGCATTCCTAAAATTAATGGGTACATCCACTAATCTTTGTTCTGTATCGCAGGAATGAGTGGTTGCCATTGGTTTAATCAGACTAACCCATTGAATATTCGCAGCTTGGGGTGTCTGAATTGTAAATTGCTGCCCGTAGCTCAATGCTTGAGGGGCACTCTGAATAATTGGTCGCGATCGCGACATATAAGCAGGACTGTAGATTTCTAATCGCAGTTCATCGACAGTCCGTTGAGGGTTCCCTCCAGCTGTGACTACCCTACCATCTGGTAGGAGCAAGGCTATCGAGTGATATACACGGGGGACATTTTGTTTAGCTACTACTGTCCAGCTATTTGTGACTGGATTGTAGATTTCTGCTGGCAGCATTGATTGTGTTGTATTCTCATTCATTTGGCTACCATTGCAAACAAACACTGTGCGATCGGGTAATAAAACTGCGCTTAGATGCATCCGAGCATAGTGTAAATTTCTTGATGGGTAGTAAGTTGGGTTAGGCCTATTTAGCAAGGCAATATTCACCCTGTTTATTGCCGCATTAGGACTAGTATTACCCTCAGTACTAGAAGTAGTATTACCCCCACCTATAATCATTACTGCTTGGTTTTGTGCAGGTGGTAAAAGCACACTGGCAGCTTGATTACCACAATCTGGGAATTGCAACCCTGGCACCACTTGTTCTGTAATGGATTGTGTAAATGTCCCTGGCAGGGTTAATATTCTTGGTGCCACTGAAGTGCCACCCATTTGAGCACCAGAATAAAAGACGTTCCCATTACTTAGTAGAAATAGCTGTGCGTATTGCGGTAAGGCACTAGTTCTTGGAAAAGCGTTCCAACCATTTGCAAATGTCGAAGAATAAATTTCTGGTTGTTGGTTGAGGTTGCCATCTATACCAAGCCCAGACACGGCTAATATCCGACCACTGCCTAGTGTTA
Organism: Nostoc sp.; assembly: GCF_036916655.1. Lineage (GTDB taxonomy): Bacteria > Cyanobacteriota > Cyanobacteriia > Cyanobacteriales > Nostocaceae > Nostoc. The sequence goes on from NZ_JBALFY010000077.1 coordinate 48,128, forward strand.
ACAGAGTAGGATACCAGCGGCCATTATTCATTGATGGCATGTTGATCCATTTTTCGGCAATGGGATCAAACATCAGAGCATTGGGTAAACCATAGAATGGATCGTACCGCAGAGTTCCACCCGCAACCATTAACATCCCATTGGGGGTGAAGGAGTGACCAGCGCAAAAAAGGTCAATAGGTTGATTATTACTATTCAATGGAGGCCCTTGATAGATAAAGGTTCCCGCATTTACATCCCATAACACACTGTTGTATGGAGTATTTAAATGACTAGGATCGTTACCTGAGCCACAGAAAAATAATATTTTACCAGTATGAAATAAGGCGGCATGTATGGGTAGGATTGGGGCTTTATACGACAATACTTGCCATGTGTTTCCTGCGGTGCCAGCCTGAGCTATGAGAGTCCCTGAATCTGTTTCCTCTAGAAGGGTAGTCTTATTATTAGATTGAGTCATTTTATTTACAATAATTCCTACGTAAGTTTTGTTTTTGTTCTTTCAGTAATTTATTCATAAATTTATATCTACTTCTTCTTTAGGCTCATTGAGTGTTAAGATATGATGTTTTTTATAAAAAGCTAAAGTAAAATCCGTTGTGTCAATAGTAATTAAGCTTTGAATATAGTGCTTTCCGAGCTACTAAGAGGTTGTTTGAAAAGTCTAATTTATTACTTGCCTCGGCGATTGAAAATCGCGGCTACACAGGCAAAATCTGCCTCAGAAGGTTATAAAACCCTTGATTTTGTATTAGTCCACTTCCGTGGACTAAATTTTGTGTAATAGCGAATTCTATTCGCCCAATACTTTTCAAACATCTACTTAGGAAACGGTATAGTTTATGCTATCAAATATCAAGTTGAACTACAGACATAGGAGTAAAAATGACGTAGGGACAATACCCTACGGGAAGTCGGTTTGCGTCTATATGAATCCTCCCTACCAAGGATTTCGAGCAATGCAGAATTAATTTTCACTCCGATGTCTTATGCTTATTTGGCAGGTTCATTTGAACCCGTTATTTATCTTGATGATTAGGAAATAAATCAGAATTTTGAAGTTAATAATTTGCGATCTTTCTTGATACTCAAAGTTCACCGTTCAGTGGATACTAATAAAGTGTGATAACTATCTACTGCTGCCCCAATACGGTTCGGTTAAGGCAAGAGACGCGATAAATCGCCGTCTCTACAAAGGACTGATTATTGTAAAGACGGCGATTTATCGCGTCTTTGCGATTAGCGGCGTGTCATCAAAAAAACCTTATCCGAACCTTATTGACTGCTGCCCCCTCCTTCATAATTGTCTAGAGTGAATCAAAACATGACTAAGCTGATCGAATACGAAGAAGCCAGCGACGAAGTACGTGCAGTGTATGACGACATCCGCGTTACACGTCAGAATGACTATATTAATAACTTCTGGAAAGCCATAGCTAACCATCCGCCCACACTGCAACGAACTTGGCAAGCCTTAAAGGAAGTGATGGTTAGCCCTGGTGAAATCGATCCACTGATGCGCGAACTGATTTATATTGCCGTGAGTGCAACCAATGGCTGTGAGTATTGCATCGCCTCGCACACAGCGGCAGCACGTGCCAAGGGTATGAATGATACTATGTTCGGGGAACTAATGGCGATCGCAGCCACAGCCAATATGACCAATCGTCTCGCCAATGGCTATCAAATTCCGGTGGATGAAAAATTCAAGACGTAGGAGTTTAGCCTTGTCTATTGGTGTCAACTTAAGCTAAAACCCCTTTCAAATCTCGTTCACAGTCTCCGACTGGAAACGAGGAAATCTAAAATCCCCGTCTGAAATGTCTTTAAATTTTTAATTTTTAATTTTTAATTGTTACTATGCCCAAGGTTCAGATTAACGGGATTGATTTGTTCTACGACATTAAGGGAACGGGTGAGCCTTTGCTATTAATAGCTGGCTTTCTTTGCGATCATGCTTATTGGTCGCTGATTATGCCATCGCTGGTTTCGCAGTATCAAGTCATTCGCTTGGATAACCGAGGTATGGGGAGAAGTTCTGCTCCCGAAAACCCCTATAGTCTGAAGCAGATGGCTGCTGACGTTGCAGCCTTACTCGATCGCATCGGAATTAATCAAGTGCATCTAGCAGGGCATTCAATGGGTAGTCAGATAGCCCAAGAGCTAGTATTAGCACACCCTGAAAAGGTAAAAAGTCTGATGCTACTTTCATCTTTAGCAAAAGGTGATGCATTATTCAACAGTATCATCGAGACTTGGGGCGAACTTCCTAGTAATGTAGACCTAAAACTTTACGAAAAAGTCATATTGCCCTGGATATTTACAGATGCCTTCTACTCAATTTCTGACATGATTGAAGGTCTGATTGAATTTGCCATCAGATATCCTTTCCCACCTGCAACTCATTCACTCTATCATCACAGCCAAGCCATCCTTAGTAGTGACACAACAGACCGTCTCCAAGAAATTCATTGTCCTACTTTAGTTTTGGTTGGTAAACAAGATATTCTCACCCCGCTAAAGTTTTCCCAGCAACTTGCTCAAGGTATTCCCAATGCTGAACTTGTAGTCATCGAACGTGGTGGTCATGGCTTCTTGATTGAGTCGCCGGATGCTGTGGTTTCAGCTATGCTCGATTTTCTGGGGAAGTTGAAGCCAGCCTATAGCAATTTTTGATTTTAGATTTTGGATTTTAGATTACTTCCTAAAACCCTATTTCGAGAATCTCAAATAATACTAACTAAGAGACTTTACCAAAACCACCACCGCCAGGAGTTTCTATTACAAAAACATCCCCAGTTTTCATCTCTACCGTTGCTGTGCTGTCTAAATTTTCTGCAATTCCGTTCTGACGTTGTATCCAGTTGCATCCTACTTTTCCTGCTTCGCCGCCATTTAATCCAAAGGGAGGAACAAGCCGATGACCAGAGAGAATATTAGCTGTCATCGGTTCAAGAAATCGAATGCGGCGGACGACTCCATTACCACCCGAATATTGCCCTTTGCCACCGCTATCGGGACGAAGACTAAAGCTTTCTAAAAGTACAGGATAACGGGTTTCTAAAACTTCTGGATCGGTCAAACGAGAGTTAGTCATGTGAGAATGAACACCATCAGTGCCATCAAAATCAATCCCCGCACCCGAACCGCCGCAGATAGTTTCATAATATTGATATTGCTCATTACCAAAAGTAAAATTATTCATCGTTCCTTGAGAAGCAGCCATAACACCTAAAGCACCATATAAAGCATCTACAATAGTTTGAGAGGTTTCGACATTACCTGCGACGACTGCGGCTGGATAGATTGGGTTGAGCATACAGCCAACCGGGATAATAATTTCTAGAGGATTAAGACACCCGGCATTGAGAGGAATATTATCATCAACTAAAGTACGGAAGACATATAAGACTGCTGCTTGAGTTACAGCTTTAGGAGCATTGAAATTACTATTTAGTTGTAGAGAAGTTCCTGTAAAATCAATGGTAGCACTGCGGTTTTCTGGGTGAATCGTTACTTTAACTTGAATTTGTGCCCCATCATCCATTTTATAAGTAAATGAGCCATCCTTGAGAACTGCGATCGCACGTCTCACAGACTCCTCAGCATTAGCTTGCACAAATGTCATATAAGCTTGAACAGTATCAATTCCGTATTGTACAACCATTTTAGAAAGTTCTTGAACTCCCCGTTCATTTGCGGCAATTTGGGCTTTGAAATCGGCTAGATTTTGGTCAGGTTTACGAGCAGGATAAGTATGATTTGATAGGTGCTGTCTGACTACGGTTTCTCGAAAATTTCCCTCTTCAACCAAGAGGAAATTATCAAAAAGAATTCCTTCTTCTTCTACTGTGGTGCTGTGGGGAGGCATTGAACCGGGAGTAATTCCACCAATATCTGCTTGATGTCCGCGAGAAGCAACGAAAAATAGGGGAGTGGACAATAGAGTATTTTCAATACTTTCCAAAAATACAGGGGTAATTGCAGTGACATCAGGAAGGTGTGTACCGCCGTTATAAGGGTTATTAGATAGATAGACATTTCCTGGTTTTAGGGTGTCGCCTTTATCGTTAATTAAACTGCGGACACTTTCACTCATTGAGCCTAAATGTACGGGAATATGTGGGGCATTTGCTACTAGTAATCCTGATGAGTCAAAAATAGCGCAGGAGAAATCCAGCCTTTCTTTGATATTCACTGATGTGGCTGTGTTTTGCAACACAATTCCCATTTGTTCGGCAATAAATTGATAGAGATTTTTGAATATTTCTAAGCGGATGGGATCGGGTTGAGATTTGATGTGCATTATTGACTCCTTATTTATATTATAAAAAAATTAAATTTGTAACAAAAATACGAAATTACATATTTTTGGATTTTCTAGTCAAATATATTTTTACAGATTTAAGTGAGCTATATATCTAAATTTGGGAACAATATACAAGAAGGAATTACTCTCAATCGAGAATATAGCTATTATGGATTTCAAGAATTTAAACTGGACTAAAAGTGTAACACCTCAAGATGAGTTATGGGCCTACTCGGAGTTTCCAATTCACTATCTCTTTAAGCTAAACTGGAAAGACAATAAAATTAATGCCAATAAACCCCAAAAGAATGATTTAATTCTGTTGAGACAAAGAGGCTACGTTACCCACTTGGTAAAAGTTTTAGACTACAAGTCAGAAGATGATGATTGGCAAGGAGATTTTAACATTTATCGAATTGTTGAAATTATTTGGGTGATTTCATGGGAAAATCCACCTATTTTTGCTAAAGCAGATGAACTGTTTGGTTACAAAGAAGTTCTACATTATCAGGGTGGTGATGTAATGGAGTTGAATACTCTCCCCAGCTTTAATAAACATTGGGATAGTAACGGTGGTCTTGATAATTTTCAAAATCGTGTTCGTACTGCGCTTTTTGAAAATACTGTATAACATTTGTTACGTCTAACTTACCATCTATATCCATTTGCTTTCCCCCATTCAATCCAAGCTTCAGCCATTTGCTGAAGTCTACCACGCTGTTCGGCTTTGACTGGGTTTGCTCCTGTAATTGCACTTAAGGCCCAAAACCAATGGTCTGGTTCGCGCTCAAGTTCGCGCATAATTAAAGGAACAACAGGTTGTCCCATCCCGATTATTTTTTGATAAGCGGGATGCATTGATATTTTTGAAGCAATAGAGAGCATTCCTGTCTCACGCCGCCATTGTTATGCTAATTGTGAGAATGTAGTTTCTATTTCTGCGGTTTTAATAACCGGATAAACGTAAGGTGACATTTAACTTCTATTTAGGTTTACTACAAGTGACTTGATATTGATTATCCTGTAATTTACAGACTAACACTGATGAATTAATTAATATTTATGGTCTAAAATTAGGTGATTTTGTACAGTTAATCTCGCTTGCCAGTTAGGCTCAACTACAATTGTACTAATTTTTTCCACAACGATCGCAGGGCCATTAATAATATCTTCTGGTTGTAAATCTTCCCGTCGATAAACAGGAGTATCATACCATCTATCAGCAGTAAACATCCTTACTATCTCAACAGATACGGGGTCTTCATCTAAAGGGCGAGTACAAATTATTAAAGGTTCTTCAGGAGTATCCATTTCCTGAATTACTTCCACTGAAGCGGATTCAATAATTAAGTTTTTATCTAATTGAATAAAACCATAACGAGATTGATGTTCAATCTCAAATTCTTGTCGCATCCTTACCACATCATCGGCAAAACTAACTGTCAAGGTAGAGTTAGTCCCCTCATATTTTAAATTAGCTTTTCGGATTACTTCTACTTGACTTAGTGTCTCATCTATTTCACTTCTGGCTTGAGTTTCTAAATATGCCATTAACTGCTGTAACTGAGGAATTAATCCTTGATTTAAAGGTTGTTCAACTCCTCCTTCTCTAATTGCACGCACATCAGCTAATCCCATTCCATAAGCAGAGAGAACGCCAGCATACGGATGTAGAAATATCTTTTTCATTCCCAAAGTGTTGGCAATTAAACAAGCAACTTGCCCACCAGCACCACCAAAACAACAAAGCACATATTGGGTAACATCATAACCGCGTTGCAGACTAATTTTTTTAATTGCATTCGCCATATTTTCCACTGCGATCGCAATAAATCCAGCGGCGACTTGTTCGGGGGTACAATGATTTAATGTGGCGGCTTGAATGTCTTGGGCTAATTGGGTAAATTGCTGAATCACAGCATCTTTATCTAAAGGTAAATTGCCATCAATACCAAAAACCGAGGGAAAATATTGTGGGTGAATTTTACCTAACATCACATTGGCATCAGTAACCGCTAATGGCCCGCCACGTCGATAACAAGCAGGCCCAGGATTTGAACCAGCAGATTTAGGGCCAACACGATAACTAGAACCATCAAAAAAGAGAACTGAACCACCTCCAGCAGCAATGGTATTAATTGCTAATACAGGAACTCGCATCCGCGCCCCAGCTATTTCTGAATCTAGTTGTCGTTCATACTCTCCTTGAAAGTGGGCAACATCTGTACTTGTTCCTCCCATATCAAAGGTAATAACTAACTCAAAGCCTGCCCTTTTACTAGTTTGAACTGCGCCAACAATACCGCCAGCCGGGCCACTTAAAATACTATCTTTCCCTTGAAATTGTTCGGCTGTAACTAAACCGCCGTCAGATTTCATAAACATCAATTTGACTCCAGGTAACTGACTTGCTACTTGGTTGACGTAACGACGCAGAATAGGAGTTAAATAAGCATCGACTACTGTTGTATCTCCCCGGCTAACCAACTTCATTAAGGGACTAACTTGATGGGATACAGATATTTGAGTAAAGCCAATTTTTAAAGCAAGTTGGGCTATTTGTTTTTCGTGTTCTGGATAGCGATCGCTGTGCATAAAAACAATAGCACAACTCCGAATTCCTGTATGGTAAACTGCTTGTAAGTCACTTTTGACTTGTTCAATATTTATCGGGATTAATTCATTACCGTTAGCATCATATCTTTCATCTATTTCAATTACCTGCTCATAAAGCATTGTTGGTAAAACGATATGACGGGCAAAGATGTTAGGACGGTTTTGGTAGCCAATTCTCAGCGCATCTTTAAAGCCTTTGGTGATGAGAATAACGACACAATCGCCTTTTCTTTCTAATAGCGCATTTGTAGCTACTGTTGTCCCCATCTTGACAACTTCTACCGCTTCAGTTGGAATAGGTTCATTATTAGCAATGCCGATAATATCCCGAATACCTTGAATGGCTGCATCTTGATATTGTTCGGGATTTTCCGAAAGTAGTTTATAGACTATAATCCATTGCTGATTAGGCAGAGTCACAATTAAAAAACGCTCAGGAAATTTTAATAGTCTATCTATAATTACTTGATTATTAGTAACAGCAACAATATCTGTGAATGTGCCACCACGGTCAGCAAAAACCTTTAACATGACTCTATTTCCTCGACACTATTGCATCCGATTTTATAAGGAGAATTCAGAATTCAGGAGTCAGAATTCAGTATGAATTATGTACGACTGAGTAATGAATATTGGTTTAAAACTGTACTTCGTCCCGCTACGCTAACGCCCATTGTGGGCGAAACTAGTATTGAACTTTAAACAACAATGTTATTACTCTATTCCTTCCCTACGAGACGCTGCGCGTAGCTTGCTTCCAAGGGTACATGGGTAGAGTATTCAGAATTCAGAATTCTGAATACTTTTTATTTTTGAACTTACAGCAGTTTGCAGGTAACTGATGCACAAAATATAGAGATTGCATCTAAAATTTAAGTAAAGAAATATTTCGTAGCTTACAGGCATGAAACGCATCGTCTTGATTGCTGGGTTTGAATCGTTCAACGCGGACTTGTATAGAAAAGCAGCTTTTTTGGCTAACTCTCGCTGTCCACAGTTGGATATTCGAGTATTTAGCGATCGCGATCTTACCAGTCAACGTGCCGAAGTAGAAGCAGCACTGTATGACGCTGATGTGTTTTTCGGTAGCCTACTATTTGATTATGACCAGGTTGTGTGGTTGCGCGATCGCATTTCCCAAATTCCCATCCGCTTAGTTTTCGAGTCAGCCTTAGAATTGATGAGTTTAACCAAGTTGGGTGACTTTGCCATTGGCGACAAACCCAAAGGAATGCCCAAACCAGTTAAATTCATCCTCGACAAATTTAGCAACGGACGAGAAGAAGACAAACTCGCTGGTTACATCAGCTTCTTAAAGATTGGCCCCAAACTACTAAAATACGTGCCAGTGCAAAAAGTCCAAGACTTACGCAACTGGTTAATTATCTATGGTTACTGGAATGCTGGCGGTTCAGAAAACGTCGCTTCATTATTCTGGACACTAGCAGAAAAATATTTAAATTTAAAAGTCGGCGACATTCCCCCGCTAATTGAAACCCCCAACATCGGATTACTCCACCCCGATTATCAAGGGTTTTTTGAATCGCCAAAAGCATATCTAGAATGGTATCTTGTGGGGCAGTCGTCTCGCCTGCCATTGTCAAAGGGCGGGCAAGATGCCCACCCCACAAAACCCGTAGTTGGAATTTTACTCTACCGAAAACACGTCATCACCAAACAACCCTACATTCCCCAACTAATTCGCAGTTTTGAAAAAGCTGGTTTAACTCCTTTACCCATCTTCATCAACGGCGTAGAAGGACACGTAGCGGTACGAGATTTGATGACAACCGACTATGAAATTCAGCAACGACAACTAGGTAATATAGAAACTCCCTCACTATCAAGTGAAGCAGTAAAAGTAGATGCGATCGTCTCTACAATTGGCTTTCCTCTCGTGGGTGGCCCAGCTGGTTCAATGGAAGCTGGCCGCCAAATAGAAGTCGCAAAACGCATCCTCACCGCCAAAAATGTACCTTATATTGTTGCTGCACCATTATTAATTCAAGATATTTCCTCGTGGACGCGCCAAGGTATCGGTGGCTTGCAAAGTGTGGTGTTGTACGCCTTACCAGAATTAGATGGCGCTATTGATACCGTTCCTCTTGGTGGATTAGTGGGCGAAAATATTTATCTGGTTCCCGAACGGGTGCAACGATTAATTGGTAGGGTAAAAACTTGGGTGTCTTTGCGACAAAAACCTGCATCGGAACGCAAAATAGCAATTATTTTATATGGGTTTCCGCCTGGTTATGGTGCTGTGGGGACAGCTGCATTATTAAATGTGCCACGTAGTTTGCTGAAGTTTCTCCACGCACTCAAAGAACAAGGTTATACCGTGGGAGATTTACCGGAAGATGGCGAAGAATTGATTCGCTGGGTGAAAGAAGCAGATGAAGCTAATCCTCTTGTGGGGTGGGCATCCTGCCCGCCCCCAGATAATGGTGCTTATGTTGCCCACCCCACAAATAGCGTAAATGTTCATACCTTAGAAAAATGGTTGGGATATCTGCAAACCTCCCGCATCGAAAAACAATGGAAATCTCTCACGGGAACTGGAATTAAAACATTCGGCGATGAATTCCAAATTGGCGGCGTGCAATTAGGCAATGTCTGGATAGGTGTACAACCACCTTTGGGGATACAAGGCGACCCGATGCGCTTAATGTTTGAACGAGATTTAACGCCTCATCCGCAATATGCTGCTTATTATAAATGGTTGCAAAATGAGTTTCAAGCTGATGCTTTAGTTCACTTTGGAATGCATGGGACGGTGGAATGGTTGCCTGGTTCGCCGTTGGGTAATACGGGTTATTCTTGGTCGGATATTCTGTTAGGAAATTTGCCTAATCTATATATATATGCGGCGAATAATCCGTCTGAATCGATGTTGGCAAAACGTCGCGGTTATGGTGTGTTGATTTCTCATAATGTACCACCTTATGGACGTGCAGGTTTGTATAAGGAATTGGTGGCGTTGCGTGATTTGATTTCGGAGTATCGTGAAGATCCGCAAAAGAATTATGTCTTAAAGGAAGGAATTTGTAAAAAAATTGTAGATTCTGGTTTAGATGCAGATTGTCCGTTTGAAGATGCTAAACGGTTAGGTATTGCGTTTAATCCTGAAAATGTGCGGATGTTTAGCAGTCATGCTTTTGATGATTATTTGGTGGAGTTGTATGAATATTTGCAAGTTTTAGAAAATCGGTTGTTTTCTTCTGGGTTGCATACTTTAGGGGAAGCACCAAATGAAGAGGAATTGGCTTCTTATTTGGAGGCATATTTTGGGGAGGAGGAAATAATAAACGAAGAAAGAGAAGAAGAGGAAAGGCTAATAAGGGATTTGTTGATGCAATCTACGGATGAGTTAACGAATTTGTTAAGGGGGTTGAATGGGGAATATATTCCGCCTGCGCCTGGTGGTGATTTGTTAAGGGATGGGGCTGGGGTTTTGCCTACGGGGAGGAATATTCATGCTTTAGATCCTTATCGGATGCCTTCGCCTGCGGCATACCAACGGGGAAGAGAAATTGCTCAAAAAATTATCGCCCAGCATTTGGATGAATATGGTAAATATCCTGAAACTGTGGCGGTAATGTTATGGGGATTGGATGCGATTAAGACTAAGGGTGAATCTCTGGGAATTTTGTTGGAGTTGGTGGGGGCTGAACCTGTTAAGGAAGGAACTGGTAGGGTTGTTCGTTATGAGTTGAAGCCGTTGGCTGAGGTTGGACATCCCCGCATTGATGTGTTGGGTAATTTATCTGGGATTTTCCGGGATAGTTTTGTCAATATTATCGAATTGTTGGATGATTTATTTCAACGGGCGGCTGATGCTGATGAATCAGAAGATCGGAATTTTGTTAGGAAACACGCTTTGGCTTTGAAAGCCCAAGGTGTGGAAAATGCATCGGCGAGATTGTTTTCTAATCCGGCGGGTGATTTTGGTTCTTTGGTAAATGATAGGGTGGTTGATGGTAACTGGGAATCTGGTGAGGAGTTGGGGAATACTTGGCAAAGTCGCAATGTATTTAGCTATGGGAGAGAGGATAAAGGTCAAGCTAGACCGGAAATTTTAAATACGTTGTTAAAAACTAGCGATCGCATTGTTCAAGAAATTGATTCGGTAGAATATGGTTTAACGGATATTCAAGAATATTACGCCAACACGGGCGGTTTGAAAAGGGCAGCAGAAAAACAAAGCGGTAAGAAGGTTACAACCAGTTTTGTAGAAAGTTTCTCGAAGGATACTACACCGCGCAATTTAGATGATTTGCTGCGAATGGAATACCGCACTAAGTTGGTAAATCCCAAATGGGCGCAAGCAATGGCAAATCAAGGTTCTGGTGGCGCTTTTGAAATTTCCCAACGGATGACGGCGTTGATTGGTTGGGGTGGTACTGCCGATTTTACTGATGATTGGGTTTATGACCAAGCGGCTGATACTTATGCCTTAGATGCAGAGATGGCAGATAAATTACGTAAAGCAAATCCTGAAGCTTTTCGCAATATTTTAGGCAGAATGTTAGAAGCGCATGGGCGGGGTTTCTGGGAAGCTGATAGTGATAAGTTAGATAAATTGCGGCAATTGTATGAGTTGACAGATGAAGAGTTGGAGGGAGTGACAGTTTAGTGAGTTGGGTACATTAGTGTGCGTCAGCATTTGATGTCTCGTAATATTCAAGAGCAAATTATATGGAAAATTCTTTCACTGCTGTATTTGAAAAGATAGATGATTGGTATATCGGCTACATCCAAGAGTTACCCGGTGCTAATGTCCAAGAGAGACTCTAGAAGAAGCTAGAGAAAGTCTACGGGAAGCAATAGAGTTGATTCTAATATCAAATTGGGAACTCGCAGAGCAACAACTTTCCGGTAAAGATGTCGTCCGTAAACAGATTACTATCAAATTATAGTGAAAAGACGTGAATTGATTCGCCATTTGGAAAATTATGAGTTAAAAATTACGCATAGCGGTATTATGGTTCCAGTTTTCTCAGTTCAAAATATACCAAACACCATCATTACTTTTGGATAAAAGATTATATCTTTTCTCAATCAATTCTATAATCTTGGGAAACTCTTGTTTAATAAGAGGCTGATAGTTATCACTAAGAAATATATAAGGAGGCTTGGATAAATCTAACTCCTGTAGAAGTTGTGGCCATTGTTCAGGTAGAAAAAACTCAAGTGACCATGCATTTAGGGATGTTGCTTGAGTACGACCAGATAAGTAATAAATAGACGGGTCGCCAGCAACAAAAATTTTACCAGGTAAATTTCCTGGTTGAGAAAGAAAATCAACTTCTGAACGCAGCGATGTATAGTCTTCTCGAAATACAGTCTGATATTTAAATCGTGTATCTTCAGTTAAAGCAAAATTATTCTTCACTAAAGCAACAGTCTTGACTTTAAAATTTAATAATAAAGGTAATAAAAACAAAAATGACACCAGAATCTTAATTATTGGTGAACTTAATTGTTTTAAAGGTTGCCATAATATATCTAACCCTTTCGTTGCTAAAATACCTGTAGGTACAAATAATAGTAAATAATGGTAGCTCCAGAGTGACCTAGTTTGTAAAACAATAACAATCAGCCCCAAAACAAACCAAACAACCAGTAGCAAAGTCAATAAATTTCTATCTTTACGCAAGGATACATTGACTGCAACAGTAGCTATTAAAACTAAAGTGACAAAGTTCTTTAAGAACCATGCTGTTCCAAAAAGTAACTTAGATATATTAAATTTACCATTAGCAACCACTTGACCCGGATATACAAAAAATGTCTTATATACAATTGATAAACTATTAACCTCGGCAAAGTAGCTGAAAACAATCAGAAGGGGTAAGATAACTCCTATAGAAATTGGTAAGAAAATTTCAATGAATATTTTTTGAAAGTTCTGATGTTTTATCAATATAGAATGCAACAATATAGTTAGCCAAAAGCAAAGCAAAATTGGCAAAAATATTAATTTAAATATCAGGACAATTCCACCCATAAAACCAGATATTAAAAGTTTAATAAATCTTTGTTCTCTTTCATGATTAAAAGATTCATAAGTTAGCCAAAGACATAAAAATAAAGGAAACCCAACTAGTCCTTCTACTTGGGTAAATTGCCGATGATATGAAGAAATATAGTAAACACCAACCGTTAATAAAGGTACTAAGCTTGCTATTATCTGATGTCGAAAATAAGTTTTTAAAGTTAGTTGTAATATGATAGAGAAAAGCATCATATAGATAAGTTCAAAGATATGGATGCCAATCTCATTAAACCCAAATAAAGTTCCTGCTAAAAAATAAAAGTAATAAATTCCCGGTTGCTTTAAATCCCAAAAATCTCGATAGAGTACCTTTCCTTGTTGCATCTCTAAAGCACCTGTTGTAAATAGTGCTTGATCTCCTGAAAATGGAAAAGGTAAATTCATCAAACCAATTATGGCAACAGAAATTAAAACCAGAAAGTCAATTTTACTTAATTTAGGAAGATTAATCATAAAAATTTACTCTTATTGAATAAATATAATATTGTCAAGTTTCATAAATAACAGAAGAATTGGAAATTAAGCTTTTTTGACTTGTATGTACACAGGAGCATCCCAAATGTGCAAGTATATAATATCAAACTCAGGTTACAAATTGTCATTGCGTACTCCTTCGGAGAACCCGCAGGGTACGCTACGCGAACACTACGCTATCGCATATACCCAACTCTTGGAGAGGCTGCGCCAGCAGGGCAAACGCATATATAGTACATAAATACTAAAGAACGCTCAAGGCAGCGAGCGCTTGTGGTATGAAGGATAAGCAATGGGGCATTGATGATAAAGTCATTGTAAAAGTAACAATATTGACCCAGTTTGCGTGAAACTCAAGCCCAAAATTACAATTGCTCACCACTTTGCACAGATGTCAGATCTACGAATAGATCGCACGAAGCGACACAAGTTAATTGATATTTTGACTATTGCCATTTGTGCGGTGATATGTGGGGCGGACAGTTGGGTGGCGATTGAACTGTATGGCTGTACGAAGTATGAGTGGTTAAAAACATTTTTGGAGCTACCAAATAGTTATGCACCCCAACAAATAATTGTGGTTTAAATAGATAATAAAAGGGCTGTTTAGCTTACTTTTGTAGACTCCAACCCAGAGCTAGGGCGATTTCAACTGCTAACTCTAGAGGATTGAATGGTTTTGCGATCGCACTGACAATTCCCATTTGGGCATAGCGACGGCGATCGGAAGCCTGGATTTTGGCAGTTAAGAAAATTACCGGAATCCCTTTGGTTAATGGATTGGCTTGTAACTTTTCAAAGGTCGTGATGCCATCCATCTCTGGCATCATCACATCTAGTAAAATGGCATCTGGTTGATCAGTCTGTGCTTTAATTATGCCCTCTTGACCAGAACTCGCTGTTTTTACTTTCCAGCCTGCGACTGTTTCCAAGCAAATCTTGGTAACTTCTTGGATATACTGCTCGTTATCAACCACTAGAATTTGCTTGGTTGTCATCACTGCTATCCTTTTGTTGATTCAGGGTAATTCGCTGAAGTAACTCCATTGCCCGTTGTTCAAATTCCTCGGTGGTAACAGGCCCTTTGGTCAAAAGTTCTGGATCTTGATTTAGTTGGCTATTTATGTTTTGCTCATAACGACTATGAATGTTAGAAGAGTCTTCTAAATCAGTATTTGGGAAAGCCTCAAACAACGGCAGAGTGACGTAAAAAGTGCTACCTTCGCCCAATACACTTTCAGCCCAGATGCGTCCACCATGCTGTTGCATAATGCTCTTACAAATTGCCAAACCTAAACCAGTCCCATCATGGTTGCGTGAATCTGAGGAGTCAACTTGTTGAAAGCGTTCAAAGATACTCTCAAGTTTGTCTGTTGGGATACCGCGTCCAGTATCTTTGACTGTCAACAAAACTTCATCCCCTTGTTGTTGTGCCCCCAAGCAAACCATAGATCCCGCAGACGAAAATTTAATGGCGTTACTCAGTAGATTAGTCAAGGTTTGGACAATGCGATCGCTATCTGCCCATACTTGGCCGGATAGTGCGGAAATCGATACTTTCACTCCCGCTTTGTCAGCTAGAGGCTGCATAACATTTACTGCTTGAACGATCAGATCAACGACATTGCAGATTTCTGGTTCCATCTTCGTCTTACCCGACTCGATCCGCTCAATATCTAGGATGTCTTTGATTAAACGTACTAGGCGTTCGCTGCTATCAGTAGCAATTTGCAGCAGGCGTTTTCCCTGCTCTGAGTCTGTCGGTAGCAAACCACTAGCTAGCATTCCGAGAGAGCCGTGAATCGAGGTTAAAGGTGTGCGGAGTTCGTGACTAACAACAGAGACAAATTCATCTTTCATGCGTTCGATTTGCTTGCGCTCTGTGATATCTCGTAAAATAACCGTATAAAATATTTCCTCACTCATATCTATTTTGGAGATGGAAGCCTCTGCTGGAAATTCAGTACCATCCTTACGACGACCATAGATTTCTCGCCGTTCTCCCATCCGACGGGCAATATTGGGAGATTGGCCAAAGTCAACGACGTGTTGACGATGCACTTGAAAAAAGCGCTGCGGTAAGAGCAAATCAAGACCCTTACCAATCACTTCCTGAGCAGAGTAGCCGAAAATTTTCTCTGCTCCTTGATTAAACAAGGTGATGTTTTGGAATCCGTTGATGGAAATAATTGCATCATCAGCAATATCTAAAATCCGTGCAAATCGGGCTTGAGAGAACCGTAACTCGCCTCGTGTCCGTTGACGTTCATCGAGTTGTGACTGTAACTGTTGATTGACTCTAATTAACTCAGCGGTGCGTTCTGCGACTCTCAATTCCAGTTCGTTGATGGCTCGTAAATTGAGGGATGAGGGAGACAAGGGAGACAAAGAAGAACTTACTACCCTATCTCCCCCTGCTTCCCCTGCTCCCCCTGCTCCCCTGCCTCCCTGCCCCCCTGCCCCTCTGCCCCCCTGCGTCGCGCGCTGACGCAATTTCATCCGTTCTAAGCGATTAACGATCCGGGTTACTAGTTCTGGCCCGACAATGGGCTTGCTTACAAAATCATCAGCACCAACGCTAAACACCTGATTTACCATTTCGGCATCGCTATGCACGGTGAGGAATAAGATAGGTAACTCACTCCAGCGCGGCTCGTTGCGTATTAATTGGCAAAGTTCTATACCATTTGTATGAGGTAATTCCACATCCAAAATCAGCATATCTGGCGTAACAACTTCCAATATTTCCCAGAAATGAAGTGGATCTTCAAGAGCGATCGCTTTCAGTCCCCAAGGACTAAGTAAGGTTTGTAACAATGCCTGAATTTGCGGATCGTCATCCACAACTAATATTTTAGTTTCTGGATATAAGTCATTTTGCAGTGGTTGCGTGACTGTTTCTAATACCTGTGGGATTGACGATGTAGATATTGCCCCTGCGTCTTTTGCGTCAATTTCCCGACGCAATAACCTTACCCAACTTTCGAGGTTGCTAATCTCAGATTGACTCAAAATTTTACCAGAACTCAGCAACAGTTCGATATTACGTGCCAATTTTGAGCCAATAGGTAAACCAAAAGTACCTAAAGATCCCGCCAAGGTATGGGCTTCTTTGGCCGCAAGAGAAAGTAATTCGGAACTTAAAGTATTTTGATTTAAAGTTGCGATCGCATCCTCTAGCACCCTCACTTGCTCATCCACTCGCCCTTGAAATCGTTGCCAAATTTCCGCAACTGCCATTAATGTTTGCTGCTGTGATTTTAGATTTGAAACCAAAGATTTTTCACAATTTAATTCCCCTCTGCTCCTCTGCTCCTCTGCCCCCCTGCTCTTCTCTTCCCCTGCCAGTGATTTCAGCCGATAGCCGATACCATAAACTGTTTCAACCAAATCACTGGGCGCTCCTACAGCTTTGAGTTTGTGCCGTAACCCTTTAATATGGGTGCGAACAGCTTCTTCTTGGGGAGTATCTTCATAACACCAAAGATGTTCTAAAATCATGCCGCAGCTAAACACCCGGCGAGTATTTCGTAAGAATAGTTCTAATAGAGCATACTCTTTTGGAGTCAGTGGTAGTAGATTTCCAGCATAAATTACTTCACAGCTACTAGGGTCTAGCTGCAACTTACCATACTCCAGCACAGGCTGAGAAGTTACGCCTTTGCGACGCAACAGCGCCCTGATCCGAGCAATTAACTCTTCTTCCTCAAAGGGTTTAACTACATAGTCATCTGCGCCTGCATCTAGCCCGATCGCTTTTTCATGACTACTATCGCGCCCTGTCAATAATAATATTGGCATTTGCAGATCACTAGACCGAATTTGACGACAAAGACTAATGCCATCTAGCTTCGGCAGTACTACATCCAGAAGGATTAAATCATAATCGTAAGTTTGAATAAAATCCCAAGCAGCATCACCATCAGTAGCAATTTCAACCGCATAGTTTTGATTAATCAAAACGGCTGTGAGTGTATGGGCATTTAACTCATCATCTTCTACAACTAATATTTTCATGTTAAAAGCTTTCCAAATTAAAATGGATACAACAGATAACAAGCAATAAACTTAAATTACAACATCAATTAAAGTAATCATAAAACAGGAGTCAGAATTCAGAATTCAGAATTCAGAAAACTCTACCCATAAAGGGATGGAGTTTTCAGGCGAGAATATTTTTATTTTTTTCGCCCACCAGGGGCGAAAGCGCGTAGCCTCATATCTTGCACCTAGCCCTGGCGATTTCCAGTCGCCTGGTGCAAGATATCAGTAGCTCGAAAATACTCGCTACCGCTCCGCTATCACCCACTTGTACAGAATTCATACTGAATTCTGACTCCTGAATTCTGAATTCTTCTTATAAAACTCTCAATACGCTACAACAGAAAAAACCTGCTGCTAAACCTGTGAAAAAACGAGTCACGCTTACCTTCCCGAAACGCGCTGTACAAATGCCAGTCACTTATGTACTGGCTAAAGAGTTCAACGTCGCCGCCAATATTATCCGCGCCCAAGTTGCTCCAAATCAAATTGGCAAACTAGTAGTAGAGCTATCGGGAGATATCGATCAATTAGATGCGGCTATTGAGTGGATGCGATCGCGCCATGTTAACGTGTCTTCTACACTAGGCGAAATTGCGATTGACGAGGATGTATGTGTCCACTGTGGCTTGTGTACTGGGGTTTGTCCTACTGAAGCCCTCACCCTCCATCCAGAGACGTACAAATTGACATTCACGCGATCGCGCTGTATCGTTTGCGAACAGTGTATCCCTAGCTGTCCCGTACAAGCAATTTCTACTAATATCTAAGATTACCGCATACAGCAGGAAAGATTACTCATCCAAATTTATTATCAATCTAAAATTGATCAACTCTGCTACTCGAAATTGTTGATCATCTGTAAATCTATCAGTATCAATCAAAGATAGACGCTTAATACTTGAGGTTTAATCTAACCCCAAGTATAAATAATTCTGATATGTTATCGACATTTTCGATAACTCTTCTCTGTGTTCTTTAAAATTATCTACAAAAGTCAAGAAAACTTGATTGATACAATGCAAATCGGGAATTTGAAATTATCTTGATAGTTACAAAAATGCAAATCATGCTATTATAATCTACCTACCTCTTTAATAATCTTCCAATACCTATATTTCAGGCCAAATCGCCAGGATTAACTATGATATTGCGATTGATAGATAATGTGTATTTATCAAAAGCTATGAAACTATAGATAGTAATCCAATTTAATTTCTGAATCACTCGTAGAGGTAAGGGATAGGGGATTGGGGACTGGGAAGAAGGAATAAAGGTGTACTGAGTTTTGTTCAAAAATCAAATATGAGTCCTATATCAATAGTCATAAATATACTTAGCAATCCTGATTGCATAAAAAAATATCAAAAACAGATGCAAATTTTTAACTAATGTTATTATGCAATAACCTCATGAGGTAGTCATTCAGATCAATTATGAAATTAGCTACACAACCCACGGTAAAAACTCTAGGGGACTACGCCTACCAAGCGATTCAAAAACACTTTAAGAAAACCTTTAAGTGGGAAAAATCAGTGAAGAAAGATGAAGATCCAGAAGCGCTGCATCAAATGCGAGTGGGAATGCGCCGCTTACGGACAGCCGTAACTCGGTTTGGACTAGCGGTGGATGTATCCAAACCAATCAGCGATAAAAATATTGGTAAAATAGCCCGTCGTCTTGGTAATCTGCGAGATTTGGATGTACTTAAAGAAAGTTTGGAAAACAATTACAAACCAAACTTACCCCGCAAAGAGCAAGAATCTTTGCAAACAGCTTTCACAGCTTTAGCTAAACAACGTGAAGACGTACTATCGAGTGTACAGAAAACATTAAAAGATGAATCTTACAAGTCTCTAAAAGATGCCTTAGATAAATGGTTAGAGAAACCCAGTTATCAACCTTTGGGATCTGTCACGATTCAGCAAGTACTACCAGACTTACTTTTACCAGAAGTGAGTAACTTCTTATTGCATCCGGGGTGGCTAGTTGGCACTGAATTTGTCAACTCAGAAGTTAAAATCCAGAAAAATTGGGAACCAGAAAAGATAGAACAACAATTGACGACAGAAGGCGAAAATCTTCATAGTTTGCGAAAAGAAGCGAAACGTGTACGCTACCAAATGGAGTTATTTAGTGACTTATATGGTGAGTCTTACGCAGCTTATATTGAAGAAGTGAAAAATATCCAAGAAATTTTGGGTACGATGCAAGATAGTGCAGTTTTAACTGACTGGCTTACAGATGTTTTCAAGTCAGAAATTCAGAGTCAGTTGCCCACCCTTGCTACTTTGTTAACTGAAAATCGTTACCAGTCGTGGCAGCAGTGGCAACCTTTGCAAGAACGGTATCTGAAAACTGAAACCAGACATAGTTTTCATTTAACAATACTGCATCCGCTTTCATGAAATTGTTTGAAAAGTGGCTGGTTATGATTTTAGGCACTTGTTGATAAATTCGCCTAATCCACACCACTCCTCCACTTAGGGACTGAAAAATAAAAAAATATCCAATTAACTCTTGTGGGGTGGGCATCTTGCCCGCCATATAAACTGGGCGCTCATGTTGCCCACCCCACAATATTGGATAATTTATTTCTTGGAATTCCCTTAGAGAAATCCAAGAAGCGAGACATGGGGTGTAGCTTGCTTCTCTGTGGTGGTATGCAGGCTCCCTATCCAACCCTATTAAGAGCTTCCGCAACCCCTTAAAGAAAATTAGCGATAAATAAAGACGGGTTGCAGCCCGTCTAAATAGCTTGAAAGTGCAAATACACCTTGTATAGCATTGAAAATAACACAGTTAATTTTCTCAGAGTTGCCAATTTGCCAAATCATCAAAAAGATATAGCAGTTTGCAAGTAACTGAGGTAAAAAATTTAGTAATAAAGATAATTATTCAAGAGCAATACAGTTCAGATCAACCTAAAACACTTGTAGAGACGGCGATTTATCGCGTCTCGAAAACCAAAAATTGTTGCCAGTAGCCACCCAAGCGTATTGTATTAAAGAGTTTATATCTCATGCCGCAATACCCGTAGCTTTGTACTTCATATAAAAGAAACTTTATCAAAGAGAAAGATTGACTTTTAGCCCTTGCACTCAAACTAAAAGCAGATAATATTAGACATTTTAAGGTAATTCTCAGCGCAAATTAATTTAATTACCACTAAATGCATTTAGATTATTATTAGACCAAGATTTCTAGAGTTAGGAGAGCGATAAAATAAAAATATTTAGCAATCTTTTTGGAATGGCTGCACTTTTCACTGTAGATATACAACAGAGGTAAGTTCAAGTCAGCTATAACTAGAGATGTCGCGGTTGACAGTAACTTTATATTTAGCAGTCTTATTTATATCGATCAAACCTTATTAAACTCATCAAGTGCAACCAGAACAGTGAAGCAAATCATAAAATTTTGGATAAATATAGATCCATTTTCCTTACAGTCACGCCTCACCATTGGTATTGCATCATTTTCGGCTTTGGTATTAGGTAGTCTCGCTACATGGACTAGCTGGAAAATGCAGCAAATTTTAGTTGATAGTCATAAATATAATATAGAACAAATTGCCAAGCGCTTGCCGCAAGATGTGCAAATTTATAGTGAGATGATGCAGCCTGAAACTGGGTTACAAAAGGCTATTAATAATTTAGGAAATACCAACACATTATTATGGCTAAAAAGTCCTGATAATAAAATTTTAGTAAAATCTGCTAATTTAAATTTATTATCTGATACTACGGTTACTGAGTTAATGTCCCTGACTAAGATGCCGATTAAAGCACAAGTTTACAAAGTAAACCAAAGCTATTTTGTTTTATGTGGTAGTTCTGTGCAAGTGCAGGGGAAGTTTATCGGTGAGTTATTTGTAGTCAAGGATATTACCCGCGAACAGAAAATGTTTGTAGGAATGGTGCAGAATTTAGGTATTACCAGTATTTTGGCAATTATTATTTTAACTGTTGCGATCGCACTTTATATTAAACGTTCTCTGCAACCCCTGCGCCAGCTAAATCAAATGACTTCTGTGATTTCTGCTGAAGATTTAGGACAAGCACAGCTATATCTTGATAATGCACCCAGCGAAGTTAAAGAATTAGCTCAAACTTTAAATATGCTGTTATCACGTCTCTCCCAATCATGGGAGCAAGAGCGAGAATTTGTGAGTAATGTTTCTCACGAACTACGCACACCTTTAACAATTGTACATGGTTATTTGCAAAGTGTCTTACGAAGGCAGAATAACTTAACCCAAACCCAGCAAGAAGCTTTAGAAACTGCGGCATCAGAAGCGGAACGCACCATCCGCTTGTTGCAAGATTTACTTGATTTGGCACGAGCCGATAGTGGTTATTTATACTTTCAGATGAAATCTTATGTACTCAATGAATTGGTTGAAGAAGTTGTAATGATGGCAGAAAAGTATAGCGATCGCACAATTACAATCGAGTCAAATATTTATCCAATTGAGATTAAAGCAGACTACAGTCGCCTCAAACAAGTGTTATTAAATTTAATTGATAATGCTGTTAAATATTCTGAAGCTGGTACACAGATAATTTTTAAGTTAAATCAGGTTCAAGACAAGGCAGTTATTCAAGTTTATGACAAAGGCTATGGCATTCCTTTACAGCACCAAGCACGGATATTTGAGAGGTTTTACCGTGTAGATGAATCTCGCTCTCATACTACTGGGGGTTGTGGTTTGGGTTTATCGATTGTCAAAACACTTATAGAAGGGATGGGAGGTAGTGTCAGTGTGCAATCTAAATTAGGGGAAGGTAGTATATTTACAATCAGTTTACCTATATATAACAGTCCTGTTTGATTTTCTCTCCACCGAGAGGAGCAGATCCTCGACTTATTGAAGAAGTCGGGGATCTTTTAGGATTGCTATATAGCATTTATATCTGATTTATGAAAATTGAAAGACTTAGATTCTCGACTTCTTGATTTGATTGCAGACATAGTGTGTATGACAGAAAAATTTTGTTGTGAATTGTGAATCTAACATTACCTACTTTAGGAGCAAAAATATGACAGCACATATCCTTTTGGTGGAAGATGAAGTCAAACTAGCGCGATTTGTCGAATTAGAACTTAGTAGCGAAGGATACAAAGTCAGTGTAGCCCATGATGGTATTGCTGGTTTAACCCTAGCCAGAGACTCATCACCAGATTTAGCGATTCTGGATTGGATGCTTCCAGGCTTGACAGGTTTGGAAATTTGTCGCCGTTTGCGAGCAACAGGGAGTACACTACCAGTGATTTTGTTGACAGCAAAAGATGAAGTGAGCGATCGCGTGGCAGGATTAGATGCAGGAGCCGATGATTATGTAGTTAAACCTTTCAGCATTGAGGAACTACTAGCTAGAATTCGCGCCCATCTGCGCCGCACCCAAGAAACAGACGAGGATTTGTTGCAATTTGAAGATTTAAGCTTAAATCGCCGCACCCGTGAAGTATTTCGCGAGAAACGAAGCATTGAGTTAACAGCAAAGGAGTTTGACTTATTAGAATATCTCCTTTCACATCCCCGTCAAGTGTTTACTAGAGATCAAATTTTAGAGAAAGTTTGGGGTTACGATTTTATGGGTGACTCTAATATTATTGAGGTTTATATTCGTTATCTGCGACTCAAGTTGGAAGAAAATAATGAAAAGCGTTTGATTCATACAGTCCGTGGTGTAGGCTATGCACTACGGGAATAATCCTCATGACTTGGTGATTTTGATAAAAAGCAAATTAAAGACAAAATAAGGATCATGAAGAAAAAATGGGCTGTTAAACGACTGACAGTAAATCTCACAACCGAGGAAATGAAGAAACTTGAATGCTACTGTGCTTCGACAGGAAGGCCAGCAACAGATGTCATTCGAGAACTACTCCGAACTCTTGAGGTTGACAATGCAGAAAATTCTGAAAAAGAAACAGCAGATTCAACAATAACTGTTGGCAGTTAGTCGAAATCATAGTTAACTATCCACTTGAATATCTCGCCAAATCTCAGAAGTCTACATCTTGTGGGGTAGGCATCTTGCCATTTGTATCAACTTAAGCTGGAAATAGCTTATCTGTTTGCTTCCATGTCCGCCCGGAAATAAATAAATGAGTAATGAGTAATAAGTAATGAGTAATAAGTAATACCCATTACTCATTACTTATTACTTCAAAAATAAATTTTCTGGCTAATAGCTGAAGTCTACTGAAGTAGACTGGAGATTTTTAGTCATCTTCAGATGACTTTAGCTATTATACGGGAATTTCAATTCCCGGCGGACAAGCGGTTTCGCGTTAAGTTGACACCTATGGCAACATGAGCGACCTAATTATGCAATTTGAATACCGATTAGCCGATCGAGAAACTAAGCAAAACGATGTCAATGTCTAGAGTGAAAATACTACTCTAAAGCCGCAAATCCTCAATCCACCGTCTGACTCATTCCAACTGCGACTGGCACTGCGACAAAGTTCTGCATTGAAACTCCAAGAACCACCGCGTAGCACCCGGCGATGAATATCACCGTCAACTTCCCAAGCTGTTCCATCTAAGGGTGCGTCGTTGTAATTGTTGTGCCACGAATCAGCACACCATTCCCAAACTAGCCCGTGCATATCATATAATCCAAAGGCGTTGGCGACTTCAAAATTGCCGACGTTTGTTGTTTCTTTACGAAATTTACTTTTTGGTTCCATAGTGCAACTGACTAACTCAGAGGTAATGGTTTCACCAAAGTGGAAGGATGTTTTAGTTCCAGCACGACAAGCATACTCCCATTCAGCCTCACTCGGTAAACGATAGTCGCGTCCAGTTTTTTCTGATAGCCTGAGACAAAATTCTACAGCTTCATACCAAGATACATTTTCTACTGGTCTATCTAAACCTTTGAATTTCGACGGATGGGGATTTAAAGTTTGTTTGACTTTAGGTAAAGCTGCGACTACTCTCCATTGTGCTTGAGTTACGGGAAATTTCCCCATAAAAAATGGTTCGACGGTAACTTGATGTTGAGGACGTTCGTCAGCATCTCCTTCAAACTCTGGTGAACCCATCATATAAGTACCGCCAGGAATTGATACCATTTCTAATGTGACAGACTTACTCAATTCTTCGGCAAAGAAGTTGGCATTGCAACTCATACGGTTTACTTCTCTACCACCTGTGTCCACTGTCACTACATCAAACTCAAAGGTTTCTAAGGGGGGTAATGGTTCGATTACTTTTTGTGGTAGTGGCGGTAATATGGGTTGAGGCATCGAAACAATTTTTAAGGCGACAGGTTCAATGTTCGATGTTATAAACTTCAAATCGTTGATAACTTCTACTGCTGTTTGATACCTTTCACTTGGTAAATGTTTGAGTAATTTATCTAAAATTTTCCCTAAGTCGTCGCTGATAGTAATACCTTTTTGCTGTAAACGTTCGCGCCACAACCATTTAGCATTCATGGCATCATAAATAGGATCTTTAACCTGTCCAGAAGCATCCTGAAAAGGCAAACATTGAGTTAAAAGACGCACACAAGTTACACCCAAAGCATACAAATCACTGCCGTGACAAGCAAATCCAGCCATTTGTTCTGTTGGGGCATAGCCAAGGGTATAAATTACTGTAGCTTGTCTGCCTATACTGGTTTGTGTTACCTGTTTAGCACCGCCAAAGTCAATTAATACGGGTTTTTCATCACTGGCACGACGGATAATATTTTCTGGTTTGATATCCCGATGAATCACGTTATGGGTATGAATGAATTCCAGAACTGGCAATAAATCAGCTAAAAGTTCCCAAATTTGTTGTTCGCCATAAATTTTTTGCTGAACTTCTTGTAAGAGAGTTTTTCCTTGAATAAACTCTTGTACGAGATACAAACTAGTACCTTGTTCAAAATAAGCTAGTAATCTGGGAATTTGGGTATGATTTTCTCCCAATTCATACAACCGAAAAGCCTCTTCTTTAAAAAATTCTGCTGCTTTCGTGCGTTGTCCTGTTCCCTGAAATTGCGGGAAAAATTGTTTGATGACGCAAGGTGCGTTTAGTCTATCGACATCTTCTGTAGCATAGGTTCTACTGAATCCACCTTCACCTAAGAGTCTTAATACGCGGTAACGGTTTCTGAGAAGTTTGCCAAAGTTGCTTTGTCCGCAACTCACGCAAAATCTATTGCTATCAGAGTTGAATGGATTTGAGCAATTGGGATTTTGGCAGATTTGCATAATGAGGGGGAAATAGCATCTTCTCCAAAGTTAGCCCCAATATTATCTAATTGAAAACAGTTATGTAGAGAAGTGAACACGGAAGTTTATTCATGTGTTTAAAACTATCTTTCACACGAGTATAGAAGGATGAATAAATTATATTTATTTACTTAAGGGGCTTCAAAATAAAAAATATTCAATTAGCTCTTGTGGGGTGGGCGACACGGTAGCTATATTATGGACTGGGCGCTCATGTTGTCCACTCCACAATATTGGATAATTTATTTCTTTGAGTTCCCTTATCTATAGTAAGAGGTTGTGCTAGCATAAAATACAGCATATTGCCATGACATTTAGTGTTTATGGCAAGACCAATGCACCCTAATTTTTAATATAGCTGTTGTTCGCTATTCAAAAAAGTTCACTAAGAACCAAATATCCTATAATTTTTATAAGAATAATTCAGAATACAGGAGTCAGAATGGGCTAAACCTTAGCTATCCGCTAACAGTATTAATTATGTACAAGTAGGTAATAAATACTGGTTAAAAGCGAGTGTAATATTGGGCTAAACTAGTATTAAGTATATTCACCTTAAAACTCTATCCCTTTATGGGTAGAGTATTCTAACTACTGAATTCTGAATTCAGAATTCTGAATTCTGAATTCTGGTTTATTGCCAATTGTGACTCTTATTTGAAATTTTTATTCTCTCCCGAAACGCGAATTAACTCGGCGACAAGAGCAACGATCGCAGATACAGAAATTAACATTACACTAAGTGCATTAATATCAGGTTTAACTCCTGTTCTAATGCGGCTAAAAATTTCCATTGGTAAGGTGTTAGAACCGCTACCAGCAGTAAAACTGGCAATGAGAAAGTCATCTAAGCTGAGGACAAAAGCCAAGAGACAACCAGCGACAATCCCAGGCATTAATTGAGGTAACAATACTTGGATGAAAGCTTGAGTTGGTGTAGCGCCTAAATCTAGTGCTGCTTCTTCTAAGTGTGGATCTAAATTAGTCAGTCGAGAAGCAACTACAAGTCCGACGTAGGCGAGACAAAACACTATATGGGCTGCAACTATCGTCCACAAACTCAAAGGGATTGCAAAGGCTGCTAGACATACTAGGGTAGCCACTGCGATCGCAATATCAGGAATAATCAATGGTAGGTAAGCAACACCCTGATACAATTTCTTACCAGGAAATTCGTAACGCGCCAACCCAACCGCCATCAAGGTTCCTAGCACTGCTGAAATTGCCACAGCACAACCAGCAACAATCATACTATTTTGCAAAGCCGATAAAATACGATCATCACTGAACAACTTGCGATACCAGTCGAGAGTGAATCCTTGCCAAGTTGCACTGTAGGGCGATTGATTGAAGCTATAAAAGCTAAGTACCAGTATGGGCAGGTACATGAACACAAACATCAGCACTGAGAAAACCGCCTGCCATGAGACACGCGGTTTTTTGAGAGATGGAGAGATATTCACGCTTATATATGATTTTTATTGATGGCAATATAAAATATCATATTTAATGTAATAAGTCAACTATTTAACTCTCCTTCAAGGATGTAATGCGAGTTGTGCTATGCGTCTTGCCCCAATTCTTTTTTTGGCGTTGCTGATTAGATGTATGAATCTTGGTGTAGAGACGTTGCAATGCAACGTCTCTACGAGGGTTTTGAAATTATGCAAGATCATTTTTATACCTGAATTCAGCAACGCCCTTTTTTTGACTGCCGATCTATAGAACTAAAGTTTTCTTACTTCTGCCTTCTGCCTGCTGCCTTTCTTAAATCTACCTTTTGGACGACCACAATTTATCCTTGTGCGGAAAGCCGTCCAAATAGTCTCTACAGATTTTATTCTTTAATTAACATTTTGAAATCAGATAATTGATAGTTATAAATAGAGCTTTTTCCCATAATTTAACCATTAAAAGCTAGTTTTAGACGATTTTATCAAGTTCCTATTTAGAAAAAAATCTCTATTAAAAACCGCAAAAAATAACACAAAAGTTTATAAATGAGAATACATTTACCTCTTTAGGAGTGGGTAATTTCCGTACTAGGATAGACAAAAAATATAGAAGTAAGAGCGTAAGATTTGAAGGAAATTGTTAATAAGTTTAGTATCTGAAGTTACTTTCTGATGCCAAAGCGAATCAATTGCAAGCACTAAAACAACAGAAATAAAAAACTTCTAATTCAAGTTTTATTTTTTAGGAGGTTTATGATGAGAATTGCTCAAATAGCTCCATTGTGGGAAAGAGTACCGCCTCCAGCTTATGGTGGCATAGAGTTAGTAGTAGGGTTACTGACCGATGAATTAGTCCGACGCGGACACGAAGTAACTCTATTTGCATCGGGAGATTCTATTAGTCTGGCAAAACTAACGTCTGTTCATCCCCGTGCCCTCAGACTCGATCCTACTATCAAAGATTACGGCATTTACGAGATGCTGAATATCGCTTCGGTGTACGAACGCGCAGAAGAGTTTGATATTATTCACTCCCATATCGGACATGGGGCACTGGCTTACGCAAATCTTGTCAAAACCCCTACAGTTCATACGTTGCACGGTATTTTTACCCCTGATAACGAAAAAATGTTTAGTTTTAGGAAAAAACAACCCTACGTCAATATTTCCAATTCACAACGAGAACCAAGGTTAGGGTTAAACTCTATAGCGACGGTTTATAACGGGATTGATGTCAGTAGTTATGAGTTTCACTCCCAACCACAAGATCCTCCCTACCTAGCATTTTTGGGTCGAATGTCTCCTGAAAAAGGAGCGCATTTAGCTATAGAAATTGCCAAACTTGCCGGTTGGCATTTAAAAATGGCAGGTAAGATAGATGTTGTTGATGTGGAATACTTTGAGAAGGAAATCAAACCACACATTGATGGAGAGCAAATTGAATATTTGGGTGAAGCCAACCATGCTCAAAAAAATGCCCTCATGGGTGGTGCAGTCGCAACTCTGTTCCCGATTACCTGGCGAGAACCCTTTGGCTTAGTGATGATTGAGTCAATGGCTTCGGGTACACCAGTGATTGCAATGAAATTGGGGTCTACAGAAGAGGTAATTTCTCACGGCAAGACGGGTTTCCTTTGCAATAATATTCAAGAGTGCATCAGTGCCATCGATCGCACCATAGAGTTAAACCGCTATGCCTGTCGTCAGTACGTGGAAGACCTTTTCAGCGTTGGGCACATGACTGATGGCTATGAAACAGTTTATAAACAAGTAATAGCAGAACGATTTTCCCAAAATGGGCATTTCCGCAGTTTGGTTGATTTAGCTAGCTAGCGATCGCATTTAAATATCGCATTTGTGAATTTTACAGCCCTGGCGAATAAAATGATGCCTCCGGCACACCAAGGGCGAATGCAGCTACATAAACAAAGCCCACCTCCGTGGGCTAAGAAAAAATGCTACGCGATTTACCAAGTGATGCGATCGCTCCATTTTCCCAACATCTTAGCACTCACTCCTGGAACTCGTTCTAAGTCTTGTAAAGATGTAAATTTTTGCTGTTGACGACTAATAATTATTCGCTGTGCTAATTTCTTACCCACGCCAGGGAGAGTTGCTAATTCTTCTGAACTTGCGGTGTTGATATTTACTTTTTGAACTGCTTGTAACTCAGTTGATGAAGAAGTTTTTATTTGCGGACAGCGTGTTTGTTCTAATTTAATCTTTTCTTGAATTGCTGTTGGTAATCCAGGTTTGATTTTACTATAAAGACGCGCAAATTCTCGGACATAATGGGCAGCAATTATCGGATTTTCAATTACTACAAGGGTTTCATCGTTACCATTATTGGCAGCATCAGACCAATTATGAGAACCTGTAATTACTGTTTGACTATCAATAACACCAAATTTGTGATGCAATAAATCACCTTTGGCTAACACAGGTACGCCCACGGTAGTAATTGGATTTGACCAAGGATGATTGTCAATTTCATATTTACATTTGTTACTAAGAGCAACACCCATCATATCTAAGGCTTCGCTGTAGGGGCGGTAGGCAAATTGTGGCTCAATTAAAGCGCGAATTTCTACACTTTGTTGATGGCGTTTTTCTAAAATATTGGCAAGACGCTGTTCGGAAAGAACAAATAAGGCCATATCAATAGATTGGGTTGCTGAATCTAAAGTTTTGCCAATTAAACCATTACTAGTGTTACTCCAAGGTTGAGTTGGAGAAGTAGGCGAAAATTGCACAGTAATTTTGGTGTTACCTAAAGTTATTTGTTTAGGGAAACGCATCGGCTTTTTTAAACCAAATCGGCTATCTGGTTGACCTCCCGGCCCATCCCCCCACATAATATTAAACTCTTCTGTAAATAAAGATGCTAATTCTGGACTGTCAATCTGCAATAAATTATTAGCATTCCCTAAACTGCTGGAATTTGTAAAATCTCCAGAGGTGTCACTTAATGTAAAATTTGCGGAAGTGATAATTACAAGGCGATTGTCCACAATCACAAATTTGTGATGCATCAAACTGCTACCCGCCGAGCCATCTGCTCGATCGTCTAACCAGGGAATATTGGCATTCTGCAAAATTATCAAAGCATCTCTTTGATTGATTTCTGTTGGACTAAGTTGATTATCTTGGTTAATATCGATAAATTTGCGGGATTCATTATAGCGTTCCCGTTCTCTTTTATCTAACTTATCTATTTCAGTAGATGTTAAGCTACTCCAAGGTCGGCTATAGGTATTTTCTAAAATTATCCTGACTTTTACCCCAGCTTTTTGTCTATTAGCCAGTGCTTGGGCAACTTTGGGTAAACGTAATTCTTGTACCGCCACATCTACTGTAGATTTAGCGTGCATTATAGCATCGGCAATCTGTTTTTCTAAATCATCCCCAAGGCGAGTTTGCTGACGGTAACTTTCTTGGTATTCTGAAGACTCAGAATGGTTAAAGTAAACTTGAACTAGCGGATCTTGTGGTAAGGGTGCTGGACGCTGACTAGAAGACTGGACTCGTTGACAACCAGCGAGGGAGAATATCAGTAAAAAGATATATAAAAAATATCTTTGTCTAGAAATAAGTTGCACTGTAATCTGTTAAAAGTGGATTGGGAGTTGACATATTTATCATTCCCAAAATTTTGCGTTCTGAATGAAGTAGAGAAATAGCTTTCCTAGTATTGGGAAAAATCCACTGCTAAAGGTAGAATTACAGAGATTTTTTCAGGATTTGTCTACCAAAACTGTATATGCTGACAAGAACAGCAGCCTACTACTAACCTGTGTTCTCACCATTATTCGGTTATATGCAAATTTATTTAGATTACAGCGCCACTACACCCACTCGAAAAGAAGCGATCGCAGTTATGCAAACAGTCCTCACTCAACAGTGGGGCAATCCCTCCAGCTTACATGAGTGGGGACAACGGGCGGCAACGGTTGTGGAACTAGCTAGAGTCCAAGTTGCTGGTTTAATTAACGCTGTTACCCCTGAATCGATCATTTTTACCTCTGGTGGTACTGAAGCAGATAATTTGGCGATTATGGGTGTAGCTCGGTTGTATGCTGTTCCTCAACATCTAATTATCTCCAGCGTTGAGCATTCCGCAATTTCTGAAACAGCACGATTTCTAGAAACGTGGGGTTGGGAAGTTACGCGCTTGTCTGTAGATATGAAAGGTAGAGTTAATCCCTTAGATTTAAAGGCGGCGTTGCGACATAACACAGTTTTAGTTTCTATAATTTACGGTCAAAGTGAAGTTGGGACTGTCCAACCGATCGCAGCATTGGGTAAAATTGTGCGATCGCATGGTGCTTTGTTTCATACAGATGCGGTACAAGCTGCGGGACGTTTACCCATAGATGTGCAACAACTGCCTGTAGATTTACTTAGCCTTTCTAGTCATAAAATCTATGGCCCCCAAGGTGTAGGGGCGCTGTACGTGCGTCCTGGAGTGGAATTGATGCCTTTAATAGCTGGTGGTGGACAAGAAATGGGATTGCGTTCTGGTACGCAAGCAGTACCGATAATTGCCGGATTTGGTCTCGCAGCAGAATTAGCAGCGCAAGAACTAGCTACAGAAACACCACGATTGATGGAGTTACGCGATCGCGCCTTTGCCCAACTAGCTGAGATTCCTGGTTTAATTCCCACAGGGGATAGCTGCGATCGTTTACCTCACCATGTCAGTATGTGCTTAGAAAACGCCGATGGCAAAAAACTTAGCGGTAAAACCTTAGTACGACAGTTAAACCTTGCTGGCATCGGCATCAGTGCTGGTGCTGCCTGTCACAGTGGTAAACTTAGCCCCAGCCCGATATTGTTGGCGATGGGCTATTCCGAAAAAGCCGCCTTGGGAGGAATTCGCATCACATTGGGGCGTGATACCACTGAAGCTGATATAGATTGGACAGTAATGGTATTGAAGCAAGTTTTGCAAAGGCTAACACCAGATTTATCTTTAGTTAAGCGTTGATAGCTCATACTAAAATTTAGATACAGCATTTGTCGGAGTGTTTTCTATGTCCCTGCAAGAGCTTAAAGAGCAAGCCCGTCAACTGCCAGCGAGCGATCGCCTTGAACTCGTCCGTGCGATTATTGAATCCTTGCAAGATGTTCCAACCCAACTACCTGAGCGATCGCGCATCATCAAGCAGATGAAAGGTTTATTGAAGACCAACCAGCCAGCGCTGACTGATGAACAAGTGGAGTTCATGCTAGAAGAGCGCCGGGTGGAGAAATATCTTTAATGAGAGTTTTGATTGATACCAACATCGTTCTAGATTATTTGCTAGACCGAGAGCCATTTCTGCAAGATGCCCAAGCCCTATTTAATTTGATCGATTCTGGACAAGTAGTTGGATATGTGACTGCAACAACACTCACTGACATTTTCTACATAGCCCGCAGACAAACTCAAAGTATTGAACTTGCTAGACAGGCAGTTTCAACCATACTGGCGGTTTTGGTTATTTGCTCTGTAAATCGGGCTATTTTAGAAGCAGCTTTTGCATCTGGTTTAGCTGATTTTGAGGATGCGGTACAAATTTATTGTGCAGTCGCTCAGAGTTTAGACGCGATCGTTACTCGTGATTCGCAAGGGTTTTCCAATTCAGCTATACCCGTTTTATCAGTACATCAGTTATTAGAGCAGCTTGGGTCAGTTGAGGAGACGCAGGATTAATCGTTTCAGCATAACGAAGAAGTGCGATCGGCGATTGCTTTTGCTTCAATCTACGTTGTCTCCCTTCTATATATCTTGATCTACTTTGCTAAGGCTTGGGAATACCAGAATACCGTCTCTTCCACCAAGGAGTATTTGCCCAATTAAATTCGCGCTCAATTTTGACTAAAAGTTCTGCAATTTTTGAAGCTTCCCACTGCTTTAATTCATCGATTTTTCCTGGCTGAGATAACTCTTCACTTAAATACTCTGACATAACCTTGTCAATCGACTCATTACTAACTTTATTATTCATTATCACAAGAAAATCTACTATTTCGTTTGGTAGATTTTTCTGCCTTAATTCATCTATTGCTCCTGGCTGATAAAGTCTTTTTTCAAGTGCATTAAGGATTTTTTTCTCTTTTTGCTTGAAATATAAATTCTTCAATTCTCTTTCATACCAAATTAAAAAAGTGCTATTAATAGTATAGTGATATCAGATATAAAAAGATTGCTTTTCCACAAGTAGAACCAATCTTTTTGATATAGAGCTTTATAGTTAAAGAGATTATCATACGATAGCTTTCTTTCAGATATACCTTTTGCTAATATACTAGGTATTACCTTAACTTCGTCTGATTTATTGCCTATAATGGTGTATGTAATTTTGAATATAGGTTGAGGAATACAGCACTTGCGTCTATTATGAGGTACACTAAATTAAAATATAAATATTTTTAAATGAAGTCATACTCTGTCGATCTTCGAGAAAAAATAGTT
>NZ_JBALFY010000078.1:0-13565 GCF_036916655.1 Nostoc sp.
TCAAGATCGAAGAAATAATACAGATTAATTTTGTTCGGTACGGACTTCTAGAGAATCGGGTGAAAGAGTTAGAGCAGCACCAAGCCCAATTAAGCAATCGCACTTCCTAACTCTCTGGGGATTCTTATCAGCCTCTCCAGGTTATAGATGGGGCTGCGTTATATAAAAAACAATTAACCAATGGTAACGAAGCATATTTACAAGTTATCGATCTCCGCAAAATGCACATAGACCAAATTACCGGAGAGGTAGATGATATGGGTCTAAATGAAGGCAAATATTATAAAGGGGAAGGCGGACATTACAGCCCTTTTTTCCAAAATAAGTTGTTTTCTGAAGTAACAGACGAATATAAGAAACTTTACGCAAACAACGTTTTTTCCATGATTAATTGTTCTTTCTTTGAGCAATACCAATCTAGTACTCAATTATCCTTTCCGATCAAACTCAATGGTGTTGTCATCACTGGTGGTACTAGCCCTTATGGCCCAATCAAGGAACCAAAAGATAAATATTATCGTAATATTCGCCTCAAAACCTTAGTCTGGGATAATCAGCAGGCATATATTACCGATTACAATCCGGTTAGTGGTGCGCCTCTGAACCAAAAAGCAGTAAAGAATGCGATCGCTACTTACCAATACAGCGATCATCCAGCGAAAGTATTAGCCCAAAACCAAGCGAATAAATATCAACTCATCGGTACTCTCAACAAAGATGGTGTTAAGGGCGACGAGTTGTTGGCGATTATGACGGTGAACCAGGCAACTCTGGACGAAGCAGCCGATTTATTACGTAAATTAGGAGTTAAAGGCGATATCATTACCGTTGATGGCGGCAGATCAACTTATCTATTCAATTCCCAACAGGGAGACATTATTGTTCCCCAATTGTCTAATCTGCAAGAAAATCCTACTTTCCGGCATCTACCTCATTATCTGGGATTCCGCAAGAGAAGCAAAAATCAGGTCGCGCCAAAGATTTTGATTACTCAGCCAGTGAAGAAAGTACTTCCAAAGAAAGATCAGCCTTATTTAATATTGTGGCGGGATAATTTTGATGGCGATGTCTCGATTAAGTTGTACGATGGGAACAAACTTATCCAAAACATTTCTTCCCGTACTGCTAGCGATGGAGTTTATGAGTGGATACCAGGTATTGATCTAAAAGAAGGCTATTTTGTTCGTATTTCTAGCTGGAAAGACCGGAATATTTTCGGGCAGTTGCAATTGTAATTTAGCGGTACGGGAAAATGCAAGGGATAACTAGCTAAACGCAAACCTCTCAACAAGGTTGACGGTGTGGCCGCGATCGCAATTGTTATCGTTTCTCATAGTAAACAACTGGCTCTGGGTGTGCGGGAACTCGCCGCGCAGATGGTTCAGGGCCAAGTTTCCATTGCTGTTGCAGCAGGGATTGAAGATTCGGAAAATCCATTGGGTACAGATCCCATCCAGGTTTATGAGGCGATCGCTTCTGTATTTTCTGATGATGGTGTCTTGGTATTAATGGATTTGGGTAGTGCTTTGCTAAGTGCAGAAATGGCCATTGAGTTTCTACCAGAAGCACAACAGCAAAAAGTGTATTTGTGTGAAGCCCCGCTAGTAGAAGGTGCGATCGCTGCTGTAGTAGCGGCGGCGGCTGGTGGAGATATTCACCAAGTTATGGCGGAAGCACGCGGCGCACTCCTAGCAAAAGCAACTCAATTGGGTTTAGTTAGTAGTCCTTTGTCTGCTATCACCCCAACAACAACCAATATAGAATCACCAACGCGAGAAATCCAGCTGATTGTCAGCAATCGCTTAGGATTACACGCCCGTCCCGCAGCGCAGTTTGTCGCAACCGCAGCCCGGTTTCAATCCCAAATTCTAGTACGGAATTTAACCAGAAATACTCAGCTAGTTAGGGGTGACAGTATTAACCAAGTTACAACTTTAGGAGTGCGTCAAGGACACGAACTGCTGATTACTGCCACTGGTTCTGATGCAGATGAGGCGCTGGCAGCGTTACAAGCATTATTCGCAAATAATTTTGGAGAAGATCGTGTTGCTTTGAATTCTCCACCAGCATTTCAGCATGAAGTTACCCCAACCACTCACGGCGAACTTTCGGGGATTGCAGCTTCTCCTGGAGTAGCGATCGCACCTGTTGTTCATTATCAACCCACTCACATTATTGTTACGCAACACCACGTTGAAGATGTTGAAGCAGAGTGGCAAAGATTACAAACAGCAATCCACACCGCCCAACAAGAAATTCAAGCAGTTTTCTCACAAGCATCTCTGCAAATTGGTGATGCTGAAGCCGCAATTTTTGACGCCCAACTGTTATTTTTAGAAGATCCAGTGTTGTTGGAAGCGTCTAAAGAACGCATTTTAGCAAACCATATAAATGCTGAAGCCGTTTGGCAAGCTGTAGTAGATGAAGTAATAGCTTCTTACCATATACTTGAGGATTCTTATCTGCAAGAGCGAGTTGACGATGTTGTAGATGTCGGGCAAAGGGTACTACGATTACTATCTGGCAATGCCCCCGCTAACCTGCATCTTGAGCAACCGGCGATTTTAGTGGCGACTGATTTAACTCCCTCAGATACGGCTGGATTAGATCCGACAAAGGTATTGGGTATTTGTACTACTTCTGGTAGCGCCACTTCCCACAGTGCAATTATCGCCCGAACATTGGGTATTCCCGCAGTTCTGGGAGTAGATGCCCAGGTGTTGCACTTAGCAGATGGTACACTTATGGCTCTTGATGGCGAAAGTGGCAGAGCTTGGGTAGAACCAGAATCACACATCCTAGATTTACTAGCAGCAAAGCAGTCAGCTTGGCAAGCTGCCCAACAAGAAGCACAAGCTACAGCCCATCAACCAGCAATTACTCGTGATGGTAAGCAAATTAGCGTCTTCGCCAATATTGGTAGTATAAATGACGTTCAAATTGCTGTAGCTAGCGGTGCAGAAGGTGTAGGACTACTCCGCACTGAGTTTCTCTATTTAGACCGAACAAGCGCCCCGACGGAAGAAGAACAATTAGCAGTGTATCAGGCGATCGCTCAAGTTTTAGATAATCGTCCGCTAATTATTCGTACCCTCGATGTTGGTGGTGATAAGCCACTTCCCTATCTGAGAGTCGGGTTTCCAGAAGCTAATCCTTTTTTGGGCTGGCGGGGAATTCGTTTCTGTTTGGATCATCTGGATTTGTTCAAAACTCAGTTACGGGCAATTTTGAGAGCCAGCGTCGGACACCAAATTAAAATCATGTTGCCGATGATTGCGACGGTGACGGAGGTACGTGCAGCTAAGATAATTTTGGGGGAAGTGCAGGCTGAACTCAATCAAGCTGGTATTGCCTTTGATGCCGCGATGAAAGTGGGAATTATGATCGAAGTACCTTCGGCAGTGGCGATCGCAGATCAGTTAGCGGCTGAAGTAGACTTCTTTAGTATAGGTACTAACGACCTGAGCCAGTACGTCATGGCTAGCGATCGCACTAATCCCCGCGTGGCAAATTTAGTTGATGCGCTACATCCAGCAGTATTACGAATGGTGCAGCAAACTGTTCAAGCTGCTCATACAGCCGGGATTTCAGTCGGATTATGTGGAGAATTGGCAGCAGATACTTTCGCAACACCAATTTTATTAGGCTTAGAGCTGGATGAGTTGAGCGTCAATCCTCAAAGTATACCTGGAGTGAAGCAAGCGATCGCTCGATTAAGTATAGTTGCAAGTGAAGCGATCGTGGCATCAGCATTACAGCAAGATTCTGCAACTCACGTCAGAGAGCTAATCTCAACGGAAATCGGCCAGAATCGCATTTAAACCTTCACTTTTTTCATAAATACGAAGTCCGTTTACAGAGCAACTAAATTTATTTATGGGGATTATTAATTTTTAATTTTTAATTTTCAATTTTGAATTCGGAGCAAAGCGACGTGACTCATTACATTTTAAAAGCCTCAAAAGAAACTGTGCATTTAGGTGGTTTTTCTAATCTGCTAAAACCAGCACTCATTATTGACTCTGGCGATACAGTTGACGTAGAAACTTATAGTGGTTACTACGTTTACGACAAAGCACCACCTGAGTTTCTCACACCAGAATTTATCGACATCTGCCAAAATCTTCTCCCGGAACGAAAAATTGCTGGAGGGCCGCATTTACTCACAGGGCCGATTTATGTGCGCGATGCCGAACCAGGGGATGTTTTAGAAGTACAATTAGATGCGATCGCACCTCGTTTACCTGTCGGCTTCAATACCATTCGTTCAGGTTGGGGAGCTTTACCACATCAGTTTCCTCAGCCTGCTTTGAGATTCATCCCTCTAGATTTGGTAAATAATATCGCCGAATTTCCAGTAGGTGCTGGCATAAAAATTCCCCTCAAACCGTTTTTTGGAATTCTTGGTGTCGCTACTCCAGAAACCTCTAGAACTTCTATCCCACCAGGTTCTTACGGTGGTAATATCGACAATCGAGAACTGCAAGCTGGTTCTCGTTTATTTTTGCCAATTTTCGTACCAGGTGCATTATTTTCTATTGGTGATGGACATTCGGCACAAGGAGACGGCGAAGTAAATGTCACCGCCATTGAAACTTCCATGAACGGTAGAATCACACTGAAACTTCGCAAGGATTTACAACTAACAACACCAATTGCCGAAACTCCAACTCATATCATCACAATGGGCTTTGCTCAAACCTTAGATGAAGCCTTAGAACTGGCTTTAAAAAACATGATTGATTTTCTGGAACACTTCGTAAATTTGCCGCCAGAAGATGCTTACGTATTATGTAGTTTAGCTGTGAATTTTCACATTACTCAAGTTGTAAACAGTCCCCAAAAAGGTGTACATGGAATGCTACCCAAATCAATTTTTTCTAAGCTAGACTTTATCTAAATCAAGTAAAAGGGACTGGGGATTAGGGATTGGGTGGCAAACCCTTAAAATTTGGTGGTGGGTAAAAGGCCCACCAAATTTTAAAAAACTTTTTCCCAGTACCCAGTACCGGAGCGGCCTTCCTCTCCTAGCAACTTTTATGTGCTGTTGCCCGTGACACTACCAATTAGATTGATCGTATGAGCCAGCCCATCAGTAAACAGTCCACTAAAATTGCTGATATCTTTTCCTGAAAGAGCATTGGCATTTAGAACTTCCTGCCGTAGTGAACCTGCACCACTGTTGTTGGTATTAGTGACGGTAAATGTAGACATTCAGATTACTCCGATTGTTTAAAATCGTATAAAATTTGACATCAGATATAAGTCTGCAACCATTTTTCTGCTGTTCACCGATACTGAGAGATCAAAGTTAAGTTGAAAAACTGCGATCGCCCTACTAGTCTGTTAACCCCAAAATGCGCTTAAAGGTAAAGGGGAAGGGTTAAAACACGTTCCCAAATAGCCAAGTTCACTCTCGTGAACTAGTGAGAGCATTTTGAGATTTAAGTCTTAATTGTTTGACTTAATTGTGATGAATTCAAT
Organism: Nostoc sp.; assembly: GCF_036916655.1. GTDB lineage: Bacteria > Cyanobacteriota > Cyanobacteriia > Cyanobacteriales > Nostocaceae > Nostoc. Next base: position 5,485 of record NZ_JBALFY010000078.1, read on the forward strand.
CAGATTATTCATTAACTGACAGTTCTTTTTTTAACATTTTATTTACATCTATGTCAGTGTTGTGTCATTAATATGTCAAATGTGTACATATAAGTTCAAATAAAAATCTTTCTAAAGACAGATGAATGATTAAAGTAAAGAGTATGTAAATACCTGGTAAAGAATAGTATTTTACTTTGATTAAAAAATATAGCTGTGGTAGTCTACTTATGTAGAATTACTTAGTTATCAATCAAGTGCATAGTATAGAACACTCTAGTACTCCAATACTAAAAAACTTATTGTTTAAAGGTTTAGCTACTATAGCCTTAGTTGTCATTACATCCTCAGTGTCTAATACACCGACATCAGCCGCATCACTAATTGATGATAATCCAGATTCTAATTCACTATTGTCAGGCAATGAAGGTATATCTGATAACGCACAATCACCTGTTTCCCACACACTACTTACAAGTGATAATTATAACAATACTGCTGTAGTGCCGGGTCTAAACAACTACTTTGCAGAAACAAATTCTATAGTTAACTCCACTCCATCTTTGGACATTCATGTAACACAATCGTCAGAGCCAATACTACTAAATGAACCTAATACATTACCAGGACTATTTGTATTAACTGGATTTACATTATTACTATGTAGAAAAAACACGAAAGATGATGATAAATTCATGTAATATTAAGTTGCGATAGATAGTATTATTTAAGGAAAGTAAAAATCAGCGATGATTGAAAAAGCCGACAAAAACCTCATCCCCTAATACCATTTCACTTTAAGGTTGATACAAATAGACAGCAGGAGCAGAGGAAAAGAGTTAGAGACAAATCATTTTTATCAAGTATTTCATGAAATGGTATAATCTCCTTCCTATCTCAGGAAGGGGAAAAGTCAGATTACAAACTTGCTTACCTATCAATTGAAACTTGACAGCCTACTATAAAGATATTGTCGAATTCGCAAGCAGCCAAGCTTTCTGAGTCCATGCGTTATTAAATAACTCGACCTCTGACACTTTTAATTCAAATGAATGGGGTGGTGATTCTAGCAATAATGGTGAACCTTTATCATGGGCCTCAACTAAGTTAACTATCCAGGGAAGAAAGTCTAAGATTTCTTTTGGTAGTACAGTTAACTCGAAATCCCACACCAAATTTAGACCCCGGCAGACTTGTCCTTTTCTGAACACCGTCACTCTACCAGCACTCTTGTTAATAGCCAGCCGAAGAATGAATGGGCGAAGCGGGACAAATTCATCGGGTGCTGTATAAGCGTATACATTTATATAGTTCAGTCTTTGCCTACGATCCATCCAAGATGCGATCGGTGAATTACTACTATAAGATGTACCAGTTATAATCACTGGCATATTCATAGCAGCAGCAAAGTTAGAGTAGAACTTATGCCTTAGTTCGCCAACAATATGTTTAGCTTCTGGGTTCATGGTTGCTACACCTGTTAAAAAAACGATACCTGCGATCGCCGACGCTAACGCATGGCTTCATGAGAAAAATGGGTCTGAAACCCTGTGCTTCACGCAATGCTTTAAAGTAATGAGTAAGGAGTGGATGAAAAATGGGTATTTACTCATTACTTATTACTTATTACTCATTACTCCTTCTTAAGAGTGCGTACCCAACTCTTGGAGAGGCTTCGCCAACGGGAACGCCAAGGGCGAACACGGCGGTGAGGATGTCAACAGAATTATTTTCTAAAACCTCCTGTCTCTAGCCCTCGTCTTTCTTTGGTCAACCGAAGCAAAAAAAAGGCAGACGCCTTGTCTGCCCTCAAGACCTTAGAGTTAACCTCTTGGTTTTAGACCTTAATAGGGTCGAGAGTATCCTCCTCCACCTCGTCTACCACCAGAAGAACCTCCATCAGTCTTGGGCTTGGCTTTATTAACTTTTAAACTTCGACCCATCCATTCAGCATTATCAAGGGCATCAATCGCCGCTTGTTCTTGTGCGTCTGATTCCAATTCTACAAAGCCAAAACCTCTTACCCGACCTGTTTCTCGGTCGATAGGCAATTGAACATTTTTGACAGTTCCGTATTCTGCAAAGACTTGCCGGAGGTCATCTTCTTTAACCTCATAAGATAGATTACCGACGTAAATTGACATAAAATGTCTCCAGAATCAAATGGTGTAGAGATTTAGATCCGGAGAGGTCTGTAATACAAGTATATATAAAAACAAACTACATAGCCGAATTTCATCTTCCACGCATACTTTAACATAAATTAAAAAGTTATGTTCATCAGTAACACTATACTTATTGCAATTCGATTTGATTTTTGAACTTATTTGTCTAAGTAGGGAGTAGGAAATCAGGAATCAGCATTTTCAAGTTGTACGGAGTTTTTTCATAAATCAAATCGGAAAAATCTATCTACGAGCGATCGCCTAAAATTTGAAGTCACCAAAAATTTTCATCGCTGAACTTATTTATCTTCAAACAGTATGAGTAATTTTGAAGTTTTATTCATCCGCCAGTCACACAGAATTCAATTCTGAATTCTGGCTCCTGACTCCTGAATTCTGTTTTGATAAAACCAGTGCGATCGCTTGTAACGTAAAATTAATCTCCATCCAGCATTTGCTAACACCTTGACGCCCATGTTTTGCGACTACCTAATTCAAATCCTGACTGCCCGTGTGTATGATGTTGCCCAAGAAACACCACTTGAGTATGCACCAAATTTATCAGCGAGGCTGAATAATCAACTGCTGTTGAAACGTGAAGATATGCAGTCAGTATTTTCTTTTAAATTACGGGGTGCTTATAACAAAATGGTGCAACTGCCACCAGATGTATTAGCAAAAGGTGTAATCGCGGCATCTGCGGGGAACCACGCTCAAGGAGTTGCCCTTGCAGCCAATCGCTTAGGAACCAAAGCGATTATCGTGATGCCCATAACTACGCCTCAAGTCAAGGTGGACGCTGTGAGAATGAGGGGCGGGGCAGTTGTGTTACATGGAAACACCTACGACGATGCTTATAGCTATGCCCGTGAATTAGAAATAGAAAAAGGATTGACCTTTATTCATCCCTTTGACGATCCTCATGTCATCGCCGGACAAGGAACAATCGGGATGGAAATTTTACGGCAATATCAGCAACCCATCCATGCGATTTTTGTGGCAATTGGAGGAGGCGGATTAATTTCTGGGATTGGGGCTTATGTGAAACGGTTGCGTCCCGAAATCAAGATTATTGGGGTTGAACCAGTAGATGCTGATGCCATGTCTCAATCGCTCAAAGCGGGACATCGGGTGCGCTTGTCCCAAGTGGGGTTATTTGCTGATGGCGTGGCGGTGCGAGAAGTCGGTGAAGAAACCTTCCGTTTATGTCAGCAGTATGTAGACGAAATCATTTTGGTGGATACAGACGCTACTTGTGCTGCGATTAAAGACGTATTTGAGGATACGCGATCAATTTTAGAACCGGCTGGTGCATTAGCGATCGCAGCTGCTAAAGCCTACGCCGAACGAGAACAAATCCAGGGAGAAACCTTAATCGCTATTGCCTGCGGTGCAAACATGAATTTTGATCGCCTCCGCTTTGTCGCAGAACGAGCAGAGTTTGGTGAACGCCGCGAAGCGATATTTGCAGTTACAATTCCAGAAGAACGGGGAAGTATTCGCCAGTTTTGTGAATGTATTGGCAGCCGTAATCTTACCGAGTTTAATTATCGCATCGCCGATGAAAAAACAGCCCATATTTTTGTAGGTGTGCAAATTCAAAACCGTGCTGATGCTGCAAAGATGGTAGAAACCTTTGAAGCTCATGGATTTGAAACCCTTGATTTAACCGACGACGAACTAACCAAGTTACATCTGCGGCACATGGTAGGTGGGCACTCTTTCCTAGCTCACAATGAATTGCTCTATCGTTTTGAGTTTCCCGAACGTCCTGGCGCATTGATGAAGTTTGTTACTTCCATGAGTCCCAACTGGAATATCAGTCTTTTTCACTACCGCAACAATGGTGCAGACTACGGACGAATCGTTGTTGGTATCCAAGTTCCCCCCCACGAGATGGAAGAGTGGCAAGCTTTTCTCGATCATTTGGGCTATCGCTATTGGGATGAAAACAAGAATCCGGCATACAAGTTGTTTTTGGGGTAGCAGGGGAGAAGGGGAGCAGGGGAGCAGGGGAGCAGGGGAGCAGGGGAGCAGGGGAGAAGGGGAGCAGGGGAGAAGTTGCAGTAAGTTTTTCCCCTCTGCCCCTCCGCTCCCCTGCTCCCCTGCCCCTCCGCACCTCTGCCTCTTGTGCCCAATCCCCAATTTAACGAGAACTCCCCTTCAATATCAGATTGGAGTCCCAAGTATAGAAGCCGATTTGATTAGGAACCCTAGCGAATCTGCCTGTCCGATAGCCTCTAGATAATTCATTCAGCACCTTATTTTTGATCTCTCTGAGTTGCTGAGAATCTAGTTCTCCATAAATTCCGGCGATGACTTCAGCAACACTGAAAACTTTACCTGGATTTTCTTCTAACAGAGAGGTGAGGGCATCAATTAAGAATTGACCCTCAAAGGCTTTGAGCATCGGTACTGTTTTTGTCGGGGGGATGAAAGGCTTCTTATTTTTGTTTTTGATACTCCTAGAAGCACCATTGCGACTACTTGGGGCTACCAGACTTAAATCCAGAGTATAACAACCTGGTTCATCGGGAATAGTTACCCAGTAATTTCTTTCTCTACCTTGGGTGAGGGAAGATTGCACCCTACCTTTAACTACTCTGAATAGACTGGAATCTAACTCTCCATAAAGCGATCGCACGATAAAATCGATATGACAAACAGTACCTATCTGCTCTTGCAATAGTTGTTTTATGGCTTCCATTCGCGAGATGGTGTGCTGATATTGAGGTAGTAAGGGGATTTCTATCAGCTTAGTAGAACTATCGTTGTTCTCTGGGGCGATCTTTGAATCTGTTGATGTAGTTACAGATTGACTCTCTTTTGTATCAACAGCAGCAGAAAAAGAATTATTGATCTCAACCTGATTTGAGTCTTTTTGTTCTGACTGTACAGACTCCACTAAGTTGATTTCGTTGATGTCATCAAGGGGTGATAAAAACCGCAAAGAACCTTCTGGAGAAAGATTTGAGGTTTCATCAGCCGCAGTTAGTCTTGATATCTGTTTATTGGCATCAGAAAAAGACCAGTTAGACAACAACGCTTCTACATGATCGAGTTGCGATCGCGCCTGTACAAAGAGGCGTTCGTACTCTTCTGTGAGGCGAGCATAATAGTCTCGCAATTCCAACAGTGGTGAGAGAAAGGTTCCCGGAGGTGGTTCTAATTGTCCATTTTGAGTCATAGGGCTTTAATCAATTTAAATCGATGTCACTTTTGTAAGACATTGCTCTGGGTTTTGCTTTCTGAGATGCTGGTTGGGATTTCTTAGGCGGTTGGGGAGGGCGACATCTCTCACAATATAAGGGTCGAGGGCCAAAAGTCTCGCGCTTTGTCAGATCGTTACACTCTTTACAGACAAACTGGAAAACACGAGTATGAATCTGTCTTTTGTGCGCCCGGACAGTATATTCCCTAACATCAATGAATTTACTTGCCATAATCAGGAATTGTGAATTGCCGTCGTATCAATGTCCTATCAATATAGCTATTCAAGCAAATCAAACCGCATCAGTGTGTGTTTATGTAGAAGTTTTATTCAAATCAGTGAATTTGACGCCTAGCATAAAGTGTAGATGAGCAACTTGAGAATTAGCTATTGACTATTCTCTCAGCATATAAGAGGAGCAAACACTAGTACCATTTTTTAGGCACAGGCAACTTACATTGTCCTCATCATCAGAAATGGATAGAGGAAAGTGCAGGATTATTCAGTTCCACTTCTATTGATTGGTAATTGAATCTCACACGACTCAAAGTCGCGTGATTCCTGCTTCAACGATCTCTGCCTGAACGAATTTAGAACTTACAAGTTCTCCGCAGGCGTATATAGCATCCGGCGCACCGACGGCTACTGTCTTGAAAAGTCGAGGGGTTGCTGGGGCCTCCCCAGCAGTATTAATACCCGCGCTTTTCGCTGTTAAAATTCTCAACCCCTCACTCAAAATATGATGAGGATATTCAAACTAACGTTTTTTCTTCGATTTTCAACTTTGGTTGTGATCTTGAGTAATATCGTTCGACTGAACATCTATTCTAGTTTCAACTCCGACTGACTCTATCAGCTTTTCTGACGGCGTAAACTCATCAATCAGCGTAATTATCACTGCTGCCGCAGGCACTGCAAGCAGCACACCAATAAATCCAAATAGCTTACCCATTACCAAAAATGTTACAATCACCATCACTGGATGGATATTAACTTGCTGACCCATCACCAAAGGCTGAACAACATGGGCATCTATTTGATTCATTATAAAGAAAAGTATCAACACAAATACTAATTTTAACGGGGAAATACTCAATGCTACTAATGCTGGTAAAAAAGCACCAATGACCGAACCAAAGTAAGGAATTATTTCAAATAAACCTGCAATAATCCCAAATGGTAGGGCTGACGGAATCCCCAAAATCAAAAGTCCAAACGTTGCTCCAGCACCCAGAAATATCATCGCTATTCCTGTCCCAAAAATCCAGCCTCGCAATCTTGTCTCGCAAGCCTTAAGGATTCCTTTAAACCGATGGTGATGTCGCCTTGGTACTAATCTTAAAATCCCTTTCACTAAGGAATTAGGATCGTAAGCCATGTAAAGCGCTAAAATTAAGGTTGCTACCAACTCTATGGTTAAACTTAAAGCTTCACCTAAGAAAACTGGTACTCCCCCTAGTAACTGGTTGGTCAAATTTCGTAATTGTATTAGTGCTTGGGAAATGTCAGGAATAAAAGCAAATTTCTGGCGCAGTTGCTCAACATCTCCTGTCAATCTATTGAGATAAGTTGGTAATGTTTTGATTAATTTTTGAGATTCAAATGTCACACTAGGTAGGACTACAGTAGCTAATACCACAACAAATCCAATGATTAATCCAATTAGTAGCAAAACAGCAATATCCTGTGATTTGACTAGCTTTTGCAAAAACCTTAATAGGGTTCGCAAAATTAAAGCAATCAATGCTGCAACAACTAAAAGTTCTAATACGGGTAAAAGTTGATATAAAATGTATAGTACTGCCGCTATCATTACTGCCAATGGCGCACCACGAGTTAACTGCGACCATCCATTGTCTGTATCTCTAGGATTCGCCATTACTATCACTTATTTTTCTGTTTGAATTTGACAAATTTAGTGCCTGGGATGGCGCAGAATTTTTATTTTTCAGAGTAGCTGTAAGCCTGATTACCACAAGTCTCGTTTTTCTCTCTTGTTTGTGCCCATATAGTCAAGCCAATTTTAATTTGTTCAGATATTTCACTCCCTAGCTAAAATTTTATTCTATTTACCCTCACAGAGGTCTAGAAATTTAAATTTTTATTGCAGTTGTCAACCGTAGGCCTAGTTATTGGTTCTCTGTGTGTACTGATTGCCAAGCAAGACGATGTTTCCAGTGCGATGTGAAATTAAGTTGAACTGCTTGGTTAAAGTCCTCCAAAGCTGCTGAAAAAGTTTTCTCTTTTAGCTTTGCTGCACCTTGGTTGTGCAACTGTTTAGGGCATTGTGGATTCCATACATATTTTTGACAAGTTTGGTGGGCAATTTCTACATCACTGCCATTTTCAGGATTTTGAAAGACGGGATGATAATGTAACCTGTTGCAGCAAACTTGCAACCATTCTTGCCACCCACATTGCCACAAGCGGACTGTTCCATCAAGACTACCACTGACAATCAATTTACCATCAGGGCTAAAAGCTGCGGAATTTACCCAATACTCATGTCCCTGCCAAGGTTGACCAATGGGGTTGCCGTGAATATCCCACAAACGCACTGTCGAATCATTGCTGGCACTGACAATCCACTGACCATCAGGGCTAAAGGCGACAGAATTAATTTCTTTTTCATGTCCCTGCCAAGGTTGACCAATGGGGTTGCCGTGAATATCCCACAAGCGCACTGTCAAATCATTGCTGGCACTGACAATCCACTGACCATCAGG
>NZ_JBALFY010000079.1:0-163802 GCF_036916655.1 Nostoc sp.
TTCTTTCATATAGGGAGTTGTGTATTTTATCTATATTAACTAGATCCAGCTTATCGTTATGTGTAATTTTTCACAACTCATTTAGGATTGCTATAACCCTCTTTTGTCACTCTCCGAAAACATTTGCCATTTCTGGATTCTAGAACTTTTGTATAGCAAGCGATCGCGCGATTCTTTTCTAATAACAAATACAAGACCAATTTTTTTCTAATAGTATAGCTTGTATTGATTGCCTCATCAGGCTTCTAGCGATCGCCCTCCCGGAGAGTGACAGAAGAGGGATAAATGTAAGTAAGTCGGTGGGAAAAAACCAAATTGATAAATATAGCGGTTCTCGAATGGAAGCAATACACAATAGGGCACAGCAATGCTGTGCCCCTACAAATGGTCTGTATTCTATGCAATTAAGAACCGCTATAAATATGTATAGAGACGAATTATTTGACCAAAACGACAGATTCTTTGTCACCAATCCAAATTCTTCTACATTGCTTGTTCAAGCAATTTCTACAGCTTCATATTAGATTCCTCTAGAGCGAAGCTTACAATCATGAAAAATTTGACTTATAATCTGTCAGTGCGGTCAAATAATCTGTCGTTTTACATTTCTTTATTTGATTTATTGCGGTGCGTTAGCCTACGGCGTAACACACCCTACTAAATTGAGATTTTTTTAATTGGAATTCCCTTAGTATCCAGCTTGCTTATCTACAACATTCCGCAAAGGCTGACCGGTTTGGTAGCGTTTGAGATTGTCGATAAACAGTTGTGCTATGCGTCCTCTGAGACGTGGCGATAAGGCTGAACAATGGGGTGTAATAAAGGCGTTCGGTAGCGACCATAAGGGACTTTCCGATGGCAGAGGTTCGGTTGCAACTGTGTCTAATCCAGCGCCAGCAATCCATCCTTCACGTAATGCGGTGATTAATGCAGCTTCATCTACGATCGCACCACGAGCAATATTAATTAGATAAGCAGACTGACGCATAGAGCGCAATGCAGCTTCATCAATCAAACCTTTAGTTTCTGGAGTTAATGGTGTAGCAAGAACTACATAGTCTGCTGTCGGGAGGAGCGATCGCCACTCATCAGTACCCACAACCTTGTCAAAATTCGGTAGGGGTTCGGGATGGCGGCGACTACCCCAAACTGTGACTCCAAAGGCTTTAGCACGAGATGCGATCGCTTGACCAATATTCCCAGTGCCGAGAATTAATAAAGTCGTGTCTGCCAATTCTTCGAGAAATACTCCCCTTACCCAAGTGTGTTCATCCTGCAAAGTTTGCAATTTTCGCAGATTCTTGGCGTGATACAGCATGAATGCCAATACAAATTCTGCAATTGGAATTGCGTGAACCCCTGCGCCATTAGTGAGAATAATATCCTTTTGCAAAAAAGTTGGTGTAAGGATATGATTCACGCCAGCACTCGGTGACTGTTGCCAACGTAGCGCGGGTGCTGCTGTCAGTACTTTATCAAGGGTAGAAGTTTTTAGGTAAAATCCGTTGACATAAACTTCGGCATCACTTGCATCACCATCAAGATTGCCTTCACTATCAACCTCCACAACATCTACATTAGATGGTAGGTGTGGTTCAATATCTGCAATTAGATGATCTGGTAAGATTAGTTTCATCATTTGCTACTCCCTAATTCCATTTTGGATTTTTAATTTTGGATTGTGCAACCCAATCGCCAACATCTCTTCATTTTTAATTTTTAATTATTTAGTATCCTGCTTCTTTGTCTACTACATTTCGTAACGGTTGACCAGCTTGGTAACGCTTGAGATTATCAATAAATAGTGCGATTGAACGCTGTTTACTTTTTGGGGAATGCCCGGAAGTATGGGGTGTGATAAAGATGTTAGGAAGTGACCACAAAGGACTTTCTGATGGTAACGGTTCAGAGTTAACTGTGTCTAATGCTGCACCTGCAATCCAACCTTCGGTGAGCGCTTTGATTAATGCCGATTCATCAACTACGCCACCACGAGCAATATTAATTAGGTAAGCATGATTTGGTAGCGATCGCAATACAGATTCATCAATAAATTCTTTGGTTTCGGGAGTTAGGGGTGTTGCAATAACTAGATAATCAACACTTGGTAGGAGCGATCGCCATTCATCAGCACCCACTACTTTATCAAAATTGAGTAACTCTTGGGGATGGCGGCGACTGCCAATAATTTTTAAGCCGAAGGGTTTAGCACGGGCGGCGATTTCTTGACCGATACCACCAGCGCCAAGAATTAGCAAGGTTGCATCTGTCAACTCTTCGATAGCAAAGCCTCTTTTCCAGTGACGTTCTGCCTGTAAAGCGTATAACTCTGGCAGGTGTTTGGCATGAGCTAATATATAGGCGATCACAAATTCTGCGATCGGAATTCCATGCACTCCCGCCCCATTTGTGAGAATAATATCTCTCTTCAAATAAGTTGGTGTCAGGATGTGATTCACCCCTGCATTTGGTGCGTGATGCCAACGCAGTGAAGGTGCTGCTTCTAGTATTTTATGCAGCGTCGGACTTCTAGATAAAAACCAACTGAAATAAACTTCAGCATCGCTTGCATCGCCGTCTAAATTTCCTTCAACATCTACCCTGACAACCTCTGTATCAGGTGGTAGATGAGGCTCAATGTCAGCAACGAGATCGAGCGGTAATATCAGTTTCATGCTAGATAACCTCTTTCTTATTTATAGGACTATTTCTATAAATTGCTTCTGTTTTAATAAAAAATAAAGTACTATTTTCTACTACTAATACTAATTCTAATAATTATTTTTAACTACAAGATAATGTCCCTAAAAAAGGAAATTATACCATGACATTTAATAATCTTTTTAAACACTATAATTTAAATCATTCATCAAAATCTATTTTTATTTTCTCTGCGTCTGGGCAGTTAGTTATCAAAAATTATATTTTACAAATCATATAATATTATATTGGGCAAATTATTTCTCGAAGTAGCCTATTTACCGCAGCTACCTCAAGCATTAGATAAATCAGCTAACGAAAGCTAAATCTCAACTACTCAACTGCAACAATTGATTATTTGGCTGAGAACCTTCATTGCTCATGACTCGCTCTAAAACGGCTTCTCTGATATTGATAAACACTTCGCTACTTCTATCTCGCGGGCGTGAAAGTCTCACAGGTAAATCGACAGAAATCTGTCCTTCATCAATCACTATCACGCGGTCTGCCAACGCCACAGCCTCTTCCACATCATGAGTAACCAAAAAGGCAGTAAATCTCCGTTCTTGCCATAAATTTTCAATCAAACCCTGCATCTCTAAGCGAGTTAGAGCATCCAATGCTCCCAAAGGTTCATCTAACAATAACAAACGCGGTTGACTAACTAATGCTCTTGCCAATGATACCCGTTGCCGTTGTCCACCAGATAAAACATAAGGCCACTCATCGGCCCGATCTTTGAGTCCGACTTTATCAAGTGCCCACAAAGCTTTTTCACGCCAATCACCTTGCAAGCCTAAGCCTACGTTTTGGATAACGCGCTTCCACGGTAACAAACGGGGGTCTTGAAACATCACTCTTACAGAACCACTGAGTCTACGCAGTGGTTCTCCATCTAGTAGTATTCCACCGGAAGTTGCTTTATCTAATCCTGACACAAGACGCAATAAGGTACTCTTACCACAACCACTTCGTCCAACAATAGCGACAAACTGACCTGCTTCAACTTCTAAATTCAACGAGTTTAAAACAGTTTTCTTGCCAAAAGCTTTCGTCAAATCCAAAATGCTTAGTTGTGTACCCTGTACATTTGAACTCACTTGCAAAACCTCCTTGTTTACAACAATTGGAATTTAATTACTTACATTTATGACTTTTGATAATTGGGGTTCCAAGCCAAGAATTTTGTTTCTAATCCTCTGGCAACGGCATCTGCTAATTTACCCAGCAGTGCATAAATTACAATACTCAAAACCACAACATCTGTTTGCATAAACTCACGGGCATTCATTGCCATATAACCAAGGCCGGAATCTGCCGCGATCGTTTCTGCCACAATTAGTGTCAGCCACATAATCCCCAAGGAAAAACGGACACCAACAAGAATTGAAGACAACGCTCCTGGAAAAATGATTTGCCACAGAAGTTGTGGTGTTTTTAATCCATAGACCTTTCCCATTTCAATCAATCCAGGGTCAACACTACGGATGCCATGAAATGTGTTGAGATATAACGGGAAAAATACCCCCATAGACACTAGAAATAATCTAGCTTGATCGCCAATACCAAACCAGAGAATCACTAGGGGAATCAGTGCCAAATTGGGGATAGTACGGAGCATTTGCAAGGAACTATCCAATAACTTTTCTGCTACACGGGAAAAGCCATTGAGTAATCCCAAACCAAAGCCAATACTGCCACCAACGATAAAACCAGATATCGCCCGCCCAGCACTAATTCCTATATTTTGGAACAGTTCTCCAGTTGATCCTAGTTTAATCGCTGTAGCGATTACACCACTTGGCGCTGGTAAAATCCTAGTTGAAAGTAGACCAGTTCTGGAAGCAAGTTCCCAAAGAACTAATATGGTAATAGGCACAATCCAAGGAACTATTTTCTGGAATTGTTGATTTTCCCACAATTCGTTTATGAATATTGGATTGTTGTTATTGCTTTTGGTGCGTTTAAGGGTAATAGTCATGGAGTTTGGGATTTTAGATTTTAGATTGTCCACAAGGATGAATCTAGAAGCAGCAAATTTCGGATTTTAGACTTTAAATTTGGCGTTTTTACTTAATCCAAAGTTCCAAATCCAAAATCTAAAATTGGCATCATGAAGCACTCGTTAGTTGTTTCGCAAATTTTTCATTGGCGATGATTTCGCCAACAGGACTCAAAACTGGTGATGTTAAAGGTGGAGGTTCGTTCTGCAAAGGTAGACGCGGAAATAATAATTCAGCGGTACGATACGCTTCTTCTAAATGGGGATATCCAGAGAAAACGAATGTTTCTATCCCCAAATTGCGATATTCCAGCATCCTCGCGGCAATGGTGTCGGGATCTCCAACTAGGGCCGTACCAGCACCACCGCGTACCAATCCAATTCCTGTCCACAGGTTGGGGCTAATCTCTAAGGTTTTTCGACTACCGCTATGTAGTTGACTCATGCGCCGCTGTCCTTCAGAATCAGAACTAGCAAGGTCTTTTTGAGCTTTGGCGATCGCATCCTCATCCACATACTTAATTAGCTCATTGGCCGCATCCCAAGCAGCTGACTCGGTTTCTCGCACAATTACATGCAGGCGAATTCCAAAACGGACTGTTCTACCTTGTTCAGCCGCTAATTTTCGGACTTCGGCAATCTTTTGAGCCACTTGCTGCGGAGGTTCGCCCCAAGTCAGGTAAACATCTATATGTTTAGCAGCAACCCGCTTGGCAGCAGCAGATGAGCCACCAAACCACAAAGGTGGATAGGGTTTTTGCACTGGTGGGAATAAGAGTTTACCGCCTTTAATATCCAGGTATTTTCCCTGAAAATCGACTGTTTCCCCGCTGACGATACTCCGCCAAACTGTCAGAAATTCGTCAGTTAAATCATAGCGATCGTCATGACTAAGATGCAGTCCATCCCCAGCCAGTTGTACAGGATCTCCACCTGTCACCACATTAATTAACAATCTTCCTTTAGAAATCCGGTCAAATGTTGCTGCCATTCTTGCAGCAGCACCAGGGGAAGTAATTCCTGGACGAATTGCCACCAGGAATTTCATCTGCTTGGTGACAGATATAAAAGCCGCGGCAGTTATCCAAGCATCTTCACAAGAACTTCCTGTGGGTAGTAATGCGCCTGTGTAGCCTAAACTATCTACAGCTTGGGCAATTTGCTGCAAATAGTCAGGTGTCGCAACACGAGAGCCTATATCTGTGCCTAAATAGCGTCCGTCATGAGATCCAGTAGGAATAAACCAAAGAATTTGCATCTGTGTCAGGCAGGGTAAGGATAAAGTCTACGGTAGCTCGACCGAATTGCCGTAGTTTATAGTCAGTATTCTACAGGAAATTATTTAAAACGCCAGTATTAGATTAACGATTCATAAAGAATAACTGCCCACAAAATTGACTTTTTCACGAGCAGTTCTGATAATCATGACACTTTTTTCGCAACAATGGCTGTCGTGAAGAATACAAGTTTTGTGTTAATCACCCACATTTTTTTGTAATTCTGAAGTGTTCACCTTCGGTTTCATCGATAGAAGCCTTGCTCCTTGTGGTTTCTTTGTCTGTGCCTGAATAAAGGTTACGATCGCTCATAGCTAAAACTATCTAATACAATAGACATCTGGTGAAAAAGAATGTAGAGACAGGAACTTTAACTAGGCTTCTTCTATCTACGAGACGCGATTGCGATCGCCCCGCTACGCTAAAGTGTTTCCACAAGGATTTAAATTTGAGAAAGATTGGGTTGAGTTACAAAAAAGTAGGAGTAAAGTTCTAGTGTGGAACTTGAAAGCTGGTATCTTGCTACTCACACTGAGTTGCATAATTGCAACTGGTATAGCAGTATATCTTCTTGGCGGTATTGAACCAGCCCAAATCCAAGCATTGCTAAAATCTTCTGGTATTTGGGCACCTGTGATTTATATTGCTTTGTACGTTGTCGCAACGATGTTAGTTTTGCCTTCAACGGTACTCAATTTGACTGGAGGTGCAATTTTTGGCCCTTGGCTGGGTACTGTCTGGACTAGTGTTGGAGCAGTAATTGCGGCAATAATTGCCTTTATTTTTACTCGAACTATTGGACGCCAAACAGTGGCAAAACGACTAGCAGGACGCTGGCAAGCTATGGATGCTGAGGTGCGTCGGGGAGGGCTTTTTTATATGTTTGCCATCCGACTAGTACCGATTATGCCCTACGGCTTGGTCAACTTTGTCGCAGGACTGACTTCGATCAGCTTTAAAGATTATGTTTTAGGTACAACACTTGGTACTGTTCCTAGTGTCTTGCCTTTTGTACTACTAGGTAGTTCTGGTCTGAAGGCAGTCAATACAGGCGATTTTTTGCCGCTAGTACTAGCCTTAGGCTTAACGGGAACGTTGGTAGCAGGGTCTACTTGGTATCGCCATCGTCGGACTTTTCCTCAAAAAGCTGTAGAAAGGCTTAAAGAATCAGACTCTCCAAATGATATTAACTCAAAGAATAAATAAATTATCACAATCTAACTTGAGTTTTACTAAGTATACTGAGAACCAAATCCTTGCGATCGCAAGCAGTCTGTCAGCTTGGCTGTTCAAAAATTAAACAAAATTTTTAGATGCTACCAAAGTATTCATTCATTGTTCCAATTTATAACGAAGAAGAAATTATTCCAGAACTATACCGCAGACTGAGTGCAGTCATGAATCGGATGGATGGTCTCGTCGAATTAATTTTGATCGATGATGGTAGCCGCGATCGCTCCCTACAATTACTGCGAGACCTCCATCAAAAAGACCCGCGTATTTGCTACTTGAGCTTTGCTCGTAACTTTGGTCATCAAATTGCAGTTACAGCTGGTCTTAATTTTGTTCGGGGTCAAGTTATCGTCATCCTGGATGCTGACCTGCAAGACCCACCAGAACTAATCCCCGACATGGTTGAAAAATGGCGACAGGGCTATCAGGTCGTCTACGCTCAACGCACTCAACGCCTTCAGGAAGGATGGTTTAAGCGTTTGACTGCCTATTCTTTTTATCGCATTCTTAAGAAGTTGGCAGATGTAGAGATTCCTACTGATACAGGTGATTTTTGTTTAATGGATCGGCAGATCGTAAATATTCTTAATTCTATGCCAGAACGCACCCGTTATATTCGTGGTCTACGTTCTTGGGTTGGCTTTCAGCAAACAGCAATTAGGTTCGAGCGCGATCCTCGCTTTGCTGGGGAAGTTAAATATACTTTTAGCAAATCCTTGGCCCTTGCTATTAATGGTCTAGTGTCCTTTTCAATAGTGCCACTGCGATTATCAACCTACTTAGGGTTAGTAGCGGCGGCGGCGGCCATCTTAATGGCGCTATTAGTCTTGTATTGGCGTCTTTTTGTGCCTCATTCACCTTTAACCGGGTTTACGATTATTTTGATGGCAATTTTCTTTCTCGGATCTGTCCAGTTGGTTAGTGTTGGCATCTTGGGTGAATATATAGGGCGCATCTACGAAGAAGTTAAAGCCAGACCCCTGTATACTTTGGCAGAGGTAGCTGGTTTTGATCGCAAATCTTCCAACTCAACAAGCAATCCTGACAAACTAGATAATCTAGAAGATCCTACTATGCAAAATCTAGATAAGTATTGACAAAGAAAGGCAGTGCCGATAAAACGAGTTTCAAAAGCGTTGGATGAAAGAATGACTGGGGATTGGGAAATTTTACCCATGCTCCATGCCCCATACCCCCTTGCCCCAACTGGTTTCCAGCCTGGAGGCTGGGAACGAAGATACAATAAGTCTCTGGGCTTTTCTTAGTGCCATTCGGGTCAAACCAATGGACTGTTGAAGGCGATCGTAGATACTGGGACGGGTCGAATTCTTGGGTGTTCACTGTTGTGTCATGCAGCGAGTGAAATGATTTCGACAGTGCAGATGGTAATACAAGCTCAGATGCCCTATACCGTTTTGCGCGATGGCATTTTAACTCATCCAACAATGACTGAAGGGTTAAATCTGCTATTCTCAAAGTTGTGATGCAACAGAACCGATAACACTTCAATGGTTCATATAAATCCAGAATCCACATCAAATTAACCTATGAAAAAACTAGAAGGAAAAATCGCCCTTGTTACGGGTGGCAACAGTGGTATTGGTCTTGCCACAGCCAAACAGTTTGTTGCTGAAGGTGCCTATGTCTACATCACAGGTCGTCGCCAAGTCGAACTGGATGCTGCTGTGGAAGCTATTGGTAAAAATGTTACGGCTGTACAGAGCGATGTTTCTAATCTGGCAGACCTCGATCGTCTGTTTGCCACCATTAAGCAAGAGCAAGGACACCTCGATATCATCTTCGCTAATGCTGGTGGTGGACAAATTGCCCCACTTGGAGCAATCACTGAGGAACACTTTGACAAAACATTCAACGTAAACGTCAAAGGTTTGCTGTTCACTGTACAAAAGGCACTGCCACTGTTGCCAGAGGGTGCTTCTATTATCCTGAATGCTTCGATTACTTCTATAAAAGGTACGCCAGCTTTCAGTGTTTATAGCGCTACCAAAGCCGCCGTGAGATCGTTTGCTCGGAATTGGATACTCGACCTCAGAGAACGCA
Organism: Nostoc sp.; assembly: GCF_036916655.1. Taxonomy (GTDB): domain Bacteria; phylum Cyanobacteriota; class Cyanobacteriia; order Cyanobacteriales; family Nostocaceae; genus Nostoc. The sequence continues at coordinate 9,274 of NZ_JBALFY010000079.1, forward strand.
AGATCCGAGTGAATGCCATTAGCCCTGGTGTAGTTCCGACTCCTGGTTACGATCATTTGGGACTGAATGACCAGCAGTTGCAAGAATTCGTGGATAGCCAAGCCAGCACCATTCCACTGGGACGAGTCGGCAAACCCGATGAAATTGCCAAAGCCGTTGTCTTTCTCGCTTCAGACGATAGCAGCTTTGTGAACGGCATTGAGTTGTTTGTTGATGGCGGTATGGCACAGATTTGAAGTCCAAAAGGAGTTAAAGATGAAGCTTATTTCTGTTAATAGTCGGGCTGCCGCGTGAAGTGCCCTGGGAAGGAAAAGCCGTCTGCACTGGAATTTTCAAAGAGCCAGTTAAGAATGGCACTAAGAAAAGGGACAATCGTTGAGGCAGCAGGAGTGTACAGGAGCAGAGGAGCAGGGGAGAAAGAAGAAGTTTTAGACAGACGAACAGATATTTAGAAATTCCCCTCTGCAATCTATACGCTGTCTACCATTCAGCTTAACTTAGTGCCATTCCCCCATACTCAATGGACCATTCTCAATGCCCTAAAACTCCATCTTGCCAGTGGCGTGGAGTTTTTTATTTGCTCTGGAGCGATCGCAATTGCTTAAGTGAACTTAGCCAAGAATTTTGACATATTTTCGCCTTAGAGAAAAGTACTGGGTCTTGCATTGTACCAAGCTCTATGCAAAGATAATTCTACAAAAATACGGTAAATCGATAGAAGTATCGTATTTAACTAACAATTGATGCTGTCAAATGATAGCTGATTACATTAAAAACTTAGTGTTAATTGGCAAATAGTCACTTGAATCAAAATCAAGCTTTAGTCAATGTCAGTAACCATTGATTAATTTTGTACAGCATAACCCAAAAAAACGGCATCTAGGATGTCTCAAAAGTATCAGTTTAGATAGTCTGTGGTTGAGTTTACCTTAAAAGGAGAGAAGTCTTTGCTAAGTCAGTGATTGTTTCATCCAAGACGTTTTTAGTATTCTTGAAAACGTCATAGTTATTAGTTAATACGAATTTTGGACTGTACATTCAACTGCTTGGTATTGGTTTCAACATTCATCAGAGATTTGTACTTTTCTCACCAGCAAAGCCTTGCTAAATAAACGATCTAGTGCTTGACAACAAAAATTAGATCGATGATTTCTCCTGGTTTTCTGTCAAATTGAGAGCTAGTTTATTCATCTTTAAGGTTGAGGAGTTAAGGATTCATGTCTAATTTTCGCTGGAATTATAGATCCATCGTGTTTCTGCTTTTGTTGCTAGATAGTCTAGCTATCCTGGTTTTTTATCCAGCTAAAAGCCAGGCTGAAGTACCTAAATCTGATGTATCTACTACTGAAGTAGAAAAAAACAAAGCTCCAGAAGCAGTTGTCAATCAAACAGTAGACACTTTAATTGCACCACCAACTAACAAAAAAGCTCCAAATGATCTTCGAGATCGAGTTACACCTGTATCGCAATTATTGCAAGCTGCACCGCCAACTAACAAGAAAGCTCCAAATAATTCTGCGGGACAAGTGACATCTGTCTCGCAGCTGTCAGATATTAAGCCTACAGATTGGGCATTTCAAGCATTACAGTCTCTAGTTGAGCGTTACGGTGTAATTGCGGGATATACAGATGGTACATTTAGAGGCGATCGCTCCTTAACGCGTTATGAGTTTGCAGCTGGGTTGAATGCAGCATTAGATCGCCTCAATGAACTAATAGCAACTTCAACGACAGATTTAGTCAAACGCGAAGACCTAGATACCATCAAAAAACTACAAGAACAATTTTCTCCAGAACTCGCTCAACTTCGGGGACGCGTAGATAGTTTGGAAACGCGAACTGCGAAGTTAGAATCAACTCAGTTTACAACCACAACTAAACTTGTAGGCCGAGGTCAGATTGTTGTTGGCTCAGTTTTTGCGGGCAATAACGTTTTCACCAAGAGACCAGCACCTCGCAATGTCACACTTCAAGGCTCAACTTCTTTACGGTTAAACACCAGTTTTAACGGTAAAGATTCACTAGGTATAACAATAGGCGGTGGAAATATTGAATCATTAGGACAAACAAGAGCCGGATTATTAGGAACTTATGAGGGGAGAACTGCTGATAACTCCAGTATTACTTTTGCACGCAACACTATTATTCTTAGTGGTGTTCGCTATCGGTTTCAACCTCTTCCAGGTACCCAAGTCAACATTTATCCCTTGTCTGATGGAGCTAGTGAGATCGGTCTTTCTGGCCCCATTAACCCATATTTTGAATCGTCTTCTGCAACTGGTGCTAATGGGATTTCACGATTTTCACGGCGGTCTTTGGTCTATAACTATGGAGACAGCGGCCCTGGAATTGCCATACTCCAGGGATTAGGGAAACAGGTTCAATTAGGGATAGCGTACAGCGCACCAAACGGTAATAATCCTACAGCTAATAATGGCTTATTTAAAGGCAGGTATTTAGCTTTAGCACAGTTAATATACTACTCTTCTGATCGGAATTTTCGGGTGGCCGCAACTTACGTCAATACCTATAGTCCAGCAAATACTATCGGTTTTAGTGGAACAAATTTTGGTCCAGCAGTCGGGAGTAACCTAGTAAACAGCACGGTGCCTGGAGCGGGAACTGTAGGCAACCTTTATGGTCTACAGGCGTTCTATCAAGTTAGTCCCAAGTTGGCAATCAATGGGTGGGTAAGTTATGCAGCACATCGCTATTTGGGATACGGAGATGGTAATGCTATGGATTGGGCAGTAGGGCTGGCATTCCCCGATCTTTTTAGTCGAGGCGCTTTAGGAGGGGTTTTAGTTGGTATGGAGCCGAAAATCACCAGGCTCAGCCCAAATGTAAATTTGGGAGCAGGTGCGGGACAAGCGGACAAAGATACTTCCCTACACGTTGAGGCATTCTATCAATATAAAATCGGAGATAATATTGAGGTGACGCCTGGCTTAATCTGGATTACTGCACCGGACTCTGATAGCAGCAATCCTGATAGTTTATTTGCTTGGGTTCGTACAGTCTTTAGGTTTTAACGTTTCGCGGAAGTTTTCAGGCTCAATGTATTCATAGCCTGGGAATTCTAAGAAAAGCCGAAAGGCTTGTGTGACCTCGTTCCCAGAGACTCTGCCTCTGGTTAAGCTACTGGAGGCAGAGCCTCTCAAAATCGATTCACAGCCTCCAGGCTGGGAACCAGTTATTCAAAAAGCTGTGTCTTTTAGCGCCATTCGGAACGAAGCCCAACATATTGCAAGGTCTGTTGGGTGTCACTTTCATCCGGGATGCTGTTCGCGTTCGTTCTACCCAACCTACAAATATTCTTAACTGTTTTCTACTCAGCACGGGCTAAACCTTAGCTATCCGCTAACAGGACTGTTTCGGTAAGTCTCTATGGAGAAAAGTCTGAGTGCGAGAAGTCAGTACTCAGAATTTGGGAGTGGATTTAGTTGATAAATTGGGTTTTTATAGGTACAGAAAAAATCTACCAGTTAGAAATTAAATGTACTACGTATAGCACCTACCCAAATTGGATCGTTGGCAGAATCTCCTTGGGGGTTGAGAATTACAAACAAAGTTGGAGTAATACTAATGTTGTCATTCACCCGATAAGTATAAAAACCTTCTAAATGGAAGGAAGTATCTCTGTTGACGCGAGCTGCGACATCATTGCTAGTGACTTTAGGGGGTACACCAAAGACTAACCCCCCTAGATTCGCTTTTTTAAATAGGTCTGGAAAAGCCAAGGTAAGCGCACCATTAATTATGGTTGCATCGTTACTAGTACCTTCTTGATGGGCAAGAGTATAACCAAACCAACCACCTATATTAACTACACTACTGGCTTTCCAGTTGACCTGCAATCCGAAGTTATCGGATGAAGTGGGATTGGCGGCAAAAGGAAGAATAGCGAAACTAGTACCTGTACCACCAGTGATGTTATAACCAGATCCAAAAGCGGCAGTTGAACCAGTACCAACGGGGACAGGGGCAGGAAAGTATTTGCGGGCGTAGGCGAAACTAATATCTAGACTGCGACTGGGTGTAAAGGTTAGTTGACCAAGTGCCTCATAGGAGTTACCAAAGAGTCCTCCTTTATTGGTTGCATTGCCACCAGGGTTATTAGCTAGACCGTCATCTACTATGTAACCTGCATTGAGTTGGAGTTGATTATTAAATTTATGGGCAAAAGCTAGACCGGCACCGTCAAAGCCGGGTCGGTAAATTACAGGGTTGAAAAGTGCAAACCGGGAGAGAGTACCAGTTTGGGCATTACCAACCAAAGGATTTAGTGTTGGAGCAAAAGTAACTGGTTGCAGCGCCCTCGGGCCTATCCAAACAGTAGTTTTAGCTCCAATTGGGAAGCGATAGAACAATCTGTCAAGATAAACAGAACCATCTGTGTAAAAAGTATTCCTTTCAACATTAAACCGAGTCTGTGGAGTTCCTGTCAGAGGTGTTGTTCCTCCAGGGAAAACTGCGCCTGAGAGGGCTGGAACGTTAACTGCTGTTAAACTAGTGGTCAACTGGTCTTTACCAGTAAAGCTGGTTTGTAGGGCAAGTGTAGCGCGGTAGCTAAAAAAAACGTTGGTGTTATCCCTATTACTATTGACACCGTGACCAAAGGTATCACCCACAAAGAATTGTGCAATCCCTTGCAGTTTGGTAGTTGTAGAAAACTGAGTTGCTTCTAACTTAGCATTACGTGTTTCTAAGGCATCTACCCGTCCCCGTAATGTGGTAAGTTCGGCGGCAAACTGTTCTTGCAGTTTTTGCAGAGTAGCTAAGTCTTCCTTTCGTACTAAATCTCCGGTGCTAGTAGCAATCAGTTCGTTGAGGCGATCGAGGGCTGCATTCAAGCCTGCGGCAAATTCATAACGAGTCAGTGCCCGATTACCTTTAAATGTGCCATCTGGATATCCTGCAATCACTCCGTAGCGTTCAACTAAAGACTGCAACGCTTGAAAGGCCCAATCTGTAGGTTGAACGTCAGAGAGTTGTGAAACAGATGTAACTTGCTCTGTGCGATCGCTACGAACACCTAAAACTGGCAATTTTACTGCGCTACCCAATGGTTCTGCATTCACAAGTGTTGGAGATGATTCAGATGAAGTCTTCTGAGTAATGCTGGTTGGGGTAATCTCTGATGTTACTTGCTGTGTTGGCTGTGCTGTCTTTTCTACTTCAGCTGCATTTGTTGCTGAAGACAGGACTAAGAATCCACCAAACAAAGCTGGAATCACTAGCAAATAATTCCACAAAACTTTAGACATGGGTTGTTTGTTCCTCACACAATATCAACTAAATTCCGCTGCTCAATCTTTTTCGGTAGCTACAAGACCTTGTGGAAGAGCGAACATCCGTATATGTAATTCTTGATATGTAATTCTTGGAATTTTTTCGGTTTCCAAGTATGGACATACATTTGTACGCCCTTACAGCCGATTCATTTGTTACAAAGATTTAGCGCTGAAACACTAAAAACCCAGTTGGGCGTAACCAACTAGAGACGCGATAAATCGCCATCTCTACAAGAGATTTAGCCATCAATATATTTATTGACTGACTAATAGCTAGGGTTTCAGAATTTATAAACTTTAGACGCTAAACAGCTTGTTAGCTTTTAGCTACTTTCACTAAGCTCAAATTCTGAAAAACATTGGTAGGTAGATACTTGGAGCCGGAATAGGATTCCTGGCTCTTGTTTGTTTGGAAAAATTTATTAAACAACGGTAAGTCTATCGAAATTAAGTACTTTCTGTACTAACATTGGATATTTGCACAAAAGACTATAAAAAGCAAGCCCCTTGAGAGGGATAATAAAATTTATTTTACATAACTTGATGTTTGAAGTTGTTTGTTAAAATGCTTGCTTTTTGTCGAAAACTGTGAAAAGCTTTGTTATGTAAAAAACTACGGTTTATTGATCAAGATAAAGTAGTTATAATGCTAATCTAGTAACAACTTGTCTTTAGGTGGCCATAATTTCAGGCTGCTAGCTGGATTTCTAAATTTATTTTGCAGCATCGATGGGGTGAAGACTTGATGCTTAAGACTTTATCGATGGGGGGAAATGGTAAATGATAAAGACGTTAACAACCGATTTTGAACTCAACTTAGAAGCAGATGTGCTTGTGATTGGAGGTGGCCCATCTGGGACTTGGGCGGCATGGAGTGCTGCATCAAGTGGAGCTAGGGTAATCCTCGTTGATAAAGGATATTGTGGCACAACTGGATGCGCTGCTGCATCTGGAAATGGTGTTTGGTATGTGCCACCCGATCCAGAAGCACGGGAAACAGCAAAGGCGAGTCGGGAATCGTTAGGTGGGTTTTTAGCCGATCGCAATTGGATGGATCGGGTACTGAATCAGACTTATGTAAACGTCAATCAGTTAGCAGAGTGGGGTTATCCCTTCCCTACCGACGATGAAGGCAAACCCTATCGGCGATCGCTGCAAGGGCCAGAATATATGCGGCTGATGCGGCGGCAGATTCAACGCGCTGGAGTCAAGATTTTAGACAACAGCCCCGCCTTAGAACTACTAGTAGATGATGATGGTGCTGTTGCTGGTGCAACAGGTGTGAACCGTCAGACTGGTGAGAAATGGGCGGTGCGATCGCAGTCCACAATTATCGCAACTGGTGGCTGTGCGTTTCTCAGTAAAGCGTTAGGATGCAACGTCCTGACAGGGGATGGTTATCTAATGGCGGCAGAAGCAGGAGCCGAGATGTCGGGTATGGAATTTTCCAATGCTTATGGCATCTCCCCCGCCTTTTCTTCAGTCACCAAAACCCTGTTTTATAATTGGGCAACTTTTACCTACGAAGACGGTACTGTAATTCCGGGTGCAAGTTCTCATAGACGGTCAGTAATTGCTGAAACCTTACTGCAACAGCCAGTTTACGCCATCATAGACAAAGCGGCAGAATCGATGCGGCCATCTATGCGTTTAGCGCAGCCGAACTTCTTTTTACCCTTTGACCGTGCAGGCATCGACCCATTTACCCAACGTTTCCCTGTGACTCTGCGTTTAGAGGGAACTGTGCGCGGAACGGGGGGAATTCGGATTGTTGATGAGAGTTGTGCCAGTTCTGTACGCGGACTCTATGCGGCTGGAGATGCAGCCACACGCGAACTGATTTGTGGCGGATTTACTGGCGGTGGTAGTCATAATGCGGCTTGGGCAATATCTTCTGGTTATTGGTCAGGGAAATCGGCTGCTGAATATAGCCGCAGCTTGGGAGAAGAGAGAACTCAACGACAAGTTAAGGGAGTTGGAGAGGTAGTATTACATAGTGGGAGCGATCGCACCTTAGCGACTGATGAAATTATTCAGGCAGTCCAAGCTGAAGTATTCCCCTATGAAAAGAACTATTTCCGTACAGAACAAGGCTTAACCGAGTCTTTGGGTAGATTAAATCATCTTTGGCAAGAACTCCGCAGTAGCCAGGTAACATCAGAGAAAGAGCTTCCCAGGGCGCGAGAAGCTGCGGCAATGGTAGCCACAGCACGGTGGATGTACAGCAGTGCCATTGAACGTAAAGAAACTCGTGGGATGCACAGACATCTAGACTATCCAGAACAAGATGCTAACCAGCAACATTACCTAATTAGTGGTGGATTGGATCAAGTCTGGGTGAAGACTCAGCCGCTACTGAATACAGAATATATTTCCCAATCCAGAATCGAAGATCCAAAATCCAAAATAGGAGCAGTCGTGTGATTGAGTTGGTCAGCGAGTCGCGGTGCATAGAATGTAATATATGCGTGAATATTTGTCCAACTAACGTGTTTGACAGAGTGCCAGATGCGCCGCCAACCATTGCCCGACAGAGTGACTGTCAAACCTGTTATATGTGCGAATTGTATTGTCCAGTTGATGCCCTTTATGTTGCACCAGAAAGCGATATGAAAACTTCAGTCAACGAGGCAGAATTAATAGAAATTGGGCTGTTAGGTAGTTACCGTGAAAATGTTGGTTGGGGACATAAACGCACCTCAACAGCAAAAGCCGATGAAACATTCCAAATTTTGAAGCAGATGAAATAGTAACGCGATGTGCAACTTATCCTTAGAACCCCACTTCCATTCCTCTCCCTCACAGAGAGAGAGGCTTTGATCCCTGCTCCCCTTACCTTGTAGGGAAGGGGTTGAGGGTTAGGTCTGAGAGAAAGTTGCACACTGCGTATATATAATAATACGGCGGAGAAAAAGTCATGCTGTCGTTCCCAGTAGGAACAGATTTTATCAGTAAGAATAAATTTACTGCCAAATTATCAACCTCGATGGCTTGTGTCCTGCTACTACTAACTACAGGATGTAGCCAAGGGGAAACTAAGTCCGCTCAATCTGTTGAGGCTGTTAATACCAAAAGTGCTAGCACTGTAGCTGCATCTAATAGCGTTTCTACACTGCGTATAGGTTATGTAGGTAATTCAGAACCTACAGGGCCACTTGGTTGGGCGAAGAAAAAAGGAATTTTAGATCGTGAGTTGCAACAAGCAGGATTTAAAAATATTACTTTTGCAAGATTTCCTAACGGGCCGGATCTAAATGAGGCGCTAGTCGCCGGACAATTAGATGTTGGCTCTTTAGGTGATACGCCAGCCATAGTTTTGAGAGCAAGGGGTCAAGAAACTCGACTATTAAGGATTACTCAGTTTAATACAACCGCCTGGTTAGTGGCGAAAAAGAATGGGCCGCGATCGCTTGCTGAACTTAAGGGTCAAAAAATAGCTACCCAAAAAGGTTCTTATATGCATCGATACCTCCTGGGACTATTAGCTGAAGCAAAAATTGCCAAAGATGTAAAAGTTGTTCACTTGATGACTACTGAGGCAAAAGCAGCTTTAGAACGTGGTGATGTGGCAGCTTATGCAACCTCAAGCGATCTCGGGCCTTTTCTGAAATCACAAGGGTTTCCGGTGATTGATTCTTCGGCGAATCATCAAGGTTTGTCAGGGACATCATTAGTTGTTGCAACTGAAAGCTTTTTGGCGAAACAGCCTGATTTTCCCCAGAAATTTAATGCAATTCTCACAGAAGCAGCCAAGGATTTAAAAGCTAATTCTGAAGAATATTATCACTATCACGCCCAAATTACTAAATATCCCATCGATATCATCAAAGTATCGTTACCACTCAAACAGATATCAGAAGAACCATTACCAGCAGAGGGCGTGAAACTTTTAGAAGGGACAAAGAATTTTTTAGTCTCGCAGGGTTTAGCCAAGTCGAACTTTAAATTAACAGATTGGGCTGCGAAAGAATAGTAACATTAATTTTTTTAACTTTAGCTGGTTATCAAAAATATTTCTCAGTCTGGAGAAAGGTTTTATGACTATTGCTGTTGCAGCTAATATCTACAAGTTTGTGGAGAAGGAAATTATCAGCTTTGCTGATTTTCGAGATTTTATCTTTACTAATACCGCCACATTATATATAAGAAAAAATCCCAACTTCTTCAAAGGAACTGCTGTTAAGAAGGGAGTAGACAACCTTCTGAATCAGTACTATCTACCCAATCCAATTGAAAAATCAGGTAGAACACTATGACTATTGCACTAGACCGTCCACAGAAAACTAAGTCTGCTCAAATTCGGGAAAAACTGGGTTATCCGATCATCGATACTGATGTGCATACCCAAGAATTTCCCCCAGCATTCTTGGACTATTTAGAGCAAGTTGCTGGAACTGCGATCGCAGAGCGTTTCCAAGAACACTTACCCGGTGCATCTCGCTCTAAATGGTTCAAGCAATCTTGGGATGAACGCCGCGCTAACCGCACCGCCCGCCCTCCTTTCTGGACTCGTCCCACTAACGATGCTTTAAATTTAGCTACCGTTAGTTTGCCCAAGTTGTTGCACGAACGCTTACAAGAAGCTGGTACAGACTTTGCCGTTGTGTACCCTAACTTAGCAACTTTGGCTCCACATATTGGCAATGAAGAAATGCGGCGGGCTGTTTGTCGGGCAGCTAATACTTATCACGCTGATATTTTCCGTCCTTATAGCGATCGCTTAACACCCATTGCTGCCATCCCCATGCATACGCCCGAAGAGGCGATCGAAGAATTGGAATATGCGGTGAAAGTGCTGGGACTCAAAGCCATTCAAATCCCCGGACATATCCGCCGCCCGATTCCTGCTTTTGAGAAGTATGGCGAAGAAGTAGCCAACGAAGCCATCTGGATTGATACCTTTGGCTTGGATAGTAAATATGATTACGATCCCTTCTGGGCGAAGTGCGTAGAACTGAAAGTTGTACCCACCACCCACTCTTCGGGTATGGGCTGGATCAATCGGCGTTCCATTAGCAATTACCAATACAACCATATTGGTCACTTTGCATCGGCCGCGGAAGCCCTATGTAAATCTCTATTTTTTGGTGGCGTAACTCACCGCTTCCCCACACTCAAGTTTGCTTTCTTAGAAGGTGGTGCAGCTTGGGGTGCTAGTTTGTACACCGATTTAATTTGGCACTGGGATACTCGTAATAAAGACCATTTGGTGGAAAATAACAATCCCGCCAATATCGATCGCGAAGAACTGCTAGAACTTTATACCCGTTACGGTGGCGAATTAGTACATGGTCGCTTGGATCAGCTAGGTAGCGGTTTAGGTTTCCACGCTGATTTATTATCTCCCCTAGAACCAGGTGATTTGGATGAATTCGCCGTTGCAGGAGTAACGAAGCCAGAGGATATCCGCGATCGCTTCTTGAATCACTTCTACTTCGGCACAGAATCAGATGATACCCGTGTAGCTCAAGCTTTTAACCGGAAAGCTAACCCTTATGGCGATCGCGTTAAAGCATTTTTGGGTTCCGATTCCGGTCATTGGGATGTACCTGATATTACTGCGATCGCTGCTAATACATATTCAATGGTAGAACGCAAGATTATCACCGAAGAAGATTTGCAATATTTCCTATCAATTCATCCCTTGGAGTTGTACACCAGCCTCAATCGTGACTTCTTCAAAGGTACGGCTGTTGAGAAAACCGCAGATGAGTTTTTGGCTAAAGCCGGCCGTTAATTCCATCTTCTCGTTATGTCCCTCAATCTTGATGATCCCCCCAACCCCCCTTAAGAAGGGGGGCAAAAAGTGGCTCAATTCCCCCCTTTTTAAGGGGGGTTAGGGGGGATCTAAAGATACACAAATCTTTTGAATAATTTAGGGTAAACATATCATGACGATTGCTCTAGACCGCCCACAAAAAACTAGGTCTGCTCAAATTCGCGAAAAACTTGGTTATTCAATCATTGACACTGATGTACATACCCAGGAATTTGAACCAGCAGTTTTAGATTATTTAGAACAAGTTGGTGGAACTGAACTTGTAGAACGTTTCAAAGAGAATTTACCAGGATCTTCTCGCTTTAAGTGGTACAAGCAAAGTTGGGAAGAACGTTTTGCTTATCGTACCAATCGCCCTAACTGGTGGGGTCGTCCAACCAAAGATACTTTGAATTTGGCTACCATTAGCTTGCCCAAGTTGCTGCACGAACGCTTGCAAGAAGCAGGTACAGACTTTGCCGTTGTCTACCCCAACTTGGCAACAATGGCCCCAAATATCGGCAACGAAGAAATGCGGCGGGCTGTTTGTCGGGCAGTTAACACCTACCATGCTGATATTTTTCGCCCTTATAGCGATCGCTTAACACCCATTGCGGCAATCCCTCTACACACTCCCGAAGAAGGGATTGAAGAGTTGGAATATGCCGTGAATGTTTTGGGACTCAAAGCAATTCAAATTCCTGGTTACGTCCGTCGTCCAATTCCTGCCTTTGAGAAGTATGGCAAAGAAGTGGCTAACGAAGTAGTTTGGATTGATAACTTTGGTTTAGATAGCCAGTATGATTACGATCCATTCTGGGCTAAGTGCGTAGAACTGAAAGTTGTACCCACAACTCACGCATCTAGCCAAGGTTGGACAACTCAGCGTTCTGTCACCAATGCCCAATACAATCACATCAATCACTTTGCCTTTGCAGCCGAAGCATTATGCAAATCGCTGTTCTTTGGTGGAGTTACCCGCCGCTTCCCGCAATTAAAGTTTGCCTTTTTAGAAGGTGGTTCAGCTTGGGGCGCTAGTCTCTACGCCGATATTATTTGGCATTGGGAAACCCGCAACAAACAACATTTGTTATCAAATAACAATCCTGCTATTATCGACAAGGAAGCACTAGTAGAGTTGTACACTCGTTACGGTGGCGAACTTGTAGATGGACGCTTAGATAAAATTGGTGACGGTTTAGGATTCCACCATCAACTATTGGCTCCAGAAGATCCAGGCGAACTTGATGAATTTGAACTAGCAGGAATAGAGAAGCCAGAAGATGTGCGCGATCGCTTCTTGAATCATTTCTACTTCGGTACAGAATCAGACGATACCCGTGTCAGCCAAGCATTTAACCGTGCAGCTAATCCCTTTGGCGATCGCGTTAAAGCCTTCTTAGGTTCCGATTCCGGTCACTGGGATGTACCTGATATCACCGCCGTTACTGCCAACGCCTACTCAATGGCAGAACGCGAAATCATTACCGAAGAAGACCTCCGCTACTTCCTCTCAATCCATCCCTTGGAGTTGTACACCAGTCTCAATCAAGACTTCTTCAAGGGTACAGGTGTTGAGAAAGCCGCAAACCAATATTTAGCGGCTAAGAAATAATTGTCATTAGTCATTAGTCATTTGCAAAGGACAAATGACAAAGGACTATTGACAATTACAGCGTTCCATGTTCCATTTCCTCTGTTCACTTGTAGCGTGGGCCTTGCCCACTCTACATTTCTCCTAAATTCTGCATTGGAAAAGGATGTTTTGTCTCACATTCATAGAGCAACGAATTAAAAACTGTTTGTAGTAATTGTGTTTGCCTTAATTACGAATTACGAATTACGAATTACGAATTATAAAAGGTGATTTGATTATGGTGCTAGATATTACAAAACCAAAGGATTACGTTGACTTAGCAACTTCTCTATCCAAGGAACTTGCTCAATCCGCAGTTGAACGGGATGCTAAAGCTGGAGTTCCCGAAGAGGAAATTAATAAACTGCGTGAAAGTGGTTTGTTGCCACTGATTGTACCCAAACAATATGGTGGGATTGGTGCAACTTGGATTGATGCCTTAAAAATTGTCAGAAAGTTATCAAAAGCAGATGGTTCAATTGGTCAATTGTATGGTAATCATCTTAATTTGACAGCTTTGGGTCACGTCTCCGGCACGGCAGCCCAAAAGGAAAAATATTATAGAGAAACTGCTAAGAATAACTTATTTTGGGCAAATGCCATTAATACAAAGGATACTAGGCTGAAAATTAATCCAGAAGGTGAGAATTTTCGGGTTAATGGTGTTAAAAGCTTTGGTACAGGTATTTCCGTTGCCGATTATCGGGTATTCTCCGCTTTAGAAGATGGTGTAGAATTGCCCTTTATATTCATAATTCCCAAAGACAGAGAAGGGTTAGTTTCTAATCACGATTGGGATAACATCGGGCAACGTCGTACTGATAGCGGTAGTTATACATTTAACAATGTCTTAGTAGAGAAAGATGAGATTTTGGGGCCACCAAATCCTCCTGATAGTGCCTTCTCAACTTTTCTGGGGATTATCGCCCAGCTAACAAAAACCAACGTTTATCTAGGAATTACTAAAGGAGCCTTCGCCGCCGCTCGTGAGTACACTAAAACTACTACTCAACCGTGGATTACATCAGGCGTAGATAGTGCTACTCAAGACCCTTATATTCTGCATCACTACGGAGACTTTTGGCTTGAAATTCAAGCTGCGATCGCACTAGCAGATCAAGCAGCCGAGAAAGTACAAGCAGCCTGGGATAAGGATGTAGAACTGACTCATCAAGAAAGGGGAGAAGTTGCGATCGCAGTTTCCGCAGCCAAGGCATTAGCGACCCGTGTAGGTATAGATATTACCAACCGCATCTTTGAAGTTACGGGAACCCGCGCCACAGCAACCAAATATGGATTCGATCGTTACTGGCGAGACTTGCGAACCTTTACCCTGCACGATCCTGTGGATTACAAATTGCGTGCGATCGGTGATTGGGTACTCAACGATCAACTACCCGTCATCACCCAATATTCTTAAGGCATTGGTTATTTCTCTCTCTACCTTTATCCCCAAAGACGCGATTCATCGCGTCTCTACAAAATCCAAAATCTAAAATCCAAAATTGATATGACTCAACTAAAAACACTTCCCACCTACGACCCAAGTTTATTTGAGGGAGCCGCAGAGGGCTATGCTCAATATAGAACCAAATACCCATCTGTTGTATTCGACAAACTAACCGAAATATTTAATCTCAATGGTCAAGGACGACTCCTTGATTTAGGTACTGGCCCAGGATTAATTTCAATTCCCCTACGAACCAAATTTGAAGAAGTTGTGGCGATCGATCCCGATCCAGAAATGATTGCAGAAGCCAAACGACAAGCAGCAGCAGTCGGAGCAAATAATATTACTTGGTTAGAACAAGGAGCAGAGTTAATCGACTCTAGTTTAGGGAAATTTAAGTTAACCACAATTGGTAGAGCCTTCCACTGGATGGAACGCGAACTAGTCCTTGAACGCCTTTATGAATTGCTAACTGATGATGGTGCATTAGCACTGCTTAACACTGGTGATAACCCTTGGGAAAGCAATCTACCTTGGAAACAAGCTGCTGTTGGAGTAGTGAAAAAATGGTTAGGTGATGAGCGCCGAACTGGACAACGAGGACAAGGTATTCGTAAGCCAGTCGATCCTCCCCATGAAGTCGTAATTGGCAATTCGGCTTTTGCTCGTCAAGAAACCTATGAAGTGCCATTTGAAAAATCTTGGACTGTCGATAGCTATCTCGGCTACTTATACACTACAGCCTTTTCTCTGAAGATTTTCTATGGTGATAATGCCCCAGCATTTGAAAAGGATCTTAGAGAAGCGCTACTAGCAGTTGAGCCGTCTGGACATTTTACAGAAGAACTCGAAGCTACAATTCTAGTCGCTTGGAAGCACTAGCAAAATTGAACACGAATAAAACAGGAGTCAGAATTCAGAATTCTGAATACTCTACCCATAAAGGGATAGAGTTTTAAGGCGCGAATATTTTAATTTTTTTCGCCCACCAGGGGCGAGATTTTTACCAATATTCAGATGCGACTCGAAAATACTCGCTTGCCGCCGGCGCTATCATCCATTCGTACAGAATTCATACTTGTTTTCTGACTCCTGAGTTCTGAATTCTTCTTATAAAACAGAGTTTCATTCACAAATTTCAATCTTCCACTAGCACCACTCTGGAGTGGGCCTTTCTCACTCCACTTCCTAAATTTTTCCTCTTAAGCTAAAAAACGTCTAAATTGCATAATCGAATTAAACATAACTCTTGTAGGGTACGCAACATCAGCGCCCAGCTTATGCAATTTAAATATGGAACAGCTTAACTATTAAATTCTCAGTTCCTCGAGTCGTTATAGAGTGGGTCATACCCACTCTATTTTCTAAATTAAGACATAAAAAAATTATTTTTTTTTATTAAAAAATTATCCCCCATGACCCGTAAACATGATAAAAGTGGGTTTCATGAAAGTAGTCATATATACTCTGACGACTTTTTAAATCTGAATTACCAATAAAATTCAGTTCAACAAAAATAAAAACTAAAAATATCCACTTACCTCAAGAAATTACATTGAATCATGTTCAGAAGCTACAGAAAGTCATTGTTGCCCGCGAGTATAGCTCGTTATTTTTTGCTGGCGTTTACGACTTTTCTGTTAGTTACAGGTTGTAGCTCTCCAAGTACTCAAAGTAATACTCCCCAAGTTGAGCCAACTACTGCAAGCTCAAAAAAACTAGAGACGATCAACATCGGTCATCAGAGTGGTACACCAGGTCTGAACCTACTTAAAGCCCAGGGCTATTTGGAAAAGCGCTTTGCTGCTGATGGCATTTCTATCAAGTGGATACAATTTCGCGGCGGCCCACCAATGATGGAAGCAATGGCCGCAAACAGTGTTGATATTGGTAACGTTGGAAATCTACCACCAATTTTTGCTCAAGCTGGTGATAATCCCATTGTTTATGTTGCTGCAACTGGTTCCAACGCAGGCGCTCAAGCAGTTATTGTCCGTAAAGATTCACCAATCAAAACTCTTGCGGAACTCAAGGGTAAGAAAGTTGCGATCCAAAAAGGAACAGCCCTGCAATATTTGCTTTTGAAAGCTATAGCAAGTGCTGGGTTAACTCTCAATGATATTCAACCTGCTTACCTAACTATTCCAGAAAGTCAGGTTGCTTTTGAAGGTGCCAAGGTTGATGTGTTACCCACTAGCGATCCGTTTTATGCTCGGAAAGAGAGAGCAAATGAAATACGAATTCTAGCCAAAGGTTCTGATGTTGCCCCCCAAAGAGCGTACTATATCGCTACACGCAATTTTGCTGAAAATCACCCTGACTTAGTGAAGATAATCTTGGAAGAACAAAGAAAAGCAGAAGAATGGGCTAAAGCTAACCCCAATGAAGTTGCTAACTTATTGGCAGCGCAAACTAAAGAAGAACCAGGAGTCTGGAAATGGGCTTTAGAGAGACGGCCTATCTTGGGTGTGTTTGATATAACTGATGAATTTGTAGCTGAACAACAGCAGGTAGTTGACCTTTTCTACAGTCAAAAGCTGATTCCTAAAACTTTTCAAGTCAAAGATGCAGTATGGAAACCTAAAAGTTGATTGATTACAGCAGTTTTCATGTATTTAAACCACATCTGTCGTAGGGGCACAGCATTGCTTATGCGTGTCAACTTAACGCGAAACCGCTTGTCCGCCGGGAATTGAAATTCCCGTCTTATAGCTAAAGTCATCTGAAGATGACTAAATATCGCCAAAAATCTCCAGTCTATTTCAGTAGACCTCAGCTATTAGCCCGAAAATTTATTTTCGGGCGGGTATGTCAGCCAACAGATAAGCTATTTCCAGCTTAAGCTGACACCAATGAGCAATGCTGTGCCCCTACTGCTTGATCTATTTACCTGAAAATAGCTGTAAAAGAGTAGTCATAATTATTGGAGCCTGTACAGCACTTTTTCCGATCAACAGTGCTGTACAGCTTTTATATTTAATTTTGACAGCTTGACATAAGTTTTATGGCAATGATCCTAATAGCTTGATATGAATAAATACCGTGATTTATTGATAGATATTTTTAATTATAGAAAAAATATTTAATTAGTCTAATTTTCAACTATATTAATAAACAATAGTTCTTTCGGCTATTTAGCTCGCCATTAATCATAATCGTTCTGACCCCGGATAAAGGAATAAATAAAACAACCCATGCCAGCTTTAAAAGGAAAGTTTGAATTCAAGAAAAGTCAGAGAACAACACGTCGTTCCTTGTTGTTTGCTTTGGGCTACTGCTTAATGCTATCGACAGTCTTATCGAGTTGTGGTGAAGCCAAAAATAACACTCAGCAGTCAACAGCTACCCCTGAGTCTACTGCTTCATCTAGTACTACTACAGAAAAGTCAACTGAGAAGCAAGTAGTGCGGATTGTACGTTCCAAACAACTTTCCGCTTTAGCAGTTCTAGAAAAACAGGGTTCCTTAGAAAAGCGATTAGAGCCTCTGGGTTTTAAAGTACAGTGGCCTGAGTTTGCCGCTGGGCCACAACAGCTAGAAGCTCTTAATGCCAATGGACTAGATATCGCATCTACAGCCGAATCGCCTCCTGTATTTTCGCAAGCAGCAGGAGCGCCTCTTGTTTATCTATCTACTACACGCCCCAGTGGTAAAGCTATTTCACTTTTAGTTCCGGTGAACTCTCCGATTAAAAGTGTTGCTGATTTGAAAGGTAAAAAAGTAGCTTTCCAGAAAGCCTCCATCGGTCACTACTTATTAGTTAAAGCCTTAGAAGATGCCGGATTGAAACTGAGCGATGTCCAATCAGTTTTTCTCACACCGCCAGATGCAAATGCGGCATTCAGTCAGAGTAAGGTGGATGCTTGGTATATTTGGGAGCCATTCGCTACTAGAAATGTCCAAAATAAAATCGCTCGTGTTTTAGCAGATGGTGGTAAGTTGCGGGATACTGGCAACTTTTACTCAACCTCACGCCAGTTTTATCAGGCTCATCCTGACGTGATCAAAGTGTTTCTAGAGGAGCTAGAAAAAGCCGAAATCTGGACTAAAGATCATCCCAAAGAAGTGGCACAATTACTTGCTCCTGTAACTCAGCTAGATGCACCAACTCTAGAAATAATGCATAAGAAATATGACTATGGGTTGCTACCAATCACTGATAAAACTATTACCAAGCAACAGGAAGTTGCAGATAAATGGTACAGCTTAGGACTTATCCCCAAGAAGGTGAATGTTAAAGAGGGGTTCTTGACACCTGAAGAGTACGCTAAAATTACTCCTTCAGAGGTTCTAGCGAATAAGTAGTTATCCCCAGCAAGAAACAAAAACACAGGAGAATATTTATGTCTACCTCGACTTTGACAGCAGTTAAAATTAGGTCTATTGATGCCCCTTTGGGAGCTATCGTTACCGATCTGGATGCTAGTCAAGCGATCGCACCTGAAGTTATCCTACAACTTAAGGAAGCTCTGCGCGATCGCCACATCTTGATCTTCAAAGACCAAAAGCTCTCCGATAAAGAACTTTTAAACTTTTCTCTATACTTTGGCGCACTCTTTGTCCCATGTGATGAAACTCCAGTATTGGCTTCTAAACCAGGAGAAACCCCGGTAGTGATTCCGATTTCCAACGTCGATGGTGGCTATACCGGTACTGGAGAATTAACTTTCCATTCCGATCACAAATGGACTCCTACCCCATCTAGTGGTTCGCTTCTTTATGCCTTGGAAATACCAACTCATGGTGGAGATACTTATTGGTTAAACACCAATTTAGCTTATGAAGGATTAGATGAAGCTACCAAAGAACGAATTGCATATTTGCAGTTAATTACCTACAACCCATTTTTGCGAGATCGGAATGCACCCCGCTCTTTGTATCGTTTAGATAAGAATATTCCTTTAATCAGTCCAGTCTTTCCCCATCCTTTAGTTAGGACACATCCAGATAGTGGTAAAAAACATCTTTACTTAGATGCTGCTACAGAAGTGGAAATCGTGGGGTTAGAGCCAGAAGAAGGATCGCAACTAATTGAACAGTTAAGGCAACATCTCAATCAACCCAAATTCTACTACAAACACAAATGGTCAGTAGGTGATATTGTCTACTGGGATAATCAAGCTACCTTGCATTACCGTCAAGCATTTGATCCGAATGAGCGACGAGTCTTGAAGCGGGTTAGCCTTGCAGGTAGTCGTCCCTTTTAGGCTTTATACCTCAAAAAATTAAGCTAATGCGCCTTTAAAATCTGCATTTTCTTAAGGTAATCAAGAGTCATTAAACGCCAATTATTCATGCGCTTTTTCAATAAGAATACCCAACTGAATTCTGATGACTGACGCATGTATTATGTTCAACAAACAAGATCCCCGACTTCTTAAAGAAGTCGGGGATCTGTGGGCTGAAATTCTGAGCAATTAAATAGGATTGATAGAGTGACTTTAATATAAATAAGTAAAAACCTCATAAAAATTTTTTAAGTGTCAGACTATATGCTTGTAAAGATAAATAGATAAAAATATTACTTTTTGTTCAAAACTAGTGTTGATGAATACTTTATTTTAAGAACAGATTAGGTAAAATTTATACTGAAATTGATAGTTGTTTGCAGTCATGATAAACAACAATAATTATTAAATTTAAATAGACGGTAGTATGGCATTTTTAAAACCTTTGCAGAGCCTAAAGTTGTCTAACAGTAAGCCGCTACAATCAATATTTCAAAAGACAAAGACGGTAGATGAGTATAGCCTAAATACTAAATCTGTAGAAGCGAAATATAAAATTGAGCGCAAATTATCTCTATTGATAGCTGCTTGCTCGTTCACAATGCCAATGGCTATATTTGGTTGTAGCCAAGAAATTAAAACTACTCAAAACGAAGTATCCTCAATTAGTACACAATCTCAGAATCAAACAGTTTCTAATACTCCACAAAAACAAGAGCTACGAATTGTTTATTCTAAACTTGGCTCTCTTGCAGTGATGAGAAAGCAAGGAACTCTAGAAAAAAGTTTGGCAGCAAAGAATTTTACTGTCAAGTGGCTAGAGTTTGCTGCTGGCCCACAAGCTTTAGAAGCGTTAAATGCTGGTTCCCTTGATATCGCAGCCACAGCGGAGTCACCACCTATATTCGCTCAAGCCGCAGGTACACCTCTTGTGTATGTTGCAACGACCCCATTTAATGGTAGAGGAGTTTCTTTTTTAGTACCAAAAAACTCCCCAATTAAAAGTGTCGCTGATTTTAAGGGCAAAAAAATCTCCTTTCAAAAAGCCTCTATCGCCCACTATGTTTTACTAAAAGCATTACAAAAAAATGGATTAAAACTAAGTGATATCAAATCACTTTTTCTCCCACCTCCAGATGCAAATGTGGCTTTTAGTCAAGGCGGAATCGATGTTTGGGTAATTTGGGAACCTTTCATTACCAGAAATGTCCAAAAAAATCTTGGTCGTGTATTGATAGATGGACAAGGACTCCAGGATCTTGGTGGCTTTTATACGACCTCACGTAAATTTGCAAAAGAGCATCCTGAAATTCTCAAAATTTTTATGGAGGAGTTTATCAAAGCTGAAGATTGGTCGCAGAAAAATATTGATAAGTTAGCAGAATTGGAGACAGGTGACGTTGGGATTGATGTATCTACCCTCAAAACAATTCATAGTAAAGCAGTATATGGTCTACTACCAATCACTGATGAAGTTGTTAAAAAACAACAACAAATAGCTGATTTATGGTACGCACAAGGACTTCTACCAAAGAAGGTTAATGTCAAAGATGGAGTACTCACTCCAGAAGAATATGCAGCATTCACACCTGATTCCATTAAATCTAATAAGTAAATAATTTTTATCAACTTTTAAAGCTGGGCAATATAAGTTAATAGCTGATGTTTTTGTATCAGCATTCAATCAAAACAAGAGGTGTAAAAGTGTTTAACAATTTTATCAGAACTAAGACAACAATAGTCGGCAGACTAGCATTATTTGTAATGCCTGGCTTTCTAGCTTTATCTACTACTTTAGTCAGTTGTACGTCAACAGTACCTAACACAAATACGGGCACAGTTCCTAAAGCAGAACCAGCCGGGGAAAAGACTATAACTTTTAAAACAAAGGTACTGCGAATAGGATATCAAAGCTCTGGTGATTTAGTTAGAGTCACAAGAGTTTTAGAAAAACGTTTAGAGCCTTTGGGTTTGAAAGTAGAGTGGTCACAATTTGCTCAAGGGCCACAACTCATGGAAGCGATGAATGTGGGCAAAATTGATATTGGCTCAGTTGGAGAAACGCCTCCGATCTTTGCCCAAGCTGCGGGTGCAAAAATTATTTACTTGGCTGGTAGAAGACTTGGCCCTAATTCCGGTAAAGGTAGTGCGATCGCAGTTCCAAAAGGTTCTCCAATTAAAACTTTAGCTCAAATTAAAGGTCAAAAAGTAGTTTTTCAAAAAGGTTCAGCTGCTCACTATTTTATTATCAAAGCCTTAGAAGAGGTGAATCTCAAATATAGTGATATTAAAGTTCTGAGTATGCCCAATGTCGAAGCACGTGGGGCATTTATTCAGGGGACTATTCCAGTTTGGGTAACTGGCGATCCTCATTTAGCTTTGGTAGAAAAACTCCACGGGGCGCGTGTATTGCGAGATGCTACAAATATTGGCACTCCAGGGGGTTATTACATAGGAACACGTGAGTTTACTAAGGAAAATCCCGAATTAGTTCGCATCATTCTAGAAGAAATTGACAAAAATGGTCAATGGGCAGAAGCGAATCGCAAAGAAGTAGCCAAACTTATAGCACCTGTACTCAAAATTGATTTACCCATTCAAGAAATAATTTCTAGCCGTGCTACTTATCGGCTGAGAGGAATTACCCCACAACTAATGCAAAGCCAACAAAGTGTTGCTGATTTGTTCTATAACGAAAAAATCTTACCCAAAAAGATTGATATTAAAGAAGCACTGCTAACACCCCAAGAATATGGAGCTATCACCCCTGAAACACTCATCAGTGAAAAATAAGGATTGAACTGGGGATTGGGAATATTTGAATGGGGATTTAAACTTTGAATAAATCTTACTAATATTTTATTCCCCAGTACTTATTGGATCTGACAAAGTGATGCGATCGCAATGAAGTTTTATAATTGCATCTACTTACTTAAAACGCCAATTTACTAGTATTAAATATACATTAAAAAATTTATATTTGAATGCTTAATTGGTGTTCTAGGAGGTTGATATAGCAACTTCCAATCATCTTACTGACTATTAAAAGTAAGGTTGGTAACTGAAAAACTAATACTTAGGAGGAAAATCTTAACCGATGGACAAACCATTTCAACAGCAACGCCGCACGCTTTTAAAGCGTATTGTCCAATATTCAGCACTGGGACTATTTGCTTTATCCACTCCCTTTGTGGGTAGCTTGGTGCAAAATTCTCAAGCACAAACAAGACCTGGAATCAATACAAAATCAGTCAGCTTGGCATATCAAACCTCTGGAGATATTGTCAAGATTAGAGGAGCTGTAGAGCCACGTCTGAAGGCTCTTGGTATTTCTGTAAATTGGGTACCATTTCCAGCTGGGCCGCAACTGTTGGAAGCAATGAATGCAAATAGAGTTGATATCGGTTCTGTCGGAGAGTCACCGCCAATTTTTGCCCAAGCAGCAGGCGCACAATTGGTCTATATTTCTGGACGCAAACCTAGCAAAGGTCAAAGTCAAGCAATTATAGTTCAGAAAGATTCTCCTATTAAGAAAGTTGCGGATCTTAAAGGTAAAAAAATTGTCTTCCAGAGGGGATCGTCTGCACACTATTTAGTACTTAGAGCTTTGAAAGAAGCAGGTTTAAAAATTAGTGATGTTCAATCTATTAGTTTGACTCCAGCCGAAGCCCGCGACGCTTTTCTTCAGAAAAAAATTGACGCTTGGGCAGTTTGGGACCCGAATTTGGCTTATGTACAAAAAAATGCTGGTGCCCGTACTCTAAGAGATTCAGCAAGAATATCTACTCAAGGGGGATTTTATCTGGCAAGACGTGATTTTGCTACCAAAAATCCAGAAGTGGTGCGAATATTTTTAGAGGAAGTAGACAAATTGGGAGAATGGGCTGAAAAGAACCCAAGTGAAGTTGCAAAAATTCTTGCTCCTGAGTTGAAACTGGATGTATCCCTTTTAGAAGGTGTGGCACGTCGGCGTACTTTTCGTTTAACAAAACTGACGCCTTCTGTAATTGCTGAACAACAGCGAGTTGCAGATGAGTATTTTGAAGCCAAACTCATTCCCCGCAAACTTGATGTCAGAGAATTTTTACTTAGTCCTGAACAATATCAAGCTTCCACCCCTAAGCGGTTGCTTTAATTAATTACTAATTCGTAATTGTTAGGTTTAGAGATAAAGACCGTTTATAAAACAGGAATCAGAATACAGAATTCAGAATTCAGAATACTTTACCCATAAAGGGATAGAGTTTTCAGGCGAGAATATTTTAATTTTTTTCGCCCACCTCTTATGTGGTTTTAACCAATATTCAGACGCGACTCGAAAACACTCGCTTGCCGCCGGCGCTATCGCGGACTCGCTAACGCTACGCTATCACCCACTCGTACAGAATTCATACGCTCATTCTGACTCATGAGTTCTGAATTCTCCTGATAAAGTAAATCTGAAAGCCAATTCTGAATTCTCTTGTAAATAGGTTTTTAGTCCCTCAATTACGAATTATATATTCAATATTGACACTAATTACATCTGTAAGGACATACAGATGTAGTTTTGGATGGACAATTAGTTGTAACTAAAATATTCCCCAAATATTTCAGCCATGAAAATACCATTTTTTCCGCAACGGCGTACAGTGTTAAAACGCATTGTGCAATATTCAGTATTGGGATTGTTTGCTCTATCAACTCCACTTGTCGGTAGTTTTTTGCAACCTACTCAAGCCCAATCAAAACCTGGATTTAGTGCCAAAGTTATTAACGTGGGTTATTTTGCTTTTGGCGACCTTATAAAAGCCAAAAAAGTTCTTGAACCGCGTTTCCAAGCATTGGGTATAAAAGTTAATTGGGTTGGGCCATTTCCGGCCGGGCCGCAATTAATAGAATCGTTGAATGCAGGTAGAGTTGATGTTGGTAGTGTGGGAGAATCACCGCCAATATTCGCCCAAGCCGCAGGTGTCACAGAAGTAGCCTATCTTGCTACAGGCAAACCTAATAAGGGTGAAAGTAGTGCGATTGTAGTCAGGGCTGATTCTCCTATTAAGAAAATAGCAGATTTGAAAGGTAGAAAAATTCCCTTTCAGAGGGGGTCAGGTTTGCACTATTTTGTAGTCAGAGCATTGAAAGAGGTGGGGTTAAAAATTACTGATGTTCAAGCCGTTAATCTGACTTTAGCTGAAAGTCGTGATGCTTTTATACAAAATAAAATTGATGTTTGGGTAGCTTTTGATCCATTTTTTGCTTTGGTACAAAAAACTATTCCGATTCGGATTTTGAGAAATGCATCAGGAATTTCCACTAGTAGCGGATTTTATATTGGTAGACGGGCATTTGTTAATCAAAATCCAGAATTAGTGCGAGTGTATTTAGAGGAAGCCGACAAGGTAGGAGAATGGGCAGAAAAAAATCCAAGTGAAGTTGCTAAAGTTCTTTCTACTCAGTTGAAAATTGATGCACCAATTTTAGAAACCGTAGCACGCCGACGTACATATCGACTAAAAAAATTATCACCTGCAATTCTTGCAGAGCAACAGAAGGTTGCAGATTTCTATTTTGAGGAAAAAATTATTCCTCGGAAGGTAAATATTAAAGACATTTTGCTTACTTCTCAAGTGTCTGAAGCTATCATACCTAAACGGATTAACTAAGTTATTGAAAAGTTAGATTACTAAAATATCCTAACCATGAAAATACCATTTTCACCACAACGCCGCACAGTTTTAAACCGTATTTTCCAATATTCTGTAGTGGGATTGTTTACTCTATCAACTCCTTTAGTAGGTAGCTTGGTAAATAACACTCAAGCACAAACAAAACCCGGTTTTACTGCTAAAGTCATCAATTTGGCATATCAAACTTCTGGAGATATTGTCAAAGTTAAAAAAGCTGTTGAACCACGTTTCAAAGCATTGGGTGTGACTGTAAATTGGGTTGGGCCATTCCCCGCTGGGCCGCAATTAATCGAAGCGATGAATGCAGGTAAGGTGGATATCGGTAATGTGGGAGAAACACCTCCAATATTTTCCCAAGCCGCAGGTATAACCGAAGTTATCTATATTGCTGGACGCACTCCTAGCAAGGGTGAAAATCAAGGAATTGTGGTGAGAGCTAATTCTCCAATTAAGAAAATAGCCGATCTTAAAGGTAAAAAAATTGCTTTTCAGAGGGGATCGAATGCACACTATTTACTAGCAAAAGCTTTGAAAGAGGTGGGGTTAAAAATTAGCGATGTTCAAATTGTTGGTTTGACTCCATCTGAAGCCCGTGATGCCTTTATTCAAGATAAGGTTGAGGTTTGGGTGGCTAGCGACCCTTTTTTGGCTCTTGTGGAAAAAATTGTCCCGATTCGTAATTTAAGAAATGCAGCCAGAATTAATACTCTAGGGGGCTTTTATCTTGGTAGGCGTCAATTTGTCACTCAAAATCTGGAATTGGTGCGAGTATTTTTAGAGGAAGCAGATAAGGTAGGAGAATGGGCTGAAAAAAACCCAACGGATGTTGCTAAGGCTTTTGCGCCGGAACTGAAATTAGATGTATCAGTTTTAGAAAAGGTAGCACGCCGACGTACTTTTAGATTGAGAAAACTCACACCTGCGATTATTGCTGAACAACAAAAAGTTGCTGATTTCTATTTTCAAGAAAAAGTCATCCCCCGTAAGATAGATATCAGAGACGCGATCCTTCCGACTCAACAATATCAAGCCATCACACCTCAACGTATCAGGTAGCTTGTTTTGCGATCGCTTGCTATTCGCTCAAATCTTACCTCACCCTCAATCCCTCTCCGATATATTGGAGAGGGAAGCTAGAGACAGGATGAGGTTTTGCATCTTATTTAATCCACGTTCCTAAGCTAAATATATTTTTATTTTTCTAAGATATATTGCAATATAACAGATGCTATAACTGTGACTGCACCTATCTAGGTTATAGAGGGTGTATGTTGTTGATTATGTACTACATCAATTATCATGCAAGCTATTTAAGCTAGTAATATAGTTGTTTCAATCCAAGGGATGAGAATATGAGGGTTTGGCTTGCCTGCTTTTTGGTGCTGTTTGCCTTGGCGGAACTGTTTGACTGGTTGCAAGAATTTAATCTGCCATTACCTATCTATATTTTGGGTGGCGCTTTTTTAGCTGTTGCTTCTAACTATGATAAAATCATCGGCTCATATTTTGCTGATTCAAGCATTGAAGCATCACTAGAACAACCTCAATTCGATTCATTAACTTCATCTACTAATCCGATTTCTTTTCCAATTGCTAGTTCTGTTGAAAATGCTCAAATATCTCAAACAGATGATTAGCGCTTGTTTTATTTTATAGTTGACACTGCGCGTAAGCTTGCTTTAAAAGTAGGAATACACCAAATTCTCTAACCAGTGAGTAAATTGCTACATTTATAGAAGCTTAGGTTAACTAGTTTTTAACCTAGATTCCGAAAATTAGCTTCTGCGCCTGCAACATCTACCCAATTCAGGCTACCGCCCCAACGCCGTGATTAGTGGACTATTAGAAAAACTTCGTGTCCCCCTTGTCAAAGTTCAAGATTCTCGTGAAACTTCCAAGAGCAAAAGCTGGTTGCAAATTATTTTTGTTACCAGTGTGGGAGTTACCGCCTTTATTTGGGGAGTTCGGGAACTCAAATGGTTACAGCCTTGGGAATTAAGAGTTTATGACCAGATGTTGCGATCGCGTCCAGCCGAAGCACCCGATCGCCGGATTTTGCTAGTCAAAATCACTGATGAGGATCTCAAACGAGAGAAATGGACTCTATCAAGTCGCACAATCAATCAGCTATTAAATAAAATAGAGTCTTATCAACCGCGAATTGTTGGTTTATATCTTTTCCAACCAGAAAACAATAATTTGGCAGCTAAGGAGCAAAATCAAGATCGCATTGTCAGCACTTGTTTGTTCAGCAGCTTGGGTAGAGATGAAATTCCACCACCACCCAACTTTCCTATAGATAATGTTGGTTTTAGCGATGTAGTTCCTGATAGTGAAAATGACCAAACTCTCCGCCGCAGTTTGTTATTTGCTAACTCTACAGACAAAAAATGTACAACATCATTTGCATTTGGTGCGCTAGTTGCAATTAATTATCTGGATAAACAAGGTATTAAATACAAGTTCACTGAGAAAGGAGATTTTCAGTTAGGTAAAACTCTGTTTCCACGTTTAAGAGCTAATTCTGGTGGCTACCAACATTTGGATGCAGATGGCTATCAAATATTATTAAATTACCGTCACCCCAACAGCCTTGCCAACCAAGTAACCCTTAAAGATGTTCTTAGTGGTCGAGTAAATCCCAGCTTAATTAAAGATCGTCTGGTAATTATTGGCAGCACAGCAGCTAATATGCCTCCAGGTGGCTTTTATACACCTTACAGCGCTTTACCAGACCAACCAGCCAGAATGCCTGCTCTGTTTATTCATGCACAGATAGCAAGTCAACTCATCAGTACAGTGTTGGATGGGCGATCGCTAATTTGGTATTGGCCAAACTGGGCGGAACTTGTTTGGGTATGGAGTTGGTCGCTTTTAGGTAGTTTTTTAGCATGGCGGTGGCAAAATCCGCTGCTGTTGCTTGTAGTGGGAACGATAACTCTATTGGGCTTAGTAGTAATCTGTGTTGCTTTGTTTTTGCAAGCCGGATGGATACCGTTAATTCCCTCTGCTCTTGCCTTCGTAATTAGTAGTATCTGCGTGATTGCTTATACTAACTACCAAAATCAGCGGCAAACTCAGGTAATTATTCTGCAAGTTGAAAAACAACAAGAAGCGATCGCCCAATTAAATGTCCTCTTAGAAGACAAAACAGCAGTTCCCGATTCCTATCTTGACTTTCCTCCCCCAATTGATTCACGAGAAACAAAATCGGGTGATTTACTTTTGAGTGGACGCTACAAAATCTCTCAAACTCTTGGTGCTGGGGGATTTGGCCGCACTTATTTAGCACAGGATACTCAACGACCGGGTAATCCAATTTGTGTAGTTAAAAAGTTAATGCCAGCCCGTCAAGATACAAGATTTTTGCAAGTTGCTCGCAGGTTGTTTAATAGTGAAGCTGAAATTTTAGAATCTTTGGGTAAACATCATCAGATTCCCGAACTACTTGCTTATTTTGAAGATGACCAAGAATTCTATTTAATTCAACAATATATTGAGGGGCATACCCTCAGTGAAGAATTACCACCTGTGCAGAATGTGCAAAACGAATCATTTGTGATGGAGATGCTCAAAGAAGTTTTAGAAGTTCTAGAATTTGTTCATCAGCATCGAGTGATTCATCGTGATATCAAACCGACTAATATTATTAGATGCGCTAAAGATAATCGGCTGGTATTGATTGACTTTGGTGCTGTGAAATTGATGCAACCATCAAGTAGTGAGCAAACAGAATTAGCCACAGTAGCTATCGGGACACGGGGTTATGCACCTCCAGAACAATTTGCCGGTCATCCCCGCTTGTGCAGTGACATTTACGCTTTAGGAATGATTGCTATTCAAGCCATAACTGGGATACCACCGCAAGAACTTCATCCAGATCCAGAAACGGGGAATGTGATGTGGCGGCAAACGGTGCAAGTGAGCGAAGGATTAGCGGCAATTTTAGATAAGATGGTTTGCTATCATTTTAGCGATCGCTATCAATCAGCCACCGAAGTTTTACAAGATTTGAAACGGATGTAGTCTTGGCAATTAGAAATCGCGGCTAGACTATAACTAATTACACAATGTCATTGCGAGCGAAGCGAAGCAATCGCAATGACAGTAAATATTTTTGTTTATAGCGGTTCCCATTCAGATGAGGTACAAGATTATACCGCAAGGTGTAGGGGCGCGGCAGTGCCCATTGGTGTCAACTTAAGTTCACCCGCCAGGGAATATAATTCCCTGACTAATTGCTCAAGTCTACTGAAGTAGACTGAAAATTTTTGCGCTATTTAGTCCTCTTCAGAGGACTTTAGTTATAAGACAGGGATTTACAATCCCTGGCGGACGTGCGGTTTCACGTTAAATTGACACCAATGGGCAGTGCCGTGCCCCTACGGGTATACCTTACTAGGTCGGGAAATGCTATATCGACACTATAGGCTGACAATATGATTGTTTCGTCTGACAATACAATTGTTTTGCCTAACAATGCAATTGTTTCGTCTGACAATGCAATTGTTTTGTCTGACAATGCGATTGTTTTGTCTGACAATGTGATTGTTTTGCTTAACAATGTGATTGTTTTGCCTAACAATGCGATTGTTTTGACTAACAATGCGATCGCATCGGCTTACAAAAATTAACTCACCCTACTTTTAACTTATTTTTCCAGTTCCCAACCCCCAATTCAAAAAACTATACTTTCGCACCCCACTTTGATTTCGGTAAAATTGCTAAAATACACTACAAAAGCAATACATGGTTGCGGTAAATGCTCAAGCGGCTTTGGCGGTGGCTCAAGAGGTCTTTTCAGCGCTTATTTGGCAACAAGCAGACTCCTCCGTTAAGAGAACAAAAGAAAGTAGAACCACCGAAACAGCTAACAGATGCGGAGTATGAATCGTTGTTTCTCCAGTTGTTGACAGAGGTCAATGATGGCTTGAGTAAAGGAGGAGTAAAAGGTTTTTTGGCTGCAAAGCGCATCAATGAGGCTCATTTGGTGGAGTGGTTGTGGGGCTTTGGCGAAAGATTGTTAGCTTCAGCTACATCAAATGATGAGTTAGCAAGGCGGATAGTGCAGCTGGGTGAGTTAAGCATTGGGGAAGTTAGTGTTGTTGCTTATGATATTGGGAGGCGGTTGAAGGGAGGAGAAACGAACCGCAGAGGCACAGAGGACGCGGAGGGAAAAAAGGAGGAAGAAGCGGAAGTTTGGTTTAATCAAGGCTTTGAACAATTTAGGGTATGGGATTTTGTAGGTGCCATTGCATCCTATGACAAAGCCCTCAAAATCAAACCCGACTATCACGAAGCTTGGTACAACCGGGGTATTACGCTGGATAAATTAGAGCGATTTGAAGAAGCAATCGCATCTTATGACAGAGCCATAAAAATCAAACCCGACTTCCACGAAGCTTGGTGCATTCGAGGTGTGATGTTGGTTAAATTAGTGCAATTTGAAGAAGCGATCGCATCTTATGACAGAGCCTTAAAATTGAAACCTGATTTTTCTAATGCTTGGAATTACAAGGGTATTGTCCTATGCGATCACTTGCAGCGATATAAAGAAGCGATCGCATATTTCCACAAAGCTTTAGAATTAAAACCCGACGACTATTCAGTTTGGAACAACCGGGGTGTGGCGCTGAATAATTTAGGGAAATATGAAGAAGCGATCGCATCCTTAGATAAAGCCCTCAAAATCAAACTCGACTACCACGAAGCTTGGAATAACCGGGGTATGGCGCTAGGTAATTTAGGGCGATTTGAAGAAGCGATCGCATCCTACGACAAAGCACTCAAAATCAAACCCGACTTTCACCAAGCTTGGATTAACCGGGGAATTGTGGCGGGGAACGCAATCAGAGAGAAGACAGATTTATTTTTCACATTTACTTTACCTAATGCAGCAGCACCCAACCTCGCTTTAAAATTTAACAATCCTGATTTAAACAAGCGCGGCTATGAAGGTCAATTGGCAAGCTACGAGGAAGGATTGAAGCATTGCCTCCAAGACACCCAGCCAGAAGGTTGGGGTTTGTTGTATCAGGCGATAGGTAATACTCATTACTTCCAAGGGCGAGGAAACTCTCACGCTCGCTATTATTGGCGCAAAGCCATCAACAGTTACAAAATAGCAATACAAACTCTCACAGCAATCAATTTTCCTGAGTTACATCTAGAGGTTTTGCGAGACTTAATTCGGGTGCAGTTAGATTTGGACGAAACAGCCGAAGCCATAGAACTCCAGCGACAGGGTACTGATTTGTTACGGCGCTTATCAAATGAACCAAATCGCTCTGATCAAAGTAAAAAACAACTATCTCTAAAATTTGCCTGGATTCAGCAATTAACTGTTGATTTAGCAGTGCAATCTGGAGATTTGCAGCAAGCGATTGAATTAGCAGAAGAAGGCAAAAATACTTGCTTGCGTTGGCTTTTGGATCGATGGAGTGATGAGAGTTTATCTCTGAGTTATTCAGAAATGCAACAACTGCTTAATCCCTCAACTGCTATTGTTTATTGGCATCTCAGTTCTTACGCCCTACACACCTTCATCCTAAAACACAATGCCTCATCACCAATCGTCCCAAGAGAAACCGAGTTTCTAACTCAGGCGCAACGCTTACAAGATTTTGAAGGTTGGGTGAAAAATTGGAATCAACAATACGCCGATTATCGAGACAAAGCAAAAGACGAACAAAGCCCCAAAAACCAACCTTGGCGACAGTTAATGCCAGATAAACTTGAGGAATTGAAAAATATCCTTTATATTTCTGCTATTCAAGAAGAATTAAACGGCATCACAAACTTAATTCTCATTCCTCATCGTGATTTGCACCGCTTACCACTCCATGCAATATTTACAGATAACTTCACCATCACCTATTTACCTAGCGCCCAAATAGGTATTACCTTACAAAGCTTGAAGCAAACAAATCTCAGAGCAATTGGTGAATTGCCCCTATTGAGTGTAGAACATCCCGACAGTGAAGGTTTTTCTATTTTGCCCCATGCAGAAATCGAATCTGCTGCTATTACCCAGCTATTCCAAAACCCTACGCCAAAGCGAATTTCTGGAGAAGCCGCGACAAATACCACACTTAAAGCAGCCCTAAAAGATCGTTACAGTATTTTTCACTTTACAGGACATAGTACCTATAATTTCCACAATCCTCAACAATCTGCTTTGGCTCTTAGCGGTAAAGAGTTTCTGACTTTAGAGGAGATTTTTCATATTGAAAACCTCAGAGGATATCAACTAGTTAGCCTTTCATCTTGTGAAACTGCCATTACTAGCAACCAAACTATAACTGCTGAATATGTTGGTTTAGTCAGTGCCTTTCTCTATCAGGGTGTTACCGATGTTGTTAGTACATTGTGGACTGTGACTGACGATGCTAGTAGTTTTTTGATGATTTACTTTTATCGGCAAATAAAGAAAGGTAAATCGCCAGAAGTTGCCCTCAATAAAGCAACAAAATGGTTACGTAGTTTAACATTTAGTCAACTCGAAAGAATTTATCGCGTAATCTTGGCTAAGTTACCATCAAATGAAACAACTCTCCGTCCTTTTGTCAGAAGAAAACTTTATCAAATTAGTCAAATGGAGTTATCAGAGAAGAAACAGCAGCATTTTCACCATCCCTACTATTGGGCAGCTTTTATAATTACTGGTAGATAAAATTTCTTATTTATTTGCGCCTTGGCGTGAGACATTAATAGATGACTCTAAAAAATCTTTATGAAGCCTAACAACATAATTACTCTAACAGCCTTCCTCACGGCTCTCACACAATTGGATGAACCTTTGCCAGACAATATCCAAACACAGCTAAATGACATCAGCAAAGCCCCAATAGCCGATCCTGATAATATCGGAAAATTAGATGCGATCGCCGAAAGTTATCCACCCTTAAATAAAGTTTATCAAACAGAACTTGCGAGAATTGAAAAAACTGGCGAACGTACTAAAGGTTTACCACCTCTGCCTTTACCAACTGAACCAACTGCGGAATTGACGAATGCAGCATTTAATGCTTTTAGTAACAATAATTCGGTAGCTGCTGCAAAGATAGCTGTAAAACCAAATCTTCTGCAAAAGGTTCGGGACTTTATTCATGGCAGAACAGTAAATGACTGAGAAGATTATTTATCCCAGTATTGATTTATTCCTCTACGATTTAAAAGATGGTTTAGGAGAAGATGAGACAAAAATCAACGAGAACTGCCAAGATTTTTGTCGAAAAATATATGGCGATTTAGACAAAACGAGCTTTCAGGAAAAGCACCAACAATTCCTGAAGCATAAAAATAATAGTGGAGATGTAATTGAATTGCTCGGAAAAGCCCAAACTAGAGATTTTCCGTCACCTCTAGATGGCTATTATTATCCGCTGCAAATTGGTGATACTTACGCGCTACAAGTTGACTATTCTGGTGAATTAGATGCTAATAGTAAAGCTAATTATGCTTCCCAAGATATTGACGGCGCACCTTTTAGAAAACTCAAAGAAGAAATTACTAATCGCTTATCTCAGCAAACAGGCACAATTGGACAAACTTGGTTACTTTGGGGACAGCTAACCAACACTAAAACAGAAGCAGAAGTTGAAGAGATAGCTAAAGAATGTTACACCAAAATTGTCAGCGATTACAAATGGCAACGAGATTTTATTGGTAAAGGCAAGTTACAAGCAGGAACGATTTTTGAATTGTGGTATTGTCCACAAAATTTGGGTGTAGATGGTAAAGACTTTTGGGATGAATTTAGAAAATCAAGTTATCACATCTTAATTTGGTTGTTTCCCGAAAATATTTCACCAGATGAGATGAGGAAACAAGTACAAGATGTATATTATGATTTATTACGTTTATGGCAATACCGTCATAAAGTAGTTTGGTCATATTATCAAAGTCGCTATCAAAAACAGATTCTCAAAAAAGAATATATCGAAATTCAACCATCGATTCGGCAGACAAGCGAGTTACCAAAGCTACTACAAAGCAATAGTCTAAAATTAAGTAAACTCCAAGAAAGTCTGACAAATAATTTAATCAACTTATCAGACTACACGATCGCTTTAAATTATCTAGAAAATCAAAGCCAGACTATTCAATTAAACTTAGAAAATTATAAATCTCATTTAGCAGATATCCAGAAGAAATACACAAGTAGCGACTTAAAATTTCTCCAAGAGTTTAGTGAAAGTGAATTTTATGGCAAAAAATATCAGCGACAAGTAGAAGTAGATTATGCGATTCTCAGCCCTGGATTAACCTTGCTGCAAAATCTCAATAACACTATCCAAGGTATAATTGACCTAGAGCAAACTAAAAGCGATCGCACTCTCAATACCACTATAGCGATCGCAGGTGTTGGACTCGCCACCAGCCAAATAGCCTCCGCCGTCATTCTCGCCCAGCCTAACGATTATCAACAACATCTCCGCTTTCGGGCTGAAGTTTTTGGGTGGAGTGTAGGCATTGGTGTATTTTTTGCCGTGCTAATTTTTATTGGCCTCCGCTTTCGCCGCTAAGTTTTCAGCAAAAAAAATCGCCCCCTGAATTTTCAGGAGGCGCATCACCTTGTAGAGACGTAGCATTGCTACGTCTTTCGTTTTAGCTAGCAACGTATTCTTTGACATTGGCACGACGGCGACGCAGATGAGCCAAAGCTTGATGCTCTAACTGACGAACGCGTTCGCGGCTGAGACTCAATCTCTCACCGACTTTCGCCAATGACATTTCATTACCATCTTCTAAACCAAAGCGTAAAGCTACAACTTCTCGCTGTTGCGGGGTTAGTTCCGCTAGCAAGTTGTTCAAGTCTTGGCGCAAGAATTCCTGGTTGGTGTAATACTCTGGTGATGGGCCATCATCTTCGAGCATTTCTTGCAACTCAGTATCTTGGTTTTCACCAACTCGCACGTCCAAAGACACTGGTTGACGAGCCATATTCAGATACTCACGAATCTGAGCAGGTTCTAGTTCTAGTGCTTTGGCAATTTCGGCTGGAGTCGGCGATCGCCCCAAGGTTTGAGCTAACTCGCGTTGCACTTTTTTGATTTTGTTCAGTTTCTCGGTAATATGGATCGGTAAGCGGATAGTCCGACCTTGTTGAGCGATCGCGCGGGTAATTGCTTGGCGAATCCACCAGTAAGCATAAGTCGAGAACTTATAACCCCTCATTGGGTCGAATTTCTCTACACCCCGCTCTAACCCTAGTGTTCCTTCCTGAATTAAATCCAGAAACTCCATATTCCGCTTTTGATACTTTTTAGCAATAGCAACAACCAAGCGTAAATTCGCTTCGATCATTTTTTGCTTTGCCCGCTTACCTTGCGCGACCGTTTGCTGTACTTCGGTTTCCGATTGTTGAACATGTTCAGCCCACTCTGACATATTCGGTTCGCGTTGCAGTTTCTTCGCCAAAGCTTCTTTAGCGTCGATCAGCGTCATCATTTGCTGTACCTGCTTCCCAAAGACAATTTCTTGTTCGCGGGTTAGCAGTGGTACACGACCAATTTCTCGCAGATAGGTTCGCACCATATCAGCCGTGAATTTGGTGTTGACATTTTCCGTTTGTGTATTGACAGTAGGCATTGGTGCGATGTCCTCTACTCGTAAATATAATGTATATTTTCTTACTAAGTTGGTTGGAAAAAGTAGTACATCTATCACGAAATATCGGGAGCTACCAAAAGCAATTAATCAGTTGATACAGCCGTTGTCATGACGGTAAGCTCCCAATGATAGGTTCCCCTACTTCCCTAAATTTTTAATTTTTTATAAGCACGCTAGTTGTTTTTGAGAATTTTTGTTTTGGGCTGTTACTAACACCAATCGGTAAATCCGAAGTCGGTATGAGTTCTACTTAGCTTTATATTACGACAAATCACGGAGATAGTAAACTATCTTAAGATAAAGCCTTGAATTATAATTCAAAAGCGGTAGTTAGAGAAAAAATTTTAAATTTCCTTGAAATTACTTACTATATCTATAGTGACGCCAAAAACTCCTCTTCTGTTGCCAAAAACTAGCCGGATAACCGAACTGAATTTGTTGTGACAATGGAGGGATGTTACGAATGGGGAATGGGGAATGGGGCATTGGGCATTGGTTAGGACTCATCATTTAACCAAGACCAATGACTAATGACTATCTAAAATCCCAGGTCAGCTTTGGCTAGTTCAGCGGCGGCGAATACTTCTGCATCAGGTTTTTCTTCCCAGGCTGGCTCACCAATTTCTTCGTAAAAGGTTGCGTCGTAAGGTCGAGTACGTACTACTACTGGCATAGGAACGGCGTGACCCAAAATTAAGGCTTGTTGTTTTGAGTCTAGCTTTGCCAATACCGATCGCAGTCCGCTACCACCAGATACACCTGTAAAAATTGCCTCAATGTCTTTTTCATCATTCAGCAAAGCGGTAATGCGAGTCCCAATCTGGGACATAACTTCATTATCTATGCCTGATGGACGTTGATCGACTACCAAAAGTGTGACAAAATACTTACGCAGTTCGCGGGCAATAGTCCCAAAGATGGTACTTTGGACGATCGCCGGGTCTAGAAAACGATGCGCCTCTTCAATGGTAATCATCAATGGCGTGGGGCGATCGCTAGGATTTTTGCTTTGCAGAAATTTATCTGCTTTCTTGACGTAATGCTCGTGAATCCGCCTGGTGATCATATTCGTCACCAACATATAAGAGAGCATATTAGACTGGGAACCAAATTCTATCACAACATTCTTCCCAGATTCCAGACATTGCACAATTTTACTAATGTAATTCTGGGGGCAAACTGCTCGCATATACTTCAAGCTATCCATCCGCAAGAGTTTGCGCTGCAATGCCATAATCGAGCCTTTGTGTCCGCGCTTCTCGTCGCAGAACATCTCGATTTCTTCGTTGGTCATATTTAACAGCTGGACAATCCAAGACTTGCCAAACTCGCTGTATAAAATATTGGCGTTATCTAAGGCTGCGTCAGAGAGTCCTAAATCTCGGCTACATAACTTAATATCTTCAACTTCAATTTGCTCGTAACTCAAATAAAGTTCTTGAGCATCACGTACACCCCGACGCTTTGTCGATTCCGGGTCGAGGGTATAAACTTCAACTTTACTCGGAAAAAGTTGCTTTAAGCCTTTAACTGTATTGACATTCTTACCTTCTGCAACGGCTTCCCAGCCATACTCCGAGTGCATATCAAAAATCAAATTTACTGCCGCATTTTTACGGATAACACCAGCTAAAAGTAGCCGTGTGAGAAAAGATTTACCAGTACCAGATTTCCCAAAAACCCCATTACTCCGTTCCACAAAGCGGTTTAAATCGATGCAAACAGGCACATCCATATCCAGAGGTTTGCCGATGGAAAAATTTCGCCTTTGGGGGTCATCTTCCCAACCAAATACCCGGCGAAAATCGTCAACACTGGCGTCGTAAACCTGACTAAAGTGGCTAGGAATAGTTTTAACAGGTAACAATTCCATCGTTGTGCTGGTTTGTGGCACAAATGAAGCTAAACCCGTCATCGACGGGATAAAGGGATTTGCCGATTTACCATTTGTTGGAGAGAAAGATTCTTCAGATTCGGGAGTGAACATCAACATCGGCGCGAGGTTGATAGTACCGTAAGTACCACTTCCGGCTAAAACATCTCGTAAAAAAGTGTCTTCCCAACTGGGGGGATTAGCAATAATTCGGGCATTAGCAGCTCCCAATGCTACATCTGTGAGCATACAAAAAAAACGCGATCGCATCCCTTGCACAACAAGAAATTTACCCACCCGCATATCTTCTACAGAAATGTCAGGATGCAATCGTACTTCTAAACCTTCAGTTAAAGAACCTTGAATGACCGAACCTAATGGCTGTGCCGAATTCATGTTATTAGTCATTTGTCATTGGTCATTGGTCATTAGTCACCAATCCCTAATCAATCTGAATTGAAGTTGGCGCACCCCCTGTTGCGGAAGTGCTACTGATTAACGGTTTGCGGAATTGGGCGTAAAGGCGATCGCGCCAGGTGAAGAATGGTTCATAATCTATATTTTCGGCAAAGATTGGCAATCCTTTGCCTCTGATAGAAGCAGGTAAATCCAGATAGGGTCCAGGGGGGAACTTGAGCAATATCGATAAGCCAGCCACCGCTAAGTCAGCTAGAGTCGGCTCATCTCCTGTTAAATAGGGACTATCTGCCAATAATAACGTCAAAGCTTCCAAATCTTGTTTTAAAGATGCGATCGCTGACTGTACCACATCTGGACTGTAACCAACGCCAAAACCAAACAGTGTCAGGAAATCACTAGGTACTCCTCCAACCAGACTTTTAAATATATCTGGTGTTGAAGTGGGTAATAAAGACTTACGGAAATTTTGATCTTGACTTATAGCAGCAAATAGTGCTTTGCGACCCTTAATGCCGATGGACTCATCCGCCCATTCTTCTATTAATAAAGTTAAACCCCGTTTTTTAGGATCTTGCGGTATGAGTGGGCGATCGGGATACTCTAAGTCTAAATACTTAGCTATCTCCGTAGAATCCGCAATATATTTATTACGATCCTTTAATACCGGGACTTGTCTTTGACCAGTCAGCCGGAACAGTTCTACCTGTCCAATCCCCGGAGTCACCTCTATTTTGCGGTAATCTAGTCCTTTAAAATCTAGAATGAGGCGTACTTTCTCTGAGTATTGAGAGAGTTCCCATTGGTATAATTCCAGCATCTTTTGGATACCTTATAACTGGTCAACTTCTTAACTTTACAATTGTATCTTTAGTTTAAGTAATTTTTATTGGCATTAGTCCCTTAGTTCTCTATTTAATTGACATTCGGGTTTAATTGATGCCTAATTTTTGGTAAAGTTATTGATTTTAAAATATTGTTTTCTCTTTTACTAAAAATAAAATACTAAATCATTGAATTCGATATAGCGGTTCTCGTTCACGTGAGGTACACCCGTAAGGACAATACCCTGCGGGAAGCCGCAATTCTTGGGGAGGCTTCTCTACGAGAGGCTTCTCTACGAGAGGCTTCGCCAACGCCAACACCAACGCCAACGCATCTACATGAATTGCCCCTACACCTTGCGACATATTTTTGTACCGCATTTGAGTGAGAACCGCTACATATATAAGAGAGTAAGGGTTTCACAGCCTGTCCACCTTTCCAAAAAAAGAATGGAAGTGTGGTGTTTAGTATATTTTGCGACTTTTCACACATTCTTAGAGTTTCTGATACTACATCTGCGGGGTTTTTAACTCTTTTTGATGTGAGATAAAAAATTTTTTCAATTTTTTATCTAGAATATGTGCTATGTATATTTCATACTTGTCAGCGTCAGTCAAAGTTAGAGATTTTACCTCACTAGCACAAAAAATCTTCTCGAAAAAAATTTTAACTTCTCGCTTCGGTTAGATTTTGTGCATAGCAAAATGTTATAAATCTTTATGTAATGTGTGGACAAAAAGACAAACAAAATTTATGAAGACAAATTACAGCAAATTGCTGACTACTTTGGCAGGCATAGCGGGATTTACTAGTTTCAGCGTCCTCATTACTTTACCATCTGACGCGAAAGAGGCACTAAATCCTAACCCCAGTATTTTCAACGAAGCCCCCTATAATAAGGGTCAACGCCTTCAAGCAGATGCTCAATACACACCTGCTGAGGCCGCTTCCGAAACAGAAAAGAACAATATCAAACGCAAACCTG
Organism: Nostoc sp.; assembly: GCF_036916655.1. Classification (GTDB taxonomy): domain Bacteria; phylum Cyanobacteriota; class Cyanobacteriia; order Cyanobacteriales; family Nostocaceae; genus Nostoc. The sequence goes on from NZ_JBALFY010000079.1 coordinate 49,019, forward strand.
TAGCACAGAATACACAAAATAGTGGTGGAACTCTAAATCCCAAACCAAGTATTTTCAACGAGCCTCCCTATAACCGTGGTAGTGGCGCTACACCTAGTGAACCTACACCTCGCACCCCACGTCCTATCCCGGAAACTAAACCTACCCCACCATCCACTAAGACACCTTCTACAACTCCACCAGGGCCAGGGGCAAGCGACAATCAAGGCAAGAACTTGTTAGCCTTAGCAGAGTCCAACGCTTCCTTTACCACCTTAACTAAGGCTTTGAAAGCAGCAGGATTGACCGGAGCCTTGCAAGGCAAAGATAACTTAACTATTTTTGCACCCACTGACGCAGCTTTTGCTAAATTGCCACCAGATGCTTTACAAGAATTGTTAAAACCAGACAATAAAGAAGTATTGATCAAAATCCTAACTTACCATGTAGTGTCTGGTAAGGTATTGTCTACTGATTTAAAGTCTGGTGAAGTTAAAAGTCTTGAAGGTGGCACAATCAACGTTAAGGTTGATCCTGCAACTGGTGTGACTGTCAATGATGCGAAAGTGACACAAGCAGATATCACAGGTACTAACGGTGTAATCCACGCAATTGATCAGGTGATTTTACCTCCTGACTTGTAGTTTGACGGTATCAGTACAACCGAAAAGATAATTAGGTTGGTATAAATTATTAATAGATAAAAACTCCGTTCAGATGTCAATTTTGGACGGTTTTTTGTCAGAATGGTGAGTTACAGCTATTTTCAGGTAAATAGGGGTTGCTGAATAAACAGAAAAACTTGATAAATCAATGCCTTGAGTTGGGATAAAAGGTGAATAAAGTGCAATGAAAAAGACTTGATATCACAAAAAATCAATCACTTTTTCAGATTCAAGAAATTTAGGGGGATTTTGTAACTCCCCTGCTGCATAGCTACCGCCAAAAGCAGTATTTCCAGCCAGAGGCTAGAAACGAGATTTGAAGAGGGTTTTAGCTTACAGCAAATTGCAATCAAACGCGCTACATATAAAAATACTAAAACCAATGCTGGGCTTTGTTTTAGAATTCATTTTTGTGGTGAGTTTGATCGAAAACTGCTGTAAGTTGACACCAATGAGCAATGCTGTACCCTTACGACTCCTGAATTCTGTTTCAATAACAATTACTTTTTGTTTGCAATCCGCTTTATATCTTTATCTTGCATTTCTAAAAGTTCAGGGATAGTAACAAAGCTATAGCCCTGTTTGCGAAAGTTAGCAATAATTTCTGGTAAAGCTTGTACTGTTTTAGAACGATTACCACCACCATCATGCATTAGCACAATCCCACCTGGTTTGGCCTGCCTGAACACATTATTAATTAATTTTGGTACAGCCGGACGCGAGTAGTCTACAGAGTCAGACGACCAGAGAACGATGGCATATTTGCTATTTCTAGCGTAAGCAGCCACCCCATTGTGCATGATTCCCCCTGGCGGTCGAAACAAATTTGTTTTAATCCCTGTAACTTTATAAATCAAGTCTGCTGTGTGGTCAATTTCATAAGCAGCTGCTTGGGGATTCAAGAATTGATACCAATGATGCCAAGTATGATTGCCAATTACGTGACCTTCAGCAATCTCCCGCTTGACTAAGCTTGGATAATTCTTCACGTTTTGCCCAATGAGGAAAAATGTCCCTTTGATTTGATTTTGTTTAAGAATATCTAGTACTTGCGCGGTACTCTCAGGCCATGGCCCATCATCAAAAGTGAGAGCAATTACTTTCTGGTCAGGAGTAAGTTTTGCCGCCTCAATTATTTCCCCTTGAAAGCGTAATGGCACAGGATATGAGAGACTCTTTATTTGTGCTTGTTGCTGCCAAATTCTCAGCATCGTCGCTTTTAGGTCTTCAATCATCTGCTGAGTTCCAACCTTGGCTGGTAGATTGCTGACATTTATATTGTCTGTACTTTGAGCCTCAGAAGAGCTTGACTTGATAAGCATCATCGCCCCAACACCCAAACCAGTACTTAAGACCAGCAACGTAACTAATATTTTTTGTAGACCAAAAAATGACTTTTTTTCCTCCACTTCATAGCTCCTTAAAGGCTAGAACCATCTTTTTTTCACAAGAATTCTGGCAATTTTTTTATACTCTGATAAGCTTTGCTACGCAAGCTACAGTATGATTGGTATTTTTTGAAAGTTAGCTCCAACGCTGACTCTGAAAAAATGCCTTACCCGACGGATAATCTAATATCTATAATGTAAAATCCTCGCTATGAAGGTGAGAGCCAACTTAAGCGTTAATTTTTGTAGACTATAGGGATGAGGGGAATTTCGAGAACTGTAAAAGGCAATTAATCCTGCCTTCTTAACATGAATATATTTGATGTAGGTTAAATATTGCATATCCTATTGGCGAAGCCATTGCAAAATTATGACGAAGATGTGACCTTCCTTAGTGATAAAGGCACAGGGCAGACCTGTTAAAAAATTTCTTTGATCCTTAACCGTCCAAGATGAGTTTATACCATTAGCTGTGGAAAATTCTGTAAATAAATCATCTATTTTGTGGGGCGGGCAAGATGCATTGGTATCAAATTAACGCGAAACGGGCGGTTAGAAACCGCGTCTACACAACCAAAACTCACCTCCGTGGGTTTCAAACTCTTAATTTGACTTTAGTCCGAGGAGGCGGACTTTGCCTGTGTAGCCGCGTTCACGCAGTGTGCCGCAGGGAATTCCATTCGCCGGGCAAAAGTAGACACCAATGGGCAAGATGCCTGCCCTACAAAATGTTACAGGATACTTTTTTATTTGGAAATCCTTTAACGGGTTACAAGCTCGATATTACATCCCATGCAACTGCTAAAGTCCGATCGATATCCTCCTCGGTGTGAGCAAAAGAGGTAAACCCAGCTTCAAATTGAGAAGGTGCTAAATAAACACCATGCTCTAACATACCGCGATGAAAGCGTCCAAATTTGGCTGTGTCAGACTTTTTCGCATCTTCGTAGTTATGAACTGGGCCAGAAGTAAAGAATAAGCCGAACATGGCGCTGATTTGACCACCGCAAACTGCATGACCATTTTCTTTAGCAATTTGCAGCAAACCATCTCCTAGTTTTTTAGTAATCCGGTCAAGATACTCGTAAGTACCTGGCTTTTGCAGCAATTCTAAAGTCTTAATGCCAGCAGTCATCGCCAGGGGATTACCTGAAAGTGTCCCAGCTTGATATACGGGTCCGGCGGGAGCAACCATTGACATAATATCTCGACGACCACCATAGGCTCCTACTGGCAAACCACCACCAATTACCTTGCCTAAGGTTGTTAAATCGGGAGTGACGCCAAATTTTTCTTGAGCGCCACCGTAAGCAATGCGGAAGCCTGTCATTACTTCATCAAATACCAATAATGCTCCATATTCGTGAGTTAGTTCCCGTAACCCTTCTAGGAAGCCAGCATCAGGAGCAATAAATCCAGCATTGCCGACGACTGGCTCAAGAATGACACCGGCAATTTCGTCGCGATTTTCTTCAAACAAAACTCTGACGGCTTCTAGGTCGTTGAAAGGTGCGGTTAGAGTGGTGCTAGTTGCTAATTTAGGTACTCCTGGTGAGTCTGGCAAACCAAGTGTAGCAACACCAGAACCCGCCTTTACTAGAAATGCATCGGCGTGTCCGTGGTAGCAACCTTCAAACTTGATGATTTTCTCGCGGTTGGTGAAAGCCCGCATCAGTCGCAAAACTCCCATACAGGCTTCAGTTCCAGAGTTGACAAATCTGACCATTTCGATACTAGGAACGGCATCGATGACCATTTCTGCCAAAACATTTTCTAGGACTGAGGGAGCGCCGAAACTGGTACCTTTTTCTAAGGCTTCATGCAGCGCTGCAATGACTTCTGGATGAGCATGACCACAAATAGCTGGGCCCCATGTGCCTACATAGTCTATGTATTGATTGCCATCTACATCCCAAATATATGCGCCTTTAACACGATCAAAAACGATGGGTTGTCCGCCCACAGATTTAAAGGCACGAACTGGAGAACTAACTCCTCCGGGCATGAGGTTTTGAGCAGCGGCAAAGACTTCTTGTGATTTTGTTGTTTTAATTGTGGTATTTACCAAGGTTCATCTCCTAACAGTGGGCAATAAAAAGCTCTATCTTAGAATAGGGTCAAACACTGCTTAGAATTTCTATCGTATAGAATTAGCTGAACCAAAAAAATAACAATATGTTATGCAAGTCCAATGAAGACTTGACTTTACATATTCAAACTTGATGATTTAAGGCATACCAGGATCTTCCGTAAACTGTATCTTTGCATCAGTTTAGGAGTATGTCACAGCTAGATAACATAGTTCAATTCCAAAAAATATACTACTTGCCCTATTCTGAATGGTATCGTGAATCCATAAGTTATTCTCATTAGAGCAAACTAGCTGGTATGTCTTCTAACGATTCGCGATCGCTGCATTACACTATCCCGGTTGAGCAAATTCGCTATGATGAGCGGGGTCTAGTGCCTGCAATTGTCCAAGATTATCTGGATGGTACTGTCCTGATGATGGCATGGATGAATCAGGAATCGTTACAAAAGACTTTAGAAACTGAAGAAACTTGGTTTTGGAGTCGTTCTCGACAAGAATTATGGCACAAGGGGGCAACTTCGGGACATATCCAAAAAGTTCAGAGTATCCGTTATGACTGTGATAGTGATGCGCTGCTTATCGGTGTGGAGCAATTAGGAGATGTTGCCTGCCATACTGGAGAGCGCAGTTGCTTTCACCAAATAGAAGGAGAAATTGCCGCACCACCAGGGGATACATTGTCACAATTGTTTCAAGTAATCTGCGATCGCCGTGACAATCCTACTGAAAGTTCTTACACCTGTAAACTATTCGCAGGTGGTGATAACAAAATTTTGAAAAAGATCGGTGAGGAAACCGCCGAGGTAGTAATGGCTTTTAAGGATGATGAAGCAGATGCGATCGCAGGTGAAGTTGCAGATTTGCTATATCATACTTTGGTTGCCTTAGCTCACCATCAAGTTGATTTAAAATCGGTGTATCGCAAGTTACAAGAGCGTCGCCAGTAGAGCGAAAAAACAAGTCACTTCGCAACTCTTGAAGACGCTGCGCGTAGCAAGATCCCCAAAGAGATACGCTCCGAATTCAAAATTATTGATCCCCATAAACAAATTTAGTTGCTCTGTAAACGGACTTGGTATTTTTTGCGCTCAATTTATTTATGGTGATTATCTTTTTAGTTCTTAATGAGATTGATTTTTGGTTGTTTCATGTTAATCAAATCTCGTTATATACCTAGAATCTTTAATAAAGCCTGCCGATAAATATTTATTCCCTCATTATTTAAATGAGCACCATCTTCTGAACTGAAATCATCTTTCAAAGCATTATTCTCATTTAATGATTGAACCTGTTGTATTTCCAATGGTATATTATTTTTAATTGCAACTTGATTCATCACAGTATTGATTTGCTCTACCCGAAGGTTTGTTGCTGAAATACTTGGATCTTTACTAGCGGCAACTGTTGAGTAAAAAGCGGGAATTAAGAATATTTGATTACTCCCAAGGCTTCGCACTAAGGAAATTGAATCTTGGAGTTTGTTCGCAAATAAGGAATCACTTAATCCATACCAGGCATCATTTCCCCCAATAGCAATCACAGCTTTTTCGCATTTAATTTTAGTTGGGATGAGAAGTTTTAGTTGTTCAACAAGTGAAATCCCGCTTATCCCATTTAAGGCGAAATTAAAAGTACCTTTCCCCAGAGTATTACCCATTTCGGCAGTTACAGAATCCCCAAACAAGCAAGCCTGGAATTGCTTTCCTTGAGTAGCAAATTGCTGATATTGAACTTCAAGTTGCCATAAAGGTGTAGAACTTAAGTTATCTTTAGGTGGTATTTCAATAGGAGATAGATTTAACTTACTTGCTATTTCTAAGACTGCTGGAACATTAATAACTAGTCTTTGACTAGGATATGCTTCCAGAAAGCTGATGATACCCAAACCCTCTTGAGAATTCGCCCCGATGATTGCAGCCGCATCTAGTGCTTGTACCCCGGCTTGGTCACTACGGGCGATACCTTGGGAAACCGCAGATAGAATTTCTTTAGCTAGTTTAGTATTTAACAGCTTATCCAAAGCCACAATATCAAGAGATGCTTTTACTTGTAGCGCCTGATGAAACTCTTTTTGTTCTTCCCGACTGAAAAATTTGAGAAAAAATTGCAAATCAGAAGAAACTTCTTGCCTTTGTGCATACTTACGTAAATCAGCAATAGGTAGTGATTCTTCAAACACACCATAGCGAAAAACAATTTTCTCAGCGGCAAAACAGGGCATTGTAGTCGTCATCACTAATACGATGCAACTACACATACTCAGCACCAGATGACCTAAATATCTCATAAATCCTAATTGTTTGCGTAGCGTTTTCTGTAGATAGGCATTGCCGACGATACAAAAAAAGCCGTTGGGTAGTCTTATCAACTCTACCAATTTTCGAGAGCAGCGATAACAGCTAAAGCTTTACCGATAGCGCCACGGAGAGGAAGTCATTGAACGTCTACACTTTGAGAAGTATGTTACTCAGCCAAAATTCGATTGAGGTACTGTAAAATTGCTACGGCGATCGCTACACTCAAAATGAACCCTAGCCAGTAACTATTGGTAATAATTTGTGGTTTATCTAATGCCCATCCACCCAAGGGATGACCAATAAAAGAGCCAACTGCCCAACACAAAGCGTTGATGGAAAAATAAACGCCGCGCTGATTTTCTGGGGCTAACTCAGTCACTAAAGAAGCAGCAGATGGGGTATAAGAAACAATCGCCACTGCAAATACTCCCAATGCTAATGTTACCCAAACTAGTTGATGAGATGGGGCAGTGCCGCTTACCCAAATTAGTCCAAAACCAATTGCCCAGAAAATAGCCGAAACAGTCAGCGCCAGTGTGTGAGAGCAGCTTTTTAAGATGCTGGTGACAGGTAACTGACAAATAATAGCGAATACTAAATGCCAAGCAAATAATCCGCTAATAGTAGTTTCAGCAAATCCTTTGGCGGTACTTTCGACAAAGACAAAGTTTTTGAAGTAAAGCGGTAGGGTGCTGTGGATTTGAGAAATATAAATTGTGAAAAATATATTAACTGCTATGTAGACTAGGAAACGCCTATCTTTTAATACTGCCATCCAAGCAGCAAAAAGTTCTGTCTTTTCAGAATTCTCTATCTGCTGTTGTTCGGTTTCACTAACTCCCACATAGACAACTCCAAAAAATACCATAAACGAGATGGCATCAATCACAAATAGCCATCGATAACTCCCAATAATTGCAATTAAAAACCCAGCAAGCACAATTCCGATCGCTAACCCCAGATTATCAGCTAGTCGAGCGATCGCAAAAGTTTCGCGGCGATTGTCAATTTGGCTGGCGTCAGCAACCACAGCTTCAGCCGCCGGCCAATAGAAACCTATCCCTAAACCGCTAATCAAGCTACCAATTATCAAAGTAGTGAAATTATTGGTGGCCGCTAAAACTAGAGAACCAATTGCTGAAATCGCCGTGGCTAGCAACAAAGTACGGCGGCGTCCCCATCGTCCAGAATCAGCCAAAGAACCACCTCCAATCCGCCCGACGATGCCGGAAATCGAGGCGCTACCCAAGGCTACCCCAACACTGGTTGCAGATAAACCGAGTTGATTGACAAAAAAGATGGGGGCATAAAACAGGGTGAAGCCAGTACCAACTTCTGAGAAAAATCTCCCAATTGCGAAAATCCAGACCTGAGGATGTATCGATGGCAACCACGATGATAACTGAGATTGAGAAGCTAATTTCATGAGTTTAAATGTCATAGGTTGATGACATTTTTGTAATTCTTATCATTGGCTACTATTTTCCTCACTCATTCCACAGGGTTTCCACAGGGATTTTAGCAGTTTTCCACAGGTGCTATACGAGTTAATAGGCTTCTTACCGTCTGACTGGGGATTGTTAATTATCAGTAGCAAAGAAGTTTAAGGACTGAGTTTTCATGAAGTTAAGTAACGAAAAGTTGGCTTAAAGTCCTATTCTTTCGTTCGCATTTATTTTTTATACAATCGTTTTTAACATTTCGCAGCATTGACAAACCCACCCCCTCTTGGCGCACAATGATGCGGCTTGCTTTTGTAATCCGTTCAACCGTTGGCATCAAATGTGTAAAATATGTTACCAATGAATATCAGCGTAGATTGTTGGATAGCGAAAGAGCGTGTGAAGCCCTAAGCCGCTTTACCGCAAGCAACTTGTCCCTCTTGATTATCCTCATAGGAGGAAAATCTCATGAAAGCAACGGTTAGCATCTTTACAGAAATTCCCGAAACACTCCACGAATCCTTAAAAAACTACTTAGAAACCCATCCTGATTGGGATGAAAACAGAGTACTGACGGCGGCGCTATCATTGTTTTTACTTCAAAATGGAGATAGCGATCGCCGTGCTGCTCGTGTCTATCTGGAAACTTTGTTCCACCACTCCTCAGTAGAAATGCCCTGTACCGACTTACCAGCAACAGCTAATTTACTAGATACCCCGTAGGTACTGGTATGAAGGCGTTATTCTGGCTCATACCCTTATTAATGGGGCATTGCATACCATGTCCCATTAACGGAATTTTAAGCCAATAGCGATCGGCAATATTACAACAAAAAAGATCAGTAGATTCTGATCTTTAAAAAGGTTCCAATAGTTTCTTCTATTGCCAAAACTAGTTGGTAATAGCGCCAGATTTGAGTAGTATATTAGCTGACCGTTAGTATTTGTTATATAGCGGTTTTCTCTTGGATAAGCTGTTACGCCTTTAATTTGCACTAATATTTTTCCAATATAGTTGTGGGGTGGGCATCTTGCCCGCCCTGATAATGCAAGTTGTATACGTAACAGCTTACAAACATGTTTGTTGGTTCGTACAGCCAAAACACAAGAGGAAATTCTTGTTTCTAGCCTCTGGGTAGAAATGAACATCATTAGACTTCTTGCAGAAGTCGGGCAAAGGGCAAGGGGTAAAAGTTTTGCATTTTACCCCTTGCCCTTTTAACCACGAGAGTGCAAAAAGCACTTTTGCAAGAGGTCTATTGGGTTGCTACCGCAAATTCAGATGTTGGTAGCCCCACAATAAGCATTCCCAGCAAGAAACTGGAAACGAGAGAAGGCTTTTTCTGTATTTAAGGAATATCTACCTATGTTGATTGTCTAAATTTGTCTTTTACTAAAGTCAAAGAAATTCACTAAATATCTGCCCCAAGAGTCAACAGTCAAGAGTTAAAAAACTCTAGACTATAAAACTCAGGACTTGGCTTCCAATTGCTGGGGATGGGCAGGAGATTCAAACTTATAGCCTACGCCGCGTACAGTTTGAATTAATGCCGGCTGACTAGCATCAATTTCAATCTTCTTGCGAATTTGGCCAATATGTACATCTACAACCCGCTGGTCGCCGACATATTCATAATCCCAGACCTCTTGGATGAGTTCTGCACGCCGCCAAACTCGGCCGGGATGACTGGCTAAAAAATGCAACAAGTCAAATTCCAGAGCAGTTAAAGGTACTGGTTGATTATTGAGTGCTACCTCCCGTCGCACCGGATCAATCATAAGTTTTTCAAATACCAAGCGTTTCTGCTCGGCCGTAGTTATCACTCGCTGACGCCTCAAAATAGCTCCGACTCTGACTTCTAGCTCTCCTAGCCCAAAAGGCTTGGTGAGATAGTCGTCAGCACCTTTAGCAAAGCCACGAATTTTGTCAGCTTCGTCAGCACGGCTAGTCAACATCAGAACAAAAACACCATTACGACTTTGCATCTCTTGGCAGAGGTTAAACCCTGTGACATCTGGTAAATTCACATCTAGAATCACCAAATCAGGGTTAAATTGCTCAAATAGAGTTAAGGCTGTCTTTCCATCTTCGGCAGCCTCCACCTGATAGTTCTGCTTAATCAAAAAGCGTTGGATTAAATTCCGAACCGCAGGGTCGTCGTCAACTACAAGAATCTTGGCGGGAGCCATGACCATTACTTTGCACAAAAATTCGTAAGATTAACAAGAGAATTGCGTAAAAACGCAGTTGCCACTTTGGCACTAACTAAGAATCTACATGGCTACGGTATAAGAATCCCGATCATTCAAAAATAAATACTCTAATCAGGATTGTGGGCGATGAGAACGCGAAATTTCTGTTATGCACAGTATATAAGCGCTCTGCCTTTAGTCGCAACAGTTCTTGATACCAAAACACCTCTTAATCCCAGTTAGGTGGTAACTTAAAACGTTTTAATTTTAAATCGATATGCGGATATATACCACAAGCGATTATTCAGTATAGTTAAAAAAAATCTATTAGGGCACTGTAAGTTGCCAAATTTGAAATAGGAAAGTTGATTTTTTCATAAAAACTATGCATTTTTAGGTACTCTCCGATCAAATTCTAGATTAGAGCCAGAATTAAGCAACGGCATGAGGGTATACACGGAGTTATAGCGATATGTTAAAGTGACTATAGTTGAAATTACAAAGTCGATCAAACTAACCCGTGCTACTATCCTGGTAGGGCATAAAGTAGATCGAGACTTTAGTTTCGATCAAAATAAAACCTAAAGCTGTTTTTTCTTCGACATAAAGACTGCCGCTGACTGAGGCTGAAGTAATAAACTCCCATGAGCGATCAAAATCCCTACGAAAAACTTGGGGTATCAGAAGAGGCTAGCTTCGATGAAATTCAGGATGCTCGTAATCGCCTATTCGAGCAACACAATGGCGATGCCAAGCATTTAGAAGTAATTGAAGCGGCTTACGATGCGATTTTAATGGATCGCCTACGGATGCGCCAGGAAGGTAAAATCAAAGTCCCTGAACGTATCCGGTTTCCAGAGTTGCGAGTGCAATCGCCTCCTAAAGAAAGTCCAATCCCTCGCCAGCAGTCACCTGCATGGCTACAACGGCTAATCGATGAGCCATCGCCTGCGGATATACTTTTACCAGGAGCTTGGTTTCTTGGTTTGAGTTCTATTAGCCTGTTCTATCCAGAGGGAGGCGAGCAGGTTTTACAGTTGGCATTGGTGGTTGGTGTAGGCACTAGTATTTACTTTCTCAATCGTAAGGAAGGCAAATTTGGCCGGGCAGTTTTACTCACCCTGCTTACTTTAATAATTGGCTTAATCGCTGGGGGACTAGTTGCTATCTGGCTTTTACCACAAATACCATTCCTCAATCTGTCATCGAATCAGTTCTCTACTGTACTGACGTTTATATTCTTTTGGTTGGTTAGTAGCTTTCTACGCTAAATCGATAGCCGTAAGGAAGCTTCTAGAAACTTTTAAAAAGAATACATGATTGATTTGTGTTATTTTTCTTGGTTTTAACACGCGGTAAGGGTGCATATACGTGTACCCTCACTACGGATATGGTATTGATTCAAGCTGTTGCAGCCTACAGAGTCTTTCTAGGCAAGGCGTTGAGATTCTAGAACTAAATCTACAGCAGTGCTAAAGTCTTTAACTATTAAGTCGGGGTGGTAAAGTTCCAATTGGGTGCGATCGCGAATCCCACACTCTACAGCCATCACTTTAATATTATAATTTTTCGCAGCGGTGATATCGGCTTCTGTATCTCCCACCATCCAGGTATCAGCAGCGGGGGGCAATTCTTGTAATGCCCTAGCCATTAACAAGGGCTTATCTTCAATATCACGAGTTTTCACGTAGTCGTTATTTAGGCAATAACAACGGTTTTCTGGGAAAAATCTACCTAAATCGTATTTTTTGAAAGCATAATCTAGTTCTCGAACTCGGCGCATCGTCATCACTGCTAAATCAATGCCAGCTTGTTGAATTTTTAACAGTGCATCCACAGCACCAGGCGCGAGAGTATCATAGTTGAAATAAGCTTCTGTATGCACAGTTTGCCGCCGTAATTGGGCGAATTCTTGGGCTTGGGCTTCGTCTAACCCTGAATTTAAGGCGATTTGTTTTTCAGGAATGCGCGATCGCTTTAACTCCCAAAATTCCGCTTTCGGAAGTTCTTGCACTACTTGGTTTGGACGACGGGTTTTATCTAAGCAGAATTGATAAACACGGTAGTACCGTTCAGAAACATCAATAATTGGGCCGTCGAAGTCAGTAATCAGTCTTAGCATCGGCGGGAAATGTTAATTTTTATTAAGATTATCTCAGATGTACGGCTATTTTTCGAGAGATAAATTTAGTATCAGCATTCTACTGCAAAGTACCGCGTTTGATTTGTTCGCTTTCAATGGCTTCAAATAAGGCGCGAAAATTACCTTCACCAAAACCTTTAGCTTGGAAACGGCGTTCAATAAACTCAAAGAAAAATGTTGGCTGTTCAAAAATGGGCTGAGTGAAAATTTGCAGTAGTAGGGGTGCGGTTTGTTGTGCCCCTACGGGAGTATACTCTTGCCAGTCCACCAGAATTTCTTGTTGAGCGATCGCATCCAGTTCTAGAGGTGATAGTGTGAGTCCTGGACGCTGTTTTAGCTGGGTGTAATAGGTTTGGGGAACCGAGAGTAAGGATAAACCATTAGCACGAAATTTAGCGATCGCACTTACAAGATTATTCGTCCGCAAGGCAATATGTTGAATTCCTGGCCCCCGGTTGACATCGAGAAACTCCTGAATTTGAGAATTGCTAGAAGCCGGTTCATTAATTGGCAATTGGACGCTACCGTTGCGCGAAACCATCACCTGGCTGTGTAAAGCAGAACGATTGGTTTTAATTTTAAATGCTTGCTGGGGTTGAAAATCTAGGATTTTTTCGTACCAAGCCACAGCACTCTCTAATTCCCCAACTGCGACGTTCAGCACTATATGATCTATGGCGGTAAAAGTGTTGTCATTGGTCATTTGTCCTTTGTCAAAAACTAATGACAGATGACTACTGACTAATGACCTTTCTATCAAAGTATGAGTCAGTCCACCCCAAGCGGCAATCTTGCCACATTTGATAAATGCCGTACCTATCCGGCGTTCCTGAATGGATTGCAGAATTGTAGCACCGTGCATTTGAGCTAGTGCGATCGCGCCTTCGACATCTTCAACAGCAAAAGCCACATCTGCCACACCAGGGGGATATTGACGCAGAAACTCGGCTACTGGACTGGTAGGCAACAGTGGTGAAGACAGAAAAAAGCAGACATCACCACTTTTCACCACTTCTGTACAAGTATGAAATGAACTGATGCGATCGGCTACTGGTTGAAAACCAAGATGGTGTATAAACCAATCCCGCCATACCTTCGCGTCTTCTACATAGAAATGAACGTGATCAATTTTCATAAATACTGAAAATACAGCATAACAGCTTATATCTCTGTAAATTTTGCCATTTTTGCTAGATTTTCACGTCCTTCCTAAGCAAGAATTATCTAAGCGTACTCCCACTCTAAAAGAACAGATGACTATCAGGTTGAATATTAATTTCCATTGGTACAGCTTGCGGTTCGGCAGAAAGGGCAAAGAAAATCGCATTGGCAGCAGTTTCAGGACTAAGCATTTTTTTCCGGTCTACTTTTAGGTTGACGTTATCCCAGAAAGGAGAATCTACCCCACCAAAGTAGAATAGCGTGAACTTGATACCAAAACGCTTGAGTTCTTCTGCCATGCACTTGCTGAAACCGACAACACCAAACTTAGAAGCAGAATAAGCCGCTGCCATCCCCATCGAATGCTTGCCTAGAATTCCAACTACATTACAGATGTGACCAGACTTGCGCTTTTGCATCTCTTCAGCAGCCGCTTGAGTGGTGTAGAAGCTGCCTTTTAAGTTGACATCTAGCATCTTGTCTAAATCAGCTGGTTCCAGGCTGTTGTAGGGCTTGAGTATACCAGCACCAGCTGCATTCACTAAAATATCGATTTGACCAAACTCAGCGATGGTCTTTTTTATCAAAGTATCTACCTGTTGAGGGTCAGTAATATCTGTAGGAACGCTCAAAACTTCCCCTGGTAAATCATTTGCCAGTGTTGCTAAACGACTGGCATCTCTCGCAGCCAATACCAACCGAACTCCTGTAGGTGCAAGTTTGTATGTTAAAGCTGAACCAATACCACCAGTAGCACCGACAATAACAACGACTTTATCTTGCATCTTATTATTTACATTTCTTTACATCTTTTTACATAATACAGAATTACAGGCTCAGGTTGTAGGTAAATATCCAGAAAAAATCTATTCGGAGAGTAGCGGCATTACTTCATATTCCTTACCACTCGCTTTTAATGTAAATGTGGGAGATGATTCTAAATATTTAGTAAAATTGTAACCTAACTTTAATTTTTTAATAATTGAATTAGGAGATTATCCGGTTATTTTCTGTAATTCGGAACCTAACTTAGACACAGATAATTTAGTTTTAGGTGACTTGAGTTGTATATCCTTAATAATGTTTAATAGTAATTCATCTAACGTTTTTTTATTAAAAATTACCGAAGAATTTTCTTCTTGAATAGATTGTGCAGATAAGTTATCTAAAATCGGGCTTATTTCCTCAATTTCTGCTTGCTTAGGATGATGTTTAATGTTGATATTGGCTCTTTCTTGAAATAAACTTTCTATCGTTGCTAAACTGTTTAATCGAGCATTGATTGAATTTTGTTCATTTTTAATTAAATCTTGAATTTGCTCAACCACTTTTTCCAAAGATGGAACTTCTGTTGCCATTGTTAAAGAATAATAAGTTAATTTGGCAGTATTTCGGTTTTCTATATGCAAAGCTTGTCCTTGTCTACGTACCCAATAAACAATCAATCCCTGGTTTTGGAGTTCGTTACAGAGGTGAATTAAAATTCCATCGCTAGAACAGACTAAAATTTCTTTAACTGTTGGATAAGAGCGTAAAATACAAGCACCAAATGCAATCATTTTTGCATCAGCGCTATCCTTACCCTCTGGCACATGGACAAGTTGATAACCACGATTATATAATTCAATATCTTTCTTCCCAATACTAGGATTTCTCCAGTTAGCAAATGCCATTTTAAATTGGAGAGGATACTTACAAATACTGGCTAAAAATAATTCTGAATTCACATCTAATTTTAAGTTTTCTGCATCCAAAAGCAGAAGTGAAATTCCTGTTTCTAATTGATGTTTAATTTCGGATTTTTGTTGAATTTTTTGGATAAATTGGCTAAATGCAGCAGATTCTAGCCAACCAGCCGATAAGATAACTTGCAGTAATTCTTCAGCTAATCTCAAACTAAAAGAGTCAAGGCTTTTCTCTGTGATTTTTTCTTCTAGAAAGTTGTTCACTAAAGAAAGTTCCGTTGCTTCAGCCGTAGATACTTTTGTATGCCCGTTACTATTAGCAAGCAAGTCAGTTTTTAGAGAAGCAGGGAATACAGGCTCAAGGAATTGTTTACCACAATTTTTGCAGAGGTAATTCTGCTTGTCATTCCGACGACCATTTTTACGATATGAAGTAGATTCGCACCGGGGACATTTCATTTTATGATTCAGGTGGTCTAGAGCAGATACTTGTCTTTAAATATATAGTATAAAAAAATACTGCAAATGTCAGTTCGTATTGCCCAACACAAGAAAAATTCAAGGCAAGAGGAAATTAAATTTAACCCTTAATTTCCGCTTGCTTCATATAGTAACCCTCTAAATAGCTAGAATTTTAGAAACTCTTCAACTTACGCGGGCGAAAACATAGTCGCGGGTGCGAGAATCTACGGGGTTAGTAAACATTTTATTTGTAGTACCAAATTCAACCATTTGAGTAATCCGATTTTCATTACTACAAAAGAAAGCTGTAAAATCAGATAGGCGAGTAACTTGCTGCATATTGTGAGTAACAATCACAATTGTTAATTCAGAACGTAAATTATGGATTAAATTCTCAATTTTTATGCTGGCTGAAGGATCAAGACCTGAACAAGGTTCATCCATCAACAAAACGTTCGGCTTGACTGCTAAAGCACGAGCAATACATAGTTTTTGTTGTTGACCACCAGAAAGTTCTAAAGCAGATTTGTGCAGCTTATTTTTAACTTCATCCCAAAGTTCGGCAGCTTTGATGGCAGATTCAACAATTCCATCTAATTCTACTTTCGGATGCCATCCAACCAATTTCACCCCATAAGCAACATTATCATAAACGCTCATAGGAAAAAGATTTGGCTTGGGAAAAACCATACTAACTTGGCGACGTAAGCGATTGATATTAACACGACGCTCATAAATACTCTGTCCAAAAAATTCTACTTTTCCTTCAACTCTCACTTCTGCTTCTAATTCACTCATGCGATTTAACGATTTAAGAAAAGTAGACTTGCCACAACCACTAGAACCAATAATTGCTGTGATTTGGTTTTGGTAAATATCCATTGACACGCCTTCAACTATCTTTTGAGTGTCGTAATAGAAGCTGAAGTTTTTGACTCTGATAGCTGGAATTAGTTTACTCATATTCCCAAAACGTGTGAAACAAAACTTGACTAGGTAAAACAGTACAAATCAGCGCCGCTGTTTCACTATGTTACTCCCAAAAGGAGATATTCATGGAAATTACGTAGCTACATGGTAGCTATACAGCAGATAAACGGTTAATGAATACCTGTATTCAAGCCGTGTCCCTAAATTTATCTTTTAAAGACTTTTTATACCCCTTTTTCACACCTTAACTATATCTTTAGAGAGGCGTGATAAATTGCCGTCTCTACAGGTAATTTATCCATCAATTATTTATTGACAGACTACTACGGTGTACACACAATTCCTAAAACCTGAATTAGGAAACAGATGTGGTTCAAATACATGAAAACTGCTATAAGATTTTAACCAAAACGCCCTGAAATATAGTCGCGGGTGCGGGGATCTAGTGGGTTGTTAAAGATTTGCTCTGTAGCGCCAAATTCAACCATTTGACCAATGCGACTTTCATCGGTGCTGAAGAAAGCCGTAAAATCAGAGACACGAGCAGCTTGCTGCATATTGTGGGTAACGATCGCAATTGTCAACTCAGACTGTAAACTATGGAGCAGTTCTTCAACTTTCATCGTAGCGATGGGGTCAAGAGCCGAGCAAGGCTCATCCATCAATAGAACTTTCGGTTTGACTGCTAAAGCACGGGCAATACATAATCTTTGTTGTTGACCACCAGAAAGCCCTAAAGCGGATTTATCCAGCTTATCTTTGACTTCATGCCAAAGAGCAGCACTGTGAAGTGCAGATTCGACAATTTCATCTAATTCTAATTTTGAATATCTACCCGCTATTCTCATCCCGTAGGCAACATTTTCATAAATACTAATCGGAAAAGGATTCGGTTTTTGGAAGACCATACCAATTTGGCGGCGTAACCGATTGATGTTGACACGAGGGGCATAAATATTCTGACCAAAAAATTCTACATCTCCTTCAACTTTTACGGGGCCTTCTAATTCACTAATACGATTAAGAATTTTGATGAAGGTAGATTTACCACAACCACTAGGGCCAATAATTGCGGTTACTTGATTTTGATAAATATCTATTGATACCTTTTCGATTGCTTTTATAGTGCCATAGTAAAAGCTGATATTTTTAACTTTTATGGCTGGAATTAGGTTACTCATGCTTTCCCAAGGTGCGAAACAAAAACAAAAATTTATTTTATCGAACAGAATTCAGTAGTCAGGAGTCAGAATTCAGAATGAATTTTCTCCGAAGCGGTAGCGAGTATTTTCGAGTTGCGTCTTGATTCTGACCAGAGACGGAGCGTCTCCGGCTCCGCTCCTGAATTCTGACTTCTGAATTCTGAATTCTTCTTCAATTTAGTCTTCTCTGTCTAATAACTAAGCGAGAAAGAATACTTACACATAAAATTAAGCTGAGTAGAACTATAGAAGTAGTCCAGACTAATTGGCCTTTTTGCGGATCTGGGTCGTTGTAGAGATTAAAAATCAATACTGGTAAGGAAGCTGTTGGACTTAACAATCCTTCTGACCAATCTAGACTAAATAAAGCAGTAAAAATTAAGGGTGCTGTTTCCCCAGCTGCACGAGCTACAGCTAATAAAATACCTGTGGTAATTCCGGGGATTGCAGCAGTTACAATGATGCGAAAAGTTGTTTGGAAGCGAGTTCCGCCCAAAGCAGCGGAAGCGAGGCGTTGAGATGTGGGAATAAGTTTTAAGGATTCTTCTGTTGTCAGTATAATTACAGGTAGCATAATTACGGCTAAAGCAAAACCACCTGCGATCGCACTAAATCCTTTAGTTACTAAAACTATTACACCATAAGCGAATACGCCGACAACAATTGAAGGCACACCTGTCAAAATATTAGTGATAAAACGAACAAATCCAGCGATGGGATTGCCTTGACCAAATTCCGCCAAGAAAATTCCTGTCATGATACCTGTGGGAATGCTTAAAATAGCACCAATTACTACCATAATTATGGTTCCCAGGATGGCATTACCAAAGCCATTGTCAATCACTGTTTTGACAAACATCTCTGATTTCAATCCAGATATTCCTCTGATGAGAATTTCCCACAAAATTGATAATAAAGGAATGAGTGCTAGACCTGTCAAACCAAATGCGATCGCATTCATTGCATAAGTAAATATTACTCGTTCTGTTGGCAAAGGGCTGCATAATTCTTTCGCTAAAGATTCATCATTTTCTGACTGGATATAACCACTCATATTTTTTCAAGTTTTGATTGATAAATGTCTTGCTACACTAATATTT
Source organism: Nostoc sp. (assembly GCF_036916655.1). Classification (GTDB taxonomy): domain Bacteria; phylum Cyanobacteriota; class Cyanobacteriia; order Cyanobacteriales; family Nostocaceae; genus Nostoc. The sequence goes on from NZ_JBALFY010000079.1 coordinate 67,758, forward strand.
GTGGAAATTTTAAACATAAGCAGTATTAGCTATTTTTCCTGCCAACCCACTTAACTAAGAGTACAGCGCCAATATTTACAGCTAGAGTCAACCCAAACAAAATCAATGCTAAATAGCTTAAAGCGCCTATATGCAGTCCCGGTTCAGCTTCGGCAAATTCATTAGCTAATACAGAGGGAATCGTATAGGCTGGATTGAGTAGAGAAGCACTGATTTGAGCAGAGTTGCCAATCACCATAGTGACAGCCATTGTTTCACCCAAAGCACGTCCTAAAGCGAGCATGGCTGCACTCACCATTCCAGAAAATCCAGCTGGTAACAAGACCCGAAAAACTGTTTCCCAGCGAGTGCCACCCAAAGCCATAGATGCACTACGTAATTCTTTAGGGATAGCCATTAAGACATCACGAGTAATTGCTGCCATTGTGGGCAAAATCATGATGGCTAGAATAATTCCAGCAGTCAACATATTAGTCCCCGAAGGATCTTCTGTGTTAAATAGTAGTATCCATTTCAAAGTACTGGCTAGCCATTTTTGGAGAGGTTCGAGAAATGGAATAAAAACAAAAATTCCCCACAAACCAATAATTACACTAGGAATTGCTGCGATTAATTCAACAACAAATGCTAGGATGATTCGGAGCGATGAAGGTAAGAAATTTTCACTCGTGACTAAGGCTACTGCTATTCCAATTGGGACAGCAAATAAAATAGCGATCGCACTACTTACCAAAGTTCCATAAATATAGGGTAATGCCCCAAAAATCTTATTACCTGTATCCCAATCTTGCCCCCACAAAAACCCTAATCCAAACTGCTGAATAGCTGGTAGAGCTTCGTGTAAAATTACCCAACTCATCAAAAATAGCACTGCAACGGTAATCACAGCAAAAAAGTATACTAACTGTGTAAAACTTTGGTCAAACCAGAAATTTGTGCCGCCGATCGCTGTTAGATTAAAACTTTCATCATCTAGATTTGAATCATCTGATGAATTGCTATCGGCTGGTTCCGATGAATTTGCCATTACAAATCAATAAAATAGATTTTTTTATTAGTAGAGTGAGTTAAAAACTCACCCTAATACAGCAATCCCAGATAGGGGACTTCCAAATAACAAAATATCCAATTAACTCTTGTGGGGATGGACTGGGCGCTCATGTTGCCCACCCCACAATATTGGATAATTTATTTATTGGATAGTAAGGTTACAAATTAAGGTTTGACAGTGCTATTTACTGTCTGAAGTACCCGATTTACCACATCAGATGGAATCTTGGTGTAATTGAGGTCATCGTTATATTGTTGACCATCTTTCAATACCCAATTAATCCATTTTTTAATAGCATCAGCTTTAGAAGCATTAGCATACTGTTTGTAAACAATAATCCAGGTGAGTCCTACGATGGGATAACCTTGTCCTGGATCTCCTACAAAAACACGGTAGTTGTCTGGAAAATTAACAGTTGATAAAGCCGCATTTGCAGATTCTAAAGAAGGAGCAACAAATTCTCCTTTCTTATTTTGTATCAGTGCTGATTTCAGATTATTTTGGACAGCGTAGCTATATTCTACATAACCAATAGAACCAGGAGTGCGAGCTACTATAGCAGCTACACCTGGATTACCTTTACCTTTGAGAACGTTTGGTAGATTCCATTTTGGAGCAGTGTTAGCTCCAACTCTGCCTTTAAAATAACCACTGGTTGCACTCAAGTGGTTAGTGAAAATAAAAGTTGTACCGCTACCATCAGCGCGAACAGCAAATTTAATTGTTTGATCTGGTAGATTCACACCCGGATTATCAGCTTTAATTTTTGCGTCATTCCATTTGGTAATTTGACCTGAATAAATTGCTGGTAGTGTAGCGCGGGATAATTTGAGACTATTAACGCCTGGAAGATTGTAAACAACAGAAACAGCACCGCCTGCTGTAGGTACTAAAATTGCACCATTCTTGACTTGACCGATTTCATCATCTTTCATTGCAGCATCACTAGCACCAAAGTCAACGGTTCCAGCGATGACTTGACGAATACCGCCACCGCTACCAATTGCTTGGTAGTTAATTTTCAAGTCTGGATATTTTTTCTTGACTTCACGAGCATAACGTTCGTAAAGGGGAGCCGGAAAAGTTGCTCCTGCACCGTTCAAGGTTTCAGCTTGTGCGATCGCACTAAAAAATGGACTCACTGCAATAGAAGTTGTCACCACTGAAGTAACAACGACACGATTCAAAATGGCGGTCGAAAAAATCATATTACCTCTGATTAAAGGAATCTTTTCCTGCTGTAATTCCAGCCTTAAATAGGCTACATTTTTTATGGTTAAAGCTTCTTTAAAAATTGATAAACAAAAAATTAAGATGTGTTTAAATCTTACTTTTAAATATTTCTACTTATTGATCAGCTAAAAACATCTAACTTGCATAATCAAATTAGACATAACTCTTGTAGGGTGGGCAACATGAGTGCCCAGCTTATGCAATTTAAATATGGAACAGCTTATTTTATTAAATACATTAATTTAGTAAAAACATCCTGATGAAAAATTTAAGTTTAATTTAAATAAAAAATATTTTTTTACAGTTTCTATAACTTGATTTAAATGCTTTACCCACGAACAGATTTATGAAGTGTATCTACGCAGATTCAGAATCTTGCTCTTCATAATATCGTTCTTCTTGAGAAGGATGTCTTCCGTGGCAAGCATAAACACTATAGCTATCAGCAAATTGAAGAGCAGGTTCCCCTTCAGCATGAAGCATATTTTCTTCGTCAAAAGACAACTTGCAAGGGCGATCGCAGACTATACAAACCTTTTCAAATTGGAATATAAAACCACAATGTTGCATCAACTGTTGAACTACATTCCATTTTTTCTTGTCGTGTTGAAGGTTAAGAACTGATATACAAAAATCTAGCATACAACCCAAAATTGCCCGTTCTGCTGGTCTAGTCAGGTTGTTTGTAAAGTATGAAATATCAGTAAATTCAAGATCGAGCTTGTCGAGGTCGGCAATTAGTTGATGTTCAAGACATCTTCCTGTGTATGGAAAGTATGAAACTAGTGGATGACTCTCAGTTGAGTAGTACGGAAATTCAGGGTATTGAACTTGGTTCCGCAACCTGATAAAGAGATAGTCGGCAAGTTGTTGCTTTATTCCATATATAAGATGATCTACTACTCTTTTAAGGAATTTGATGTGGATCTCGCGCCCTAGATATGCCTTAAAGTTCTCAATAGTAATAATCTCCTCAATTGCGGTCATAGGACTGCTATAGAATAATATCTCAGGCTCAGGATAATCACTCACCGCATAAGCAGCTTTGATTACTGCTGCGACTTTTTCTTGCTCAATTGATTCAGTTGATATTTCTATTGATAGCCACTTATCTCTATAGACAGGAAGGATTGCCTCTTGTTCATCAGATAGTTCAGTGATGATGCATTTTGGCATATATATTTTCAGTATAAAAATAGTAAGTTGGGTTAAACAAAATGTTTATTACACAGTCACCTTTAACCATCCAAAAATATCACCTACCGTCAACTGTAACCCCTGGCAGAACTCTGGCACTGGTAAAACAGACTCAATTTCCTCAAAAGGTAAAGGTTGTTGTCCCGCAGGATAAGCAGCAATGAATCGCTCATCAGGGTCAATTAACCAACCCATTTGAGTGCCGTGATTGAGAGCGTGTAAGATTTTTTTTGTAACTTTTATATGGCTTTGTTTGGGGGAGAGAATTTCGATTATCCAGTCGGGTGCTGCGGCAAATGTATTAGAAATATCACCATTTTCATCTACAGGAAGCCTTGCCCAAGAGAATACAGCAACATCGGGAACTTATGGAACGTCCTGCATAGACGTGCGAAGCACGGCTTCCCGAAGGGTAAGTGCAACGTAATTCTGGAAAAGCCCAACCCATTTTTTGCACTTTGATAACAGAATTTATTGTATGACAAAGTTCTCCTTGAATAGTGCTATGTTTTCCTTGAGGCATAGGTTTTGGAATGATTTTACCATCGATTTACTCGCAATATGGTTTAGTTTCTGGTAGTGCGAGAAACTCTTCTATAGTCAATATTTTATTTGGTGTTTGTACCATAATTATCCTAGCTTCAACTTATGATATTTTTTTACATAGTTAGTATTTATCTTACTCTAAAATATCTTTTCAATTTACTAATCTGTCATTACCTAAATTATTTCCTGTTTGCTTGCGGCTACAATACATTACTAAAAGTATAAATAATCCTATCCCTGCCAGATATTTAATTGCATCGGGTACAATAGGATTAGGGGAGAAAAAGCCTTCGATCGCACCAGCAATAATCAACATTGGTACAATCCCAAATACTAGCTGCGCCGCTTGAGAACCGTAGAATTTCAGTGCATCCCCACGGCGATATTTACCAGGAAACAAAATTGCTCTTGCTAATAAAAATCCCGCACCTCCAGCAAAAAAGATCGCGGGTAATTCCAAGGAACCATGCGGAAACACAAAAGCCCAAAAAGGGTAAGCTAGATTATTTTGACCAACTAAAGTACCAACAGCACCAATTAATAAGCCATTAAATATCATCAAATAGGCTGTGTATGCTCCAGCCGTCATGCCACCAGCGACAGCCCCAAAAGACACTGACAGATTATTGATCGTGATACCACTGGATGCTAGAGGTTCAACACCGACAATTGAACCCATCCATAATTTATGCTCATCTCGCACCTTGGTAATCAAGCTTTCAGGTACAATCAAAGGCATAAAGCTGGGGTTTTGCCAGGAATACCACCAAGCCACTAGTGCGCCTAGTAAAAATAGCGCCGTTGCCGCAGCAATGTATACAAAAGATTTCTGGACTACAGATGGTAATCCCCAACGGTAAAATTCTAGGATTGCCTGCCATTCCTGTCGCCGGGAACCTTGGTAAATCTGCGTATAGGCACGAGTTGTTAAAGATTGTAAACTTTGGATCAAAGTATTGCCGATTTGCTGAGTGCGGGCACGTGCCAAATCTGCCGCGACTGAACGATATAAACTCGCTAACTCTCTAATCTCTGCTGCTCGTAAGGATTTTAACCCTTTTTTTTCTATCTGCTTTAATAGGGCATCTAAACGCTGCCAATTTGGTTCTCGTCGTGCAATCCAACGTTGAATATTCATGAATTTTGGGAATACTGAATTTAACTTAGCTTAAGATAGCTTCAAATTCATCTCCGTAATTTCAAGGGAAATTTATCATTATGTCTGAAAACTTTGGATCTTCCGGCCAGATACAACCACTGAGTGTCGGTAACGTTGTTAGTGCTGCTGTACGGTTGTATCGTTCTCATCTAAAGACTTATCTTAACCTGGCTGCGATCGCACACTTGTGGGTTCTAGTTCCTGTGTATGGTTGGGCAAAATATGCAGCTATCTCTGGACTAATTTCACGCTTGGCTTTTGGAGAATTGATTTACCAACCTGAAGGTGTCCAAACAGCCAGCAGCCATATTAATCCACGTCTTTGGTCATTTTTAAGGGTTGCTTTCCAAGTCGGTATATCTTTGGCTCTCATTTATTTGGGACTAGCGATCATGGGCGGTATGCTGTCTGCGTTGCTGGTAGCATTATTTGGAGGAATATTAGGTCGTGCGGGTGTTATAGTCGCAACCACATTGGCAATAATTGTGACAGCAGGCATTATATTGTCGGGAATAACTTGGTTCTACTCTCGTTGGATAGTAGCTGAAGTGCCGTTAGCAGTTGAGGAAAATATCAATGGTGGCGAAAGTGTTGCCAGAAGTTGGGAGTTAACTAAAGCCTCAGCATTTCGCATTCAGGGCGTTGTTTTAGTTGGTTTTATCGTGACATTGCCGTTGGTGTTTGTATTAAACTATATACCTAGCTTATTCCTACTCAGGCTTGAGCCTGGTACTGCTATTTACTCGATTGTCTATCTTATTTCTGTGATTGGAAGCTTGATCGGTGGAGTTTTAATCATGCCATTCTGGCAATCACTAAAAGCTGTTTTATACTTGGACTTGCGTAGTCGGCGTGAAGGTCTAGGCTTGCAATTAAGAGAACCTCCCTTGCAAGATTTTCGTTAACTCAACATCTTAATCCAACTCTATTAATTTTGAATTAGTTATATGCGCTTTTTTAATCGCATCACATTCCAGACTCCAGAAAGTGTAGAGTTGGAATTTACTTTAGCGGGAATCGGTAATCGAGCTTTGGCACTGCTGATTGACTATACAATCTTGATTGTAACCTTGCTTGTATTTTTACTTACCTGGACTGTCTTTTCAACACAACTCTTCAATTTTTTTGAAGGCTTAATTACGAATGCTCGAAATGTAGGAGTTTGGTTAATAGCAATTTTCTTCCTGATTGCATTTGCAATTTATATCGGCTATTTTGTATTTTTTGAAACCTTATGGTTTGGTCAAACTCCTGGTAAACGGGTTGCTAAAATTCGCGTAGTTCGAGATGATGGTAGACTCATCGGACTACAACAAGCAACACTACGCGCCTTACTGCGACCCTTTGATGAAACTTTGTTTATTGGCGCTTTTTTAATTATGTTAGGTAGCCGCGAAAAGCGCTTAGGTGATTTGGCTGCTGGCACAATTGTAATTCAAGCCCAAACACCCACTGCATCTGCAACATTGACAATTTCAGAACAGGCAAAAACACTCCATAAACAGTTAGTAGAGATTGCCGATTTATCACCATTGATGCCAGATGATTTTGCAGTTATTCGTGAATATTTGCAGCGACGTGGTGCAATGTCATTCAAGGCAAGAGCTTCATTATCTCTAAAGTTAGCCGAGCAAGTTGTAGCTATTATTAATTTAGAAAAATTGCCGGAAACTGTTACACCTGATGTTTTTTTAGAAGCAATTTACCTCGGTTATCAAAAACCGGAATTTTAGGTTAGAGATAGCTAAATAAAACATAATTGCCCGTAATTAGCACAGTACCCTAGCTACAATTCAGTAACTTCTGTCTGGGACTTCAGTTGAGATGAAATCAGGGGAATTTTGGGCGCAAGAAAAAATCCAATTAAACTGGCAAAAAGGATTGGTGTAAAAGGACTTAAATTAGTCAGCTTTGACAGTAGCAAAGTCGTACTTATAGGTGTACGTGTTACGGCTGCATTCAGAGCTGCCATTGTACAAATCATGGCAAGAGTGGAATTAAGCCCCGGAATTAAGATTACTACTGCTTTACCAATACAAGCACCAGTGAAAAACAGGGGGATGATGAATCCACCGCGCCACCCACCAGTTACCGTTAAGCTAATGGCAGCCATTTTACCAAGAGCAAGAGTTAAGAGAAAAACAGCACCAAAGTTAGTAGTGAGAACTGACTCTAATTCTTCATGTCCAAAATAACGGGTTAGGGGTAATAAAACTGCTAAAGTGCCAAGCGCAAACCCTGCTAATGTTGTGCGTACATAAATGGGGCCGGGAATTCGAGCAAACAGGCGATCGCAGCCGCGAAAAATGCCCATAAAAATCCATCCCACCACCGCCCCAATGATTCCGAATATGATAGCGATCGCAAAATCATCGATCTTTTCTAGGTGGTATTGGGGAAAATGCCAAGTGGGTGCAATTCCCAAATGTGTAATCGCTGCAAATACTAGATAACTAGCGCAACTTGAAACAATAGCTGGCATCAAGGCTTCGTAATATTCCACAATATGCTCATGGTGTAAAATCTCTAGGGCGAACATTGCACCGCCAAGAGGTGCGCCAAATAAAGCGGTGAAGCCAGCCGCCATCGCTGCTAAACTGATAGTTCTGAGGTCTTCACCCTGGAGTTTTAAGCGATCGGCAACCCAAGTACCAAAAGAACCTGTTACTTGTACTAGTGGTGCTTCTGGCCCAGCACTACCGCCTGCCGATATGCTGATTAGAGAAGCAAGAATCATTGAGGGATTTTTGCGAGAATCTAAGCGTCCGCCGCGAAAATGGATATTATCAACAATCACGGCAATTTCACCGGGATTTCCCAATAAATGAATCACCAGCCCAATAACTAAACCGGCTAGTGGCATCACGATCAGAAGGCTAAAACCTTCAAACCGCTGTAACTGGTGAGTTAAAAGTTCTAAAACATTCCAGTACAACGCAGCAAATAAACCACCAGCAGTGCCCACAGCTACCCAGAGGATTAGCCACTGTGAAATCATCAAGGGATTACGTTTTACCAGTCCAAAAAGTTGAGCAAATGTCCAGCGTTGAGTTTGATTGGTAGCGGTGGGCTTTTTTGGTAACACAGCTTATTTCCTATTTGTGAAACGAAGAATATAGAATATTACGTTTTTGATCGTAAAGGCTATTTAGTTCACTGGATCATCATAAAAAAGAGCTTTTAAAATAAAGTTAAAAGTAATGAGTAAGGAGTAATGAGTAGATGAAAAATGGGTATTTACTCATTACTTATTACTTATTACTCATTACTCCAGAATCACCGTGGCTTTAGCCCGGCGAGGCTGTCAACTTTCGGCAGAGATAACTAATAATCAGTAGTCAGTTATCAGGGAGTGGAAATTACTGACAATTAACTACTAACTAATTACTTAAAAATCTAAAATCGGCCAATCTGGTTCGCGATAATAGCGTGTCATGTTATCAAACTTTCGCAACTCGACGCGATCGATCGAAAATTCTGGCAAATTCAACAGCCATTGCTCATTCAATTCCGAAAGCCTTGTGCTGAAGCTTATGCGGTCTAAGTCAGATGAAACCTCCCCAAAATAGGCTAATGTAACATGGGCTGTAAAATGATAATGCTGCTCAATACCCAAAGCAATTAACTTGGGATTTTGATAAATTGTTCGACGAAATTTAATAATTTCCTCGTAGCAGCGTTCATCTTGAGGTACTAAACAAACGGCTATTGCTCTTGGCATCAGTATCAGTCCCAGCATTTGCCATTGAATTGGATGACTCCTATTTGTCATCAATTGTTGATATTGCTGAAACACTTCAGCTAAACAAGAATGTAACTCCTCGTCAAATTTGGGATTTTTTTCGTAGGCGTCAAGATAAGCGTGATCCCAAATTAAATCCGCTAAAGTCAGATGGAAGCTAGCAGGAGGTACAGGTACAATCAAATTACAGTTTACAGGCAACTGTAAAAGTTCCTGTTGGTAAGTCTGTAATTTGGCATAGAAAGCAGAGTTTTGTGATTCTTCTGCCGCAGGCGGGGTAATTAGGGTATAGCCAGGAAAGGATGCTGCTTGTCTCAGCCCAGAATGTAGCTGAAATTTAGAAGATTCCTGAATATGCTGGGCTTGGGATTTGTAGGCTTCTGGCAGCGTTAGTCGTGCTAACCGATTTAAGTAAGTTTGATAGTTGTCGTCCAATCTTCATAGCCTCACGCTCTCACTTGATAGATTTTAGGGAAAATTACCTTAATTAACAGAATGATTTCAAAAGTATTTATTTAATTTTTGGGAATAGGGAATGGGGATTGGGGACTGGGGACAGAGTAATTTCCCCTCCGCACCCTGTACCCCGCCCCTCTGCCTCTTTCAATGCCCCATGCCCATCTACTAAGAGGTTTATCTATGCCAATGTATGTTTACTGGGGTGAAGATGATTTTGCGATGGAAAAGGCGATCGCTATGCTGCGCGATCACGTCCTCGATCCTCAATGGACAAGCTTTAACTACACTGCCTTCTCCCCCGATCAAGCTGATGCTGCTATCCAGGGGCTAAATCAGGTCATGACGCCTACTTTTGGGGCTGGTGGGCGCTTGGTATGGCTGATCAATACAAGCCTGTGTCAGCACTGTCCAGAGAACGTGTTGGCAGAATTGGGGCGATCGCTACCTGTGATTCCCGAAAACTCATTTTTATTGCTCACCAGCCGCAACAAGCCAGATGAACGCCTCAAATCTACGAAATTATTAAAACAGTTTGCCACCGAATTCCGAGAATTTCCCCTGATTCCCCCTTGGAAAACAGAATTACTGGTGCAATCTGTTACTCAAGCAGCCCAGACTGTGGGTGTTAAACTAACTGCCAATACTGCCCAACTGTTGGCAGAATCCGTAGGGAATGATACACGGCTTCTTTACAATGAGTTGGAGAAATTGCGGCTATATGCCCAAGGTAGTAATCAGCCTTTAGATACAGATACCATTACAAAGTTAGTAAGAAATACTACTCAAAATAGCTTACAATTAGCAGCAGCAATCAGAACAGGAGATACAGCTAAAGCTTTGACAACCTTAGCAGATTTGAGCAATGCTTCCGAGCCGGGATTACGGATAGTTGCTACACTGATTGGACAATTTCGCACCTGGCTATGGGTGAAGATTATGATCGAAAGTGGTGAGCGCAATCAACAAGCGATCGCTCAGGCTGCTGATATCGGTAATCCCAAACGGCTCTATTTCTTACAGCAAGAAATCAGATTGCTTTCTGTGCAACAGTTAATCTCTTGCTTGCCCCTACTACTAGAATTAGAAGTGAACCTCAAGCAAGGAGCATCAGAAACATCAACACTCCAGACTAAAATAATCGAACTTTGTCAAGTATGCCGAGGAAATTGACAATCAAATATAAAAACTTGATGTATTGAACAGTTACCGGAACTTCCAACTCCGAAAATAATTCAAAGTCCTTATAATATCCCTGATGTAGTTCTGGATCACAAACTATATGAAGAAAATTTCCGATTTATTTTCTCGAACTAGCCGAAAGCGAATCCTTACACAATCATTCCTTTTCGGTGCGATCGCTACTGTGGGTGTGATTTCCAACGCTTTTTCATTCAGTTCAAAAGCTTATGGTCAAACTCCAGCACCAATCGTTAACAATAGTGAAATTGACAGCTACGCTCAAGCCGTGCTAGCAATGGAACCAGCCCGTCAAAATGCCTTTGGAGAAATTAAAAAACTTATTGGCAATGGAGAAATTCCTAAAATTGTTTGTAACGATCCTAACAGCATAAATGGTCTTCCAAAGAAGGCTCAAGATATCGCAGTAAATTACTGTACCCACGCTCAAAAAATTGTCGAAGATAATGGTTTAAAATTTGAACAGTTCAACAAAATTACTATAGAACTCCAAAATAATACTATTTTAAAGAGGCAAGTTTACAACACCCTATTACGCCTGCAACAACCTTCTGAGTCTCGGTAAGTATGAAAGGCTTTAAACCAAAGCTCGTAGTGAGTTATAGCATTTCCCGACAACACAAACGAGCTTTAAATTGCCTTGATTAAACATAGAATAGAGAGATGCAGAACACAGATATAATTGTCATTGGTAGTGGTATTGGCGGTTTAAGTTGTGCTGCTCTTTTGGCACGGTATGGCTTTAATGTAATAGTCTGCGAAAGCCACTCTATTCCTGGTGGTGCCGCCCATAGTTTTGAGCGCAACGGTTTCAAATTTGACTCTGGCCCTTCCCTCTATTCTGGACTTTCTTACAGCCCCTCTGCTAACCCTTTGCGACAAGTGCTAGATGCCATTGGTTCTGAACTACCATGCGTAACTTACGATACTTGGGGCTGTTGTCTACCAGAAGGTGATTTTGACACATCAGTTGGTGCCGAACAATTTTGTGAAGTACTGATGAAATTCCGTGGTCAGAATGCTGTAACTGAATGGCAGAAACTCCAGCGCGTTATGGAACCATTCGCTAGTGCAGCAATTTCCATACCACCAGCAGCATTACGCTTTGATCTTGGTGCAGCTAGAACTGTAGCCCCCTTTGCTCCATCTTTGGTTAAACATCTGGCAGATATCATCAAGTTGACAGGCCCCTTCAGCCGGATTATGAATGATGTTGTTAAAGACCCATTTACTCGAAACTGGCTAAATTTGCTGTGTTTTCTGCTTTCTGGACTGCCCGCAGATGGTACTAGTGCCGCAGAGGTAGCATTTATGTTTGCGGATTGGTATCGACCAGATGCAGTACTGGAATATCCCATTGGTGGTAGTGGTGCTTTAGTTGATACCCTTGTACAAGGGCTAGAGCGTCACGGAGGGAAGCTGAGATTGGGCGCTCATGTGGAGCAAGTGCTAGTAGAAGGCGATCGCGCCGTAGGTGTGCGTCTGCGCGATCGCCAGGAAATTCGGGCAAGTAAAGCAGTGATTTCTAATGCTTCGGTTTGGGACACACTGAAGCTACTACCAGAAAAGGCAATACCTAAACAGTACCGCACAAAACGACAGGCAACGCCTGAGTGCGACAGCTTTATGCATCTACATCTAGGCATTGATGCTCAAGGATTACAGTCAAATTTGCGGTGTCATTACATCGTCGTTAATAACTGGGAATTGGGCGTAAGCGCACCTCAAAATGTTGTAGTTATATCAATTCCTTCAATTCTCGATCCATCTCTAGCACCACCAGGTAAACACGTGATTCATGTGTATACTCCTGGTAATGAACCGTATGCTATCTGGCAGGGAATGGATAGACGAAAAGAAGAATATGCCGAACAAAAGCGATCGCGTGCAGAAGTAATGTGGCAAGCGCTACAGCGGATCATTCCAGATATTCGCTCTCGTTGCGAAGTCACACTTATTGGTACACCTCTAACTCACGAACGTTTTCTGCGCCGTCATCAAGGTTCCTACGGCCCAGCAATTCCGGCTGGATCTGGTATGTTTCCTGGCCCTGGCACACCTCTAGCAGGATTGATATGTTGTGGAGACTCGACATTTCCCGGTATTGGTTTACCAGCAGTCGCCGCCAGTGGGATGATTGCTGCCAATACCCTGACATCTGTTAATAAGCATTTAGCTATGCTTCAGGATATCAAGTGTATTTAATTTTCAGATTGCTATAGTTTGATTTATTCTTGCCGATTTACTTCTTGGTTTACAAACTTGTTCTAATCCACCAACTTATCTTCTCCAAATTAGAATCTATTTCCTGCCAAAAGCTTGCTGAAGAGTCTGCTTCTCTTGCTACTGTAAGTATTTTATCTATACTGTCAAAGTTTTTTTCAATCAACTGCTTATCTAGTTTAGGAATATCTAATTTAAGATACTTCAGACGGTTGGGTAACTCTACTTTCTCTTTTGTCGGCAAGTGAGAAATCCGATCAACTTGTTCTAGAATTTTGTCTACTGATGCAATGATTTCTTGTAAGTTTGGCTTTTTCGTTTGTAATTGTAAATCTTTTTCTTCAAAGGTTTCTTCTTGATTATCTAACTTTACCGTGATTATTTTGACGAAGAAAATATTGTAATCTACCCCAATAACTTCACCAATTTGATTGTAATATTTTCCACTTTTATTTATCAGTACTATGTCACCTTTCTCAATTCTGTTGTTCATGATTTATATAGTCTTTGAATTAAGTTGCAAAATTTATCAATTGCTAATTTTACTAGACTACTAATCTAGTAGGCAATTTGATGCTAAGGCTTACTTACAGGGAGCATCCGAATTTTGCAAGAACTCTAAAGAATTGGGATAGGGACAATGCCCTACGGGAAGCCGCTTGACATCTACATAAATTGTCCGTACAAAGGGTTTCAGGTAATTATCACACTACCCACAGTTGAGTAAAACGTTCAGCCGTCCATCCAACAATATCTGATACTTGACCATCACCAATTTCTACAATCCGTTTAGTACCATCTGTACGATCTATTACATCCACAGAGAAAAACTGACTTCTAATCCGGTTGGCACACTCAGAAACAATCTCTGGAATTTCTTCATCTGGTAAAGCGGCAAAAGGTTTACCATATACGACAAAGTAACGCCTCTCGGTTTCAGGCACAAAATCTTCAATCCGCCGCACACAAATACCTCCCTCAATACTGCCTCGAAACCTCTGCATTTCGACAACCACTGTTTCGATTTCCGAAGCTTTATCAATCATCGATCCAACTGAGGTTTTGAGAGATTTAACATAATCTTTGATAAAAAATCTATTCCAGCCAAGTCGATTCAACTCAGTTTCTAAATCATCATCGACGGAATAAAATTTAGTCTCTGGAGTTAAATCAGTAATCAGGGGATACCAGTTTATCAGATAGTGTGTGGCTAAATACTCAGCTTTAGAAGTTAAGACACTTGCTCCTGTACTCTCTACAACCCCAACTAATAGCTCATAATCGGAGGGCGAGAGCATCCAACCACGATAAATCACTTTTGAATCAGGAGTAGGAACTGGGATAATTTTTGATGAATCAGATCCCAGAGACTCCAAAGAAATAACGGAAGTTGCAAACCCAGCATTTTGTATACAAGCAACTTGCTCCAAGTATGCTGCATCCGCTTTCTTAGGATTGAAGTAATCACTGGGAAAAAGAAATCTCACGGTATTTAGATTGAATATATAGGTAATTACTGATTATAGTAGGACTTTCAAAAAATCAAATCACTAGTAAATCATAATGATAATTATCGCGCAGTGTAACAACATCACCTCGAACTTGAGGTGCGTTAGGATGAATATCCGTAACGTACATTAATGGCATGGCAAGCTTAAAATAGTGCATTAAACGTAGGTTAGACATCTCCGAAAAAGAATGTAGAGACGTAGCAGTGCTACGTCTCTACAAGGGTTATGGGTGACGCATATTTAATTTCTGGAGATGTCTAAAATGGTATCAGCTTTGAGTCACAGGCTCTTTCGCCAAGAACTTCTCTAATTCTGTCAGCGCATCAGCATCAACCTTAGTTTGCATTGGGCAGAACTTAGGCCCACACATCGAACAAAACTCAGCAGTTTTATAGATATCTGCTGGTAGAGTTTCATCGTGATATTCCTTAGCTCTCTCTGGATCGAGTGATAATTCAAACTGACGGTTCCAATCAAAGTTGTAACGCGCCTTAGAAAGTTCATCATCTCTATCCCTTGCACCAGAGCGATGTCTAGCAATATCAGCCGCATGAGCTGCTATTTTATAGGCAATCAAACCATTTCTGACATCTTCGGCATTTGGTAGACCCAAATGTTCTTTAGGTGTTACATAGCACAACATTGCAGTTCCGTACCATCCAGCCATTGCTGCCCCAATCGCTGAAGTGATATGGTCATAACCAGGAGCAATATCTGTCACCAATGGCCCCAAAACATAGAAAGGTGCTTCCGAACACTCTTCCATCTGCTTACGGACGTTGAACTCAATTTGATCCATTGGGACGTGTCCAGGCCCTTCCACCATCACCTGTACATCATCTTCCCAGGCTTTGCGAGTTAGCTGTCCCAAGGTTTTCAATTCAGCTAATTGTGCTTCATCCGAGGCATCATGGGTGCAGCCGGGACGCAGGGAATCTCCTAAACTGAAGGAGACATCGTATTTTTTGAAAATCTCAATAATGTCTTGGAAGTGGGTATAAAGTGGGTTTTGTTTGTGGTGATGTAGCATCCAGCGCGCCAAAATACCGCCACCGCGAGAGACAATCCCAGTGATGCGATTTCTCACCAAAGGTAAATGCTCAATCAAAATCCCTGCGTGGATAGTTTGATAGTCTACTCCTTGCTGGGCGTGTTTTTCGATGATATGGAGAAAGTCATCAGCAGTCAGGTTCTCAATTGTGCCGTGGACACTTTCTAAAGCTTGGTACACCGGTACTGTACCAATGGGAACAGGTGAAGCTTTAATAATCGCGGTACGAATTTCATCCAAGTTACCGCCGCCTGTGGATAAATCCATCACGGTATCAGCACCGTATTTCACCGCTAGGTTTAGCTTATCAACTTCTTCTTGAAGATTAGAAGAATTGGGAGAAGCGCCAATATTAGCATTTACTTTACATTTAGAGGCGATGCCAATAGCCATCGGCTCTAAATTCGTGTGATTAATATTAGCTGGGATAATCATTCTTCCCCGCGCTACTTCCTCACGAATGAGATCGGCAGGGAGATTTTCCCGTTGGGCGACGTAGTGCATTTCTTCAGTGATAACACCTTGGCGGGCGTAGTGCATTTGAGATACATTAGCCTGCCCACGCCGTTTAGCAACCCATTCTGTCCGCATATTGTCATTCCTCAATAAACAGCTTCCCTCCGCTGGTATTACCCAGACTCAGGTGTTAAGGGTGTGATCTCAGCCTGGTTATGTAGGCACCCCTAGCATGGATGTAGTGTACCACTTTGGTTATATCTGGGGGTAAGGGTGTGAAAAATTTATGCTGTTTTTTCGGAGTCTGGCGATTTCTACGACGGGCTGCGCCTACGCTGTTTCTGTTGAATAATATCTAATACTGCCTTGTGGATTTCCTCTGGAGTCATTGAAGCGGGATAAGTCGCAGAGGGAGGTTTTGCCGTCAAACGATCTGCAAGTGCGTAAAAAGCCTCTTGATCGTCTTGGTGTGCAATGACGTAGGCGCGTAATTCTGCCTTGCTCATAGCATCAAAGTTTGGTTTACTCATGGATATTCCCAGTTGCCATCACGACTAATCAGAATTTCTATATCTTCTCCAGCCAAGATGAATATTTTTCCAGTGCGCTCATCCAGACGCACCACACATTTTAGCCCTTGTGCTGCTGTTGGAAGAATAGCCGCTCCTTTGATATAAAAGCTTATCTATATTTTATAGTAATTTAATGGAGCTAAAGTGATACCTTAGTCTGTTAATTTGGCGTAGTTTCTAGATAGACATATCGCTGAGATTTATGGCTATTAATGTGCAAACATCTTGTAGTTTAACAAGCTGTAACTCGAACATCATACGAAAGGCGATCGCACTTCCTCACACCCTTTAAGTAAAAGCTTTTAACTACCAGGTATTATGCGATCGCCTTAATTTTGTACGGTTGGCTCATCCAATTAGACTACAACGATATTGGTTGCGCTTAGTGACAGTCCAATACTGATTTGCGCGAATTGCACCTGAGAAAAGGCACTACCACTGCCATCTCGATCAAAGAACAGTGCGCCCGTATTATTGTCGTAAATAAATCGTTGAGCGATCGCAGTCGCAGTTGAACCGATGGTAAACTTACTAGCAGAGAGTGTACCTACTGCTAAAGAGCCACCAAAACCAGCAGCCCATACCTGAATAACTTCATCAGTCGGGTTGAAATCAGCAAGGGTATCAATGCCTTCATTGTAATTATTGAACGCAAAAGTATCAGTGCCATCTCCCCCGTACAGAACATCATTGCCTCTTCCTCCAGTCAGGAGATCGTTGCCATTATACCCATAGAGGACATCGCCACTATTACCCCCTACAATCTTGTCAGCGTAGGCTGTACCACTGATATTTAATTGTTGAATATTCTTGTAGCTAACTTGATTTGTGCCAGATGTAATCAAGCCTTGGTTAGTGGTTGCATTGAAAGTTGAGGTGATTCCTTGAGTAGTATAGTTACTGTAATTGACTTCCAAAAGATCGGAACCTGCACCCCCATTTATCGTTTGAGTCACCAAAACAGCAGAGGCGGTAGATGGGGCACTCAAATAGAAAGAATCATCGCCATTTCCACCATTCAGGGTGTTAGCGCCTTTGGTTGAATATGCGTAAAAGGTATCGTTACCATCGCCTCCATTTACGATGTTATTACCAGACGAATAAGAAACATCAAGGTAATCGTTACCTCCACCGCCACTAATCGTATCATTGCCAGAAGTACCGCCATTGAGTACATCTTCGCTATTGCCTCCCACAATATTGTCAGCGTAGGCTGTACCGGTGATATTGAATCGTTCAATATTGTTGTAGTTAACTCGACTCGTACCAGCTGTAATCGAGCCTTGGTTAGTGGTTGCATTGAAAGTCGAGGTGATTCCTTTGGTAGTGTAGTTACTGTAATTAACTTCCAAAAAATCCGAACCAGAACCCCCATTTATCGTTTGAGTTACTAAAACAGAAGGGGGAGTAGATGGGGCGCTTAAATAGAAAGAGTCATCGCCATCTCCTCCATTCAGGGTGTTAGCACCATTGACTCTATAGGCGTAAAATTTATCAGAACCAGTTCCGCCAAAAACAGTATTTTTGCCAAAACTATCCTGAATTGAAATTTCATCATTTCCGGTATCTCCATAGAGGGTGTTATTTCCTGAAGAATTAGAAACATCTAAATAATCATTCTCGCTTCCGCCCTTGAGGATATTATTGCCAGTGGTAGCTGTGGCATAAATTTGATCGCTTTCAGAACCGCCGTCTAAAAGGTTATTTCCTGAAGAATTAGAAACATCTAAATAATCATCCCCACTTCCGCCCTTGAGGGTATTATTGCCAGTGGTAGCTGTAGCATAAAGTCTATCGCTCTCAGAGTCGCCGTCTAAGAGGTTTTTGCCAGAAGAATTGCTAATATTGAGGATATCATCGCCCCCGAAGCCATAAAGGCTGTCACCACCGCCAAAGCCATAGAGGCTGTCATTAGCGTTAGTACCGTTGATAATTGTCATAACTTCTATCTACCCAAATCAATTTTTGAGAAACTTGAGATATTAACTATGCGGTTATTGCTGTTTTAAGGCACAACAAATTAGCCGAAATTTAGCTTTTTCGGTATAGTTTATGCCGACCTGAAAACACTACTTTTTCAGTGTTATTCAGCTTTTTACTGGCTGACAAGCATTATTCAGCTAACCTGCTACATACGAGCATTAGTTAATTTCATTACTATAGTGTCTGTTTATTTAAGTGTCACTACTTGGAATAGCATTTTCTATACTTCACCTTAATTGTCGATGTTTGTACTTTTTAGAGTAAGTTTTTGCGTATTATTACTAATATCAAGACTAATTGTAAAAGTAAGATGTACTCTTGCAACACCGATTAAATAAGCCTTAAGGTGATGTCTGGGTTGGGTTAAAAGCGATCACTAACAGATAAATATCTGCAATATCAGGTCAAAGAACCCAGGATAATGAATCATAATTAATCTCTATAGCTTTGAGTTATCAGCCATCAGCCACCAGTTACAAACCGGAAGCTGAGATGCCGAATACTCAAGGTTTTTGATTCAACTTAACGAATTGACTATGAATTCTGAACAAATCAAAAATTCTCTAAATATTTCGCCAGCGATACGGGTGGGAGTACTGGGTTTTGGCGGACTCGGACAAGCAGCCGCCAAGGTACTTGCTGGCAAACGAGAAATGATTTTAGTCGCAGCAGCAGACCAAAAAGGTTACGCTTATGCTGCTGAAGGTTTAAATACTGAAAAATCCGTTGTAACCTATCAAGCCCAAGGTTCGGTGGGTTATTTAGAGCCAATTGGTACATTAACAAATCAAAGTATTCAGGATTTAATCGAAATAGCTGAAGTAGATGGGTATTTTTTGGCTTTACCCAACCTACCTAATGACTTTATTCCCAATGTCGCTAAGGAATTTATCAAATCTGGTTGGCGTGGGGTACTAGTAGATGCAATTAAACGCACCACTGCTGTAGAACAACTCCTAGCGATGAAGGAGGAACTACAAGCTGCTGGAATTACCTACATGACAGGATGCGGTGCTACACCTGGACTATTAACAGCAGCAGCAGCATTAGCTGCCCAAAGCTACGCCGAAATTCATCAAGTTGAAATTACCTTTGGGGTGGGAATTGCTAACTGGGAAGCTTACCGCGCCACTGTTCGGGAAGATATCGGCCACATGCCTGGTTACACAGTGGAAACTGCTAGAGCGATGACTGATGCCGAGGTAGAAGCACTATTAGATAAAACTAATGGCGTGCTTACCTTGACAAATATGGAACACGCTGATGATGTGATGTTAGAAGTAGCTGGGATAGTGGGACGCGATCGCGTTACAGTTGGTGGTGTCGTCGATACCCGCAATCCCAAAAAGCCTCTCAGCACCAATGTGAAGGTAACAGGACGTACCTTTGAAGGCAAGATTTCCACCCATACATTTACCCTGGGAG
Organism: Nostoc sp.; assembly: GCF_036916655.1. Lineage (GTDB taxonomy): Bacteria > Cyanobacteriota > Cyanobacteriia > Cyanobacteriales > Nostocaceae > Nostoc. Next base: position 87,563 of record NZ_JBALFY010000079.1, read on the forward strand.
ATGAAACCAGTATGGCAGCCAATGTCTGCGGCCCTGCCTTCGGCTATCTCAAAGCTGGTAGACAATTGCACCAACGTGGCATCTATGGAATATTCACCGCCGCCGAAATTATGCCGCAATTTGTTAGGTAAGTAGGGGACTGGGGACTGGGAAAGAAGCAAGGGAGCAGGGAGCAAGGGAGAAGAGTTTTCCCCTCTGCCCCCCGCACCCTGCCCCTCTGCCTCTTCTCAATGCCCAATACCCAATCCCCAATTCTTATAATAGAACTTCAGTGCTGATAAATCGGAGGTAAGTGTGACCACTACGGTACACTGGCAAGAAAGAGTTGGTAATCAAAGGGATTGGATTTGGCGGGGCTGGCAAACTCGCTACACTTACATTCGTTCTAGCCAAAATCACCACAATACAACACCGCTAATTTTGTTACATGGCTTTGGCGCTTCCATTGGTCATTGGCGACATAATTTAGAAGTTTTGGGTGAACATCACACAGTTTACGCAATCGATATGTTGGGTTTTGGCGCTTCTGAAAAAGCCGCAGCTAATTACAGCATCGAACTCTGGGTTGAGCAAGTTTACGATTTCTGGAAAACATTTATCCGTCAACCAGCGATATTAATAGGCAATTCTAACGGTTCACTGATTTCGATGGCCGCCGCCGCCACCCACCCCGATATGGTGCTGGGTATGGTAATGATGAGTTTACCCGACCCTTCACTAGAACAAGAAGCAATTCCTCCTGTGTTGCGCCCACTTGTCACAGCAATTAAAAATGTTGTTGCTTCGCCGTTGATACTTAAACCTATATTTAACTTCGTGCGCCGTCCTGGGGTGCTGCGTCGCTGGGCTGGTATCGCTTACGCTAACCCAGAGGCGATTACTGATGAACTCATTGAAATTTTAGCAGGGCCTCCCCAAGATCGGGGTTCTGCGAGGGCGTTTAGTGCTTTGTTCAAAGCTGCGATCGGAATTAATTTTAGTCCCAGTGTCAAGGTAGTATTACCAACCTTAACAATTCCGATGCTGTTAATTTGGGGACAAAAAGACCGATTTGTGCCGCCAGCCCTTGCTAACCAATTCGCCCAATACAACAAAAAATTGGAAGTGCTGAATCTGGAGGATGTCGGGCATTGTCCCCATGATGAATGTCCAGAACTAGTTAACCAAGCGATTTTAGACTGGATTGAGAAATGGATTGGCGTAGACGAAGCCCGCCGCAGGCGTCGGCAACCATTGATTATTCCTTAAATGTTATGGTTATGCAATGGGTGCGATCGCATCAGCAATACCTACTCAATCGTCGTTTGACTAGAGTCAACATCTGTCGCGCCATTCACTGAACGCGCCACGGAAATTACCTTATTGAGAATTTCCTGACTGGGAACTTTACCTTTCAACACTACAGTGCTACCCGTTTGAGCCACCCAAAGGGTATTAACGTCGTCAATTTGAGGGTCTTCATCAAATGCCAACGCTACCCGTTTGGCTAAACCACTTTGGTCATATTCTCCGCTTAATCCTAGACGTTCTGGGGGTATCGATTGCGTCGCAGTAGCAACATCACTACTAGGAGCTTGCTGTATAGCCTGTGGAGCCGGATTTACTTCTGCATTTTCAGGTTTTTCCAATCCAAACAATCTTTGTAACCAACCCATAAAAACTTTTCTCCTTAGTTAGAGGCTTATCAAGCTTGAGTATAAAAGCTTTACAAGAATGCCACATCTGCCAATGAAAGGATATACATTCAATGAAATTTTTGCTTGTAGTCGGATTTCTAAACAATTTATCGATTGAGAATGCAATGAGTGCAACGCTTAAGTTTACAATAAGAGGTCGCACTGAAAATTTAGTGCGGTAGTAGTTCTAGCGTTGCCTTTTGCTAGTGTCTGCGTTACTCAATTCCTGCTCTAGCCTCTGTTGGCGAAGATGAAACATACCCTTTCAGTTCTCGTAGAAGATGAGGCGGGTGTTCTTTCCCGCATATCTGGTTTATTTGCGCGTCGCGGCTTCAATATTGAAAGCCTTGCTGTTGGCCCTGCTGAACAAGGAGGAGTCTCTCGAATTACAATGGTTGTCCCTGGTGACGATCGCATTATCGAGCAACTCACCAAGCAACTGTACAAATTAGTCAATGTCTTGAAAGTCCAGGATATTACCGAAATTCCTTGTGTCGAGCGGGAATTGATGCTTTTGAAGGTGAATGCTAGTACCAGCAATCGCTCAGAAGTCATTGAACTGTCTCAAATTTTCCGGGCGCGAGTCGTGGATGTGGCAGAAGATTCTCTCACCTTAGAAGTTGTGGGAGATCCAGGTAAAATGGTAGCGATCGTGCAAGTTTTGCAAAAATTTGGTTTGAAAGAAATCGCCCGCACCGGCAAAATTGCCCTAACTCGTGAGTCTGGCGTCAATACCGAGTTACTCAAATCTTTGGAAGCAAAGGTTTAGTTGGGAATTTAAATCAAGGTTCAGAAATACTCAACAGCAAGCGCATAAATTAAACATAGCAGAAGTCATGGTAGCAGTTGTTACTATGACTTTATGCTTAGGGACTTCCAAATAAAAAAATATTCAATTAACTCTTGTGGGGTGGGCAACATGAGCGCCCTATAGACTGGGCGCTCATGTTGCCCACCCCACAAAATTGGATAATTTATTTCTTGGATAATAAAACAAAACTGTGTTCAGTAAGTTAATACCCGAAAAAATTTGGTATGTTACTCATGCTCAGACGTAAAAGCAGCCGTAAAATATCCTCAGTGGTTATGCTTGTGCTTGTTATATGCTTTACTCTGATAAGTGTGCGTTCATTTGGGCAAACAATTATGACATCAGCACCCCAACTGCTCACCGATCCATTTTTGCAACTGCCAACTGAAAACTCAGTGCGAGTAGTCTGGTTTACTGAGTTTGCTGGTGTTAATCACACAGTCTTCTATGGAGAAAATCTCAAACAAACTGCTAAAGCAAATATTACTAAACTCAGTCGCACGCGCGAAGACCAAAAGTCAAGAGTTGCTAACCAAACTAAAGACAGCCAAACCGATCAAAAACCCATCCAGCGTGACATTTGGCGACATGAAGCTGAGGTAACTGGGCTAACTCCTGGTTTACGGGTAAACTATCGCGTTACAAGTGTGCGAGAAGATGGCGAGAGTGTTAACAGTGATGTTTTTACCCTTACAGCTACTCCCAAACCCGATACGCCACTCAAAATTTTACTCACTTCAGATCATCAATTAAAGCCCATGACCTCTGCAAATCTGCAAAAGGTGGTAGAAACAATTGGCAGAGTTGATGGAGTGTGGTTTGCTGGTGATTTGGTTAATGTCAGCGATCGCGCCTCAGAATGGTTTGATGATAGTAGTGGTGGTGCATTGTTTCCCGGTTTACAAGGTCGTGCTAGTTATGACATGACTCACAATGGTGTTAAGACAACCTACATCGGTGGACAAATAATTCAACACGCACCCATGTTTACTTGCATTGGCAATCATGAGGTGATGGGGCGCTTTGCCAGAACAGAAAGTTTAGATGGTGAATTTGATGATACAATTCCCCGTGTTGTTGCTCAAAAAATCTACCAGGATAAATCTTTAATAGATAATTCTTTTAATACTAATACCTACGAAGAGATTTTCTCTTTACCAAAAAGTAAAGAGGGTGGAAAAAAGTATTATGCAGTCAGCTTTGGTGATGTGCGTTTGGTGGTACTCTACATTACGAATATGTGGCGGACTCCCAGCTTAGATGTCAAGCGTAGGGGTAGATATCAAGAAGCCGAAAAAGACTTAAATAATCCTGAGAATTGGGGCTATGGACAACTAATTTATGAGCCAGTTGCTAAAGGCAGCAAACAGTATAATTGGCTGGAGGCAGAACTCAACAGCGCGGAGTTTAAACAAGCGAAATACAAAGTTGTGATGTTCCATCATCCACCCCACACATTAGGTGATAATATAGTCCCTGCCTATACAGAACCAGTACAAATAATTGAACGGGATGGTAATAATATCAAAGCAGTCCGTTACGAATATCCTAAAGACGCAGATTATATTATTCGTGATGTTGTTCCAATACTTGAAGCCGCTAAAGTGCAATTAGTATTTTATGGGCATTCCCATCTATGGAATCGCTTTGTTAGTCAAAGTGGCATGCACTTTCTAGAAACATCCAATGTGGGTAATAGTTACGGTGCTGCTTGGGGTGACAGAAAACGAGAAGTACCAATTGGATATCAAGAGGATTATGTTAAGGTTGGCGATCCCAATGGATTAGAACCGATAGTGCCAACAATTGCCCCCTTGCTAGGCGAAGATGGAAAGCCGATGCCTTATATTGCAAGTAATGATATTACGGTTTTCAGTATCTTTGATACAGGGACAGGTACGATAAGTAGTTATCGTTTTGACACTCGCAAACCTGATTCAGAAGTATTGAAGTTTGATGAATTTAAATTGAACGCACTTCTAGAATAAAAGCAAACCCACAGTCATCAATTATTATGACCCAAGCTTTACCAAAAATAGTTACCTTTAACGACTTTATCGCATGGTATCCTGAAAATTCTGGGGTACGCTACGAACTGCACAATGGGGAAATTGTCGAAATGGCACAGCCTACAGGGAAGCATGAAAGAATAAAAGGATTTTCGGCTGCTGAATTAACTTTAGAGTTTAGACGATTAAATCTCCCCTACTTTATTCCCAATCAAGCAATAGTAAGACCACCCCAAAGAGAATCAGGTTATTTCCCAGATATATTAATCCTCAATGACACTGCTTTAGTTGATGAACCGCTTTGGGAAAAATCTTCTACTGTAACCAAGGGTACATCAATTCCTTTAGTTATTGAGGTGGTCAGTACAAATTGGCGCGATGATTACTATCTCAAACTTGCCGATTATGAGGAGATAGGCATTCCCGAATATTGGATTGTTGACTATGCAGCATTAGGAGCTAGAAAATTTATCGGTAGTCCTAAACAACCCACTTTTTCAATCTATCAGCTAATTGATGGGGAATACCAAGTCACTCAGTTTCGGGGTAGCGATAAAATTATATCTCCTACTTTCCCTGAGTTAATTTTGACGGCAGAACAAGTTTTTCATGCTGGTCAATAATTAAGTAAGTAAAATTGTCCCTCTCTGAATTAGAGAGGGACAGAATTGAACTTTAGTTCAAAGATGGGAAAAGTTCGTTAGAAATCACATTAATTGAACCTTATCTACTCGAAACTCCAACCGTTTGGCGTTCTCGCCGTGCGACTTCTGCACGTACTAAAGGAATGACATCACGCCCATAAGCGATCGCATCCTCTAGAGGATCAAAGCCGCGAATCAACAAGGTAGTCACACCTGCATCGTAATAATCAACCAAAGCTTCAGCTACTTGTTCTGGTGTACCCACTAGGGCTGTAGTGTTACCTGCCGCACCAGTAGCCGCTGCGATCGGTGTCCAGAGACGCTTATCGTAAACCTCATTTTTAGCTGCAAAATCCAGTAGGCGTTGTGACCCTACGGCTTGGGGTCTAGCTGGCGCAGCTACTTTCGCCCCTCCGCGCAACTCTTGAATTCGCGCTAAAATCTTATGTGCCTTCTCCCAAGCCTCTTGTTCTGTAGCACCAAGAATCGGTCGCAGGGAGACGCTAAAGCGAATCGAACGACCTGCTGGTAAGGCAGCACGAACCTCTGCGATTCGTTCTTTAACTGCGGCAATTGGCTCACCCCACAAGGCGTAGACATTACTGTGTTTGGCTCCTACCTGCACAGCTGGCCCAGATGCACCACCAAAGTAAAGGGGGATGTGGGGCTGTTGTAGCGGCTTGATTGCTGAGAAAGCATCTTTAATGCGATAAAATTCACCCTCATAATCAAAGGGAGTGTCGCTTGTCCAGACGCGACGAACAATTTCTAAATATTCATCGGTGCGGCGGTAGCGGCTATCATGATCTAGCCAGTCACCATCTTTTTGCTGGTCAGCATCACTGCCACCAGTAATAATATGTATTGCGATTCGACCGTTGGTAAAATGGTCAAGGGTAGCTGCCTTACGAGCTGCCAGAGTTGGTGCTACAAAACCCGGACGATGAGCAATCAAAAAGCCCAATCGCTCGGTTGCCGAAGCTGCAAAACTAGCAACAGTTAAACCATCAGGGCTACTAGAACTATAGCCAATCAGTACTTTATCAAAGCCTCCTTCTTCATGAGCTTTGGCAAATTCACGAACATAAGCCGGATCAATGATGTCATCGCCCAAACTACCTGGTGTACTATTTAATTCCGAAGCTGGCTTTGTCCGAATCAATCCAATAAATTCAACTGGCATAATTAATTCTCCTAAAAATGTTGAGGATTGGTTATTCCTAATCCCCAATCCCCATTACCCCTTATCCCCAATACCTAATCAAACAAATCTGGCTGCTCGTGGGTAATTTCATCCCATAAATACTGGAATCCACCCCAGCCTGCTTGGTGAGTACCGCCGCGTTGTTGGATATTTAAGGCGATGTCATGGTCAATCAGGATAGGTTTTCCTACGGATTCTGCTAGCAACTGTGCTTTAGCAGTATCCTCTAATCTGATGTACCACCAAGCAGCTTCATCTACGCTGTGTCCCACAGTCAATATGCCGTGGTTGCGTAAAATCGCAGCTTTGTTTTTGCCTAGTGCTTGAGCAATGCGTTTTCCTTCACTTGTCTCCAAGACAATGCCTGTAAAATCATCAAATAGAGCATGGTCTTGATAAAAAGCACAGGAATCTTGGGTAATCGGGTCGAGCAAGCGACCCAAAGATGACCAAGTTTTGCCATAAAAGGAATGGGCATGAGCCGCAGCGATAACGTCGGGGCGGGCTTCGTGGATTTGAGAGTGAATCGCAAATGCTGCTTGACTAACTTTGCCTTCACCTTGGACTACTTGACCTTCACTATTTACTAGTATTAAGTCAGATACGCGAATGCGGCTGAAATGTATCCCAAAGGGATTTACCCAAAAGTGATCGGTAAGTTCAGGATCGCGGGCAGTGATATGTCCTGCCAATCCTTGAGCAAAACCAAAACGCGCAAATACCCGAAAAGCTGCTGCCAAACGTTCTTGGCGATGACGACGCTCCGATTCAATAGAAACGAAGGTCGGTGGTTGGAAGGGATTGCTGGGACGGACGAGAGAAGTTTGCACCATAATTTTCAACTCCTACGTATGGATTGGCTAGATGCAGGGTGCTGCCTCATTGCTGGTGAAAGCGTCAAGGTTTATAAACACTGCTTCACCATTAAACTAGCGAGACAATAAAGGATTTATGGTTATTGCTTAGTGGCGATGTCTACGACGGGCTGCGCCTACGCAGTTTTTATCGCTGCAAATACGTATTGTTCAATCATGTCCAGTAGGCAATGCTACAAATAACTTTTGACAATAACCGTAAATACGTTACTAATTACTTGATGTCAGCTTTTAAACTACCTAGCGACAACAAATTTCTTAACTAGAGTAGTTATACTATCAAATAAACTACTACAACTCGACCGACTTACAGTAGTTTAAGTCTAAATGAATTTACCACAGTTCATTTAAATAAACAAGCTAAATCTTTAGCTACATCATCCCAATATTATTGCCGAAAAGCTCTTGTTTATACATTCAGTGAAGATAAAACTATTCTAAACTACACAGGTGCAAAGAGAAAAAACGAGATTTTCGTAGTCACTTTGAAAGTTAATTAGCTGAAACTTTTGATATTACTTAAGTGGGCGATACTGGAATTGAACCAGTGACCCCATCCGTGTGAAGGATGTGCGCTACCCCTGTGCTAATCGCCCAAGATTTCTAATTATATCATACACTTGCTCACATTAGCATTCTCTCTTTAAACGAGAAAGGACGAAAATCTCGTGCCTCCCGCGTTCTTCATATAAATCACCAAAACAGTGCTGTACATGGATAGCGGGGCGTTTAGCCCGTGCTGAGTAACGAGTGCTGAGTAAAAAGTTTATTTCCGCCGTGCTGTACTACGTATCTTTGCTCTGGGTGTGGGGTCACTGAAGATTCATTTCTTTAGTTTATCTAAAGTCGCATCTAAGTTAGCAAATTACCTTCCTAAGATAGAAGCAGCAACCATAAGTTGCCATACACGACTAACACCCAATTAACAGCTAGTGGCTGCGGAGAACATAAAAAATGGCTAAAACGCCAGAATCTTTAGACTTATCTACTTACGACTCTACAGACTTAGCTCTAGATCGTGATTGTACAACCTTATCTCGTCACGTCCTCCAGCAACTTCAGAGTTTTTCGCCAGATGCACAGGATTTAAGTGCGCTGATGAATCGCATCGCCCTTGCTGGCAAACTCGTTGCTCGTCGCATGAGTCGTGCTGGTTTAATGGAAGGCGTTCTCGGATTTACTGGGGAAGTTAATGTCCAAGGCGAATCCGTCAAAAAGATGGATGTCTATGCCAATGATGTATTTATCTCAGTGTTTAAGCAAAGCGGCTTAGTCTGTCGCCTGGCTTCTGAGGAAATGGAAAATCCCTATTACATCCCCGAAAATTGCCCCATTGGACGCTATACGCTGCTCTACGATCCAATTGATGGCTCATCCAACACTGATAATAATCTCAGTTTAGGTTCCATTTTTGCCATTCGCCAACAAGAAGGAACTGATAGCGATGGTAAGGCAACTGACCTGCTCACCAATGGACGTAAGCAGCTTGCTGCTGGATATATCCTGTATGGGCCTTGCACAATGCTGGTTTATACTATAGGTAAGGGCGTTCATTCCTTTGTTCTCGATCCCAGCTTAGGAGAGTTTATTCTCACAGAAGAAAATATTCGTATTCCTAAGCACGGTTCTGTTTACAGCGTGAATGAAGGTAACTTCTGGCAGTGGGAAGAATCGATTCGAGAATACATCCGCTACGTTCATCGTACAGAAGGCTACAGCGCTCGTTATAGCGGCGCAATGGTGAGCGACATCCATAGAATTTTGGTTCAAGGCGGCGTGTTTCTCTACCCCGGTACAATTCAAAATCCAGAAGGGAAATTGCGCTTGCTTTATGAAACTGCTCCTCTGGCCTTTTTGATTGAGCAAGCAGGCGGTCGTGCTACCACCGGACTAATGGATATCTTGGATGTAGTGCCGAAAAAACTGCATCAGCGCACGCCTTTAATTATTGGTAGCAAAGAGGATGTAGCAAAGGTGGAGTCTTTTATTCAAAACGGACATTAGTGTGAGAAGGCAGAAGACAGGAGAAAAAAAGCTTGTAAATTAATTAAATTTTTGAACTTTTTTCAACTGGATAGTTATTTTTGCCATGCGGGACTAGAAGATAGAGACAAAAGTATCAGGATGCGTCTAGCATCTGCCATTAATTAAACGTTAATCATGATGATTTAGGATTGGGAATGCAAAATAGCGCTTTTTAAAGATCAATTAAAGATTATCTCAGCTGGCCGATGCAATAAGTGATTGGCAACGCCACAATTCAAAAGTAACCATCAATATTTGATGGGTTTTGCCAACTTTACTTAGAAGCATCACTATACAGGAGTGAAATAAACTAGCTATGGCTACCAATCATCTACTAGAAATTAACCAATACGGTCAAAGTATCTGGCTGGATAATTTGACCCGTGACATTATTCAATCAGGTGAACTCAAAGAACTGGTTGAAAATCAAGGTATATCTGGGATTACTTCTAACCCAGCTATCTTTGAGAAAGCGATCGCTGGTAACGTTATTTATGATGCCGATATCGAAGCTGGAGTTCGGGCTAGCTTACCGACATACAAAATTTACGAATCGCTAGTTTTTGCAGATATCCGTAATGCCTGTGATATTTTACGCCCTGTTTATGAAGCCTCGGATAGACTAGATGGTTATGTGAGTATTGAAGTCCCGCCGACCATTGCCCATGATACTGAAGCAACCATAGCCGAAGCCAGACGCTATTTCCAAGAAATTGATCGGGAAAATCTGATGATTAAAATTCCCGGTACTGAACCTGGTTTGCCAGCAGTAGAACAGGTAATAGCCGAAGGGATGAATGTTAATATTACGCTACTGTTTTCTGTAGAAAGCTATGTAAACACAGCTTGGGCTTATATTCAGGGCTTAGAAAAACGGCTGGCTGAGGGTAAAGACATCAGTAGAATTGCTTCAGTCGCCAGTTTCTTCCTCAGCCGGATCGATAGCAACATTGACGCCAAAATTGATGCTAAGTTAAAAAAAGGCGTTGATGATATTGCAGTGGAAGCAAAGCTAAAAGCTGTCAAAGGGAAAGTTGCGATCGCTAACGCTAAGATTGCGTATCAGGAATACAAGAAAATCATTAGAAGCGAGCGTTGGCAAGAATTGGCAGCAAAAGGGGCTACACAACAACGCCTACTTTGGGCTAGCACCGGCACCAAAGACCCCAACTACAGAGATGTGATGTATATCGAAGAGTTGATTGGCCATGATACCGTCAACACCGTACCACCAGCGACCATTAAAGCTTGTGCCGATCATTGTAACGTAAGCGATCGCTTAGAAACAAATGTCGAAAATGCTTACACACTGATCGAAAACCTCAAAGATCCCGACATCAACATCGATCTCGATACCGTAATGGATGAACTCTTAGTCGAAGGTATCGACAAGTTTATCCAGCCCTTCCAGTCCTTGATGAACTCTTTAGAAGACAAGATCAAGGTATTGTCACCAGTGTAGGGACTAGTGACTGGGGACTGGGGACTGGTAAACAATTTTCCTAATACCCAATACCCAATACCCAGTCCCTAATCCCCAATCCAAAATCCAAAATCCAAAATCCAAAATTCCTATGGTTAGTCTGCTAGAAAATCCCTTGCGCGTTGGTCTGCAACAACAAGGGATGCCCGAACCCCAGATTATAGTTATCTTTGGCGCTTCTGGCGATCTCACCTGGCGCAAACTAGTGCCAGCACTTTACAAATTGCGGCGAGAACGGCGTATTCCCCCAGAAACCACCATTGTTGGCGTGGCACGTCGAGAATGGAGCCACGAGTACTTCCGCGAACAAATGCAAAAGGGCATGGAAGAAGCCCATCCTGATGTCGATTTAGGAGAACTCTGGCAAGATTTCTCTCAAGGTTTGTTCTACAGCCCTGGAGATATAGATAATCCCGAAGGTTACCAGAAACTAAAAAACTTATTGGGAGAATTAGACGAAAAACGGGGCACGCGAGGTAATCGCATGTTCTACCTCTCAGTTGCCCCCTCATTCTTTCCCGAAGCGATTAAGCAGCTAGGAAGCGCCGGGATGCTAGAAGATCCCTACAAACATCGTCTAGTAGTTGAAAAACCCTTTGGTCGAGACTTGGCTTCTGCCCAAAGTCTTAACCAAGTGGTACAGAAATATTGTAAAGAAAACCAAGTATACCGCATTGACCACTACTTAGGTAAAGAAACAGTCCAGAATTTGCTGGTGTTTCGCTTTGCCAATGCGATTTTTGAGCCGTTGTGGAATCGTCAATTTGTTGACCACGTGCAAATTACTGTAGCAGAAACCGTGGGAGTGGAAGACCGGGCTGGTTACTATGAAAGCGCCGGCGCACTACGGGATATGTTGCAAAATCACCTCATGCAACTTTACTGTCTAACGGCGATGGAAGCACCCAACGCAATGGATGCCGACAGCATCCGCACAGAAAAAGTGAAGGTACTCCAAGCTACTCGTTTAGCTGATGTTCACAATCTGTCCCGGTCAGCAGTACGCGGTCAGTACAGTGCTGGCTGGATGAAGGGTCAAGCAGCGCCAGGGTATCGGACAGAACCAGGTGTTAATCCTAACTCCACCACACCTACCTACGTCGCCATGAAGTTTTTGGTAGATAACTGGCGCTGGAAAGGTGTGCCTTTCTACTTGCGTACTGGCAAGCGGATGCCGAAAAAAGTCAGTGAGATTTCCATTCACTTCCGCGAAGTTCCATCTCGGATGTTCCAATCTGCCGCCCAACAAACAAACGCCAACATTTTGACGATGCGGATTCAGCCGAATGAAGGTATTTCCCTGCGTTTTGATGTGAAAATGCCGGGGGCAGAATTCCGCACCCGTTCTGTTGATATGGACTTTAGTTATGGTTCCTTTGGCATCCAAGCTACATCTGATGCCTATGATCGCTTATTCCTTGATTGTATGATGGGCGATCAAACTTTGTTCACCCGCGCAGATGAAGTAGAAGCAGCTTGGCAGGTAGTAACTCCAGCCCTTTCCGTTTGGGATGCACCCGCCGACGCCAATACTATTCCCCAGTACGAAGCCGGCACCTGGGAACCAGCAGAAGCAGAATTCTTAATTAACCAAGATGGCCGTCGCTGGCGCAGACTCTAAATATTAGTCATTAGTCATTAGTCACTAGTAACAACAAATGACAAATGACTAATGACCAATGATAAAATCCAAAATCCAAAATCCAAAATCCAAAACCTCCTATGGCTCCCCAAGCTTCTACAATTTTTTCACTTCAGGCGCCAAAAGATATTTCGCTTAACGAAATAGAAGCGGAACTTAATCAAATTTGGCAAAGTTACGGCATTACTGGCGAGGATGGCGGGCTTCCTGCTGCTACTCGGGCCACGACATTTACCTTAGTGGTTTACGAACCTGAAGAAACCCAATATCTTTTGGCTACTTTGGGATTTTACAACGGCCCGCTTGACGGGATTTTAGGGCCTCAAATGGAAGCTGCTTTGCGGCAAGTGCAGAAAAAATATGCACTGCCAGATACAGGAACAGCAACATCTGAAACCCTGGCTATCTTGAGAGAAGAATTCATCAAACGTCAAGGAAACGGAGCTACGGGAGATAATGGTTCTATTGAACTCCCCAGCTTAAATGCCCCAAGCCCCAGAATTGCCGATGAAATTGCCCTCCGCAATCCTTGTCGGATTATTGCCCTATTTCCCATTACTGGCGAAGATGAAGGGGTCAAGGCTCAAGTTTCTGCCTATTGTCCCATCCAAAAGCAATCGTCAAGTACACTAATCTGCTGCGAATACATAACTCTTAGTGGTACTGCTGCTGCCTTGGAACGCATCGGTGGTATGCTTCCAGCATTGTTGATTGGCGGCTTACCAAAGTTTCTTTGGTGGAAAGCAACACCAGTCCCCAACAATGCTCTATTTAAGCGGCTAGCAGCAGTCTGCAATAATGTGATTGTGGATTCTTGCCGTTTTAACGAACCAGAAAGTGATTTACTCCGCCTGCAAGAATTGGTGGATAGTGGAGTTCCCCTTGCTGACCTCAACTGGCGTCGCCTCTCAGCTTGGCAGGAATTGACAGCTGAAGCCTATGACTCACCTAACCGTCGGGCTGCCCTTCGGGAAGTTGACCGAGTAACTATTGATTACGAAAAAGGTAACCCCGCACAAGCATTGCTGTTTTTGGGTTGGCTAGCAAGTCGTCTAGCATGGCAGCCAGTTTCTTATCAAAAGGAAATCGGAGATTACGACATCACTCGCATTCACTTTATTGCCCAAGACCAACGACAAGTAGAAGCAGAATTAGCGGGTGTTCCTCTGGCTGATGTCGGCGAGATTGCTGGCGACTTGATTGCTTTGCGCCTCAGTTCGACCAATCCGAAGGCAGACTGTGGTACAGTGATTTGCTCGGAGACTGGTGGCTGTATGCGGATGGAAACCCACGGCGGTGCCCAATCTGCTGGTTTGTTTCAACAGGTGACTTCACTTTCAGAACAAAAGGCAGAAGCATTGCTGAGTCAGCAGGTGCAACGTTGGGGTCGCGAGTCACTTTTTGAAGAAAGTCTGGGAATTACAGCCAATATTTTCAAGTTGGCAACAAATAGCTAGTCTCACCTGGAAAGCATAAAAGTTACCAAAATTGCCCAAATCAAATACAACCCCAATACAGTTCAGATAGAGCAACAAAACACTTGTAGAGACAGCGATTTATCGCGTCTTCAATAGACCTGTTATCTACACCAATAACCCCTAATTGAACCGTATTGATACCAACCCTTCAGATTTTTGGATATTTCAATCATCTGGAGGGTTTTTCTATTTCACGGAACTGATATAAAACAATACTATTAACGTGAGTTCGATGAACCTCTCCCTCCCAATCTCCCTCTCCGAAACGGAAAGGGAGGAGCAACGAAAAATTAAGCTTTTTGCTCCCCTCTCCGACACGGAGAGGGGCTGGGGAGAGGTCAAATAAGACTTGTCGAACTCACGTTACTATTAAGTTTTTGCATTTTAGGCGATATTGAGCCTACATTGTATTGTTTGGTAAAAGTTTTTACTGAGTGAAGAATTACTATGAAACGTTCATTTCGTAAGTATCATCGGATCTTTGGCATCATCCTATCTGTGCCACTCATTTTAACTGTATTGACTGGGATGTTAGTAACGTTTGTTCGCGAGTGGTCTATTAGTATAGGAGTTCCAGCTAGATTCCTATTAGGTATCCATACAGGCGAAATTTTTCATCTTGAAGGAATCTACCCAATTTTGAACGGATTAGGAATTCTGGGATTGTTGGCAACAGGATTAAGTATGTCTGGTTTATTTGGTAAAAGAACTCGGCAAAATCCTAAGAATTAAACTAAGAAGCTAATGGCAAACGTATCTGAAAGCAGCTACCAATACTGACTTAACTGGTGACGGTAATATCTCCTCCATGAGTTTTAGCGATCGCATCGGCAATAGCTAATCCCAAAAGACCTATCCTTAATATAATCTTTGTGGGATAATCAAACAAGAATTAAGAAATATGTATATTGAATAATGACAAGTTCTCTGGCAAGAATTGAATCACATCAGCAAGAAGCAAAGCGATTAATCGGTATTGATTATGAGTAATTCTTAGTATTAGTAAGTTTAGCGGAAAAATGCCATTTAGAAAAACGCGCAGAAATCGAAAGGAATAAAACTCGTATTATTGCTCCTGGGGGTGGACGAAAACCGGAGATATCTTCATGCCTAAGGGATCTGCTTATGCCTAATTTATCTTAGACAAAAACCAATTTTTGAAATATTAGGTTTACTCTTTGACATCTCCAAAACAAAAGCTAATGACACATTTAATTATTGGGTAGAAATTTTAAGAGAAGTTTTACCAGCTTCTCAAATAGAAGAAGTAGAAAAAGATAGCAAAAAGTATCAAGATTTACGTAAAATACTTGGTGAATACGAATTAATTGTAGATAGCGCAGAGCAAGCCATAGAAAGTGACTCTAGCCATTTAAAATTTTATGCAGAGCGGTAAATCGCTTACTACGAACAAAAATTATGCTTAAATTTAACGATGTCTACCTACTTTTCTAACAACGATCGCTTTCAACCCATCAACCTATTTGAGTACGAAAAGCTAGCAAAAGAGCGTCTGCCTCAAACGACACTTGATTACTATAGCAGTGGTGCTTGGGACGAAATCACATTGCGAGACAATCGTGCTGCCTTTGAGCGAGTCAAGCTACGACCTCGGATATTGGTCGATGTGAGCGATCGCAATCTAACTACCTCCATTTTAGGACAACCCCTGCAACTACCTTTGTTAATTGCGCCGATGGCTTTTCAATGTCTAGCCCATCCAGACGGAGAAGTTGCCACAGCCCTAGCTGCTGCATCAGCTGGTGTAGGCATGGTATTAAGTACAATGGCAACAAAGAGTATTGAAGAAGTGGCGACTGCATGTAATCAGTTTCCAGATTCTCTGCGATGGTTCCAGCTTTACATTCATAAAGATCGGGGATTGACTCGTGCTTTGGTAGAAAAAGCCTATAAAGCAGGCTACAAAGCACTTTGTTTAACTGTAGATGCACCCGTTCTCGGACAGCGCGAGAGAGATAAACGTAATGAGTTTGCTTTACCCCAAGACTTACATCTGGCTAATCTTGCCACCATCTCAGGATTAGATATTTCCCATGAAAAAGGCGAATCTGGGTTATTTACCTATTTTGCCCAACAGCTAAATCCAGCAGTCACTTGGCATGATTTGGAATGGTTACAGTCTTTGTCTCCGTTACCCCTAGTCATCAAAGGAGTTTTACGGGGAGATGATGCTGTGCGGGCTGTAGAATATGGAGCCAAAGCAATTGTTGTTTCCAATCATGGCGGTAGACAACTTGATGGTGCGATCGCTTCTTTAGATGCCCTAGCTGAAATAGTAGCAGCAGTAGACGATAATGTAGAAGTGCTGTTGGATGGAGGCATTCGTAGAGGCACAGACATTCTTAAAGCTCTGGCATTAGGGGCAAAAGCAGTACTAATCGGACGACCTATTTTGTGGGGACTAGCCGTAGCAGGACAAATCGGCGTATCTCATATCATCTCACTGCTGCAAGATGAGTTAAATGTGGGAATGGCACTTAGTGGCTGTGCCAAAGTACAGGATATCGACCCTAGTTTATTGACCCTGCCAAGTCTTAAGCGGGAAAACTATTAAAACTGCTTGTTATTCCAGCAAAACTTTGAGAAATAATTTTTAGAGTTGTTACAAAATCACTTAATTAGTGTATACTAGTTAAGGTTAGATATAAGGGCGGGTGGCGGAATTGGTAGACGCACCACACTCAAAATGTGGCGGCCTTACGGTCATAGGAGTTCGATTCTCCTCCTGCCCACTACCAAACAATTGCTAAAGAGGTGAAAAAGCTTATGCGCCTGAAAAGATGGGAATCTCCCCGGAAAGAAGGTAGGAATGATAAAGGTAGAGGCGGTTCTGCCAGAAAGCGGCAACTCAAAAAACAAAGGCAAATGCTACGGCAAAGACTAAAGGAGAGTAACAAACCAGACAATAACAAAAACGAGAGAGCAGGGGGAGATAAGTTTATCTTCCCCTTGTTTTTTGGGCTTTTATCTAGGAACAAAATAAAATTTAGGGAAAGGATTTTCAACATAGAGAATAAATTCAATCTGTAATAGATTTGGAATCTATAGGAAAAAGTTATTTTACATCGTTTAAAATATACCAAATTTCAATTAAAGCTCTTAAGCGCATACTTACGTATCAAAATCCGTAGACTTGTCTGGTATTTTGCTTGGCGACGCAAGCATTCTGTGTAATAAATATTACTAAATAAAATACATATCTATAGAAATTTATTGGAATTATAATGTTTGTATGAACTAATCAAAAATTAATTATGAAGGAAGTATGAATTTTGTCACACTGCCCCTAAAATCCCTAACTTAAAACAGTAAGCTAGGACACAGCAGGAAAAAATTATAATATTACCGATTGAGTCAAAAGTATATTAAGAAGGCAATTGCATCTCCATGTGTTAATTTCCAACGATGACACAAGCCTACAAAAAGTCAGGAGTGATCCGATGCGAATTATTCAATATTCGGAATGGTGTATGTAATCTATGGATTTTTTTCTTGGACACAGGAGTTATTGATTGTGGCGAGAGTGCTTCTACCTACTAAAAAAGTGCTTGATTTTTCTATTACTGCTTTACGCTTTGATGAGCAAATACAAACAATATTGAAGTGGGCGAGTAGGCGTGAGAGCAAAAGTGTATATGTAGCAAATGTACACATGCTCATTGAAGCTCATTGGAATCAAGAGTTTGCTGCCATATTGCGAAATGCAGATATAGTTACTCCTGATGGTATGCCTTTGGTATGGATGATGCGGAAAATGGGAGCTATTTACCAAGACCGAGTAGCAGGGATGGATATTTTCTTAGCATTGTGTCAGCTAACTCAAACACAAAATATTAGTATTTTCTTTTTAGGTTCCCAAACAGAAATTCTTTCTAAGATGCGAAAAAAGTTAGAGCAGGAATTTCCGCAGGTGAAGATTGCGGCGATGGAACCTCTACCTTTTCGTCCCTTGACTGAAACTGAAGACGAAGCTTTGGTGAAAAAGATTAACTCTAGTGGTGCTAGTGCCGTCTTAGTGTCTCTGGGATGTCCTAAACAAGAAAATTGGATAGCTCAACATAAGGGGAAGATACAAGCTGTAATGATTGGACTGGGTGGAGTTTTCCCTGTTTATGCAGGAATTTACAAGCGGGCACCCCGCATAGTTAGAGACTTAGGGCTTGAATGGCTGTATCGATGTATTCAAGAACCACGCCGCCTTTTCAGTCGCTATGCTAAGACTATTCCACTCTTTATATGGCTGGCTACTAAGCAACTACTATCATCAAGTCGGATTGCGGCAGTCTTCCTTCACGAAACTGGGGAGTGAAGAAAAATGTGTGTTCCTGCTCAGGAGGAATAGACCTGAAATCATTATCAAGTGAAGCATATTTTAGATGCAGAGGAAATTGCGATCGCAGAATTTTGTGCTTTAATCCTAGCATCACCTTTATTTTAATTTTTAGCTCCTATTTTATAAATAATAAAACTTTCTTCTCTGCGTTCGCGCAGCGTGTCGCAGACAGACGCTACGCGACCATTTAGCAATTTATTTAACAACTCTTCTAGCTGTGATACTTTAGAGCAGAACACCAAAAAACTCAGATACCCGACTTCTTCAGGAAGTCGGGTATCTTGTATCTTTTCAAGCATAACTAAATTTTAAAATTTTTGGAAAGTGTAGAGACGTGATGAATTACGTCTCTACAAAAATTCTGTAAATCAAGCTAGTACTCTATTCTTTACCCCTTGCTCAGGGAATATCAAAAAGGTTTCGCTTGGTTCTCAAACAACTCATATCTTTTGCAAAAATGGAATCCACCCCATTTTAATTCCTTGATTTTCTGCAAAAAAATTATGAATTATTAGTCAATATTTTTTTTCACACTATCTTTCACGTCTTCAATTCCATGACGTACTTCGCTTTCAGCTTGCTTTGCTTTACCCTTTGCTTTATCTTCTGGATCTCCAGTGATATTTCCTAATGCTTCTTGGGCTTTACCTTCAACATTTTTAGCAGCAGCTTTTGCGCGATCTTCAATACTCATTTTGTACTCCTGATTTAATGGAAAGTTCATTCCAAAGCTGTATAAATCACTTTGAAATAAATCTTTTGTGATTACTTTTACACAGTAGCTTAAAGTTTTTGTTAAAGCCTTCCACCACAAGGCATATTAAATAATTCAAAATTCAAGATTCAAAATTCAAAATGAAGAAAAGTAATTGTAGTAGGCATCCTAGCTGTTAGCTGAATGTAAATTACAGCTAGAAAAGTTTAGTTATCTATGCTCAAAGACATAGAACAAGCAAATATACCAGTCTCTTAAAAATCGCGGCTACACAAACCCACACCTTTGGAAAACCCGGAGGGGAATCCGCCTAGGCGGACTCAAAGAGTTTGAAACCCACAGAGGTGCATAAAGTCTCGTATAGTTGGGAATTCCGACTGTTGGTCAATTCTCGATGGGTTTGACCCCTCACCCCTAAAACCTTGGTTTGGCGTTGCTTTCCCGCCCTGAAATAAATTTCGGGCTAATAGCTCAAGTCCGTTTCAACGGACTCCAATCAGGGAAATCAAGAGCAATAGATAATGATGGGTTAGACTCCCTATTAATTCCAACAGTCTCATTCCATTCGCCAGGGCAAGGTGTGTTTTTACCATACTCAGTCCTGAATGCCTTTTGTGGCGAGGTCTTTCAACTCACCACGGGCTAAACCTTAGCTATCCGCTAACGGAACTCAGCACTTTTCATAAAAGTGAGATACTCGCAACAAGTGCAAATATCGTAATCTCTACTCTCGACTCTATTAACTAAAAAAACCCAGTTTCGTATAGCAACTGGGTTGATAAAGCTATGAAGATATTTTTGTCTAATCTAGAAAACCCATCAGGCTTTCAGAATTGTCAATCTCATTTGGTGCTATGGGACGATTCCCAAAGGTGGAATAACTGTCAGAAATTACCAATGTACTTGAAGCAATTGGACGAATCCCAGAGAGATTTATGCTTTCGACTACTTGAAATGTATTAGCACCAATTGGACGAATACCCATTGAGTTATAGGTTTCAACTACTTCCAAGGTACTAGTGCTAACAGGACGCACCCCAGCAATTGAGAGGTGTTCAGCAACTTCTAGGTCGCTAGCGCCTATTGGACGAATTCCAGAAATGGCGAGTGTTCCAGAAGCTCCCACTGGCAGTTCATTAACTTCCTCGACTTTATCAGCATTCAAGCTCTGGTCTTGTTGATTTTCAACTCCCTCTGTAGTTTCCCCTGAAGACTTGGCATTGTTTTGCCGAGAACTGATTGCTTTGCCAGCGCTGCTAATAGCCATAAACGAAGACCTCTGGTTTGTTAATTGAATTTTACAATAATTAAGGAAAGATGAAATTTTTTCCCATATACCTTAGAGTTTAACCTTAAAAAACCTCACATAGATATAAGAATCTTTAAAACTAATACATAAGTAAATTTAAATTAATAAGTTTTGCAAATAAATATTACTATTTATTTGCTCTAATAAGCCAGCTACAATAGATACAGGGCGGAATCGTCACTATGAGATAGGGTATTTCCAGCAAAACTGTATGACAGAATTTTGTCTTCAAGCTCCCTTTAGTCCCACAGGCGATCAACCACAAGCGATCGCCCAACTTACTGCGAGTATCCAAGATGGTAATCGTTACCAAACTTTACTAGGAGCCACTGGAACTGGCAAGACATTTTCGGTAGCAGCAGTTATTGAGAAAATTGGCAAGCCTACTTTAGTTCTGGCGCATAACAAAACCTTGGCTGCACAGCTTTGTAACGAGTTGCGGGATTTCTTTCCCAACAACGCAGTCGAGTATTTTGTCAGCTACTACGATTACTATCAGCCAGAAGCGTACATTCCCGTTACCGATACTTATATTGAAAAAACGGCAGCGATTAATGATGAAATAGATATGTTGCGGCATTCAGCGACGCGATCGCTGTTTGAACGCCGTGATGTCATTGTCGTTGCTTCCATCAGCTGCATCTACGGTTTAGGAATGCCAGCAGAATATTTGAAAGCTGCCATCCCCCTTCAGATAGGTATGGAAGTAAATCAACGCCAAATTTTACGAGATTTGGCAAATGTTCAATATAGCCGCAACGACATCGAAATGGGTCGAGGAAAATTCCGCGTCCGTGGTGATGTTTTAGAAATTGGCCCAGCCTATGAAGACCGAATTATTCGTGTAGAATTCTTTGGTGATGAAATAGACGCAATTCGCTATATAGATCCAGTGACAGGTGAAATTCTCAAAAGCTTGGAAGCGGTAAATATCTACCCCGCGCGTCACTTTGTGACTCCAGAAGAACGATTAGAAGTAGCTTGTCATGATATTGCCGCTGAATTAAAACAGCAAAAACTAGACTTAGAACAAGCTGGCAAATTATTAGAAGCGCAACGCATAGATCAACGTACACGCTATGACCTAGAAATGCTGCGTGAAGTAGGTTACTGCAACGGAGTTGAGAACTATTCCCGTCACTTAGCAGGAAGACAAGGTGGAGATCCACCAGAATGTTTAATTGATTATTTTCCAAAAGATTGGCTATTAATTATCGATGAATCTCACGTTACCGTACCCCAAATTCGTGGTATGTATAACGGCGACCAAGCGAGAAAAAAAGTTTTAATCGATCATGGATTTCGCCTTCCTAGCGCGGCTGATAATCGTCCTTTGAAAGCAGAAGAATTTTGGCAAAAGGTAAATCAGTGTATTTTTGTTTCCGCAACTCCCGGAAATTGGGAAATAGAAGTTTCTGAAGACAATGTAGTTGAGCAAGTGATTAGACCAACTGGGGTGGTCGATCCAGAAATTTCCGTGCGTCCCACAGAAGGACAAATTGATGATTTGTTAGGCGAAATTAAAGATAGAGCCGATCGTCATGAACGAGTGTTAATTACTACGTTAACCAAACGCATGGCGGAAGATTTAACCGAATATTTGCAAGACCACGGTATAAGGGTACGGTATTTACATTCCGAGATTACTTCTATTGAACGCATTGAAATTTTGCAGAACTTGCGCGAGGGGAAATTTGATGTTTTGGTTGGTGTGAATTTGCTGCGGGAAGGTTTAGATTTACCCGAAGTTTCCTTAGTAGCAATTATGGATGCAGATAAAGAAGGTTTTTTGAGAACCGAGCGTTCCTTAATTCAAACTATTGGCAGAGCCGCGCGTCATGTCCAGGGACAAGCGATTTTGTATGCCGATAATATGACAGGTAGCATGATTAAAGCTATTGATGAAACGGATAGGCGGCGTGGTATTCAAACAGCACATAATCGACTGCATGGAATTACGCCACAACCAATTGTGAAAAAATCAAGTAATGCGATTTTGGCTTTTTTAGATGTATCTCGGCGGTTAAATGCAACTGACTTGAAAGTTGTAGATGAACATCTAGATGAATTGCCATTAGAACAGATTCCAGGGTTGATTACTCTGTTAGAAGCACAGATGAAAGAGGCGGCGAAGAAACTAGAATTTGAAGAGGCTGGGAAATTGCGCGATCGCATTAAACATCTGCGGGATAAAATGTTAGGACATTAACGTGAATCTTCTGCTGACCATATTCGCCTAATAATTATGAATTACGTTTAGTCGCAGGCGTGGTACAACTCCGGCGTTAGCCTAATGCCTTATTTTCTAGGTTAGTCTCATTTTCAATGAATTCAAAAAATTGCGAAATCTGTTCAGTTGAGCGAATGTGATAAACACTTTTAGTACTTCGAGTCTGCTCGATATACTCACGATATTTTGGGGTCAAATATTTGTGACATAACCAAAGTATGCGGTAGCTAGTAAGCGAACTCTTAAATATTGAACTCTTTTCCGGCCAGCCTTCTGGTGGTTTAAAACGGCCTGTAATTAGTCGTTTAGTCACCCACCAGAAATGCACATATAGCGGTAGATCGATAAAAATTAGAGTATCCGCCTCGTTCAGTCTCAGCCAGACAGTTTCTATGGAACCAAACCCGTCAATAATCCAACGCTCAGTAGCCAAAATTTTCTCATGGGTGTGCTTATATTCTTCCTGTGGAACCTCAATACTGCCTGATTGATATTGATCTTGTTTAAGGCGTGAAGTGGTAAACCAGTGATTTCCGATAATCTTTTGCTTAGAGTTGATTTACCGCCTCCAGTATTGCCAAACACCGCTACTTTTTTCATAGCCACTTTCAAGCTAGCAAGTTATCTTCAAAGCGTAGAAATTGACGTGATTAACTTTAACAATATTCGTGTCTTTAACTGGAAGTAAAAATATGAAATTATTTTGGAAGGGTTAATTTCTATGGATAAACTAAAAAATGCCTGGGAGTGTTGCCGTGTTTCCACCCCAGGCATTTTTTATTCTTAACTTGCTCCTCACACAAATAGATATTATCACTACTTCTATTAAATGGCAAGTATATTGAGTGACATTTTAAAATCCCACAAGCAATCTAATTGCTGACAAATTAAAAAGCGCCTGGGAGTGTTGCCGTGTTTCCACCCCAAACGCTTTTTATTTTTAACTTGCTCCTCACACACGACCTTAATATATCACCGCTTCTATCAAAGGGCAAGTAAATTATGTGACAGTTTGAAAAGTGTACACCTTATGGTCAATAATTTAGTGTAAAAAGTGACGTACACCAGTTAAGACCATCAGCAAACCCAGTTCGTTAGCAGCTTTGATTGAATCTTTATCGCGCAAACTTCCCCCTGGCTGGACAATGGCTATAATTCCTGCGGCTGCGGCTGTTTTGACTGAATCATCAAAGGGGAAGAATCCATCGCTGGCGAGAGTTGCACCTTTGGCTTTTTCTTGAGCTTGTTCTAGAGCTATTTTAACTGAGCCAACGCGGTTCATTTGACCAGCGCCTATTCCTATTGTAGTGCGATCGCTGGTTACAACAATGGCATTAGATTTCACATGTTTGCAAACTTTCCACGCAAACAGCAATTCGGCTAATTCGTCGGGTGTGGGTTGACGTTCGGTGACTACTTGCCATTGACTGGTGTCAGCAATGATGTCATCGCTAGCTTGGACAAGGAAACCACCTGCGATCGCTTTCACGGTATCCTTAGGGCCACTGCTCAAATCAGCTAGAGTCAAAACCCGCACGTTAGATTTCTTAGCCAAGATTTCTTGAGCTTTTGCATCACAACTGGGTGCAAGCACACATTCTAAAAACGTTTTAGTTAACTCGCTAGCTGTCGCCGCATCAATCGGACGGTTGAGTGCCACAATTCCGCCAAAGGCAGAAGTAGAATCAGCATTGAAAGCTTTTTGATAGGCTTCAGAAATAGTACTTCCCAATGCCGTACCACAGGGATTTGTATGTTTGATAATCGTTGCGGCTGGGGTATCAGTGAATTCAGCAATGATTCGGCGTGCAGCTTCTAAATCAACTAAGTTATTGTAACTAAGTTCTTTGCCTTGGAGTTTTGTAGCGGCTGCCCATCCTGTTGGGGTAGTACCAGTTTGATACCAGATGGCGGGTTGATGGGGATTTTCGCCGTAACGCAGAGATTGTAATTGTGTACCGCTAAGGGTGTACTGCTCTGCTTCTGCGAGATAAGATGCGATCGCTTGGTCATAGCTTGCAGTGTGCGAAAATCCTTTCAATGCAGCCCTTTGGCGAAACTCTAGGGATGCTTCGCCGTTATTTTGGCGTAATTCCTGCAAATACTCGTCATACTGCCCTGGCTCGCATAATACAGCCAGATGAGCGAAGTTTTTCGATGATGCCCGTAGCATAGCAGGGCCACCAATATCAATTTGTTCAACGGCTTCAGCTAATGTTACCCCTGGTTTAGCGATCGTTTCCTCGAAAGGATAAAGATTCACCACTACTAAATCAATCGGGCGAATTTGGTTATTTTCTAAATCTGTAATATCTTGGGGAACATCTCGCCGCGCCAAAATCCCGCCATGAATTCGGGGATGTAGGGTTTTCACACGGCCACCTAAAATTTCTGGTGAACCTGTGTAATCTGCAACTTTGGTGACAGGGAGTCCCGCATCTTTGAGGGCTTGGGCTGTTCCCCCACTGCTGATTAAATCAAAGTCAAATTCTTCAACCAAGCTACGGGCTAGGTCAATTATACCAGTTTTGTTAGATACACTCAGCAGGGCTAGACGCGCCATTGATCAATTCCTTAAAATTAGGCTAGAAGCGAAGGATCTCAAGTTTTGCATAAGCCTTGGTTTACTTCAAGACCATTAAGGATAATAGCGTTAATAACTATCTGTCCATCAGTTTTATCAATTAATATTGCTACAAATGGCAGGTATTATCTTAAGCGTCTCCTTTAGTATTAGACTTACAAGGGAGAAGAAACGATTATCACACCACATAAAAAAAAACGAAAAAACTGAAATCACGGAATTACAAAAAAACCAAAACAAAGAATTATCTTCCAGAAGAATAGCTGTTGAACATCTTATATGTCGGCTCAAAATATTCCGAATTGCCAGTGAAAGGTTCGGTATGAATAGGAATACATACATTCAAGTAATTAAAACTATTAGTGGATTAGTTAGATTATGACTAAATCGATTAGTTTTATTCACATAAACAATTGGTAGCTGCTCTTAAAAATGATTTTAGTTTTTTCTATTTTGGCAGAAAGTTTTGATAAAATAGCCACTTATAGTCTCAAAAACCTACTTTTCTCGTGGCTTTCATGACGCGATCGCAGTTTCTATCTAATCTGTCAAAACCTTGCCTCATAAGCATTTAGGATTTGCGGACAAGTCTATTAGTCATTTGTCATTTGTCATTGGGGATTGAGCATGGTTAAAGAATCAATCAATAATTCTTCTTCCCCTGCCTCCCCTGCCTCCCCTACCTCCCTACTCCCTAAAAGAATGCAAACTAAGTCAAAATCTAAATAAATGCGATCGCATCTTACCGACAATGCAGATTAACCAAAGTCTCCATACAGCAATTCTTGTGACTGACTTAGAACGCTCTGAGCAATTTTATGGCAAAGTATTGGGATTATCCAAAATATATCGTTCCCTAAACTACCCTGGCGTATGGTATCAAGTCGGTGACTACCAACTTCACCTGATAGTTGCAACTGTTGTCCCCACAGAAAACCCAAACGAAAAATGGGGGCGCAATCCCCACATTGCTTTCTCTGTTGCTGACTTAGACACCGCCAAACAGGAATTACTCAATCATAATTATCCCATTCAAGCCAGCGCCTCCGGTCGCCCTGCCCTGTTCACTCAAGATCCCGATGGCAATATTATCGAGTTGAGTCAGCAGTGATGGGGGACTGGGGACTGGGGATTGGGGACTGGGGACTGGGGACTGGGGAGATCAAGAGAATAACCTATCCAATGAGTAATGAGTAATGAGTAATGAGTAATGAGTAATAACCAATGCCCCATAAATAATGAAAATCATTGCCTACTCTTATACCGATCCGCTTTTAGAATCTTCTCCCGATCAAGCCGATTGGGGATGGGAGGTGGATCGGGTTTATGAAGATTTGGGCAAGTCAGACTCTTCTGAAAGATCGCAATTACAACAATTATTCACCGATTGCGAAACTGAACCAGCAGATTATCTCCTGATCCGTCGGTTGGAAGAATTGGGGGATACTGTAGAAGAAATTAGCGATCGCTTAAATCAACTCGAAGTTATGGGAATAGCTGTAATCGCCACCGAACAACCCTACACTTCCGAAAATTACCCTCTGGGCGCTGATTTGCTGAATCTACTACACGCAATCCAACGTCAACAACGCAGTCGTCGCATCCGCCAAGGACACGCCCGTAATCGTCTTGAGGTTGCACCACCACCCGGCAAAGTTCCCTACGGCTATCGCAGAGGTAAGGGAAAATATACCATTGATCGCAGTACTTCACCAGTAGTCAAAGATTTTTTTGAACACTTTTTACTCTATGGTTCCCTGCGGGGTTCAGTTCGTTATTTGGCGAAAAAATACGGCAAGAAAATCTCTGTCACCACCGGAAGACGCTGGCTAACTAATCCAGTCTATCGCGGCAATACAGCTTACCAAAATGGCGAAATTATCTCCAATACCCATATTGCGATCGTTTCTAAAGAAGAAGCTGCCCAAGTTGACCGACTTTTACGCCGTAACAGCCGTTTACCATCTCGAACTGCTAGTGCGCCTCGTTCTTTAGCTGGCTTAGTTGTCTGTGGTGAATGTCAGTCACATCTGACAATTACCCGTGTCACCCGACGCAACCAAGATAAGGAGTATCTTTATTTACGTTCTACTAGCTGCCCCCAAACCCCTAAGTGTAAGGCTATTCCTTACCAAGAGGTGTTGGAACATACCATTGAAACCGTTTGCCGTGATTTACCTTTGGCGGTAGCAGGGATGAATTTTCCCCAATTGGATGCAGTCAAAAATAGTTTAGGGCAAGCGATCGCTCGTCAGCAAGAAATACTCGCTCAGTTACCCGCTTTAATTGAAACTGGAATTTTAGATGCCGAAACAGCAAAGTTAAGGGCTTACAAACTCCGCACAGAAATATCTGCACTCGAAGCAAAGTTGGCAACTCTCCCCCCGGTTAACTTGCGTTCTGTTGCTCAAGCTGTTTCAATACCACAATTTTGGTTAGATTTGTCGGAAACAGAGCGACGATTTTACTTTCGAGAATTTATCAGGCAAATTGAGATTATTTTTCAGAATAAAGAATTAAAACTCCAAGTTATTTTTATTTTTTAAGCTACAGCTATTTTCAGATGAAGAGTGCTGAGTATGGTAAACGGGATAGGGGCACAGCAATGCTCATTGGTGTCAACTTAACGCGAAACCGCTTGTCCGCCGGGAATTTCAATTCCCGTCTCATAGCTAAAGTCATCTGAAGATGACTAAATAAGTCTACTTCAGTAGACTTAAGCTATTAGCCCGAAAATTTATTTCCGGGCGGGCATGGAAGCCAACAGTTAAGCTCTATTTCCAGCAAAAATAGACACCAATGAGCAATGCTGTTCCCTTACGACAGATGTGGTTCAAATACATGAAAACTGCTGTAAAAGGCCAATTAGAAATCGCATCTTAATATTACAATACTCTTGGGTTAAGGGTTACTTGCAACAATTTTGGGTTTTCTAGACGCGATAAATCGCCGTCTCTACAAGTGTTTTGTTGCTCATTCTGAACTGTATTGATCTATATTAGGTAAACACTTAATTTTCCGTTAGTCCACCTTCGCGTAGCATTTTGCAGGAAAGGCGGACTTTATTTGTATAGCCGCGAATTATATATTGCCTTGGCTCTAAGTTGGCACACTGTTATAAAGCACTATTTCTGAGACGGTTGATCCTTCGTATAGGCAGTAGGTTTTGGCCCTGCATTTCGCACATTAATAACTTTATTAAGGATATCAAACCAAAAAGGCGCACCCATTGCAATAGCTAAACCACTGATTAGCCAACCGCAAATTAATCTAAAAACTTGCCAACTTCTAATTAATAAAACATTTCCACTATTCTGCTCAAATTGTTGATTGATGTTTTGCCATCCAATGGGTATAGAAGCATTTCCTAATAAGGTTTCAATTTCTTTCCTACTCTCTAAGTCTTTGATATAATCGATTCGTTGAGTTGCACTTTGAGCAATTGTAGAGCGGATAACCGAATCCTGTGATAGCCTACTAACGAGGTGAAATGTATCAGTATTGGTTAATATGGCAATTGATATTCCAATTAAAATAGCAACTCCTTTGGCATTCCGCTTATAAACACCACTGGCTCGATCCATAGAGCGATCAAACCATGTTTCGACTTCATTTTTAAACTGATTTATTTCTTCTGTCAGATCGCCAATTTTTATTCTGCTACGTTGAGCGATCGCAGCAAGACTATTGATTAAATTATCAGGTACATCATCAGATAAGTCTTCGTTAACAAATCTTTTAAAATCTTCGTCAATGTCTCCATAAACTTTTTTAATTGTTTTGTAACTTTCACTTTCTGGATTGTTAATACCTTCTTTAAGTTGTTTGTAAGATGCTAATATGATGTGCAGATTATTTTTAGATTCTTCATTAGGATTTTTCGCATAATTAATTAACTGGGGAATTTTTAAGGTATCTAACAAAGTAATTGCAAATGTTTCAGACGGAAGATAGGAAGGGCCACTTTGTTTTTCTTCTAGTCTTTTATTGTCAATATTTTTAGCATTGTTCCGCAACTGTTCTACTTTTCTCTTAGCCTGTTGATTCAAGGTATTAATTAAAGGATCGTTATAAAGAATCTCTACTAAATTTCTTGCCTTAGTAAAATCTGATTCTTCAGTTTCGCTACCACCTGCTAGAAGTAATTCAATTGAATTTTTTAAATGTTTAGCTCTCCATTGTAAAAATGTGGCAATCAATTCCTGTATTTCAGAAGCTAGTAAGCTCAAAATCAAGTAAATAAAAACTAAACCTAGAGTAATATCAATAACTACAGGTAAGTTCATGGATAGGCTCCCATAATTTTCTAGCTGCTTATTTTTGTAATTTAAGTACTTTCAGCGAATTGTATAACACAGATGTTAAAATTCAATATTCACTTAATTAAATTTAAAATACTAAGATATTTGCTTATGCTTACTCTGATAAGCGTACTAAAATTTTTTGAATATTCATAAATCTGTGTTTTAGTAACTATATAAATTTTAAATTAGTTACGGTCAAAAAGATCCCCGAATTCTTGAAGAATTTGGGGATCTGAGCCTCTAAATGTTCAGACACCAAATAAGATTTGGATATAATACGGTTCGGTTAAGGTTTTTTGATGGAAATCGTAGAGTGCAAAGATTCGAGAAATCATTAGATATCTCCTTCATTAAATATGCATTACCCATAACCCTTGTAGAGACGTAGCAGTGCTACGTCTCTACATTGTTTTCGGAGATGTCTATTGTAGAGACGGCGATTCATCGCGTCTCTTGTCTTAACCGAACAGTATTGGATTCGGATAAATGCTTATATCTTATTCTGAAGATTATTATCCCATCAGGACGTTATTGAAGCTTGTAACAATTATTTCTTGGTTTTCAGAATTTAACCAGATTATAACTAAGTAGATAAAAATTAAACTCAGGGTAAAATTAAAAATATAATACAAGTCTATATACGGACTAAAAAACAGGTTATAAATAATTTATTGTCTGTATTATTTTTATCATTTATATGCCAAAATGTTCTCTAAATAACCAATATAAATTTTTCAAAAAATAGGGCTAATTATAAAAAATTGAGTTAATCTTGGAAACTAGCAATTGTTAAGAACATACGTTGTTACTGGGTGGCAACATTGGAGATTCGCTAGATGTCTCTATGTAATCAAACCAGCAAGTAAAATGATTACCAGAGAATATGCAAGAAGGAAGCTTTATTTGGAGTCATCTGGAAAAACAGCATCGCACGGTTGGCAAATGGATTGATTGGGTATGGCTAATAGTGTTGCTGTTGGCAGCAGTGTTACTATTTAGCATCAATCTAGGAGGATTGCCGCTGCGAGATTGGGATGAAGGTACTGTGGCTCAGGTTGCTCGTGAAATTTGGCACGCACCAGCAGGTTCAATGCGTTGGCTTTATCCAACGCTAGGAGGCGAACCATATCATAACAAGCCGCCTTTGATGCATTTGTTAATTGCTTGGGCTTATTCTCTAGGAGGTGAAAATGAGTGGACAACGCGTCTACCTGGAGCGATTTTAACAGCGACATCTGTACCTTTACTGTATTGCATTGCTCGAGAGATATTTCGTCAGCGTTGGGCAGCGATTTATAGCGCTTTGATTTACCTAACAATGCTACCTGTGGTGCGTCATGGGCGGTTAGCAATGTTAGATGGAGCAATGGTAAGTTTTTTGATGGTGATGATGTTGTGCGTGTTGCGATCGCGCCGGGATTTACGTTATTGTCTTGGTGTTGGTGTTAGTTTCGGGTTGATTTGCCTGACTCAAGGATTGCTAGGCGTATTGCTAGGTGCGATCGCACTTGTATTTCTGTTTTGGGATACGCCACGACTACTTACCTGTTACTATCTCTGGCTCGCAATCTTAATTGGCATTTTGCCTGTAGCTGGTTGGTATAGTGCCCAACTAATTCATTATGGTTACACTTTCGCCCAAGTTGGCCTTGCAAACCCATCAATAGGTCGAGTTGGCTCATTTGTCGAAGCAAATCCTGAACCACCTTGGTACTATGTGATTGAGCTTCTTAAGTATACATGGCCGTGGTTATTATTCTTACCACAAACTATCCGCTTAACCTGGGAAAATCGCAACCTGAGTTGGGCAAAACTAGTAATGGCGTGGAGTGGTGTTTATCTGCTGGTAATTTCCTTCATGATTACCAAAGTTCCCTGGTATCTATTCCCGATTTACCCTAGTTTAGCCTTAGCTTTTGGTATCCAGTTATCAGATACAGAAAACTCGCCTTTACTCTCATCCTATCCCCGTGCTTGGGTTGCTGGTTTGGCAATACTTGCTGTAGTCGCTTCTGCTGGTAGCATTTATTTCAGTTCGGGTACAACACCCACAACAGACTTACAACTAATTTTTGCCGCAGTAGCCGTGACTATGACTTTAGCAGCCATTTTGGCAGAACGAGGCGACGGGCAATTTTTGAAAATTTTGTTCTGGGGAAGTTATGTTTCACTACTGCTGTTAATGAAATCTAACTACTGGGTTTGGGAATTATCTGAAGCCTATCCAGTGAAACCAGTCGCCGCGATGATTGTGCGGGCAAATCCAGCTACAAAGAAGATTTACACATCTTTTGCTTACCATCGTCCCTCGTTGGATTATTATAGCGATCGCACCATCATTCCCGCTTCTGTTGGTGAACTGGAATATTATTGGCACTACAACGGACAACCCTACTTTCTACTTCATACATCTGCTTTCAACAATCTTGACCTAGAGTCGATGAAGCTGATTGACCAGGCTGAAGGCTGGAAGTTAGTTACAAAAGATACTGATAGGTTGTAGATGTCGTGCATTGGGCGAGGTGCAGGGGGCAGAGGGGAAAGAGTTTTCCTCTGCTCCCTTATCTCTCTATCATCTCCTTCATCTAGCCACGATACGGATACCATCGGCTGAAGCATCAGTTTAGCGGATCGAAACGCTGCAAGATGAGAGCTATAAACACTACTGGCAAACCTACACCCATACAAATTAGAGCTTGGATAAATGTTAAAGGTGTAGTATCAAACACTTGATTCATCATGCTCCACTGACTGAACACACATTGTAAAATCACCACAACCACAATTCCGATCGCAGGTGCATAGGCTACGGGTGTGCGTTTACCTTGGATTCTCACGACTAGAGATGGTAAAAACTGGCTAATACTTAACAGGTAAAAGACTTCTGCCGCCACCAGCCCATTAATTGCCATCGTGCGCGCCAATGGTTCATTGCCTGTAGTTTGCAGTATCCATTGAAACATCCCAAAAATCACTACCCAATTGAAGACGGAAATCGCGATGATGCGCTGGAGTAATCCACCTGATAAAAGTCTTTCTCTGGGGTTGCGCGGTGGTTGTTGCATCACGTGTCCAGATTTTGGCTCAAAGGCGAGGGGAGCAATCAACGCTATTGAACTAACCATGTTGAGCCAGAGAATTTGGATTGGTAAGATGGGAAGCACGGTTGCCAAGAGAATGGCAATCAAAATTGTCATAGATTCGCCAACGTTAATCGGCAGCAAGAAGGCGATCGCTTTTCGTAAGTTGCGATAAACTCCGCGCCCTTCCTCCACAGCCGCTTCTATTGAGGCGAAGTTATCATCAGTTAGCAGCATATCCGCCGATTCTTTGGCAACTTCCGCCCCAGCTATGCCCATCGCTACACCAATATCTGCTTGTTTGAGAGCCGGAGCATCGTTGACACCATCTCCAGTCATAGCAACAATTTCACCCTGAGACTGCAACGCTTTCACCAGATGCAATTTTTGTTCTGGAGCAACTCGCGCAAATACCATACCTTGTTCAGCCGCTTGGGCAAATTCTTTTTCATCCATCTGAGCTAATTGCCGTCCGGTGAAAACTTGTGCTTCAGTCGAGCAAATTCCCATTTGACGGGCGATCGCCGCTGCCGTTAGCGCATGGTCGCCTGTAATCATTTTTACCTGAATCCCAGCAGATTGACAGGCTTTGACTGCGGCGATCGCTTCCTCACGCGGCGGATCGATTATGCCTTGAAGTCCTAGAAATACCAGTCCTCGATCGATATCATTGCGATCAAAGGATCGCTTAGTGGCAACTTCTTTGCTGGCAAAAGCTAGCACTCGTAACCCTTGGTTTGCCATATCAGCAACTTCCTGTTCCACTGCGGCAGGATTGAGCGCAACCTGTTGTCCTTGAGCATCGAACATGCGATCGCATCGTTGGAGAATTGCCTCTACAGAACCTTTGAGATAAATCACATTCAGCGATCGCTTTGCATCCAATTCATGCAAAGTCGCCATGTATTGAAATTGAGACTCAAAGGGAATGGTGTCTATTCTAGGTAATTCTTGCTCTAGATTCCCTTGCGTCAATCCCACTTTATTGGCAGCCGTAATCAATGCTCCCTCAGTTGGGGTTCCTACTAAGTCCCACTGTCCATCTCCCCATTCGATATGAGAATCATTGCAGAGCAATCCTGCTTCCAGAGATTCCCAAAGAGCAATATGTCCATCTGCATTGAAATCAACAGGCTGTCCATTCATCAGGATTTCACCGTCTGGGGCATAACCAATACCGCTAACGGTGTAATGTTGTCCACCTGCATAAATCTTTTGAACCGTCATCTGATTCTCAGTTAACGTCCCAGTTTTGTCAGAGCAAATAACAGTGGTACTTCCCAAGGTTTCCACAGCAGGTAGCTTGCGAATAATCGCCTTACGTCGTGCCATCCGGGAAACTCCGATCGCTAAAGTGACGGTAACGATCGCAGGTAATCCTTCGGGAATCGCGCTGACTATTAGAGCCACACTCGCTTTGAAAACATCAATCCAAGATTCGCCTTGTCCTAATCCGACTGCAAATGTCAGAGCAGCTAAAGCTAAAATGACATACAACAAGCTTTTGCTAAACTTGTCAATATTTCGTGTTAGCGGTGTTTTCAGATTTGTGCTGCTTTCAATTAACTGGGAGATGCGACCGGTTTCAGTGGCATCTGCGATCGCTACGACAATCCCTTCTGCCTGTCCAAAACTGACGAAACTTCCGGCATACACCATATTGCTGCGTTCCGCTAACGGTGTTTCGATAGGCACTGATGCCGTTGCTTTCTCAACCGGAACGGATTCGCCTGTTAAAGCAGACTCGTCAACTTGCAAACCACGCACACTTAATAACCGCAGATCGGCGGGTACTTTATCCCCAGATGCCAGCAAGACCAAATCACCCAGAACAAGTTCAGTCGAAGCCAGACGGGTTTTTTGACCATTGCGAATCAAAGTTGCTTCGGTAGTGATGGCTTTGGATAGAGCAGCGATCGCACCTTCTGCTTTCGCTTCTTGAATGTAGCCAATGATGACATTAATTAGGGTGACACCAAAAATTACTCCCGCATCTAGCCAATCTTGCAGCAGCAGCGTCACCACTCCCGCCGTCAGCAAAATATATAGTAGTGGTTGATTAAATTGCTCTAAAAATCGTAGCCAAGAACTTTTTCCGCTTTTAGCAGTCAGTTCATTTGCACCCATCTGCTGGTGTCGTTTGGTAGCTTCTTCATGGCTCAAACCTGCTTCAGGATGACTAGCTAAGGTTTGCACAACCTTTTGTTCGCTCAGAGTATGCCATTCATAGTTGAGTAAATCTTCTGTTGTTTCAGAAAAAGTATTTGTAGCGATCGTATTTGCTGTCATTTTCGTCTCCAAAAAATAATTAGTAATTAACAGATTTAATCTGGATTTATCTGTTTGAATCTGTACCTTTCTTTTTTAAAATTGGTGTTATTACGAGAATTTTTTGCTAAGTTCATAAATATGCTATTTCCGCACACCCCAATAATTGAGAATCGATTCCGCTTGCCAGATTTCATCTGCTGTTCCCTCTACCGTCACCAAAAATTTTTCTTGGCAGGTGGTTGGCTCACAGAGTCTAGCTTCTAGCTTGCCTTTCGGGAGCAAACCAACCTTGAAATGCCCCATAAACACTGCCAAAAATCGCACTTGCTCCACCCGCCAGTAGTGTACTTACCACAGATTCAACCGCTAATGCTGGGCCAAAACCGGGAATAACTAATACACCAAGTCCGGCTGTTACTGCCAGGAAGCCCCCGGCTGTTCCTCCTGTAATTGCGCCTGCTTTAGCACCTTCAATAGGAGTTATAGGATGTTTACCCGCATTAGTATCCTTGTGCAATTTTTCGTCTTCCAAGTCTAAAGAGAACACAGAAATTTTCTGCATGAGAAAGTCAATTGCTCTGAGTTCATCAAGCACCTGTGTTGTAGCCTGACGGGTAGAAATGATGCCGGCTGCATTTTTAACTGGACTGAAATTCATAACAACATCTCCTATAAAAATTAGTAAGTTCAAAACGAAGCTTTATTAATCTCCAAATAGTAAAAAACTATAGTTTTCTAGTGTGAGCATAAACCGTATTAGGTAGCGGATTCGTTTTAAACCTCAGTTGGGTTAGTTTCGTTTCTCTGCTTCCTTTCCAGGATTACTGATGAATGTGAACGAAAAGTGAATAAACCGTTTATCTTACTTAATTTCACTTTTAAATCACATTTATCCCTCAAGCTAAAAGACAACAAATGAAAATGAAGTAATTGATTATTGGAGCTAGATATGAGCTTTAAGAAGATTTTGGTAGCAGTCGATGATTCACCTGCTACTGCAACCGTGTTTGCAAAAGCGCTGGAGTTAGCCCAAAAAGATGCTGCTCAGTTAATGATTGGTCACAGCATTGAGCTAGCAACTTCTAGTCAAGTCACTGTAAATTTAGTAGACCTGGAAATAGAAACACAACAGGCACAAAGTTTACTCCAGTTCTACTATCAGAAAGCGAAAACACAAGGCATTATGGCAGAATCTAGTTATCAAACAGGAGATCCTGGGAATAACATCTGTGATTTAGCCCGGAGTTGGGGAGCAGATTTGATTGTGCTTGGTCGTAGAGGACTTAAAGGATTTGCCGAATTTTTAGCAGGAAGTGTGAGCAATCACGTAGTTCATCATGCTCCATGTTCCGTCCTGGTTGTTCAAGGTCAGTAGTTCCTTCAAAACTGTCTACCAACCACAAGAATTTTGCTGTTCAAACGTGAGTTTTATACGAATAGTATTCATTATGTTTTACAAGAAACAATCTAGTTTTCTTGTAGTCCACCAAAGAAAATTTACGGAGTTTATTTGATGGTAGGAAAATCAAGTTCTTTTCTCCCCCTGCTTCCCCTGCTTCATCTGCCTACCTTCACTCGTAATTTTTGGGTTGGTCGATTACTAGGACTAGAATACATGGGGTTGTTTTTATCAGTTACAAGCGTTTTAATTATGGTTTTTTTATTAACTCATAACCATGAAAATCTACACTGAAATCGAAATTCAGGCATCTGATAAGCAGGTCTGGAACCTACTTACTGATTTTGCGAGTTTTCCACATTGGAATCTGTTTATTCGTCAAATTAGTGGTTTGTTGAGTGAAGGGGCACAGCTAACCGTTCACTTTCAGCCTCCGGGTAGAGATATTGTGACCTTTCAACCTACGGTGATTACGGTAGAACCTAATCGCAAACTGCGCTGGTTATGGCACTTTTTGATACCAGGGTTATTTGACGTTGAACATAGCTTTATCATTGAACCGTTAGCAAGCGACGGGCTACGCCTACGCGTCCGCTTCATTCAGCAAGAATCTTTCCAGGGTTTACTAGTACCTCTGCTAGCCCGTCGATTAAATATCGACGTTCGCCAAGGGTTTGAAGCCATGAACCAAACATTGAAAACCAAGGCAGAACGCATTGAACTAGGGACTGGGGATTGGGGACTAGGGATTGGGGACTCTTAAGATTTCGGATCAATGTTATTCCACAACCTCGTAGCGCACTAACTTTCTAACATCCTCACGGGGTAGACCTAGTTCTTGGGCAATTGTCGCTTCTATTTGGCTGAATTCTATTGTTGGAAGTTCTAATTCCAATCGCTTCAGAATGGGGTCTGCTGTTTCTACTTCTACCTGGGTAATTTTCTTGGTTCGGTTGACGACGGCGTTAATAAGCAACACATTGACTGATACGCGTGCTTCAAGCTGAGTATCTGACTGAAGTTTTTTCTTCGTAGAGTAGGGTCGCTTTAACTCTTGAGCAGCAATGAAACTACAGCCAAGCCAAAACACGATCGCTACCAGTGGTAGAGGCAACCAAAACTCTAATCCCAGCCCTTGCAGCCAACGTTTATTAATACGCCACACACTACACCTGCTTCTGATTTTGCTAGGTCACACTTAATGTATATCCTAATAAGTAGACAATCCTCTGAAATCTGACTGATGAAAGACGTTGAGATTGCTTCAATGGATTATTCTAAACAAGCATAAGTGTATAAAAGCGATGAAAATCTTACTGGTAGAGGATGATCCAAAGCAATTAATGCCGCTACAAATGGTTCTCTCCCAGGCTGGACACAGCGTCGATGGTGTCAAGGATGGTGAAACTGCTCAATGGCTTTTGGCTGAAAAAGAATATGATCTGCTGATTTTGGATTGGATGTTACCTCGGATTAGTGGAGTAAGTTTGTGTCAACAGTATCGGGCGGCGGGAAAAACATCTCCCGTATTAATGATTACGGCAAAAGATACCACACCCGATAAAGTCATAGGATTAGATGCCGGAGCAGATGATTACCTGGTCAAACCAATTGATATTATAGAGTTCATGGCACGGGTGCGGGCATTGAGGAGGCGATCGCCTCTCTGGCAAGGAGACACCCTTTGCTTGGCAGACCTCGAACTTCATCTCGATAGACTAATTTTGGAGCGACAAGGAGCGATCGTATCCCTTTCCAGCCAAGAATTTCAGTTGCTAGAGTACTTCATGCGTCATCCTAAGCAAGTCCTGACTCGTAACCAGATTGAGCAAGCTGTATGGGAGTGGGGTAGTGAACCAGAAAGCAATGCAATCACCGTTCTAGTTCGTAAACTTCGCCAACGTTTGCAAACATTAGCAGCAGCCGATTGGATTGAAACTGTTTACGGTATGGGCTATCGCCTCAACCCTCCAGAACCATCTTGAGATTTAATTTCAGAGTCTACAATCAAGTAGAATGCTAATCCGATTTAGGGATTTCCAAATAAAAAAATATCCAATTAACTCTTGTGGGGTGGGCAAGATGCCCACCCTATGGACTGGGCGGGCGAGACGCCCACCCCACAATATTGGATAATTTCTTTCTTGGAGTTCCCTTAATTACATCTTAAATTCTGAATTCTGACTTCTGACTTCTGAATTCTTTTATTTGTGTTTAACCGCAGTCGTCGTAACTTAGCTCGTTGGTTTACCCTTTCAATGGGGTGCATTCTGATTCTCTTTGCTGGAGTCATTTACAATCTTGAGGTAAAAGACAAGCTCAAAGCATTAGATCAACTGCTTTATAAAAGAGCAGAGCTAATGGCAGCCAGTTCGCAGTATCGGCTGGATCAAGGGCAAAAACAAGTCGATCTGAGCAATATACCGCTATTGGGTAGTGGTTCTCACCCTGCTGATATTGAATTGGTGTATGTTCGCTGGTATGACCCCAATGGCAAAATCAATCGTTTTTTTGGTACTCCACCTCCAGAAAAGTTGGGAATAGCATCTGAGTTTCTCACGATTAAGTCAGTTGATCAGTTTACAGGTGAGACGCTTTGGCTTCGTCAAGTCACGCTACCTGTTCAAGGAGGAAATTCGGTCATTGGTTATCTGCAAGTTGCTATCCCGCTAACAGAAACTCAAAACGAACTCAGAGAATTTCAGTTAATGTTGACGCTGGCTGTGCCTGTAGCACTGGGGTTAATTGGACTTACAGGGTGGGTACTCAGTGGTATAGCCATGCAGCCTGTTCAGCTAGCCTATAATCAACTGCAACGCTTCACCTCAGATGCTTCTCATGAGTTGCGATCGCCCCTTTCGGCGATTTTGACCAATGCCCAAGTCGGGTTACTAATGGCAGCAGACCATCCCCAAATCCATCCCTCAGTGCAGAACATCATCGATAGCACTAAGTCGATGAGTACCTTAGTTAATAACCTACTACTGTTGGCTCGGCATCAGGGAAAATTAACTCCCGAATCTCTCAAAAAGGTTAATCTTAATAGCTTGCTAGAGAATTTAGTTATTTATTACAATACTCAAGCTGCAAAAACGTCGATCAAGTTGATCAGCCATTTACCAAAACAACCCATTGAGTTGTGGGCTGACCCCGATTTGCTGCGGTTAGCTGTGGAAAACTTGCTCAATAACGCCTGTAATTACACTCCGTCTGGTGGAACTGTCTGGTTACGCTTAGAACCTCATCCAGATCGGGCAGTAATTCAGGTTATTGATACTGGAATTGGAATTCCAGAGGCAGATTTACCTTACATTTTCGATCGCTTTTACCGAGTTGATACAGAACGTGCCAGAGAAAGCGGCGGATTTGGGTTGGGATTAGCGATCGCTCAACAAATTGTTCAGGCTCACGGCGGTAACATTCATGTGATGAGCAATGAAGGTAAAGGCTCAACCTTTCAGATAAAATTACCGTTTATGAGCCATTCCTAAATCACCTTTAAGAGATAATTCATAATGAAAATCTAAAGCAAACGACCCACTAACAGAGAAAACACTAACCCCTAAGTAGACATAATATAAAACCGTGTCTTATTTAGGGCGAACAAGACACGGTTTTATCGGAGTATTTAGTTATAATATTACAAAAATCAAAGTAGAATTTGATTTATACCAAATTAATCCATTTACTGAGATTTGTTTCCTGGTTCATTAACTTTCTCTGTTGTGGGAAGTATTTGCCGATCGTAACTTATCCTTTCTTGGGTAAGAGCGATCGCACCAAAGAAAATCGCACTTCCTACAGCTAGTGCCACCATCGGGCGCTTGAGCAGGACAAAATCTCTGATAATCCTCGCTAAAGGTCGGCTTTGCCGACGCAGCGCCGAAGAAATCATCATTTGTCTCCAAGTAAACGGATCGCGGACATAATGACCACTTTGGCAAACTACTAGTCGTTCCTGGCAATAGGGACAACAAAACAAGCCCATGCGGGTTTTAATTGGTTTGGGCGTAGCATTTCTTTGGCAAATTGGGCAAGTAACATAATGATTATCAAAAGTGTGTATATTCATTTACCTCGTCCGCCTAGTCCATTTACTCGCTCTATAACAATAGCTATACTGACTTGGGATCAATGTATGGTCTGAAATCAGGCATAAACCATACATACATTCTATTACTACCAAGGATGGCTCAATGGTCGCAACACGAGTATAGCTAGATTTAAGCAAGTATGACTCCTAGTTAATGTTTACAGGTGAGTCCACCCAACCGACAGAAACTTTCTTGTCTCTAGAAAGAATAGTGTTGGCTTTGCCCAAACTGAGCATCGCTGACCCTCAAATAATAATTGTCTCCCATTTAACCATTCTCATCACAAAAATTTTGCACAATGACATTATCTAGCTAAAGCTTTGTAAATCAAGCAAATCAAGTCTACTTGTCCGGTTGCTAAAT
The DNA here is from genome assembly GCF_036916655.1 of Nostoc sp. GTDB lineage: Bacteria > Cyanobacteriota > Cyanobacteriia > Cyanobacteriales > Nostocaceae > Nostoc. The sequence continues at coordinate 128,113 of NZ_JBALFY010000079.1, forward strand.
AATGGCTCACAATGAGAAGTAACAGATAAAAATTTAAATTTTTTCTTACATTTACCCCGCCTCTCAATGACTCTCTTGCCTGCCACTCAACTGAGGAAGGTAACGGAACAACCTGCCTTTCCTACACCTTCCACTCCTTTAGCTCACCTAATTAATCGTTTTCAACCATCTCCAGAAACCGTCGTGCTATTTTTAGCCGTGCTGATTGGCGGTGGTACTGGTATGGGTGTAGTTACCTTTCACTATTTAATTCAGCTGATTCACCAGCTGATGTTAGAAAATTTCATGGGTCAAATTGGCGTCTGGGGTTCTTGGACTTTAGCCTGCGTTCCCACCCTTGGCGGATTAATTGTTGGCTTGATGCGTTGGCGCACTCAAGACTTTGGCCCTGGACTTTCATCTCTGATTGCCGCCTCTCAAGGAACGGAGATTAGGCGGCCACTACGACCAGTTACAAAAATGCTGGCTGCATCTGTTTCTTTGGGGAGTGGCGCTTCTTTGGGGCCAGAGGGGCCAAGTGTCGAAATTGGGGCCAATTTTGGGATGTTGTTCTCTGTGATTCTCAAAGTGTCTGAAGAACGCCAGCGTTTGTTATTAGGTGCTGGTGCGGCGGCTGGACTGGCAGCAGGATTTAATGCTCCCATCGCTGGAGTATTTTTTGCCTTAGAGGTGGTGATGGGAGCGACATCTTTTGCTACTTCTGCTGTCAGTGTGGTGCTACTAGCGGCGGTGGTAGCAGCATTGATTGCCCAAATCGGTTTGGGGACACAACCTGCTTTTGATTTACCTGTTTACCAAGTTCGCAGCCCTTTAGAGTTACCCCTTTACCTGGGCTTGGGTTTAGGGGCTAGCCTAGTTGCTCTGGCTTATACTCAATCAATTCGGGGAGCAAAAGCCTGCTTTGCCGGGAAGGTTCCAGTTTTTGCTTTTTTGGGACGAATTCCTGAGCCGATTCATCCAATTATTGGCGGTGTAATCATTGGCGCAGTTGCTTTGAAATTCCCGCAAATTCTGGGTGTCGGTTATGAAACTGTAGAAGCAATGCTTCAGGATGTAGAGTTTCCACTCTATCTGTTAGTGGTGCTGTTGGTGGTTAAACTACTGATGACTGCAATTAGTACAGGTAGCGGTTTCATCGGCGGTTTGTTTGCACCAGCAATGTTTTTAGGTGCTTCTTTTGGATCGGCTTACGCCAAAATTTTGGCTGTGGCATTCCCGGCAATTTGCGATCAAATGGCGGCTCCCCCAGCTTACGCAATGGTGGGAATGGCAGCAGTGTTAGCCGCTAGTGTGAGAGCGCCGTTAACAGCTATTTTAATGCTATTTGAATTAACCCGTGACTATCGCATCGTTTTACCATTGATGGCAGCTGTGGGCTTGAGTGTTTGGCTAGTGGAAAGGATGAAACCAACTTTTAACTCTAACTCTAACTTACAGCAAATTGGTCTTTCGGAATTGAAAGATGAACAAGCAGAAATTGTGCAGCAAATTTTGGTAGAAGATGCCATGTACCCCTGCCCAAAAAAGTTATCTGCAACTCTTGGGGTGTTAGATGCAGCTGTGGAAATGACACGCGATCGCGTCCGCAGTGCTTTAGTAATTGATGAAGCAGAGCAATTAGTTGGTATACTCTCTCTAGAAGATATTAACCGTGCCCTCGATCTTTGGCAAACATATCCAAATTCGCTAACTGAAATTCCAGATAATTTATCCAGTCAAACCCTCATAGACATTTGTACTACTGAAATTCTCTATGCCTGGCAAGATGAATTATTATCTGAAGCTTTAGACCGAATGAGTCTTCGAGGTTTGCATCAATTACCTGTGATAGCACGAGACAAACCCGATCTCATTTTGGGTTTACTAGAAAAAGAGCAAATTGCATTAACCTGCAATTTAGCAGTAACGCGCAAGGCACTTCGCCACTATTTACCAGTCTTACCTACCACAGATATAGCTATTAGTCATTAGTCATTAGTCATTAGTCATTGCTTATTATTTTTCACAAAGGACAAATGGCACTTGACTAATGACTGTTTATAGTCATTGTTTTTCACAAAGGACAAATGACAACTGAGTATTGACTAATGACCGTTTATTAAGCCGTAGCTTCTATGGCTTCATCATCTTCGCGATCTTCTGGATCTACCTGTCTTAGGCGAATGTGCTTTTTGCCTAAAGTGATCAGAAATTCATCTCCTGGTTTAAGATTCATCTGTTTTGTATAAGCTGAACCTATGAGTAAGTTACCATTCGATTGCACACTAATTCTATAGCTAGCACTACGTCCACCACGCCCATTAGCGCTGGGTGTACTGTCCAACTGAATGCCTTCTGCATCAATTAGGGCATTTAAGAACTTCATCATATTGACGCGCTCTATACCATTTTTGGTAACGGTATAGTAGCCGCATTTCTTGGCTTTATCTTCCTTGCTCTCGTTTTCTAGCTCTTTGACTTTTTTGAGCAGTTCTTCACCGAGTAGGGGTTCAATTTTTTTCAGTTTAGGCATCAACTTAGGTCGAAAATGAATGTTTGAAGTGTTTGAATCGATTTTATTTTAGCTGAGGTTGAGCTAATAGGAACATAATCCTTTAGTTTTTTATCTCAACCTAGCCAAGTATATTACACTCAGATGCACAATTGTTATGCTATTACCAAATATTGCCAAGACAATCTATTTTAGAGAATGCTACCAATAGTGATAACTATATATATAGTTTGAGTTTGTGAATTCCTGCTAGACTATATAAGTTTTAAGTTTTCTAAACTAACGCTCAAAAGGTTGTCTAGTTGCTAAGGATGATAACTGAGTCACAGAATGATAAGCAAAACTGATCCTTAGTCATTAATCATTGGTCATTTGTAACTTTTACTGAGCGTTACCGTTGACGTAGCCTCTTATAGAGAAGTATTAGTCATTAGTCAATGATTACAAAGGATAAACAACAAAGCTTACCAAAATGAAACTAACTACCAGAGGACACTATAGTGTGAAGGCGTTGCTAGATTTAAGTTTACAGCCAAGATATGGTCCTGCATCTGTAAGAGCGATCGCTAAACGCCAAGATATCCCGGCTCCTTATCTTGAAAAACTACTAATAGAAATGCGTCGTGCGTCTTTAGTCAAATCAATTCGTGGTAGCATTGGCGGATACCAATTGGCAAGAGAGCCTGCACAAATATCTATAGGACAAATTTTAGAAGCAGTTGGTGAGACTAGCCATTTACCCCATCACACCCCAGCACCGACACAAGCTGAAGATTGGGTAACATTTAGTCTTTGGCAGAGACTCAACCAAAAGCTCAAAGAAGCTTTGTACAGTATTACTTTAGCAGACCTTTATTACGATGCTCGTAGTTGGCAAGCTTCCCTTGGAGAAGAGGCTAGTTTTGTGGTTTAGTCAAGAGTCAGTAGCCAAATATTGATCCTTGACTTTTAACCCAAGACTTGTAACTTATGACTAATAATATCTATATCTTAATAATTGCTTCATTTTTAGATTACTTAATTGGCGATCCTTGGGATTGGCCTCATCCAGTGCAAGTTATGGGGTGGGTAATTTCTCGCCTGAGCAAATTTTCTCTTCAATTGTGTCAAAATTCTCTAACACAACGCCTAGCTGGAATTGTACTAGGTATTATCTTGATAATTGGTAGCGGGCTTGTTGGTTTTTTGATAATTCAAATTGCCAGATTGGTTCATCCACTGCTAGGAATTGCAGTAAATAGCATTCTTTTGGCTAGTTGTTTTGCTGGCAAAAGTTTACAAGCAGCAGCGGAGGCTGTTTTACAACCTTTAACAACAGGAGATTTAGAGAAGGCTCGGAAGATTTTAAGTAATTATGTTGGTCGAGATACACAAAACCTTTCACAAGCAGAAATTTCGCGAGCCGTTTTAGAAACGGTTGCAGAAAATGCCACTGATGGGGTCATGGCTCCGCTTTTTTATGCAATTGTTGGTGTTTTTATACCAGTTGTCGGGCCGACTCCCTTGGCTTTAGCATACAAAGCTAGCAGTACCCTTGATTCAATGGTAGGCTACCGAGAAGCACCCTATACTTATTTGGGATGGTTCTGTGCGCGGTTAGAAGATTGTTTAACTTGGCTACCTTGTCGGTTAACAGTTGTGACTCTGGCACTGTTATCGGGTAAACCGATGTACCTTTGGCGAATTTGTCGTCGGGATGCAGTTAACGATCCTAGTCCCAATTCTGGCTGGAGTGAATGCGCCTATGCTGCTTTTTTGGGTGTGCAGATGGGGGGTACAAATTGGTATCGTGGGGTAGCTAAGTACAAACCATTGCTAGGAGATGCTATTTATCCCATTACTACAACTTCTATTCAGAATGCTTTACAGCTAACTCGATATTGTTTTTTGCTATGGTTGGGGATAGCGATCGCTATATTCTTAATGCTCCCAAATCGGTAATGATAAATATAGGGAATGGGGAATAGGGCATTAAGCAATTATATTAAGCCTTGCTGTTGCCGCAGCCTCTCATAGAGAAGTATTAGTTATTCCTCAATCCCCAATCCCCAATCCCCAATCCCCAATCCCCAATCCCCAGTCCCCATATCTTCAGCCTGTAGCTATGTCTGCCAAAGTAGTTGAAATTCTCTCATCTGAAGAAATCCGTCGTACCTTGACTCGACTGGCCTCTCAAATTATCGAAAGGACGCGTGATTTGTCTCAACTGGTGCTTATTGGTATTTATACCAGAGGTGTGTTATTAGCTGAATTGCTGGCGCGTCAAATTGAGACACTGGAAGGTGTAGCCGTGTCAGTCGGCGCTTTGGATATTACATTTTATCGAGATGATCTCGACAAAATTGGATTGCGGACTCCAACGAAAAGCGAAATTCCCTTTGACCTTACAGGCAAAACAGTTGTACTCGTGGATGATGTGATTTTCAAAGGACGGACAATTCGTGCTGCTTTGAACGCAGTTAACGATTACGGTAGGCCAGAGGTGATTCGTTTAGCTGTATTAGTAGATAGGGGTCATCGAGAATTACCAATCCACCCAGATTTTATTGGCAAAAAGTTGCCTACTGCTAAAGAAGAAATAGTCAAAGTTTACTTACAAAATTTGGATGGACGAGATGCAGTCGAGTTGATTAGTCATTAGGTATTAGGAGTTGGGAGGCGAAACTATAGCGCTTCTGGTTTGGGTTTCGAGTTTTCTGCTCAAAAACTTAGCTGCGATCACTACACTCATACTAAGGAATAAGAATTAAATAACATACAATTTATATCCCTGGTTTACCTCACCCTCAATCCTAAATGCCGAGAGATGACAAAAACTGAGACTGATTTTGGCAGTCTTCGAGAATATAAACAGTTTCAATATTTGATTAGTCGTTAGTCATTGGGCAAACGCCCAATCCCTTTGAGTAGATTGCGGTTTTTGGCTAACCTACAGCTTAATGTCATGAAAAATCTATATTATCTCAATCCTGTAATCTCAAACTCGCCAGCAATGTTATGAAAACATGACATTATGATCCCGGAAGGGCTAATAAATTCGTGAAATAGGCAAAAAACCTACTTCTTACCCCTTGATCCCTAGATATGCTTAGTGGTTAATATTGACTTAACAAACAGAACTCCTCACGATCCCAAAGAAATGCTAATTTTGGCACGATCAGGAATTGCAAGGATGTTACCTCAATTTAAAAACAGATTAAAAAACTTAAAAACTGGGCAAAACCAGAAGTCAGGATAAGAAATTCATCTGGAGTGGATGAGATTTTATATAGCATTCTTTAACCAGGGGAAATCATTTACCGCTTAAACTACTGGAGGCCAAATTAATGGCAAAAGAACGCCCGCCACTAGAGGAGATGACCTTACGCCAACTACGCAAAGTTGCTAGCGAACATAGCATCTCTCGCTATAGTCGAATGCGTAAATCACAACTGCTGGCATCAATACAAGAAGTCCAGCGCAGCAAAAATTTACTCAGTCCATCTCGTTCATTGGAGGCACAAGAAACCGTGGAAGCTGCAAAGTTTGAATTAGGTCAGGAAGATCGTACTGGCGGATCTTTAGCTGATGTTGATGAAGGACTGGCAGATTTGCCATCTGGCTATGGTGACAGCCGGATTGTACTATTACCGCGCGATCCTCAGTGGGCTTACACTTACTGGGATGTACCCAATGAACACAAAGAAGAACTGCGCCGCCAAGGGGGACAACAACTCGCACTGCGGATTTATGATGTCACCGACATTGATATCGAATACCAAAGCCCCCACAGTATTCAAGAATATCCAGCTGATGAACTAGCTAGAGAATGGTATCTACCAGTTCCAGTTAGCGATCGCGATTATGTGATCGATATCGGCTATCGTACTGCTGATGGTCGCTGGTTAGTACTAGCTCGTTCATCGAGAGTACACATCCCACCCGTCTATCCTTCTGACTGGATAGAAGATGTCTTCATCACTGTCAACTTTGAAGAAGAAGATTTGCGTGGCAAGACTCAATACGAACTAGTTCCCCCTGCCAAGAAGGTTGCAGCTACCGCTAATGGTAATACTGTTGTAAATAACGGCAACCTGAATCACGGCAACCCCATCTACGACCAAATCTTTGGTTTAGCCGAATCTGCCGAAGCGCTACGGGTTGCTGGTTCTATCTTTGGTTCTCAGCATCAAGTACCAAGTTCAGCGCGTCCCGAACAAGCTCTCAGTTCCTACATTTTCCCCTCAGGTGTTGGTCTGTGGGCATCTGGTTTAACCGCTTCTGGTGCAGGAATATCAGGTGTTGGCTTCTCGGCTTCTGCTGTACCAGTGCGTCCACGCAAATTCTGGTTAATTGCTGATGCTGAATTGATCGTCTACGGTGCAACCGAACCCGATGCTACCGTAACCATTGGTGGACGTCCAATTAAGCTAAATCCAGATGGAACATTCCGTTTCCAGATGTCCTTCCAAGATGGTTTAATTGACTATCCGATTTTGGCTGTAGCTGCTGATGGTGAACAAACCCGATCAATTCAAATGAAATTTAATCGTGAAACACCATCTCGAAATACTAACACCAAAGAAGAAGCTGTTTTAGAATGGTTTCCTTAAGTTTTGGTTCTCAGATTAACTCCAGACTGAAATTTTAAATTATTCCCCGCTATAGTAAATTCTGTAGCGGTTTTTTGCATTATATGTTTACAAAAAAATTATTTTTGTTATTTATCTTGATAATCGGTGCAAGCTTATTATCAGGTTGTCAAGAAATTGAAGCAAATTCAGTCTCAAAAGCATCTAAAACTTGTCCTGGTAAAAATGCCAAGTTCAGTATTGATTTTTTTAAAACCAATAATCAAGGTAAAAGAAATCCCAGAGGGATTAACAATGTGATTATTTTTAATCCCAAATCAGCAGAATTAGATTTCAAAGTTAATCTTGGTCTATCTCATAAACTCTACGCCAAAGATGCTAAGGGTAAATTGCGTAAAGAATATGTAGCAAAGCAGTTTCATGAACTCATCGCTGATGAAAATGCCAAATTAAACGGACAGCTACCCATTGCTGCAATTAATGCTGACTATATAGGTACTGATGATAAACCACAAGGCTTAAATGTTTCTCGTGGGGTAGAGTATTCAGGAGCATTTAAAAATAAACGTTCTTCCTTTGGGGTATCAGGAGGTATACCCAACCAGCGACAGGCTACTATCCAAACAGGCAGAAGGAAAAACGATATTCTCAATTATAATTTAGTGGGTGGTAATGGCAGATTTTATCGTCAGGGTAAATTTAAAGATATTTGTCAAGACTTGGGAGAATTTGCCTGTAAAAATGCTAAAAATCGCTCTCTGGCAGCGATTACTAATCAAGGCTATGTAATTCTATTAGTTAATGACTTGAAAGCTCATTCAGATATTGAGTTATCTCAAGTTAATCAAGAATTACTACCAGATATGTTTGATAATGTCCTCGAAGGTATAGCTAGTAATAACTGTTTAGGTCAGATTCAAGAAGGGATTTTATTTGATGGCGGTATGTCTCCAGGGTTGTATTACAACCAGAAAACTTATGTAGAAAACTTTGGGCCGATTGGTTCAGTTTTTTTGATTTACAAAAAATAGAAATTTAGAATAAGCTAAAATACATCTAATTTGCATATTAAAATTTTATTAATATCTTGTGGGGTGGGCATCTTGCCCGCCCTAATTATGCAACTTGAATACTTATTAGCTTACTGACTCTTTAACTTTTTGTGACCTCTCAAGCTTGTTGGGGTTTACCCAACGATTGACAAATTCGTTGTTATGTTTGTATACCTTAATTTGCACTTGCTTGGAACTTAACTTGACTATTTCGGCGGGAATTCTTTGAACATCGCTAGAATCTGCGCGAGGCTTGTAAAGCCAAATAACTTTTTGCCCAACTTCAAAGTAGTTAGAATTACTAGGCAAAGAAGGCGTACTTTCTGCCCAAGAAGGCAAAGCAACTGCTAAGTTGATCAAAAGTACTAAGATCGCTAAACTTATTTGGAAAAGTTTCATGATTGTTGAACTTGTCTTAGGTCTTGTGGGGCAATCAATCTGCTGCTCTAACATTTAAATATTATCCTGTTTATTATTTTATTAATCGCGAACTAAGTTTGTATTTGTTCAAAGTTCAAATCTCTACTGATTTTAGGATAAAGCGACTTCGCAAATAAAATCAAATATTCTTTTTTGTTGAAACGATAAATTAATTTTATGATAATATTTGTGATGTTTTGACTGAATCACAATCTCTATCTCAAGAATAATAGACGAAAAAGAACACTCTGTCGTAAAAATTGATAATAAGCGGTTACGCAAAATTATTTATGTCATTGCGAGCGAAATGAAATGTAGCGTTCGCGTAGCGTCTCGTAGAGAAGCAATCTCTAAACCCTTGCGATTGCTTCATTCCGTTTCTCTACGAGACGCTACCGCGTAGCTTGCTTCCCCGTAGGGTACGCTTCATTCGCAATGACCAGTATATTTAATTTTGCATTATTACTTATATAGTGCTTTATAAACTTTGAATCTATATGCCTCAGAGTATAAACTTACTTGCGGCGAAACAACCTAATATTGGCAGGATAATTTATTTCTTGGAGTTCCCTTAGGAGCCTAATCAATAAGTCTAGTAAACGTGGTCAAATTATTCAGCCAACATACTTATAAGAAGAGTTTTGTGAGTTCTGAATGAGAATCCCCCTTGGTAGCTGAGAATATTGATGATATAAAGGTGACAATAAAAATAGCCAAAACAGCAACTTGCCCCAAAAAGACTATTTCAATACTTTGGAAAGTCACAACATTAGCATTTCACGCTGTATCTACCCTTAAATTTCCTCTAGAATGACTGTTTAGAAGCTTAAACGTCTGATTTCTAGAGGATTTTCCCAAAAGACGATCGCAAATCTAGCTTGTAACCGACGCATGACCAATCGAGAGGAATTAATGAAGAACGAGTCAACGTCAGCCAGAAACGCCGACGTAAATTTCCTTCTCGGCGGGGGTGAAATGGGTGCTAGGATGCGAGAACTGGATTGGTCAAAAACTTCCCTTGGCCCAACACAGCATTGGCCACAGAGTTTGAAGACTGCTGTGCGGATTATGCTAACTTCCCGTCAAGCCATGTTTGTTTGGTGGGGCAAGGAACTGATTAACCTTTACAATGATGCCTACAAGGCTATTATTGGCGGCAAACACCCAGAAGCGCTTGGGCAGCCAGCTTCCTACGTGTGGCGGGAAATATGGGATCAGGTCGGGCCTAGAGCCGAATCAGCAATGCTGAACAATGAGGGCACTTACGACGAAGCGCTACTGCTAATTATGGAGCGCAACGGCTACCCAGAGGAAACCTATTATACTTTTTCATATAGCCCAGTTCCTAATGACCAGGGCGAAACAGGTGGGATTATCTGCGCTAACACAGACGACACGCAGCGAATTATTGGTGAGCGTCAGTTGGCACTTTTGCGCGAACTAGCGGCGAGAACGGCAGACGCGCGGACATTCGATGAAGCCTGTACGGTGAGTGCAAGTTGTTTAGAAAGCAACCCTTACGATCTCCCTTTTGCAATGATTTATCTGGTCGATCCAGATAAGCAGGAAGTTTTTTTAGCTGGAACGTGTCGCATCGAGCAAAATCATCTAGCAGTTCCACAAACAGTGGCTCTTGATGCTGATGGGATTTGGCCCTTTGCAGAAGTGATCGAAACCCATCAAACAAAACTGATTTCCGATTTGGATGTGTCTTTTAATAGTTTACCTTGTGGTGTTTGGCAGCGATCGCCCCATCAAGCGATCGCAGTCCCCATTGCCCCATCTGGCCAAACTGGAAAAGCTGGTATATTAATTGCTGGTTTAAATCCCTTCCGGCTATTCGACGATAATTATCAAGGATTCATCGATTTAGTTGCGGCTCAAATTGCAGCCAGCATTGCTAACGCCCAAGCTTACGAAGAAGAACGCAAACGCGCTGAAGCCTTGGCAGAAATCGATCGCGCGAAAACCGTCTTTTTTAGTAACGTCAGCCACGAATTCCGTACCCCACTTACCCTGATGCTGGGGCCATTAGAAGACACCTTAACTAATTGTGCCACTCTGCTTCCAGCCAAAGAACGAGAGCAGTTAGAAATGGTGCAACGTAACGGACTCCGGCTGCTGAAACTTGTCAACAGCTTGCTAGACTTCTCGCGCATAGAAGCCGGGCGGGTTCAAGCCTCTTATGAACCCACCAACCTTGCTACCTTTACCGCAGAACTAGCTAGTGTATTTCGTTCAGCAGTAGAACGGGCAGGAATGCAGTTATCAGTCAATTGTCCTTCTCTGCCAGCACAAGTATATGTCGATCGGGAGATGTGGGAAAAGATTGTTCTTAACCTGCTCTCGAATGCTTTTAAGTTCACAATGGCTGGAGAAATTGCGGTCAGTTTGCAGTGGTCAAATGACCATATTGAGTTTGCAGTCAAAGACACAGGAATCGGCATCCCAGCAGCAGAAATCCCCCACCTTTTTGAACGATTCCACCGCGTCAAAGGGGCGCAAGGACGAACTTTTGAAGGATCGGGAATTGGATTATCACTGGTGCAAGAATTGGTGCAAATGCATGGTGGAAAAGTTGATGTCACCAGTGTTCTAAGTGCAGGCAGTTGCTTTACTGTGTCAATTCCTACAGGATATGCTCATTTGCCTCCAGACCGCATTAGTGCCCCTAGAACTTTAGCTTCAACCGCATTAGGTGCAACCCCATATTTAGAAGAAGCTCTGCGTTGGCTACCAGAAGACGTAGGGGAGCAGGGGAGCAGGGGAGCAAGGGAGGAAAATACTTCCTTTTCCCCTCTGCCCCTCCGCTCCTCTACTCCCTCTGCTCGGATTCTCCTGGCTGATGACAACGCAGACATGCGCGATTATGTTAAACGGCTATTAAGTCCGCAGTATGAGGTGGAATCAGTGCCGAACGGTTTAGCGGCTTTGGATTCTGCTCGTGGGCGTGTCCCAGACTTGATACTGACAGATGTGATGATGCCTGGATTAGATGGCTTTGGACTGCTGCAAGCATTAAGAGCCGATCCGCAGACGCAAAAAGTTCCCATCATCCTCTTGTCAGCACGGGCAGGGGAAGAGGCACGGGTGGAAGGGTTAGAAGCGGGAGCCGATGATTATTTGATTAAACCCTTCTCTGCTCGTGAATTGTTGGCGCGGGTAGAGGCAGCCCTAAAAATGGCTCTTCTTCGCCAAGAGGCAATGGAACGCGAACAAGGATTGCGAATTGAAGCTGAGGTGGCGAAAGCACACCTAGAGACTGTTCTAGCTGGCATCCAAGACCAGTTTTATGTGTTGGATCGAGAGTGGCGTTATAGCTTTGTCAATGACCAGGTAGCAGCAGTTGTTGGTATCCAAAAGGAAGATTTGCTAGGTAGGAGCTTTTGGGAAGTTTTTCCAGATGTGGTCAACAGCGAGTTTTATACTCAGATTCATCGAGCGAACGCACAACAAACTGTTATTCAGTTTGAATACTTTTATCCTACTTGGCAGCGCTGGTTTGAGAATCGCGTCTACCCCTTTGCAGAAGGAGTAAGCATTTTTACTACAGAGATTAGCGATCGCAAACAGGCAGAAAAAGCCCTTCGGGAAAGCGAAGAAAAGTTTCGCAACATGGCAGACAATGCCCCCTTCATGGTTTGGGTGACAGATACCGATAGCTACTGCACCTATCTCAGTCAAAGTTGGTACGATTTTACAGGTCAAAACGAGGAAACGGGTCTGGGATTTGGTTGGTTAAATGTTGTACATCCAGAGGATAGCAATGACGTTAGGAATGTTTTTCTGGAAGCTAGTAGCAGTTATTCGGCTTTTCGTTTGGAGTATCGCTTGCGGCGCAAAGACGGCGAATATCGCTCCTGCATCGATGCCGCTAATCCGTGGTTTGGGGTGGACGGTGAGTTTAAAGGTTATATTGGCTCAGTAATTGACATTACAGAACGCAAAGTTGCAGAAGCCGAACGCGATCGCCTCCTTGAACTTGAGCAAGCTGCTAGAACTGAAGCTGAAAGAGCCAACCGGATTAAAGATGAGTTTCTAGCAGTGCTTTCTCATGAATTGCGATCGCCTCTAAATCCTATTCTTGGTTGGGCGAGACTTTTGCAGACTCGTGAGTTTGATGCCGCAGCCACAAAGAAAGCGATCGCAACCATCGAACGCAATGCTAAATTGCAAGCTCAACTAATTGAAGATTTGCTCGATGTCTCCCGAATCTTACAAGGTAAACTCAACCTCAAGATGCTTCCTGTCAATCTAGTGCTTGTGATTGAGGAGGGATTGGAAACAGTGCGTTTGGCAGCAGAAGCTAAGAATATTCAAATTCAGACAATGCTAGATAGTTCATTCGGGCAAGTTTTAGGTGATTCTAGTCGTTTACAACAAGTTATCTGGAATCTCTTATCGAATGCAGTTAAATTCACTCCTGAAGCAGGAAGAATTGATATTCAGCTAGAGCGCGTTGATACTCAAGCTCAGATTACCGTCAGTGACACAGGTAAGGGAATTAGCCCTGATTTTCTCCCTTATGTGTTTGAATATTTTCGTCAGGCTGATGGCACAACAACCCGAAAATTTGGTGGCTTGGGGTTAGGATTAGCAATTGTTCGTCATTTAATAGAATTACATGGTGGCACGATTTCGGCCGAAAGTTTAGGTGAAGGGCAAGGAGCGATTTTCCGAGTCAGGCTACCATTAATTAAGAAAGATTTACCCCCAAAGCAAGACATAATTACTGTATTAAATCCTGCTTCTGCGACTGAAATTCTTGCAGGCATCCAAATCTTAGTTGTGGATGACGACAATGATACCCGTGACTTCCACACATTTGTGCTAGAGCAAGCTGGAGCAAGGGTAATTGCTGTAACATCAGCAAAAGAAGCGTTGCAAGTATTGGCAGATTCAGAACCAGATTTTCTACTCAGTGATATTGGGATGCCAGAGACAGATGGTTATATGCTGATGCAGCAAATTCAAGTATTGCAGGCAAAACAAGCCAAACAGATGCCGGCGATCGCTTTAACTGCTTATGCAGGAGAAATCAACCAGCAACAAGCACTCGCATCAGGCTTTCAAAAACATCTATCTAAACCCATCGAACCAGATGAGTTAGTCAAGGCAATTGCAAGCCTAATTGGCAGAAGTTGGAGTGGCTGAGTGTTTGGCTGCTTTGCATCAACCGCGTAAATAAATGACTAGAGGTGAGTCATTTTTAACAATTTAACGTGAATTCTATTGCTCATATATAGCGGTTCTCAGATGAGGTACAACATTACATCGCAAGGTGTAGGGAACATTCCCATTGGTGTCCAATACGGTTCAGTTAAGGATTTTTGGTTTTGATTTTAGGTCTGTAGAGACGTTACAATGCAACGTCTCTTGCATTGGATTTCGGGCTTAATTGAACTGTATTGCATTGGTGTCAACTTAACGCGAAACCGCTTGTCCGCCGGGAATTGAAATTCCCGTCTTATAGCTAAAGTCATCTGTTGATGACTAATATCGCCAAAAATCTCTAGTCTACTTCAGTAGACTTAAGCTAAAAGCCAAAAAAATTTATTTCTGGGCGTGCATGGAAGCTAACAGATAAGCTATTTCCAACCTAAGTTGACACCTCTGGGCATCTTCCCTACGGCTTTACCTTACTAGGTCGGGAAACGCTATAATATCTACCAAATTTGCTCAATCAAAAAACCTCTCCCTGGTTTTACTACGCAAAACCGTCCCTCTGCGAGTCGGAGAGGGACAGACTTGAACTTTAGTTCAAGGCAGGGAGAGGTTTGTCGAACTCACGTCAATTTAGAATTCAAAACATTTTCAGACTATTAATTATTTGAGAGGTTTTGTGATTTATTGAGGCTAAATTACTTCTTAATGAATATGTATTTACTCTTAATTAATCAAGATAAAAATTATTTCTATTATGGCTTATTCCTACCTTTATTTTGTAACTTACATTATTGATCTAACTCCTGATTATTTTGCTTGATTACGCAAAACATCTCGGCAATTACTTGAGCATGTCGTATAAAATTTGGTAAGTGTTGGTAAGCTACCTACTCAGCTAAATTATTCACTTTACTTAACTCATCAAATCTTCATGTATTTGAAGTGTAGTTTATCTTTTACAGTAACAATAGTGGGAATAATAAATTAAATTGGATTAAGCAAATTAGTTAGTTATGAGCCAAATATGTCCTATCTCCAAAACCTGCGCTTGTCGCAATGTTGCACGCTGCCGGACTCAGGAGGCAGGTAGGCTCTTTCTCTGGTTCCCTGTTCCACATACCCTGACAAAAGTCACCTCCTACCTAGATCAGTTTGCTCTTGAGTATGAACTGATGCAAGAGCGACCAGGTTTGAGTTTGAAGTGTAAAACCGGACAGTCTCTAGAAATTGCTCGTAACCTGGCCAAACTACTTGCACCGAGAGAATTAAAAGAAACGCAAGTCCTTTTCATTCGAGGTACTATCCAACCTCAAATCCATGATTTTAGTGACATAGCCTCATTACAACGCTTCATTCAGTTGAACCAATCCGACTGGTTGGTTGAAATGTTAGCAGCAGAACGATTCACCAGTTACTTCCAACCAATTGTCTCAATTAACGATACATCGCAGATTTTTGGATATGAATCGCTCTTGCGGGGACTGGATGAACAAGGCAATTTAGTACTACCAACAGCAATTATAGAGTTAGCAACTGAAGCCGGACTATTACCACAACTCGACCAAGTTGCTCGCCTCAGCACAATCAATCAATTCAGCCGCCATCAGGTGAGTGGGCATATCTTCATCAATTTTGCACCAACGTCACTTTATGACCCAGTTTTTTGCCTACGTAGTACAGTAGAGGCAATTGATACTGCTGGAATTTCGCACGATCGCGTTGTTTTTGAAGTTGTGGAGTCAGATAGTTCTCAAGATTTAGCCCACCTCAAGGCAGTGCTACAATACTACCGGAATGCTGGGTTTTTAGTCGCTCTTGATGACCTTGGTTCTGGTTATTCTAGCCTAAACTTGCTGCATCAATTACGCCCAGACTTTATCAAGCTGGATATGGAGTTAATTCGAGATGTACATAAAGACCTTTACAAAGCTTCGATTACTGAGAAGCTTCTAGAGATTACTCAAAAATTAAACATCCAAACCGTTGCTGAAGGAATTGAGTGCATTGAGGAATTGAACTGGCTGCGAGAACGAGGTGCAAATCTTGCTCAAGGCTATTTGATTGCTAAACCCAGTGCAGTGCCTATTACTATAACCCCTTACTTTGATCCGATCGCGTTAACTCTAGTATCGGCAAATTCTCAGGTAGTTGAGCAGGTTCAACACCAAAGCGAGTCCGAGCGAATTGTGGCAGCTGTGACGCAGCGCATTCGCCAATCGTTGGAGTTAGACGAGATTTTGCAAACCACAGCAGCCGAAGTACGACAACTGTTTGAGGTAGACCGAGTGCTGATTTACCAATTTGAGCCAGACTGGAGTGGGTTGGTTGCTGTAGAATCTTTAGCAGAAGGGTGTATATCCATTTTGGGATTTCATGTCATGGATACGTGCTTTCAATCCACGCGTGCGGCTTACTTCCAAAAAGGTAACACCAGAGCGATCGAAGACATTGAAACTGCGGGACTATCGCCATGTCATATTCACCTCCTGCGAAGTCTGCAAATCCGGGCAAACCTTGTCGTACCCATTTTGCAGCAAGAGCGTTTGTGGGGACTATTGATTGCTCACCAATGCCGTAGCAGCAGAGAATGGCAGCAATCGGAAATTAACTTATTTAATCAGTTAGCAGGTCAAGCTGCGATCGCTATTCAGCAATCAGAACTTTACCACCAATTACAACAAGCAAACCAAGAATTACAGCGCCTTGCTTGTTCAGATGGTCTAACCCAGGTCGGAAATCGACGTTGCTTTGATGATACGTTCAACGCAGAGTGGCAACGATTGGCACGAGAGCAAAGCTCGCTATCTTTAATTTTGTGTGATGTCGATTACTTTAAGCTCTACAACGATACGCATGGACATCTGGCAGGAGATGACGCACTTAGACAGGTTGCCAAGGCAATCTCTCAGACAGTGAAACACCCCGCAGATTTAGTTGCTCGTTATGGTGGAGAAGAGTTTGCAGTCATTTTGCCGAATACTGATATCGAAAGAGCTATTGCAATTGCCAAAGATATTCAGACCAATATTAGTGTATTACAAATGCCTCATCCTCATTCTGATGTTAGTGAATTTATCACCCTAAGTCTTGGTGTGGCAACCATCATACCTCATAGCCAATTATCTCCTGAAACCTTAATTGCTGCTGCTGACCAAGGACTCTACCAAGCAAAAGCACAAGGAAGAAATTGTGTGGTGCAGATGGATTGTAAGGATGCTGACTGAATAATTACGGAGGAAAGTGAACAACTACCTTTCACACCATTTACAACCAAAAGCATAAGTTCAGGACGGTTTATTGTCAGATATCGCCTTTAAATTTAACGTGAGTTCGATAAACCTCTTTCTGCCTTGAACTAAAGTTCAAGTCTGTCCCTCTCCGAGTCGGAGAGGGACGGTTTTGCATAGTAAAACCAGGGAGAGGTCTTTTTTACGGCTAATTAGATGGACACTATATGATTCGTCGAACTCACGTTAAATTTAGACAGAATTGAAACCGCGATCGCACAGTTTAAATATCGCTAAACTGGAAATTGAGCAACTGTATAAATTTTCTTCAGGATGGCAATATGGCTTTCAGTAGTTACAAAACTATCGGTGAAGTTCTCAAAGCATTTCAAACTACTTATACTGAATCAAATTTTATCGGTGAAGCTGAGTTCAATATTCCTGATTACTTCCGGGAAGACTTAGAAACGGTAATGCGGGAAGGAGTAGTGGATAACTCAGAGTTTGCCATTTGCGAAAACTTGATTTACCCAGTTTTGAAGGAAATTTGGAAGAAATACAGTAGCAAGTTTACTTTATGGAGTCATCAGTCATTAAATTATGACGAAAAATTATCAGGATTTCCTGAATATATTTTAGCTAAACGCTCTCCTCACATCTTGCACCAAGAAAATTTGATGTAATTTTATTACTCAGTAAAAAACTAAAATCCTTGATTTAACGATAAAAACCCATAAAAAGGAGGTAGCTTTAACGCGCACCTTTTTACTTTAGCTGGGGTTTTACGTAGAGGTGCAAGATATGAGTCTCCTTTAGGCAAAGTTGTATTTGACAAGCCATACTTCATTTTAGTAGAAGCAAAGCAAGATAATTTTGAAGCTGGTTGGGCACAATGTCTGGCAGAAATGATTGCTGCACAGAGATTAAATGATGAATTGAGAATCACGATCTTTGGTATTGTTTCTAATGGCGATCGCTGGCAATTTGGCAAGCTAAAGGATGAATTATTTACTAGAAATATTACGTTCTACTCTATTCAAGAGCTAGATAAATTATTTTCTGCTGTCAATTATGTATTTCAACAGTGTGAATTGCAGCTAAATAATCTGGTCACTGCTTAACTAATCCTCGAAAGAGAGCAAAAAGAGATCGCCTTATTCCCCTCAAGGGGACGGAAAATGATTACAATATTTGACATCGTTTGCATAACATCCCACGATGCCAAGAGCAGCTACATCCACCAGGCGCAAAACTGAGCCACAGCCAGAATTCCCCCCTTCCCTTCCCACATGGGCAGATGACACGGAACTGGTGGGATTAGTATTTGACCTTGAGCCAAGCACTGCCACTTCCCTCTACTCCCAGTACACGATTGGACTCCATGCCTGGTTTCTCGACCAAGTAAGGCAATTTAACCCAGAACTTTCTGCATATCTCCATGATGGAGAGTCAGAAAAGCCCTTCAATATTTCGGCGCTAGAAGGTCAACTCCTCGCCAGTGGAAGACAACTGCAATTAGAAGCCAAGCAAATTTACCGTTGGCACATCAACGCTTTGTCTCCAAGAGTGGTGCAGTTTCTCAGACAATGGTTAACCCAACTGCCCCAAATTCTCGACTTAAGAGGCGCTCCCCTGCAAATAAAACAGGTGAGTATCGCCCATTCACCCACTACTTACGCACAATTATTGCAGTCTCTACCAGAGAAACCCTCTAATATCAACTTCAGCTTTGTCTCACCTACCAGCTTTCGCCGCAAAGGTCATCATTTTCCCCTGCCAGTGCCAGTTAATCTCTTTCACAGCTACCTACGCCGCTGGAATGACTTTTCAGGAATCCCAATCGAACAAGAACCTTTTCTCGATTGGATAGATGAAGGGGTAATTATCTATCAGCATCGTTTGGAGTCGGTGAAGGTAGCGGCTGGTAAGCGAGGTTCGGTGACTGGGTTCACAGGGGTAATGTCCTGTGGTTTGAGTAAGGCTGCTTTAGCAAACTCTGAGTTTACCCAATTGTTTTATGCTTTGGCACGCCTTTCTCCTTACTGCGGTACGGGACACAAAACTACTTTTGGACTGGGACAAACTCGCTTAGATTGGGTGAAACCAGAGATAAATTTACCTACTCAGGTGCTAACAAATCTGCTGGGAGAACGCATTGATGAATTGACAACACTATTCACCGCACAACGAAAACGCACAGGAGGCGATCGCACTGATAAAATTGCTTCTACTTGGGCAACTATCCTAGCACGTCGGGAGATGGGAGAATCATTGCAGGTGATATCCCAAGATTTAGAGATGCCCTACGCTACAGTGAAAACTTACGTAAAGTTAGCTCGGCGGGCACTCAAGGATAATGTCGATTAATGAAGGGGATTGGAGACTGGGGAAAAGAGTTTTCCCCTTGATTGAGCGTATTCCATCATAATTTTGGCTGACACTAGGAATTGGCATAGCTCAGAGGATTGGCACTTTTATTTTAGTGGCGATCGCACTGAAATCCCTGAAATATTGGCTGAAGGTAGCGAGTACTCGTGCCAATAACTTCTCTCTCCACTCCCGCACATTCATGAGCCAGCACTGTAGACGGGTTTCCCGTCGCTCTCGTTTGGCGTCCCCACATTTTTAAAAGTGAGTGTGGGGCTTCTGCTGTTTTAGCTAAATCTCAAATTTGTAAAGTAACTTATTAGCAATACTTGAAGTAGACACCAATGAATTATACCCTCATCACCCAAGCGGCAAAATCTGCATCAAAAGCTTCCGTAGTCTCACCACCTCTGACTTTACCAACGGGCGCACAAATTAGTGCTTTTTTCTATATATTCGGTGCATCCATAGTTATTGTCTTTCTACTCTACATATTATTATTCCATATATTGCGATCGTTTTTTCGTCGCGCCGAAAAAGATACAGCCCTGTTTATTCTGGGGATCTTACAAATCCCTGCGATCGCTATTTTTATCATTGCCAGTCTAAAACTCTCACTTAGTCAACTAGGATCGGGCAAAATTATTAATTGGATCGACCGAGGACTCACAGCTTTTCTAATTGCTGCTTTTACTTATGGTATAACTTTGTTGTTTACAGAAGCAGGAGTCTACTACTTAAAAGATTACGCCCGGAAAACTGAGGCTGTTTGGGATGATGTATTAATTCCACTACTACAAAATTTTATCCCAGTTATCACTTACCTAATTGGAATATCTCTATTTTTCAGCACTATTGGGGTTGATTTAACAGGAATTGGGTTAGCAATAGGGAGTATTACTGTAGTCTTGGGATTGGCAGTAAAAGATATTTTAAGCGATTTTTTCAGTGGGTTAGTTTTGTTAGTTGATACACCTTTTCGGTTTGGAGATGTCATATCCATGCCGGATGGTTCAATTGCAATTATTAAACACATTGGCATCCGAGTGACAAAACTATATCTGATTAACGAGCATTGCGAAGTATATACACCAAACACAACTTTAGGAGGTCAAAATATAGTCAATCTTAGTCGTCCTACAACTCACTATGCTTATACAATTAAAGTTTCAGTTAGAGTTGATGCTGATGCAGTGGTAGCAACAAAAATTCTGCAACAAATTATTCTCGGTCATCCAGACACATTGGGTAATCTTGATGAAAAACTTGAACATTTAGATAGTTTTGCGGCATTGAGAGAAGCAGAGGGCGAGCGTCTGTCAAAAAAAGAAGCTGGACGGCTGCGTTTATTAGTTGAAAAAGATGTGAACAGCCAACTGCAAAAAGTTGAACAAGCATTTGAAGATTTAGTTAGGGAAATTAAAAAACTAGAAAAAGGTGGATTGAATTCAGAAGAATTGAAAATTCTCCAGAAAAGCTATCTAGAAATATTGAACACTATCGGACTAGTAGTCATCACAGAACATAAAGGAAAACGTCTGCGCTCGCACCTAGAAGAACAAAAACAGACTGAGAAAAAAACTTTGATTGGCTTGATTCGCCAATGGTATCAAGCTTGGTTAAAAGATCCTGATTTAGTAATTGAAGATCAACATCTTTTACCAGATGAATGGGAACAAAAAATTGAACTTCTGAAAATTAAACTGAATAAATTATTTCAGAAACTCTCAAATCCTGGAGTAGATGAAACCAGATTAGACGATTACTCTTTAAAATTGGTCGAATGGTTACATGATAGTTTTAAAGAGTCTAATACTGCTTGGAAAGAACCCCAAGTTCAGCTAACTGATATTCAAGGCGCTGCTATGCAATTTTCTGTGCGGTTCTATGTTGATAATATTCAGTTAGAACACTGGCGGCGTGGAAACCGCGTTCAAAATGAGGTGCGCCGAGAGATGGTACGACGGTTGAGACAAGCTTATATCTATACACTAGGATAGAGGTCGGATTCCTGCCGATTTCTTAGAAAGCTAGTAAAAATTGTGTCCATTCATACAACAAAACAGTAACGATTGTTATAGGCTTGAAAAGCCCTTTACTTTTATACTTTTGGCGAAACTTCACCGCCAAAAAAGCACCAGAGCGATAGGAAATTACTTATGACCAAATGCGATTGATACTTATCAAACGCCAACTTGGTTAAGTTGAACATATTCCTGTCAGCAGCATAAGTTACTTCCTACGCCCTGGTTATCTCTTTTAATTATTTTAGGTCAATAGCTTCAGGCGATCGCACAAATAATCAGTCTAACCAATTAATTTCTGCCAGCTAGCAGGCCCAATAATGCCATCGGCATCTAAACCATTTTGCTTTTGAAAGTTCTTCACTATAACCTCTGTTTGTGGGCCATAGACACCATCATTGTCAACACCTAAACGATATTGCAAATATCTGACAACTGCACCACCAGCATGATTTGGTCTGATAATTCGTTTTGCCAAAATTATATTTATGGCATTCCATGTGGCTGTGTCAGCAATTCCAGTCGGCTGAACTGCGATAATAGTCTGAAATTTTTCTACAGCAGATTTGGTGTTAGCCCCAGTGGAGCCATCCTCTACTAACGCCTTGCCATTTTTATCAGTTATTTTGAGTTGATTCAAGGCTTTTTGCAATCTGAGGATAGTCTCATCTACATCATTTTCTTGATCTTGTACGGGCTTAACAGGAACGCTTGATACTTTCCCAGTTAAGCCTTTAACGATCGCATTAGCCATTGCTTCAGGATCAAAAAGATTCATATCTTTTTGCGAATCGATGAAGCAACCTTCTACCAGAATTGCAGGCATATCTGTATTTTTCAGGACATACAAGTGGGAACCACTCTTAATCCCACGATTAAAAAATCCTAATTTGACGATTTCATCTAATACAGGTTTAGCGATTTTGTTACCTGTATCACTAGTTGCAAATACTTCTGTGCCGTTTGCTTGCCCGTTAAAGCAGTTGAAATGAATCGAGACGTAAATATCTACTCTACTTGAATTAGCTGTAGAACATCTTTTTGAGAGTGATTCTGTTACTGTACGAGCGCTACTTGGTCTACATACTACGACTTCATTACCCAAAGCTCTTAACTTGGCTATAACTCTATTACCTACATCTAGAGTTAAATTATCCTCAAATTTAATCCCTCTAGCTCCTGTATCTGGTGGACAATTGTGCCCGCTATCAATTCCAAATTTCATGATTTTATCCTCAACTTACTTATTTTTACACTAGTCCAAAACTTTTCTAATTATAGAGACAAAGTTTTGTTAATAAATCTGTTGAAGTACTTGTTAGCAATGACTGCATTATTTTAAGCATTACTACGGTGGTAAACAAAATAAGTTTTTGCGCGAACCTGAACAGCAAATTTTATGTCTAAAATCTACTAATTTCAAGGTATATTAGAACCAAAAACACAACTATTATAAGTTATCAAAATCGGAAATAACAAGTTAATTTTTGCAATAAATTGAAATGCGGCAATTGCCTCCGTTATTCAGATAATAACGCTTTGTAAAAGTAGAAAGCTATCACAGGTGTACTTAGTACTCCAAGGCGAAAGTCAAAAGTCAAAATAATTGTATTCCAAGTTCTTGCGCCGTTTGAAATGGTATGTTCATAGCGGTTATCGTTTACGTGAGGTACACCCGTAGGCGCACGGCTTGCCATTCGTGTCAACTTACAGCTATTTTCAGGTAAATAGACCATCTAGTAGGGGTACAGCAATGCTCATTGGTGTCAACTTAAGGTGAAACCGCTCGTCCGTCGGGAATTGAAATTCCCGCCTCATAGCTAAAGTTATCTGAAGATGACTAAAAATCTCTTAACATAACTGGAAATATCAGCACCGACTTACTTAGTAAGTAGGCAGGCACAAATAAATATAACTATGTAACGAAAAGTAAAAGCAGTGAAAACCATGTGATTGCTTCTCTACGAGATGCTACGCGTAGCTTGCTTCCCCGTAGGAGTACACTCCACTTCGTTGCGTTCGCAATGACATAGTTATAAATTTTCTCACCCACCTACTTACAAGCTTTTAGATATATATCTCGTTCCCAGTCTCCGACTGAGAATGGAATGGCACTAAGTTAAGCTGAAGGGTAGGCAGCGTAAGGATTGCAGAGGGGCAGGGGTGCAGGGGGGAATTTCTAAATATCTGAACGCAATGCCTAAAATTTCTTCTTTCTCCCCTGCTCCTCCGCTCCTCTGCACCCCTGCTGTCTCAACGATTTTCGCTTTTCTTAGTGCCATTCGACTGAGAATGCTCGTTTTTGAGGCTCCGCCTCTCGAACTCGCGGCAAAGCCGCTTTTGAGTTGCATTTCCAGCCTCCAGCTGGAAACGAGGTTTTATCGGATCTTTAAATTTTGTGAAGCTACTAAAGAATTCTATGAATGAACCCTGTTTAGGGTGCGCTTATACTGCAAGAAATCAAGAACGCAGACGTGGAGCGGCTTGCCGCAGGCTACCGCCAAGTGCGCCAAGAACTTAAGAGATTTGGTGCAGCTTCACAAAGAAATGGTAATAAGTGCCTCGACATCAAAATCTGAGATTCTTCAAGAAAAGCTTGACTTGCCTTATCTAGCCTTGTAGGATATTTCCTATCATCTCATTAACTCCCGCAAACCGATAGGCTTACAGTATTTTGTAAACTATCTTAGCTTTGGGAGTTTCTTCAATGGCTGTTTAATCAACGAAAATAGTATGTAAGTAAAGCATACTTTTGTGTTTTTGAACAGAATAAAGACCTATTTAATTATAGGGTTTTGTAGTCTCTTGAGAGTCTTTGCATTTAGTCTCAAGCAGCGATCGCGGATATTTTGAATAACTATTTTGTAAACTTTATCTTCTTAAAAGTTAATCAATTATTTGTCGCTTTCAAATTAAAGATTTTATCAACGCTAGCGGCAAGATTAGCATAGCGCTTGCGTTTTGATATCGATTTTCAATGCCATATATTTCAGAGAAAAAACAATGATCAAGATTGAAGAAAAAGTTCTAGACTCCACATTTCAGTTTTCGGCTCCTGTTACCGCCAACTCTCCAGAACTCCAAACCCTTTTCGATTTTATTGCTTTGGGAGCAAGTGAGCGCGATCGCGATCGCATCCTTCCTTTTGATGTAGTCGAACTGATTCGGCGTTCGGGATTGGGCGCATTGCGAATCCCTGTTGCTGAGGGTGGCGGCGGTAGCAGCGCGCGCGAACTGTTTGAGGTCGTCATTCGGTTGGGAGATGCTGACCCAAACGTTGCTCACATTGTACGGAATCATTTTTCTGTGACAGAGCGAATTTTGCGCTCAGAACGCACTCCCCGGAATCGTCGATGGCTGAAAGCTGTTGTCGATGGTGCAATCATCGGTCTCGCTTCTACCGAATTGGAGGTTAAGCGATCTGGTGGCGGCCAAGTTGCAAATACAAAACTAACACCTGACGACAATGGTTATCGTCTGAACGGGACAAAGTATTACAGCACTGGCAGCCTTTATGCAGACTTGATCTTTGTACGTCTATTAACACCCAATGACACCGTAGCGATCGCGCTTTTGCCAACCAAACGCGAAGGAATTAACCTTGTGGACGATTGGGATGGCTTTGGACAAAGGCTGACTGGTACAGGAACGACTACATTTACAAATGTCCGCGTAGAGGCAGATGAAGTTCTTCTTGAGACAGATACAGACAAGGACAACTTGCCATACAATATCGTTCCCCAATTATTTCTGACTGCAATTAATGCTGGCATTATTCGCAACGTTCTCCGCGATGCAACGGCACTGATTCACAAACGGCCCAGAACCTTTTACCATGCTACAACCGAGCAAGCCGCAGACGATCCAATTTTACAGCAGACTGTTGGTCAGATTGCCAGTAACGCTTTTGCCGCCGAAGCGATCGTTTTAGCCGCCGCCGCCGTTCTTGATGGCCTTCCTGCTGCTCAAGCCCAGGGTGAAGAATCTGAGACAGCTGTAGCGCTGGCAGCTTCTTTGAGTGCAGCCAAGGCAAAATTAATTGTTGATGAATTAGCGCTAAAATCAGCTACTTTGTTATTCGAGGTTGGCGGGGCTTCTACAACCAAGAAAAGCTCCAACTTCGATCGCCATTGGCGCAATGCACGCACCCTAGCATCTCATAATCCAGGTCACTTTAAGGCTCGTGCGATCGGGGACTACGAGATCAACGGTACACCACTGCCAACGCGAGGATTTTTCTAAGGGACTTCCTACAAATAAATTACCCAATCATTGTGGGGTGGGCATCTTGCCCGCCTTATATGGGCGGGCGAGACGCCCACCCCATAAGAAGTAGTTGAGTATTTTGCCTCGTTCCCAGTCGGAGACTGGAAATGCTTGTCTTTGAAGCTCCGCCTCTCTTACTGGCGGCAGAGAAGCTTTTGAGTTGCATTTCCAGCCGTAGGCTGCAAACGAGATTGTAAAGGAGTTTCAGCTTAAATTGACACGTATGCCCACCTTCCCCAATCCCCAGTTCAATTACTTTGCTGATTCAACGGAATTACAATTACAAATTCCGTCCCTTGACCAGGAGCAGAAATACACTCTAATTTTCCCTGATGTTTTTGGGTGATAATTTGGTAACTAATAGATAAACCTAACCCAGTACCTTTACCAATTGGTTTAGTAGTAAAAAATGGTTCAAATAAGTGTTTTTGTACCTTTTCTGGAATGCCTATACCATTATCAGCAATGCAAATAACTACTTGATTTTCGCTAGTGAGTTTAGTCTGAATGCGTATCTGGAGAGTCGATAGCGCTTTTTCTTCTACTCCCCACTCACTATTCTCTACCGACTCTTGCAAAGCATCGATCGCATTTGCGAGAAGATTCATAAATACTTGATTCAGTTGTCCAGCATAACATTCTACTAATGGCAGGTCGCCATACTCTTTAATCACCTCAATGGTGAGATGGTTAGATTTAGGTTTGAGGCGATGTTCCAGAATCATCAAGGTATTATCTATACCCTCATGGATATTTACTGCTTTCATTTCTGCTTCGTCTAAGCGGGAAAAATTTCGCAGAGATAAAACAATTTCGGTGATTCGTTCGGCTCCAACGGTCATGGAAGTTAGCAAGTTGGGCAAGTCTGCAATCAGGAAATTTAAATCAATGGCTTCTGTTTCTTTTTGAATTTCTGTGGCTGGATGAGGATAGTTTTGCTGATATAGTTGCAGCAGTCTTAATAAATCTTGGATATATTGATTCGCATAGCTGATATTGCCAGAAATAAAATTGACTGGGTTGTTGATTTCGTGCGCTACACCTGCGACTAACTGCCCTAAACTGGACATTTTTTCACTATGCACTAGTTGAGATGCTAACTGCTTGGCCTCTTGGCGCAATTGTGCTTCTGAGTATCGCAATATCTGCTCTGCTTGTTTGCGCTGGGTAATGTCGTGGAGAATAACAACGTATTCCTGAAAATCTTGATGAGGTCGGTCTGAGATGGAAACTTCTAAAGTTCTGTTTTTCCCATGACCGAGTAGGGGTTGTTCGCTACGCTTTGTCCACTGGTCTGGATAGTAGACTAATGCGGGTAGCCATTTGTTGAGGTGATTTCCCCGTAACTCAGATGGGTTGACACCAAAGAATGATTTGGTGGCTGGGTTAGCTTGCTGGATAATGCCTCGATCGTCTACGACTAAAATACCATCTTGGGCAACAGTAAACAGGTGTTCGGCAGATTCTCGAGCTTCTGCGATCGCTACCACTTGCGGTATAGTTGTCCAACAAGCGATCGCTACGCCGACAAATGCCACGCTCATCAGCAACACCACAAATATATTCTCACCCCCCGCAGTTGCCGCGTTATTGAGTTTGACGCCAAATAACCAGCCAACTGCCACTGCGCTACACAGTAAAAAAATCAGGATGCTCACCTGAAGAATTACTGAATCTTTGATGATTACCACAGAACGCGTGCGATATCGCTGCATC
The DNA here is from genome assembly GCF_036916655.1 of Nostoc sp. Lineage (GTDB taxonomy): Bacteria > Cyanobacteriota > Cyanobacteriia > Cyanobacteriales > Nostocaceae > Nostoc. The sequence goes on from NZ_JBALFY010000079.1 coordinate 155,413, forward strand.
CACCAACTGGTATGAAAGGGAGCAAAATTCACACGGCGAATTACTGCATCAATTCCTAAGACACCAATGGGAAACAATAACCCAATTAGGAAGTTAAGCCAACCCCAGGCAAATCCGCCCACCAACAGCACTACAACTTCTAATAGAAAAATGCCTAAAGAGATGCGAGGGAACAAAACTTCTGGGCGATCGCGCCCAAGCCAAAGCCCTAAATGCAGTAACATAAAAGAGACAAACCAACCGACGTTACCAACAGCGACAATTCGCGCCACATCTCCCCAAATCAAATAAATTAAGCACAATAGCAGTGTCAATGTCAAAGCTGGGACAAACACACCCCGACGCGAGACAACGGAAAATACTGGTGAAAGATGGTTATCTAAAGACAATTGATACAGAATTCGCGGGCAATTAGAAACCACCGTTGCCGAACCTAAAAGACAAGCAGCGACTAACAAAAAAGAAACACTTAAACCAGCAAATCTTCCCCAAAAGGGCTGGGAAGCCGCTACAAGATTCAGAAAAGCATTATCTTTCAGGTTGGGATTTGTTGCTAACCGCATGACTACCCAAGACCCACCCAAAAAGATGGGTGGCATCATCCAAGCGGCAACGTCTAGAAAGCGTAGCGTCTTGGTGGGTTGACGGCTATCAGCGACAAAAGAAGAAGCTGTTTCACAACTGTAGGTTGCATAAGTGACAAAAAAGAACCACTTTGCCCAATCTACAAAGCTTAAAGATGACCAATTATGAGGAAAAAACCCAGGACTAACGGGAGAAAACGCTAACCAAGCCAGACCTTGCACACAGAAAGTTATTAGCAATCCAAAGGCTGGAATTACAAAAAACAAATGTAAAATACTCAGGGCGCGAGTCCCACTAAACGCCACGATAAAAGGCAACAATGTAAAGCTCAGATCCAAAAATATATCTGGACAAGTAATACCCAGCGCCTCTAAATTCACCTTAATTAAATCTCTAAGTACGATTGTATTAACTGATAGGTAAGAAACCCAGTTGAGAAGGTATCCAATTGCTGCATAACCAGCTAGTCCAGGGTAGCGTTGCAGTAGCTTGGTAGTATAGTTAGGTGTTCCTCCAGCCACATTGATAAAATGTATACCCAAGCTTTTGACTTGATAGTTGAGTAGCATTCCAAAAATTACCGCAGGTATCCAAACAAAAATAGCTTGGAAACCGAGAGCAGCATGAATTGCTGGAACCAATGCTGTCCAAGAAATATGAGCCGTCAAACCAAAACCCCAACTTTCAACAGCACTTAAGCTTCTAGTTAAGCGAGGGTAAGAAGATTGGCCCAAAGTGGAATGAGCAAAATGGGACATAATTGGTAGTTTTGGGGGATATTGTATGTAATTAAGCTTATTAGCTAGAGTTCCCATCTGCTAAGTATTCTGAACAGAAATTTTCTGTATGGAGCGTGTTTTAAAATACTTTGATTTTCTCCGCGTCGCTTATTGGTGTCAATTTAATGTGAAACCGCTCGTCCGTCGGGAATTGAAATTCCCGCCTCATAGCTAAAGTCATCTGAAGATGACTAAATATCGCCAAAAATCTCCAGTCTACTTAAGTAGACTGGAGCTAAAAGCCAAAGAAATTTATTTCAAGGCGGGTAAGGAAGCTAACAGATAAATCATTTTGCCTCGTTCCCAGTCTCCGATTAATTTCTGGAGATGTCTAATGGATGAATTCTTTGTAGAGACGGCGATTTATCGCGTCTCTCTAACCGTCAAAATAAATTTGACAAACCACTAATGCAGTTAACTAACGTTTTGTTCTTTTGTCAGAAGTGGTATATTGGCACTTGACCCGACCGAGTATAAACTATGCATAAGCCCACAGGACAGCAAACTCGAAGTGTTGTACTCAGTACTACAAGACAGAAAGAGGGAGCAAGGGGAGTGGGCAGATGACCAAAAATACTGTTTTTTCCCTATTTAAAGGTGTACCTCTAAGCTTCATTCTGGTAGCGTTGTTTCTGCTGCAAATCTTGCTAGCTGTGGGATTGACTGCATACTTATCAATTCACAATGGGCAAAAAGTAATCAATGAGGTGGCTAGTGAATTGCGTCATGAAGTCGCCAATCGGGTTGAGCAGAATTTACAAACCTATTTGTCAACTCCGCGTCAGGTACTACGCAGTAATCAAAATCTGATTAATATTGGGTTGCTAAAGATAGAAAATCTTCCAACCTGGGAGTCATATTTAGTAGAGCAGTTAAAGACTTATCCCGATGCCTTGGCTTTAACGGTAAGCAATGAACAGCAAGAACACCTAACGGTAGAAAAGCTCAACAATCGCGAATTCTTACTTAAAAAAGCCGGAAAGTCAACTGAGTACGACCTTTACACTTACAAAATTGACTCTCAAGGTCAACGTACCCAGCTACCAGAGGTGATTAAAAACTATGATGCGCGATCGCGTCCTGATTATCAAGCAGCTGTTACTGCCAAAAAATTCAGCTTTAGTGAGATTTTTATACCCCCTACTGAACCAAGACTTTTTATTAGTGCATCTCAACCCATCTATAATTCCCAAAGTCAGTTATTCGGAGTCAACAGCACTCTGATTCGTTTATCAGAAATTGGCGATTTGCTGCAAAATATCAAAGTTGGCAAGTCTGGGCAAATTTTTATTATCGACCGTTCAGGGCTATTAGTTGCAAGTTCCACAGCCGAAGAACCATTCCGCTTACAAAATGGTAAATCTATTCGGTTGGCAGCTTCTCAGAGTGTGAATTCTTCGATTCAAGCAGCCGCTAAATATTTAACAACTAAATTTAATAACTTTGACCAAATTCAAAGTTTACAGCAACTAGATTTTTCCTTGGAAGGCAAACGACAATTCTTAGAAGTTAAACCGTTACAGGGCGAATCACATCTCAACTGGTTGATTGTGGTAAATGTCCCAGAGGTAGAGTTTATAGGACAAATTAATCGCAATACTCAAACTACAATTTTTCTTTGTTTAGGAGTATTAGGATTAGCTACTATACTGGGGATTGTTACCGCCCGTTGGATAACTCAGCCAATTTTAGATTTCAGCACGGCAACAAAAGATTTAACCAATTTTACCAATGACAAAGACTCAGTGGTAATAGTACCTGGTATTAAAGAAGTAAAAATACTGGGTGAATCTTTTAATGAGATGGTGCAACAGTTACGCAAAAATTCTACTGCACTGACTATAAAAAATGCAGAGTTAGAACTGCAAGTTAAGCAGCAAACTCAAGACTTACAGAAAGAGATTCAAGAACGTATTAATAGTGAACAAAAACTGCGCCAACATCATCGGGTACTAGCAGAACTGGCAAATCACAAAGCGCTTTTTGAAGGAAATCTAGAAACAGCATTCAAAGTCATCACCGAAAAAGCAGCCAATGCTTTAGAAGTAGAGCGAGTAAGTGTATGGTTATTCAATGATGAGCGTACCAAACTACAATGTATAAATCTTTATGAACGTAGCAATCAAAAACATTCCGCAGGTTTAGAACGCAACCTTGCAGATTATTTAATTTACTATAAAGCCGTGGTGGCTTTGAGTACCATTGTCATTACCGACACTCGCACTGATTTACGAGTACAGGAATTATGGGATAAATTACTAGAACCAAACAATATTGTATCCCTAATTGATACCTCTATTTGGGTTGGGGGTAAAATAGTGGGAACAGTATTATATGAGCAGATTGACATCCCCCGGACATGGGAAATAAGCGAACAAAATTTTGTTAGCTCAATTGCAGAATTTGTTGCCCTAACTTTAGAAGTATGCAACCGCAAACAGGCAGAATCCGCTCTACGTGAGGCTGAAGAAGCTGCGGAAATGGCAAATCGTGCTAAAAGCACCTTTTTAGGAAACATCAATCACGATTTGAGAAATCCCTTAAACTCTATTTTGGAAATCACAGAAGCCCTCAAAGATGGAGTGTACGGCCCTGTGAGCGAAGAACAGCAGCAGTCTTTAACTATACTCGAATCTAGCGGTAAGAACTTACTAGAATTAATTAGCCAAATCCTTGACTTTACCGATACCGAATCCAGCAAAATAGAACTGCAACTAGCCGCTACTTCAATTCAGGAATTATGTGATTACAGCTTAGGTTTTGTCAAACATCTCGCATTTGATAAAAACATTCAGTTGCGGGCACAAGTACCTGAAGAACTCGAACCCATCCAAGTTGATGAACGTCGGATTCGCCAAGTATTTATCAACTTGTTGACTAATGCGATTAAGTTTACTAAAGAAGGAGGCGAAGTTTGGATAGAAGTCCAACCAACTGCTACCAATGAATATATCTTTTTCAGCGTGGTAGATACGGGTATTGGTATGCTTTCTGATGACCTTTTTAAATTATTTCAACCTTTTATGCAGGTTGAAAATGCCTCTACTCGTCGTTCTACGGGCACTGGTTTAGGTTTAGTGATGGTGCAAAAAATTGTCGAGTTGCACGGTGGAACTGTTCACGCCGAAAGTCAGTTAGGTAAAGGCAGCCGATTTACGGTGAAGCTTCCGTGGAAAAAGGTGGATAAATGGGAGGTTTAAACTATATGCCGATAAGTAGTTAAGGGTAATCCAGTACGTTGCTTCACATCAATCAACGATTTATACTCACCTCGTCGCTGCCTTTCTGCTACAATTTGTTCTGCGATCGCTCCATCTAATCCACAAGCAATCAATTCTGGAGTTGAATATGTATTTAATCGTTTCCAAGAAAAATCAGCTTCTTTTTTGTAGTTGTAACCAAAAGTAATTAGCGGTGTAATTCTAGCCACTTGCTTTTCGGGAATTCCGGCTATTTCCTATATATGGAAATAAACGTAACTGATAAAATTTGAGTTTTAGTCTTTGGCTTTTCAAGTTGCTCATTAGCAGATAAAGTTATGTTCAACAATAATTGCTTCTCAACAATTGATTAGTTGCAACAAGTTTATTTGGTTTAGGGAATACCAGATAAAAAAATATGCAATTAACTCTTGTGGGGTGGGCAACACAAGATCCATACAGACTGGGCGGGCAAGATGCCCACCCCACAATATTGGATAATTTATTTCTTGGAGTTCCCTTAACAGATATTGACCATATACAAAGGTAATTTTATTTAATTTATATCTGTTAAACCTCATGAATTTTACCGAATTTACTTGTAGTTACATCAACAAATTTACGTAAACTTCCTGAGGAGAGACGCCAATGGCAAACAAGCATCATGAGCGTCTTGATTCTGACTCTTTAATTTTGACTTCTGAATTCTTCTTCAAGCAGTTTTGTCACTCTTAGTAGCTGCTTCTTCTGAAGTTGCTCTCAAGCGTGTTGCTGTGCTTTTACGGATGCGATCGCTTTTGCGAACAGCACCCGCCATTTCATATTCCCGGCTATCTTTGCCGTATTTAAAAGCAACTCCAATCAGCATTTTTTCGGTTAGATCGCTTAAATTTTTATCCAATTCGCCCATTTCAGTTCTAGAAGAATCAATCACGGCAAGAGCAGTATTATAAGCATCTATTTTGCTCCGGTACTGCTCAATTAGTTCTGTCATATTTTGCAAGTTGCGATCGTCCCCAAAATCCATACTGGGATCAATTGCTTTAAGTCCCGCCGCTCTTAATTCAGCTTTTTCTAAAACGCGATATGTACGTTGCTTCCCAGGCATAAATGTATCCCTTTTATTCTGCTTTAGAGCTAGTTTGCCTTACTAAAGCTGTATCCTAGTTCAGTAAAATCCTCACAAATTAGTATCTGATATGACTGAAAACTCAGTATTTATCACAAAAATTATGTTTTTGTTGATGAAAGACATCTTTTTGTTGATAAAAAAGATGTTTTTATTGATGAAAGACATCTTTTTGTTGATGAAAAAGATGTTTTTATTGATGAAAAAGATGTTTTTATTGATAAAAGACATATTTTTATTGATGAAACTGTAATTTTATGCTTAGAGTCAGTAGAGTGAGTTATGTTAATAAATAAATAGGATACACATAGTCAAAATAGCACATGGAACCTTTAACTACTGCTGCGATCGCAATTGGCACTATAATAGCCACCAAAGCTTTAGAAAAAACAACTGAAAAGGTAACAGAGTCTTTAGTAGATAAGACTGGCAAGTTTCTTGTTACCCTCAAAAAACAGTCTCCCCATACTGTAGCAGCGATCGAGAAAGCACCAGAGCAACCACTTGATTATGACAAGACTGTACGAGAGGTGGGAGCTGCGGCTCAAGCCAATCCTGAAGTGGCTCAAACTATGCAAGATTTAGCATTATTAACAGAAAATAATCCACCGTCTAACTTGGCTGAAATTCTGAAGGAGATAAAAGCGGCTGTGGAAAAATCTCAACAATCATACCCTTCAACTTTTACCCAAAACATCGAAAAAGCAATTAATGCGGCTCAAAACCAAACTATTGACCAAAGAGGTAGTACTTTTAATTTTTGAGTGGAGTCGTCTGACGGAGAACGGACAAAGTTAAGCCCCACAAAATCTATTCTTTATCGCGGTTCTGTTAATTTTGTCGGGCGAGAAACGGAACTGACAATGGTGTATGAAGACTTGCAGCGCGGAGATTATGTAGCAATAGCGGGAATGGGAGGCGTGAGCAAAACTGAATTAGCTACCCAATACGCCAGACGATATGAACAAGATTATGGCGGCATTGCCTGGTTTAACGACAGAGAAACCAATCTTGCCGCCGAAGTTTTAGAATTTTTCCGGTTGCAGTTCGGTTTGGAGATTCCTCAAGAATTAGGAGGAAGCTTTTTAAGCCTTCAAGAACAAGTCGCCTGGTGTTGGCCTAGATATCCTAACTCTCAGTTGCCGATTTTAATCGTCTTCGATGATGTAACCAATTTAGACAACCTCCGCGAAGTTGTTCCCAACGATAACCGCTTCCAAATCTTAATTACTACTCGACTGCGGCATTTAGACCCGAATTTTATTCAAGAAATTCCCTTAGATGTTCTCTCGCCCCAAAAAGAACCAGGCAAAGCCTTAGAACTGTTAAAACGACTGTTGGGGGAAAAAAATAAGCGAGTCGAAAACCAACTACAAACCGCAGCAGCAATATGTGAATGTCTAGAATATTTGCCCTTGGGCATAGAGTTAGTAGGAGGTTATTTGGTACGCGACCCAGAAATATCTTTAGATATCATGTTTGGGCGATTGCAAGAACTTAAATTAGCAGAAGCAGCTTTACAAGACCGGGAAACTCTCAACTCAACTCAACTAGGAGTCAAAGCCGCATTTACTTTAACTTGGTCAGAACTCGACCCACTAGTGCAACAACTAGGAAGATTTTTGAGTTTATTTTCTCCTGTACAAATTCTTTGGGAATTAGTTATTTGGGTGGCGACAAAAAGTCAAAACATAGAACAAGTAAGAGATTCAAACACCTCTCAAGCTGAAGAAAACAGTCCCCCCTGCTCCCCGCTCCCTGCTCCCTTGCCTCTTCTAACTTGGTCGGAAGATGAATTAAACGCAGCTAAAAAGCAACTCTACGGGCGCAACTTGCTGCAACTGGTAGAAGAAAGAGAAGGATATTATAAACTTCATGCGTTAGTGCGGTGGTTTTTGCAAGAGGAGTTAGCAAACTCTGGCGAAACCAAATCGGTTTTAGAAACAACCTTTGCCACCGCCATGATAACCCTTGCCCAAAGCCTTCCTAATTCACCCACTTCTAAAGATATTGAATTCTTCAAAGATGTTATTCTTCATCTTGAAGATATAGGAAAACGTTTAATTGCAGAGATAAAGGAAGCCACAGAAGCACAGACATTTTTCACAGCATCAGTGCCTAACGATCGAGTACTGTGGATATTTGTGGGTATAGGAAAATTTTATGATGGACAAGGATTATATAAATTAGCAAAACCTTGGTATGAGGATGGCGTAAATGTTTGCAAAGCTTTGTTTGCTGGCGACCATCCTGATGTGGCTACTAGCTTGAACAATTTAGCAGCACTTTACGATAGCCAAGGGAGGTACAGCGATGCCGAACCACTATACAGTGATGCTTTGGCAATGACAAAGCGCCTGTTTGCTGGCGACCATCCCAATGTGGCTACTAGCTTGAACAATTTAGCTTTTCTCTACAAAAGCCAAGGTAGGTACAGCGATGCCGAACCACTATACAGTGATGCTTTGGCAATGACAAAGCGCCTGTTTGCTGGCGACCATCCTGATGTGGCTACTAGCTTGAACAATTTAGCAGCACTCTACAAAAGCCAAGGTAGGTACAGCGATGCCGAACCACTATACAGTGATGCTTTGGCAATGATAAAGCGCCTGTTTGCTGGCGACCATCCTGATGTGGCTACTAGCTTGAACAATTTAGCAGCACTCTACAAAAGCCAAGGTAGGTACAGCGATGCCG
>NZ_JBALFY010000080.1:0-70955 GCF_036916655.1 Nostoc sp.
CAAATGCTCTCAATGCAGTAACTAAAAAAGACATTATTGGCTGGTTCACTCACTGCTGTTACTATATTGCACCCAACTGAGAACCGCTATAGTTAGAGAATACCTGTGTTTTTTCATTTGCGGAGTTAGTTAAATCGGTAATACTTGTGTTGTTTATAAAATTGGACAGCTTATGTTAATGAGAGACGATTGTACTCCAAGCAAAATTTTATAGCAAGGAACAGGAAATAAGGCTTTTGCCCCTAAAATAGAAAAAATCCGACAACGAGCGATCGCTTCTCTGAGTTGCATTTAAGGCTCAAGCTGACACTTTTCAAACAACCTCTTAGAGTTGGCTTGTTGGATTAGCTGAGAAAGCTCTTGGTTGTCGCGTATATTTGCTTCTAGCATATAATTTGCCATTTTGAAGTCAGTTATAATTCTATGTTACGCGATCGCCTATTTCCTTGTTCTTAAGTTATCAGCAAAACCTCTAGCAGTTACATAATTGAAGCGATCGCCCAAAAATCACGACTCACAGGAATAGCGATCGCATACCGCAAAGCCTTTAGCAGATAGATAATTGAGGCGATCGCCTAAAAATTACGACTCATAGGAATAGCGATCGCCTAACTCCTCAAATCGCCAATATAAGCCCCAATTTGTTTAAGTCCCTGCAAAACTTGGATACGTTCTGATGTATTTTCAAGTAACCGATAAGTATGCGATCGAGTATATTGAGGGACATTTTGGTGGCGATCGCATTTCAAAAACAATACTTCTCTTCCGTTTGTAACCATTGCATAACAACTTGACTGTAAGTTGGGAGCGCTCAACAAATAAGTAAGTGCTTGGGGAATTCCCGCCGTAACGTCTAGTCTTGCAGGCTTTGACTCGATTACCAAAATCCAAAAACTATCTTGAATCACCAAAATATCAATCCTGCCTTGAACTGCAATAGCATTAGCTTCGTCTACAACTTCGATATTGGTACTTACTTCTGCTTTTACCAGAAAAGGAAACTGATAGAAATCTGCTAAATCTAGCAATGGTGATATAACTACAAGCTTAACAATTTCTTCGAGAGGTGGTTCTTCTTGACTGAGATAGGTATAGTTTTGAGTGAGGCGATCTAGTCCTTGTAGTTCCGCTTCGGTTAGAGTCGGCGCATTATTTAACCATTCATCAAAAAAGCGATCGCTAGAGTCTAGTCTCAAGCCAAAAGTTTGACGGAGAGCGCCAAGGGTAAGGCTACTAGCATTTGTAATCACGGTTAAATTCTTGTAGTAATTACATGAAGTTTAAAAGTCTAGACATTTGATCTAGGCTCCAATACCTAATATACGATATATATAAGAGCAAAAGAGCGATCACCTAGAAATCACGACTCACAGGAATAGCGATCGCTTTTAAAAGATAGATTGTTGAGGCGAACGCCTAAAAATCACGACTCACAGGAATAGTGATCGCCTTCAGGAGATAGATTGTTGATGCGATCGCATACCGCAAAGCCTTTAGCAGATAGATAATTGAGGCGATCGCCTATCACGACTCACAGGAATAGCGATCGCTCAAGTAGGACGATGCAAAAATTAAGGCTTGCTGAATATCTTCATCTTCTAATTCGGGAAACTCCTGAAGCAATTCTTCACGATTAGGGTAGGTAGCTAATAACTCAATCACCCGACGAACGGTAAGCCGAAGATTACGAATAGAGGGTTGTCCATTCATGCGATTGAGATTGCTGGTAATGCGATCTAATTTCATGGAAGTAACTCTAGCTCCTTGCGAAAATCATCGTCAATGTATATTGTTTCATGCCAAGTTGATAAAAGACGATTCTACTCCAAGCAAAATTTTATAGCAGGGAACAGGAAATAAGGCTTGTGCCACTAAAATAGAAAAATCATTCACGAGCGTTGTACTTATGGGTAATGAAGTTGAACTACTTGAACACTGGCGAGAACTCACACCCCAAAAGCAACAAAAAGTTTTGGAGTTTGTTGAACTACTTAAATCTGAGCCAGAAACAACACCCACCGAATCTGATTTTGTGCCACAAACACCCTTAGCCAAAAAATTATGGTCGATCCGACAACGAGCGATCGCTGCTGGATTGCAACTTCTCAACGAAGACGAAATTGAACTTGAACTTGCTGCACGTCGCGGTGGATTCCGTGAGTCGTAATGAAGACGTACATAGACTCTGGTGTACTGATCAGCGCTTTCTGTGGCATTCAGTCAGTCAGCATCAGAGCGAATCAAATTCTTAACGATGAAAATCTGGAGTTTGCCTCAAGTCGCTTCGTTCAGTTAGAAGTCTTGCCTAAAGCAACTTTTAACAAGCAACAAGACGAAGCAGAATTTTACGAAACATTTTTTAGTGCTGTCATGCACTGGCCAACTGACTTAGAGCAAATTATACAGAATGCTTCTGAAATTGCCTGTACTTATGGTTTAGCTGCGATGGATGCACTTCATGTGGCCGCTGCTCTGCAAATTAAAGCTGATCAACTGATCACCACTGAAAAGCCAACCAAACCAATGCACCGAGTAACGGAAATCTAGATTATTTCAATATAAAGCTTATTAAATATAAAGTTTTAAGAAAGCCATAAGCTTTTTTAATTGCCACGCCAATATATTGAGAATTACACATGAAAACCACTGGTATTCATCATGTAGCTATTATTTGTTCTGACTACGATCGCTCCAAAAAATTTTATGTCGAAACTTTAGGCTTTTCGATTATTCAAGAAACTTTTCGCGCTGAGAGAAATTCTTATAAATTAGATTTACGAGTTGCAGAAAATGCTCAAATAGAGTTATTCTCTTTCCCAAATCCTCCGCAAAGATTTAGTAATCCAGAGGCTTGTGGTTTAAGACATCTTGCTTTTAAAGTTGATAATATAGAGGAAACTGTTTTTTACTTAAACTCGCAAGGTGTAGAAACAGAGAATATCAGAATTGACGAAATTACAGGTAAAAAATTTACTTTTTTTAAAGATCCAGATAATTTGCCGTTAGAGATTTATGAAAATTAGGCTTCAATATGTTAATCAGGAGATATAGACTATCTGATACCAAGGCAATCATGAAACTGTTCTACGATACAATTCATGAAATCAATATTTACGATTACACTCAAGAACAAGTCAATACTTGGGCACCTGAAAATATGGATTATGAAGTTTGGTACAAAAGATTACAAGCCAAGCTTCCCTACATTGCTGACAATAATGGTGAGATAGTTAGGTTTGCAGAATTAGAACCAGATGGTCATATTGATTGTTTTTATTGCCATAGCAAATACCAAAGAAAGGGTATTGGCTCAAAACTCTTAAGTCATATAGAAGATACTGCAAAATTAGAAGGAATTAAACGGCTATATACAGAAGCGAGTATTACTGCGAAGCCATTTTTTGAAAACAAGGGATTTAGCATAGTAAGGGAACAACAAGTAGAACTGCGGGGAGTTTGGTTTCAAAACTATGTAATGGAAAAATAACAGTATTTACAGATAACTGAGTCTGATGAATCCAAATAAATAATCGGTGCAGTCAACCTGCACCGATTGGACAATTTATATTTAATTGCACCGGATATTTACCTCACGCCAATGCTGAAGCTTGGGGTTTGGCAAAAATCATTCTTCCTGCTGTGGTTTGCAAAGCACTGGTAACTACTACTCGCAGTTCACCACCCACATAATTGCTGCCTTCTTCAACGACTACCATTGTGCCGTCGTCTAAGTAGCCGATACCTTGACTTGGTTCTTTGCCTTCCTTGAGGATTTTTAAATCCAGGTTGTCACCAGGTAAATAACTAGGACGCACGGCGTTCACTAAATCATTTACGTTCAAAACTGGTACTTTCTGAACACTGGCGACTTTAGATAAGTTGTAGTCGTTGGTTAGCAGTGTACCGCTGATTTCTTGGGCGAAGCGCACCAACTTGGCATCTACTGTGGGAATATCGTCGTAGTCAACTCCATTAATCAGGATGCGATCGGGGTAATCTTCTTTAATGCGATTGAGAATTTCTAGTCCTCGTCTTCCTCGCACCCGTTTTTGATCTTTGCTAGCATCGGCTACTTGTTGGAGTTCTTGCAAGACAAACTGCGGTACGAGAATTTGTCCTTCTAAAAACCCAGTTTCTAGTAAGGCTTCAATACGACCATCAATAATACAGCTAGTATCTAAAACTTTGGTATTGGCTGGTTTTAGCGTTCCTTCCACTACCATCGATTCGACGGTGTTGGGATTAATGAACCGCAATAAGCCCCGCCCGTGGGTGTCTGCTAAATTCATACCAGTGACGGAGAGAATAATACTGCCGACAACTGCCACCAATGGCTTAATAAATCCAAAATCCGCCGGGATGGGTAGTAAAAATAGTGGGGCTAGCATGAGGTTAGCTAACAATAGCCCAATCACTAAGCCGATCGCACGCGTTAAAATTACTTCTAGAGGCATTTCTTTGACTTGTGCCTCCAAGCGACGATATGTCGTTTGGAAACTCAGCCCGATCGCACCACCAATAATAGCGGCAAAGACGGCAACAACTAAGCGTAAAGCTTCTAGATTCGTTACCTGATCTAGCGCCCCATTGGGTAGTAGTTCAATGCTGTAGAACCCTATTCCCGACGCTGCGAGGATAAATGAGAAAATGATAATTGCGTCAAGCATGGTTGTCTTGTTTTCCTACAACTGTGTTCACCGATCCAGTTAAGTATTTTTTATTGTATCGGTAAGATAGACTAATGAATATTGACTTACACTAAGGGTTTAGGCTGACAATATCTGCAATTATTATAACTAAAGGCTCTTATCTTAATATTTTTCATTGTTTCTTTGTAAAACGACAAAAATTTGTAAATAAACTACTCATTTTTTAAGAATTCAGAATTCAGAATCCAGAAGTCAGAATTAAGAAGACTTTGATACCCAAGCTTAATAAGTTTAATAAAATCAAGAAGTTATTGCACGCTTGATTTTGGGATTATTCTGGCTCCTGGATATTGGCTCCTGAATTGTTACCTCATTTTTATTGTCTCTAATTTGCAGTTGGGTTAACTCCAAACTTTCTCAAAATGAGTCAAAATTTTAGTATTTCTGGAATTGTGAGTTCTGCTTATCTGCACATTCCTTTTTGCAGACGGCGGTGCTTTTATTGTGATTTCCCGGTGTCAGTTGTGGGCGATCGCTTGCGGGGCGAAACATCTGGTACTATCTCCCAATATGTTGAGGTGCTATGTCAAGAAATTGCCATGACACCAGCATTTGGTCAACCCCTGAAGACAATTTTCTTCGGTGGTGGTACTCCTTCACTGCTATCAACAGAGCAGCTACAACGTATACTGAGAGAGCTACAAAAGCATTTTGGGATTGCAACTGGTGCAGAGATTTCTATGGAAATTGACCCAGCCACCTTTGATTTAGCCCATATAGCAGGCTATCACAGTGCAGGCGTAAATCGGGTAAGTTTGGGTGTACAAGCCTTTCAAGAAGAATTATTGCAGAAGGCGGGGCGATCGCACTCAGTTGAAGATATTTTTGCAGCTGTGGAACTGATTCACCAAGTCGAGATTCCCATATTTAGCTTAGACTTAATTTCTGGGTTGCCGCATCAGTCTTTGGATCAATGGCAGGATTCTCTCTTAAAAGCAGTGGCGATCGCACCCACTCACATTTCCATCTACGACCTCACCATTGAGCCAGGTACAGCCTTTGGTCGTTACTACAAACCAGGTGATACACCTTTGCCTACGGATGAAGCCACAGTCAAAATGTACCAGATGGGGCAGCAGGTTTTAACTAGCGCAGGTTATGAGCATTATGAAATTTCTAATTATGCTCAACCTGGTTATCAGTGTCGGCATAATCGAGTTTATTGGGAAAATCGCCCTTATTACGGCTTTGGTATGGGTGCGGCGAGTTATGTTGAGGGCAAACGCTTCACTCGTCCGCGCAAAACGAAGGAGTATTACCAGTGGGTGCAAGCTGGCGGTGCGATTGATTGTGATGTGACTCCCCCAAAGGAAGTATTGTTAGAAACGTTAATGTTGGGGTTGCGTTTAGCGGAGGGTGTGAGTTTGGCAGCGTTGGCGGAGGCGTTTGGCGAAGAGAAGGTGGAGGAAATTTGCCAGTGTTTGCAAGAATATTTTGAGAATGGTTGGGTAGAAATTGCAGAGGGAAGGTTGCGTTTGATTGATCCCCAAGGCTTTTTGTTTTCTAATGTGGTGTTGGCGGAATTGTTTGAAAAGTTGGGGTGACGATGCATTTATGCAAAAAAATAAAGTTAGAAAAGCTGTGATTCCGGTAGCTGGTTTCGGTACTCGTTTGTTTCCAGCTACCAAGGTTGTGAAAAAAGAACTTTTCCCGATTATCGATCGAGATGGTAGGGCAAAACCTGTGATTCTCGCAATTATTGAAGAGGCAATTAGTGCTGGAATTGCAGAAGTAGGGATTGTGGTGCAGCCAGATGACAAAGAAATCTTTGAAGATTTATTGAAAAACCCACCTAAAAAAGAACTTTTAGATAAACTTTCACCGCAAAATCAAGAATATAGCCGATATCTTGAAGATTTAGGTAGCAGAATTACCATTTTATTACAAAAGGAACAATTGGGCTATGGCCATGCGGTATTTTGTGCCAAAGATTGGGTGCAAAATGAGCCATTTTTACTCATGCTGGGCGACCATATTTATGCATCTGATATTGAAAAATCTTGTGCTAGTCAAGTTTTAGATGTTTACGAACAAGTTAATCAAAACGTTATTGGCTTAACTACAATGCCAGCAGAAATTATTCATAAAGCTGGATGTGTAACAGGAATTTGGCAAGAGTTAAACTCGATTTTGTCGGTTACACAACTCTATGAAAAGCCTAGTATCGAGTATGCACGAGAAAATCTGAGTGTAGAGGGAATGGCAGAAAATCATTTTTTAGGTATATTTGGCTTATATTTACTGACGCCGAAAATTTTTGATTTTCTAGCAGAACATATCAATCAAAATTTCCGAGAACGAGGTGAATTTCAGTTAACATCGTGTCTGGAAAGATTGCGTCAGGAAGAAGGAATGACAGGATATGTTGTTAAAGGAAAGTGTTTTGATACAGGCTTGCCAGATGCTTATCGCCAAACAATGATTGATTATAGAAATTTCTAGTATTAGGCGAATAAAATTCGCAACTACACAAGCAAAGTCCAACTCCGTGGACTAAAAGAATTTGAGTTACTAATAGCCATTAATTACGAATTATGAATTATTTTGCAACGGTTGCTCGCGGATTAGAAACCCTGGCGGCTCAGGAGTTAGAGCAACTGGGTGCCCATTCCGTAGAGCCAGGATTTTGTGGTGTAGCTTTTGAGGGCGATCGCACTTTACTTTATCGCGTCAACCTCTGGGCTAGACTGCCGTTCCGCATTTTGGTGCATATCCATGAGTTTCCATGCCTTGATGCTAAGGATCTCTATCGCGGCATTCAGGCTATCGATTGGCAAAACTATCTCACGCCAGACATGACGTTGGCGGTGAATGTCACGGGCAAAAACGAGCGCCTCAACCACAGCCACTTCACATCTCTACAAGTCAAAAATGCGATCGTTGACCAACAGAAAGAAAATCTGGGTGAGCGTTCAAATGTGGAACTTCATGACCCAGATGTGCGGGTCAATGTTCATATTGAACGTGATTTTTGTACCGTTAAACTCGATAGTTCTGGAAATAGTCTGCATCGCCGAGGCTACCGTCCTGCGGTTGGAGTAGCCCCTCTTAAGGAATCTCTAGCTGCTGCCCTCATTCAGCTTTCGGGTTGGCAGCCAAACCAGATGTTTTACGATCCTCTCTGTGGATCTGGCACTTTACCACTAGAAGCTAGCTTAAAGGCACTTAACATCGCACCAGGGCTATTTCGTGAATCCTTTGGATTTGAAAATTGGCTCGATTTTGATTTGTCCCTTTTAGAAAAACTGCTCCAAGAAGCTAAGAACAGCCAAATAGATACCCTACCTGCGCCTATTTGGGGAAGCGATCGCGATGAAAATATAATTGAGCAAGCGATTAACAATGCTGAAAACTGCGGCGTTGATAACCATGTATGGTTTTCTCAAATGGAACTTGCTGATGTTGTCGCCCCCGCAGATAGTGGGATTTTATTCTGCAATCCGCCTTATGGTGAACGGCTGGGACGAGATAGTGATTTAGGGGCGTTCTATAAACTTTTGGGCGATGTGCTGAAACAACGTTTCAAAGGCTGGACTGCGTTTGTGCTGAGTGGCAACAAGGAACTGTCTCAATCCATTGGACTAAAATCATCCCAGCGAATTGCCGTGTACAACGGAACGTTGCCTTGTCAGTTAATGAAATATGAACTGTATTAAGGGACTTCCAAGATATAAATTACCCAATATTGTGGGGTGGGCGTCTCGCCCGCCCAGTTTATATGGCGGGCAAGATGCCCACCCCACAAGAAGTAGTTATGAACTGGGCTTTAGACCCTGCAACTTTAGTTTCAATTGATACTCCAAACCTCCTGCCTTCTGCCTCCTAACTCCTGCCTTTTTTGTCATTAGTCATTAGCACCAATGACTAATGGCATTGGGTATCTTACTATAGGCTCAATCTGAGACTGTGAGATTTATAACACTCTTTAAGAAATTTAACTTTAGCGAAAAAAAGCTTCAAAGCTTCTCTGAGCTTATATTTTGGCATCTAGCATAAAATTATTTCTAAAAAGGTGACAGTATAATCGGTGACTGACAACCTGCAATTTATTTATAGCTAAGGGGCTATTTATGTCAGACCAATTCACGTTTACCGTTACCAATGATACCGAACAAGCAATTACAGAGTTATGGGTATCTGTCGATGACGAAGAGTGGGCTTCATTTACCTTGAGCGATTCAGGGATTCCATCGGGTGAAACAGTAACAATTGCTTGGGCTGAATATACGAATGATTCGCCTTGTGAATGGTACATATCTGCTGTATTTGAAGATGAATCAGAAAGTGAGTCAGCCGTATTTAACTTCTGTGAAGAACCAGCTTTAACGTTCGGCTAAATTCCCCAGTGCGATCGCCACCGGAAAGGGCGTGTACGCCATCGCACTTGATGCATGATTGCATATTGACTCTAGCCCTAAAAGCAAAAGCCCTGCCTCGAAAATATCTAGGTGGGGCTTGATATTAAATATTGATATTGGCAATACCAGTTGAAGAAGAATCCAGAATTCAGAATCCAGAATTCAGAATTCAGAATTCAGAATTCAGAATCAAGACGCTCGTGACGCTCGTTCGCCCTTGGCTGTAATGCTCTATTTGTCGTCATTAAGAATAAAGATTATATGCAAGCTTTTCATATAATAAATAGTGATGCAGCAAGGCGATCTGTAGAGGCAATTGATCAGAGCTATTTGTCAGCGTTTCAGATTCAGTTACCCTGAAGTTATCTGTAGGGCAGTATTATTGATGGTTGTCGGTGGAGCGTAGTTTACCGCCGCAGGTAGAGGCCCTCTATGAGACGCTACGCATAGCTTGCTTCTCTGTAAGAGTACGTGGACTCGCTATCGCCCTGATTCTAGAAGAGGAAAAATGCCAATGCCAGAAAAATCAGGACTGTTCGCGCCAGTTAGACTAGGTTCGCTTGACCTTCCCAACCGCATCATCATGTCTCCGATGTCCCGTCTCCGGGCAACTACTGAGTGTGTACCTACCCCCCCAATGGTCGAATACTACACCCAGCGAGCTTCGGCGGGACTCATTATTACGGAAGGGACGCATCCAAGTCCAATGGGGCGAGGTTACACAACCTGTCCTGGGTTGCACAACCAGGAGCAGGTTGCAGGCTGGCGAAAAGTTACAGATGCAGTTCATGCTGCTGGAGGTCGGATATTTGTGCAACTGATGCACGCTGGACGGGTGTCGCACTCCTCCCTATTACCTAACCATGTCCGACCGATCGCACCTTCGGCTATCCCGGTGGTGTCCGAAGAAGTTCACGTTTGGGATGGCAAAGTCCCTTTCGAGATACCCCGTCCGTTGGAGTTGGACGAAATACCCGAAATAGTAGAAGAGTACCGCAGAGCGGCAGAACTCTCTATTGAAGCAGGTTTTGATGGTGTGGAACTTCATGCAGCAACAGGATATCTACCCAACCAGTTCCAAGTCAGTAGCTCCAACAAACGCACAGATGCCTATGGTGGCACATTGGAAAATCGAACTCGCTTCACGCTCGAAGTAGTCAATGCTCTGTGTAGCGTCCGGGGAGCGGAGAGGATTGGGGTCAAGATTGCCCCCGGCTTCACAGTCAATGACACATTTGATGACGATCCTGCCGAAACTTACACTTATGTAGCAAAAGCACTCAGTCCATTGGGTTTGGCATACTTGCACGTGGGGTATGACCGAGGTTACGCCAGAGGAACTGCACCGAAGTTTAACCCTATCGATCTCCTACGTTCCGTTTACCAAGGAACACTGATAGCTGTGGGTGGGTTTGATCGACAACGAGGTGATGAAGCAATTACAAGCAGGCGGGCTGATGCCATAGTTTTCGGGCGACTGTTCATCTCTAACCCTGACTTAGTGGAGCGGCTACGGCTCAATGCCCCCCTGAGCAAAGGTGATGTCAGAACGTTCTATGGTGGTAGCGAACATGGCTACACAGACTATCAAACTCTGTCGCAAGTCCATTGAGTGGCATCACAACGCCCATGCGAGTTGTGTTGCAAAAACTTTTTAAATTTAAACTACGCAATTCTGCAAAATACTTAAAGCTACCGCCTCCGCTACCTTAATGCCATCGATACCAGCTGAGAGGATTCCCCCTGCGTATCCCGCGCCTTCACCAGCTGGGTAAAGACCGACTGTATTTAAACTCTGATAATCCTCTTTGCGTTTAATCCGAATCGGTGATGACGTGCGGGTTTCCACTCCAGTCAACACGGCATCATCCATTGCAAAACCTTTAATTTGTTTGTCAAAAGCGGGAAGGGCTTCGCGGATGGCGGCGATCGCATAATCTGGTAAACTTTCACTCAGATCGCCCAAATGTACCCCCGGTGTATAAGACGGTTTAACAGTGCCCAATGTTGTCGAGGGGCGATGGTTGAGAAAGTCACCCACCAACTGCCCTGGAGCTTCATAAGTTCCACCGCCCAACTCAAAAGCCTGTTCTTCCAAGCGCCGTTGAAAGTCAATCCCTGCTAAGGCATTTCCCGGATAATCTTCGGGAGTGATGCCCACAACGATCGCACTATTGGCATTACGCTCATTGCGAGAGTATTGGCTCATCCCATTGGTGACAAGTCGCCCCGGTTCTGATGCGGCTGCAACTACCAATCCCCCCGGACACATACAAAAACTATAGACGGAACGGCCATTTTGACAGTGGTGAACTAGTTTGTAATCGGCAGCACCTAAAAGCTTATGACCAGCTTGAGCGCCGAAACGACATTTGTCGATGAGAGTCTGGGGATGTTCGACCCGAAAGCCGATGGAAAAAGGCTTCGGCTCGATGTAAACTCCGCGTTCAAATAGCATTTGGAAGGTATCACGGGCGCTGTGCCCTACTGCGAGAACTACATAATCGCTGGCGATATATTCCCCACTGGCGAGGGTGACTCCCCGCACTTGTCCATTTTCGATGTTGATATCTTCCACCCGGCTTTCAAAGCGAATTTCGCCGCCAAGGGATTCGATTTTGGCGCGCATACTTTGGACGATTCCCACCAGTTTGAATGTGCCGATATGCGGTTTGTTGATGTAGAGAATTTCTGGTGAGGCTCCCGCATTGACGAGTTCGGTTAGTACTTTGCGCCCATAGTGCTGAGGATCTTTAACCTGACTGTAGAGTTTGCCATCAGAAAATGTACCCGCCCCGCCTTCGCCAAATTGGGCATTAGATTCGGGGTTGAAGTCTGATTTTTTTTTCCAAAAGCCAAAAGTATCAACGGTGCGATCGCGAACTTTTTTGCCACGTTCTAAAATGATCGGACGGAACCCCATTTGTGCCAACATCAAACCTGCAAACAAGCCACAAGGCCCAGTACCAATAACGATGGGGCGAATTTTCAAATTGCTCGATGCTTTTGCCACTGGGCGATAACTCATGTCTGGCGTAACCATCACATGAGGATCTTTTTTCAGGCGCTTGAGTAGATGAGTTTCCTGAGTCGTTTCTACATCAAGAATATAAACAAGAGCGATCTCTCCTTTCTTACGGGCATCGTAGCTACGCTTGAAGATCGAATAGCCAATCAAATCTTCGTCCGTGATTTGCAGCTTTTTGAGGATGGCAGTCTTAATCTCATCTTCAGGATGATCGAGCGGGAGCTTTACTTCAGTTAGTCGTAACATAGCGAGGAGAAATTCATACTGTCTATGAAAATCTTAACAAGAGAGGCAGGAGGCAGGACGAATAGTGCCTTCTGTCGAAACCTTACATAAACACTGACTTTTCACCTCATGGAAAAACCCACGAAAAACCTAATCCCCCTCCCAGGGCAAACGCATCTTATTTACTCATAAAAACTAAAAAGGATTCCTTAAATATCTAAATAACTAGTTTTATACAATGGTCAAGCAAAACTCAGCTTTTTACTTGACCAAAAGTTCAGATAAACTGTATCCGCCACTATACTTTACCCGGATTTCTCACGCATAGTGTAGGCTTCAGGGGAAGAGGAGTGTGGGGGGTAAGACTTCTTCCCCATCCTCCCACACCTCCTACACCCCTTGGATTTCTCACAAGTGAGATAATGCAAAACGGTTCCCTTACCGATAGCGGGGCGTTTAACCCGTGCTGAGTGCGGAATTTTACTTCTTTACTCAGAACTCGGAACTGTTTTGCCCAATCACAAATGACAAATGACTAAAGCTAAATTGAAATGGCAGCAGCTAATTCTGAGCTTAGGCTGTTTGCTACTGTTCATTGCCTGTAACAATTCTTATCCAACTACAAATCCAGGAGTTCAAGTCCTGAAGGTGGCAACAGATCCCACCTTTATCCCCTTTGAAATCCAGACGGCTAGCGGGAACTTAGAAGGTTTTGATATTGATTTGATGAATGCCTTGGCGCAGCCTGCCGCAGGTATCGCTAAAGTAGCAGGTTTCGCAGTCCAGTTTGAAAGTCTGCCCTTTGATGGCATGATATCGGCCTTGCAAGCTAAAAGAGTCGATGCTGCAATTAGCGGAATTACGATTACCACTGAACGCCTGAAAACAATTGCTTTTTCACGACCTTATTTTAAAGCCGGACTAGCGATCGCTGTACGCGAAGACAACCAAAATATTAAAGACTTCAACAGTCTCAAAGGCAAAAAAATTGCTGTCCAAATTGGTTCTACTGGGGCAGATTTTGCCAAAACTATCCCCAACGCCAAAATTAGCACTTTTAATTCTGGCCCAGAATTTTTCCAAGACTTGCTCAATGGCAACGTAGATGCCGTGGTTAGCGATGCTTTCGCTACTTTGTATGCGATTAAAAATGGCAAACTCAAAGGCATCAGAGTTGTTGCCGACCTTCTCACTGAAGAATACTACGGGATTGCTACACCTAAAGACTCTCCCCATTTGGATGCAATTAACAAACGTATAGCGACTTTGTTATCCAATGGTACTTATAAGCAAATTTATCAAAAATGGTTTAACGCGGAACCTCCACAATTGCCAGATTCTTGGCGATAGGGCACTGAAAAAAGGCAGAGGGGCAGAGGGGCAGAGGTGCAGAGGGGAAAGACTTACTTACTACAACTTCTCCCCTGCTCCCTTGCTCCCCTGCTCCCTGCTCCCCTGCTCTCTCATCTTCCCCATCTATAAGGAATTAGCTGCCAATATATGAAATATTTATCTAATATGCGTCACAATTAATACTGCCACCAAAATTTATTGATAAACTA
Organism: Nostoc sp.; assembly: GCF_036916655.1. Classification (GTDB taxonomy): domain Bacteria; phylum Cyanobacteriota; class Cyanobacteriia; order Cyanobacteriales; family Nostocaceae; genus Nostoc. The sequence continues at coordinate 13,883 of NZ_JBALFY010000080.1, forward strand.
CAATTTACTGTAGTCAGGGACAGCCAATTGTGGCACCTTGGATCTTAGTGGCTAGAAGCACCTTGGAACGGGAATAAAGGAACTTCCACTATGCTGATTTGCCCTCAGTGTAAATTTGAAAACCCCAATAGCAACAAATTCTGTCAAAACTGTGGCACGTCCCTGACTCACAAGGTCTGTCCTGAATGCAGTACTGATGATGTACCTGTGAATGCGCTACGTTGTCATAACTGTGACACGGAATGTGGAACAGTGTTTTGGGCAATTATTGCTGCTAAGAAAACGACTGACGAAGCTTTGGGAGTAGAAGGGGATGTGGGGGATGTGGAAGATATAGGAGATGAGGGAGAAATATCTTCTTTATCTCCTCTATCCTCTAGTTCTCAGATTGCATTAGGCTCCTATTTAGACTCTCAAGAGCGCTATCAATTGTTAGATCCGCTACCTACCCAAACTGAAACTGACACTATTACTGATGTTGGTGTGAGAGTTCTAGACTGCCAACCGTATCAAATATCACCAATTGAGGCAATACTAGGAGATCAGCAATCAGATTTGCTAACGCCATCAGCACAAGCAAGTGGAATTCCTCACCTTGTCCAACTTTATATTGCATTACAATCCCAAGGTGAGCCGGGGATACCGCCGATTCACGATGCCTGGCAACAGGATGATATACAGGTAGTAATAATCGAAGATCGCTCGAATTGGCAGTATTTACTTGACCTGTGGCAACAAGAAACAACAAGTTCGTTAAAAATTTTACACTGGTGTTATGAAATGACCCAACTATGGGCAGCATTGGAACCAGTAAATTGTCGTCAAAGCCTTTTAGAATTATCGAATTTGCGATTGGATGAAGACCAAACGCTGGCGCTACAAAGGTTGTATGTGGAATCATCCAATTCCCAACCCGCTACGGAGTCGCCAGAAGATGCCCAAGTCCAAACATCTGCCATTCCAGAGGAACCGTTAGCTATCCAAGCTTTGGGACGAGTTTGGCAAGCACTATTTAGACAGTCTCAAAGGACTCAATTTGGCTCTGTAGTCCAGATGTTGGGGGATTTAGATGCAGGCAAGATTGAGACGATCGCACAATTGCGATCGCGTTTGGAGGAAATCTCTATTGAAATAGAAGCACTAGGAAATGCACCTTTGCCCCCAATAAAGGAGAAAGATACTGCTGTGCCCACTATCCCACAATCAGATGAGCCAGAAGATATCATTAGCAAAATTGATGATTTGCCAACTGTTGTGCTGGCGATGCAGCTAAGTAGCTTAGAAGATGCAGGACGTACAGATGTAGGGCGTCAACGTCATCATAACGAAGATTACTTTGGCATTGAAACCAAAATTCACAAGCTGGAGTTTCCCAAAAGTCGGGTTTTAGAAGGGCATGGTTTGTATATTCTCTGTGATGGTATGGGTGGACACGCTGGCGGCGAGATAGCCAGCGAGTTAGCAGTCAACACCCTACGGCAATACTTTCAAGAACACTGGATTACCAACCAACTGCCAACAGAAGATAGCATTCGTGAGGCAGTGTATTTAGCTAACGAGGCGATTTACAAGCTCAACCAACAAGATGCCCGTTCTGGAGTTGGGCGTATGGGTACAACTTTAGTAATGCTCTTAATTCAAGATACTCAAGCAGCAGTTGCTCACGTAGGAGATAGCCGTCTCTATCGCGTGACGCGCAAGCAGGGATTGGAACAAATCACAGTAGATCACGAAGTTGGCCAACGGGAAATTACGCGCGGAGTAGAAGCAAGCATAGCTTACGCCCGTCCAGATGCCTACCAACTCACCCAAGCCTTGGGGCCTCGTGATGAAAACTCGATTAGTCCTGATGTCGGCTTTTTCGACATCAATGAAGATACTCTTCTGCTATTAGCATCGGACGGTCTATCAGATAATGATTTACTAGAAACCCACTGGCAGACTCACTTAGAACCCTTACTTAGTTCTGGCGCCAACTTAGAACGGGGTGTTACAGACTTAATTGAATTGGCAAACCAATACAATGGTCATGACAACATTACTGGTATACTAATTCGGGCAAAAGTACGCCCAAATTTGGAAAGTTGAAAATTAAGGGGCTGGAGACTGGGAATTGGGAACTAGGGACTGGGAACTAGGAAATAATTTTTCTACTCTCCAAACCCTAATCACCAATCCCTAATCCCCAATCCCTAATCCCTAATCCATTTACTTGTAGGTTGTATTGTGGTTAGTCTGACACTGTTAGAACCGCAACAGAAAACGCCTCTCCAGCAGTGGTGCTTTGAGAACTCCTCCATAATTCGGATTGGTCGAGCGGCAGATAATCACGTCGTTTTAACTGATAGTTTAGTTTCGCGGCATCATCTAGAACTTAGACAAGTTGGTTCCCCTAACAATGGCGGTACTTGGCAGCTGATTAGTCAAGGTACAAATGGGACTTTTCTCAACGGTATCCTTGTAATTCAAAGTCCATTACCAGATAATTCCCTTTTGCAACTGGCCCAGGGAGGCCCAATACTGCAATTCCAAATTCAGGATCTCACAGTACTGGAAACTGGTGTGCGATCGCAACAAATACAAGGGACAGAAGAAAACGCCGCCGAGACACTTTACTCAGCAAAAAATCCGGCAAATTTATCCTACACTTGCACGCACGAAGGCAACTCACCAAATAATTTATTTTGTATTCACTGCGGTCAACCTCTCTCAGTGCAACAAAAGATTCGCCATTATCAGGTGTTGCAAACTCTCGGACAAGGAGGGATGGGTACTACTTATCTGGCTTGGGATGCGGCTGGTCTGATTGCGGGTACACCAAAACTGCTGGTGTTGAAGCAAATGAATGCTGATATGGCCAGAATTGCCAAAGCTCAAGAGTTATTTGAGCGAGAGGCGTACACTCTCAAATCCCTTAACCATCCGGGAATTCCCAAGTATTACGATTTCTTTGTAGAAGACGGAAAAAAATACTTGGCAATGGAGCTAATCCACGGACAAGATTTAGAGAAACGTGTCTATACCACTGGGCCAGTGACACCAAACCAAGCGATCACCTGGATGATCCAAACCTGCGATATTTTAGAATATCTTCATAGCCAAGAGCCTCCACTGATTCACCGCGACATTAAACCCGCCAACTTAATGGTGCGAGGTTCGATAAATCGCATAGTGGTACTAGATTTTGGCGCAGTTAAGGAAATTGGTACAGCGCCCGGTACTCGAATTGGTGCAGAAGGCTACTGCGCTCCTGAACAAGAACGAGGACAACCTTTAACTCAATCTGATTTGTATGCAGTTGGACCAACGCTGATTTTTTTGCTCACAGGCGAAAACCCATTCAAGTATTACCGCCAGCGGGGGCGAAACTTCAGGTTTGATGTGGCAAAAGTTCCCACCATTAGCTCCCAATTAAGAGATGTGATTGATCGCGTTACAGAACCATTGCCACGCGATCGCTATCAAACGGCAAAAGAATTAGCTGCGGCGTTAGCTGCCTGCAAAGTTTAGAGAGTGGGCAGTAAGGGAGTAATGAATATTAAAAAAAATTACTATTCCCTATTCCTCATCCCAAGTTTCTACAGCTAGCAATTCGCTAACTGGGTCTTGCATACTAAAGCCAAAGTCAAGCAGTTCTTGTTTCCAGTGCTGCCATTCATTACCATAGAGCAAAGCGATTTTCCAGATGCTATCGCTTGGCTTGATAATATTCGATTCTATGAGTGATTGCACGTTGCGCTGCAATTTCACCATTGGGTGAATCACTTGCTGAGTCATAACCTCGATTGAATTCTGATTTTGTTGGTAAATGCTTAATTAAAACTGCTTCCCATTCTGCAATTGTTGCCGGCCCGTAGAGTAGTGTAATTTTGGCAAAGCCAGTCTTAACTTTCTAACTATACCATAACAAACTCCACTAAGTTACTGGTAAATTCGGTTTTGTACGGTAATTACCACCACAAAACTCCAATTTCACCAAGCAGTCCTTGAACTTTTTACAGAAACTAGACAAAGGTTTAGCAGGATGAGTTGAGGGATAAAGAGGGTAAGGGATGTTTCTGTTTTCCTTTTCTTTTTCCTCTTTACCCTTACCTTTTTCCACAAGAGTGCAACACTACCTTTCGTAAGATATCTATTGTGAACGCTGGCCAAAATAATTAGTCGTCTGGGAAGTTGCACTAAGTAGTATGACTAAGGACGACTGGGAAAATTTTATTTGTTTGAATCACAAAAAATATGTGTGCTTGTTGAACGACCCATCAGACACGGGCTAGTTTGAAAATTTTTGACTGTCAGGGAAATTTGCAATGGAGTAGAGATTTCTACTGTTTCTTTAAACGTTATTTAGAATATCGCAAACATCTGGACATTAGGCAGAATCATCGCAAATCTTCATATAATTTTAATGTTTTGCTCAGAGAATAAGACCTGTAGGGTTTTACTTTGAAGTATGAAGGCAATGCCTACGGCGGTAAACGACGCATGGCAAAATTGTCGTTACAGCATGGATTACCATAAAGTTCTCTCGTCGTCAAAGTCAGCATTTGAATTTTGTGTAAAAAATTTCTAGCCAAGATGTTAGTTTATGTTGAGCAAGTGGGTATCCTCAGAACGGGAGGCTTGCTGATACCTCAGTATTTACCACAGCAAGCATGTGAGGCATGGCTGGTTCAGATGAAGAATACCTAATTTCCCGCAAAAAGCAGATTCAGCGGCGACAAAAGATTGTCACGATAGTGTCGATGTTCTCGTTTTTTGGTTCTACAGCGTTTGCAATCATTCCAGCAATCCAACATGCTAATCAAACTCAGCCAATAACCGCGTCTATTTCTCCTGAGTCTGTATTACAGCAACAGGTGCGGGGTTACGAGTTGGTTTTACAACGGGAACCAGAAAACCAACTTGCTTTAGAGAAACTGTCTTTGCTGCGGTTGCAATTGAAGGATGCTAAAGGTGCGATGGAACCTTTGGAGAAGCTGGTGAAGTTGCACCCCGAAAGGCAAGATTATAAGACTGTTTTGGCAGATGTGAAAAAGAAAATGGGGAAGTAAGGCTTTCCTTCTTCTCAAGCATTTATCGCCGCGAAAGGCTAGTAACTAAGAAGACAAGTTAACACAGCCTTAGAGGTTGAGTATGCACCAAAAACGGCTACAGTAAGTTATTTATATTTTTTAATCATAAAAAATAATGAACAGACGCTTTATTTTACCTATTGATGAGAAATATGAAATTAAGGTGAATTACTTTATCGATAGCGTAGCAAATCATATTTTTAATACTTCTGATTTTTTTTATATCCATCAAACTGAGCGAGCTTTCTATTTTCAATTATGTAAAAAGAATTCTGAGATAGTATTGGGTACAATACATTTTACAGAAGTTGCCTCTGACTTATTCAAAAGTCCAACAAAAGGAACATTTGGAGGATTTGTAATCCAAGAAAATATCGATTTCAATGTTTATGAGCAGTTCATTAGAACTGTTGATGATTATTTATGGTCTATAGGTGCTAAGAAAATAGAAGTTATAATGCAACCTATGTGTCATAATCCATCTTTATTTTCTCTCACCTATAATATTATGATAAGACTGGGCTATGTAGTTGAAAATCATGAGCTTAATTATAATTTAGTCGTGGATAATATATGCTTTTCGGCAAAAATTAATCATGGCAATAGAAAAAGGTTAAATAAATGTTTAAGAGAGGATTTTACAGCCAAAGAACTTGATTATTCAGTTTACGATCAAGCTTATTCTGTTATCTTAGAAAATAGGATAAGGCGAGGATTCATATTTTCAATGAAGTATGAACAAATTTTGCGAATGGTTTCTACGTTTCCCGATAAAATGAAATTCTTTGGTGTATTTCATAAAGATATAATTGTATGTAGTAGTATATGTGTGGTAATTAATCCTTTTATACTTTATGTTTATGCTTGGGGTGATATAGATAATATGCAAAATTATAGCCCAATAACACTTCTAGCTAATTATATATATGAATATGCTCAGAAAAAAGCTTTTAAACTCCTTGATCTTGGTACATCAACTATTTTAGGAGAACCCAATATTGGCTTGATGCAATTCAAAAAAAATTTAGGATGTCAAGAGTCTCTTAAATTATCTTTCTCAAAATATTCAAAGATAATGATTACAAATAATAAATAAACCTATAAAAACTATGGAAATTCGAGATCTAAAAAAATACTACAAAGATTATCTTAATCTTCCTTTTGAAGAGATTCAAATCTCTTATAGAAGAAAGAAAATACTAGAATGTTTAGCTACATATAAGGCTCAAAAAATATGTGAAATTGGTTGCGGTCTAGATCCTTTATTTAACTATATAAGAAACTATGAAAGTATACACATTGTTGAACCAATATTGGAATTTTATGAAAATGCTTGTGGGATGGCTAAGAGTAAAAGTAATATCACAGTACATTTAGGTAAATTAGAAGAGAACATTGCTTCTCTTTGCAAAGAAAAATTTGATTGTATTGTGATGAGTAGTCTTTTACATGAAGTTGAAAATCCAGAAGATTTATTAAGGTCTGTTAATAAAATAAGTTCTGCTAATACTGTAATCCATATTAATGTTCCAAATGCAAAATCTTTTCACCGCGTATTAGCTTACGAAATGGGTTTAATAAGTAATATTTTTGAAAAATCTGCTACCCAAAATAGAATGCAACAATTTAAAACTTTTGATTTGGAAAACTTAAAATCTTTTGTAATTAGTCATGGATTCTCTATAATTGAATCTGGCTCTTACTTTGTTAAGCCTTTTACTCATGAGCAAATGCAAAAAATGTATACTCAGAATATTCTTACAAAAGAAATTTTGAATGGATTGTATCTGATGGTTAAATATATGCCAGAAATGGGTTCTGAAATTTTTGTTAATATCAATGCAAATAAATGATGGAAAGACAAGCTACAATCATAGGAAATAATGTTTCTAGTCTAGTAGCTGCAATTGCCTTAGCGGCTCAAGATTGGAAAGTAAAGATAATAAATCCGTTATCTAGTTGGGGTGGACATTTTGGTGGTTTAACGTTTCATAATGATCATTTTGATTGTGGTATGACGTTTCTTGAGTTCGATTCGTTTCATCAATATCAATCTGATGAAGTTTTGACTTATAATCCAAATTTACGAAATGATTCTGGAAGGTTTACTTCTTTAATAAAAAATTATGTAAGTGATTTAATAATAACAAAAGTAGTTCCTCAACCTAAAATGTTCTTTAAAGGGGAAATATTTGGTGATTTGATGATTTCTAATGACCTAAGTATTTTAAACAAACTTAGTGTTGGAATTCAAGAAGCTATTCAAGAAGAACTGTTAGAAATAATAAGAAATCCTAACACTTCACTTCATGCTAAGAATAAGCTTAAAAATAATTTATTTTTTACTAATAACTTTAACGCAATATCGCTGGCAAATCAGGGCACAACTTTTCACAATCTTTTTATTGAATCTTTTTGTAAAAAAATCACATGTAAAAATACTGCTGATTTTTTAGGAATTTACCATAGAGGTGTATGGCTACCACTTTATTATCCTGAGACTATTTTATCGCAGTTTGAAATAGCGTCACAAGTTTTAAAACATACAGAATTTTATTATCCATATCAGGGATATACGGGTACTTTTGTTAATGCTTTATTAATGAAAGCTCAGGATAATACTAGAATTAATATTGAAAACACAACTATAAAATCTCTCATTTTTAATGGTTGTTATCAATTGCAATTAACTAATGATCATTTTGTTGAGACTAATAATCTTGTGTGGGGATTAGACCTATTTCCATTTATCAAACTTATTCAAGAAAATCAGCAGCCCTTAAATTATGACAAAGCATCTATAAGCATTTGCTTTATAACAATTTTAAGTAATATGATAAATAGGGAATTTAGTACTTTATTTATTTTGGATAAAGAATTTATTTCTTATAGAGTAACTAATCAAAATATATGCTCAGGAAGCAGTTCGCTTCTCACTAAATTAGTAGTAGAAGTTAATACTGATTTGGCAACATCAATAGGACTTATAGATGAAGCACAAATCAAAACTAGAATAGAATCTGAATTAATTAAATTACATATTATAGAATCAAAGACTGATATTCAGTATTTTTATTGCAAGCAATGGAAAAATTCGTTAATGATTCCCAGCCAAAATAGTTATGAGTGCTTCAATACCGAAAAATCTATGGTATTAAGAAAATTTCCAAATATAAAACTTATCGGAAATGGCTCTGGTTTTATGTCGTCATCTTTAAATGATCAAATAATCCAGGGCTTACAGATTGCTAAACAAATGGAGAATTAAAAAATGGGAATATCAAAAGAAAAACTCAATAAAATTGCCTTAGATTACCACACGAATAAAAATATTCCAGACAAACACATAGAAGATTTGGGTCAGATATATACTATTGAATGGGTTAAAAAACACCTTAAAGGGAAAACAAAAATTCTCGAATTAGGGTATGGTGAAGGTATTTTTACGAATGCTTTAGTACATGATAATTATAACGTGACTTTAGTTGAGGGTTCTTCTGTTCTAATAGATAAAGCAAAAGAAAAATTTGGTCAAAAAGTTGATTATGTTCATTGCCTATTTGAAGACTACGTACCAGTCAGAAAATTCGACGCAATTTTAGCACTGCACGTTTTAGAACATATTGATCAACCTAGAGTTTTATTAAAGCAAATGAAACAATGGATCAACAATGATGGTGTGATAATAGCTATTGTACCCAATAAAAATTCTATTCATAGGAAATTGGCTGTAATTATGGGTTTACAACCCGCATTAGATACTTTAAGCCAAAGAGACTTATTGGTGGGACATCAGAGAGTATATTCTCTGGAAACGCTTGAAGCAGATATAAAAGCTACCGATTATAATGTGGTAGATTCAACAGGTTTTTTTCTGAAAGTTCTACCAAATTCTATGATGCTTGAATATTCTCAAGATTTATTGAGGGCATTAAATGAAGTATCAAATTGTATTCCCAAAGATTTATTAGCCAACATCGGCGTAGTAGCACAAATTCAAAATAAATAATTATCAACATCATGAATATATCCAGATTTTATTGGTTCTAATTTAAGACATATCAATTTAAAAAGCTTTGAAAATGATTAACCTATCATCATGAGTATTGAACAGTGTCGTATTATTCATCTACCAAAGATACAAGATACGCGAGGTAATTTAACATTTATAGAAGGTAACAAACATATTCCTTTTGATGTCAAGAGAGTTTATTATCTCTACGATGTTCCAGGAGGAGCAGAGAGAGGTGGACACGCTCATAAACAATTACAGCAGCTAATCATTGCTATGTCTGGTAGTTTTGATGTGGTTTTAGATGATGGACATGGCAAATGGCGTTTTCCTCTAAATCGCTCTTATTACGGTCTTTATATCAGTTCTATGGTTTGGCGAGAACTAGATAATTTCTCATCGGGTTCTGTTTGTATGGTTTTAGCATCCACCTACTACGAAGAATCTGACTACTATCGTGATTATGATGAATTTATAGGAGATGTAAGAAACATAGACAATGAAAGTTAAATTTCTTGATTTGGAATTAAAATTAAAATGGAAATGCAAAGAGTTGTTGAAATTTTACTAAAGGTATTCAAATATGACATTATCTAATCCTTTAATTAGCGTAACTATGGCTACTTATAACCATGAAAAATATATAGGTGAAGCTGTAGAAAGTATTCTAAATCAAACATATACAAATTTTGAATTAATTATTGTTAATGATGGTTCTAACGATAAAACTGATGAAATTATAAGAAAATTTCGAGATGAACGTATAACTTATATTTATCAAGAAAATCAAGGTACAAGTAGTGCGATGAATCGAGCTATATTAGATTCTAGAGGAAAGTATATCGCTTTTATGTCTGGAGATGATATTAGTTATCCTCATAGACTAGAAACAGAATATAATTATTTAGTTACATCTGAAAAGAAAATTGTTTTTTCATGGGTAGATTTTATCGATGAAAATAGCCAGATAATAACTGATAGCCATTATGCAGAAAACTTATTTAACCATCCTAATAGAACCAGGTCTGAAATACTAAGACATTTCTTTTTTCATGGTAACTATATTAATGCTGTAACTGGTTTGATATATAGAGAATTACTTTTAGACGCTGGACTATTTAACGTAGCCGCTATTCAGATACAAGATTGGGAAATGTGGCTTAAATTAATTGAAAAGCATGAAATACATATTCTACCTGACCAGCTAATTAAATATAGGATTAGAGATATAGGAAACAATTTGAGTAGTCCATCTAACTTTATTCGCGCTGATTTTGAAGTTCAACAACTATATAGAAGGATATTTAATAATGTTCCAAAAGACATTTTTGAAGCTGCTTTTTCAGATCAAATTAGAAAATATAAATTTAGTGATGGAATCGAGTATGAATTAGAAAAAGCATTTTTATATCTACAACACAATTCTACTTCAGTCCAGATTATTGGTTGTGAGAAGTTGTTTGATTTATTGCAAGATATAAATATTCTTTCTTGGTCAATATCAGAATATAACTTTACTTTAATCGATTTCTATCAACTTACAAATAAAATAGATTTTCTTAACAAAAAAATACTCAGTATAATTCATGATAAATTTTTGTTAAAAGAAGAACAGTTAGAAAATGCAAAATTTGCATTAATAGAGGCAAATTACAAAATAAAACAAAATGCAGAATTGCATCAGTTACGAAAACAAATAGTAGAAGAATGCCTGAATATTTCAGATGAGCAGATAACAGATATGTATGTGGGTCTGCTAGGTAAAACACATAAAAGGTTAGTGAATAGTAGCATCAAATATGAAAGTCTGAGTGATGAAGAACAGATTTTCGCTAATGATATCGTTAAAAGTATATCTCAAGGTTTTGATCAGCCAAAAGCAATTCAGTATTTACTAGTAGCTATGCTGTATCGCCGTGCTGACCAGTTACCATTGCAGCATGACCTCTCTCGCATACCCAGTTGGTTAATTAATGACTATTTACAATTCCTATTTTCTGCACCTGTTCACTTTCAAGAACTGGGTGATGCAGATAATTACTATCACTATATACGGGGGTGGATTGATTACTTACACAAATCTATATTACAAAATTTTGACTCTCGTTTGTGGGATGAAATAGCTAATAATTTTGCATCCCTTGCTAATTTTATTCCTTTATATTTTAATGAGCATAATCTTAAAGATATCTATGTTAAGCGTGGAGAAATTATAGAGTTTCTACTGAAACTTAAGGGTTATGAGGTAGATTATGAGTTTGCTAATAGACCTATAGGCAGAAAAAAAATTCGCCTGGGTATTCTGGCTGCACATTTTCTACCTGGTTCTGAAACATTTGCCTACCTTCCTGTTTATGAGTATATCAGTAGGGATTTTGAAGTAATTTTGTACTCTCTTAATCAAACTGGTCATCAACTAGAGCAATATTGCCAAAGCTGTGCAAACTCCTTTAAGCTGCTACCACAAGATTTAACAGAACAGGTAAATATTATTCGTGCTGATGATCTCGATATATTATTCATTGCTACCAATGTGACGGCAGTAACCAATCAAATCTGTTTCTTATCAATGCATCGGTTAGCTAGAATACAAGCCACAAGTGGCGGTTCTGTAGTGACAACAGGAATGCGGCATATAGATTATTACATTTCTGGTACGCTAACTGACCCATCAGCGACGGCAGAAGAGCAATATCAAGAAAAGTTGGTGAAGCTAGAAGGAATTGCTCATTGCTTTAGTTATGGGAATGAACAAGAAAATGTAAATGTCAAAGTTGATCGAGAAAGTTTAGGTATCTCTGAAGAAACAGTTATTTTTGTTTCTGGCGCTAACTTCTTCAAAATCATCCCTGAACTAATTAATACATGGGCAAAAATAATTTCTGGAGTTCCCAACTCCGTTTTAGTGCTTCTGCCATTTGGCCCGAATTGGTCAAACAATTACCCTAAGAAAGCTTTTATCAATCACTTAATTAAAGTGTTTTCAAAGCATGGCATACCAGCAGAGCAATTAATAGTTTTAGATCCTCAGCCAGTGCCAAATCGGGAAGAAGTTAAAGAATACTTCAAAATTGCCGATGTATATCTAGATTCTTATCCATTTGCGGGAACAACTTCTTTAGTAGAACCACTACAAGTTAATCTACCAGTAATCGCTAGACGAGGAAGTAGCTTTCGCTCTGCGATGGGAGCCGCAATGGTGCAAGTACTGGATGTACCTGATTTAGTTGCCGATAGTGAAGAGTCTTATATACAATTAGCGATCGCACTTGGTAATAATCCTAAATTACGTCAAGAAAAGAGTGACCAAATTAAGGAAAAAATGCAGGGTAATCCTAGTTTTCTTGATAGTCGTTCTTACTCAGCTAAAATAGGTAGCTTATTTCAAGAATTATTAAGTAAGTATCTTGCAGATACTCTGAGTCAAAATTTACAACTAGGAGATATTAACCTAATTATCTTCCCTGATTGGTTACAGCCAGAGGAATCTCTTGGTTTAGCTTTAGAACAAGTGATTAAAACATTAGTAAATCATGTGAATAATGAGAAGATTACTTTAATTATCAATACGAGTAATACTGCTACTGAAGATGCAGAAATATTTTTATCTAGTATTGCGATGAATCTGCTGCTAGAGGAAGATTTAGATATTAATCAGGGATTAGAAATTTCTCTGTTAGAAAGCCTTTCTGAAATTGAGTGGCAAGGGTTGTTACCTCGAATTAATGCCAGAATTATTTTGGAATATGAAGATCAGGAAGCTTTAACACAAGTACCACTGAAAAATCTAGGATGTTATGAATTAGATAACTGGATTAATAAATTTTCGACTATTGATTAAACAAGATTTACCATATTCAGTACTCTTCATCAGTGCTGAAAATGAATTAAAATTCAGACTATAACAGGCTTGGCGAGCCCGGATTTCTCACCACACCTCTTAAAGCCTGTGCAAGTGCAGGGAAGAAGTAATAAGTAATAAGTAATGAGTAAGAAGTAAGAAGTTTTTACTCATTACTCATTACTCATTACTCATTACTCATTACTTCTCTTGTACTCCATCAAACGCCTTGAGCTTGTGAGAAATGCAGGCGAGGTATTATTGCCGAAAAAATCAGCCAAATCGCGATCGCCTTTTTGATGATAAAGCTTGTGTCGCAGGTTTAGAAGCCTTCTATAAGGGACTTCCCAATAAAAAATACTCAACTATTTATTGTGGCGTGTGCGACACGAGAGCCTATATACAAAGGCAAGCAAGATGCCTACCTCACAAGATTGGGTAATTGATTTATGGGAAGTCCCTAAATAAGTTTATAGTCAGCACTTCAATACTTAAATTTGTAATTACAAGTAAACAATATTATGTCATAATTCGATTTTATGATTTTGAACTTTAAATGCGTTGCTCTGCCACCCTAACCCAACTGGTTGAAGTTATTTTGGGCCATTCTGTAAACTTATCTGAAACTGCTTTAACACAAGTAAGTAGTGGTATCCAAACAGATAGCCGTACCCTGAAGCCGGGTGAAGTATTCGTTGCTTTCCGAGGCGATAAGTTTGATGGACATGAATTTGTGCCAACTGCGATCGCAAAAGGTGCAATAGCTGCAATTGTAGATTTTGAATACGAAAATCCCGGATTTCCTGTATTACAGGTAAAGGATACCCTCAAAGCATATCAAAAACTTGGCCGATGGTGGCGCGATCACTTTAACATTCCTGTAATTGGTGTGACGGGTTCTGTAGGTAAAACTACAACCAAAGAATTGATCGCCGCAGTCTTAGCAACTAAGGGACGAGTTCACAAAACTTATGGAAATTACAATAACGAAATTGGTGTCCCGAAAACTCTCCTAGAACTTGGCAGCGAAAATGATTACGCCGTAATTGAGATGGCGATGCGGGGTAGGGGACAAATTGCCGAACTGACGCAAATAGCGCGTCCAACAATTGGAGTAATTACCAATGTGGGGACGGCACATATTGAGTTACTGGGTTCCGAAGAAGCGATCGCTGAGGCAAAATGTGAGTTATTAGCCGAAATGTCTGCTGATAGTGTGGCAATTCTCAATCACGACAATCCCCTATTGATGGCCACGGCGGCGAAAGTTTGGCACGGAGAAGTTTTAACTTACGGCTTTTCTGGTGGGGATATCCAAGGGCAATTAATTGATAACGAGATTGTGGAAGTCGCAGGCATCCAACTACCTCTGCCTCTAGCTGGTCGTCACAACGCGACTAATTTTTTGGCAGCTTTGGCGGTGGCAAAGGTGTTGGGGATTGATTGGGAAACCCTCAAAGCAGGTGTGAATGTGGATATGCCCACAGGGCGATCGCAGCGATTTAATTTACCCAATGATGTAGTAATCTTAGATGAAACTTATAATGCTGCACCAGAAGCGATGATTGCAGCGTTGCAATTATTGGCAGAGACACCCGGAAAGCGGAAGATTGCCGTATTGGGTGCAATGAAAGAATTGGGAGAGCGATCGCAGCAGTTGCACCAGCGAGTGGGAGAAACAGTCCGAAAGTTGAATTTAGACGGCTTGTTGGTTTTGGTAGATGGACAAGATGCCGAAGCGATCGCTCTTAGTGCTGAGGGGATTCCATCGGAGTGTTTTGCCACTCATGCCGAGTTGGTGGCTAGGTTGAAGACATTTGTGCAAACAGGCGATCGTTTATTATTCAAAGCCGCTCATTCTGTGGGACTAGATCGGGTAGTCAATCAATTACGTGCAGAATTTCCCAAATGATACCACTAGAAACCCAACGTCTGATACTGCGAGACTTTGTAGTATCAGATTGGCCAGGGGTTCATCAATACGCCAGCGATCCGCAAGTTGTGCGTTATTTAACCTTTGGCCCGAATAGCGAAGAAGATACCAAAAACTTTTTGCAAAGAGAGATTTTATTACAAAGTAAAGAACCCCGTCAGCATTTTGCCTTGGGAGTGACTTTAAAACCCCAAAAGCAATTAATTGGTATCTGTCGTATATCCGTTCAGGATACTGACAACAAAGTAGGCTCTATTGGATACTCTTTCACTAAAGAATTTTGGGGACAAGGATATGCAACTGAAGCTGTAAAAGCAGTTGTTTCATTTGGTTTTCAGGAGTTAAATTTACATCGCATCTTTGCTACTTGTCACCCAGAAAACATTGCCTCTGCACGAGTGATGCAAAAAATCGGAATGCAGCAGGAAGGGTATTTGCGAGAACACCATTGGATTAAGGGAGAATGGCGAGACTCTTGGTTATATGCCATCCTTGAGCATGAATGGATTTTCTGAAAATATCACCTATAGACTTTAGTTGGAAAGACTAGGGTTGTTGTTGTTGCTGTAGTGTCTTTGAAAAAGAATTGCTGCCAAATTAGTCACCAGACAGGTGATTGCTAGCCATAACAAGATATAAGTAGGAGCCATCACCACGCCAATCATGAACCAAGTATATACGTGAAAGATCATTACAGAAGCAAAAAAGCTAGCAATTGCAGCAGATTGCCATACTTGATGTGATGGACGACGTAACGCTACCAGACCCATCGTTAAAATTGTGATAAGTAAGTTTGCTGGTACGAGAAATGCACAAATACTTATGCAGTTGCCACGAGAGAACTCAGCTAAGGTGTTAAAATCGAGCATTAATTTGTTGGGATAGATGTTTGCTTTTTAAGAATTTACTAATTTATTTTAAAACAACGCAATTTAAATTAACATAATAGTGAGTAATCACATTGCAAATATAACATAAATTAAAATATTTACTTGCCTTTTGATACTATCAATAGTTAGTTAATTATAAAATTTCTGGATAATTAGGGTGGAAAACACCCACCCTAGCTGAATTAACCCGGTAAAATTACCGTATCGATAACATGTACCACACCATTATCAGCTTCGATATCTGCTGCTAAAACTGTGGCATTTTTAACTTCAAAACCATCAGAAGAATCAATTTTAATGGGTGAACCTTCTACAGAATTAACCGTACCGAGTTCTGCCAAATCAGCCTTTAGCAGCTTTCCTGGAACGACATGATACTTTAAAATCCGCGTTAGCTGGGGAATATTCTGTAACAGAGTTTGGATAGTTCCCGGTGGTAACTTGGCAAAAGCTTCGTCATTGGGTGCAAAGACTGTGAACGGGCCAGGACTTTTTAATGTTTCTACTAAACCAGCCGCTTGGACAGCTGCTACCAGTGTTTTGAAAGACTCAGCCGTAACTGCAATATCAACAATATCAGCCATATATTTTAACCTCAATATCTGCAAAAGATTTTAAAGGATAATAAACCTATTTTAATTTTTATTGAAAAAGAGACTGGGGACTGGGGATTAGGGACTGGGAAAACACTACCCAAGTTTTGTTCGCGCAGCGATGCCTCCGGCGTCTCAAAGGTTGCGATCGCACATTCGCCGCAGTCGTGATTTATTTGGTTTGTGATGATACTTACTTGTGCGCGATCGCACCTTCACAACCCACTCTCGAAAATTGTTACCCTAAATAAAGTTATGAGGACGCAAATATGACTGACAAAAATCGTTCTCAATGGGACTTAGGCAGGTTTATCGAAACCCTGACTTACTTTGAGGTAATTCCTTTCCTTAACTGGGTACAGCAGTTAATCCAAGGCCGTCCTAAGGATAATCAAGATAGACCCAATGGAGGGAGAAACGTGGGTGTAATATTAGTAGCAGGTGCAACTGGTGGTGTCGGGAAACGAGTAGTGCTGCGATCGCTCCAACAAGGTTATAAAGTTCGCGCCCTAGTTCGAGATATTGACAAAGCGCGGTCAATTCTTGGTAATGATATAGATTTAGTAGTTGCGGATATCACGCAACCAGAAACTTTAACTCCTTTAGTTTTAGCTGATATTCAAGCTGTAATTTGTTGTACAGCAGTACGTGTACAAACTGTTGAGGGAGACACAGCAGATAGAGCCAAATATTATCAAGGTGTTAAATTTTACCAGCCGGAAATTGTCGGCGACACTCCCGAAAATGTAGAATATCAAGGTGTCAAAAACTTAGTCCAAGCTGCGGCAAAATATTTACCCCAAGCAAACGAAAAACAAATATTTGATTTCACCAAACCATCAGCAGAATTAAAAGATTACTGGGGAGCGTTGGATGATGTCGTCATGGGTGGTGTGAGTGCCAGTAATATCCAATTGCTAGATAATACAGCTTTATTTGCCGGTAATGTCTCCACTGCTAACTCTGGCGGATTTGCTTCTGTCAGAACGAAGAATTTTGATCCACCCTTTAACTTATCTGGTTACACTGGTGTAAAACTGCGTGTCAAAGGTGACGGTCAGCGTTATAAAATCTTTCTGCGGACAGATACAAAATGGGATGGTATTGGTTACAGCTATTCTTTCGACACCGTAGCGAATACTTGGATAGATATTCACATTCCCTTTACAGATTTGATTCCCGTCTTTCGGGCAAAAGTTGTCAAAGATGCGCCGCCAATTGAACAAAGTAGAGTTTGCTCATTCCAACTGATGTTGAGCAAATTTGAATATGATGGCGCTTTGAATCCCAAATTTTCTCCAGGTGGTTTTGCTTTGCAGTTGGAATCAATTAAAGCTTATGGTGAGACAACTTTACCACAATTTATTCTCGTCAGTTCAGCAGGTGTAACTCGTCCTGGCCGCCCTGGAATTAATTTAGATGAAGAACCGCCAGCAGTGAAATTAAATGATCAATTGGGAGGAATTTTAACTTGGAAGTTGAAAGGAGAAGATAGTTTAAGAGAAAGCGGAATTCCTTATACGATTATTAGACCTTGTGCTTTAACTGAAGATGCAGGAAGTAAGGAATTAATATTCGAGCAAGGCGACAATATTAGAGGCAAAATCAGTCGTGAGGATGTGGCAAAACTTTGCGTGCAAGTGCTAAAAATAGAAAAAGCATCTAACATTACATTTGAGGTTAAGCAAGGAGAAAATACTGTCAATTATATCGATTTGCAAAGTTTATTTTCTAACTTACAACCGGATAAGAGATGAGATTTTTGCAGCTTTTTAGTCTGCAAGTATTCCAATAAAGCCTGCTTAGATAGACTGTTCTAATAAGTCAGCTATTGAGATGAAAAAAGTCAAGGTGCTAGTAATCGCCGGTATTTTAATAACAATTATCTGGGGCGGTTTTTTTTCCAAAACTGCCTCATCGCAGCAAGTTGAGTCCCGCATCAATAACCTGGAAGCAGACTTGAGTCGTGTTGAGTCGCGGTTAAATCAAATAGAGTCTCAGCTAGGTAAAACCCGCCAGTCGTCATCCTCAAGAACGACACTTACCCCACGACAGTCAACCGATTCTAGAAGGAATTTATCACAGCAAGAGCCAATGTTTGATCGGCTAGCAACTTTGGTGATTGAATTGAAGCAACAAGTCAATAAATTAGAGGAGCGAGTTGCTAAGATAGAATCACGCTAAATATTTATTTCACCTGTATAGAATGTTGATAATAGCCATGACTATATCAAAGCTGTACGAGCGCGACACCGACGCAACGCCGCCAGGTCACTTGACATTTGGGCTTCTGCCTTAACTTGACACCGATAAGCCCATTCTGACTTCTGAATTCTTGTTCAACTTTCGTATGATCGTTTGCCCGTTCTATCAGCAAGACAACAAGCACAGCTACATCTCCACCTAAAGGAAACAAAAATGTTTCTTTGATTGGTGCTGTTGATATCTTTGAAAGTAGCAAACTGGGAAAATGTATTGTATAAACAAATAATCCTAACTAGTGAGATAAATGAATTAA
Source organism: Nostoc sp. (assembly GCF_036916655.1). GTDB lineage: Bacteria > Cyanobacteriota > Cyanobacteriia > Cyanobacteriales > Nostocaceae > Nostoc. The sequence continues at coordinate 32,742 of NZ_JBALFY010000080.1, forward strand.
GAGTAAAAATTAAATATTCTTAACAAAGACTTTAACAATTATCTGGAAAATAGTAAATCTCTCGAAATTAAATATTCCCACAGTTAATCTGTTATTTCTCAGAATTGGCTTGTTAGCACTCAAATTTAATTTAGCACAAAATATATGGGACAAGGTTTTTTGCAAATAGGCTTAACGCTGTTTATTGTCATAACAATCACTCCGCTATTTGGAAGATACATAGCACGTGTCTTTTTGGGAGAAAGAACACTGCTGGATTTTTTAATGAACCCCATAGAGCGAAGTATGTTCGTACTAGCAGGTGTTCGGAGAAAAGATGATATGACGGGTTGGCAGTATATCCGAGCTGTATTGTGCAGTAACATCATTATGGGCATTGCAGTATATTTGCTGATATATTTTCAGAGACTCTTACCCTGGAATCCCAATGCCTTTGGTGCGCCTACTTGGGATGTATTACTGCACACAACTATTTCATTTGTGACAAATACCGACCAGCAACACTATGTTGGTGAGACAACCTTAAGCTATTTTAGCCAGGTAGCGGCTTTAGGCTTTTTGATGTTCACCTCCGCAGCTACCGGTTTATCTGTAGGAATTGCCTTTATTCGCGGGTTGACGGGTAGACGGCTGGGTAACTTTTACGTCGATCTAGTTCGTGGAATTACGCGAATATTGCTGCCGATTTCGATTATTGGTGCGATCGCTTTGCTGGTAACAGGTGTGCCACAAACATTAGCGAACACTCTGGATGTGAGAACCTTAGAAGGCGGGACGCAATATCTTGCCAGAGGCCCAGTAGCATCCTTTGAAATGATCAAACTTTTGGGCGAGAACGGCGGCGGCTTTTTTAGCGTCAACTCAGCACATCCCTTTGAAAATCCCAATGGCGCTTCTAATTTGATAGAAATGATCGCCATGATTTCTATCCCAGCAGCCTTGATTTACACCTACGGTATATTTGCCAACAACATCAAACAAGCTTGGCTACTTTTTTGGATGGTGTTCGTGATTTTTGTAGTTCTAGTGGGAGTGACAGCCGTAGGAGAACTACAAGGTAATCCCCTAGTTAATAACGCTTTTGGATTAGAACAGCCTAATTTAGAGGGTAAAGAAGTTCGATTTGGCTGGGCACAAACGGCATTTTGGGCAGTGATGACTACTGCTACTATGTCTGGTGCGGTAAATGGGATGCACGATTCTTTGATGCCGCAAGGAATATTTTCGACTCTCTTCAACTTATTTATCCAGGTTCTCTGGGGTGGTCAAGGAACTGGAACAGCTTACTTATTTATTTACTTAATTCTCACAGTGTTCCTCACTGGACTAATGGCAGGACGCACCCCAGAGTTTTTAGGACGCAAAATTGAAAAGCGAGAAATCGTCCTTGCTAGCGTCGTGCTGTTGATTCACCCAATTCTAGTTTTGATTCCCAGTGCGATCGCTCTAGCTTATCCCATCTCCCTATCTGGAATTAGCAACTCTGGCTATCACGGTATTTCTCAAGTAGTTTATGAATACGCCTCAGCAGCAGCAAACAATGGCTCTGGCTTAGAGGGGTTGAGGGATAACACCTTGTGGTGGAACTTGAGTACTTTAGTTAGCTTAATAGGAGGACGCTACATTCCGATAATTGCCATCCTGCTGTTGGCTGACGGCATGTCTCGCAAAAAACCAGTCCCCGAAACCCCTGGTACATTAAGAACTGATTCCCTGGTATTTACTGGTATCACAGCTGGAGTGACGCTGGTTTTAGGAGTATTGACTTTCTTTCCCGTTCTGGCTTTAGGCCCCATAGCTGAGGGTTTAAAGCTAGCATCTGGCAGTTAGAAAATTTATGAGTTATGAGTGATGAGTTTGGAATTAAGAGAATACTAAAAAATAAATAAATTATCCAGTTTCGTAGAGTGTCTTACTAACGCCACCCTACAGGTTGGATATTTTATTAGAAGTTCCTAATAACTCCTAACTTCCTTACAGACGCGATTAATCCTCTACTTCCTAACTCCTGTACAGACGCGATTCACCGCGTCTGTACTTCTCACTTCTAACTTTATTTATGAATCAAGTGGCAACTAACTTCAAAGCTAGACGCCCAAATTCTCGTTCTGGCGATCGCCGCAAAGGACGTAAAAAGCCCAGGGCAAGTAATAAATGGCTGTACTTAAGGGCAATTAGAGATGCTTTTGTCAAGCTCAACCCTAAGTATGCAATTAAAAATCCAGTGATATTTGTGGTTTGGGTAGGGACAATCATCATCCTATTGCTAACGATTGATCCCAACCTATTTGGCCCAGCCCTTCAAAAGAACCCGCAACTTTTCAACGGCTTGTTATCGGGAATTTTATTCTTTACAGTTTGGTTTGCCAATTTTGCCGAAGCAGTGGCAGAAGGGCGGGGTAAAGCCCAAGCTGATGCCTTGCGGTTAACGAAATCAGAGACGATCGCCAAAAAACTTGCTCCTGATGGCACCCTTAGCGAAGTTTCATCCACTAGCCTCAAACAAGGTGATACCATCTACGTCGTTGCTGGCGATATCATCCCCGCTGATGGCGAAGTAATTATGGGTGTCGCCTCAGTGGATGAATCGGCAATTACAGGTGAATCCGCACCAGTATTAAAAGAATCAGGTTCCGATGTTGCCAGTTCTATCACTGGTGGGACGCGAATTATCTCAGATGAGCTAATTATTCGCATTACATCCGATCCAGGTAAAGGCTTTATTGACCGGATGATTGCCTTGGTAGAAGGGGCAGAACGCAGTAAAACACCCAATGAAATTGCTCTGACAGTATTGCTGGCAGTTCTCAGCTTAGTATTTTTGTTAGTAGTGGTAACTCTGCCTGCACTTGCTTACTATGTCAACAGTCCAGTCAGTATACCAATTTTAATTGCCCTATTAGTAGCATTAATTCCTACAACCATTGGCGGCTTACTAAGTACCATTGGCATTGCTGGTATGGATCGAGTTGCCCGATTTAATGTCATTGCAACTTCAGGACGAGCAGTCGAAGCCTGTGGTGATATCAACACTCTAGTTCTTGATAAGACAGGTACAATTACCCTTGGCAACCGTTTGGCGGAAGAGTTTATTCCCATCAACGGTCATTCAATGTCAGAAATTGCTAATGTTGCCTGGGCGGCTAGTGTCTTTGACGATACACCAGAAGGTAAATCCATTGTCCGACTCGCAGAAAAGTTGGTAGCACGGTTTGATTTTGACCCCAACCAGGCAGAAGGAGTTAGTTTTTCCGCCAAAACCCGGATGAGTGGCACTAACTTACCTGGTGGGTATGAGGCTAGAAAGGGAGCAGTAGAAGCTATTAAAGGATTTGTACGTTCCCGCAACGGACGCGGCGATACACCAGAATTAAATGCTGTCTACGAACGAGTTTCTCGCCTGGGAGGCACACCCCTAGCAGTCAGCCTAGATAACGAAATTTACGGGATTATTTATCTCAAAGATATAGTTAAACCTGGTATCCGCGATCGCTTTGAGCAACTGCGACGGATGGGAGTGCGTACCATCATGCTAACTGGAGACAACCGAATTACAGCTTCGGTCATTGCCAAAGAAGCAGGCGTGGATGACTTCATTGCCGAAGCCACACCAGAAGACAAAATTAACGTCATTAAAAAGGAACAAGCCGCAGGCAAACTGGTTGCCATGACGGGAGATGGAACTAACGATGCTCCAGCATTAGCTCAAGCTAACGTCGGCGTTGCCATGAATACGGGGACGCAAGCTGCCAAAGAAGCCGCTAACATGGTCGATTTGGACTCCGATCCCACAAAGCTGATCGATATCATTAGCATTGGTAAACAATTGTTGATTACTCGCGGGGCATTGATGACATTTTCCATCGCTAATGATATTGCTAAATATTTTGCAATTATCCCAGTGATATTTGTCGCTGCTAACTTGCAAAGCCTAAATATTATGAATTTGACTAGCCCGAAATCTGCTGTACTATCAGCGCTGATTTATAATGCTTTGATTATTCCCGCTTTGATTCCCTTGTCATTGAAGGGTGTGCGATTTAGACCGTTGACTGCTAATCAGCTAATCCAACGCAATATCTTAATTTACGGCTTAGGTGGGGTGATTGCGCCGTTTATTGCGATTAAGTTGATCGATATACTGATTACAGTTATGGGTTTGGCTTAAAGGATGTTTGAAAAGTCTAATTTATTACTCACCGGGCGACTGGAAGTCGCTGCTACACAAACCAAACCCACCCCCGTGGGTTAAAAACCCCTGATTGTATCTTAGTCCACGGAGGTGACTAAGTTTTGTGTAGTAGCGAATTCTATGAGACTGTTGGCGAATTAATAGGGAGTCTAACCCATCATTCCTGATTACTCTGATTTGGGTTCGTTTCAACGGACTTGAGCTATTAGCCCGAAATTGATTTCAGGGCGGGAATGCAACGCCAAACCAATGTTTTAGGGGTGAGGGGTCAAACCCACCGTGAATTGATCAACAGTCTCATTCTATTGCCTAATACTTTTCAAACATCCTCTTAGGGAAACTAACACATCTTGACTAAAGTAAAATAATAAACATTTTTATTTTTACCTGTTGAGAAAAGGAAAAAGAAGAATATGAATAAACATCGTTTTAATTCAGCACTGCTTCGGCAATATCCTTTGTTTGCTTGCAATAGCCGAAACAACACCTACCACTCGCTATTTTTAGCCTGCTGTGTTTGAATGTGGTAGTTGCCCCAGTGTTTTATGCTGTTGCTAACAGCATTCTTTAACTTCTTGCTGAGTGGGCAAAAGAATAAAAAATAAAAATAAAAAATAAAATTCTAGGAGCAATTGGAAAACTTATTATGGCTATTATTCGAGAAACCATCAGAGCAATTTTTATAACTCTAATGCTTTGGTTGTTGACTGCAATTATCTATCCCCTAATCATCCTTGTAGTGGGTCAAGTTTTTTTCCACTATCAAGCTAATGGCAGCATTATGCTGAATCTAAATAATGAACCAATTGGTTCAGCTTTGATCGGGCAGGTGTTCACATCTGAACGATATTTCCATCCCCGTCCCAGTACTGTTAGATATAGCCAAGGAAAAAAAGCCAAGCCAACTGGCATATCTGGAGCCAGCAATCTCGCTGCTAGCAATCCAGAACTAATGAAGCGGATTCTAGAAGACGCAAATCAATTGCGAGACGAAAATCTGCAACCGATTGCTGATATAATTTATACATCTGGGTCTGGTTTAGATCCGCATATTTCCTTCAAAGCAGCACGGCAGCAATTAGCTCGGGTTGCTGGTGCGCGAAAAGTAAAAGAAGATGAGATCCTACGTTTAATTAACAAGTATACTGATAGCAGATTTTTATGGATTTTTGGCGAACCAGGAGTTAATGTTCTCCGATTGAATTATGCTCTTGACTTGCAAGATATTAATCGTCAGCAAAATCAGTAAGTGGGCATTGGGTAAAGCGCCGTTTTCCGATGAAATAGGATTGCGATAGAAACCAAGAATGAAATGTCAGATAATAATACTGGTTCGGCTGGCACTGTAGCTTTAAATTCTGCAAGTTACTCGCTTTATCCACCACGACGACGGGGTAAGCACAAGATATTTATTGGTATGGCTCCTGGAGTAGGCAAAACTTATCGGATGCTGGAAGAGGGACACGCACTCAAACATGAAGGAATTGATGTCATCGTTGGGCTTTTAGAAACCCACGGACGTAAGGAGACAGTTGAGAAGGCAGAGGGACTGGAGATTTTACCCCGTAAGCAATATCCGCAGGGTGAACTGACACTAACGGATATGGATACAAATGCTATTTTGGAGCGATCGCCCCAATTAGTCTTAATCGATGAACTTGCCCATACCAATGTCCCTGGTTCCCCACGCGAAAAACGCTACGAAGATGTCGAAATAGTTTTGGCAGCAGGTATTGATGTCTACTCCACAATGAATGTCCAACATTTGGAAAGTCTCAATGACTTAGTAGCTAGAATTACTGGTGTAGTAGTCCGTGAGCGAGTTCCTGACAGGATTCTGGATGAAGCAGATGAAATAGTAGTAATAGATGTCACGCCGGAAACGCTGCAAGAACGGTTATTAGAAGGTAAGATTTACGCACCAGAAAAAATCCAACAATCCCTCGATAATTTTTTCCAACGCCGTAACCTGATTGCTTTGCGGGAGTTGGCTTTGCGCGAAGTAGCAGACAATGTAGAAGGAAATGCGATCGCCTCTACTCCAAATGGGCAATTTTGTAATATTCACGAGCGAGTTTTGGTGTGCGTATCCACCTATCCCAACTCAGTGCAACTGTTACGCCGGGGTGCAAGGCTAGCTAACTATATGAACGCCCCACTTTATACTTTATTCGTTGCCAATCCAGAGCGCTTCCTCACCAAAGAAGAAAGCTTACACATCCACACCTGCGAGAAACTCTGTAAAGAATTTGAAGGTACTTTTCTTCGTGTTACCAATAGTAACGTCGCTAATGCGATCGCTGAAGTCGCCGAGAAACATCGGATCACCCAGATTGTGATTGGTGAAAGTCAGCGATCGCGCTGGCTTATGTTTCTCAAAGGATCTTTGACGCAAAAATTGGTACGCTTACTCAAAAACATCGATTTACATATCATTGCTAGCGAAAAAATGATTTCACCCAAATAATATCGTGTCCGGTTAAAGACTTATCATTAAGACGGCAAGGGGGCAGGGAGCAGGGGGCAGGGAGAAAGAGGGTTTCCTGGTTTTTGCACAGATGCGGGAATTATAACTAATTAGGCGGACATGATATAAGAGATCAAATTTCCGCAAAAACATAGCGTACCTTGTAACTCTGTGGGAATTTGCCCTTCTATATCATCAATCCAATAATCAAACTCTTGGGTTAGAGATTGATATCCTCCTTGCCAGTCTGCACGAGTGTAGGATTTTTCTGTAACTGGGGTTTCTTGACTTTTCAAACGTATGTACTTTGTTTTTTCTAGTTATTTTGGACAAAAATATGTAATAGCCCAAAAGAATTTTTTTGCAGCTTTACTACAACGCGAAGGCAGGACAATCCCTCGACTTAGCGTGAGATTTATTCCACTATTCGACTATTTTCGACTCTGGTTCTCTCAATACCAACTCAGACATCAAATCTGGCAAAAAGGCTTTTTCCCCATCTTTGGGTGTCTCAGTTTGCTCTTCAGCAGCAGGTAGCCAATTAATAAATGGTAGGGGTAACAGGGTGCTGAGATTAGTAATTAGTACTAATAGCCAAAGTGATTCAAAGTTCGTGGCGGTGATCCCCAGCCAATAGGTGATTAATGCCCCAAATGCATGGGAAACCGTTGCTGCTGAATTAAAAACCGACATTAACAAGGCAAATAATGTTGCTTCCACTCCAGGTGGACAAAGCCTTGCTGCTAACACCATCACTTGCATAAAGGTAATTTTACCCATTACAGTGAGAATAAGACTATCACCCAAACTAAACCAGTGGTCATCTATACCCAATAGTCTGTTTGTGTGAGTCACTAACAAGAGCATCGTCATCCCCAAAATTGACGAAAGAACAGTACTCCAAGCAAAAATCACTCGAAAAGGGATGCTTTTGAGGAAACGTTGAAAAATCCAAACGCCTGCTAAAGAAGCGAAACTTGTTACCAAGTGTACCCGCCCCAAAAATTCTGGTTCAAAATGTAGTTCATTGGTAGAGAAGTAGAAAAAGGCCGAGTCAGCATTTGGGGTAGCTTGCCAGATGAAGACGAATGCCGTTGGTAGCCAAATTGTTTTTTGGGTAATGGCTTGGCGTAGCTGCCCCAGTTGATGTTTGATGGGTAGGGGGTTTGTCTGATTACTATCTTGAGAATCTTGACGAATGGGTGACTCAGCAATTAACCAAGCTACCCCTGAAACGATGAGAGGAAAGAAAGCGGTAATCCCAAAGACGGTACGGGTAGTAAAGTATTGAAGTAGCAGACCGCTAAAGTATGCTGTAATTAAACCTCCGATCGCAGAAGCACCCCAGCATAGAGATTGTAATGAACCGGCTGTTGCTTGCGACTCGCCTCTGGCACGTTCCACAACCAGCGAGTCAACTATGACATCACTCATCGCAACGGAAAGAGAACTAAGAGCGATCGCTAAGGTAGCTGCCCAGCTAGTATGAACTATTGTGGCCAGACTTACCCAAGCAGCAGTTCCCAATATCCCAGATAAAATCAAGTAAGGACGCCGACGATAGCCAAATATAGGCAAACCATCAGAGATAAAACCAAACACTGGCTTGATCATCCAAGGTAGGAAAACAATTCCCAATAGTGCCGATACCTGGACTGGACTTAGCAGCAGTTCATCTTTGAGGAAAAAGCTCACGGCTAGACGCGATAGCCCTAAAATTCCTTGAACAAAGTAAACAGTGAGAATTGCAATTAACTCTGCATTGGGTTCATTACCCAAGAAGATTTTTTGTCTTAGTGAGTCTTTGACCTTGGACAAGCCAGATGATTGAAACACCATTCGATAAATATTCTTTAAATTTTATCTACTTTTCTATCATATCGATTCTTAAGACTTGGGTTTTGGGATCAGTTCTATGCCAAGTTAAGCTTTTAGCCAATATCTCCTAGCAGAAGGCAATTTAAGTGTTGTAGAGTTGGCTGCTCATAAAATAAATCACCAAACAATTAGGGCGAGTTTACCTAAGTAAGCTCGCCCTAACTTGCATTTAATGTTGACTTTTCGCTGGAACTTCTGAAATCTTGCCTACGGCACGCTACACGAAGTCGAGCCTGGGAGTGAGGCATAGAGAAAATCAGGCAAATCTTACTGAGCTAGAGTTGGTATCTTTAATAAAATTGCTTGAAAGCAGTGCTATTAAAGTGGCGATTGCTTGAGAGTGACATTCTCTTAATCTATCATCAGAAGCACAGAAGATACTTAATGTAAGCTAGAAATTGCGTTGCTTGCAAGCCACTAGACTTAAGACAATTGCAAAACTGATTTTTTCTTGGCTCGACGAGTCATAACTGAGGCAGCACCCACAAAACCAATCGTAAAAACTCCTAATACAGAAGAAGACTCAGGAACAGCTTGAGTAACTACACTGCCGGTGATACTCTTGTAGCTAGTGGCAACTGTGTGATTATCTGATTCAAAACCAGTTCCGCCAATATTGGTGAATTGAACCTGATCAAAAGTTCCGCCAACATCGTAGAAGTTGATGAACGCATAGGGTTCTCCAGAATTTTGATTTTGGAATGTCGAATTAGGATTACTGTAGTAGCTGGCTTTATTTGGTAGCTTTGAGATATAACTAACAACATCAGCGGTGGTTAGAGATTGTACAACCTGACCTTGTGAAAGAAATGTAATTACGTTGTTAGCATCTCCCGCAGACCACCAAAGTCCAAAGTAACTTTGTGGTGTTGCCAAATTAAGGGTGGAAACTGTTTGACCATTACCCGATCTATTCGTGTCTACATCAAAATACTTACCTGTTCCACCAGCAGCACCATATTGGTCTGCATTTACGATCAGAGTATTGCTATAGCTACCAATCTTTGTTTGTCCATCTTTCCAGTCAAATCCTGTTCCACTATAACCTTGTGTCTGTGAGTCAAAAGTGTCTATATGGGAATTAACAAGATTTGATAAATTTGCATTTTGTACGCCTGCGCCTTCTATTGAGACCGCAAAAGACGCAGCCGTTGCAGGACGGGTAATAGTAGCTAAAGACAAAATTACACCAGAAGCGATCGCAGACTTAATTAGAAGATTTTTCATTTGATAATTCCTTTTCGTTTTTTAATCTCTTGTGTTCATAGCCTCATTGTGCGACGTGTTTATAGATTCCAACATCAGAGGGATTACTACTTTTTTGATTTGACTATATGCAGACAAAAATGCAGGTTATTGGACTTTATTTAAAGGATAATTACTGATCTTATGTTCTGTGATATCTATAGCTTTATATAGAAAATGCGAAGTCATCAGTGCTAAATTGTAAACAAGCTTCATTTATAAAAAGTTGCATTGTGTGATTCGCAGGCAGTTTATATTTTTAGGGTTATAGATCAAGAAGGCATGAGGCATTGTGCGCTGCCAAACCATTGAAAATCAGTGCTTATCCCTTGGCTAAATAGTTTTTCAACCTCAAAGTTCAAGATTACTTCGGTTCTGATTTCAGCTAATTACATAACCTGCATTTTGCTGTGTTATTAACTTCACAATCTGTTTATGGCAACCGATTGCATCAATTTTCACAATATATTCAGATAGTTCTAAGACATTTCATAACCCTGGAATTGCTGTCATTTCAAAATTATTCTTTTTAGTTCAAGGGAACTACAATCTTCTTTGACAGGTAGCTGTAGGCTGCCTCTCATCATTGTCTTTCTCCAGTCAACTATGCCGCCTGAGTTTTTTTGACATGGGTAGTAGCATGAATTAAACTACCTCTTGCAATCAACAAAAGAATCTCGATCCATGCATCCGACTGAAAAAGTTGCTATTCCGACTTGCGTTATTGGTTTAATTAGTGGCACATCCGTAGATGGCATAGATGCCGTGTTAGTAGAGATTTCCGGCACAGAATCGGATCTCAAAATTGAGTTGCTAGCTGGGGCAACATATCCTTATCCAGCTGAACTCAGAGAAAGAATATTAGCAGTTGGTGCAGGCCTTGCCATCTCAATGGCAGAATTAGCCGAAATAGATGATGCGATCGCCATTGTCTTTGCTCAAGCTGCCCAAAATATTCAAATTGGTCATCAGCCAGCTACTCTCATTGGTTCCCACGGTCAAACAGTTTATCATCGACCACCTAAAGAAGGAGCAGAGGAGCAGAGGAGTAGGGAGAGAGGAAGGCTCACTCCTCACGGGCTAAACCTTAGCTATCCGCTAACAGCAAGCACTCCTTTGGGTTACAGTCTGCAACTAGGGCGAGGTGCATTAATTGCCCGTCTTACAGCTATTACAACTGTGAGCAATTTTCGTGTTGCTGATATCGCTATTGGTGGTCATGGTGCGCCTCTCGTGCCCAGAGTCGATGCTTATTTACTCAGTCATCCCCAGGAAGGGCGTTGCATTCAAAACATTGGTGGTATTGGCAATGTTGCTTATATTCCGCCTCGGTATGGTGACTGGCTCTCAAAAATTCGCGCTTGGGATACTGGCCCAGGAAATAGTCTGTTGGATCTAGCGGTGGAGCATTTAAGCGCTGGTGCTAAAACTTATGATGAAGACGGCAATTGGGCAGCAAGTGGGACTCCTTGCGATGCATTGGTAGAACAATGGTTAAGCCAAGACTACTTTCATCTACCGCCGCCTAAATCCACTGGTCGAGAGTTATTTGGTGTGACTTATCTGCGTCAGTGTTTAAAAGATGCCCAAGCATACCAACTTAATGCTGCTGATATACTGGCAACTCTCACGCAACTTACAGCAGCTTCAATTGTTCATAGTTACCGCACTTTTTTGCCGGAAATGCCACAACGGGTACTATTATGTGGTGGTGGTAGTCGCAATCTCTATCTCAAACAAAGATTACAGTTGTTGATGACATCAATACCAGTCTGGACTACAGATGAAGTCGGCTTGAGTGCAGATTTTAAAGAAGCGATCGCTTTCGCAGTTTTAGCCTACTGGCGAAATTTGGGTATTCCTGGCAATTTACCTACTGCCACTGGCGCACCTCTAGAAGTGCTTTTGGGAGAAATTCAGCAAGGTCAGTCTTAAGTGCTGTTAGCTGATAGCTAAGGTTTGGCCTGTACTGAATGGGAAAGTAGGGAAAGAATTTCTAACTCTTAACTCCTAACTCTTAACTCAGCACTGCTATAACTGTAGTCTTGGCGGCACTCGATCGAGACAGGAAATATAAAAGGTGGCTCATACTTTTTTATTAGAACCAGGACGCTGGGCAATGCAAGGAAATTGGCTAGAACGTAATGGTACACCAATCAGCGTTAAGGGTATGACCTTGGTAGCTTGGCATCGAGATAACTGGTTCACTATGGCCACAAAATTAATATTCCCAGGTAGCGATCGCTCCGAAATCTCTCTACAATACAAGGGGCGGCTACATGAGGGAGAGCGCCAATATACTTTTTTACTACAACATAATATTTTGGGTCAGGTTGAAGGCGAAGGCTGGATTGGTTTAGATACTATTGTGCAGCGTTACTGGGTACTAGGCGATCGTCAGCGTCGTAGTGGCTTTGAAACCCTACACCGGATTTCGGAAGATACATATTACCTCAGTAGTGGCATTTTGGCTGGTCATTGTTTAACTAACACAATGGAAGCTAGTCTAGAGCGTCAATCAAGTTAAGGGCAAGGCTACCTCATTGCTGTACATCTAGTCTAGAAGCTTTCCGTTACATATTTTGAATATCACCTTGCTACCCTTTCAGGAGTGCTGAGTGCGATTGTTACTTTTTTTACTCTAAGCCGAGTTACTCAGTACTGTTTCGGTGAACGCTTAGGAGAAAACCTTGGCAATTCGATCAACTTATTCTTAGAACTGCTGAAAATATTTTTGTATAAGATTAACTATAGAGTTGCGATCGTAATGTTTTATGGCAGCAGCACGAGCTTGATTTCCTAGCCGTTCGCAAAGAAAATCATTTCTAAATAACTCTAGGCAAGCTTGGGCAAAATCTTCAGGCTGATCTCGAAGTATGTATTCTTTCCCGTCTATTATTTCTAGCCCTTCTGCTCCAACACTAGTTGAAACAATTGGTTTTCCATAGGCTGCTGCTTCGATGATTTTAAGTCGAGTACCACCTCCAGATAAAATTGGGCAACAAACGACGCGAGTTTGGTCATAAAGAGCATTTATATCTGTGACAAAGCCTGTAAATTCAACTCCAGGAATATTATCATTATAAGTACGAATATTATCTGGATTCTTGCCAGCAATAATTAAACGTGCTTCTGGCTGTTGTTGATAAATAAGCGGCCAAATCTTCTCTATCAAGAAATTAGCACCAATAACATTATTAGGCGATTGGTCATAATTTCCTAAAAACAGCAAATTTTGGTTGTTAGGAAGCGAACTTTTTGCCGTTGGAATAGTTACAGCATTTGCTACTGTTTTAACCTGAGAATCATTAAATTTTTCCGAAACATATTTACGGTCGATCTCAGAACAAACAAATGTTAAGTCTGAAATTGCAACAGCACGAGAAAGTAGTAATTCTTTATAAAGAGTCTGAAAAAAGAAAAGAGGAACTGATTTAATATTCTCCCAGTAATTCCCTAAATAAAGTAACTTAGATGTCCATAGCCTCTTGTAATAATCACTGTGGAAAATATCATCAACATCAAAAAAAATAGTAGGAAAGTTATATTTATATTCAGTACCTAATGCTGGCAAAATTGACAGTAATCTACTAAAAAATATTATATCAGGTTTTATTATTTGAAGTTTCTCTTGAAAAAATTTAGTCTCTAAAGAGTTTCTGTTGGAAAATAATCTTTTTTGATCATAAAAATTTAAAATCAAATCTATTGTTTTCCCTACTAAGTTACCTCTCATTACATACGGGAAAATATATAAACTAACCTTCTTATTGAATTTATTACTAAGATTTGTTTCTATCTCAGCATTTTTTTCTAAGGTCAAATTTTCTTGTCCATTACTAAGATAGTAAAGAATGTGGATCTCAGCAATTTCCTTGAGTGCATCGATAAATAGTTCTAAGCGTTTAAACCATCCATGTTTATCAGTTTTATTATCAGTTGGTAAGTGACACGTAACAATTAAAGCTTTCATAATATTCGTCTAAAATAGTTTCTATGCAAAAAATATTTCTCTTTAAAACAAGCGTCTAAAGTTGAAAGTAAATATGTATTTTGCTAGTCTAGGTAATTCATTAAATATCCTGAGGCAAAGGAAAATTGATTTCTAGAAATCTGGAAAGCTTTTGATGAGGTTACTTTTATTTTCAATGGAAAAACAATCTTTCTACTTTGTCTTTACTTAAGTAAATATAGCAAAAATAGCATAACTTTGAATTTATACACAAAACTTTACACTCATCTGGGATTCTAGCGCTATTCTATGACTCTAAAAATAGAATAATCCAAGCAAATAGAAATCGCGGCTACACAAACTCTCGTCCGCCTGCGCTGACTAACGGCAAAATAGGGTTTCAAATTGAATCTGACGAGAGTAATAAAAGAGCGCTAGGAAGCTAGAGAAAATCAGCAGTCGATAGTCTGTAATATATTTGTATTATATCTATGATGCTCGATAGCGACGCGCAAAGCAAATCCTTAAGCGTCTGAATTGCTTGCCGTCAGCGCTATCAGTCGGGAATTTAGACCCGCGACTGAATTGTTGCACCAGCAAATTTTCAATTTGGTGGGGGTGCAAAAACGCCGATTATTCATCCGCCAGTCGCACAGAAAACATTGCTGAATTCTGACTCCTGTACTCCTGAATTCTGTCTGGTAAACAGAAATTCTTACTTGAATACAGCGCTTCCGGCTATTATGCAATACAGTTTTTCTCCTCGTCCTCTCCTATCAAAGCTTTTAGATTTGAGAATGTACCTCATAGCTGCTGTAAGTGCTGTAACGTTTAGGCTTTATTGATATTCAAAAATTTGCACTTATGACTCAGTTCTCAGGACTTTGTGGTAAGCGCAGTACTCCCTAACTCAGGTTTTTGCTAGATCCTGTAGTTATCTATTTCATCAAAATTGGGCAAACTAAAATTACATCACAATTAAAGTGCAAATGGTACAAAGCGTCATTATAAATATACCCTTTCTGCTTGTTTGATTTAGTCTCTTGCACCAGTTGTAATAACCATCTTGGTTCCAAACTGGCAGAGCGTGGTTTAAATCCCCTAAAAGAGGATTTAAAAAGCTAGTACAGCACTGCCTAAATAAAGCGGCGATTGGAAATCGCACAAAAGCTTATCCTATAAGCTCTTTGCTCTCCGACTTCTGCTTTGCAGTACGAGCCTAGAAAGTCATTTATGGGCACAATAATTCAAATATCAGTTTGAATGCACTTTTCCTCCCAAACACTTACAACCTGCTTTTGGAGTCGAATTTTCTATGTCAGACCCTAACATTGGTCGCTTACTCAGCAAACGCTACCAACTCCAGGAGTTAATCGGTACTGGAGCAATGGGTCGGGTTTATCGTGCTAAAGATACTTTATTGGGAGGTGTACCCGTTGCAGTTAAGTTTCTCGCTCTATCAATCCAAAATGAAAAGATGCGATTGCAAGACCGCTTTGAGCGAGAAGCAAAAACCTGTGCTTTACTAGGGCAAAAAAGCATCCATATTGTCAGAGTTATGGACTATGGCGTAGATGACAATAATACCCCGTTCTACGTTATGGAATACTTACAAGGACAAAGCCTGAACAATATTATTCGCAAGGAACGACTGCCTTTAGCAAGATTCCTGAGCATGGCGCGTCAACTCAGCCTGGGATTACAGTGCGCCCATGATGGTATCCCAGTTGAGGGTACTATTTGCCCAATTATCCATCGCGATGTCAAGCCAAGTAATATGCTGGTGATTCAAGATCCCAGTTTTGGGGAATTGGTCAAGGTTCTCGATTTTGGTATTGCTAAATTATTACAGTCAGATGGCGACCACACAAAATTCTATTTGGGGACATTGGCTTATTCTTCTCCCGAACAAATGGAGGGCAAGGAATTAGACAACCGTGCTGATATTTATAGTTTGGGCGTCATGATGTTTGAGATGCTCACAGGCAAAATGCCACTGGTGGCACCAACTCACTCTTTTGGAGCATGGTATAAAACACATCACTATCAAAAACCACGTTCTTTTGCTGAGGTCGCGCCTGGATTAGAACTACCAAGAGAACTCGAAAATTTGGTGATGAGTTGTCTCGCTAAGGTAGCACGCGATCGCCCCCAAACTATCAATGAAATCCTCAAAGTTCTAGCGTCTCTAGAAAAGCCTGAGCATACACGCAAAGTTAAACAAGACAGCCATGCCCTAGTTCCTACTACTATAGTTAGTCCTGAGCTTGAACAAAAGACAAAAGCCGAGTTGCGGGTATCCTGGTCAAACGATGAAATCGCTCGTGCCATTTCCTGGCCCCCCAGTAAACCAATTGCCGATATTGTCTTTCCCCAGGCCATTCACATCAGTGGAGAGGCTTTACCAGCTTTATGGGTGATGCTACCGCAAGAGGAAATTCAAAAACGCTTACTCTGTACCCGCTATAACCAATTTCTGTTCATCTCTATTCCCCATCCTATGCTGCTATGGATTACTGTCATCTATAACCGTAAGCATGGTGCTAAATGGTTGCCTTATTACCTCGATCTCAAAAGCAGTCTTGGTCAAGAAATTGTCCGGTTACTACAGCACACGGGTTACTACCGCTTGTTATTCTTTGCACGAGAAACACCAAATCGCTGTACCCATATCTTACTTTCCAGCGTCGCTTCTGCCCAGCGCCAACGACTGCAAGAGTGGGTCGCAATGAGTAACACGCTGGTGTCTTCTGCCGACCCGCAAATCAGTAAAAATTTACTAAAAAGTGAGTACGAAAAAATTAAGCCTCAAATTATCACAAAACTGGAAAGTATTGACACAGATTCCCCATACGATCTTTGCAGCTAGGAATAATTTTTTAATGTTATTAAGGGCTGGTCACTACCGAAATGTAAACTTTTATAAACAAAGTATATATAAAGAGGTAAGTTCTAGTTATATGTATAAAGAGTGAAATTGGTAGCTAGCCAAAGTAGTGCTATATGAGTTCTCTCTGAATCTTCTTGTCGTAGATATTCCAGGAAATTGTAAATTTACGCAGGTGTGGTTCCCAGACTAGACAAAACAAAAAGGAGTTTGGCTAAAGCAAACAACAAATTTAGCCTACAATGCTAAAGTTAAGTCTAGACTCCAGCAAATATACCGTAGACAATGTTTATTATTTCGCTAGTTTTGTAAGTTGAAATTTTGTGTCATTCTTGTCGAGTTACTTATCGAAGTTGACGCCCCGACATCCCCAGCTCTTTTCCTCCTTGGAACCAAGCAAGAGAAGGAGGTCGCCCACTGCGACATCAGAACGATTCTATGCCATAGTGGAACCGGAATCTAAGCCCCACTGATGCTTCAGCAGTTCTTGATAGGTTGCCTCACGCACGACCATTTGCTCATAGAGCTTTACTAAAAAGTCTTTAGCTTGCTCGTGGCTCATATTTTGCACCTGAGTGGAAAATGAGCATATACTGAATTGCTGTTCCAAGGATAGTTTCATTGGTTGATTCATAATTAACTCCGAAAAAACAACGTGTAAAGGTGATATCGCTCACAGAAGTCCAAATGGGATAATAATTGGACTGATATTTGTCCAACATTTGTTCCTCCGTATTAAGAAAGATAACAACTGTTTGACAGATTGCCTACATCCTAAATGTGGAATTTTTCTGATCTGATATCTTGCACCTAATCCTACTGATATACCACCCAAGCCAACCGAACCATATTCCGGAAAATGGGCTTTATTTAGTCTCAGATAGGTATAACTACCTCCCTAACTCACCATTGCTCGATCTAACTCTCCTTTGAGGGGAATATTTAGATGCTGCCCTTAAGCGTCTTAGTCTTTTTGCTTATGCTTAAAAAACCTTAAGATGCTGTCTGCTCCAGTATAAAGGAAGCTTTAGAGGGCAAGAATTTTAAGGAGATTGGGAAATGAATGGTAATAAGCGTGAATTATAATCGCTTTACCTTATTACGTGCAAGATGTCAATTCATCAATTTATGCAAATTTAGCCTCATTAGGTGATTTTGGAGGCTAAAAATATTTGTATCAAATTGTAAAAAGGAAAAATGCTCACGCTGAACAAATTACTGAGTATATTTACCGGATTAATCATTTTTCAGTTGTTCTTTGTCTTGGAAAATAACAAATGACCAATGACCAATGACTAATGACTATTTTCTTCGAGTGAGAGGATGACAACTGTGATGTTATCGTGCCCTCCGTGGTCTTTGGCAGCCTCAATTAGAGAGATGGCGGCTTTATCAAGCCAAGGAGTGTCTTGGAGGCAGCTAGCAATCTTTTCCTCGACAAGTTCTTCTGTAAGACCATCACTACATAAGAGCAAGCGATCGCCAACTTTTACATCTAATGGTTGCACATCAATCTGATGCAAGTCTTCACGCCCTAAACAGCGAGATAATACATGACGAAAAGGATGCGATCGCGCTTCTTCAAAGGTGATGTCACCGATTTTGATCGCCCGTGCAACCCATGTGTGATCTTCTGTTACCTGTTCTAATTGCAACTCTCGGAAGCGATACAGCCGGGAATCGCCAACATGAGCGCACCAGGGAGACTCTGGGGCACGAAAAATTACTGCTACAACCGTTGTACCCATGTCGGCGCGTTCGGGATGGCTTTGCTGATCTTGTAAAATCGCTTCATTAGCACCCCACAAAGCTTGCTCTAGCAGTTCTTGAGAAGATTTAGAAGATTCCCAATTGGCGACTAAATAAGCCTGAATTTCTTCAGCGGCAATCCGACTTGCTTCTTCACCTCCGGCATGACCACCCATGCCATCGGCGACAATGAAAAACCGCCCTTCTGGGTCAATATAGTAAGCATCCTGATTATTAGAACGAATAAGTCCCGGATCGCTAAAACCCGTGAAATTAAGTTTCATAAATTTTGCTGCAACAATTAATACATACGATCGTAACGGTCGAGGCGTGAAAGTAGTCGGATCAGGATCACTGAAAGCCCTGCTGCAATTAAACCAGGCAGCAGTGCCAGCCATACATAATCCTTAACCACTAGGATAGTAGCTGAAAGCGTGAAACCGCTGATCAACAGAGCATAGCTGATTGAGAGCTGAATACTGCTCTGTCGTCGCAGCAGGCGTTCGGTTTCTATAGACCGAACGCGCAAGCGCATGTCTCCCTGCTCTAGCTTTTCTAGTGTATCCTCTAATCTACGTGGTAGACCAAAGGCAGTACTACTTACCTGAGCTGCTTGGCGACTTAATTCGTTAAGAAAGCTATTCCCCTCAGAACCATTCATATCGGTCATAAGTTGCATTGCATAAGGTTTGGCAACTTCCATAAAGTTAAATTCTGGATCTAAGCCTTTGCCTACCCCTTCTAGGGTAGAAAAGGCTCGCATCACAAAAGTGAAAGTTGCTGGAAATCTAAATGGCTGATTATAAGCTATTTCGTAAAGGTCGTCACTGATTGCTGCAACTGATTGGTTCTCAAAGGGCTTATCCATGAAATGATCGAGCATGTACTGGACAGAACGCCGTACTGGGCCCATATCATCCGTTGGGGCGATCGCACCTAAATCGATGAGAGACTGGACAACGCGATCGCCATCTTTTTGAGCAATGCCAAACAGTGTTTGCATCAGTCCTTCGCGGACGTTGGACTTAATTCGCCCCATCATCCCGAAATCGTAGAATATCAAAGCACCGTTTGCACTCACGGCAATATTACCTGGGTGAGGATCGGCGTGGAAAAAGCCACTATTGAGTAATTGTAGTAAGTAGGCTTGAGCGCCTTGACGAGCGATCGCCTTTCGATCTAAACCTGCTGCTTCTAAAGCTTCGTATTGGCTAATTTTAATTCCAGGGAGATATTCTAAAGTTAGCACTCTAGAAGTTGCGTAACGCCAGTATATTCTAGGGACGTTCACCCAATCGTAGCCGCGAAAGTTCCGGCGGAAAGTATCGGCGTTACGACCTTCGTTAAGATAATCAATTTCTTCCCAAAGAATGCGGCAACATTCTTCGTAAATACCCAACCAATCTCGTCCCCGTCCCCATTTGGGATGGTTTTGAAAGTAACGGGTAATTCCCTTGAGAATCTGTAAATCTATTTCAAATAACTTCTTTAGTCCAGGACGTTGTACCTTGACAACAACCGATTCTCCAGTATGCAGCACAGCTTTGTGTACTTGCCCCAAGCTAGCAGCAGCTAAGGGAATCGGTTCAAAATTATGGAAAAGTTCAGGAATTTTTTTGCCTAATTCTTTCTCAATGGTCGCTTCTACTTGCTCATAGCTAAATGCGGGTACTTTGTCTTGTAACTTGGCCAGTTCTTCTACATATTCACCAGGGAATATATCAGCACGGGTAGAAAACAATTGCCCAACTTTGATAAAGGTTGGGCCTAAATCCAGTAGGGTATTGCGAATCCAGACTGCTTGGGTTTTGCGCCTTGTCGCTTGCTTTGCCTCAGTCACACCACCCGGATAACTCCAAGATTTGTTGTACAGCCAAAGTTTGAACAACAAGGTCAAGACAAAAGACCAAATGTCCACAAAACGCCGTCTGCTAGAGTATTTTTCCCGATTCCAACGGTATGCCTTCTCTGAATAACCTTGTTCCATATCCTTTGTGTACCGTTGGTTTGCGACCGAATCACTTGGAAGAAAAGACACTCTGATTCCTAAACTGTTTTTTTCTTAAGTGTCCTTTGTCATTTGTCCTACCCTGGGGGTACTCCTTCGGAGAACTCGTAGAGTAGCCGCTGGCGCGTCTATGTCATTCGTACATAATTTTTCACCAATGACTAATGACTAATGACCAATGACTAATTATGCAGAAGTTCGGCGATAATGTTGCAATTCTGTTCGTAAGAGGGCAATTTCTGCTCTTAATTCGTCAATATCTGCTTGCAAGTCACCGGAATCAGAACTGGCTTGCCCAGTACTGGCGGTAGCTTGACCAGTATTAGCTGATTCTGTTGCTCGATTTGCCCGCTCTAGGACTTCTTCTGTAAACTGGCGCAGCTGCTCTCTAGCTTCTGCATCAAATTTGCCCAGATCGCTCAAAGCATCGGTCAAGGCGACCTCTAAACGCTCATTAACTACTTCTGCTACCGCTCTGCCTACGAAAAAGGCTTGCACAAGGGGATTACTCATAAATTTTTGTTACGTTGCACCGCAAGAGAATTATAACTTGCCTGTATGCTTTGCGGCTTCTGTTGTTGAGCTAGAAATTTACATGAGGCGATCGCTTTATTGATCGCATTCCAGCAACTCTCGATAATATTGCTCTGGTGTACTCGGTAAATAAGTCGTCGTTTGCAAAGTTTGTTCCCTCAATTTAAAACCTTGGGTAATGTTAATCCGGCTGAGGAAATCGATATCGTGGGAAATTACCCAAATAGCTCCTTGGTAATCATTGATACCTACTACCATTTGCTCAACAGTTTCAATATCCAGGTTATTAGTTGGCTCATCGAGAATCAGCAGATCGATTTCTGAGATACTAATCATAGCGAGCGCTAATCTTGCTAACTCACCCCCACTTAATACAGAGGCGCTTTTGTGAACGTCATCATATTTAAAGAGGAAGTGTCCCAATTGTTGACGCAAAAGCTGATAGCCGAGATCGGGATTGGCAGCTTGCATATTTTCCAGAATTGTGCATCGGCGATTCACCAATTCGTAGGTTTGATCGAGATATACAGCTTTCATCGCTGGTGTGAGTAAAACCTCACCTGATTCTAAAACCGCTGTTTGGTTTTCCATTGCCAAAATTGCCTTTACCAGACTCGATTTACCAGAACCGTTTGCGCCGATGATGGCAATGCGATCGCCAGATGATATATGCAGTTGAATATTTTGAATCAATAGACGCTCTGATATCCTAAGATTTGCACCCTGGATATTGATTAGATTTCGGCGCTTTTGATTTTTTTCTTCTAGCTGAATACTCGTTACTTTCGTACTTTTGACCTTTGTCTCTGTAACCTTTTGATTAGCCTTTGCTACTGCTGCTTCATGTTTCTTCTTCGCAGTTCCGGTAGACACCTCAGCTTTGGTTTTAATCAGCCCTGCTGCCATTCTATCAATACTACCATTTAGAAACTTGGCGCGACCGTTGCGACTAGATTGGGCTGCGCGTTGTTGTTCTTGCATCGCTGTGGCTTGGGTACGTTTGAGTTCCTTTCTGGCAGCTTCGTGCGATCGCAATGCCGCTTCTAACTCTATTTCTTTCTGTTCTCGATAGTGTGAGAAATTACCGCCATATACTTTCACGCCAGCAGGTGTAAGTTCCCAGGTTACATCTGTCACTTGGTCTAAGAAAAAAGGTTTATGCAAGACAATTACAAAAGCACCTGCAAAATCTTGAAGGAACTGCTTTAAGCTTTCTAAAGCTTGCAAATCCATGTGATTTGTTGGCTCATCAAGTAACAGCAAGTCTGCTTTTTGAGCTAAACCGATTGCTAGAAATAGTTTAGTAAGTTCTCCACCGCTCAAGTTAGTAATTGGTAAAGATAAGTCAAGTACTGTGTGGAATTGTGTTTGTAAAATTTCCTCAATATTCCACCATTCATCAAAGATAGAAATCAAAAAATTAAGCACTGTCTCTGATATAACTTCTTGTCTGATAGTGCTGATTTGTGGTAAATAATAGACAATACCATGACGCAAAACTGAGCCTGTATTGGGGCTGAGTTGACTTGCAATTATCTTGAGTAGAGTTGATTTTCCTACACCGTTGCGACCTATTAAAGCAATGCGATCGCCCGCGTCGATATTCAGATGAACTCCTTGAAACAAAGTTCTATCTACGCTGAGTTTATATGCTAAATTCTCAGCTAACAATATTGATTTTTTCGGCATTATTTTCAAACCTCAATTCGCAAACTTCCACCCGCATTTTTTAAAAAGCTGCGGGTAGATTAAACACAAAAAAAACAGCGCAGACAATCGTCAAGCAGTTCTATGTATATAGTAGTAATGACAATATTTTTAGTGCATGACTATGTGAAGTAACCCTGTCAAACTAGTTGCGTTTATTCTTTGTTGACATTTGTTGCTTTGGCGCAATAGGTGTTTGGTACTACTTCATTTCTGCTATCTCATTGGAGTTGTGATGAGGTTTGATATTGACTACAGTGTAACACTAAGGTATTTCGGAAAGCGAGGATGCGATCGGCTGTTTTTGCCAAGCTTAATGTAGCGTGGTAAGCGATAGCTATGCCGTCAGACTGATTGCTAACTACAAAACTGCTAAAATCAATTAATAACTACTTGATGCCATATCCATTCTATGACCATAGCTCAAGAATTAGATTCTCAAGAAGGCATCTGCCAAGATGTTATATTTCCCCCTGGTGATTTATATAGTGACGAACCTCCTTTGGAAAGCGAACTGCATTTACGGCAAATAATCCTACTTTTAACGTGTTTGGAATGGTTGTGGCGAGATAGAAATGATTTCTATGCGGCGGGAAATCTGACTATCTACTACAGTCCACACCAACGCAAATCAGAATACTTCCGAGGCCCAGATTTTTTTGTCGTGCTGGGAACTGAACGTAAAACTCGTAAAAGCTGGGTAGTTTGGGAAGAAGATGGCAAATATCCGAATGTAATTTTAGAAATTTTGTCTAACTCAACAGCTAATGCTGATAGAGGTTTAAAGAAAACAATTTATCAAGACACCTTCCGCACTCCCGATTATTTTTGGTTCGACCCTTACACACAAGAATTTGCGGGATTTCATTTAGTAGATGGAGAATATCAACCTCTACAAGCAAGTGAACAAGGATATTTGTGGAGTCATCAGCTAGGCTTATATTTAGGAGTTTATGAAGGTTTATTGCGGTTTTTTACACGAGATGGGCAACTAGTACCAACACCGGAAGAAACGGCAGAACAAGCCGAACAAAAGGTAGAACAAGCCGAACAAAAAGCTGAACAAGCTGAACAAAAGGCTGAACGTTTAGCAGCAAAACTGCGGGAGTTAAATATCGATCTAGATACAATTTAGACCAGAGTTATTTCATTTAGGATAGTGTTGCGCTAAAAATTCCTCAGCTTCAGTCTTATCTTTAATTATTCCATCCAAGGTAGCAGCAAGCATATCATCTAATATGTGGCGATATTGAGGCCCTGGTTTGTAACCAAGTTTCTTTAAATCATTGCCACTCAGTAGTGGCTGCACATTAGCCCAAACAGTTAAATATTCCCAAATCTGGTGTCTAAGCGATCGCGGACTTTGCAAAGCGATTAAAATCAGCATTGGTAAATCGTACTGTCGCAACAACTGCACTATTTGACTGGGACTTTGACATTTAGGCAAAGATTCCATCATATCAGTTTGGGCAGAAGCCAAGTTTTGCAAGCGTTTAATGCCATCTTCTTGCAGTTGCAGATTCTTTGCAACTTTGACCCGATATTGTGGTGTTAGATGGGCGATTAACGTTTCTAAGCGCATTTCCCAATGAATGAGAGTTTGTTCAGCATCAAATCGCCGCAAACAGCGTTCTAGTAAACGTAATTGTCGTAGGACTTCCACATGTAGCTTTAACGTAGGATGGATGCATTGCAATGCCCCTAAGTTATCGAGTAACTGCAAAGCTGATTTCCAGTAGGGGGCTTCTAGAATGTGTTTTAATTCTGTTTTCAGTCGAGTTTGCAGGGCTGGAGTTCTGCTATTCTCTTGAGCAGTGCGATCGTAAACACCACTGTTGATGGCATAGCGGATAAACTCTTCAGTTTGCGGTTCTATCTCAAATCGGAAGCGCACTGCAAAGCGTACACCACGATAAATGCGGGTGGGGTCTTCTATAAAGCTGTTGGCGTGTAAAACTCGAATTTGTTTAGCTTGCAAATCGAGTAATCCGCCAAAGAAATCGAGTAATTCACCAGCACGGGGAGTAGTAAGCCGCAAAGCGAGGGCGTTGATGGTAAAATCGCGGCGATACAAATCTTGACGAATAGAACTCGCCTCAACTTCTGGATTCGCAGCTGGATAAGGATAAAATTCTGTCCTAGCGGTGGCAATATCTACCCATAGCGAATCGAATTCTGGGTCTTTGTGCCACAACAAAGCCGCAGTTTGAAAAGCGCCGTGGATTTCTAAGCGAGCTGTAGGGTAAAGTTCTTGGAGTGCCTTTGCTAATTCCACACCAGCGCCGACATCTGCTGATTTGTGAAAGCCATCAACTACCAGGTCAATATCTTTAATCATCAAGGTGTCCGATGCTGCTTCCGCTAATAGCAAATCCCGCACCGCACCCCCGACTAGATAAAGATGCCAACCCCGTTTCTCTGCCTCTTGCGATGCTATGGTGAGTAATTGCCATAACTGAGGAGCAAGTTTATTTTGCAATTGCGGGAGATTAATATTACTTTTCTGCCTCTCCTCCTCTCCCCCTTCTCCGTTTTCATCCCTTTCTTGATGTAATTCCCGCAAGACATCAGTACGAGTGACAAGACCAACTAACTGCTCATTTTCCAATACTGGTAAGCGCCCGATATCATAAGTCACCATCAGCGACTCAATTTGTGGCAATGTCGTATCTGGTGTAATTGTTTTAAGATTTCTTGTCATATAGCCCTTGACTGGGGCATGACTAAATCCGTGGTGCAAGGCGATATCAATATCTCGGCGCGAAATAATACCTACTAGTTGCCCTTGAGTATCGACTACAGATAAACCAGAGTGTCCATAGCGCAACAAAATGCGCTGGGCTTCGGCAATTGTGGTTTCAGGCAGAATTGTGCGGACAGGAGAAGACATCAAATCCCTAGCAGTGGGGGGATGGGGAATTTGCGCTTTTATCCCGTCAACGAGTTGTTTTAATATTACTTGTGAATCAACTCCTCTTAGATTTAGTGATGCGGCTTGTGAATGACCGCCGCCGCCCAAGAGTTGGAATAATCGGTTAAGATTCGTTTTGGGAATTTGCGATCGCCCAATTACAGTTAAGCGTGAATCCTCTTCACTTAAAGAATACTCATTAGCCAACAGTAGGGCATCAATTTCGGTTATTTCTACGAGTTCCGATGCCAGACTCGACAATCCAGGCACAAAATTTTTAGTTCTTAAAGTTACCCAAGCAAGCGTATATCCGCGTAGAAAAAGATATTCTAAATTTTCCAGCGCCTCAGTTAATAGCTGCTGCAACTGCAAAGACAATCCAGGGTCACGGTAGGTAGAAATTACCGATAAACTAGCACCTTGTTGCATCAACCAAGCCAAAGCTAAAGCATCCCGTGGTGTGGACTGGTCAAAGGTCAAGGAGCCAGTGTCAACATGGATACCCAAAGCCATCACTGTTGCTTCAGCAGGAGTGAGAGAAATATGCTGTTGTTGCAATTGCTCCACAATTAAAGTTGTGGTGGCTCCAACTGAAAAAATATGCGATCGCGTCGCGGGAATATCTGATTCTTGTCCTAAGTGATGGTCATAAACTATAATCTCTTTTAAATTGGGTAAATCTAACCACTCAGCAAGCTTACCCAAGCGATCGCGCTGTTGTGTATCCACCACAGTCAAAGAACGGATTTTTTCGGAATTCACCGAACGCCATTCAATCAGCCGATATTCATCCCGATGCAATGCTAAAAAATCCCGTACTGGAGGGTGAGAACCGCCAGTCAACACAATCTTGCTTCCTGGTAATAAGCGTGTTAACCCTACCGCAGCTCCTAGTGCGTCAAAATCTGCTGTTGTGTGGCAAAGAATTAAATCCATACTTCAATTAGCCATTAGTCATTAGTACTTAGACAAAAGGACAAATGACTAAAATGTTGCAATTTCTGCTAGCTTAAAAATAATAAGAAAGTGTCAGTGTCGCCCTTTAGGATATTCTATCCTTAGTATTTCGCTGTATTGGGAGAAGCAAAAATGACCATAATATTCCAATTTGCCTTGATAGGTCTAGTCCTATTGTCCTTTGTCCTAGTTGTGGGCGTTCCAGTTGCTTACGCCACTCCTCAAAATTGGGGTGAATCTAAAAAACTACTCTGGGTTGGCTCTGGCGTCTGGATTGGTTTGGTGTTTTTAGTTGGTTTGTTAAACTTTTTTGTCGTGTAGGCGACGGCTTCGCTCTGGCGTGGGTACATAATATAAGAACTAGAGGAGCAGAAAAGCCCAGGTCAAAGACCAAAGGAAAAAAGGAGAAATTTTTTCCGATTTCCTTTTTTCTGACCGTGCTTTTTTGCTCCTCTACATTTAAATAAGAAATGTATAGTGGCCAGAAGTATAGTTGATTAAGAGGCAGTCATGGCAGTTTTCGAGGGAACTTTTACCCAAACGGAGCCTTTGCGGTTTGCAGTGGTGATTGGTCGATTCAATGACCTTGTTACCGGAAAGCTGCTAGAGGGATGTCAAGATTGCTTGAAACGCCACGGCGTAGATCCTAACCCCCAAGGTAATCAGGTAGACTATGTTTGGGTTCCGGGAAGTTTTGAGGTACCTTTAGTAGCCCGCCAACTAGCACTTTCTCATCGTTATGATGCTGTAATTTGTCTAGGTGCAGTCATTCGAGGGCAAACACCCCATTTTGATTACGTATCCGCCGAAGTTTCTAAAGGCATTGCCGCCGCTAGCTTTCAAACCGGAGTACCAGTAATTTTTGGCATTTTGACTGTAGATACTATGCAGCAAGCCTTAGAACGGGCAGGCATCAAAGGTAATCATGGTTGGGATTACGCCCTGAACGCCCTAGAAATGGCCAGCCTTATGCGGCAACTGCGTTCTAACCTAGAAGAGCCATATTCTCGAAATAGCCAGTCTTTGCCAGCTTCTTTTCAAAGTGCCAGTGTCGGCAATTTAACGGTAGTAGAGTCAGAAGAACTGGGCTAAATGAGTCATTAGTCATTTGTCCTTTGTCCTTTGTTGTTCACCAATGACCAATGACCAATGACCAATGACTGATGACCAATGACCAATGACCAAATTAAGGGGTTGACAATTAGAAAAAAATCTGAGATATTGATATTTGGCAATAGATTGCGGGTATAGCTCAGTGGTAGAGCGTCACCTTGCCAAGGTGAATGTCGCGCGTTCGAATCGCGTTACCCGCTTGCAACTAAACCTCTTAGAGTCAAAAACTCCAGGAGGTTTAGTGTTTTCAGGGTGCATTGAAGTGTTTCTCAATTCTCGCTTGGATTTTGGACTTCGGTGTGAGCGCTACTTCGTTGCTAAGATGTCACAGTGAGACTTCAAACTGCTCAGTGCAAATCAGTTGAGTTTTACTACTAGTAACTACTCTGAGCATTCCGTCTGTGTCAATCATTGTTCAAATTGGTATTACCACTTGCTAAGAAATATAAAACCCAGCTTTAGACTAATCTAGATAGGCATTAGCTTGGCTACAATCTTTACAGGTGTTATCAATTCGTTTTGTAGGGTTTGTTGTTGTCTATTGTTTATGAGCGTAGCCTTCCCAAAGGATTTGTTTTTGGAGTGGTCGCCATCATAAGCTTAAAATTGTTCCAGGTGTGTCAGCATACATAAGAAATGCCCAAAAACGCAACCACATTACCTTGAAAGCGACAGATGAAGAGAAGGAAGTTTTTAAACAAGATTGCTAGCTACGGGGAAAACTACAAACAGATGACTCCGTAGTTATATGATAATTACGATACTTAGATTTAGAAGCATTTACTGTTTGCGCTCATGGCGATGTTTGCAAACCGGTCTATGTATATCAAGAGAGAAGCCTTATTAGGCATTTACCAAGTTACTATATTCCCGCAGTTTGTGTAAAACACGCTCAAGTTATTAGAACGCTTGTGCAATCTCAAAAACCCGAAAAAATCGATTTCAATGCTGAATACCCCTGTCCCTGTCGTCGTCGGGGTCAGTTAATTCCGATTACGTTGACAGAAGCATTTGGTTGCGATCGCTGTCAGCAAATCTTTGTTGTAGAAGATAATGGTCATGTCCTAGAACAGCTTTCTACCACCTATCCCTACAAACGGGCTTGGCGGTGGATGGGAAATAGTTGGCATGTTGTCCATCCCCGCTTAGGAGAAAGCTATCTGCCTATA
This sequence comes from Nostoc sp., assembly GCF_036916655.1. Classification (GTDB taxonomy): domain Bacteria; phylum Cyanobacteriota; class Cyanobacteriia; order Cyanobacteriales; family Nostocaceae; genus Nostoc. Next base: position 61,511 of record NZ_JBALFY010000080.1, read on the forward strand.
GCGCTCGGCATTATTTTCGTGCTAGTGATTATATGGCTACCATTAGCACTGCGATTGGCAAATGGTTCCAGCATTATTGCTTGGGCAATGGTGGCGGTTCTATTAGCTATCTTACCAGCACTAATGGTCTGGCTTACCTACAGACGTTAACTCAATGACTGTTGAAGTTTTGGACGATCACCCCGAACCGATTACTAGTGCCCAACGAGCCTATCAAGCTTCCCTAAAGTTGGGGATCACAAAGGGGGCAGACCGGAGTCGTGCAGTATTGGCGATGGCACAGGCGCTTGAGCGCTCATTTGACGATATTCTCGAAGCCAATACTTTGGATTTAGAAGCTAGTCGGGAAATGGCAGTGCCAGAGTTGATATTGGACTGGCTAAAGCTGACTCCCACAAGGCTGGAGATGACAGTAGACATTTTACAACGGTTGGGGGAATTATCAGATCCGCTGCGACGCGTCAGAACTGCTGATTATCAACTGGGAGATTCCCAGAGTTACACCCAGTTAATGCCCTTGGGAGTGATTGGATTTATTTATGAAGCTTTTCCCGACTTAGGAGCGATCGCAGCGGGTTTTTGTATTAAAACTGGCAATAGTATAATTCTCAAAGGTAGTACTGAAGCTAGTCATTCTAACGCCGCCATCGCTGAGGCACTGCAAAATGCGATCGCCGAAGTCGGACTCCCATCAGGTTGTGTAGAACTGATCACAGCCGAACATGGTGCTTCAATTCGGGATTTAGTCACCCAAGATGAGTACGTGAATTTGGTGATTCCCTACGGACGTTCTAGCTTGGTGCAGCAGGTAGTACGACAGTCAACTTGCCCAGTTTTAAAGTCAGCAATGGGTAACTGTTATCTCTACTGGTCGCCCAATAGCAGCTTAGAAATGGTGCGCTGGATGATTCTTGATAGCCATCAAAGTGAACCCGATCAAGTCAATGCCATTGAAAAGGTACTAGTTCATCGTCAAGCCTTGCCATCATCCTTAGCAGTTTTGTGGAACAGCTTGATAGAAAAAGGCTTTGAAATTAAAGGTGATGCCGAACTAGTACAAGGCTTTCCCCAGTTACAACTGGTGAAAGAGGGCGAATGGGGAAACCCTTATTTAACGAGGACAGTAGCTTTTAAACTGGTGGATAACTTAGAGACTGCGATCGCCTGGATTAATGAACATAGCAGTGGTCATGCCGACTCCATTGTTACTGAATCTTACCAGGAAAGTCGGCAGTTTGCTTTGGGAGTTAACAGTGCTTCTACCTACATCAATACTTCCCCGCGTTTTTCCCGCAACCCCTCGCGGGGAGATTCTGTATTTCTCGGTATGTCTAATCAAAAAGGTCATCGGCGGGGATTTATTAGCCTGGAAACTTTGACTACCGTTAAGCATATTGTTCAGGGAAATGGCAGATTTTAAATAATTCGTAATTACGCTCTCTACGATCCGGTGCGCGTAATTTACTTCTCTGTAGAAGTACGAATACTCGCTAACGTAATTCGTAATATTTTTTAAATCTTTGAACTTCCATTATGAGTAATCAATAAGCTGATACTATCAATAATTAGATTGCTCAATCCAAAACCTTGTCTACAAAGGCTTGTATTTCACCAGGCAAATATTTTAGGACTTGTGTATAGACTGTAGATAAACTCTCAGGAAAATAAAGCGTAGCTTTAGCTCTTTGGGGTTGTGAGGTTTTAAATTTAACAAAATCTTAATTTCTACTTGATCCTGGGTTGGTAGGTTCCTTGTATTTGGTTGAGCAGCAATTAGGAGACAAGTTAAATCAAGCCTTTTTTGTGCTTTTCGCAACTGACCCTCCTAAAATTTGCCAACTGTATTTACATCTGGGAAGGGGTGAATATGGAACTTATGGATGGTACACGCCTGCTAGCAAATCGGTGCGGAAGGCGGAATTTTTTGTTGGGTGCAGGATTCTTAACGGGGTTAACAGTAGCTAGCCAATTGCATCCAGTATTGGCTACCCTAAGGTTTTCTGGCTATCCGTTTAGTCTTGGGGTTGCCTCTGGCGATCCTTTGCCGGATGCTGTTGTTATCTGGACACGACTAGCTCCAAATCCACTTTCTGGAGGTGGAATGCCATTGGTAAATGTCCCAGTGCAGTGGCAAGTCGCCCTTGATGAAAATATGAGACGAGTAGTGCGGCGAGGAACAGCACTGGCGACACCAGAGTTAGCCCACTCAGTCCATGTTGATGTCTGTGGGCTAGACCCGAATCGATGGTACTGGTATCAATTCAAAGTGGGTAGCGAAGTTAGCCCCATTGGACGGACTCGCACAGCACCGGCATCTTATAGTTATACCCAACAACTAAACTTTGCTTTTGTCTCCTGTCAAGACTGGCAGAATGGCTACTATACGGCTTATCGGCATTTGGCTGAGGAAAATCTCGACCTTGTAGTTCATCTGGGTGACTATATCTACGAATACGGGCCACTGCCCGGTGGGCCACGCCAGCATAATAGTCTAGAAATCATCACTCTTTCCGACTACCGTAATCGTTACGCTCTGTACAGAACAGACCAGAGTCTCCAAGCGACTCATGCGGCTTTTCCCTGGATTGTCACTTGGGATGATCACGAAGTTGATAATAACTACGCTAACTTAAGCCCCGAAGACAATCAAACCCAAGAGGCTTTTAGGAAACGACGAGCCAATGCCTACCAGGCTTACTATGAACACATGCCCCTACGTCGGTCTGCATTGCCCAAAGGCCCAGACGCGCTGCTTTATCGGCGCTTGACTTTTGGTAATTTAGCTGAGTTCAATGTACTAGATACGAGGCAATATCGCACTAATCAACCTTGTGATGATGGACTGAAGCCTCAATGCCCCGGAGCTTTTGATACAAATGCTACCATGACCGGCTCAAAACAAGAGCAGTGGCTACGAAAAGGGTTAGACCAGTCGCGATCGCGCTGGAATGTGATTGCTCAACAGGTGATGTTTGCCCAGTACAATTTTAATAGCAGTTCAGGGCCAGGTATCTTCAATATGGATCAGTGGGACGGCTACGTAGCTGCACGTAATCGGCTCCTGAGTTTTCTCAACCAGCGCCAACCTTCTAATCCTGTGGTGATTAGTGGAGATATTCATTCTAGTTGGGTACACGACCTGAAGCTTGACTTCAATAACCCAAGCTCACCAACTGTAGGCACTGAGTTTGTCGGAACTTCAATTACCTCTGACTTTCCCACTGCATTTATCGCGCCATCTCAAGCTGCTCTACCTAATAATCCTCATACTAAGTTCTTTAACGGTGCTTACCGGGGATACGTCCGTTGCAACCTGACTCCAAAACGCTGGCAAACTGACTACCGCGTTGTCTCAAGCATCGTTGACTTAAATGCCTCTGTCAAAACCTTAGCTTCCTTTGTAGTCCAAAATGGACAACCAGGAGCGCATCTAAATTAATTAAGCAAATCTCACTAATCAAACAAACCCCTCAGATTATATTTGGGGGGTTTCAATATAGGATGAAATCAGATTCGGATGCTATTGTGTCAGCATTTCTCTGGTGTTCGGATATAGCAATTATATCTGAGTTACTAAAACGATAATAGCCTTAAAAAAGGCTGAGAATACGGGAAATTTTAGAGTAATTACGCTATTTGAGGCAGTAGCGATCGCCTGTTATATCGTACACTGAATTAATTTTACTAAAGATTTATTTTGGCATTTCTTTGCAATACTTAACTGAGTTCTAATTAAAAAAAGTAAACATAGATTAAAAATAATAACTAACATCATAATTTATTAAGTTGATCCGACTAAATTGAGAGTATGCTTAATACTTGAAATCTAGTTGAAAGTTTAAGTATCTATGTGCAAATAAACTTAAACATTTGTTTAGTTTATTATACTTACCATTTGTTGGAGTATTAAATACTAAAAGACAAAGTTTATTTATGCCAACTTACTAACTAGGTTATCGAGCAAGGTGGTGAAAATCCGACCAAAGCCAAGTACTAACAGCGAAAAAAGTAAACTTCACAAAAAATACGTAATATGATCAGAAGAATTTTGCTGGCTGTATCGGGATTGGGACACGCAGAAGAAATGCTCAAAACCCTGAAAGAAATTCCTTCAATTCAATCTGCAAAAGTCACAATTTTGCATGTTGTTCAGGCACAAAGTACTGCTGCTACTATGACAAGTAAATGGGAAAATGGTGGTAAAATTCTGGCGAATGCTATTCAAACTTTGAACTTAGATCCTAGCCAGGTTTCTTCCATTTTACGGGAAGGCGATCCTAAAGATGTGGTTTGCCAAGTAGCTGATGAAATCGATGCTGACTTGATTATTATGGGTTCACGTGGACTGAAGCGCCTGCAATCGATTTTATCAAACTCAGTCAGTCAGTATGTTTTCCAGCTATCTTCTCGCCCAATGTTGCTGGTCAAAGATGACATTTATGTTAAAAGAATTAAGCGCATCATGGTGGCAATAGACAACTCTGATTCAGCAAAAAACTGCTTAAAATTAGCATTGTTTTTACTGCGAGATATTCCAGGCGGTGAGTTAATTTTGGCAAATATTAGTACAGATTTAGGCGGTAAAAAATCGGAAATAACTAAAGTTAACTCAGATAAAAATCCAGTTTTAGCAGCCGCAGTTGCGGAAGCTGAAAAACAAGGTATTCAATCTCGTTCTTATATCAGCAGTGGCAAACCCGGTGAAGAAATTTGTCGATTGGCAGAAGAGTTGAATATAGACTTATTATTGCTCGGTTCTCCAGATCGTCGTCCATCGATCGCTAAGAGTTTTGTTGATATAGACAGACTCATCGGATCTTCTTTGTCTGACTATGTTCGAGTCAATGCCACTTGTCCGGTATTATTAGCGCGGACAATCGCTTAGGGGAAATAGTGCTGAGTATAAGAAGTGTTGGACTAGGATAGTAAAAAAATAAGATTTGTCTTGTCTTTACTACCTCAGCATGTGCTAGCAGCATTAAGTTGATAAATAAAAACCCCTACACTATTGGTGCAGGGGTTATTTATTTTATACACAAACTCTTAACTATCTTTTCCACCTTCGCGGCTAGCAGTTTGGATGTACAGAATTAGTAAAAACACAGCAGGGACTAGTACGAACAAAATGCTCGCTATGAACCCCAGGTCATTAACTTGCATAGCAAGAAAGCCTCTCTTAAATTTCCAGTCAACAACTTTAGGATACCATTATCGATGACCGAATTATACCAATTCAAAATTCAAAATGACGCTCGCGGACTTACTAACGCTGCGCTAGCAAAATTTCAATTGAGTTTACTCAATTTTGGTAAGTATTTTGACTACTGACTGGATACAAAATAACTTAAGGCTTCGTGACTACGCTGACTGAGCCATTCACTAAAGTTTGACAGGCAAGGCGGTAATTGTCCGGCTTTTTCTTGAATTTCCGGTTTTCTACGTCTGTGCGGGGGGAAAGATTTGCTAGTCCTTCGACTATCTCCACAACACAAGTACCACATTGACCATTACCACCGCAATTGGTCATTTTGCCAATCAATGTATATATATCAATGCCATTTTGGATCGCCTTGAGCCGGAGATTAGCACCATCCGCGGCTACTACTTCTTTATTCTCTTTAACGAATTTGATATTACCCATAACTGACTCCTCCTTGACTGTAAGCTTGGCTTTCAAGGCTTCATATTGACATGGCTTGATTAAGATCATATTTATTATATTAATTTATTACAAGATATTAATAAATATTAACTTTCTCAAAGATGGCATCACAAAAAATAGGACAGGTAGAGTACCTGTCCTATAAATTAAAAAATAGATTAACTTACCTAAATCCTACGGCTGCTTGCCAAACGAAAGCAAGCAACAAGAAGAATACGGGGATGACTGGGAGAACGTCTACCAAAGGATCGAAGATTTGGTAAGCTTCAGGCAGTTTTGCTAATAAAAGTGCTGCTTCCATGTTTGTTTAAATCCAACTATCCAACACAGCTTTCATAATTGAGAAGTATCTTAACATGGTTTGAGTATCGATCATTGGTCAATAGTCATTTGTAATTTCCCCCTCATCTGGTGCTGATTCAGATGAGTTGAGCCAGTGACCAAATTCTGCCACAAAGCGATCGCTTAATATTGCTTCTCTAATTTTTTGCGTAAAGCGAATTAGCTCAGTAATATTGTGAATGCTCAACAAGGTATAAGCCAAAATTTCCTGCGATCGCACTAAATGAGATATGTAAGCACGGCTAAAATTTTGACAGGTGTAGCAGTGACAAGTTTCATCTAAAGGCGTAAAATCTTCACGAAACTTAGCATTTTTCAAATTCCAGCGTCCGCCTTGCACTATAGCCGTTCCATGTCTCGCCCACCGGGTGGGAATTACGCAATCAAATAAATCTACACCAGATGCGATCGCGATCGCCATTTCCCGATAAGTACCCACACCCATTAAGTAACGCGGCTTATCGGGAGGTAAAAGCGGTGCTGTCACTTTCACAATCTCAGCCATCATTTCCGGTGGTTCTCCCACACTGACCCCACCAATGGCGTATCCGGGCAAATCCAACTTAGCCAAAGCTTCCGCCGCACGGCAACGCAAATCCAAATACACGCCCCCTTGCACAATTCCAAACAAAGCCTGCTCACTGTTTTGATGAGCCGTTATGCAGCGTTCTAACCAGCGATAAGTGCGTTCAGTAGCGGTTTCCACTTCTTCGCGAGTCGCTGGGTAGGGTGGACACTCATCAAAGGCCATAATCACATCCGCCCCTAAAGTATTTTGAATCTCAATGGAGCGTTCTGGTGTCAAGTTAATAATTCGTCCATCATGGGGTGAGCGAAAAGTTACACCTTCTTCAGTAATTTTTCGCATCTCGCTGAGGCTGAAGACCTGAAACCCACCCGAATCTGTGAGCATTGGGCCATTCCATCCCATAAATTTGTGCAACCCACCACCTCCAGCCACGATCGCTTCCCCTGGTTGTAGGTGAAGATGATAAGTATTGGATAGGATCATTTGTGCCCCAGTATCTCGTAGCTGGGCTGGGGTAATAGTTTTGACATTTGCCAGCGTTCCCACTGGCATAAATCTGGGGGTTTCGACAAGACCATGAGGGGTGAAAAATACTCCGGCTCTAGCTTTGGTTTGGCTACAGCAAGCAAGACATTGAAAAGAAAAATTCGCACTCATGCCATTTTGGATTTTAGATTTTAGATTTTGGATTGTGAAACGCTAATTGATCAAGAGTTTCAGAAATCCATAACTAGCAGCCATAAAACCAAATGGTATTAGGGCAAAATTAATGTTATTTGGCTAAATTATGGACAAAGATAAAACAGGAGTCAGAATACAGAATACTCTACCCATAATAGGGATAGAGTTTTCAGGTGAGAATATTTTAATTTTTTTCGCCCACTATTCCACTCGCTTTTAACCAATATTTTCAGACGCGACTCGAAAATACTCGCTTGCCGTCGGCGCTATTACCCACTCGTACAGAACTCATACTGTTAGCGGATAGCTAAGGTTTAGCCCATTCTGACTCCTGAGTTCTGAATTCTTCTTATAAAAATTGGTAATTGAGTTTTAGTAAAGACTTAAGCATTCACTACAAACCTAGTTACCAACTTTACGAGTATATACTCAAAATAATTGTTATTTAGAAAGAATCAGAACAGTCATCGTCGATTTCTGCATCCCACCTGGCAGAGAGTACTTGTTCCATCATCGCTTCTATGGCGCTGACATTGAAGCTTCGCTCTCGTCGCTCTTGTAAAGGGGTCGATCGGGGAATTAACCGCAGACACACTCCTTCTTGCATCAAATCGAAGCAGGTTTCTTGCTGCGGTGACTGTTTGAGTTCCAAGTAATCAAAACTACAAACATTCAGATATAACGCATTGTTAGCCACTAAGGTAGACCTTTGTGGATTGGCAAAAACTTCCATCACATCCCCTTCACCCTCGCTCAGTACCTTATCTTCTTGGGTGTAGATGTAGTGGACTCGACCTAAATCTGCCAGCAATCGCCGGATGTCGAGCTTATTCACAATGATGCCCGTGTTAATAATGCACGGAGCTGGTATCCTGGTGTCGGGTAGATGGTGACTCATAGGAAAATAGCGATTGAGCTAAGGAGAGCGACAACATAGCTAAACTGTCATAATTGAGTAGCTTGTTTACTCCCTACATTTAAAAAAATATCAATTTTATGGGGCAATCGTCTAATAATTTGGAGGAAGTTTTTAGTTAACGAATACAAAACACAAATTTTGCTCCCTGATGGAATTTTCACTTCCTAAATCATTCGTTTTTTGTATAAAAACTACCTAAGATTATTTACTTACCACTTAGACAAGCATAACAAAATTTTCAAGGAGAATGTTTGATAGAAGTAAATCTTATCTAAAGTTTTAAAGTTTGGTCATGTCGGTTGTACCGAAATCAAGACTATTATCCAGCAGTTTACCAAAAATTAATGTTATTCCGATGACGAAACAGCAACAGTGGTGGAAAAAGCTGCTGTTAAAGCTGGCAGCTAGTATCATATTTTATACAATTATTCCACTGCCGTATTTGAGCGGATTGGACTTTCGGGGAGTGGCACGTCTTGCAGTGCTTGTTGGGTTGATCATTGGGGGACTTTTAGGGTTAGTGGATACGGGAATGGATTATATTGGTATGCCCGTGCTAACTCGTAGTGCTTTGGTAGTAAGTGTTTGGATTGGCATCACAGGAGGATTGCACTTAGATGGGGCAATGGATACTGCTGATGGTTTGGCAGTGGGCGATCCAGATCGGCGATTGGAGGTGATGGCGGATAGTGCCACAGGAGCCTTTGGGGCAATGGCTGCGATCGCCTTGGTGATACTGAAAATAACCGCCTTGACAGATATGCCAGAAAACCGTTGCTTGTTGCTAATGGCTGCTTGTGGCTGGGGACGTTGGGGACAGCAATTAGCGACCGCCCGATATCCCTATCTAAAAGCAACTGGTAAAGGTGCATTTCACAAACAAGCCATTCGTTCTTACAAAGATTTGTTACCAGGATTGTTGTTGTTGTTGAGTTTGAGTGGTTTACTTTGGCTGATAGATAAACAGCAACTATTTCTCGCACTGGCGATGATAATTGCTGGAAGTGCGATCGCCACTTTAACCGGTGCATGGTTCAACCACAAACTAGGCGGACACACTGGAGATACCTACGGCGCAGTCGTCGAGTGGACTGAAGCCTTATTTCTCTGCGTATTGACCGTTTTTTAATAAATGTATTGGGGATGAGGAAGATGGGAGACAAGGAGGACAAGGGCGACAAGGGAGAATTATTGAATAAGTCTCTTCCTGGTCTCCCCCCTCTGACTTGAAAATCAAACTTCGGCTTAAATCCAAGAAGGATATTTGGCTGAAGTCATTGAATGGCGACACAGCCGAAACAAAATATTGATT
>NZ_JBALFY010000081.1:0-55918 GCF_036916655.1 Nostoc sp.
GCGGAGAAATAGAAGAAGCGATCGCCCTTTATCAACAATCCCTCGCTATCACTGAACAAATCGGCGATGTCCAAGGCAAGGCGGCGACGTTGCACGACTTGGGATATCTCAAAGCCAATAGCGGAGAAATAGAAGAAGCGATCGCCCTTTATCAACAATCCCTCGCTATCACTGAACAAATCGGCGATGTCCAAGGCAAGGCGGCGACGTTGCACCAATTGGGCGTACTCAAAGCCGATAGGGGAGAAATAGAAGAAGCGATCGCCCTTTATCAACAATCCCTCGCTATCGAAGAACAAATCGGCAATGTCCAAGGCAAGGCAAATACTTTGTGGTGGTTAGGGCATATAGCAGAACAACAGGGCAATTACAATCAAGCACTAGATTATTTGCAACCAGCCTTGGAGATATTGCAGCGTATCCAATCTCCTAATGCTGAGAGATTAGGGCAAGTGGTGGCGAGAGTGCAAGATTTAATTCGTAATTCGTAATTCGTAGTACCCTACGGGAAGCAAGCTACGTAATTAAGAAAATCAGAATTTAATCTAGTCTTACAGGCTGGCAACTGTCGCTTATTTTGAAGAATTCCTGTAAGCGATCACCCCTTTTGCATTCAGCTGACTCATCCACAAGTCTTTGATACTCATCCACGAGTCTTTAATACTCGTCGGCGAGTCTTTGATATTCGTGGACGAGTCTTTGATATTCGTGAGCGAGTCTTTGATATTCGTGGACGAGTCTTTGATATTCGTGAGCGAGTCTTTGATATTCGTGAGCGAGTCTTTAATACTCGCGCGAGAGCCTTTGATACTCGTTCAGCAGTTTTTTAGACTTGTGGCTTAGTTGTCGGAGATTGCGATCGCTGAAATTAACCTGTATTTTTTCAGACAGAGATTATGATGGACTATCCCAAGAAAACAGCGAGTTATGAAACTCTGTCCTAATATTGGCTGTTTATATAGCCACAACCCCCAGACAACTAAAGTTTGTCTCAAATGTGGCGAACAACTTCTGCTCAATCACCGTTATCATTTATGGCGACAAGTTGGGCATGGTGGGTTTGGCATAACATTCTTAGCTGTGGATGAGCAATTTCTCTCCCAACCTAAATGCATCATCAAACAATTTAATTTTCCTGCTTCATCTGGTCGCAACTGCTATCAAGCAATGAAATTATTTCGTCAGGAAGCAGTGCGTCTTGATGAATTGCAACATCCACAAATCCCAAAACTGCTGGGGTATTTTGAACAGGAAAATCGTTTGTATCTAGTGGAAGAATGGATTCCAGGAAAGACGCTTCAAGAAGAATTGCAACAAAATGGAGTCTTTAACGAACAAAAAATTCAGCAAATACTCAAAGAATTATTGCCAGTGTTGCAATTTATTCATGACTTGCAAATTATTCACCGGGATATCAAACCAGCAAATATTATTCGTAGTTCTGTCCAGGGAAAATTAATCTTAATTGATTTTGGTGTTGCCAAACATCTCACCGCTACAGCTTTACTACAAACAGGAACTACTGTAGGTAGTCCAGAATATATCGCTCCCGAACAAACTAGGGGAAAAGCAATACCAGCCAGTGACCTTTACAGTTTAGGTGTCACCTGCATTCATTTATTAACTGATATTTCCCCTTTTGATTTGTTTGATGTGACTTGCGATCGCTGGGTCTGGCGTGATTATCTATTACCAGGGAATACTATCAGTCCACAACTCGGCACAATTCTGGACAAGCTGCTGCAAAATGCCACTTCCCAACGTTACAAATCAGCAACGGAAGTTTTGCAAGCATTAGATTCCTGTTACCACATCGTTCCACAACAGTCAGTTAATAAACTGCATTCTGAGGTCGGAGTTGACTATCATCGACTGCGCGATTTACTCGCTACCAAACAATGGCACTTAGCAGATGAAGAAACTTGGGTATTGATGTGTCAAGCTATTTCTAAACCAACTGGTAGTTATCTATTCATGAGTGATATTGTCAAGCTACCCTGTGAAGACTTACAGATAATTGACCAGTTGTGGATTAAATACAGTCAAGGGCATTTTGGTTTTAGCGTGCAGAAACAAATCTACGAAAGTCTTGACTGTGATTATGTCAGATTTTGTAGTGCCGTTGGTTGGCATTTATATAATGCTAGTTCTCCTCCCCAATGGCAATTCTCTTTTCAAAGTTCATCTCCTCTAGGACATTTACCTTCGCGTATTTGGGCAGGTGGGACTCAATGGTGGCGACACATAGGTGCGGTGGCAGAAAGATTAACAAATTGCTAATTTTCATGATGTTGTCTAAAAATAGCCCCCAGTTGGGGGCAGAGATTGTACAGTTATTGCACCAAAATCGAACGTATCAAGATGCTCATGAATTCATCTGTGTTGCCAGTTGGTTGGACGAGTCTTTGATACTCACGTGAGAGTCTTTGATACTCGTGGACGAGTCTTTGATGCTCGTTCCCTAGTTTTTTAGACTTGTGGCTTGGTTGTCGTAGGTTGCGATCGCCATAATTCACCCAAAAGCACATCCTAAACTAAAAAATCTGGATCTACACCAAGCGCTCTGATACGTTCTGCTAGCATTTCCAGGATTTTCTTTGCCTTCACAGAACCCGCAAACATACTTAATTAGTCAACGTAATATTCTGAGTAAAAGGCTCATTTAGATGAGCCTTTTACAGAGAAAGGAGATATTAGCCTAAATCGAAAAGCAAGATTTCGCCGCCGATGTTGGTGCTAATTTCTAGCTGTTCTTCGCCGTTGATTTGTACACCATCGCCGGCTCTGAGTTCTTCGCCATTTAAGTTGACTATGCCTCGCGCTATTTGTAACCAGGCGTAGCGACCAGGTTTTACTTGATAATTAACAACATCACCTGACTCTAAAACAGATGTGTATAAATCAACATCTTGGTGAATTGTCACAGCACCATCGCGTCCATCTTTAGCAGCGATTAAGCGGAGTTTACCTAGCTTTTCTTCGAGAGGAAAAGCTTTTTGTTCATATCTTGGCGTTATTCCTTCTCGATCGGGGAGAATCCAGATTTGTAGTAAGTGCAGTGGTTCAGTTGGTGAAGGATTAAATTCACTGTGGCTGATTCCAGTTCCAGCGCTCATAATTTGGGCATCACCAGGGCGAATCACCGATCCAGTACCCAAGCTGTCTTTATGCTCTACAGCACCTTCTAAGATATAAGTGAGGATTTCCATGTCACGATGGCTGTGGGTAGGGAATCCAGCACCAGGGGCGATGCGATCGTCGTTGATCACGCGCAGAGAGCGAAATCCCATCCGGTTGGGATCGTAAAAACTACCGAAGGAAAATGTGTGATAACTATCGAGCCAGCCCATTTTCGCGTGACCGCGAGCATTGCGATCGTGAATTAAGTGGGTAATTGTATTTTGAGACATAAATTTACCTCGTTGTTAATTGTTTTTAGAAGAATTTAGATTGAGAGTTCTGATTGACTAGACCTAATTTGTAACTATTTAAATAGTAAAGTATATACATATAAAATGAAAAGTACGCACTTAAAAGTGGCGTACTTACTAAAAAGATACTGTGAGATTTAACAGAGTTTTCAATTGAATGGGATACACTCTTTGAAAACTAAATTACTGCAATTTTCAATTCTTGAACAACAAGATTAGGGAACTCCAAGAAATAAATTATCCAATATTGTGGGGTGGGCGTCTCGCCTGCCATACAGACTGGGCGGGCAAGATGCCCACCCCACAAGAGTTAATTGCATATTTTTTGGAAGTCCCTTAGCTGCTAGCTAGTGGCGTGGCAAGCTTTAAATAGTGGATTAGACGCAGGTTGGGTGGAGGCAAAGCTTCCACCCAACCTACAATTTTTTTGCTTGACGCGCCGCTAGCCTGTCAAATTCATTTTGATGGTTAGAGAAACGCGAGAAATCGCCGTCTCTACAAGCAATTTATCCATCAATTATTTATTGACAGATTACTACTAAATCTAGTGTTTCTCAAAAGTGCTTATTTTACAGCAGCAGGTGTCTTTTGAGTTTTAGTAGTAGCCGCTTTGCCATTCTCTGCCTTAATTTCTACTATTTGTAGATGAGCTTCTAAGAACCAGAGTCGTTTGTCAATGGTGCGGGAAATTTCGGTGTAAAGGTCGGCAGTATCTAGGTCGCCTAATTCATCAGTTTTATCGATCGCTTCCCGGAGATGTTTACCATAGGATGCAAAGCGATCTGCCAAGGCTGTCACATGGTCTTTGCCATCCAAAATATCTAAGGGGTATTCTGGCAGGATCGAATTACTAGCTGCGGCGCGAACTGTTCCAAAAGCGTATCCGCCTAAAGCTGTGATGCGTTCAGCTACTAGATCGATGAACTCTTCCAATTCCCCAGCAATTTCATCAAATAATAGGTGTAGCTGATAGAAGTCAGTTCCTTTAACATTCCAGTGCGCTTGCTTGGCTTGGGTTTTTAGATCCGAAGTGGCTGCCAAGGTTTGGTTGAGGAGTACCACGATTTGCACTCGCGCTTCGGCGGGAATGTCAATGCGGGTAGGGTACAGACGTGATGAAATGGTGTTGTCGGTCATAGTTCTAACTTAATGCCTTTTATATCTAACTTTACTGATTTTGGGTGGCTGTGCGAAACTCTCTGGCGACAGATTATATTAACGCCTGAATGTGTTACTATTAATGAATAGTAGGTCAACTGCGATGGTTTTCTATGGTGTTAAATGTGCCACCAAAAAGCCGATCGCGAATCGAGTCATTCTGCAAAAAGTCATGGGGGAAACCCAATTCAATTTTACTCACTTCATCTAAGCGTTGCAAATGTTCTGGGGAGAGACGGACTTCTAAGGAAGCTAAGTTATCTTGAAACTGCGTTAATTTACGTGCCCCAATAATCGGAATAATCACACCACTTTGAGCGTTTAACCAAGCTAATGCTACCTGTGAGGGTGTATGGCCAATTTCTCTTGCAACTTCACTGACAACTTGAGCGATCGCTAAATTTCGTTCTGAAATAGTTCCTAAAGCTCCATTTGCTAGTCGTCCCTGTTCACCACCTGCTTGAGGGGGCTGATTATACTTACCTGTCAAGACACCAGCACCTAAAGGCGACCACGGTGTTACTGCTAAATCAAAGGCTTTGGCCAGTGGTAATAAATCTCGTTCTGGTGTTCGCTGAATTAAACTATACTCAATTTGCAAGGCGATAAATTGTGTCCATCCTTGGTAATGGGCGATGGTATTTGCTTGAGAAACGATCCAAGCAGGTGTATCAGAAATACCGATGTAAAGTACTTTACCTTGGCGGACTACATCATCAAGTGATCGCAAGACTTCTTCAATCGGCGTTGTGAAATCCCAAGCGTGCAACCAGAATAAATCAATGTAATCGGTATTCAGCCGTTTCAGACTACCTTCTAAAGACTGAATTAAATTTTTACGATGGTTTCCACTGGCGTTAGGGTCGCCTTTTTTGTCATTCATCCGCAAGGGAAAGGAATATTTTGTCGCAACTACAAAGCGTTCCCGTTCTTTAGCAATCAACTCACCGACAATTTTTTCACTGCTACCATCGGTATAACCGTTGGCGGTGTCAATGAAATTTCCCCCTGCTTCTACATAGCTATCAAAAATTTTACGACTTTCGTCAACAGATGCACCCCAGCCCCAATCTTCACCAAAGGTCATAGTTCCTAAGGAGAGTTCTGAGACTCTTAACCCGCTTTTGCCCAAGAGTTTGTATTTCATGAATATTTTCTCATTAATGAAAAAACCAAGCAAATATCCTTACAAAGGAATGATACAGCAGAATTTAGGAGTCAGAATTCAGAATTCAGGAGGAATTAAAACTTAAAAGTTGAGCCTCTGAGGGTGAAACTTCAAATTTTAACTTTCTCTACCAAATGCCTTCGCTACAATATTGAATTAAACATAACTATTGTGGGGTGGGCAACATAATCGCCCAGGTTATGCAATTTAAATATGGAGCAGCTTACCTTCGAGGAATTTATCGCCCAATATGGTGATAATACACGTTATGAATTAATCGATGGGCAATTAAGAGACATGGAACCTACAGGTCTACATGAAGCTGTTGCAGGTAGTATTGCTGGTAGAATCTATGTCGAAATTTTTAATTCTAATTTCAACTGGCTAGTTCCCAAAACTTGTCTGATTAAACCACCTGCGGCTGAAGCCACAGCACTGCGTCCTGATGTAATTGTTTTAGATAAAGCAGAACTTAGTAAAGAACCACTCTGGCAAAAAGAACCGATTATTTGTAACGGCAATACAATCAAACTTGTTGCTGAATTTGTGAGTAGTAATTGGCAAGACGATTATGCCAGAAAAGTAGAAGAATACGCCTTTCTTAACATCCCAGAATATTGGATTGTGGATTTTCGTGGCTTGGGTGGGTTGCAATTTATTGGCAATCCTAAACAACCGACATTCACCGTTTGTCAGTTAGTTAATGGTGTGTACCAGCAACAACAATATCGCTTAGGAGATAGTATTTCGTCTGATATATTGCCAAATTTACAACTTAAGCTAGACGACATTATACATATTTGATAAATAAAATTTTGCTGTCCAGATCCCCGACTTCTTTAAGAAGTCGGGGATCTAAATCCAGCGATTTTCTAAGCTAGAATACCAAAGTTGTGTTTAGACACATCTAATTTGTCATTGCTAAAGAACCGTTATTTTAATGAACTACTACGTAATCTACAACGGGAATTGTAATCTCTGCGTTACTCTAGTGCGATCGCTAGAAAACTTAGACAAGGGAAAGCTGTTTCGCTACGTTCCCATGCAAGATGAGCAGACACTTTTAGGATGGGGAATTACCGCCCAAGATTGCGAACAAGGGGTGATTTTAATTGATGGTAATGAACCTCAGAGACGTTGGCAAGGTAGTAATGCAATAGAAAAAATTGGGTGGTTATTGCCAGTCGGAAGTATATTTGTAGACGCTTATCGAGCATTACCGGGGATGAAATGGACAGGCGATCGCTTTTACGAACAAATCCGCGATAATCGCTACACGATATTTGGCAAGCGTTCCAGCACTTATGAATCGGCATATTGCGTGGATGGTAGCTGCAAGCCAACTTAAGTTAAAGGACTGACAAATAAAAAAATACTCAATTACTTCTTGTGGGGTGGACATCTTGTCCGCCCATAGCCAAGGGCGGACAAGATGTCCACCCCACAAGATTGGATAATTTATTTGTTGGAAGTCCCTAAATAAACCACAGGTTAAGGCAAGAGACGCGATGAATCGCCGTCTCTACAAGAATATGGCGATTTATTGGGTTTTGGGGATCTAGAATTTTTATCAAAAAACCTTAACCGAACCGTATTATCCTGCTTGCTTACTTGTCTTTAGACAGAGTTCTTTGCTCAGAAATTCAATCTTCCGGTGCTAGCGAAAAGTCTGCTAGACCAACCATTATGCTATCTGGCGTGTTTGTAAACATTGTGCAATCAATGACATTTGCGAGGCGGGTACGCCATCGCGCCGCAATTCGCCACAACATAGAATCTGACGGGAGGATACTGCGTGAGAATTGGTGCTAACTACTTGGGGAACGGAGAGTGTGAATTTACAGTTTGGTCTCCGCTATTAGATGGCGTTACGGTACAAGTTTTGACGCCAGAACCGCAGTTAATTCCCCTCAAGCCTCAGTCTGAAGGGTACTGGCACACGAAGGTCAACGATGTGTATCCGGGTGCGCTTTATCGTTATGTCTTGAATGGTCAAGATACTTTTGCCGATCCCGCATCGCAGTATCAACCGGAAGGGGTACATGGGCCGTCGCAAATTGTCGATCATCACTTTGAATGGACTGATGAAGGATGGGCGGGTATTCCTGTGGAGTCGATGATTTTTTATGAACTTCATGTTGGCACATTCACGCCTGAAGGAACTTTCACCGCTATCATTCCTCGTTTACCAGAACTGAGAGAACTGGGAATTAATGCGATTGAAATTATGCCTATCTCCCAATTTCCGGGAGACACTCATGTTGAGGCTGCTCTGACATATCGCAACTGGGGTTATGATGGCGTTTATCCTTTTGCTGTTCAAAATTCCTACGGTAGCCCAGCCGAACTTAAGCAACTGGTAAATGCTTGTCACCAAAATAATATCGCCGTTGTGCTGGATGTGGTGTATAACCACTTTGGCCCAGAAGGCAATTATATGAGTCAGTTCGCACCCTACTTTACTAAAACCTATAAAACACCGTGGGGTGAAGCGCTGAATTTTGATGACGCCCATAGTCAGGGTGTGCGAAATTATTTTATCCAAAATGCGCTTTACTGGTTGGGCGAGTTCCACATTGATGCATTGCGGCTGGATGCTATTCAAGCAATTTACGACTTGGGAGCCAAGCATTTTTTATGGGAATTGGGGGAAGCAATTCATCATTTTTCACAACAAGGGCAAAGATGGAAACGTCATTTAATTGCTGAAAGTGATTTAAATAATCCGCAAATCATTCGTCCAGTAGAATTGGGTGGCTATGGAATTGATGCTCAATGGGCTGATGATTTTCACCATGCACTGCACACACTCTTGACAGGCGATCGCCAAGGATATTATCAAGATTTTGGGCAGTTTGCTGATTTAGCAAAAGCTTACAATGATACTTTTGTCTACGATTGGAAATACTCGCCCGATCGCAAACGATTTCATGGCGTATCTTGCCGCGATCGCTCCCTATCACAGTTTACAGTCTGCATTCAGAATCACGATCAAATCGGCAATCAAATGAAAGGAGAACGCCTCAGTCAGCGGATCTCTTTTGAAGGATTAAAGTTAGCTGCTGGCGCTGTGTTACTATCGCCCTACTTACCCCTATTATTCATGGGAGAAGAATACGGCGAAACTGCACCCTTTATTTACTTTGTCAGTCACTCCGATCCTGATTTAATTCAAATGGTTCGAGCCGGACGCAAAGAAGAATTTGAAGCATTTCACTATGCAGAAGATCCCCCAGATCCCGAATCGGTAGAAACTTTCCTAAAATCTAAACTCAATTGGCAATTACGCAATGAAGGACAGCACAAAGTTCTGTGGGATTGGTATCGCCAGTTAATTAATTTACGGAAGACGCATCCAGCACTTCTCAATCAAGACCGCAATTTCATCGAAGCTACTAGCGATGAAGATAAACAGTTGGTCATTGTGCGGCGTTGGTGCGAATCAAGTGAGCTAATATTTGCGATGAATTTCAATTCGTCGCCAGTGACGCTGACTTTGCCGAGTCAACACGATGTTCATAAAATATTAGACTCAGCAGATACCTCATGGTCTGGCCCTGGTTCTGAAGCTGCGGAACATCTGTCTGCGGGACAAGAACTGACTGTAAAAGCTACTAGTCTAGTCCTGTATGAAGGGGGATGAGAGAGTTAACAATTCAAAATTTATAAGTAAAGGAGATGAGGGGGAAAGTTAGAACTTAAAGTTTCAGGTTCAAAGGTGCAACGTTCAAGCTAAAAGGTGCAACTTCCAAGCTAAAAGGTGCAACTCCCAGGTTCAAAGGCTCAATGTTCACCCTCAAAGGTGCAACGTTCAGGTTCAAAGGTGCAACTCCCAGGTTCAAAGGCTCAATGTTCACCCTCAAAGGTGCAACGTTCAGGTTCAAAGGTGCAACTTCCAGGCTTAAAGGTGCAACGTTCAGGTTCAAAGGCTCAATGTTCACCCTCAAAGGTTCAACGTTCAGGTTCAAAGGTTCAACGTTTATGCTCAAAACTCCCACCTCCTCATCTCCCTTATCTCTCAATACGGTTCGGTTAAGGCAAGAGACGCGATAAATCGCCGTCTCTACAAGGGACTAATTAGGGAAATCCAAGAAATAAATTATCCAATATTGTGGGGTGGGCATCTTGCCCGCCTTATGGACTGGGCGGGCAAGATGCCCACCCCACAAGAGTTAATTGAATATTTTTTATTTGGAAGTTCCTTATTGTAAAGACGGCGATTTATCGCGTCTTTGCGGTCTAGGGCGTATCATCAAAAAACCTTATCCAAACCGTATTGCCTCATTCCCACTCCCTACGAAAAAAATATGCGAATTCCTTCCGCCACTTATCGAATTCAGTTTACACCCCAGTTCGGCTTTGACAACGCCAAAGCGATCGCAGCTTATTTAGCAGATTTAGGTATTTCCGATTTATACGCTTCTCCCATTTTTAAAGCCCGATCTGGGAGTACGCACGGCTACGATATAGTCGATGCGACTCAACTTAACCCAGAATTGGGAACTAATGAATCCTTTGATGCCTTAGTT
Organism: Nostoc sp.; assembly: GCF_036916655.1. GTDB lineage: Bacteria > Cyanobacteriota > Cyanobacteriia > Cyanobacteriales > Nostocaceae > Nostoc. The sequence goes on from NZ_JBALFY010000081.1 coordinate 10,287, forward strand.
AATGAAGTTCAATCCCTTGGTATGGGCTGGTTACAAGATATTGTGCCTAACCACATGGCTTATACCAGCGAAAACCTTTACTTAATGGATATATTGGAACACGGGCCAGATTCCAGCTATACCGACTACTTCGACCTTTCTTGGAATGCTCCCTTTGGCGATCGCCAAGAGCGAATTCTCGCGCCATTACTGGGAGATTTCTATGGTGCATCCCTGGAAAACGGACACATCCAACTGCAATATGAAGAAAACGGTTTAACTGTCAACTATTACAGCTTAAAACTGCCACTCCGCTTAGAATCTTACACAAAATTTATCACTCATAATTTAGGGAAACTCACCCGTACACTGGGACGCAATCACCCTGATTTTATTAAGCTATTGGGGATTCTCTATATTCTCAAAAACGTGCCTTCAGAGGTGGCGGGTAAACAGCGACAAGACCAGATTGCATTTATCAAAGGCTTGGTTTGGGAACTCTACACCACAAATGATGCTATCCGCGAGTTTATTGATGAAAATATCGAAACTTTCAACGGAGAGCCTGGTAATTCCGAAAGCTTTAATCTCCTAGATGAATTATTGAAGGATCAATTTTACCGTCTTGCCTTCTGGAAGGTTGGCGCGGAGGAAATGAACTACCGCCGTTTCTTTACTGTCAACGAATTGATTTCGGTGAAAGTTGAAGAAGTGCGAGTTTTTAATAATACCCACAGCTTAATTCAAAAGCTGGTTGAGGAGGGCAAATTTACAGGTTTACGCATTGACCACATTGATGGACTTTATAACCCAATTCAGTATCTTGAAAGGCTGCGGGAAAAAATGGGTGATGTTTATATCACCGTTGAGAAGATTTTGGAACTCACCGAAGATTTGCCGGAAAATTGGGGAATTGAAGGTACATCGGGATATGACTTTTTAAATTACGTAAATGGTGTATTTTGTCAAACAGAAAATCAATCACAGGTTGATAAAGTTTACCAGAACTTTATTGGTTCACGGGTAGATTATGCCTCGGTGGTGAAGGATAAAAAGCACCTAATACTGGAAAAGAATTTAGCTGGTGATATTGACAATTTGGCTCTTTTATTAAAGAACATTTCCAGTAAATATCGCTATGGTAATGATTTTACGTTGAATGGACTCAAAAGAGCGATCGCAGAAGTTTTGACCCTATTCCCGATTTACCGTACCTACATTACGCCCGATGGAATTGGAGATAGCGATCGCGCTACCATTGAGAAAGTAATTCACCAAGCAAAAGAACAAACGCCTCTGTTACAGCACGAGTTAACCTTTATTGAAAAGTTAATGCTTCTAGAGTTTGATAATTCTCTAACTCAAACAGAACGCGAACAGTGGATATATTTTGTCTTGCGAATGCAGCAATACAGCGGCCCCCTCATGGCAAAAGGCGTAGAAGACACCACATTATATGTTTACAATCGCTTACTATCGCTAAATGAAGTCGGGGGTAATCCCGGTCATTTTGGGATTTCTGTAGCTGAATTCCACAGTTTTAATAAACAACACCAAGCAACTTGGCCCCACACAATGAACACCACCGCCACCCACGACACCAAACGCGGCGAAGATGTGCGGGCCAGATTGAATGTCCTCTCAGAAATTCCCGATGAGTGGGATCAGCAGGTAAATACTTGGAGTGCTATTAATCGAGGACATCGTAGCCATCGCCAAGGATTCGCCATACCCGATCGCAACGACGAGTATTTTCTCTATCAAACCCTGGTAGGGGCGTTTCCCTTTGCCGAACACGAGCATACATCCTTCGTGGAACGGGTGAAGGACTATATAATAAAGGCAATTAGAGAAGCGAAAGTGCATACAGCCTGGTTGCGACCTGATAGCGAGTATGAAGAAGCTTGTGCTTCCTTTATTGAGAAAGTACTCGATCCTGCCATCTCCGGGGAATTTCTAGAAGCCTTTCGTCCCTTTCAACAGCGAATTGCCGACTATGGGATATTTAATTCCCTTTCCCAAACTCTCCTGAAGATTTCCGCCCCCGGCGTACCCGACTTTTACCAGGGAACCGAACTTTGGGAACTAAGCCTAGTCGATCCAGACAATCGCCGTCCCGTGGATTTTGAACAGCGACGAAATTACTTAACCACCATCCGCGAACAAGCAAAAGCAGACATTCTCGGACTAATTCAGGAGTTACTAAACCACAAAACCGACGGCAGAATCAAACTGTTTTTAACGGCTCAATTACTCCAAGCGAGAACAAACTTTGTCTCATTATTCCAGGATGGCGACTATTTACCACTAGAACTTCAAGGAACCTACGCCAATCATATTATCGCCTTCGCCCGGCGAGAGGGGAATCAAACAGCGATCGCGATCGCACCTCGCTTTTTAACCAGCCTCATCCAACCAGGAGACAACCCCTTGGGCGAGTCAGTTTGGCAAGATACCCACCTCCAACTACCCCCTGGAACCCCCCACACCTGGAAAAACGTCATAACTCAGGAACCCTTACAGTCCACAGAAACCCTATCTATCGGATCGGCTCTCGCTCATTTCCCAGTTGCTTTATTAGTTAGCAGCGCCGAGTAAAAACCTCTGCGTACCTCTGCGGTTCCCTTCGCGTTCCTTTGCGTTTAAAAAAATAATGACCACTCCCCCAACACTTACCGCCACGCAGATAAACAAAGTGCGCTTCCATATCAAAAAAACGTGGAAAACCTTAACGCGATCGCACGAACACCTATTACAATCTGCCAAAGATACCAAACTAGACCACAAAACCGACACTCCCTGGATTGTCTACATTTCCCCCTTAGAAGATTATCCCAACATTCAGCGTGTGTTAGAGCGATCGCTATATCCCAAAGATATGCAACAGCTACAAATTCGCACTTTGCCGTCAGAAGTGGAAGCGATTAAAGAGCATGGCTTACTATACCTACCAGGCCCTTATGTCGTACCAGGTGGTCGATTTAACGAAATGTATGGCTGGGACAGCTACTTTATATTACTGGGACTTTTGCACGATGAAGAATGGGATCTAGCGCAAAGCCAGGTAGACCAATTATTGTACCAGGTAAAGCATTACGGTACTATCCTCAATGCCAACCGGACTTATATGCTCTCGCGATCGCAGCCTCCAGTCCTCAGTATGATGGTTTTGGCGTTATTCCAACACACCAAAGATGAAGAGTGGTTGAAAGCAACCATCCCGTTGTTAGAGCAATTTTACTATTACTGGGTAGTACCGCCTCACCTAAATCCTGCAACCGGCTTATCCAGATTTTATGCCTTTGGGGAAGGCCCCGCGCCAGAAGTTGTGTTCTCCGAGCGAGATGAGGAGGGAAAAAGCCACTACGATCGCGTCAAGGAATATTACCAAACCTTTGAGGTTGAAGATTATGATGTCAATCTTTACTACAACCGGGAAAATGACCAACTGACCAGTCTATTTTATAAGGGCGATCGCACCATGCGCGAGTCCGGTTTTGATATCACCAACCGATTTGGCCCCTTCAGTGCTGATATCCTCCACTACGCTCCTGTGTGCCTCAACAGTTTCCTATATCAGGTAGAACAAGACTTGGCACAAATTAACGCTATTTTGGGGAACGAAGAACTGGAAAAACAATGGCGCGATCGTGCAGATATCCGCCGCGATCGGATCGATAAATTTCTCTGGAATGAAGAACAAGGACTCTATTTCGACTACCACTTCCAGAGTGGAAAACGCCGCCGCTACGAATTTGCTACCACCTTCTATCCCCTGTGGCTGGGAATTGCTTCTCAAGCCCAAGCCAGGCGCGTCATGGAAAATCTGTCTTTGTTTGAAGCCCCAGGCGGAATTTTGACCAGTACTCAAGTCACCGGCAACCAGTGGGATGCCCCCTTTGGCTGGGCACCATTAACGTTAATTGCCGTCCAGGGACTTCACCGTTATGGGTTTCATACAGAAGGCGATCGCATTGCCAACAAATTCCTAGCTATGGTAGTTAAAGAATTTGAGCGTCACAATACCCTAGTTGAAAAATATGATGTTGAGCGCTGTTCTGCAAACGTTTCCGACGATATTTCCTTTGGATATAGTTCTAACGAAGTTGGTTTCGGCTGGACAAATGGAGTCATTCTGGAACTTTTAGCAGCTAGCGGGAAAAAAGTTCCCAGTTAAATCGGCGGTTAGAAGCCATAACGACACAGGTAAAACCCGCGCAGGCGGGTTAAAAAAGCTTGATTTTCTCTTAGGGACTTCCAAATAAAAAAATATCCAATATTGTGTGGTGGGCATCTTGCCCACCACACAATATTGGATATTTTATTTCTTGGAGTTCCCTAAATCGCCGCCAAAACGAAATACTGACGATTGTAAAGACGGCGATTCATCGCGTCTTTTGTCTTCACCCAACAGTATTGGCCGCAGTTTGTAACCGCCAGGGCTTAAACTACTTATTCCCACACAATAAGCCAAACCGAACTAACCCGCGCTCATAACCGCGACGCATCAACCCTAGTGATAACGCCCCTTGAATGGTAGTCCAACCGGCATTGAGTAAACCCCAAAGCGCTTGGGGAGTGAACGCCGAATCAATGACTACATTCCAAAAGGGGGCAACGGCGGTTGACCAATCGGCGGTACGAATATTGTTTAATGGAAGTTGACGGGCTATGTTTTCATATTCTGGTAGAGAAATTACATAAGGCAAACAATACACCCGATAAATATCCTGCAAATGCTTTTCTTCATCTGCCGTCAGTGGTAATTTATCAGTCGGTCGATGACACCAAGTCACCATAATTAACTTGCCACCAGGTTTCAACACTCGATAGCACTCCTGGAGAAACTTAGTTTTATCTGGCATGTGTTCGCCACTTTCTAGCGACCAAACCAAATCAAAAGAATTATCAGCAAAAGGCATTGCTTGAGCATTGGCCACCTGAAACTGAGTTGTCAGACTCAAATTCGCTTCCACAGCACGTTCCGTTGCTCTGGCAGCTTGTACAGGACTCAAAGTAATTCCTGTAGCCTTAGCATGAAACTTTTCAGCCAGGTATAAAGAACTGCCACCAATGCCACAACCCACATCGAGGATATTTTCTGCTGTTTGTACCCCTGCCCACTTGAGCAGTTCTTCGATTAAATCAATTTGAGCTTGACGACGGTCTTTTTTCTGGCTGCCATCAGCCCCGTAGTAGCCGTGGTGCATGTGTTCCCCCCAAATCTGCTCCCACAGACCAGAAGAAGCATCGTAGAACTGCTGAATTTGCTGATAAAGTGTTGCACTCATGAAAAAAGTAGTATTGAGACGAAGTAGAATTCAAAAAAAAACATACAGGTAGGCTAACAAGACAAAACCTACACAAAGTAGTACTTTCAGCTATTTTAACGCTTACAATGCTCATTCAATGCTCAAATGATTACTTGTATGTACAAATAGCCTATTTTAAGTAACTTTTAGCACTCAGCAATTATGTTCAAACAATGCTCAAATAAATGATAAGTAAAAACAGACGGACACATCATACCCCTACAAGTTTTACTTATCATTCACCCACACATAAGGAAACACCCTACTTTTTACGGTAAGGTGTGAGTTTTACTTATGTATTGTAAGTCATCGAGAAAGTGTGTTAATCGTTTTCTGTTTTACTTCGTGACAACGCTTTATAAGGTGGTCTTCTATTTCTTCCGTATAAAACCATCTCCTCTGGTGAGTAAGTGTGTTTTCGCACCAATAAGAACTATCCCCACAATGAACACTGCGAACAATCCATACATAAGTCGAGTAAATAAATTTTGTGCCAATCATTTTATTTCCCTCCCAAAAATATCTCGCTTAATCTCGTCAAAACACCACAGACAATCATCATCAGCACTAACCAATAGGCTAGTTTCGTACATTCCCTCAGATGGGTAAGGCTGATACCAACGATACGGTCTTTGTCCTGTAATCACTAGAAGCAAAGTATTGTGTGTGGTGTTTACTTCCCATATCACCCAGTTCTTACCCCAGTAATGTATGTGCTTACCAACCCGTAAATCAGTCTCCCTTGGCTTCCTTGCCATCATACCCACCTCACAACGTCTTCTATGCGCTTCTTGCCCTGCTTGACAATGTATTGGTCAACGTTGGTACGGCAAAGCTTGCAGTATATGCGTTGCACCTTTCCTGCCTTCGTTGTGTGTACCCCATTTAGCTTACAACAGTCCCAATGCTGACATTTTGGACACTGTAGATTATTTCCTCTGTTGTGATAAGTCATATTTTGAATCTCCCTATTTACTTCGTGCTTGCAAGGACAGTTCAAGGGCAAACAGTAACCTACACGCTGCATTCCCTAGATGATGCTCTGAAGTGTCACCAGCTAAGTAAGCATAAAGGTGAATTATGGCGTGATTGATATGCTCTGGTATTGGTATCAGACGCCAATTGTTATCACCATACTTATCACTACCTGCCTTCAATATCGTGCCGATACAGTAGACTGCTAGTGCTGGCACTAAATCCATGCGTGCAAGCACTTTACTTTGTTTCCCGCCGCTTTTGTTTGTCGTCGTTTCTTCTGTTGTAAATTTCATACCCTATATACCCTTATGTGTGGAGTGTTAGTTTACGGTAACAGTTTTAGTGTTACTTACAGTGTTAGTGTAGAGTAACACTTGTGGTGAACATACCTATGCCTTGCCTTTACCATGACAATTAACGCAAGTAGAGTGCCAAGGATGAATAGTTTTCACTCCCTTATTCCAGGAGTATTTCTCTTGGCGTAATTTACCACTACCACCACACCTAGCGCACGTTTCACCCTCTGCAACAAAGTCTTTAAGCATTTGTTCACCATCCTCTTTATTGGTATCTGCAAGCCTTCCTAGTAAATCGTAGTGGTCATCAAGTATCCTTTGCTGGCGTTCATCCAGTGGGATATCGAGCGATTGTTGTACTTCCCTACAATCATTAAAACCAATGGGTAACTCATGCTCACTATCACAATGGTCGCAGTAAGTGTAAGCAGGGCAAATGCTAGCAATAGCGTAAGTTATCTCACCTACAGAATCTTCCCAATCACTCCACACCTTATACACTTCCTTGGCTTGTGGATGCTCACTGCCAACACTACAGCCGTCTTCGAGGTCATCACATACAGAGGTGTTAGCGAATTCACATTCTGGTAGAAAGAAGTCTGTAGCACCCTCTGGTAAGTCTTTTTCTTCCAACTGTATTGCCTCCCCTTCTTCGTTTTCGTAGCGCACTTCTTCGCAGTATTCATTCCACTTTTCTTCAGCTTCTTTGTCCACTTGTGCGCTAAAAGCTTCCATTTCAGCATATTTTTGTTCATCCGTAATTACTGCCATCTCGTCAATGTCTACTGGTTTGATGGATGCTATACGACGGTCTAATGCAATTTCTGCAAGCTTAGAGAATGTATCTGCTAGATGACGATAGCTGTATTGTGGTTTTGAATCACCATCTATTAGTGTGTATCCTAATCTGACTTTCTTTAGTGTGTAACCTAGCTCTAGCGCTAACTCTGTGGTTTCCTTGACTGTGACCTTAACCATATTGATGTGTCCTTGTGTAATTGTTTTATTCAATGTACCAACACTAACTTAGTAACACTCATTTTGGCAATGGGTAACACTCATAAATTGCATCAATGTTACCCATGTTTTTGCTCACCACAACAAAGTACGCTCTACATAAAGCTTGTAGGCTTTTGTACATATTCACCGTGGTGAGAAACTTGTGCCTTACCCTACCCTTGTCTGTGAACTAACACTATTACCTAACACTTTTAGTGTTACCTAGAGTGTTACCTGAAACTAACACTTCTATCGAAGGGGTTATCCTTGCTTGCCCTCATCAATATGTCTTGGCAAAGTACAGCCTGTTTCATGAGGTCAGGATTTGTATCTCTGAATGCCTTAGCCTCGGTGATTAGTGCTTGTGAGACTTCCTGTAGTTTGTGTTCTTCAGTAGATAGTGTTGACCTTAATTCTGCTATCACCTTGCGTATTCTGGCTTGTTCGTTGGTAAGTTCTGTAAGTTTGGGTGAGGTAGTAGGTGGTAATTGGGGTACAGAATTAGCGATTGCTGAGTAAGTGCCTGTTTTGCGTATTGCTGGAATAACTTCTGAGGTGAGCCACTTTTTGAAACGCTTGGCTTGGGCTTTGCGACTGGTGAGAACTAGAGAGTATAAGCCTGACTCGTTAATAGTTGCTAATTCCTGTTTACCACCAAGGGTGTCGGCAATACATACACCCTTCTCATCGTCATCAAGCCTAGCCAGTGCATCCCTACTGTTTAAAATATCCAGTACCTTACAAATATCAGAAGCTACCCACCAAGGCTCATCAGCAGTACCTACAAAGCGTATATCGTGTGATTCAAAGTTAAAAACTGATAAAGTAGGCATTTGTTTGTCCTATATATAGTGTGTTGTTCAGCCTTTTAACGACGTGTTGAGGTCGATATACTTGTACCCTTACAAAAGCTGTGTGGCTGTCTGTAAGTGCTATTTGTGAGAGGTTCCTGTGCGGGTTTTGCTGTGGAATCTCTATGGAATCAAGGAATAAAATGTTGATTATTAGCGCTTTGCTATGGTGTCACTTCTCTCGTGATGCCTTTTTTAATGTGAGGGACAAACATTGTGGTAAATACTCCTGACCTAACAATTGACCAAATAAAAGCTCAGTGCAATAACTCTGTTATTTGTAACTACATATCTTCTATGCCTGACTTACCGAAAGGTGTTACTATGGCTAGTCTTTTAGGTACTTTGATGCAAGCCGCTACAGTGGCACAAAATATAGCAAATTATGACAACAAAACACCGGGTGGCAGAGGAGAGTTAATAACCTATCGCTTAGAACACACTGGAAATATAGAGAAAGATATGTTTGGGCGTCAATTCTTCCGTTCCGTTTACAAACTGAATCTAAAAACATACATAAATGACGACCATCCGATAAGATGTATTAACCAAGATTAAAAATTACTATATATACGCTAATCGTCATCACTAGGTGGCGATTTTTTTTGTTGGGCATTTTTACGACTTACCCAGGTCATAAGGTTATTCTTCTAAATCAGGGTCATATATACCTTGCTCTTTCAGGTATTTAACAATTAAGTGGACTATCATTTCTGACGCTGACCTTTGCTCTGCTTTTGCGGCTTTTTTGAATACATCCATTATTTTTGGATTAATAGTGAAAGTGAATCGTTTCTCCCTTGGCACGATGATGCTACCCATGAAAACTACAACATCATCTTGCCTTACATTATTCGCATTAGCTAAAAGTATACAACGGTGTAATCACTAGGAAATCACTTTTTATTGAATTCTAAACAATAAGTAATCACCACGATGATAAAAGGATTACACGAGGACTACCTTATATTCATGCCACCACGAACGGCTCCTCACACAAAACTCCCACTCACCACCATGACGAACAGACAAATTAAAAGAGCTATCCGTATAGGAGCTTCTTATGGTTGGAATATTCACAGCCACGGGAACGCGCTAATAGCAGACAAAGCCAACAAAGGTTTTTATTGTGAATCATCGGCATCTCTAATCACTGAAATTCGCAAGCAAGCTAAACACTAAATATCCATATAAAAACTATGACAACAGACACACAACCAGTAGTTCAATATGCAGAGATGGTAGGTTTCCTAAAAGGTCAACGATTAGCAGGTATTCACGTCCAATGCAGATTATCAGCCGATTATTCCACAGTACGTGCTGAGTACGAACGACTTATCAATGCGATACCTGAAGAAGTTGTGGAAGCTGAAATCGTAGATACAACTGACGCACTAACATTGCCACAATTCACCAACATTACAGTACTGGACTTCCCCTCTGAAAACACCGTAGAACTGCAACTCAATGATGAGGTACGTGAAGTAGAAGTTACCTGGGATAAGGACACCGATAGTGGTGTTACGGTTCACAAGGAAGTTGCAGTAACCATCGACCGCAGTAGTTCACATTACATCAATATCTGCAAGCTCGAAGTATTTCAAGTGCAAGGTGTGTACAAAGCTTATCCACTGTCAAATGAGGGCGGTAAGGTTGATTGGTTGTATCCATCAAAAAATACCAAGTTCACTCGTGTTAAAGCCTACTTATCACTGAATAGTGGGTGGAAGTGGGTAGATATTGATATGGGCAAAAGTACTCCTGAAGTACTTGTAAGTGAAGGCATTGTTATTTGTCGTGAATCACAAAGTTGCGTCCAGGGTATTCAATCTCACTTCCCAAGTACCGCAATACTTGAAAGGGTAGGTGGTAAGTGGATAGTAATGGATATCAATCCTTGCACTCAGTGGATAAGCATTGCTCAGGATGTTGTAAAGTACCAATTCAAGATTGGTGAGGTAGTCTATTTACAAAGTGAACTAGGACAACCAGTATTAGCGGCATTCCAAATAGAGAAACTTTACTACTCAAAACTGGTATTGATGGCACAATTGCGATGCTTGGTGGGCAATAAAACTTGGCATCGTGACAACACAACAGTGCAGCCAATCGTACAACTTATCAATGTAAAAAGGTTTCATTTATGAGGATAAGTATTGCAATATTGGTAGTGCTTTGGGCAATGACTGCCAACTACAAGCACTGCGATAAAGGACATGGACGGCGGGAATGTGAACCACAAGCTATAGGAGCAAAAAAGTGAGAATCAAAGTATCAAGACATGGTGATTTGTGCATAGAGATAGGTCAACTGAGAATATTTAGTATGTCACCTATACAAACAGTATTTTGCCAGCAATTGTTTGGTTGCACAGTAGTTATGTGGGAATCACAGGTAATCTTCAGGGCGTAAATATGAGTAGCGATATAACCTCTCAGGAAGTAATAGACATAGTAACTCTCGTGATGAGACGTAATAGCTTGTTCTTTATGCATTATTCACAAGGGTATTACAAAGCAATGAAAGACTCTACTTTGGAGTATTACCACATCTACAACACAAGCGATTTAGGCTGGATAGTAGAGTTCCAAATAATCAATTGATGATGATGACAACCGTTATGGTGTGACATCCACATAATGACAACGTACACACTTACTAACACACAAAGGACTACACTCTCATGGCTAACGCACCTTTTGACGCTTTTATTGGTTTTGGCAAGACATCATTCATATCTGATGACAAAACTTGGGCTGCATTGACATTCAATAAAACGGGTAGGGACGAGGGCAAGTATGATTTCAATGGCAACGAATTTACCCTGCAAGGAAGTGCTTTTGCTGGTGTTATTGATGGCGACAACTATTGGTTAATCGCAGTATTGGCGAGTGGTGCTTGTAATGGCAAAGGTGGTGTATTTGAGTTCAAGCTTTGGAAGCAGGGTGAAAACGGTGCTAAGGGTAGCTTTGACAAGGCAGCAGGCGAAGCACAGGCACTCCAATGGCAGAAAGATGGCTGTTTGGCGGCAATCAACGTCAACGATATCCCTACTCTCAAAACCTTTGTAAAGGTTGCATCAGAGTTGAGCATCATCCTCACCAACGAAACACGTGAAATTGTGGTGCGGTGTAACCCTGAAGCAGGTGAGAAAGATGCTATTGATGCACTAGAAGAAGCACTGGCAACCTATTGGGCATTCTGCTTGGGTAACGAAAATGCCGACCCTGAAGAAGGCACTCCTGAGTACAAAGCAGCAATACTTGTACAACATTCTGGACTGATGACACAACCAGCACTTACAGAGGCAATGCTACCAAGTACGCCATTGAAGTCGATTACTGGTAAGGTAACAGGGCACAAAGTAGAGTGCTTTCCGTTCACGGGAACATTGCCAAGCTACGACGCTATTACTGTGACATTGCCCAAAAAAGAAGAAAAGAAAGCTAGTAAGGGTAATTGGGGTAGCGGCGGAAGTGTTGACCCCAAAGCAGTCTTAGAAGCGCGTGAGAAGTTCTACATCTCACAGATGGCTCAAGCTGATGCAAGTATTGTGTCTCTTAAGGATGCTTTTTCTAGCATCAAAGCAAGCAAAGAATATGCGGGCTTAAGTGAATTGATTCTACAGGTAATGGGTCAATAGACACCCTTTCCACGAGAGTGTTAGTTTAAAGTAACACTCTCAGTAACACTTTTTATGTTAGTCCACGGTAACACTTTCCACACAAGGGTATGAACACAACACATGATGACGATTTAGCTTTCTGTATTTGGATGTTGGAGCGGTGGGGCTGGAGTGGCAATATCACCAACCCTTTTGAAACCTATTATTGGATACGCAATTACTTGGGACGAATGCCCTATACCAAGTTTGCAACTCCCTTAATGAAGCTGACGCCGCCAATGGAATCGTCACTGTATATTCCCACCCTCAAACTTCACATAGGGATAATCCACACACTCAAGTGCTACTTAATCCCATCTCACGAAGACAGCATACACACAAGGAAAACGGCATGATTACCACCCATAACGACAACATACGAATAGCTTTGATGGCAGAGGAACAGATAGAAGGACTGGTAATAGAGCGTGACATGAGTACAGGGCACTGGCACTGGCATTACTCGGATTATCACTCTCACCTACTCTACTCATGCTCTGATGGTTTCCCCACTAGCCTTGCCGCCTTGATACACTTCACTGGTTATATTTGTGAGGAATTGAAAAATGCTGCATGACTTGAATTTTATTTCTGGTAAGCAATACATTGCGAACGTAGATGGCAGATTGGGTATTACTGCAACATTGCTTTTTAACAGTATTCGCATATCAACCACTCGTAGCATAAGGTTTGAGTTCTACAAAGAAGATGGTGACTCTGTTCTCTTTGATGCTCAGGAAGTCATCAAGTATTTTGGGGTAGATGTTTGACATCTAACAAGAAAAGGGGAAGCAATGGCATCTTCCCCGCTCACAGACAACTCACATCTTAAAGCACATGAGCAACAAAGATTATAAAGCACAATTGAAAGCAACACTGTTCAAGGGCACAGCGCAAGCGGAGCAAGTCGCAAGCATCATGGACAAAGTAGAGCGCGACAAGGATATTGCCGATGACGTGAAACTTGAGCTTGAAAGTTACGCACGACAAATAAGCGTATTACCTGCCAGCAAAGAACTACCAACAGAAGGTAAGTCTACCAGCAGTGAGAACCGTAAACGCTTATTTCCCAAGTACGACCTTGGTGATGATTTCAGTTTCCCTTGTGGTGTGAAAGAGTTCGGTTTTAATGAGAACACTGGCAACATTGCGAAAGAGTACGGCACATGGCTAAAGGATGTCTACCTTCCTACCTTTGTGGATATGCCAGATAAAGAGCATCAATATCCCCTTGCAGTGTGTTTTATGTTGTTGAATTGCCGTGCCGTACTCAACAAAAAGCAGTGCCTACCCATCCCATATTTCCTTGGCAACAATGGTAGTGGCAAAACTGAACTCAGCAAGAGCATCGCTCAACACTACCCACGGGAACACGCTGTAGAGTTCCTTAGTGATACAACCGGGGCACACATGAGAGATAAATTAGATGCTAATTTTGGCACGGGTGAAGTAGGGTTGGCAGTATTCGATAACTTCAATCCCAGCGTATTTATGAATCGTGCTGGCAATTTCTACAACATTATCCTTGCCAACAATGAGGAAAGCGCAATAAGCCGTATCAGTGGACTGAGTAACGACTCTCACAAGGACGAATTCAAAACTTACAGCTACAAAATCATCAACAGTATATTTGACCTCAGTAGTGAAGCACAGCGCGAATTCAGCGAAATAGAACGCCGTACTATCCAACTACGTTTCAAGGAAGGCAAGGCAAAAGCAACACGCATTATCTATGATTGGGAAGCGCAAGAGCGCATATTCCAACGTATATGGGGTGAAGAGAACATGAGTACTATCAAGGCAACTTATGGCAAAGCACTTGGTACTCTCGCACGTCTCAATCCCAACAATGTACCCATACCCGCAAAACGCTGGGTGATATGCCAAGTACCCATTGCAGTAGGTGTGTACTGTGGGATATTCAAGGATATCGAAGAAGGCATAGCGCACTTTGCAAGACACTTCGAGTATCTGAAGCGTAGTGGTGGCAGCAGTATTGGTAGTGCCATGAGTATCGTGCTTCAGAAGTACATCAAGGAAGTATTACCAGAGATTGCCAATAACCCGTTCGCACCCAAGAACATCAACAGTAACAGTATTCCACAAGACACCCTAAAAGAGTATCTAAAGTCTCAGACCGGGTATGATGTGTCACAAAACCAGTTCAACGACATAATCATGTTGATGGCAAACTTTGGGTACAACTATCAGCGCATTGGCACGGTGATGGGATTTGTAAAGGATACCCCTATACCCTAGTGCCCACAGTAACACTCTGAGGTAACACTTTTAGTAACACTTTTAGTGTTACCTTGTACTAACACTCTACAGGAAAGGGTATATGGGGTACACACAGCAAAAGTACAGTGGTGTGAAACGGGTATACCACAACATCAGCACTGGATTGACGACTTATGAACGCATTGACCGTCATCAGACAAAATTCGATAGCACAAGTGAATTTAAGACTTTTATCTTGTTGGAAGAATGTTTATGTGGGGATGACTTTGAAATCGAGGTACATCCTGTCCTCAGTGTCGATGGTACAGAGTGGGAGATTGATTTTGGTATATCGGCAAATAAGGATAGTCCAATTGCGAGTCGTCAACTTGCGGCAATAGTCAACAGCGTTAATGGTACAGAATATCTGGAATTATCGCGGATATTTGTAGAATACAAAGGTTTCCAAGACAAGAACTTTATCACCAAGATGACCAACGTTGTCGTCAATGCCCCAATGTTCAGTAGAACGATAATACTGGTGAGTGAACACGTTGGCGCATTCGGTTGCTACAACAGCGTGAGAGAACGATTCCATTGTCATCCAGTGACATCAATAGGTATACTTGAGAGAATTTTACGGACTAACACTAGCAAAACGAGAGGAGTAACACTATGACACCCAAGAAGACTGAGAACATTGATGTATCGGGTTACAAGTATTTGGGTAAGCGCCACTGGAAAGATTTTGTGAGCTCTACGGGGAAGTTCGACCCCGGCAAGGCAAATTTCAAGCCACGACTTGAGATGTTGTCACCCAAGGGGATGGTGAAAAGTTTCTACGACCACAAGGCACTCACGAAAATCGATGTACATTACGATGAGGAATTCGTGTACGACTACTACTACCAACGCCTTATCCTGACGATGGGATGGATGGAAAATGGCAAAGTTGATGAAAGTATATTGCAACTGTTTTTTACCAAGTTACTCGCCTATTGCAACACTCTAGAGGAGCGTTCACAGCTTACAAAAATACGCCAACAAGCTGAACATCTTGCAGCACAATTTCCTCACAAGAGTGCTGATGATTGGGAAAAGACTTTGCTTGCTGAAATATCTGTGGCAACAGCACCACAAGAAACGGAAGTTGTGCAAGTAGCTGATGATGAAGAAGATACCGAAGAACGTGAAATAAGTATGGATGTCCACGACCCTGATGTAAAAGAAGACTGTGGCGATAGCGAGCCTATGGCGCTTGATGAGTATCCTGTGAAGAGTGAAACAATAGTGATACCACTAACAGAAAGCACGACCGAGGAAAGTACCTCAATCGTGCCATCTGTTGCCTCCAAAAAGCGTGGCAGACCACCTAAAAACGCTTCTAAGGATTGATACGCGTTTCAACCCGTATAAGCCTTTCTCTGACCTCGTGGATATCATTTGAGAGATTTTGTAGCACTGCCTGACTTTTGTCGGTGGTGCTTTTCAATTGGTCGATGGATGATGTGATTACCTCGTCCCTACGCGCTTGTTGTAGGGCAAGGTCACGGCGGTGCTTGTGAGCGTCTACCATCTCTTTCGCCTGCAAAATCAGCACTGGCATTACTATCGATATGATAAGTCCCATTGTTCCCTTGTCCATTACTTTGTTCTCCTGTTGTACCCTGGTGTTTGACATAAAAAATCCCCCACAAGAACCAATTTGGTAATGGTAGGGGTATTCTGTACGGTGTTACTTTCAAGTAACACAAAAAGTGTTACTAAAACTGTTACTCTGGAGTGTTACTCCCAGCACTAGGGGTAGGCTCTACTGGCAAGATTGATGGTTGTGGTTCATCAACAGGCTGAGGTTGTGATAGTTTCTTGAGTAACTGGTTGCTGGAATTTATGCCAGCATTGATGAACGGTACACGTTGGGTGGGGAATTGATTGTATCCAGGTCTAATTGCCATGCTCTTGTTCCTCAATGACTTGATGTGGTTGTTGTTGCTGTTGCAGTGCTTGCAGTTCTTGCAAGATTAGTCCTGAGATGCCACTTGCAATGTTGCTTGCTTGTGGTGAGATTACACCACTTTGAGCGAGGGCGGGTGCTGCTACTCCGATAAGTTCCAGTATCAGGGATATGACTGTGCGAGTGTTCTGTCCGTTAGCCATTTTTCAGTTTTATGAGCTTGTTAATGGATGTCTGAACTTTGTTGACGGATGATTGTAACTTGACTGTTTGTGCTATTTCTTGCTGAGAAAGGGCTGCCAAACTGTCGAGTGTTGCGCCGTCATTCGTGCCGATGTACTGCCAAACTTGTAGGTGAATATCTTGGATGTACCACTGCGGTGTAAATGATATCAGATACTTTGTTTCCCCAATGTTGGGAAATTTTGTGAATCTGTAAACCATGTACCGCCTTAGTATCACCCTGAACTCTTCACCCTCTGCAAAGCCAGCACTACCAAAGGGAACCGGGAAGCCTTGAAGTAGTGTGCCTGCCTTAAACCAGTGCAAGGGTGCGCTATCACTTTCTGTATAGATGCCAATAGTGTTGTGGGTAAACTGTACATCAGGTTCTATGCTACCGATGGGATTGGTGATTTTACCGTTCGCATCAAGGGTAGCCCTACGAGTTGTGTCGATGCTTTTTACCCAATCATTGCTATTGCTATACATATCAATTACTCACTACTAGACTTGTCCAGGTTCAGACTCAACGCCCGTAATGCCACTTTCAGAGATTAGTGTTTTTAACTTGGTAGCATCAGTAGCTACCGCCGCTACGGCAGCAGCATCAGCCCCAAGCTTAGTAGCAATCGGGTATCGCTTGCCTCCAGGGCTGACAAAGTAAGGGAACACTTTACCATCTTTAATAGGTTGTGCAATTGTCCCCGATGGCAGTATTAGCCCAAGTGCGTTAGAGATTATCAGATTAGTAGCCCAGCCTGGGAATCTGAATGATACTTGATGATACTTGCCAGGAACGTCATCCTTGATAAGCTTTGTAGCCTTCAACTTGACAGTTTTACTGCCTTTGCTACCTTGTGACTGCAACACCTGAGAAGCTTCTGACTCGATCTGAGTAGTACTACCACCTTGTTGTTTGTCAATAGCGCTAGTTGTTAGCTGTGTTCCATCTACTAATGTGTCGGTGCGCTTGGATGCGGCGCGGCGTAATGAGATTAATGGGTCGCCAATCTGTGTGATTAATTCTTCCATTGCCAGATAACGCGTAACACTAGCTCTGCAAGAAAAGTACCCGATATGCTTGACGCCTGCTTTCCCATTTACAATTTCCCCAGTAAGTCGTAGTAGCGGGAAACTGTCTCTTGATAAGTCCTTATCAGCCATTATTTACTCCTATAGTAGGGATGTTTCACCCTACCGATTATTGATTATACGTATGCAGCAACAGAGGTAGAAGGACTTGTGTCAGACACAACGTTGACGCTGTATGTGGAAGTGTAGAACTGGATGTTATTGGTAGTGTCGGTTTGAACAGTACCAGTTGTAGGCAGTGGGTAAGCATTTAAAGCATTACCAGCAGTACTAGCAGCAGAGTTCGCAGCATTCTTAGCAACTTGTGCAACAGAAGCAGCTTGCAAGAAAATAGCAAGAAATTCAGACAACGATACACCAGTAGGTAGTGCTGACATTGCACTAACGTATGTAGCAACAGCCGATACTGTCACTTTTGCGGCAACTTCAGATAAAGTCAAGTCGGCGGTAGCAGCCATGAGAAATACTCCATGAGTGAATGTGAACGTCACTCTAGCGCCTTCTATAAGGGCTGTCAATGCCTCTAAAAAAGTTTTTTACCATGATTTGACAAAATAGTTTTAACTGCCTTAAGGTATTTAAATCTCGTTTCTTCTGGTAAGGCAAAAATATGCTTCAAACTTTCAGCAAAACGCGCAAGGTAGCAGTAACATTGAATGCCGACAGTGGGGCAAGTATCACGCCATTGTTCACCTACACACCGTTTTCACTATCAGGCTACAGGGTAATCGATGGAAACCTTATCCTGAACAACATACAGGCAATAGCGTACATCTACTCATTACCACAAGTAGAATTTCCTGTGTTTGACCTTACTGAAAGTGACTCTCAACAACTACTGACAGCTATCAATCTGGAGTGGAGTGGTCAACGTATACAACTTGACGGGCTTGTAAGGGTAGGCAGTGGTGGTACATACCAACGCATTACCAGTAATAGCCTTACCAATCCTCATCCTTACCCATACAAGTCATTTACCATCGACAATCAAGTTCTAGGTAATGAGGATATGCTTGCTTTCCAGATACGAAATGCAGGCTTTGGACTACTACAAACTGGTGCTGGTGGTAGTGACACGGTGACAATAAGTGCTGACTTAACTACAACTATCACAGTGGAAGAAGTACCCGCAGTACCAAACATCATCAGCAATATCATCACTACCACGGCAAGCCAACTTGTTGCAGGTAATAGTAACCGCAAAAACATTACTTTCTTCAACAGTAGTACGAGTACAGTTTTTGTTGATACCGTCAATACGGTAAGCACATCGTCATACACGGTAGCGCTATCACCTGGGGATTACTACGAAGCACCACCACCAATCTACACAGGCGCTTACTATGCAGTGGTAGCAAGTGGTAGCACCTCTATCAACATTAGGGAGTACGCATAGTATGGGGTATTTCCCTGACCCTTTCAATAGCCTTAGCCGTAATACGAGTAACGCTATTCACGCGATAGAGGAAAATGCTAAACGTGCCGATGATGCACGAAAGTTCATAACAGACAAAGCATTGCAACAAATAGCGCAATTTTCACCTATCCAGTTATATGTTGACCCATGCAACTTAGTGATAAGTGTTAATGGTGCTAGCGTTACCATACGTAATCCTGCTTGCAATACTTCCAACCCACCGCCAGTAATTCCTACTTCTCCCACTCATGGCGACCCCAATCCCAAACAACCAGCTAGGTGTGCCAGAGGTGTGCAAGTATTGTGCAAAGCTCTCATTGAATCGCTGGTTATCAATGGCGATAAATCATACCACTCTACTTTTACGGTCAAACCAACTAAGTCATTGTTTCCCACTTCTGACAATACTTTTTTCCCGAACTTACCTGATGTTCGTGCTGACTTTACTATTGATGTGACGGGTAAATATGTAGAGGATTTCAACTTTGCGTACATCCAGAGAGGTGACTTAAATCCCGCCACACAACGCAGCGCTTACATTCTTAGAGGTGGACAAGTAAGTGGTGATAATTTTCACTTTCAACAAACCATTGAATACAGGATTTATTACAACACAAGCACCCACCAAATATATCCACAAATACTATCGAATGATAAGCCGAACGCTGGCAATATTCCCGACCCTGGTATTACTTTAAAGCTTACAAATGCAGCAGATTACAACGCCTTGACCAGTAATATCAATGTTTTCAATTATGACACATTACCCAACGTCAACAGGGAAACCAATGTGTTCCAGTTGTTGTTTGTTTGTGACAGCACGAACTACGTTGACCCACCCGACCCACCGAAACCACCTAAACCAAAACCCTGCGAATGTATGTGTAGTGACGACCTTCTGAAACTTGTGTTGAAACGTATTGGCAACCTACCTGCTACTGTGCCAACAAACATTGCTGATACTACTGACAAAACCACTAAGACACTTGAATCACTTGCTGAGATGATTTTCTGGCACGTAAAGCAGATGGATGCCATAAGTGGTGAGTACCCTATACCACTTACCATCAAAGCCGACCCAACCAACAAAGACAGCAAAGACACTAAACTTGAACTACCTAACATTGCTGAAACACTTGCAGAAATATTAGGACTACTGATAGCAACAAAACGTGACAGTCATGCCGGGCTTGTGGCAGGTATAAGCGCTTTGACTGAAGCGGGAATGATAAAAAATCTTGCAACTCAAACTTACGATATTGCACAAGCGAACGCCGAGTACTTGGGGTACAAACTCGACCAAACAAAACGCACCATCCCCTGTACTTTCACGCCCAACGCAAACAGCATTTCTGAAACATTAAAACCATCTAATGTTGATATCGTGAGTTACATCAACAATGACAAAGTTGACCTACAAGATGAGATAAAAAAACTTACGACGATGGCAGAAAGGTGGAATGCACAAAACTGGCGGAACTTGGGTACAACCGCAAAAGATGTCACAGCAGCACTGCAAAAAAACCTCATTACCTCACCACAGGCAACTGCGAATGTGAGCAATGCGGTGAAAGAGGAAACATTCCAGCAATTCCTAAGTGAAGTACAACAGGGATTTGTAGCAACACCTGGTGTAACTGATGTTGCCGACCCTTGGGGTGACAATCCCCTTGATGCTCCACTTGTGCGTCAAATAGGTATTATTGACCCCAATGAAACACCACCAGCACAAGTAACACCACAGCAACAAAAGCAAAACGACAATCTCAAGGTAGTCACAAACATTGCAAACCTACTCAACAGGCTATAGGGGTATGTTCGCTACAAGTAACACCCTCAAGTAACATATTTAGTGTTACTAAAAGTGTTACCTCAGACTAACACTTTTTACACAGGGGTATATCTCATGGCAAATCCATTAGTTTTCATTGCAGAGGAATTATTCAGTAAGGTTGCCAGAAGTAAAGTAGCAGCACGGGTGATTGAAGGATATGAAATTACCACCACAGGCACTAAGTCGGGAGGTAGTATTATTGAGTCAATCTTCGGTGGCTTTAGTGCCCTTGGTGGATTCCTCGTAAGCAAGGTTGGCGAATTTATCAACTTCAGTATCAATGGGCTTTGGACACTATTTGTTGTCGATTCCCAATTCCTTTGGAACTTCAACTGGAATGCCACTGATGCACAACTTGATGAAAGTATTAAAGGACAATTCCATGCACTTGCTGGGCAATTGGGGATAACAGTTGGGCAAACTCTTGGGTATATTGCTGGTGGTTTCATCCCTGGTGCAACGATATTCGTATTCAATGAAGCTTTGGGGGCACAAGTACTCACAAAAGTAACAGAGAGATTTGCGGAAGGTTTCCTTACAAACTTAGGTCTTTTGTTTCAGCAAGCGTTGGTACTTGGCAGTCAGATACTATTCACCAACACTTATAAGACTGTACGCAAAATCATCAAAGCTATCCCGTCACAATATATCAAGACTTTTTTTGGCGATAAAGTTGCGAATGCTGTAACGGCATGGGGTAAAGAAGGTAGCAAGCCCTGGTCATTCGCTATTGCTATTGATGAGGCGATTGATAATGTTTTCGGTAAGGGAAGTGAACTATCAACATTCATACATCAAACATTACTGCAAGCTGGACAATCTTTTATAGAAGCAGGGTATGTAGTAGCCAATAGTGTTGATAGTTATATCGCAAGTCAAGCAATTGCTAATCAACAAGTACCAGTACTAGGAAGTGAGAAATATGTAGAAATAACTTACGACAAATCAGTACCTAATAACAAGATTGTGCTTGCAGGGCAAGAGGAGATATTGAAAGGGAATATCATACAAACTATCGCAACAGAAAGGCAGTTCAAGGGTAGGGATGTTGGTATTGTCTATGGTCAGCTTGCAGCAGAAATACCAGAGCGTAGGTACCGTCCAGAGGTAGTACTGAAATTCTACAAGAAGCAACACACCGATAAGGAAACAAAGAAGGTTACGCCACCTTTATCGATGCAAATAAGCTTCAGATTGATGGATAAAACTGTTGCTGATTTTGCCACTGATAAGTATGCCAAACAGCTTGCTGAACTCATTTATGAAAAGTTTGCTGCTACACCCTTTACCATCAATAAAGGCGTGAATACTTTCACCTACGGTGACTTTGTAAACGGGTTCCAATTCAAGCTTGATGTAGATAACGTTGGTACAGCGGAACGTGTAGTAGAAGCTGTAATAGGTCTTACAAAGCATAAGTTCAATATAAAATACCTTCGCAAGGGAAGTAGCTTTGTTGAACCACAAGGTACACAAGAAGTGGAGATATTAGGAGTAGAGGAAGTATTGCCAACAAACAACAAAGTGGGTATAGTGACGTTCACTCACGCTTACTTGAATGTAGGCACATCTGTTCCACCAATCAACTTAGTAGATATAACAGGGAAAAAACGTAATGTACTCTATAAACCAGCCACAATACAGCATTGATGATAGTGAAGAAATACTTGTAAGGATAGGACAAAAAGTGAAGTTTTTTGATTCTCAAGGGAAAGTAAACCACGGACAAATTGTAGAAGCTGATAGTGTCAGTAACACCGTAAAAGTGGTGATTGGTGCCATCATCCAATACACTGAAACTGTTGACGCTGATAACCTAATAGAAGGATAAAAATATGCCACTTGTAAAAGCAGTAAATAGCTCAGGGTTGATATTGCCAGTAGAAACAAGAACTACTGCAATTGATGGTGATTTTGTGTTCATGATTGATGCGACTACCAACATTCCCTATCGCATAACAAAAGCAGATTTATTAGCAGGTTTATCAAGTAGCGGCACAAGTGGGAGTAGCGGTGGTAGCGGTGGTGGTACAGACTCTTATTCTTCCAATGTGGTCTTATTACTTCATGGTGACGAAACTGACGGGTCGAGCGTGATAACGAATAGCGGTAAAAACACATATTCAGTTAGCATCAGCAACCCTAATAATGGGGTGAAAAATTCTAGCACTAGGGCTAAATTCAATAACTCACTTTACTTTGATGGTAGCAGTTCACTGAACTGTGTATCGAGTAGTTTCAATGTTGGTTCACAAGATTGTACTATCGAATTCTTTGTCAACATTAACAGTACAGTCTTGTTGTTTGATATGCGTCCTGATGGGGGCAATGGTGCTTTCCCTGCACTTTACTTAAACGGTGGCAATCTCACCCTGTATTTCAACACTGTGGATGCAATTTCTACATTAGCAGCATTGACTATGAATACTTGGTACTATATCGCCGTCAAAAAGATTGGTACTACAACCCAACTTTGGCTTAATGGTACAAAGTTAGGAGAATTTGCTTCTGGGGATTGGGCATCATCAGGACGTATCAAAATTGGCGAGAATTCCTCACCAGCACCAGGAACTAATCTAAATGGTTACATAGATGAATTCAGGTTTACTCTGGGTACTGCTAGAGATGTAAGCGTTGTACCTAGTGCTGCATTTCCAACATCGGCATAGTGGGATACCCTTGCCGTAGGAGTGTTACTGTAAAGTAACACTTTTAGTGTTAGTAAAAGTGTTAGGTAAAAGTGTTACTTGGGAGGTAAGGGTATGTTATGTACTCTCACCTCCTTTTTTTGTGACTATTTGTCCTTGAGAAGCGTATCAATCAATTCTTGTTGTTTTCTGAGTTGCTCTTTCAGTAGGTCAAGTTCAGTTTGTTGCTGTGAATTCTGACTACCCATAATCGGTAAATGTGGATTTACTCTTGCGGCAAATACAGCAACATCTTGATAGTGTTTATTGGAGATTTCCAGCTTATGCCCACACCATGTAGATACAATTTTCTCATCTATTCCCAGGTCGAAAATAGCATGAGTAATGAAACTATGTCGTGTGTTGTAAGGTGATAAATACTTTGTTAACTTGCCTTGTTCAATTAATGGAGGAATGATACCCTTGTTCTGCCCCTCCCTGCCTTTCCACGCATTGCAAAAGCTAATTCTATCAATTGTTTTACCCGCCTTGGACTTAAAAACAATTTCATTAGGTTGCCCTTGAGGAATAGATTTTAGGAATTTCCAGAATTCACCATCTCTCGGCATCGGGAACTTGCGGGATTCTTTACCCTTATAAGTTTTGTCATTTTTTAGTGGATAGAACTTTTTGGTAACTCTATCGTAAGTTCTTCGTATGAGAACACGTTCGTTATCCCACTCAATGTCACACCATGTGAGTGCGATCGCTTCACCTGTCCGGCATCCTGTTAGAAATTTGAACTTAAGAAAGTTATGCCAGTGTGAACAATTTAATTCAACATAGCTGAGTATTGCTTGTGCTTCATCCCATGAGTAAGCTTTTGTTCTATCGAGAATATCGTCGTCATTCTCGGTATCAATTTCACCTTGAGTTCTACCCACAGCGCCCTTGTTCACTATTTCCTCTGCCATCCCCTCAAATGGATTATGAGTTAGCAGCTTGTTCTTCATAGCCAATTTGTAAGCTTTGGACAGGTTTGATAGTATCTCTCGAACGTGCTTTTGATTTCTGTTTTCTAACAACCAACTTCTGATTTTTATCGCGTCTTCTGACCCGGTAGCTTCAATAGCTGACTCAAGGAAGTTGGAATAGCTACCCGTGTACATATTCTTGAAAGTACTTTCTCTCAAGCTTAATTTGCGATATTCGCAGTAGTTGCCCCAAACTTCCATCAAAGATAAATCAGGCTTGGGTGGTAATTGGTCATCTGAATTAGGCTGAAGTTTGGCTAGCTTTAGTCTTGCCCTCAATCCATACTCACTTAATATGTCGTTGTAACGTCCCAACTGAAAGTTACCATCACCATCATCTAACTTTCCATCTTCCAATTCTATCTGTAGGCGTCGTTGTAATTTCGATGCTGTAGATTCCCAACCGCTAATCAATGGAATGCCAGTAGCAAGTTTTATTTGCCCTTTATTGCAGTACGACCTTGGGAAACAAGCTTTAATACTTCCTGAATCTACCCTAATGGCTACTTGCCCTTTCTTAACTTTACCCGTTGGTGTTTTAGCGCTGTTTGTCATAATGCTCAAAAAATGCTCAAAGTGTAGAGGTCAATTTTTAGTTACTGACTGTATATGCACTACATTAGCAAACATACAGGTAGGCTACCATGTATATTTTTAATTAACTAAGGGTATTTTTACTTCCAGGGACGGTAAACCAAGATTTATCCTCCTTGGAAAAATTTATCGTTTTTTATTGTAAATTCAAGGGTTTAAGACCCCTACATCTATATGTAGCATCAGTTACCCTACGGTAAGCAAACTACAGTAGGGGTTTGTCTTGAGAAATCGCTCCACTTGGGCAAAGCCCAAGACCGCGTTTCTCGCTAAATCTCCCGTTAGCGCTAGCGTTAGCGACGGAGGAACGTCAGTTGCCACAACGTGGGGAACCCGCGCAAGGCACTTCTCTTCTCTACGAGACGCTACGCGAACGTCTGAAATGTCTTTAATTTTGAATTTTGAATTTTGAATTGTTATTGTCCGGTATTCGTGGAATTAGACTGTGGTTCAGCTGATACAGGCACATTGCTAGGATTTGCCGGCGTTTCTGATTGATTTAGCGTCTGTGGCTCAGATGTTTGTACTACATTACTTGTAGAATCTGAACTCTGAGAAGGAGTAGCTGTTTGACTGGCTTGAGGTTGCTGACTTTTCTGGGCAATTTGCTGCATTAGCTGCTCAATTTTCTGGGCTTGTTCAATGTTGCCTTGCTCACGATACTCATTATGAGCGCGTTGCAAGACTCCACTGGCTTTTTTGAACTCGCCCTGATTATATAAAGTTACTCCCAAGTTATAGTAAGCGGAGGCATTTTTCGGATTTTGGCGAATAGATTGCCGATAAACAGAAATAGCCTCAGAAGCTTGACCATGCATTGCTAGCAAACTTGCCATGTTGTTGTAGGCTGTGGCATTTTTAGGATCTAGCTGCAATACTTGGCGATAAGAAGCGATCGCAGCTTCTATTTTTCCTTGTTGTTGCAAGGCGATCGCTAGGTTAAAATAAGCATTGGCATAAGTGCCATCTAGATTGATTACTTGCTGGTATGCTGCGATCGCATCCTCAACTTGTCCTTGTTCGTACAGCACCAAACCCAGATTATACAGCGCTGCCACCCTTGTGGGATCTATTACCAAGCTCTGGCGATAAGCTGTAATCGCGGCTTCTTTTTCTCCTTGTCGGTGCAACGCTAACCCTAAGTTGTAATAAGCTTCGCTAAAATTGGGATTAATCTTAATCGCCTCTGTATATTCTTGTAAAGCTATATCCAGGCGATTTTGCTCCATAAAGATATTACCCAGATAATTTCGCGCTGCCCCAAGGCTAGGATCTCGTTGCAACGCTTGGCGAAAGGCATATTCCGCACCCTGTAAGTCTTTGCGGTTATAGCGCGTCACTCCCTGCTGGAAAAAGCTAGCAGCTTCCAAATCCTGAGAAATTGCGGTTTCTGCCAGCAACTTGCTAACTGGGAAATTAGTAATTGCTGGTGTAGCCAAGACCAAAAACGCAGAACACCCAACGAGTGTTACCTGGCAAAATAAATTTAAGCCCTGAGAAAATAGGTATTTTTCAGACATGAATAATAGACCTGTACTTATTTTTAACTCCTCATAAGTCAGAGTACCCACCACGAAAGAAAAAATTCCAAATTCCCAACTTTTAACTCCTAACTCTTGTAGAGAAGCGATTAATCGCTTCTCTACTCCCCACTCTCCACTCCCACCTCTGACGGCAAAATTAGCATGGCATCGCCGAAGGAATAAAAACGATATTTAAAAGCGATCGCTTCGTTGTATATATTCAATAACCGTTGTCTGCCAATTAGCGCACTTACTAGCATCAATAAACTAGAACGCGGTAAGTGAAAATTCGTAATCAAACCATCCACTACCCGCCATTGGTAGCCGGGATAAATAAACAAGTCTGTTTTACCACAATATGCTTGTAAGTTCCCAGATTTAGCTGCACCTTCCAAAGCCCGTACTGCTGTTGTTCCTACAGCAATAATCCGACCGCCAGCAGCTTGAGTAGCGCGAATTTGCTCTACTGTGGCAGCAGAAACTTCAATCCATTCTTCATGCATTTTATGGGTAGTTACGTCCTCCACTTCCACAGGGCGGAATGTACCTACACCAACATGTAGCGTTACAAAAGCTTGATTGATTTGGCGATCGCGCAACTGTTGTAATAATTCTGGGGTAAAGTGTAATCCTGCCGTCGGTGCTGCGATCGCTCCTGGCTGTTTAGCATAAACTGTTTGATACTGCTCATCCGCAGCTTCAGAGGTCGTGATATACGGTGGTAGCGGGACTTCACCAAATACCTCTAACAGTTGCACCAAAGTCTTGCCCTCTGGTACATCAAATTGCAACAAACGCCCTCCGGTTGCTGCATCTGTTTCTAGAACCGTAGCGGTGAGTTGGGGGCTGGGGGCTGGGGATTGGGGATGGTGGGGCCCCCTCTGGGGATAAGGGGTAATGGGGACTGGGGAAGAATCTTTATAATCCTCAGTCCCTAATTGTCTGGGTTCAAAAATAATCTTCGCTCCTAGTTTGAAGCTTTTTCCTGGCTTAACTAAAGCTAACCAACAGTTATGCTGCCGTTCTTCCAACAGCAACACTTGGATTTTCGCACCAGTGGATTTATGACCATAAAGCCGCGCTGGAATGACTCTTGTATTGTTCATAATCAACAAATCACCAGAGCGTAGCAGTCCAGGCAAATCATGGAAAATATGGTGTAGGGATGATGCTTCGATGCCTGTATTAGGAGAATCAACTACCAGTAAACGCGAACTATCTCTAGGAACTGCTGGGTTTTGGGCAATGAGTTCTGGAGGTAGTTCGTAGTCATAGCCAACTACCGAGCAATCTAATGCAAAATCTTTTGCTTGTGGACGAGATGTATCTTTCAAATTACCTTGTACTAGTTTTGCTTTATTTAGTATTTATACTCTCTCAAAAAAGCTAGTTTAAGCTTTCCCTTCTAAAGGAACTTTAAGGGATCTTGGCTCAGTTTTGCCGCAAGGCTATAAGATTGTTACTATTAAGTAACATGGAAAACTTAACATAAAAATTGGGTAAACCTCCCCATCTAAAAACGGGGGCTTTTACCCTACCGGGAAGGGGCACTGATTGACGAATATAGATATGTAGGATTGGCTTTGATCCCAAGCACCAACAAACATGGAATACTTGTACTATCTGGCAAATGCCAGTCTAACCCTGAGGGTCGTTCAACACCTCCACGCTAGACCCCAGACACCAGTTTCGTTCGTCACCGTAATTCATCAAATTGATGGCTGGGTGGTTAGGATCAAACTCAAAGGTCAAGTCTCGCCCCAAGAAGATGGCGACTTTCGGGCTTTTCTGAATGAATTAGGAATTAGCTACGAACCGCCAATGAGGGTGCAAATGGCACTTTGGAGTTTGGAAGCGGGACAGTGCCCTGTGGATGTGATGCGTCGTTATCAAGTAGCGATCGTTTCTCATGGTAGCCCAGAGAGAGACGAAATTGAAGCATTTCGACAACAGTTTGTCCGAGGCTTAGGCTACTGTCCAGAAACATTGGCGTGATACTTTTGGTTGTAACGCCACTACAAAATAGTTGGTTATTGGTAATCAAGATATTTTATCTATTACCGATTAGCCATTATCAATTAAAGAGTCGAAAGCTGCCGGAATGTATTCTTGCAGCTTAAACTTATATCCGGGTACTGATGAAGTAGCTAGAGCTTCCTGGTTTGCTGTAACCCCAATCAGATTTTTTGGTATCTTTTGACAGTAGACAATAGCAACATCAAATCGACAAGAATAATCTGCCTTCTCAGGGTACTGGGCTAAAAATATTCCAGCTGTACGCCAAATTTTTGCTTGCTTTTGTGGGGTGATTGCGCTTCTTCCCCCGGCATCCCAACTACCTGAACTGCGGGTTTTGACTTCAACAAATGCCAGTAATGAGTTCTGAGTCCTGAGTTCTCCTGCTGTTTTCTCTGCTTCTCTAGCATATTCAGCAATAATATCGATTTCTCCCCAGCGGCTAGAAAAGCGACGATGGAGAATTATCCAACCTGTAGATTGCAACCATTGGGCTACTAGGTCTTCTCCTAAATGACCAATATCTGGATAATGAGATGGAGGAAGGTTAGCCATTAACTATAAATATCATGAATTCTGTGAATTCTAGGTTAAGCGATGCCTGCGGCGGACTACGCCTATGCACAGCGGATTCTACACTCGACTCATCCCCAACAAAACTGGGCTTGAAGTATCAAATAAAACATCAGGTTTGGGCGAGCATACTCGGCTTATTTCTGTGGGGAATAATTGGCATCACCGCAACAGTCGGTTTTGCTCCAACAGCTTTGGCACTGGAATATAATAAGGAAATTTTGGTTGAGGCTGATTTCTCTGGACGTGATTTAACAGACTCTAGCTTTACTAAAGCTAATCTTCGCCAAAGCAACTTCAGCCACGCTAATTTAAACGGTGTCAGCTTCTTTGCAGCAAATTTAGAGTCTGCGAATTTGGAGGGTTCTGATTTAAGAAATGCCACTTTAGACTCGGCTCGTTTAGTCAGAGCAAATTTGACAAATGCACTATTGGAAGGTGCTTTTGCTGCTAACGCTAGATTTGACGGTGCAATCATTGACGGGGCAGATTTTACCGATACGCTGCTGCGTCCCGATGAGCAAAAAAAATTGTGCAAACTTGCCAAAGGGACTAATCCCGTTACAGGGCGAGATACGCGTGACACGTTGTTTTGTCCTTAGTATATTCTATCTGGGTATTGGAAATGGGGCATTAAAAAGAGGCAGAGGGGCAGGGTGCGGGGGGCAGAGGGGAAAATTCTTCTCCCTGCTCCCTTATCCCCCTACTCCCCATTCCCTACTCCCTACTTAACCTACCAACCACGCGCACCAATCTTTTGACAAACAATTTGCATTCCTTTGCCTGGTGAAGAATCGGCTACAAAAGCTATTTCTCCTTTCTGCTGATCGTCTTGAAGTAGCTGTCCATCTGAGCTATAAATGGCAATACGATTCCGAAAAAGCCGCGATTCTTTGCACGAAGCATCAAACGTAGTTTCAAAGATGCCATCTCCATAGATTCCGTAAAGCTTATATGTAGTGCCCTGAATAGTTTTTGTGTCCAGAGCTACACTGTTTCCTAATTGATCGTGCCCTACAGTGATATATCTTTGTGCATCTTGGGCGATGGCTGCGCCAACACCTCCGGTGAACGCACTACCATTACTCAATAAAATAGCGATCGCTCCCACCATCCCGCCTATTTTAAAATACATACAGCTTCAAAATATAAGATTTCATATATTTCTATCCGCAATCAAAGGGGTTCTGGCAGGGTAAAAGCACTGAAATCAAGACAGAGCAAGGTGTTATACTGGTTAGTAACACCTTATGGGAAGCGTCAAGCACTAAATAAAACAGGAGTCAGAATACAGAATTCAGAATTCAGAATACTCTACTCATAAAGGGATAGAGTTTTCAGGTGAGAATATTTTAATTTTTTTCGCCCACCAGAGGCGAAAGCGCGTAGCGGGACGAAGTACGGTTTTAACCAATATTCATTACCCACTCGTACAGAATTCATACTGAATTCTGACTCCTGAGTTCTGAATTCTTCTTATAAATAGCTGCAATACTTTTCAAAGTATGAGTGAAACACTTGCCGATATTGGCATACCACCCCAGTTTCCCGATCACACTCAACTACCAGAGTCAGATGGTACGTTTGTGAAAAATTTTCAAGAGCATCCCGAAACCGTCATTTTGACAGACTCTAATTGCTCAAGTTTTGCAACGCTTACATCCAGATGGACAGTATTGCATTGGTCAAGATTGTGGTATTTATTGGCGAGAAACTGAACCACCAGAAAAAGGAGCAGCAGCACCAGATTGGTTTTATGTCCCTGGTGTACCACCAAGGCTAGATGGCAAAAACCGTCGCTCCTATGTTTTGTGGCGGGAATACATACCGCCATTGATTGCTATAGAACTAGCTAGCGGTAATGGCGATGAAGAACGAGATGTTACTCCTTTACCTCTAGCTGGTAGTCGAGAAGGCGCAAAACCGGGTAAATTTTGGGTATATGAGCGAATAATTAGAATTCCCTACTACGCGATTTATGAAATCAGTAATGACAAACTGGAAGTTTATCATCTGGTAGATTTTTCTTACCACAAAATGCAGCCTAATGATCGAGGCCATTACCCAATTCCTCCTTTAGGTGTAGAACTAGGGTTATGGCAGGGAAGCTACTTGAATAATCCTGAGCAATTTTGGTTGCGCTGGTGGGATTTAGAAGGGAATCTGTTACTGATTGGTCAAGAAGAAGCCCAGTTGCAAAGGCAAAAAGCCCAGCAAGCAGAACGAAGGGCTGCACAATTAGCAGAACGGCTCAGGGCAATGGGTATCGATCCAGACGTAGAGTAATTTTTAGCTATCGTAAGCCAAAAAACTTAGTAATCACGGGCA
This sequence comes from Nostoc sp., assembly GCF_036916655.1. Classification (GTDB taxonomy): domain Bacteria; phylum Cyanobacteriota; class Cyanobacteriia; order Cyanobacteriales; family Nostocaceae; genus Nostoc. The sequence continues at coordinate 41,800 of NZ_JBALFY010000081.1, forward strand.
AAAGCTTACCACAGACTTCAACTAGCTTTTGAGTAGTAGGTAAATCAGCGATGTCTACGACGGGCTATGCCAACGCACCTTTCAATAACTTGAGGGTTGTTTTTGCTATCTTCTGCATTGTTCCATCTTTTGGGTTTGCCAGTGGTGCGATCGCAAAGTACAGTCTTGTGTATCACTGTGCCGTCCTGAGCAATGTACCACCAACTGCATAAACGGCATCAAAACCAATTCTTTCTCCCCAAAGTGATGCGTCAGTTTGCTTGGATTGTAATCGAAGACTCGTTTCGACTAAATCATCACCGATTTCGTAATCTCCTATTTCAACATTAATCGAGATAATTTTGCCAATGTTCTCTTGTGTCTCAACTTTGGTACGGATACTTTTTTGATAGAGATCCTTTCCACATCGGGCGACTTCTTGGCTACTGAGCGTAGGGCGGGACATAAATAAATCCCCTGTTTAAGCTGCTAAATTCTTCACTTCATTGTAGAGCAGAAGCTACATAGGTTAGAGAGCAATGCTTGGTTTTGTAAGAGGTAGGAGAGCGATCGCCTCAAAGCAGCAGAAGAAAAAAATGCTTTGAAAAACTCTAAAGTACTTTCTTAAAACTAACGACAAAATTCGCTTCTATACAAAGAAAATCTACTGATCCAGCTTGCAAATTATTAAAGTTTTAAGCAAACTATATATTCAGTATATATACAGATTTTATTTAAATAAATAGTCTCTAATATAACAATAGTTTACAAAATAAGATTTAGGGCTAGGAAATTATAAAAACTAAATTCAAAATGTCTGCAAAGTTAGATACAGTGCAGCTTTATCGTGATATGACCTGCTATCTAGGAACGATCTCTTTTGGGTTCTGTCTCTGGTGCAGGTTTGTTTATTGACAATGATGGCACGCCTAGTCGTCTTTGTCCTTAATTCCGAAAGATTCGTAGCGAGCGATTTATCGTTCAATTTCAACAAAGCTAAAGCCACTGACTATTTTTGTATTCAACTAAGTCCAAATTTCCCCAACAAAATTTGAAATTTAATTCAACTTATTTATGTTAGCCACCTCTACCACTACTGCCCCAGAAGAGAATAACTTAATTCAGTGTGATGCCGATCAGGAATTTATCTCCTGGCTGAGTCAAGCCGGAGGCTCAGTTGCCATCACCACTTACCAAGCTGGAAAACTGGCAGTTGCAGGCTGGAATGGTCAACAGATAACCATGCTGTTACGCCAATTTTCTAAACCAATGGGGTTAGCAGTTCATGGTTCACGTTTAGCACTGGCTAGCCAGCATGAAGTCTGTTTACTAGCCAATGCTCCCGCATTAGCTTATGAGTTTTTAGAAGACCAGCCCAGACGCTATGATGCCCTTTATCTGCCACGGATGACATATTTTACAGGCGACCTGAACATTCACGACCTGGAATTTGGCAGAGAAGGTCTGTGGATTGTCAACACCCGCTTTTCGTGTCTTTCCACCTTGAGTCCAGATTTTAGCTTTGTACCGCGCTGGCATCCCAAATTTATTTCCCAAGTAGTGCCAGAAGACCGCTGCCATCTAAATGGGTTAGCGATGGTGGATGGCAACCCCAAGTATGTGACTGCCCTCGGTGCGACAGATAGCGTCGGCGGGTGGCGACCAGGTAAAGCCAACGGTGGGGTCGTGGTGGAAGTGGAGAGTAATGAAATTATTGTAGATGGATTATCAATGCCCCATTCCCCCATCTGGCACGACGGATTTTTATGGCTACTCAACTCTGGTGCTGGAGAAATATGGCGCATTCACCCAGAATCAGGGGACAAACAGGTAGTTTGTGTGCTACCTGGATTTCTGCGTGGTTTATGCTGCGTGGGCTATTACGCCCTAGTGGGACTATGCCAAATTCGGGAACGGCATATTTTTGGGGGGTTGCCTATTACCCAACGGTTTGAGCGGTTGCTCTGTGGTGTGGTAGTCGTGGATTTGCGAAATGGGCAGCAAGTGGGGATGCTGAAGTTCACTACTGGTTGTCAAGAACTTTATGATGTGCAGTTTCTTGCTGGTGTACAGCGTCCGATGGTTTTGAATCAGGAACGAAAAGAAATCCGCCAAGCATTTACAGCACCAGAGTTGAACTACTGGCTGCGACCAAGTGCGGTGATTCCTAATGACTAAGGAATCTGTTTAATCAGTGCGTAATTGTTGAAATCAAATTTTTAGTTTTTAAGAGAGGTTTTTTCATGACTGAATTTCAAGTTAATAATTACATCAGCAATAGTCAATCTAATTCCACAGTAGCGATAGATCCAAATGGGAATTTTGTTATTTCTTGGCAAAGCTTTGGCCAGGATACGGATAATAACGGGATATATGCCCAACGCTACAACAGCGCTGGGGTAGCTCAAGGGAGCGAATTCAGAGTCAATAGCACCACTAGCGGCGATCAAAATAGCCCCACAATAGCCATAGATGCAGATGGGGATTTTGTCATCTCCTGGACTGGTCAAGATGCTTCTGGTAAGGGGATATATGCCCAACGCTACAACAGCGCTGGAGTAGCTCAAGGGAGCGAATTCAGAGTCAATAGCACCACCAGCGGCGATCAAAATAACTCCACCATAGCCATAGATACAGTTGGGGATTTTGTCATCTCCTGGACTGGTCAAGATGCTTCTGGTAGGGGGATATATGCCCAACGCTACAACAGTGCTGGGGTAGCTCAAGGGAGTGAATTCAGAGTCAATAGCACCACTAGCGGCGATCAAAATAGCTCCACAGTAGCGATAGATGCAGATGGGGACTTTGTTATTTCCTGGACTAGCTATGGTCAGAATGGGCAGGAGTACTATGGGATATATGCTCAACGCTACAACAGTGCTGGGGTGGCTCAAGGGAGCGAATTTCAAGTCAATACCACCACCACCACCAGCCCCTATCAACTTACTCCTACAATAGCGATGGATGCAGGTGGGGACTTTGTCATCTCCTGGACTGGTAAGGATGGGTTTGGTTATGGAATATATGCCCAACGCTACAACAGTTCTGGGGTGGCTCAAGGGAGCGAATTCCAAGTCAATAACACCACCATAGCCGATCAAAAGAACCCGACAGTAGCGATGGATGCAAATGGGGATTTTGTTATTTCATGGCAAAGCTATGGTCAGGACGGGGATAACAATGGGATATATGCCCGACGCTACAACAGTTCTGGGGTGGCTCAAGGGAGCGAATTCCAAGTCAATAACACCACCACCGATAATCAAAGTAACCCATCAGTAGCGATCGCTGCTGATGGGAACTTTGTCATTTCTTGGCAAAGCTTTGGGCAAGACACGTCTAGTGATGGAATATATGCCCAACTATACAGGAACAATGGGGCTCCCCCGATAGTCACCTCTGGTTCTGCCTCTGCTCTAGCGTACATTGAAAATGCCACTACAGCCATCGATTCAGGCATCACCGTCAGTGATGCAGACTCCGCTAACCTAGCTAGTGCTACTGTCAGCATTAGCAGTGGCTTTATTTCTGCTCAAGACACCCTCGCTTTCACCAGTCAAAATGGGATTACGGGCAGCTACAACAGCAGCACAGGTGTTTTAACCTTAACTGGCAGTTCCAGCGTTGCGAATTATCAAACCGCACTGCGTTCCATTACTTATACCAACAGTAGCGACAATCCCAGTACTACACCTCGTAGTATCAGCTTTATAGTTAATGATGGGAGTACTAATAGTACTACCGTTACCCGCAATATTAATATTACGGCGGTGAATGATGCGCCTATTGCTACTGCCACCAACTCTGCTCTGGCATACACCGAGAATGCTACTACAATCATCGACTCAGGTATAACAGTCAGCGATGTAGACTCTGCTAACCTTTCCAGTGCTACTGTCAGCATTACCAGTGGTTTCGCCTCTACTCAAGACATCCTCGCTTTCACCGGCCAGAATGGGATTACGGGCAACTACAACAGCAGCACAGGTGTTTTAACCTTAACTGGTAGTTCCAGCGTTGCGAATTATCAAGCCGCACTGCGTTCCATTACTTATACCAACAGCAGCGACAACCCCACTACTACACCTCGCACCATCAGCTTTGTAGTCAATGATGGGACTGATAATAGTACTACCGTTACCCGCAATATTAATATTACGGCGGTGAATAATGCGCCCAGTGCTACTGCCACCAACTCTGCTCTGGCATACACCGAGAACGCTACTATAGCCATTGATTCAGGTATAACAGTCAACGATGTAGACTCTGCGAACCTAGCTAGTGCCACCGTCAGAATTAGCAGTGGTTTTATTTCTGCTCAAGACACCCTCGCCTTCACCAGTCAAAATGGGATTACGGGCAGCTACAACAGCAGCACAGGTGTTTTAACCTTAACTGGCAGTTCCAGCGTTGCGAATTATCAAACCGCACTGCGTTCCATTACTTATACCAACAGTAGCGACAACCCCACTACTACACCTCGTACCGTCAGCTTTGTAGTTAATGATGGGAGTACTAATAGTACTACCGTTACCCGCAATATTAATATTACGGCGGTGAATGATGCGCCTATTGCTGTTAACGATAGCATCACCACAAACAAAAACACACCTATTATCATTAGCGCTACTACTCTGTTGAGTAATGATACAGATGCGGAAAATGACGTACTGAACATTACTGGGTTCACTCAACCTAGTCAAGGAAGCGTAATTGACAACAGCAATGGTACTTACACTTATACCCCTTCCCAAAACTATTATGGCTCCGATGGCTTCACTTACACTATAAGTGATGGACATGGAGGCACTAGCACTGCCACTGTCAACTTGACCATTAATCAAATCACCCCTCCGATTAATGGCACCTCCGGTGCAGATAACCTGACTGGTACGGTGAATATGGATATCATCTCAGGATTGCAGGGCAATGACACCCTCCAAGGACTAGGTGATAACGACACCCTTAATGGCGGTGATGGAAATGATTTATTGGATGGTGGTACAGGAGATGATAGTCTTATCGGTGGCAAAGGCAATGACACTTATGTTGTGGACAGCCTTGGTGACACTATTGTTGAATCCGCCAATGCAGGCACAGATTTAGTCAAGTCTTCAGTGAGTTGGGTGTTGGGAAATAATCTGGAGAACTTGACCCTGACTGGAAGTGGGGCAATCAATGGTACTGGTAACAGCCTGAATAATATCCTGATTGGAAATACTGGCGCTAACAGCTTAAGCGGAGAAGCTGGCAACGATAACCTCTTTGGTGATTCCGGCAATGACACATTGTTGGGTGGTGCAGGCAATGATACCTTAGATGGAGGGTTGGGAGCTGATAGTCTTGTTGGTGGACTTGGTAATGATACTTACATCGTAGACAACTTAAACGATACTATTATCGAAGCCTTAAATGCAGGCAAAGATTTAGTTAAGTCTTCAGTGACTTTCGTCTTGGCGGATAACGTGGAGAATTTGACCCTGACTGGAACCGCCGCAATCAATGGTACTGGTAACAACCTTGATAACATCCTGATTGGAAATACTGGCGCTAACTTTTTGAGCGGAGGAGATGGGAATGATAGCCTCATTGGTGGTGCAGGTAATGATACCTTGTTGGGGGGTTCCGGCAATGACACCTTGGATGGAGGTTTAGGATCTGATAGTTTCAATGGTGGAGATGGCAATGACACTTACATCGTAGACAACGCAAACGATGTTATTACTGAATCTCCTAATGCAGGCACAGATTTAGTTAAGTCTTCAGTGACTTTTGTGTTGGCAGATAACTTGGAGAATTTGACTCTGACTGGAACTGCCGCAATCAATGGTACTGGTAACAGCCTTGATAACATCCTGATAGGAAATACTGGCGCTAATTTTTTGAGCGGAGGAGATGGCAAAGACAGCCTAATTGGTGGTACAGGCAATGATACCTTGTTAGGCGGTGCAGGCGATGACACCTTGGATGGAGGTGCAGGGATTGATAGTCTCATTGGCGGAGATGGCAATGACATCTACACCGTAGACAGCCTGAACGATACTATTACTGAAGGCTTAAATGCAGGCATAGATTTAGTGAAGTCTTCGGTGACTTGGACGTTGGGAGATAACCTGGAGAATTTGACCCTGACTGGAACCGCCGCAATCAATGGTACTGGCAATAGCCTTGATAACATCCTGATAGGAAATGCTGGTGCTAACACCTTGAGCGGAGGAGATGGCAAAGACAGTCTCTTTGGTAGCTCAGGTAATGACACATTGTTGGGTGGTGCAGGCGATGACACCTTAGATGGAGGTGCAGGGATTGATAGTCTCATTGGTGGAGATGGCAATGATATCTACACCGTAGACAACGTTAGCGATATTATCACTGAAGGCTTAAATGCAGGCATAGATTCAGTTAACTCTTCGGTGACTTTTGTGTTGGCAGATAACTTGGAGAATTTGACCCTGACTGGAACTGGGGCAATCAATGGTACTGGTAATAGCCTTAATAACACCCTGATAGGAAATGCTGGTGCTAACACCTTGAGCGGAGGAGATGGTAATGATACCGTCTATGGCAACTCAGGCAATGATACCTTGTTAGGTGGTGCAGGTAACGATGTACTGATTGGTGGAATTGGTCGAGATGTGCTGACTGGTGGAACTGGGCAAGATAGCTTATATCTGACCGATACCCGCACTGGAGGCTATGATATCATCACTGATTTTACTGTTGGAGATGATACTATCTTCATTTCTAAGGCAGAATTCGGACTCAGCCAATCTCAGAATACTGTACTTGATTCCAGCTTGTTCCGACTTGGGACTATTGCGACAACCGCAAGCGATCGCTTCATCTACAATCAAACTACGGGTAACTTATTCTTTGATAAAGATGGAGTTGGTGGTACAGCCCAAGTTCAAATAGCCCAGTTCTCGAATAATGCTCTGCTTAGTAGTGCAAATATTACTGTGATTGCCTAACTTTGCTCAGACAATTAACCTAGAATCAACCTAATGTAGAGACGCGAAATTTCGCGTCTCTACACGCTTGTGGATACTGTAGCATAGGCTAATACGCTTAGGTTAAAGGCTACTGGCAACAATTTTGGGTTTTCGAGATGCGATAAATCGCCGTCTCTACAAGTGTTTTAGAGGTAACACAACTGCAAACTTTTAACTTTCCTCTTGGGTATAACCATTTTTGTCGCGTTTGAGGCTTTCTTCTAAGGCTTGAATTTGTTCGCGACGAGCTTCTAATTCCAAAGAACGCCGCGCTAAGTCTTGATTTTGCAACGTCAGGGATTGTCGCCAATGTTCTGCTCGCTCGGCCTCGTGCTGCAAAAATTCTGGGGTAATGCCGATGGTGAGGTAGCTTTGTACCAGATGAAGTATCCAGTTAGTGGCATCTTCTATTTTTTCAATATCGCCTGTAGGGGAAAGTTCCACTAAGACAAGCAAGTTTTCACTCATGATTTTTCCCTTTCCCAGAAGAATGAAAGCCTCTTCAGGAATTATCGCCCACAAGTTATCAGCTTCTTGACGCGCCAACAAGCGTAACTGGTGCTGGTCTAAAAAATCGTTTTTACGCACCTGGGCTAGATACAGCATGAGGGTCGCTTCGCTCCAATTAAAAATTAAAAATTAAAAATTAAAAAATTTAATAAAATAATAAATCCCAGAATTGATATTTGGATCTTGTTAATTGGTAATGGGTAATTGGGAATTATTGACACTCCCATTACCCATTACAGCTATCCTAAGCCACGCAGGCAATGCCTACGGCAACGCCTTAAGGCGATCGCGCAAAATTTCAGCTTGTTTCTCTGCTTCTGCTAAAGCTTCCCGCGCTCCCTGCACCACGTCGGCTCTAGCTCTATCTACAAAACTAGGATTATTTAATCTGGTACTCAGGGATTGGACTTCCGCTTCAGCTTTGCTCAAGCTTTTCTCTAGTTTGGCACGCACAGCTTCAATATCTACTACGCCGCTCAGAGGAATTAGCACTTGTATTGTACCAATTACACCTGCGATCGCATTTTCTGGTTTTTGTGGTTGTTCTAGTTCTCTCTGCGGAAAAAATCGGCTCCATAACTTAAGTCTCGCTTGAGCAGTTAGGAAATTTTGGCTAACAAACCAAGCTGTGTAACCAAAACCAACTAGTTCAAAGAAAGTTCCGATGATGGGAATTTCATCAATGGCATACCCCGCAGCTAAACCCAATCTACCAAAGATAATGGCCACAATAATTAAGCCAATTGTCTTCAAACCCCTTTGAGGTTTTTTAGCAGCAACAGTTTGGTTTTCTTGTTTGTCAGTAATGGTTAAAGTCTCAACCTTCGCCAAATCTTTAATATAATCTTGTCCAGAAGTGAGGATTTCCCGCTCTTTCTGGCTTTGGGTTTGCAAATTCGCTGTTACTTTTACCCCTGGCTTAATATCCGCCTCAGCCCGCAAATTCCGAATTGTGCGGATAGTATCAATCAGTAATTCAAACTGTTCTTCTAAAGCTTGATCGATTAAGTTTGCATCTACCTGGGGATAGAGTTGTAATGGTAAAGTTTGAGGTGAATCTGCTGATTGTTGCGTAAGAGTCTGCCAAATTTCTTCGGTAATATGAGGCATGAAGGGATGAAGCAGTTTCAAAATCCCCTCCAGAACGTAGCCGAGTGTTTGCTGTGCTACCCTACGTGATTCTGGATCTGCACCTGTTTGCAGCCTAGATTTAACCAGTTCAATATATTGATCGCAGAAATCACCCCAGATGAATTCGTAGAGTCCTTTTGCTGCTTCCCCTAAACCGTAATTATCGATGTAATTGGTGGTTTGTTTGATAACTTGATGATACCGCGAGATAATCCAGCGATCGCTCAATTCTGTGGCTACTGGATTCCCCAATTGTTGGGGTGTTTGTCCATCCAGATTCATCATCACAAACCGGGCAGCATTCCACAACTTGTTGGCAAAGTTGCGGGATGCCTCCACCGATGCTGATTCATCCTTTTTGCGATCGTATTCTAAGCGGATATCTTGGCCAGCGCCAGCCACTTCCCTAATTAGGGTATACCGCAGGGCATCAGTACCATATTTGTCAATTAATAACAACGGGTCAATCCCATTACCTTTGGTCTTAGACATCTTCTGACCTTTTTCATCCAGCACCAAGCCGTGGATGTAAACTGTTTGGAAAGGTATTTGCCCCGTAAAATGCCCAGCCATCATCGTCATTCTGGCTACCCAGAAAAAGATGATGTCAAAGCCTGTCACCAAAGTAGTAGTCGGGTAGTAAGTTGCTAAATCCTGAGTTTGTTCCGGCCAGCCCAAAGTTGAAAACGGCCAGAGTCCAGAAGAAAACCAAGTATCTAGCACATCTGGGTCTTGTTCAAGCTTGACATTTTCACCAAATTGTGATTTTGCTTTTTCCCAAGCTTCAGTTTCCGATTTTGCTACTACAAAGGGCGTGTTATCGGTAATTTGCCCACCCGTTTCACTGACAGCGTACCAAGCTGGAATTTGGTGTCCCCACCATAATTGGCGAGATATACACCAATCAGTGAGTTTTACTAGCCAATCACGATAGACTTTTGTCCAGCGTTGGGGGACAAATTCTGGAGAAGTTTGCTGGTCGAGGAATTCGAGAGTATTGTCAGCTAGGGGGCGAATTTTGACGAACCATTGAGTTGAGAGGAGAGGTTCAATAGGTACTTTACCGCGATCGCTGTAGGGAACGGTATGCTTATAATCTTCTATCTTCACCAAAAAGCCATCTGCTTCTAGGCGAGAAACCACATTTTTTCTAGCAACAAAGCGGTCTTGTCCTTGAAACTCCCCAGCATTGGCATTGAGAGTGCCGTCTTTATTCATAATGTTGATTAACGGCAGATTGTGACGCTTACCCATGTCAAAATCGTTCGGGTCATGGGCGGGAGTCACCTTTACGCAACCTGTGCCGAAAGTCGGGTCAACAAATTCATCGCCAATAATGGGAATTTCTCGTTGTAGAATGGGCAGAGTTAAAGTTTTGCCAATGAGATGTTTGTAGCGATCGTCATTGGGATTAACAGCTACAGCCGTATCGCCCAGCATTGTTTCTGGTCGAGTTGTCGCCACCTCTACAAAACCGGAACCATCGGTAAGTGGATAGCGGAAATGCCAGAGATTTCCATTCACCTCTTGGTTTTCTACTTCCACATCAGACACAGCCGACTGAGAAGCGGGACACCAGTTAACTAAATATTCACCACGATAAATTAAGCCTTCCTCGTAGAGACGAGTAAACGCCTCGACAACTGCTTTAGATAAACCCTCATCCAGGGTAAACCTTTCCCGCGACCAGTCCACCGAGACACCCAAGCGTCGTAGCTGATTCAGAATTGTTCCTTCAGACTCGGCCTTCCATTGCCAAGCGCGTTCTAGGAATTTCTCGCGCCCCAACTCGTAGCGAGTCTTACCCTCTTTTTTGAGTTGATTTTCCAGCATAGTATGCACAGCAATGCTGGCGTGGTCAGTTCCGGGTAGCCATAGGGTATTGCGCCCCTGCATCCGGTGGTAGCGCACGAGGGTATCAATCAACGCACTTTCAAAAGCGTGACCTATATGTAAGTTACCGGTGACATTCGGCGGTGGAATGACGATGCAGTAGGGTTCGCCGCCTTTGTTGGGGTCAGCTTTGTAAACTTGGTTGTCTTCCCAGAATTTTTGCCACTTGGCTTCAGTGGAAAAAGGGTCGTAAAGACTGGGGAGATTGGGAATAATTGCGGTCATGCTGGGAAAACTAACTATGGAAGGACTCTAATAAATTTTGCCACAGGGTTGGAGGCTGGTTTGTTTAGCAATTCTCGAAATCGTGGGTGTACCCCTTAAAAAATCTGGAAATGCGAAATCTATTCTTGACCCTTGTAGCTATCTTGGTAAATTCCGTAGCTGACATCTGTAATATTCGCTCAGAAAGACTCATGAAATTGAAACCAGGTTTATTTCAACTCATCGTGTTCGTTATGACTGTATCGTTACTTGCTTCTTGTGCGACAACCCCAGAAGCAAAACAGTCAGATTGCATCTCCAAAACGTCGCCGAACCCTAAACAACAACCTAATAACTGTCCACCCTCATCTACTAATAGTAGCGGCACAAGCGGTTACTCTGGTGGCAGTAGCAATAGTAGCGGCACAAGCGGTTACTCTGGTGGCAATAGCATTAGAAGCGGCACAAGTGGTTACTCTGGGGGCAATAGCATTAGAAAAACCAGTTTTGGTGATTCATCAGAGGTCGGTACTTCCAGCAGTTCTTCCAAGGGTCGTAGTGGTTTTGGTAGTTTTGGTCGCGGTGGTCATGCGGGTGGATAAAAGAGTTATGAATATTTTCAACAGTCCTCAACGAAAGCGTCTATTTCAGTCCATGAAAATGGGTTGGTACAACTTTGCTCCTATTGAAGAAGGAACAGGTATACCTCTAACTGACCAAGAAACACCTTACGCTCTTTATTATTGCCATCAAGTTTTACCACAGACGATACAAGAAATCCGGCAAGCATCGGAATTAGTCGGTAGTGTTTTAACCCAAGCGTGGGGAATTATCCGCACTCTTGATGAGGATACACTACTTTACTATGGATTTCCTGAAGATACCATCAAGTTAGTTAAATATGACTTCCTCGCACCATTTTGTATGCGTCTTGACTGGTGCTGGAATCCAGAAACAGGGATAAAAAAAGTAGTAGAAACTAATCCCCAAACTCCTAGCTTTTGGTTTGAGTGTACGGACGGAAATAACAAAGTTGCCCGACATTTTGGATTGCAACAACCAGATTTATATGCTCAAAAAATCTTAAAAAGAACACTCAATCAGCATATAAATAGAGCCGCATTAAATTTGGGTAAACCAATTACAGACTGTCGTGTGGCATTTACAGCTTTGAATAATGCCGAAGATTTAGGGACTATGCGATGGTTGAGTAAGAATTTGGAGTCCAAAAGTGCCATTTTACCCTTAGAATATCTTGGCATTAAAGATGGTGAATATCTATTTGACCAGAGAACAAAAAAACCAATAGATATCCTCTTTCTGTGGTATCCAGTGGAATGGTTAATCCATGATACTGATGAAAAAGGTGAAAGATTATGGCCGGCTCTAGAACAACTAATTTTTGAGAATAAAATTGTGATTGTGAACTTTGGTTCTGCCTTTGCACTGCAACCAAAGAGTGTATTTGCCCTAATTACAGATTTGGGATATGACTTTTTTGCTGAGAAAGATGCAGGGACAGTCTGGGAATATTTTCCTAAAACATCATTGAGTGCAACAGGAATAGGTAATTCATACTTTGCTAAACCTATTTTAGGAAGAGAAGGTGAAGGAGGATTTGCAGTTAATTCAGGAAATATCTCTGCGCGTAGTAATAATAATGACCCTTGGTATACACAACAAAATTATGTGTATCAAGAGTTATTAGAGTTTCCTAAACTAGAAATTGATGGTAAGTCAATGACTCAGGTTTGGGGAGCATGGCTATATAACAATGGTAATGACAAGTTTATATCTGGAGGTGTAGGAATGCGTCTTTCGGAAGGGGAAATTACAGATAATTTATCCTATTGGTGTCCGATTGGATGCTAATTTTAATAGCATCGATAATTAGAGGCAAACATGAAACCTCAAACCACCACCCCTTCGCCCTGGACATACATACCCACCCTATATTTCACCTCCGGCATACCTTACGTCATCATCAACACAGTTTCCGTAATCTTTTACAAAAAACTCGGAATCGATAACGCCCAAATTGCCCTTTGGACAAGTTTTCTCTATCTACCTTGGGTCATCAAAATGTTTTGGGGCCCAATTGTCGATATTTACTCTAGCAAACGCAAATGGATACTTTATACCCAATTTGCCATGTTTGGTTGTTTGGGTTTGATAGCCTTCTCCTTACAACTGCCAAATTTCTTTTTCATCTCCCTCACAGCATTAACAATGGGAGCATTTATTTCTGCGACTTATGACATTGCTACAGATGGCTTCTATCTGCTGGCTTTATCTCCAGAACAACAAGCCTTTTTTGTGGGCATTCGCTCACTATTTTATCGAATGGCTGTCATTTTTGGTTCTGGAATACTAGTAGTCTTAGCAGGTCAGCTTGAAGTATATCTCAATAATATTCCTTTAAGCTGGACTATAGCTATTGGCTTCTCAGCTTTAATTTTAGCAATTTTGTTTATTTACCATCGCCTAATTTTACCCTTACCCGAATCAGACAACCAACGACAAATACAAGCTAGGGAAAATATACCTTTTTGGGCAATCATTAGCTCATATTTTGCTCAGGATAAAATTATCAATATTTTGGCATTTATCTTACTCTACAGATTTGGCGAAGCAATGCTTGTGAAAATAGCCTCTTTATTTTTATTGGATAAACCAGAAGTAGGTGGTTTAGGGCTATCAACGTCAGATGTCGGATTAGTCTACGGAACATTTGGGGTAATCTCCCTAATCTGTGGAGGAATTTTAGGAGGTTTGTTAATTTCAAAATATGGATTAAAAAAGTGCTTATTTCCTATGGCTTTAGCTTTGAATTTACCTGATATATTTTACGTATATATGGCTTACACCAAGCCTTCACTAACATTAGTGTATCCGTTGGTTTCTTTGGAGCAATTTGGTTATGGTTTTGGATTTACAGCTTTTAGTGTTTATTTAATGTATATCTGCCAAGGCGAATATAAAACTTCTCATTTTGCTATCTCCACTGGCTTTATGGCTTTAGGCATGATGCTACCAGGTTTAATTAGCGGTTATCTGCAAAAAACTTTTGGCTATCCATTATTTTTTATCTTGGTTTGTTTATTAACTATTCCTGGGATGATTGCTCTGTTTTTTATACCTTTAAAATAAGAAGCGAAACGTCAAAATAATTAACATTATTACAGTTCATGAGTTATGTTTTGGGAATAGATGGTGGTGGTAGCAAAACTGTTTGTGTTTTGATGGATAATTCGCGTCAATTGCTAGGTCGTGGTGAAGCAGGGCCATCTAATTATCAAAGTATAGGTATCGAAGCAGAAATGTTGAATCCTAATACAAAACTTTACATATTTAGTTACACTAACTCTAAAAAGCCTAAAATAGTCAACATGACATCATCTCCTCAAACC
>NZ_JBALFY010000082.1:0-883 GCF_036916655.1 Nostoc sp.
CAGGGTAAACGCATCTAAATATTGATGAGCGTAGATAAAAGTAGAAAGCACCAGAAGCTAGACCCCATAGTACTTTTAGAAAGTTAAACATCAATTAGGAAAGGAATGATAATCATTATGATGGGGGTGGGTGGGTTAGAGGCAACCGACGGTTGCCATTAAAGAACGTGATATTCTCATAAAAGCTCCAAAGAAGAATTACGCTCTTATTCTCCTCTCTATGAAGCTGAAGCCAAAAATCACAATTGCTGACCATTTTTTGGGAATAGAAGACCCACGAATAGATCGAACGAGGCGGCATAACTTAATGGAGATCATAACGATTGCCGTGTGTGCTGTGATTTGTGGGGCAGATGGTTGGGTGGCAATAGAGACTTATGGATGTGCCAAGTATGAGTGGTTAAAAACATTTCTAGACCTACCTAATGGTATCCCGTCACATGATACATTCGCGCGAGTATTTGCACAGATAAATCCCCAACAGTTTCAGTCATGTTTTCTGGATTGGATGAAATCAGTACAGAAGATAACTTCTGGGGAAGTAGTTGCAATTGATGGGAAAACTTTGCGTAGTTCTTACGATGAAAGTAGCGACCAAAGTGCAATTGTGATGGTAAGTGCATGGGCAACTACAAATAGATTGGTGTTAGGGCAAGTAAAGGTAGATGAAAAATCCAATGAAATTACAGCAATTCCAGAGTTATTAAAAGTTTTAGAACTGTCTGGATGTATTGTGACAATTGATGCAATCGGCTGTCAGAAAGAAATTGTGAAATTAATCACACAGAAAGATGCAGATTATGTAATTACGTTAAAAAAGAATCAAGGAAATCTTTACGATGAAGTTGAAAAATTATTCCAGTCAGGGATAAGCACAGATTTT
>NZ_JBALFY010000083.1:0-2275 GCF_036916655.1 Nostoc sp.
ACTCGTCTGCAAACTTAACCCAAAGAATAGCCACTGCCCCAGGTATGCGTTCTGTGTAAGGCTCACCATCAGCTATCCCAATAGCCTCACCAAGCTGGGAGACTAACTCACTGTAGAAGTCCCCAGCGCTATCTAGCCCAAGGTGCATTTTGAGCTTCAGCCCCAACTAGCCTTGTGAAGGAAGACTTTCAAGCTCATCTAATGTTTGGGGGATTGATTGCGATATGTCAGTGAGTGGTGTAGGCGAGCGCCTGACTAGCTGTTTAATGAATTGTCGAAAACTCTGGGAATAATAAATATCACTAAGGCTGACACACGCATAGCTATTAGTTTAAGTTTTAGCTTGATTTTAGATGCGACTGAGCGTATGAATGATTGCAAATCTCTCAATGACTCCTTTGACAAGGAAAACTTCTCGCTGGCTTTTCTGCTGCGGATGATCAACGGTATATCTGACCCAATTTTTGTCAAAAACCACCAACATCAGTGGATACTAGTTAACAATGCCTTCTGTAATTTCATCGGGCATAGCCAAGAAGAATTAATTGGCAAGTCTGACTATGATCTCTTTCCCAAAGCGGAAGCCGATGTGTTTTGGGAAAAAGATGAACTGGTTTTCACTACAGGCATAACTGATGAAAATGAGGAATTTTTTACAGACTCCTATGGCGTAACACACTTAAGCCTGACCAAAAAATGTTTGTTTGAAGATGAGCTAGGTAATCATTTCTTAGTTGGGACTATTCGTGATTTCACACAGCAAAAGCGGGTAGAAGCTGCCCTGCGCCGTAGTAATGCTGTGCTGCAAGCTCAACAAGAAGCTTCAATCGACGGCATTCTGATTATTGATGAAAATCGTCAAATTGCATCATACAATCAACATTTCTCCTATTTATGGCAAATTCCTGCGGCAATAATCCAGACTGGTTCAGACTGGCAACTCCTAGAATGTGTCCTAGACCTACTAGAAAATCCAGCAGAATTTCTCGCTCAAGTCGAATATCTGTATCAGCATCCAGAGAAAAACAGCCGTGATGAAATTGTGCTAAAGGATGGACGGACGTTAGATCGTTATTCTGCGGCAGTGCGCTCGCCGACTGGAGATTGTTACGGCAGAATTTGGTATTTCCGAGATATCACAGAACGTAAACAAGCAGAAGCAGACCTCCGACAGCAAGCACAAGAACTAGAAACAGCATTATACAAACTACAAAACACCCAAACTCAGTTAATTCAAAGCGAAAAAATGTCCAGTTTGGGTCAACTAGTTGCAGGTGTGGCACACGAAATCAACAACCCACTTAGCTTTATTTACGGCAACCTGAACCCGGCTGATGAATACACCCAAAATTTATTTTCACTGTTAGATATCTACCAAAAACATTATCCCCAATCAGTCAAGGCAATTGATGAGTTTGCAGATTTAATTGAACTAGATTTCTTAAGGTCAGACTTACCCAAATTATTCCAATCGATGATCATGGGAACAGAGCGGATTCGAGAGATTGTACAATCATTGCGGACTTTCTCACGCTTAGATGAAGCGGAAATGAAAAAGGTTGATATTCATCAGGGAATTGATAGTACGATAATGATCATCCAAAGCCGCCTCAAGGCTACTGACAAGCGCCCGAAAATTGAGTTGTTCAAAGAATACGGCAACCTTCCCTTGATTGAATGTTATACTGGGCAGTTAAACCAAGTATTTCTGAATATTTTAGTGAATGCTATCGATGCTTTAGAAGATTCATTGGTTACAAGTCGGTGGGCAACAAAAAAACACAATTTAACGGATAATCCCCGAATTTATATTCGTACCCAATTACTAGCGCCAAATCAAGTCACAATTCGCATTGCCGACAACGGACTGGGAATACCAGAAGATGCTTTCAAGCAAATATTTAATCCCTTTTTTACGACCAAGCCCGTTGGACGAGGTACGGGGATGGGGCTGGCTATTAGTCACCAAATTATCACAGAAAGGCATGGCGGTTCTCTAGAATGCATTTCGCAACTAGGAGTTGGTGCTGAGTTTATCATTTGCATTCCCCTCATTCAACAACGTCAGGAAGTTGGGGATCTTGTTTGTGACAAATGATTTGGGATTGCGATATCAGCATAGTAATGTTTTAGAATCTGGATAGAAGCAAAATATTTTTCCTACAGTTCCTCCTGGCAATATTACAGCTATGACTTCAAGTGCGTACTTTAGCTAAAACATTAAAGCTGTAGCCCTTATCATACATAGCTTAGAGCTTTTCTTAGTGCCATTCGA
>NZ_JBALFY010000084.1:0-1072 GCF_036916655.1 Nostoc sp.
TAAATATTTTGTGGTATAATTTGGGGTTGTTTTATTTTAAATTTTGGGACATTGAAATAGTAAGAGGCTATCATTTTCTTCAAGCAAGTATTATAGGTGCGATGCCTACGGCGGGCTGCGCCTACACTAATTAAGAAGATGACAGGAAAGATCATTTAAGTTATTGATTAATACTGAAACTATTTGGATTAATTTGATTTTTTTATTCGATTTATATTGCTAATTCGTGATTATAAATTCCCGCAATTAAATTCGACCTTAAGCCAAAACGTCGGTGACGGTTTCGATATCTATCAGACAACATTTTAAATATCTTTAGACGACGATTTACGTGTTCAACAGTAATTCTTAATCGATTGAGTTCTCGATTATATTTTTTCTGTTCTTTCGTCAACTTTTTTCCTTTTGGCTTTTTAATCGGTGTTTCACTCAATTGATGAATTTTATTAATTCCTTGATAGCCCTTACCCGCGATGACCTTGAGTAATTCTCCAAATTTTATCCGGCTATTTTTAAATAGCCTAAAATCATGGATTCTCCCCAAACCATGCGCTAAATAGATGACTTGACTAGTTTTTTGGTGGATAACTACCTGCGTTTTTAAAGTATTCTCCAAGAGCTTACCGCTAAAAAATCTTTTTTGCCCGGTATGAGGTCAATCAAAAAGGGCTTTCCATCACATCCATCACTACCAAATCTTCTTGGGATGACATTTTCCATAATTCTTTCTTTCCAGGCAGACTAAACTTTCTTGAACTAATTAGAATATTTTCAATTTTATAAACTGTTCGGCAAACTGCTGATTCTGAAAGCCCCCAGTCTAATCCAATATGATAATAAGTACGGTATTCTCTCTCTTTTTTGAATCACCATTAAAACTTGGTCTTCAATAGTTAATTTAGGACGGCGACCAGGCTTCTTCTTTTTTTGAGCATCAGCTTTAACATCATCTTCCATTAATTCAAAGGTTTTACGGCTCACTCCAGTCATTCGCTTAAATTTTTTTGCAGTAAGCTGTTTGGCGTTCTCTATTTTCACTGCTCCTCAAAGTCCTAATTGCAAATTGCCAAAC
>NZ_JBALFY010000085.1:0-9915 GCF_036916655.1 Nostoc sp.
ACTCAGAGGTGAAACGCTGCTGCGGCCACGATAGTTTAGGGGTAGCCCTACGCAAAAATAGCTCGATGCCAGGTTTATTTTTTATACTAAAAGCCCTTAGCTGTTATTAAAGCTTGGGGCTTTTTGTTTATCCCAGCATTCATGCCACATTAGATAGGTTAATTTAAAAATTGAAGTACTTACCGAAAAATAGACTAGATAAAGAAAGATTTTAACTTCTAAAACTAAATTTAGATTTAGATATGGCGATCGCGTCACAAGAAAGTGCCAAAATGGATATTGCTGACACCCAAAATTTAATTATGTTTCAGAAAATTAGACTTGTTTTTTCAGCACAGGGTTACAAGGTAGACTTAGTTACCTAACAATTTTGGATAATCATGTGTAATATATTACTTATGTCTTTAGCTGTCACTTAGTCGTTAATAACTAGCTATTAATACAAAAAATGTCACTTAAAATAGTTCATAGCTTTGATGGCAGTTTCACTCTTGAAGCACAAGCTCAAGAAACTCTATTTAATTTGTTGACAAGTGTTGCTTTCTTGAACCAAATTTGCCAACAGTTGGGATGTGAGCAACTTAAATTTACAGAATTACTTTTCCAGCCAGTTCCTTACAGTTTAACTACCACAAAAGGAATGCCAGCAGAGTTTGAAAAATATCATGAATCTGATGAATATGCCATTATTAATGTGCCACCAAACTTCATGTTTAGTGCTAAGATTTTCCAACCCAGTCGCCTTTGTGCAATTTACCAAAAATTGGATAAAGGTTAATTTTCAAGATTATTTTTCCCTAATTAGCAATTCTCAATTCTGAAGGCAAATAGTAAGTTTAATATTTGATGTATGGCTTCTGAAACGAATCTTTCTTCTTTAGCAGTTCTGGAATACATTCCTTATATTGACGATCGCGGCCAACTACCCGAACAATTTCAGGGTAAAATTGGTGTATATGCTATTTTTGACGAAGAAAAAGCGCTGCAATTTGTAGGATATTCTCGTGATGTTTATCTCAGCCTTAAGCAGCATTTAGTTCGCCAGCCACAGCAATGCTATTGGGTAAAAGTTCAAACTATTGAACGCCCCAGTCGCACAGTCTTAGAAAATACTGAAAATGCTTGGATTGCTGAAAATGGTAGTGTTCCCTGGGGCAATGGGGATAACAAGGAAAAATGGACTCATCCCATTGATGTCAAACTAGTAATGACACCTGAAGAACAGGCAAAATATCAAAATCCCGCTAATGATGAATTAGCACAAATAAAAATTATTAAAAATGTAGCACGGAGAGTAGAAGCAGAAATTTTAACGCAATTGCTAGAAGTGCGCGGTTTGCAAATGCAAATTCGCTTCAATCCTAAATTGAAGGAAGAAGGTTTACTAGATTTGAAATGAAGGTAGTTTTGGGGAAAACTATCTTATGAATATCGCTTGTAATCTCCTATGACAATACAACTGCTGAACGATCGCTATCAAGTTATCCGCACATTGGGCGCTGGTGGGTTTGGTGAAACCTATCTGGCTGAAGATACCTATATGCCTTCAAAGCGCCATTGTGTGGTTAAACAGCTAAGACCGATTCACAACAATCCCCAAATTTACCAGTTGGTGCAAGAGAGATTTCAACGCGAAGCAGCTATTTTAGAAGAACTCGGTGGTGCAAATGAGCAAATTCCGGCATTGTATGCCTACTTCTCCTCAAGCGGACAATTTTACTTAGTTCAGGAGTGGATTGAGGGCGATACCCTAACTGGAAAAGTCCAGAAGCAGGGGCTATTTAGTGAAGGCGCTGTCCAGGAATTATTCATGAATTTATTACCCGTCCTGGATTACGTTCACTCCAAGCATATCGTTCACCGCGATATTAAACCGGATAATATCATTGTGCGCCATCGAGACGGTAAACCAGTGCTGATTGATTTTGGCGCTATACGTGAATCGATGGGAACAGTAGTAAATTCTCAAGGCAATCCTACTAGTTCGATTGTAATTGGTACGCCTGGCTATATGCCGAGTGAACAAGCCGCAGGTAGACCAGTTTTTTCTAGTGATTTATACAGTTTAGGAATGACGGTAATTTATTTGCTGACAGGGAGACAGGCGCAACAACTAGAAACAGATTCTCAAACGGGTGAAATTGTGTGGCGACAGTATGCGAGTCATGTTAGCCCAATTATGGCAGGAGTTATTGATAAAGCGATCGCTTATCATCCACGCGATCGCTACCACACAGCCAGAGCAATGCTGGATGCTTTGCAGAGCATAGCAAATCCAATTCCACCGACGCAACCCCTCTTGACTCAACCGACTGTAGTCTCTGCACCGCCACCTCAGACACTACCTGTCAAGCCACAGCCTACCCATCAAAGTAATCAACCAAATGGTATTCTCATCGGTGCTTTAGTTGCAGGTGGGCTAATCGGTGCATCTGTGATTATTAGTCAAGTGTTACCAAAATCTTCTCAACCCATAGCAGACAAAGTGGTATTACCTTCAGAAACACCCTCAACTATCACCAGCCCAGTGATAGAAACTCCCAAATTTACACCAACTCCCCCATCTGTTCCTATTCAATCTACACCTTCCTCAACTACATCAATACCGCCAGTTGATACCACGACTCTCAACAATTATTTCTGGCTTTCCCAAAGACTTGTAACTGATACAGATTTGAATGGTAAGAACGGTTTTGAACTAGATATTATGCGAAATTCGATTTTTGCAATTCATGGTCGCCGTTTTAGCACTCCTGAATTACAAAATTACTTTGATAACCAATCTTGGTATCGTCCTATATATTCACCAGAAGAATTTTCACCTAAATTGCTATCAAAATTAGAGCAACAGAATGTAGAGTATATCAACAAATATCAAGACCGTAACGGCTTAAGATATTTTAAGAAATAAGTTTTTCATAAGGGGAGAGTGGTGACTGAGGAGAATAACCAATACTTAAGCCTGGCTCTTTAGGATTTTCAAAACTTAGAGGCAATCAACTTATCAAGTCCACATTGCTTGATAATTAGTATAGAATAAAACCCTCAAAATTAAGGAAACAAACTACTATAATCTGTGAGACAGCAGTTGGGCAATTTGCTGATTAATAGTTGCAACATCAAAACGCAGACTAGCTGTAGTCCTGGCATTATTAGCTATAGTTGCAGTTATTTCCGTCTCTTGAAGACAGGTAATAATTACTTGTGCTAGTTCTTCGGGTTCTCCTGGTGTCACGAGAAAACCATTAAGTCCATGTTCTACTAATTCCATTACACCTCCAGCTTTGGCTGCAACCACAGGTTTTCCGCATAGCATCGCCTCAACAATTACTCTGCCAAAGGGTTCTGGAGAAGTAGAGGTATGTGCTACTAAGTTACAAGCTGCCATTAACTGAGGAATATCAGAACGAAATCCTAAAAATTTGATGCGGTTTTCTAGTCCCAATTGGGTAACTTGTTGGTGTAAATCTTGGACATACTCTTGTTCGCCAAATAGTGCATCACCAACTAAAATTACTGTCACTTCTGGCGGACATTTAGCAAGGGCATTAATTAAAATATGCTGCCCTTTCCAAGGTGCAAGACGGCTAAAGTGTCCAACAACAAATTTTCCTTGTAATCCTAACTGTTGCTGTAGCTTATTAATATCAGATTCATTAACTTGATAAGTTTTTGGATCAAAGCCATTATAGATAACTTCAATGATATTTTGCCTTCCTCCTGCTTGCACAAAGGCTGTTTTACTAGCTTCAGAATTAGCAATTACTAGTGATGCAAAACGGTTAGCTAAATTAATAGCAATGCGAAGATTAGTTTGACTAAAATGTTCTTTGGAAAGAATATCATGTAAATGGTAAACTAAAGGACGACAGCTAAAAAAACTTGCTAATGCTCCTACAACTAATGCTTTTTGGGTATTGGCATAGATTAAATCGTATTTACGGGCTTTTTTAACTACCTTAGTAATCAAAGGTGCAAGTTGTCCGAGACTTTTTAATCCTTGTAGCAAACTGCTTTCTTTGCGAACTTGGATTGCTTGAGTTGCGAGAACTTCTACTGGAATATTATTTTGCTGTAGTAAATCTTTAAATGGCCCATCTGCAAATAAACCGACTAAAGCGCGATCGCCATAAGGTTTAGCAATATCTATTAAACATAATTCGGCACCACCTGGTTTACCACTTTGATCTAAAAAAAGAATTTTCATTAATTTTCCTTATAATATAATACTATTCAGTAGAAACGTAAAATGTTACTGGGCTTCGCCCTTTTACACCAACACGTTTCTACAAAATTGACCGACCGTCTTTACTTCTTTAATTTAATAGAACATTCCGCACTTGCTGGGCAATTTCATTCCAATCAAAGTGTTTGGTAGCGTACTGACGACAGGCTTCTCGTGATGGTGTAGGGATATTTCCCAAAAGTACTTGCTCTAATTTTTCTGCAATAGCTGAGGCTTCTATTGAATCAGTAATTAAATCAGGTGAAAATTCTGATAAAATTTCTGGCATTCCCCCAATTGGAGTACATAAAACAGGAGTACCACAGGCTAGAGATTCAACTATTACTAATCCAAATCCTTCAAAAGATTGACTAGGCATTATAGTCAATTCAGCAGCTTGGTAAGCTATAGGTAATTGCTTATCAGGGAGAAAACCTAAAAATTTAACGTTGTCGTCTAATCCTAATTCTGTAGCCTGTTGTTGTAGTGCAGCTTGGATGTGACCACGACCTGCGATCGCAAGCCAAACATCTGGTATTCTGGGCTTAATTATCGCTAGTGCTTGCAATAATTTGTCAACTCCGGTTCGATGTACTAAGCGACGTGATGTAAATATAATTCGGCGGTTAGTAGGCCAGCCTAGTTTTGCACAAGCCTCTTGGGGTGATAAATTTGGTTGAAACCAATTAATATCAACTCCACCAGGAATAACATTAATTTTACTCCACGGTACTTGATATTTATCATGTAAAATTTTACCAAATGCTTTGCTCAAAACAATGAAGCGATCGCAGCGATTATAAGTGTTTTGTTCTATTAACCAGTGCTTGATTAAAAGGCTAAGATTTTTATTAACTACCTCTTGCTGACTTTCAGAAGCCCAAGGGCCATGAAAGTTAAAAGTAACTGGTACTCCCTTTGGTAAAATATCTAAAAGAGGAAAGCTGTATAATGCAAAGTGCAAATTAATCGCATCTGGTTTGCTAGTTCTTGTTTTCTGAAAATTAGTACGAATTGACCATAATCTTTGCCAAATAGCACTATCAGGACTCGCCAAGTTAGTTAGCTTAATTTGGGAATTTAGTTCATCTTCTGGTAGACCAACTCCACATAATTCAATTTGGTCTTGATTTGCGGCTAATTTATGAGTTAGTTCATAAATATATCTTTCTAGTCCTCCAGGACTTTTGGGAAACCAGCCTAATCCAAGGGTGGTAATAGATGCAGATGCGGAATTAAAACTTTTTTCTTTATTACTTATCATCGAGATACCTCCTATAAAATATATTAAAATAGTAGAGGTAATTCATTAGTTACCCTACAGCTTGTTTTATCTCAATCTGAACTACTAAAATTTACAAATACATACTAAGAATAAAAGTTTTTTGTAGAACACCAATTTATAAACTATTTATATATCAACGTCAACAAGGAATAAAAAATTGTGTTTTTATTAACCAGATAACACTGAATATGACAAATATGATACTAACCAATCAAGAAACGTGAATGCTAGACAGTGAAAAGGACAAACCACTATAGATTAATAATTTTCTCAGAATTTTGTATTATTTTTGACTGGATTTATTTAAAAATAAGTAACCATTGATACATGAAAAAATATCTTTGAATAAATTAAATAATCATGTTGTTTTTATGAAGTTTATATAAATATTGTTTTTTAAGTGTGTTTATTTTTTATTCATGCATTATCAGATTTTCTGTTTTTACATAACTTGAATTTTATCCAGTTAAAAATAGTTATGTTTCGTGCGGATTTTATAAAGAATGATTGTATATAAATAATTAAAAGCTTAAAATTATATGAAAAATAAATTATTTTTCCAGTTAAGAAAGCTCAGTCAGCATATCCAGAAATTATCTCAGACTAGATATTTACAAAGAAGTAAAACTTTCAATTTTTTACTCAGTCTGACTGTTGGAGTCATTGTTACCACCCTGGGAATAACAACAGACTGGGCCACGACTAAAACACCCACGCTTACATACAAAACATCATGGATAAATAATATTACTGACAATAAAAATCTGCTGGTACAAAACAATACTGCGACACCCACACCTGCATACAAAACATCGTGGATAGGTAATACTATTGGCAGTGGAAATCTGCGAGTACAAAACAATATTGAGGCAATGTATGTTGCTCCTGATGGCACAGTTTATACTAACAGTCATTGGGATGAGGCGGGAATGGAGGCAGGAATATATAAAGATGGTAAGGTTATTGGTGCTATTGGGGATACTCACGGTTGGAGTCGTGGAGGTGGCAAAGCTGTAACAGTAAATAGTAAATATATTTACATTGCCATGACTCAAGGTTCGAGGGGGAAAACAAATGAAGATTACCCACCAGAAGGAACAACTTGGCATTGCGTTAGACGCTATGACTTGTCAGGAAAACCTGCACCGTTTCCTAATGGACGTGGCTGGGATAAAAGTATGTTGATTACCAGTACTAAAAGCGAAGTCACTGGATTAGCAACTGTAGAAAGCGAGTTGTATGTGAGTGATTTTGCTGCTAACCAGATTCGTGTCTATGATACTGATACGATGAAGGAACTCCGCAGCTTTACCATTGCTCATCCGGGAGCAATAACTATTGATCCACAAAAAAACCTGTGGATTATCCAAAGTAAAAATGGTGATAATCCTGCCAAAATTTTACATTATTCCCAGAGTGGTAAGCAATTACCTCAACAAATTGCAGATATTGTTGAACCAACAGCGATCGCAATTGATCGTGAAGGTAAGCTGTTAGTGGCAGAAAATGGCCCACGTCAGCAAATGTTAATTTATGACATCAAAAGCCAGCCGGTGCAGGTGGGTAGTTTTGGCAGTAAGGGTGGTATCTATGCAGGAGTTCCTGGTGAAGTTCGAGATTTGAAACTTTATGGACTTACTGGAGTCGGTACAGATACTTCAGGTAATATCTATATAAATAGTAATGGTTTCAACAAATCAGGAACAGATTTGCGGAAATTTTCGCCATCGGGTAAGTTGATATGGCGATCGCTGGGATTGATATTCGTCGATAATGCAGATGCCGATCCTAAAACTGATGGTGTAGATTTATTCACCAAACAAGAACACTATTTGATGGACTATAGTAAGCCTGCTGGTAAGCAATGGACTTACAAAGCCTACACCTTAAATGCTTTCAAATATCCTCAAGATCCACGGCTGCATACATCCCCAGATGGCACTTTTGTTCGCCGCATTCAAGGGAAGCAGTTTTTGTTCCTTACAGATATGTATAGTAGCTTTCTGCAAATATATCGTTTCAATTCAGCCACAGATGGCCAAATTGCTATACCAGCCGGAATGTTTGTCGGTACTAATGGTGCAGATAAACCATTTCTTGAGGGAAATTGGCCACCGCATCAACCAGAACAAGGAGAATGGATCTGGCGCGATCGCAACGGTAATGGCAAATTTGAAAAGAACGAATACGATCACAGCAAAGATTATCCTCATCTTGGTGGCTGGTGGGTAGACAGCAAAGGAGATGTTTGGAAAGCTTTGCGAACAGAAGATGGCATTCGACACTATCCTTTACAGGGAATAGATCCTCAAGGCAACCCCATCTACAGCTATAGTTCGATGGAAAAGCAAGCTACTCCCAAAATATTTAACGACTTGCGGCGGATCGAATATTTCCCTCAAACAGATACGATGTATTTGTCAGGTTTTACAGTAGATCACCCCGCCTTTGGTGACGATACAGGAGTAGCTGGATCTGAGATTGTCCGTTTTGACAATTGGAGTCAAGGTAATCGTACTCCTAAGTGGCGAATTGTGATTCCTTACGACAGCACTGGTAAGCGGGAAGTATCTACAGCTGCAATGAGTGTGGTGGGAGATCGTGTATTTGCCGTGACAGTTAAAACCGCAGAGGTATACGTCTACAATGCCACAACGGGAGTGCAAGTACAAAAGTTAAAACCAGGCCCAGAAGTTGGCAGCGAGAGTGGCTGGATTGATATACCCTATGGTATTCGTGCTTTTCGGCGTTCCAATGGTGAGTATCTGGTATTTGTAGAAGAAAATTGGAAAGGAAAAGTGATTATCTATCGGCTACCGAGTTGAGTATTTACAGTAATTACGGTACAACACAGCCATAAGCTTGGTAGTCGGGGTAGCTGCGTGAAAAACGTCTCTACTCAACTTGGGATGAAGCGGTGCAAACTCACTATGACTCGATCATCTAATCCATCGCCACCACCCCACCCACAACAAGTTATTAGAGTGAATCTTTCTACATCGGTTGCCTTTCTGTGAAATCCACACGCAATGAGGAACTGTAAAGTTTTCTCTCTTATAATTCAAAAAAAGCAGCAGGCTAAATATGAAAAAACTCCGCGAGTTTACGAATGTGATTGACTGTCAGCTTGCGCTGTTCACTCAATACTTCAGATACAATAGACTCGGTTTTAAAGATAGGAATTAAGTCTTGTTGTCGCAAACTAAATTCGGTTATTAACGCTTCAAGTAATTCTATACCATGAATATCAATTATAGAATGATGTTTTTGTTCATACTCGTAAACTAGAGTACCTAAAACATTGAGATAGTCTTGTTCATCTGATGTTAATTCACCTTTATCAATTAGAGAATCGATTACTTCAAGCGTTGCCAGCAATTCTTCCTCAGAAGTTACAGGACGAGGAGGAAAACATTTGAGTAATTCAATATATTTTTTAGTAACAGGTATTCCAGGAGTCATTTTGCCAGATATCTGATAGTTTCAATCCGTATTTGAGTAATCTTAGCAAATTGTCAAGGTTATTCTTGGGCATCTTCAGCGAACTTTTAGAGAAACGTTACTCACACGGGAGAAAATACTCTTATTGGGGAAAACTAATAAATGTGAAGGGTGCTAAAGTACCCACGTCATTTTTCCTCCTTGCTTGAAAGCCAGAGGATTCCTAAACTTCCGTGAGGTTTTATGAAAGAGATCAAAAATAAAATTACAAATAAATTAGAGCGACTGTTGGAACAATGGTTAGTACCTCGTTTGGTACGGTGGGGAGAATACTTAGAAACCAAAATCAGGCGCTACAAGCATCAAGAACTGAAGAGTCAATTAAAATTTTGTGGCTCTGGTTTGCGATTTAAGCGAGATATTAAAATTGACCATCCGCAAAATGTATCTCTGGGAAATAAAGTCTATATCGGCCCAGATGTCTTATTAGATGGTCGTGGTGGAATTACAATTGGCGACAATACCACAATTGGATTTAACGTGATTATTCTCTCTGCAAATCACGACTATCAAAGTAATGATTTGCCTTATGAACATAATGTCTACATTCATAAACCTGTTGTCATCGGTCGCAATGTTTGGATTGGTGGAAACGTCCTAATTGTTCCAGGAGTTTCCATTGGAGACGGTGCAATTGTGGCGGCTGGTACAGTTGTAAGTGCGAATATTGAACCTTTAGCAATTGTTGGAAATCAACGGATGAGAACAATTAAATACCGAGACAAAGAACATTATGAACAACTCGCTAACAAGCAAGAGATTCAACTTCCTTCAGAGTAAGTAAGTCGGTGCTAATATTTTCAGCTATGTTAACGTGAGTTCGACGGTTGGAAAAAGGCAAAAAGCTTGCTAGATAGAAATTTGATAACCTGTGCAGGGATATAGCGATCGCTCAGAAGGAGTT
>NZ_JBALFY010000086.1:0-22148 GCF_036916655.1 Nostoc sp.
TTTTCAGCAATGGCTAAAACCCAAGCCTCACAAAGGTTTTAGCGTTTGCATTAATTCCTTAGCGTACAATTTTCCCGTTTTGGCACAGTCCTGCCCATTACGGTTGTAAGCTAAAACAATAATACGTGAAGCTTCAACTCGCCTAACTTTTATAAGGTAAGCAATTCGGTGAACAATTACTGAAAAGCTTTTACCCGATATTGGGGGAGGGATGTGAATTATCACTCATTAGGTCATCTTGCCTTTAACCATGAGATAAATAGAGCCAGGTAGCCAAAAGACAAGAATGATGGCGAATTGCGAAAAATCACCTCGATGAAAACCTTCAATCAGATCAAACACACATGACGCTATACCGACAGTTCCTAAAATTCGCAGAGTTATGGGACGAACCTTGGGAAAGAAACAGGTACTGGCAATTACACTCAGTATTCCAGCGATCAAAACACCACCTGTGATGAATTTAGGTCGTTGATCAGGTGGTAAGGCTGCGAATCTTTCTGGTGCCATCATGAACAAGGATATCCCTGCAAAGATGGTTAGTATACCAAGGATATTCCATAGTGTTTTACTCATGATAGGTTCTCTCTAGAGATAGTTCTCGACCGAAGCGTTGCATAAATATTGATGATTCAAGTTGGCACGAGTATTTTTATATACATCTTATTAGGTAGCAGTCATCGACTGACATCAGCATATCCACTGAATTAAAATAGTAGAAAATAACTACGATTGTTCCCACAATCAGGTTTAATAAAGAAGCATTCAGTATTACTCATATACCTTTGGCTGGTTACAATATTTATATATTCTGGAAATTTTTATTAGTTCTTATTAATGAATAAGCTCCGTTTTTCCTAACCTCTATTAGATTTTTAAATAATGGGTATTTGATTGATGAATTCTGTAGCTTTGCCTGGGGTAGATAGACACTCTAGCCTACCCTGTCCTGTTGATGATGCGGCCAAGATCATGAATAATTTTTCACGAGGTCAAGTTATGGCGGTGGGAATGTGAAAAAATTTTCAGGAAAGCTTTCTTATTTTGGATTGAGAACTGGGGGGCGATCGCTTTGCTTTGATTCCAACTACTGAAACGAAATTACCCAAACAAAAACTACCCGCTTCGTCAGGTAGTTTTTGTTTGGGTATCGGGGAGGTAGTGAAGGACAGGTTTATGAAAAATTTTTCAGAATTTCGTCAAGGTAGGCGATTGGCTGTATAGTTAATTTTGCTTCTTAATCACTTAACAGGGTAGTTAGTTTTAGGAAGTTCCCAGATTCTAACTTGATGAGCCTCACGTAAGCTATGTATCGCTTTTTCCTTGGCAACATATCCATAATTAGCAAAGTCAGTAAAATAGCCATCTATTCCTAACTTAATGAACTGTTCATATTCACGAAGTGGTTGCCCTTGGTAGTCAGGGGAGAGAAAATATGAATCGCTGCGGAAAGTGTAAGGATGGACTAGCAAGCCAGCATTATGAGCATCTCTGACTAAGGAAGTTGGTTGTTTAAGGAACTTATCAGCATCACTGATCTGCCCATCTCCATTGATGTCAATTGGTTGACTTTGCTTATCCAATTGTGCAGAAGCAGGCACTATTAACCGTTTGTCAGGACCAATTCCTGTTGCGTAAGTTTTAACTTGAGTCAACCCTGCCGGAGTAATGAGATCGGCATAGGTTTGAGGAAGATTGTGGTAAACAAAATCATAAGGAGCACCACTGCTATCAATTAACTGAATTAAAGGAATATTGACCCCAGCAGAGGGCATGATCCGATTTTTTAATTCTTTAAGATTAGAGACTTCAAAGGATTGAATAAAAATGCGATCGCCATTGGTGTAGCCATTGGCGACTAAGCGGTCAATCAGAAGTTTTGAAGTATTGACATGGATCGGAGTGCCATCTAAATATTTACCAGCTTCCGCAAAATATGTCGGGTGCTTGGTTTCGGGATAGATACCAATCTTCCGACCAGTTTTTGCTTCGCGGCGTTTGGCAAGGTTGATAACTTCATCAAAAGTAGGGATTTGGAACAGACCATTATACTGAGTATTCTGAGGACGAATATTGGGGAGGCGCTCGATTGCCCGGAGTTTCTTTATCTCAGCTAAAGTAAAGTCTTCTGCAAACCAACCTGTAACACGATTTCCGTCAAGGACTTTAGTTGTTAAACGGGGAGCAAATTCTGAAACATCGGCAACGTTTGTTGTGGCTTCTTGAATAGTAGCTTTTCCATGAGCATCGTACACAATCTTGCCATTGTTATCTGTTTTCACTGTTGCCAATAGAGGTTCGTGGCGAACAATAAGGACTCCATCTTTGGTTACTACCAAATCAGGTTCAATGTAGTCTGCACCAAATTCAATTCCTAAGTTGTGAGAACCAATCAGATCGTACCCAAAATTTCCCACCGTATGTTCTGGACGATAACCAGTTCCACCCCCACGATGACCGATTACTATGGGAGGTTGTCCGTATAGAGTATTTAGTTTGCGGCTGCGGAAGTCGCTAGCGTCAACTAAATTGATACTGCCTAGTGTGAGTGAAACAGATAATGCTACAAAAAAACACACAAACAATATATAATTTTTGAGTCGAAGCATAATTAAAACCTAGCGAGTCTAGGCTTTTAGTTTGAGATATCGAGGTTAAAACAAGATTTACGAGAGTTTAACCGTTAAACCAAAAAGTTTTTCGTGATCTACTCTCGGCGCTGCCAAACTTTTAAATGCTATGTCATGAAGTCAAGTAGCAACGAGGTGGGTTATGGAAAATTTTCAACATCTCGCTAACGCCACAATCTGTCTAGCTATTACAGCACTTCCAGCAGCTATGAGGTACATCTTAAAAGCTGAAAGCGATGATAGGAGAGGGGCAAGGAGAAAACTATATTGCATAATAGCCGGAAGCGCTGTAAACAGAATTTTATTTCTAGTATTTCTCAAATATGAACCTTAACTCTAACCTCAAAGATATACCCCCAAATTCTCCACGCCGTCAAATTCTCAAAACTGCTCTTACCTTTGTGACTGGCGGAACCACGACATCATTAGTTTCTTTTTTAATGCCCAAATCCACAAAACCAGCAGAAGCAATTGTTGTGCAACGACCAAATGAGTTTGAGCTTGAGGGCAAAGACACTCACATAAACTATTCAATTCTCAATGGAGTTTCACAGCTTGATTACAGAACACAAAACATCAAGCAGCATTTTAGTGGCGACCAAATTCAGGCATTAGATACTGATATCGGGACACTACTGACGGTAATTATTAGCAAACCACCAAACCCTGACATTGGAGGAAATATAGTCAAACTGAGCTTCCTCCTACCAATTATCAATCTAGCTATCGGCAAAAAAGAAACTTCCCTCCTTACCGAAGCCATTTTGACTACTCAAAAGACATCAGGATTTATCCGTACTCCCCTGTTTGGACAATTACAGTCATATCAGACTTTAGCCCTCAGAGGAACCGCTAGATACCACTAGATAGCGACTAATTTCTGAAATTAAAATTAGTTTTTCTTCAGACGAGCGTTGGCTCTGTTTTAAGCTAGAGTGGCAAAGCTAGCTAGAGCAAAAACTTAAACCTAGTAAATTCGTTGTTATCGAAAAGAGAATTTGAATGACACGTTAATCAGAGTATAGATTAGTGCAGGGAAACACAGCTAATTTTGTCAGTTAAGCATTATAGTACTATTTGTAAGGCTTTTCAGTACCAGGTGTAGTAAATGTTTAATGCGGAAAAGAATTGTGGTTTCTCATATTACAATAGCAGACCTAGCAACATGAAGCTATCATGGATAACTGGCATAATTTTAACTGCGAATGCTGGAGCTATCATCACCGCTATCTTGATTTTCCATAGAACTAACTAGCCATCCATCGCCCTTACTGAAGAATCGATAGCTACTCAAGTGGCAGATGGGGACAGCATGACAGTTCGTTAAAAAGATGGTAGTCAAATAGAGATTGAACTTTGGTGATTGGTCAGCCGTGCGATTGCGCCAACATTGGACGGTCGGATGATCTTAAAAATTTTTCATGGCAGTCACAACGGTAAAGGTTTCAATGCTTCGTCATACTTTTCATCACACCGCCCATAATTTGCACCCGTGCCCATCGGGGTAATGGTACCAGCGAGTAGGTCAGTAGTTTTGATAGAAATCCCGGCAACACTGTGGACTTTCGACCCAACGCCTTTAAAGTTCCTTGAGCAACCTCCGCTGCGCTTAGAACCTTGCCCATCTTCATCCCAGCGAGATCGCCAAAACCGCTGTTAGTTGGTCCTGGGGCAGAAGCAATTACATCAATGCCTATGGGTGCAAGTTCCACATACAGGGCTTCAGCCAAAGTTTGCACATAAGCTTTGGTCGCTGCGTAATGAGCAGCAAATGGCATTCCCTGAAACCCGACGATCGAACTCATCAATACGATGCCGCCCCGTCGCTGCTTGGCAAACCGCTGCGAAAAGTGCCAGGTTAGCCCCAAGAGCGATCGACAGTTAACATTCAGCATCTCCACCTCTTGTTCCAATCGGGAATTGAGAAACGCTCCTGATGTGCCAAAACCTGCCGCCGCCACCAGCAACCCAACCTCCAAATCGTGGGTCTGCACCGCAAGGGTTTCCAGGCTCCTCTCCACCGCCAAATCCTGCACCACTGAACGCACCTCAATACCATAGCGATTGCTCAAATCCTTCGCCATCTGCTCTAAAATCGCTTGCCTCCGCGCCACCAAAACAAGATTCAATCCCGACTCAGCTAACTTCAGTGCCATTTCATGACCAATGCCAGAGGATGCACCCGTGACGATAGCCCAAGGACCATATTGGGTCTTTAGTCGCTTTTGCAAATTTCCCATGTTAAATTCTATTCTTTGTATTCAATTTTTTGAGTACAAGAATCAAGGTATACTCAAATCATAAAATCCGTCAAGTGGTTTTTAGTCCTGATTTTTTAGAACTGGCATTTATGGCTCTCAAGCATACGATCCTGGCATTTCTATCGCGACAACCCCTGAGCGGCTATGAAGTCGCCAAAGAATTTGTTGAAGGATTTGGGGGTTGCTTTTGGAAAGCGAGTCAGCAGCAGGTGTATGCCGAACTAAGTAAATTAGAACAACAAGGTTGCGCGATCTACGAAGCAATTCCCCAATCTGGACGCTTAGATAAAAAAATCTATTCGATCACTGCCAAGGGACAGGAAGAATTGATCGACTGGTTAACCCAACCCACCGAACCCACTGCCATCAGGGAGGATCTAGGCGTAATCGGATTAGCGGGGCATCTCGTGCCAAGTCAGTTAGTTCTTCGCGAAATCGAGCGCAGGCAAAAACTGCATACGGAAATGGCGCAACACTTGAAAAAAATGGATGAACACTTTGCCAAAAATTTGGATTCGCTCGAACTCAAAGATATCTATATGCACCTCATCATTCGTCGGGCGATTCGCTATCAAGAAGACTGGGTAGCATGGTGTGATGAATCACTTGAGGCGATCAATCGGGTTGTGAATAATTTAGAGGATTAGAATGCAGAATGGATGGGCGATCGCTTTATGGTTTCTGGTAAAAATTCTTGTACTAATTTTGTACAATTGCTCCCAAAGTACCCTTTACTGCACGTAAATAATCATCTGGCGATAGCAGAAGCAGCATTCCTCAGGGCAAACGCATCTTATTTACTAATAAAAACTAAGGGAGATTTCAAAATGACATAGATAAGTGTAAAAATTGATAAAATGATAAATAAAATAAATCAAATGTTCTTAAAAATCTGAATTAGCTTATCTTCAACTTAATGACTTGTTTTTTACTGCCAAAATAAGATTCTACGTAATTTTTGCACTTCCTACTTATTCGGATGCAAAATTGCCATAATTGTTCAGAGGCTTAACCAATCCTGTACTCAGACTCTAGAAGCGTCAACAATTTCTCTTCGACAGCCGTTAAATAAGGAAGGCCGTTGATTTCAATCGGTGAGCAGGATGTGGGAATCTTAGAAATTAATTAATAATTTCTCCTTTGTTATTGGCCAACTTTTCACGCCATTTTTGGAGTTCCTCAGGTGTTTGTCTCACCCAATCTGTGACTTCGCCAACGATTTTTAATGGTGCTTGGGAGCGATATGAACGTGTCGGATTACCCGGAAATTTTTTGTCTGTAACATTCGGGTCATTTTCAAAACTCCCTGTCGGTTCAACGATATAAACACGTTCACGTCCATCGCCTTTTGCTAATGCAGCAGCTAGTCCCGCTCCATTAACAAGAGCTGTAAAATAAATGTGATTCATTTTGAGTTCAGATTTGTAATTAGAACTGCCCCCTGCTGTCAGTAAATCGCCAACCAACAAATCTGCTTTAGTCCCATGATAAAAAGGACCTTTGTCAGAAGGTTTATCCTTAAACGAAGTTGCTAATTCATAATTCTTTTTTGCCTGATCGGGGTCGCTTAAGTCCTCATAGCATTTAGCAATGTTTGAATATAGAGCAGGCAAAGCACTCTTAACAGAGTCGTCATTTATTTTTAATGCAAAATGCAAAGCCGTTTCGAGCCATTTTAATTTATCGGAAACATCTTTTTGATGTCGGGCGACATAATGAGCTGAAATAAACTTTTCAAAGTCGTATGTCGCTTCGTTCCAGGCTTGAAGAAACAGTTTACTTGCTTCTTCTGCTTTGCCTTTTTCTTCCATGCCCATACCTTGAAGACAGAGTTTAACAACATTGTTGTTTGGGTTGAATTCCATGATTACTTTGTCTCGTAATGATTGTAATTTCGATTTAGTTACTTGTCCTTAGTCTGTTGAAGTGCATCGTAACTACTGCTAACGGTTCGCTTGAGCGGCTGCAAATAACCTTTACCTCACACCAACACCCACCCTTACCCCTGAGTTCGGGGTTGTCCTTGGCTAAAACTTGGCATACTTCGCCCAAGTGGTAGGTGTTTGGTACTCTGGTTCGCTCCATTATGCGCTGCACAATGTCTTTGACGATTCTACCACTTGGGTACTTTACCACCCGCTTCCTCTACTGCCTTCGGCAACGTCAAGGATGAACGCGTAACTCCATAAGTGCCTTTCCCGCCTCAAAAAACGCCCGTTCTACCTTTCGCTCCAGGTGCAAGCGGTAAGCGTAGCCATGCCGTCAGGCTTATCGCTAATTTCTTGCTCGCTTAACTCTGGAATTTCAACAGCAGTAACGGTGATTGTTA
This sequence comes from Nostoc sp., assembly GCF_036916655.1. GTDB lineage: Bacteria > Cyanobacteriota > Cyanobacteriia > Cyanobacteriales > Nostocaceae > Nostoc. The sequence continues at coordinate 7,221 of NZ_JBALFY010000086.1, forward strand.
CTAACCAATCAAGCAAGCTTTTTCGTCATAAATACGCTGTTCGGGTCATCAATGTATTCACCAAAGGGGCCTCGGTACTCAAACCCATACCGTGTATACAAGGCTCGTGCTGAAGCAAATTCTGGAATTACCCCTGTTTCTAAATTCAAGCAATCGTAACCACGCCGTTGGGCTTCTTTAATAATCTGTTCCAGAATCTTTGAGGCGACACCCCTACGTCGGTGAGCCTTGACGGTACGCATTGATTTAATTTCACCGCTTTTTGAATCTAGTTCTTTCAATGCCCCGCATCCAAGCAGTTCTTCGCCATCCCAAGCCGTCCAAAAAGTAATATCAGGCGAACGCAATGCCTCTATATTAAGAGCATGAACGCTTTTGGGTGGGGTAATCTCATGCATGTTTTCGAGATGTTCCCTCAGAAGGTTAGCAATATTTTTACCTGTCAAATCATCTTCACGAATTTGCAATCGGCTTATTTCCTTCATTAACCCCATATTCCTGCTCAATCAAACCCAACAACTTCTCCTCCATAGCAGTCAAATACGGTCGCTTCAACTCCCCCAGATGCTTCAGCACAGCACGGGCAGCTTCTTCTAATTTCTCATTTTCCCGCAACCTACTGATGCGATCGCTGATTAGCTGCATCTGCTGACATTCCGACTCCAAGTAGTTCAGTGGCTTGAGGTGGTCAATTCTGACGCTGTACTCGCCATCCCACATTGTAACTGTACAACTGAACTCACCGACATGGCTAACGATGCACCAGCAGCCACCTTTGCCCCTGAGTTCGGGATTGTCTTTTGCAAGGATTTGGCAAACTTCGCCAAGGTGGTAAGGATTAGGGGCTTTAGTACGCTCTAGAATTCGCTCAATCACATCTTTGACAACACGACCAGTTGGCACTTTGCCATCAGCTTGTTGCACTGCCGCTTGCCACACCTGCCATTGCTCTTGAGGTTCTAGTTTCGTCATTGGTCGAACTTGACCTTCACTGGTAGGTAAGATTTGTGATCCATTTGTTGTCAAATCCTTAATCCCTAAATTTTGACAACAAATTGTTGTCAAATTTTCGTACACATCAGCTGCTGCAATTAAGTAGTTCGACTTTTGACGACTGTGACCAAAGCGATCTCGGCAATATTCCTCGAAAGTACGATGAGTTGAACGATATAAACGGCGATCGCGTAACTCCATTAAAGCCTTACCAGCCTCAAAAAACGCTCTCTCCACTTTGCGTTCTAAATACAGGCGAGCGGTTTGTTCATCGTCGCTCAACTCTTCAATTTCACCAACTGCAAGTGTTATCGCTGCTGAATCTAGCTCTTCTTGGGAAAAAATATTTGAGTTAGAAGTATTAATTGGTAGTTCTGAACCACTGGATACATTAGAGGCAGGTTTTTTCCTTCTAGAGGATGGCTTGTTCATCATTCCACCTTTAGCCCAGTGTTGTTTTAAACTATATTGATCTGTGACACGGCAACCGTACTTATAAAACTTGTAGGGCTACTATTTTCAAAAATCCCTTGAGGATAAGAACATATTGCAGATATACCATTAGATGAATGAAGCTTTGAAAATCGCCCCTGGAGGGGTGATTAGTTGGCAAATTTACGCACCTTCGTCAATAAAAAACATTTCACCTAACGAAGCATTAAATAATTTACAAACCTTGATTACTGTCTGATTATCCAAACGACTAAAACGATTGTGATAAAGTCTTCCAATAATTGTTGGACTTAACCCAGTTCGCGCAGCAACCTCCTGCTGAGTCAAGTCTTGTTCCTCCATGTACTCCCGCAATTTACATCTCACATCCATTACATTGAATTCTATCTTACAGAATAATAGTTTAATACTTTCCTGTCAACAGCTATCTAGCATTCTGTTGACAGCTATATAGTTAGCTGGTATTATTTAGATATAAAGAAAGCGCTCCCGACCGCGAATCTGAAGCGCTTTCTGTCCCGTTAGGAACTGATTTATTATGACTCACGTTATTTACACAGCACAACAGCTGCAACTGAAATCCATAGCCCGTCTGAAGCAAATCTACAGCGAAATCGCCTGCACAGCCGAAGTAAGCGACAAACGCTGTAAGGATGCCTGGATTTTCGCCATTGTTAATTATCAAGCCAGCAAGATTCAAAAACTCGCCCCTGCTGCCCCCGACAACCAAGCCCTCGCCCAAGCCGAACTCGACAGCTACATCGCCGACCAAGCCCAAGCCGTAGCTCCCGAACCCCTCACAATAGTCGAAATCTCGTTTGACCATCACGAATATTATGCTGGTAATCAACTGATAGCCAGCATCAGCCATGACGACAACCATTTAACGCAACGCTGGGTGGTTATGGTAAACGATAAAGAAATATTTCGTGCCAACACTCTAATGCGTTGCGATCGCTTCATCTGCGCTCACTATAAAGACGGCTCATTACCTGTGCAGGAACAACTTGCAACACCCCCCACGACCGAAAACCAAATCATGGCGCATATCTTCAACGAGTGCCAGAATTACGGGTTTGAAATCCTCGATGATGGCATTTACAACAACAACGGCGTGAAACTGGGGCAAGTCGGATGCACTGACGGTAACTGGTGGGTAATCCTGGGTTATTCAGGTCAGCAGCAGTATTCTAACTCCGTGTTTGATGCTGTGCGCTCATTGTCGATGGTGGATACCGTACCCCATGCAGAAGCAGTTGACTGCGAAGAATTGCTAGACCGACCATTTGAGATGCTGACAACCCTTGATTGGGAACTGTTACGGGAGTATGCGCCAGTTGCAGAAAGCCGGGAGTTGGTAGCGGCGTAATTCTCGCACAGACGAGAGCGATTGCTCTACATCTACTCCTTAGCGATCGCTCATCAACTATTCGCTTATTCACCAATCCCAATTAAATCTATGCAAGCCACAATCTCAATCCCCCAACACTGGGGCTACCCTCGCTTTGCTTTGGAACAGCGTACAGAACAAGGCATCATCTTAGGACTTTATTACTACCCATCTGGTACAGAGTTGGCTGAACAATTTGATGATGGTTGGCGCTATGTGCTGATGCCTAATAAAAACTCTGATGAAATATCGTACTTGAAAGAGGATCAAATTCAACCGCTTTCTCCAGAAGAATTATTCTCAGAAATTACCGCAGAGATTGAGCTTCATCAAAGTCAAATAGCAATTCTGCAACAACAATTAGCAGCCATCACTGGAGGTAGCACCAATGGCTAATTCTACAGATAGCTTTGACCACAGAGCAAATCATTTGCTGCGTTCAATTCGGCTTTGCGGCGGTTGTGCTCCATTGCATCGTTTGCAATTCCAATTCTCAGATTCAGTCATTCAAACTCTGCTGGATAGAGAACTGGTGCAAGTGCAGAACACGGAACGCGGCTTTTTGTTAGAGATTGCCGAGGATTTTTAGCTCTTAATCAAAGAGGAACCAATCATGAAACTTTACGCTAAAACCATTGCACAGACTTTACCTAATTGGGCAACTGTCGTTACACAGAGCGCAGATTTGATTGAGATTGAAATCAACGATGAACACCCCAACTTTCAATCTCTGCTTGAAGAGTTGGAAACGGAGATTGAACCAGGAATCATGGGAGTGAAAGCAGAAGATTTATGCTCACGATTGGGCATTGAGATGTCTAACCCAAATCTGCACTACTTAGTTGATCAAGCCCAAATTCTGATATCTCAAATTACTACGCACCGAGACTACAAACAGTTACTAGACAAGGGATATAGCCCTGATTTAAATATTGCCGATGCTCAAACCGCACTGACTTATTTGCAATGGGAATTAGAAGGCAATCGAGAACCTTCTAATTGTACAAAAGCGTTCACCTAAAGGAATGCCATTACTTTAGATGAACGCACGGAAGTTTTTCTTCCGCTACAGAATTCCCATTATTGCACACAGAACAACAATCAATAAAACTTTAACCGAGGTAAACATGGTTACTGAAATCAAACTAGGTTTATGCAACCCTCCCGAACCCATCTATTTATATGTCAAAAATGCTGAGTTAGGTGGAGAATCTTACCTGTGGTATCACTACGATATTGAGAGGGATAAAACCATTCCTGTTTCCCAAAGAGCATTAACTGGCTATCTGTCTGAACTGCGATTTACGACTAAAGAGTTCAAAGGCAAGGATAATCTCAAGCTGGATATTGTCGTCAGTGCTGATGAACTTTATATTGTCAGGACTGGTGTTGAAACTAATTTTGCCAAAAGCTTTCTTCTCGCTGCCTCTTTAATCCAAGATTTTTCTAAACCACTGATTATCGTTGCGAATGCTGGTGACGAAAACACGGTTTTCTGTAATCTTTACGATGCTGCAAGTAAAAGCAGAATTGAAAGAGAATGGAACAAAAATGCTGATTGGGCAACTATCATTCATGACATTCAATTTCGCTTAGGTGGCACTCCATCTACACCAAAACTTAGCGTAGTCCCTCAACCAGTACACCCTCAAGATTTACGAATCAAAAATATTCGCACTTTGCTTGATTATCCACTTGATTTGGTCAAAGAGTGGTTGCAATTCCAGGATGTTGACCGCCCAAGTTTACTTGATATTAGCCAGATTAATGAACTAATCAAAACCATGTGTTTGGCTTGGGCTTCAAACAAGTGCGAGTATCCCAATCATGCTGAGTCTTCGTATCAAAAGCAGGTTATTGATGCTGTTGTTAGCGGTGCTGATGAATTAACGGCAATCAACAGATGGATGCAGCAGTTGCAAACAGCAAAAGCCGGAGCAGTGTAAATCAGCAGACAGGATTCAGAATAATTTTACTTCTGAATCCTCAATTAATTAGATGGGAATAAAAACCATGAAAGTCATTGTCACAGTAGTCGAAAAAATCATCAGTGAAGCGCACATCGATATCCCTGATGGGCTAAATCAATCCGCAATCAAGCAGCACATAGTAGACCGCTACAACACTGGGGAAATGTCCACAGATATGAACATCTTTCAAGTGGATTTTGAATCTATCAACGCTCAGATTGTTCAAGAAAATTCTTCTCCTAAGTCTGCATAAACATTGGAGGTAATAAATGAATCCCAAATGGACTGATGAAGAACTCGGAATCATTGAAGCTAAAGCTGAACTTTATACCCCTAAGCAAATAGCCTCAATCTTAAAAAGACATGGGTATTTTCGTACTCCAATTGCTATCGCTACTAAACTTTGGGCTTTAGGTTATTCTACAAGCCCCTTCCTCGATAACTATAGTAGTGCTGAAATCGCCCGTGTTCTATGTGTGCATTCCACCACTGTTTCTGGTTGGGTGCGCCGTGGTTGGTTGAAAACTACCCGCCGTTCTTCTAAGCGTTATCAAGTTCGGAGATGGCATCTCAAAAGCTTTTTTGAAAATCCCACACAACATTTAAAAAAGCGTATTGCCTCTATTGACTCCGAAGCCATTAATTACTTATTAGGAAAAAAAGCATGATTGACCACATTAACGCACTTCAAACAAGCTGGTATCTCTCTCCACCTTGGGGACAAACAATTCCACCTGTTGCAGTTAATTTACTGGAGAGAGTTTTCCTACGAACTACGAGGAGATTTGGTTACTGCTGCGGTATGCAATGGAAACACGAATGTTGGATTTATTCAATTGATTGCGGTAAAGAAATACTCCACGTTACACAGAACCAAATCATCGGGACGGGAGAATTAGAAGCACTCAACGTGCAAAAACCTGCTTTCGTTTTGGGCGAAAGAGTGATCCTTTGCTCTCACGACAAGGGAACAAAACAACGGCTGATTCTGGGGATTGCGCTGGTGCATGATTCTTGGTTTTACCTTGTTGAATTGATGTCACCAACGTTAATTAAGACACCAACTATATCGAATCGTTTCTCACTGGTTGGTGAAAAAAGTTTGGTGCGGGTAAATGCTTGAATTTCTTAGATTGCAATTCCTCTTTCTTCATTGTTTGAACAATAACCAAGGAGTTAATTATGTTGATACACAAATGGCGTGACTCAGATATCAACCAAATGCCAGAAGTTGGGCAGCTAGGCAAATACAGCATACCCAAAGGCTACGTGAATGCAACTCAGATGTGCCATGCAAATAATAAGTCTTGGGGGCATTACAAAGAACGGAAGTCCACAAAAGCTTACTGGACGGCACTTTCAAACGACATCGGAATCCCGATATCGTCTCTTGTCATCGAAGTTGATGGCTATGGCAGTTCTCAAGGTACTTGGATTCACCCAGAAATCGCCATTGATTTAGCTCAGTGGGTTTCTGTCGAGTTCCGCATCTGGGCTAACAGAACCTTAATGAAAGTGATGATGAGTCAAGAGCCTGTACAGCAGAAGTCAATGACTCAAGTACAGTTACTTGCCGCTTTAGCACAACAATTGGCAGAGCAAGAACAGCATTTACTCCAACAACAACAGCAACAGACCGAAATTTTATCCCGTCTTAAAGCGGTTGAAGTTGAGCAAGACAGGGTAAATACCCCATGCGGCCACAAATATAGTGTTGTTGGTTTCGCTAATCTTCAAGGTTTAGAAATATCGGTTAAAGAAGCCGGTACTAAAGGTCGAAAGGCAAGCGCATTGTGCCGAAAACAAGGGATAGAAATAGAACGCATTCATGACCCCCGGTTTGGAAGAGTCGGTTTGTATCCCGAAAGTGTGCTTATCGAAGTTTTCTGTGCCAACCAAAACTAACGGATGGAGAAAAGTATCATGCAACAACTCAATTTATTTGCTGAATCAACCCCAGTTTTACCAGTCACTTATTATCCCGATTTCTTAAGTCAGGAACTTGCCAACTCACTCTACCAACACTGCTTGAAACTGGAGTGGCAGCAAAATCAAATTAGGATGCTGGGTAAAACAATGCCCGTTCCCCGTCTTGAGTGCATTTATGGTGATGCCGGATGTGATTATCTTTACTCGAATAGTGTATTTTTGAAACCACTATGCTGGACAGAAGCTCTGTCTAGCTTACGGGACAGAATCACTGCGTTGACTGGCTATAAGTTCCGCATCGTCATCGGCAATCAATACCGCAGTGGACAGGATTCGATTGGCTGGCACGCAGACAACGAACCATCGATGGGACTTAACCCGGCGATTGCATCAGTCAGTTTGGGGTCATGTCGAAAATTCCAAATTAAACCGAGAAATGGCAGACCTACTGATTTTTGGTTGGAACATGGCAGTTTGCTTGTGATGCACCCAGGTTGTCAATCGACACATCTGCACCAAGTTCCCAAGACCAATAAAGTTGTTAGCACACGAATTAATCTTACGTTTCGACCGCACACCGGGAGGAATAAATAACCCTCTGGCTGGCTTAGTCAGGATTTCATAGCCAGCAAAAGCTCTCACAAAAAGTTGAACCGGCGGCATGGGTGCAATGCCGCTCTATTTCCATGCGTCAAAAAATAGAGGGAATATGCGTATAATCGAATCTGATTCTCAAGCTCTACACTTACAAGAATGGTTAAATAGTGGCGTTGACGAAGAAATCATTGCTCTGAATGTGCGATCACTCTCTGGGACTTTACCCTACGAATATCTGCTCTACAGTCCCAAAATCTCCCGCCGCAATGATGGACGACTGCGCGATCGCGATTTAAAAAAATACCAGCACATCGAACTAGGCGGCTGGTGGTGCAGTGGCGTTGACCCACTCAACAACTACGTCCTGATGATGTGGGGCTGCTTCAAACCCGACCATCCCCGACGCGATCGCCAAAAGATCCACAAGTTTATCAAGTACGAGCATCCATACAGAGAAGAGACACGCGCTTTCTTCCTGCTAGTCCCGAATCGCATTTGGGTGAAAGTTTCCAATCGTAGTGGTATCCCTATTACTGAAGAAGACCTACAGCACCCTGGCGGTTTCTGGCATTGGGTTTGGCGCCATAATGTGCCAGTGACAATCGTGGAAGGTGTCAAGAAAGCGGGGGCGTTACTGACTGCTGGTTATGCTGCGATCGCAATTCCTGGTGTTAACGCTGGATACCGCACCCCCCATGATGAGTACGGTAACGCTATTGGTAAGCCCTCTCTGATTCCCGACTTGAAACATTTTGCAACACAGGGGAGACAGGTTAACATCTGCTTCGACCAGGACAACAAACCTGAGACAGTCCAACGGGTGAGAACTGCTATCAGTCGTATGGGTCGGTTGCTGGTAAATGAGGGTTGTTCGCTGCGAGTGATTGATTTACCATTAGGGGCAGAGAAAGGGGTTGATGATTTTATCTATGCCTTGGGTCAACCAGCATTTGATGCGCTCTACAATACTGCCGTTGCACTAGAGTTGTGGGAGATTAAGCTGTTCACTCTACTGACTTACCCGCCTGCGATCGCACTTAACCAACGTTTCTTGGGCCAGCTTCTCGTCCCCGAAGGTGAAAAACTGATTGTTCTCAAAGCTCCCAAAGGCACTGGTAAAACCGAATGGCTTGCAACTGAGGTGGCAAAAGCACATGACCAGGAGAGACGGGTATTAATTATCACCCATCGCATTCAACTGGGAGAGGCACTGTGTAATCGGTTTGGCGTTAACTATGTTACCGAAGTCCGAACGAATGAAACAGGCACATTATTAGGATACGGAGTGTGCGTTGATTCATTGCATCAAGAAAGTCAGGCGCGATTCAATCCCAATGACTGGTCAAATGATGTGATTATTATTGATGAATGTGACCAAGTATTCTGGCATTTGCTTAACTCTGGTACGGAAGTGCAAAAGCGGCGTGTGTCCGTTCTAAAAAACCTCAAGCAGTTAGTGCAGAATGTTTTGGGGAGTAGCCAGGGAAAGATTTATCTGTCTTCTGCCGATGTGTCAGATATAGATGTAAAGTATGTTTTATCACTCGCTGGTGAATATCGAGTTAATCCCTTCGTAATCGTCAACAATTATCGCCACGTAGCTGGCAACTGTTACAACTATTCTGGGAGTAACCCGAAGAATCTTATCGCGGCACTCGACAAAGCCATTGCCAAAGGTGGGCATCATTTATTATGCTGCTCTGCTCAAAAAGCAAAGTCCAAGTGGGGGACGCAAGCATTGGAAGAACGTTTTCGCCGCAAGTTCCCACACCTACGGATTCTGCGAATTGACAGCGAATCTGTTGCTGATCCATCTCATGCAGCTTTCGGTTGTATCGCTCATCTGAACGAGATTCTTACCCAGTATGATTTGGTTATCGCTTCTCCAAGTCTTGAAACTGGAGTATCTATCGATATTCGAGGACATTTTGATGGTGTATGGGGAATATTTCAGGGAGTGCAGCCGGTTAACTCTGTGCGGCAGATGCTTGCCCGATTAAGAGAGACTGTTGACCGTCATATCTGGGTCAGAGAGTGGGGGATGTCGGTTGTAGGGAATGGTTCTACATCCATAGGGGGATTGCTCAGAAGTCAACACGTCGCAACACAGGCTAACATTGCGCTGTTGTCGGCGGCGGACAATGACGATTACAGCTTTGTTGACCAGAACTTCCAGCCAGAGTCATTGCAGACTTGGGGTAAGCGTGGTTCTGTCATCAACGTTGAGATGCGGCGTTATCGAGAGTCTGTGCTTGGGGGATTGGTCGAGGATGGTTATACCGTTATTGATGCCGACGATGCCGACGATGATGAGAGCGGGGCTGTTATCGAGTCGGTTAAAGCGGCATCTGTTGAATTGTATACTGCGGAGTGTCAGGCGATCGCGGATTCTGATGAACTCTCTGGGGCTGAACTCAAGAAGCTGCAAGATAAACGTGCCAAAACCAAAACTGAACGACATCAACAGCGTAAGGCGGAATTATCCCGTCGCTACGAAATTGACGTAACCCCTGATTTGGTCGAGAAAGATGACGACGGCTGGTATCCTCAACTGAGAATGCACTACTATTTGACGCTGGGACGAGAGTTTCTGACAACTCGTGATGCCAAAAGAGCTGCATCGCTGCTAGAAGCTGGGGAGAATTCGATTTGGAAACCTGATTTTAACAAAGGGCAGCTATTGCCTGCTGTACTGTTACTCGAAAATCTGAATCTGTTACAGTTTCTTACACCAGACGTTCAGTTACGTGGCAGCGACGAGAAGATGGTGGAGTTTAAAGCCCTGGCTGTAACGCATCGGCACGTTATCAAGAATTACTTGAATGTTAGTATCTCGGAAAAACTTACTCCCGTGGCGATCGCACAGAAGTTACTTGCCAAGATTGATTTGAAGTTGAACTACGTTGGTCGGTTGGGTAAGCGTGAAAATCGGGAGTGCGTCTATCGGTTTGTTGCCCCTGATGATCAGCGTGATTCAATTTTCGGGCAATGGCTCAATCGGGATGAAGCATTTCAAAATGAGTTGGTGTCAGTCACTAATAATATAGTTTTATCGACACCAATGATTGACACAACCTTCCAAATATTAGAAGAGGTAGTGTCCACTTCCCAAGAACAAGCCTGGAAAGGGCTGAAACTGAAATTACAGCAAGGCTTGGATAGCGCTGGCTCGTTCTACAATCAGTTAGTCTCCACAATCGGCTCGGCTGTTGGAATTGCTGATGGTGAGCCGTTTTGGAATGGGTATCTGGGGCAGTGGCAGATTGCTGTTAACTTTGCTTCGGGGTGTAAGTCTGTACTGTGCGATTGGTTGATAGTGGTTTAATTGTAGATACATTTGGAAGGAGATTCCACAATTAAATGAGTCGTCAATTCATATCTTCGGGTTCTATCTTTGAGCAAGAAATTGGTTATTCTAGAGCCGTTATTGATGGAGACTGGGTTTTTGTTTCTGGTACCACAGGTTTTGATTACAGTTCGATGACCATATCTGATGATGTTGTAAAACAAACAGAGCAGTGTTTTAAAAATATTAATGCTGCACTAACAGAGGCAGGACTGGTAATGCAGGATATAGTGCGAGTTCGTTATATTTTACCGATTCGAGAAGACTTTGAACAAAGCTGGCCAGTAATTCGTAAATATTTAGGAGATGTCAGACCAGCAGCAACAATGATTGTTGCAGGACTTTCAGATCCGAGAATGCGGATTGAGATAGAGGTGACAGCAAAAAAAACTAGGGGCTAGATTTGAGGAGCAATTTTTTTGTGACAATTGACATAACTTCTTGGCCGCTCGTATTGCTGAGAAAAACACCCAAGTTGCCTTCCCTGCCAACGATTGCTGATGGTGAGCCTTACTGGAACGCATATCTGGGGCAATGGCAGGTTTGGGTTAACTTTGGGAGCGAGTGTAGGTCTGTGGTGTGCGATTGGGTGGCGGTGGTTTAGGTCAAAGTAGTTCACTGTTTCATCAAAAGCGTTACTGTGAGTCGGTAATTGTGCAAGTTCTGAGTTTGGGGCAAACAATCTCTATCGCCTTGCCCTTGAAAAAAACAATTGTGTGTTCGTTATCTTCTGAGTCGCTTAAACGGACTCGTTTATGGATGCTCATGTTTTTCATCTCCCTAACGGTATTCTCAAAGAAATATGAGTCATGTCCACAGTCGCAACGAAAGGATGATGGATGGACTTCTATTGCCATTTTAAATGCCTCGATTTACACCCCCAGATACTACCATGCTCTATGGAATTGATATCTGGGTTATGTTGTTATCTGGCTTGCTGGTTTCTGCCTCTTGAATACCCTACTTAAAAAGTGTTATCTCGTCGTTGATATTTACATTTACGACCTCATCCATAATTGGAGCTTTCAAGTGCGTAACAGCTAAAACTGATTCTGACTGGATACTAATTAAGCGAACGTATGCGATAGATTCTTTTGGGTTAAGTCCAGCCACAACAATTCTATCCATTGGCAGTAAATCATTACTAGTCGGTAATGCGTAGGTTGCTACTTTGAACAAATCACCTGTTGCTGGGTGAGCTAAATAATTAATCACAACGCAACCAACCCCATATTTTGGGAACATTAAGCGATAAAATTCCCCAATCCTTGATCAGAATTTTCAGCCCGAATCTTTGCAGACTTGGGGGAAACGTGGTTCTGTGATTAACGTTGATGATCAGCCTGATTCAATTTTTAGGCAGTGGTTCAATCGGGATGAAGTATTTCTTAGTGAGTCGGTGTCAGTCAGTAATAATATAAGTACAACTACACCAGTAACTGACACAACATCACTCCAGCGTACATTCAATTTAACCCTCAGCGATAGCCATTTCTATGTCTAAAGATACAAGTTTATTTAATTTTGAGAGATTAATCCGAGATTAATGAGATATTAAGTTGAAAACGGTTCTTCAGATAAAAATTTATGGCAACCGAGCAAGAGCTTCAATCTCTTTTTAACACCTTAGATAGCGATCAAGATGGTAAAGTCTCGATTAATGAGCTTTTTTTAAGCCCTGGTTTGAGTGCGATCATCTCAGCAGAAACAGGTGTGAGTAGTCCCCAGGAATTAATAGCTACGCACGGGAATGAAGACGGTAGTATTACCTTTGAGCAGTTAAAGAAAGTTGTTCAAGAAACTGGAAATCTAAGCTAAGAATCAAAGCTTAAATGCTTACTTACATCTCACCTATGAACGCTACCTTTTTACTATATCAGTATATATGTACTATATTGAGATGCGTTTCCTCTGGTCTGGGGGCGAGATGTCATCATCAGGTTTACCAGTTTGTTAAACCTGACGATGGGCGCTCTGGTATTTTCGAGAAATGGTTGAACCGGGATGTCTCTCAATTTGAGGCTGTGTCCATTAGCAATACTGGACTGACAAGAATAGAAAACGCTATGGCTAAAAAAATCTAGCTATTGCTAGATGCGATAATCCTCAAAAACGCTATAGCCTACAATTGTTGAATAGAAAGATTCGCTTGTGGATGCCATAGTAGAAAGATCGCACACACTCAAACAAGCCTTGGTTGATTTTGTCCTAGATGCTGACGGTGAACTAGCACAAGCACTCGACATTTATGCATCTGCACAGATGCCTAGCGGTAATGGCGATCGCACCCAACAACAAGTAATCATTGACAGGTTTATTACAGAAGGGAAAATTGGCGAACGCTCACCTATAGAGTTATTCATCGCCAGTCATGCAGATTTGTCAGAGAACGATCGCAATCTCCTGAATAGCTGGCATCGTAGTTTTATTGGTTTATTTACTATCACCCAGATTTTACCTGATGGCTTAGAACTCATGAACTGGTTGACAGCTAAACGTTACATAGTTCTGACAGCTAAAAATTACATTGTCAAGTCTAACAGCCCTGAAAAACAACCAGCCACATCTCGTTTCAAGCCAGGAGATATTTTACTAACACGCATTTTTCCTCTTACTGATAATCAGTGGATATTTTCTGGCTCTCACACATTTATGGGTAAACTCGGTAAGCCAAAACTCGCCGTCGCCATTGGAAATTTTAAAGATAATTATAAAAGTCATCTTTACAGCGATGCTCCAGACTTGCTAGAACAAGCATGGCAGTCAGTAGAGCAATATCATCAGCAGTTTGTTGAGTTTTTTGGGACTGATGAAGTGACATTACCAGGATACCAACTCAATAATAAGATAACTGAATTTCGAGAAATTATCACCGATAAATATCTCAAAGCCGCCGGAGTTGATAGTTCCAAATATTTGAATGAAATAGTAGCAAAAGCTGGTATTAGTGCAGAAGAAATTATCGTCGCTGCTAAAGAATTTGGGATTGATACTAACGCTGTTTCTCAAATCTTTGATGGGAAAAACAGCACTTCAAAAATGGTTGCACCTCAAGTAGGTTTACCTGCTGAACTCATAAGAGCAGAACAAGTCACAGCCATTTCTCACCCACGTTGGGGATTGATGTTTTTATCAACATATACTAAAATCACAACTATATTATTAGCTGATGATTGGCAAAGTATTAAAGGTGCAGTAAAACTAATTCGTCACTACTTAGAAGATAAAAATATTAATGCTTATACATGGCATCGGTTAGCACAAAAATATCCCACTCAATTAGAAAAAGTCTTGCAAGATTTCTTGCAACGTGCTGAGTTTAGCCTGAGCAATAATTTAGACAAAATTTTGCAAGAGTATGGTAAACCTATCGAGCCAGAATTACCAGAAATTGCTAGTGTTCCTTTACATCTACATAATTTATTTCAAGAAGCACTTACAGAAGTGAATAAATCTAAACCCAAAGGTAAAAGACAAAAACAACCAGTGAAAGGTTTTCAAAGAGGTTAGTTTGATATCAAGTGCATCTCAAATCCAGGGAAGTAAGTCGGAGAAAAAATTTATGCGCCGCAGTGGACTGAATGGATGGGGTGATTTCCCATTCGATATAGACCATTTGACTGTTAATTCCTCAAACATTATTTGAGTCTTGTGAATAGGGAAGCAATATTCTCTTCTTCATTATATTGGCTTATTTTTGAAGCCTAGCTAACTCTGAAACTTTAGAATCTGGCGAAATTTCCGATGCTTCGTCCCTATCAACCTTTAAAGAACGCAGTAATTCCCGAATTACATCGTTCATGGGTCTTCCTGTTTTTGCACAGTATTGTGACAATTTCTGTCTTTCTGTTGACGTGAGATTTACTGTCAGTCGTTTGACAGCCCATTTTTTATTGACCATTTACTTTTTATACTACCCTATTACTTTTGTCACAGAAAATTATACCTTTGCTTAAAAGCCTCTCCTAGCTAAAATTTTATTTCCCCTCACAGAGGTCTAGAAATTTAAATTATCTTTCTTGAAAAATAAGTTTAACATTTTGTGCATTTGCATAAAATTATCCTGTTTTCTTGAGTTGAGCTATTTAAAATAGTGTCGCAGCCATGACCACAGTTGATTTTTGAACTTAACGGGCTCTGGTGATGGTGAATAACTTGATGGTTTTGTTTGAGCAATATTATTCATTGAAAGTACACAAATAGTTAGTTCGCCATCTGTATAATATCTGTCACCTCCTCCGTTACGACCA
>NZ_JBALFY010000087.1:0-25019 GCF_036916655.1 Nostoc sp.
CCATCCCTGTATCGGTAAGCAAATGTTTAAGTACCTCCGTAAATGCCTCTAATCCACCCGCTGAGGCGGCAATGCCAACAATGGGAAATAAAGCAGCTGTATTGTCTTGCTGTATGTGAAACGCTTCATTAGCGATAGATTCAGATACAGGTTGCTCAGAGGGTCGATCGGATGTCATAGGCTAAAATTTCGCACTGGAATGGTTTAGCAGAATAAGTCAGTTTTAGTTTTCCAAACTCAAAGGGATATCTAAAACGAGCTACGCTCACCCTAAAACTGTGTCAATAAGTAGTTATCAATACGACTATAAAACTCGTATTTAATTTTTGAAAAAATTATTACACATCTATATCCTTCCGTTTCTGTTCCCTCGGCAATCAAGTGAACTCAATAATCAAATCGGATTTCGATAGTTGACCTGCTAAACATAAATTTTATTAACAGTGTTTACCATAATATCCTATTGTTAGAGTTTGTGTTTGAATAGACATTTTAATAATGTTGTATATAAGGTGAAATTCCCCAACACTCCAACAGACTTAGCGAAGCAAGAAAGTAAATATTGAATTGCCCAGGTGCGATCGCAAAACTTTTCGGTCTACTGACGCTACATAACGATAGCCTTTTTGTTGATACCAGTCATCTACTAGCACAAAAATTGTCGTCAACAGGATCGAGCCAAATACCATATTTATTAGGAAATGTCAAGTTTTGGTGTGGTTACCTTTATCTTACGGTTTCCCTTCTTTTATTACTACCCCGTCTCACATAAGCCGTAACTCCTAACTCAACACTCATTAGATGTTAGTTCCATCTACCCCAAGGGATTAATAAGTCGAGGGATACCAAATAGCCCTGTGACTTTTTAGACGAATGGTAGTGTGGGATGAAATACATAATTCAAAGTAACTTTACTCATTTGAGCAAATTTGTTCTTACTGCAACTTCTGTAGCAGTATTTTCGCCAATATCTTCTGCCTACGCAGCTTTAGGGTTCTCTACCACCGTCGCCCAAATAACAGAAGAACAACAACTTTTAGCCCATAAAGAAGTAGAAACAAGGAATCGCCCCACTATCCAACGGCAAACTGTGATGACAGTAAGCCGTAACGTTTCGGTAAAAGCGAAAAAAACAGGTTTTAGTCTTACCATTTGGCAACCATCTGGTAATTTTTCAGAAGTGATTGCTCGTATCTCTGTCAAGAGTAAAGGTAGTAAGGGCTATTTAAAAGAGCAGTTTTTGGGTGATTACAAATATAAGATTAAGCAAAAAGCAAAATTTGTTAAGGGGTTAAAAGCTAGCGATCGCATCGTCGTGCGATTGTATGATATTCAAAACCGTTTTATTGGCTACAGCGAATTTGAATCTTTGTCGGCAAATACCACAGTTAACTTGATTTTGTCAGCCAAACCTACAGAATACCCAGTAGTTCGCACTGTTTACGGTATTGATGCTGACCAAAACGGCACTATTGACGCTGGTACTACCACTTACGACTACTTCACCCAAGTTAGAAATCAACGTGTTATTTTCCTGAGTAGTTCCCAAACCTTCCAAGGTAGTCAGTTCCAAGTAGAAGGTTTATCAACAATTGCAGCCACTAGTGTTTATCCCGTCTCTTTCACACAGGGCGAGTATGCTTTAGTGCGTCAGTCGTTTGTGAATATTTTTAGTTCCGACTTGGCAAAGGTTTTGCAAGCTACTCCTGGCAGCTTGGTGCAGGTGATTGAAGTCGGCGATAACTCTAGCTACGACATCAGCCAAATGCTGATGAATTATCGCCAAGTCAGACTGTCTCGCCCTGTGAAGGTTGCATTTTCTGATGTTTCCATAGACTACTGGGCTAAAGATTTTATTGCCGAATTAGCCTCAATGGAAATTATCGAAGGTTTTCCGAATGGAACTTTCCACCCTGATGCACCAGTAACTCGTGCCCAATTTGCGGCAATGCTGCGAAAAGCTTTTGCCAAGGGGAAAATTCGCCAAGCAGTAGCATTTAAAGATGTCTCAACTAAATCTTGGGCTTATAATGCCATCAACGAAGCTTATCAAATGGGCTTTTTAAACACTGTTATTGGCAAAGATTTTAACCCCAGCCAAAGCCTTTCTCGCCTTGACGTTTTGGTAGCATTAGCGCGAGGATTAAATTATCAAACTAGTGGTTCCACAGACACAATCTTATCTGTTTACAGCGATGCAACTACTATTCCTCGTGAATATCGCAGTCTGATTGCAGCTTTGACACAACGCGGTATAGTCGTAAACTATCCCAATGTGAAGATGCTAAATGCTGAAGGGCTAGCAACCAGGTCTGAAGTGTCTGCTTTGCTATACCAAGCCCTGTCTAGTACTGGACAAGTAACAAATATTTCTTCGCAATACGTCGTTGGACAACAAATTGCAGACTGAAACTTCGACAGATAAATTAATCCAATATTGTGGGGTGGGCATCCTGCCCGCCCAGTTTATAGGGCGGGCAGGATGCCCACCCCACAAGAGTTAATTGGGTATTTTTTTATTTGGAAGTCCTTTATCCGTTGAGGCAGATAGAGGATGCAGGGGGGAGAAACAAAGCTTATCTAAACTGTATTGGGTACTAACCTTGACACCCGCAAAAAAGCTGACACGATTGATAATGAAGAGAGGCGTTATCTTCACAAAACTTATGTTTTTAACTTGGTTAGACAGTAACTCTTGGCTGCTGGAAATTGGCGGTAAACGAATATTAATTGACCCTTGGCTGGTTGGTTCGTTAATTTTCAGTAATTTGGATTGGTTATTTAAAGGTTCGCGATCGCAAAATCGCCCAATTCCCGATAATATTGATTTAATCTTGCTGTCTCAGGGTTTAGAAGACCATGCACACCCACCAACCCTTAAGCTACTCGACCACAGCATCAAGGTTGTAGCTTCTCCCAATGCTGCCAAGGTAGTAGAGCAGTTAGGTTACACCCAAATTACAGTATTGGCTCATGGTCAAACTTTCACTTTAGATAATCAAGTTGAAATCAAGGCTTTCCCCGGCTCTCCCATTGGCCCGACTCTGGTAGAAAATAGTTATCTCCTTAAAGATTTTGAGAGTGGTTTAACTGTATACTACGAACCTCACGGGTATCATTCTCCACAACTCCAACAAGCTGCACCTATCGATGTAGTGATTACACCGTTTATTGACATGACGCTACCTTTGCTTGGGCCGATTATTAAAGGACAAAATAGTGCTTTAGAAGTAGTAAAATCATTACAGCCTCAAGTAATAATACCGACAGCAGCAGGTGGGGATGTGTCCTTTGAAGGATTGCTGATGAAATTCATTCAGACGAAAGGAAATGCTGAGGAATTTCGCTCGTCACTTGAGAAAAACAATCTGGCGACGCGAGTACTTGAACCGAAACCAGGCGATCGCTTTAAACTACCATTAGAAAAACGAGCATTAGCAATCTAAGTTAGCTCAATTCTACCAGGCGATTAGAAATCGCGGCTATACAAACTAAGTCCACCTCCGTGGACTAAGAGAAAATCAAGGTTTTTAACCCACGGAGGTGGGTTTTGCCTGTGTAGCCGCCGCGACTTCTAGTCGCCAGGCTCTTTATGAATTATCCTGCATATATATTTTTCTAATCGGAAAAGGAATTTGAATTCCTGCTTGCTGATAGCGCTTATGTAATTTTTTCACAAATAAATGCTTGCCAATCCGCTGATCAAAGTATTCACTGACCCGCATATAAAGCGTAAAATCTATACTAAAATCATTAAAAGTATGAAATCTGATATATGGTTCACTTTCTTTTAATTCCGGTGCAATTTCTTGCATAACTTCTTTGGCAACTTCTACAGTCACTTTTTCAACCTCTTCCAAATCGCTATCATAACTGACACCCACATCCATTGTTAAAGTAATTTCTTTTGCGGGTAAATGATAATTTGTGAAAATCGCCGAAGACAACTTAGAGTTAGGAACAATGACGACATTATTTGAAATTTCTTTAATAGTTGTATTTCGCCAAGAAATATCTATAACATATCCTTCATGTCCAGCATCTAATTTTACATAGTCTCCAGTTCTAACTTGTTTAGAAATAATTAAGTAAAAACCAGAAAACAAATTTGCAAGTGTATCTTGAAGTGCCAAACCAACTGCTAAACCACCAATACCTAAAGTTGTGACTATCGGTGTAATTTGAACACCTACTGTTTGCAAAATAATTAATGTTCCTAAAATCAAAACAGTAGTTTTAGCAAGGTTAGAAATTAGTGATGTGGGAACTCCTTCGGCTCTGCGAATAAATAAATTAACAAAACCAGCAGTCAATCTGGCTAGGAATAGGGTTACTGAATACAGCAGTGCGATCGTCAAAACTTTTTGCAGTACGATCGCAATATCTGGTTTTAGGGGTGCGCTCAAAATTGCCCAAAAAAAGCCGCCAATGACAAACCAAATAAAGGTCATACGATGGAGAGAGTGAAATATAATATTCCCCCCAGCAATTCGTTTATTATTAACGAATGTTTCTAGTTTTTTAAAAATAACTTTTTCACCAATTATTCCAGCTAGTAAGCTAGCTAGAATAAATACAATCGGCAGAATCCATTCCATCATATCAATTTTAAATTTGGAATTTTAGATTTTATGAAAGCAGCATTTATGCTGTGATTATGGCTAAATTTTAGCTTGTTAGTTGTCGGATTAGCTGCTTGAGATTTTATTTCCTTATGGATTTGCCAATTATTTACCACCCAGATTACGTTGCTCCACTACCTGAAGGACATCGTTTCCCGATGGCTAAATTCCGACAACTCTACGAATTGCTGTTAGCTGATGGTGTCGCCAATCAAGAACAATTTCACACTCCCGAACGTCCGCCACCAGAATTGATAGAGTTAGTCCATACCCCAAGCTATGTTCAAGCTTATTGTGAAGGAACCCTAGATGCCAAAGTACAGCGCCGTATTGGTTTGCCTTGGAGTTCAGCGTTAGCGAATCGGACTTGTGTAGCGGTGGGTGGTACAATACTGACTGCGAAACTGGCACTAAGTCAAGGTTTAGCTTGTAATACGGCTGGTGGAACTCATCATGCTTTTCCTAGTTATGGATCTGGCTTTTGTATTTTCAACGATTTAGCGATCGCCTGTCGCGTTTTACAAAAATTTGGACTCGTTCAAAAAATTCTGATTGTAGATTTGGATGTCCATCAAGGGGACGGCACAGCTTTTATCTTCCAAGACGACGACAGCGTTTTTACTTTTTCCATGCACTGCGAAGTCAATTTCCCCGGTACAAAACAAAATAGCGATTTGGATGTTCCTTTGCCGATAGGAATGGAGGATGATGCCTATTTACAAACTTTGGCAAATTATTTATCAGATTTATTGTCTAAAGTCAAGCCAGACTTAGTATTTTATGATGCTGGTGTTGACCCGCACATAGGCGATCGCTTGGGAAAATTGGCCCTTACCGATGCTGGCATTTTTCGCCGCGAAATGCAGGTTTTGAGTACTTGTATGAGTAGCGGTTATCCTGTCGCTTGCGTTATTGGCGGCGGTTATGCTGATGATATGAAGTCTCTAGTATGGCGGCATTCCCTACTGCATCGCGCCGCCAGTGAAGTTTACCACCAGTACAAACTATAGTCATTTAGTGGAAAATACTACCTAAAATCTAATAGAGTTCAGAATGAGCAACAAAACACTTGTAGAGACGGCGATTTATCGCGTCTCGAAAACCAAAAATTGTTGCCGCCAGTCGCCCTTAACTGAACCATATTGACCTAAAATCGTCAATTTTTTAAATATGCGTTTAAATTTAAAACCTATTTTTTCGGCAAAGGAACTGCTGCATGAACAACAGTAAACTCAGAATCTACGAACTAGCAAAAGAATTAAATTTGGATAGTAAGAAACTATTATTAATTTGCGAAAAACTCAAAATTGTAGTCAAAAGCCATACCAGCGCCATCTCAGAATCCGATGCAGAACGTATACGTTCAGTAGCAAATAAACTAGCAGCAAAATCCTCAAAAACTAAAACAAACTCTGAAGATTGGGGCTATATGTTTATAGCTTCAGCAATTGAGAGCTTTATCCGCCATCTTGAAGGTGAAACCGCCCTGAAATCATATCCTGAATTTCGGGAGCGGCGCGATCGCGCCAATGAGTTAATGTCTGAATGTGTGGGGAAAAAGCCTTCTCTCTTTTATGTACGTCGTAAAGGTGCAGGGAAAGAGGCAAGAGAAGAAATTTGGGATTTGACAATAGCAACAGACTCCGATGATTTTCCATTACCCGCAAGACTTGAAAAGCTCAGAAAAACATTAGGATTTAGAGCAGCTGTACCAAAAGATGGACGCGGCGGTTTAAAAATACTTTCGGCTCAATTATTACAACCCTCACGGGGACACGCCGACAGCTATGCTATACCTTGCCGTTTGCGTTTGCTGCCTAATCATCAGCATCATCTTGACATTCCGCCGACAACATTGAAACGTATTGCAGCTGCACCAGTTTGTGGCGAAAATGTACCCACAGAAGATCAGCTTAAAGCTTGGAAAGCGTTTTTGCAAATTGAAGAAAAAATTGCGAAAGCGCGTCAGTTTTGTGTACGTTACGTAAGCCATAACTATAACTTCAAAAGACGAATCAGTTTTGAAATTGATGTAGCTTCAGCCACTCTTGACGGCTTTTATCAAAATTCCCTCGATGTGGACAATTTTTGGGAACGAGCAAGACGCACAAAAAACGAAGATTTGAAGCTTTTTGAAACTGCTCCCGTCGGCAAAAATTGGATTAGCGGCCGTCAATTAGGGACTGTTGAGGAAATTGACCCCAACCGTTGTATTATCAGCCTCAGATTAGAACGCGATTTAGCTGAATTCATGGCAACAGAGCGTTATAAGTTGCCAGATACAGGATTTTTATGTTTCGAGGCAGTTGGTGATATTCAGCAGATTCAGCGCAAGAAAAAAGCTTTAGATGATTTGAATAACGGTTACACCCAAAATCCGTATTTAGGTAACTTTTTATTCGATGCTTCTCAGGCGAGACAAATTAAAACAACCGTTGAACTTCAATCACAAGATTTATTGTTATCTTCTGCTAATCCTGGTCAGAAAGCAGCAGTAGAAAAGGTACTTGCTGCTAAGGATCTTGTTCTTATTCAAGGGCCACCGGGTACTGGTAAAACTACCGTAATTGCTGAGATTTGCTATCAAATTGCCCTTCGTGGTGGACGTACTTTAATTGCTTCTCAAGCCAATTTAGCAGTAGATAATGCCCTAAGTCGATTAGTTCATAACCCTGTAATTCGTGCTGTCCGCAAAGGAAGAGCCGAGAAAGTTGGGGAAGAAGGACAGCCATTCTTAGAAGATCAAGTGATTGGAAGATGGTTAGAAAATACGGCTAATGACTGCGAAAATAATATTACACAACGACTCGAAAATATCCAAACTTTCAGTCAATTACTGGCATCATCAGAAAGATTCACGGCTTATTTACAAGCAGAAGAAGAATTTAATCAGCAACAGAACAAATTTTATAAAAATAAGATAAAACTAGAGGCTAACTTTAAAAATCAAGAGAAATCTTATAACGAAACTGTAGAAAAGCATAACGAGGTTGAATCACTAATTTCAAGACTAAAAAATATATTAATTACTGCACCAAATATCGACTGGGAAGCTTCAGAAGTTACAGATTTTTTGCCACTTCTTAAACCCTATACAGAAGGTAACAATTTAGTAGAAGAATTCTTAACCAATGTTCGTCAAACTATCAAGTATACTGATGAACTTGGCTTTGTGCGTCCGACGCTTGGTGCTTTTGGTTTAGCGGCTTGGTTACGTGAAACAGTAGATACAGAAATTTCTAAATTTAAAACTGCTTTGACTTATGCTCAAGATGCAAGTAAAGCCATCTCAGAGGTTGCGGTTTCAGTGCAGGTTGTCAAACAAAATTTCGCATCGTTAAATCAACTTCAACCAGATTATCAACAATATCTTAATAAGCTGCAAAACCTACAGCAAACAATCCAGATATGGGAAAATCGCAAACGGGAAATAGATTATATCATCTCAGCCGTTAAGGAATGGAAATCTACAGCGCCTTCTCATCTGTATCAAACTTTAAAAGATTGTCACCAATCAGGTTTACCACTAACAGAGAATTTAGTGGATTTGCCTTTAGGTTTGTTGATGTTTGCTAATACATTAAAATTGCCAATAGTACCAAAAATATACAAAATTAACCTCCCAGAATGGGAAGTATTAGCAAAAGCGATCGCTTATGAAATAGACGGAGGTTTTACTGATAGAAAAGGTAAACAGCATAATTTTAGTTATTTTTTACAACAAAATTTTAGCCAGATTCCAATGGTGCTATCAAAGAGCGACCGCACCCAATGGCAAGAAACCTATCAGCAGTTTAATAATTATCAGCTACTCAACCCCAAACAGCGAAAATTATTAGTTGAAAATACTCAAGTTTTTTTAATTAGAATTCAAAAAACTTATGCTACATCGTGGGAATGGAATAACATTGACTCTACTCTCACCAGAATTACCCAAGAATTGCTAGATGTCATCCTTGCAAATGCGCGTCAATGCGTTTTAAAAGTCAAGACAGAAACCGATCAACAGCTTCAGCATCTACAACGACTATTAAATGAACTTCAGAAAAATGAAGTTAGCCAACAGCAAATATCTATTACTCAAGCTGAGGCAGAAAAAGCACAGCAGGATGCTAATTTGCAACTTGGACGAGTAATAAATATCTTGCAAGAACTTAGTCAACAAAATATACCTGCTCAATTACGCATTCTTGTTGAAAAATATCTCACAACACAATCAAATATTTGGGAGCAACCACAAGAATTTTCAAATCAAGTCAATTATTGGGAAACTTCTATTAGTCAGCTTGAAACCTTAATTTCATCGTTAGAACCTTTGGCTGTACTGGAGATAATCAAACATTCTCTAAATGAACATTTATCAAAGTTAAAGGAAGAAAACAAAGTCTCTTTACAGCAGCTTCAAAAATTACAAATTAGCCTACGTGAAATAGAACAAAAATTACAACCACAGCCATCAGAAGATTTAATAATAGAAAGAAATTGGTGGTTAACTGAATGGCAAAGAATCCCGGATAACTTTAAGCCCAAAAATTATGCTGCTGACTTGTTTAATATAGAGTTATTACGCAGCATAAATATTCAGTTTGAATCTTGGCAAGAGCAACTTCATAAAGACGAAATTTATCTCAATAAATATCAGAATTTCGTACAAGATTGGATTGGAAAATTAAGACAGCCAAACGAGCGCGATCGCGACGATTTAAGACGTATCTATTTAGATAATGCTAACGTCGTTGGTATCACCTGCGTTCAAGCTGCAAGCAGAGGTTTTTCGGAAGAATTCAAATCTTTTGATGTCGTCATTATTGATGAAGTTAGCAAGTGTACTCCACCAGAGTTACTAATCCCCGCATTGAAAGGCAAAAAATTAGTCATGGTAGGCGATCATCGGCAATTACCGCCCATGCTTGATACTAGTACTTTAGAAGAAGTTGCCCAAACAATTGGCAATACACGAGACGAACTCCAATTCTTAGAAGAATCACTGTTTAAAAGTCAGTTTGAATCTGCTGATGAAAGCATTAAACAAATGTTAACTACACAGTATCGAATGCATCCATTTATTATGGGTGCAATCAATCAGTTTTATGATGGAAAACTAGAATCTGGTATTTTGGAACCGGATACAAAACGCGCACATCATCTAGCAGGTGAAATTATCCAAGAATCTCAGCATCTTATCTGGGTAAAAACGCCTATCGAAAATCAGTTTTTAGAGCAACGAAACGGAACTTCTTACTTTAATACTCCAGAAATCGATGCGATTGAATGTCTGTGTCAACAGTTCGAGAATACTTGGGCTTCTAAAGTTGCTAATGGTGAACCAAAAAAAGAAATCGCTGTAATTACATTTTATGGCGCTCAATTAAGAAAAATTGATGAACGTCTGCAATCTGAACTTTTCCCTTCATTAGAGATTCGTACAGGGACAGTAGACAGATTTCAAGGGATGGAAAGACCTGTTGTAATTGTGAGTATGGTTCGTAATAATAGCAAAGGAGATGTCGGATTTGCGAAGAAACCAGAGCGGGTAAATGTTGCATTTTCTCGCGCTCAAGAACTCTTGATAATTGTAGGTTGTCATAATTTATTTACCCATCAAGCAGGTAAAGTTGGAAGTATGTATTCTGAAGTGTCAAATATTGTCAGTCTTCATGGAGGTTTGGTTGATGTTTCTCGCCTCTTCAGTTAAACCTACATGAATTCGATTGCTCATATAATATCTACCCAATTTGCTCAATCAAAAAACCTCTCCCTGCCTTGAACTTTAGTTCAAGGCAGGGAGAGGTTCGTCGAACTCACGTTAAACCTATTAATGACAACCTCTAGAATTTTCTAGAATAAATTGAGGTGAACTACTAGCTAAGTTGCCTGCATAAGTAAATACTTCATATTTTTATGTACTATCTATTACACTTATATTGATGAGATGCATTCCCTCATCTGGCGTTACTTCTTGCTAAGATTCAATTTTCTGTTACCCTTACCAACAATTCCATTTCCCTTTTAACCAAGAAATATTTAGATCCGATTTTTTCTGGAAAAGAGATTGTGGCATGTGTAGTAACAAAGCACATATCACTTGATGCTTAATTTAGCTCAAGGGGGTCTAATGATTGATCGCTTTGTAAATCTAATTTTTATCGATTCTTTCGCCCTAGCAATTAACCTGACGTTTGGTAAGTTGCTTCACACTAAAATCTGCAACTATTCATGGGATGGAATGGGAAGTGATGAGCTTTCAACACCAGAAAGCGGCGTTAGTTCTTCGCCATCCTTGGAGGAAGATATCACCACTCATATTTCATAAACCTACTTAGAGCCATGTATAAAGTGAATTCTAAGTAAGGTGTGTTAGGGCTTTGCTATTACGCACCGTGTTACATGGCGGTGCGTTAGCACTTTGATGAAATTTTTGTGACAATTCATCTAGGAATATACGCTTAATAGACCGTACAATAATTTTGTTTTGACTTTATAAATAACCTCTTAAGCTAATGTACTTTTAATTTGCATAACTAGAGCGGGCAAGATTGCCTACCCCACAAGAGTTTTAATTCCAGATAATATGCAAGTTAAACGTCCAACAGCTTACTATTGGTGTCGAATTACTTGAGTTAACGTTTTGCATGACTTGTAAAGATATTAAAACTTAATCATTACTACATCAAAAAAGTCTGAGAATTGCATTATCTTAAGAATTCTCAGTAAATTTGGAAGAATTTCACGAATTATCTGTGCATGTTTGCTCGTTATACCTAGTTAAAAATTCTTATTATGACAGAACCTAACAATACTTTTGCTACCGCGACAGATATCGATCCAAGCTCAAACTTTTACCTTGAGCAGAATGTCATCCTCACCGATTCAGTCAGTTCAAGTGACACTGATGATTACTACAGGTTCTATACTCTCTACGGGCCATCGACCTTATACGCCCCTCTTAACGGTTTATCAGCCGATGCCGACCTTTACCTCTACGACCAAAACCAGAACCTAGTTGCCAGTAGTACCCTCGGCGGCAACCTGAGCGAAACCATTAACGCTTCGCTACAGGCTAATCAGTACTACTACGTAAAAGTACACTCTTATTCGGGAGTCCCCACAAACTATAACCTCTACCTATACAACGATTATTCTGGCCCAACCTTAGCAACAGCAAGAGATATCGGCACTAGTTGGGGTCAAAGTAGCAGTAAATATTTGGCTTATAACAAGATTAACTGGCAAGACTATCTCGACTATCGTGATAACGTTGATGTCGTGAAGTTTACAATGGAAGCTCCTGGCACTATCAGTCTGCGGATGAAAGACTTCACCTATACTGGTGGGCTACAGGCTAGGATGCAGCTACTTGACTCCAACGGCAACGTACTACAGACTGTTTCTGGTACAGTGGGCGATGGTCTAAATGTCGATCGCTATTCAGCTCCTGCTGGTGTCTACTACGTTAAGTACACCCAGATTTCCGGCTCCGACCCTTACACCATCCGCATCGTCACTGATTACGCAGGTGATGTTACTGGCACAGCACGAGACTTAGGAAATGTCAGTGGCAGCAGTCGTCGCTTATACGACATGGTAGGAGGGCCATTTGGATTGCCAACCTATGAAGATGGTAACGATCTCTACAAATTCACCCTGGATAAAACCTCACCAATCGATTTACGGTTAGACATCGATACCTCTGCTTTCCCAACTCCAACCTTTGATGCCAATTTACGCCTCGCCCGTGACACAAACAACGACGGGTTTATTTCAGCAGGAGAAGTCTTTCTATCATCATCGAATCCAGGAGACGATCAGCTCTCAACCACGTTAGATGCAGGCACTTATTACATCCAAGTAGTGCCAAATGGAGCTTATACCAGCTATCAGCTCGATCTCGATTCAGACTTCGATGCTGTTAAGAGCGATCCACAGGCGTATAACAATCTCTCACAAGCGCGATCGCTCGGTGCTTTAATTGGAGAAACGCCCTTTAGTTTGGGTGATGGGTTTGGCATCAGTGCGGGTGATTTCTCTGATTACTTCAAGTTCACCATGACCGCTGCGGGACAACTCTCGGCTTCAGCATTTAATAACCCCTACTACTCTAGAACTACCCAGAATCCCACCCTGTCAATTGTCCAAGACTTGAACAATAACCAGCGGCTCGACCCTGGTGAAACGATTACGCCCTTTAGTGTTGGTTCGCTGACCGCTAACCTCGCGGCAGGAACGTACTTTCTGCATACAAATGGTACCGGTGAACAGGCTGCCTACGACCTCCGATTAGTCTCAGACTACGCCGGAAATACCTTAAGCACAGCTCGCCCACTAGCAGCGATCGCTGGGGCGACACCGCCCAACCAAATTTTCCAGGACTACATCGAACAATCCTTCGATGCCTCCAGTGATGTTAATGAC
The DNA here is from genome assembly GCF_036916655.1 of Nostoc sp. Taxonomy (GTDB): domain Bacteria; phylum Cyanobacteriota; class Cyanobacteriia; order Cyanobacteriales; family Nostocaceae; genus Nostoc. The sequence goes on from NZ_JBALFY010000087.1 coordinate 13,035, forward strand.
TTTTATCGCTTTGATTTGTCAAATACCTACGAAGTCACGCTGAACACAACTGGCGTTGCTGGTGAAGACTTATCGCTTTCACTGATCAAGGATGTCAATAATAATAATGCGATCGATGCAGGTGATATTTTAGCCACATCAAACGTCTTGAACTCGCCGACAGAAAGTCTCTCGCGGGTACTGGGGGCTGGGCGGTATTTTGTCCGCGTCCAGGGGGTTAACGGTTCCACAAACTACACCCTGACCTCAAAATTCGTCAGCGCCAATGAAGATCCTGATGACACGATCGCTAAAGTTCAAAATAGTGCAGGTAATACTAAGACATTAGGTCAGTTCGCTGACTTTAGCTTGAATCCACAAACTGATGTCGATCTGGTCAAATTTACTGTCTCTGCTGGGCAGCAGGTTGGGTTCGATGTGGATTCTCGCAATGGATCAAACCTCAACACCTACCTAAGGGTCTTCAACTCCAGCGGCACACAACTCGCGGCCAACAATGATGGAGCCGCGCCAGGTGAAACCCCTAGCCAGTTTTCATACTTGGCTTATACATTTACTCAGGCAGGTACATACTACGTCGGTGTGTCGTTAAACCCAAATTCTAATTACAACGCGGTGACAGGTCTTGGTGATGTAGCTGGCTCAGGGGCTACGGGAGATTACCGTCTAACACTGAACGATCTCGGACTAGTATTGACCGGCGATGGTGGGAACAATGCGATCGCTGGTGGTAACGGCAACGATAACCTCAATGGGGCTGGGGGCAATGACACGCTCACTGGCAGTGCTGGCAATGACACGCTCACTGGTGGTACTGGTAATGACCTACTGATTGGTGGGGCTGGTAATGATGTGCTAACCGGAGGTGATGGGGCAGATACCTATCGATTTACAGCTGTTAGCGATCGCCTAGATACAATTAATGGCTTCAGTGGCTCTGGTGGCGACAAAATTCAGATATCTGCCGCAGGCTTTGGTGGCGGATTGGTCGCAGGTACTTTAAGCACAAACCGTTTTCGTTTCGGTGCAGGCATTACGACAGCAAACACAACAACTCAGCGGTTCATTTACAATACGACAAATGGAGCTTTGTTCTTTGATGCCGATGGCAGCTTAGGCGGATCTGCACCATTACAGATTGCTACCTTGTCCGGCAATCCTGCCCTGAGCAACACCAATATTGCGGTTATCTAAACCCCAACTGTGTCCGTAATCTTCAAGTAGCCATTACCAAGTGAAATTTCAGTTTTGAGTCACTGTGTACTATTGACAGTACAAACCTATTTGATTAGTGAAAATTAAAAAGCTTAGATTCCCGACATTTTAAAGATGTCGGGAAATTTATTTTTACTGGGCAATAGTACCCCAAATAAGTAAGGCAGTAGAATTTTAATATGTTTTTCCTTCTCAGTATTTGGGAATACTAGACTTGGAAAATTTTGTTGACAAAGGCAAGCGGTGCATGAACAACGCCCAAGTCAGGGTCTATGAGCTATCAAAAGAATTGAATTTGGATAATAAAGAGTTACTAGCAATTTGCGACCAACTCAAGATTTTAGTCAAAAGCGATAGTAGTAAAATAATAAGGAACAGAAGCAAATAAATGTATACTGACTGAGTTTTTTCAAAAATCAAATACGATTTATGTATAATATATTCACTGTTTGAAAAATTAGTGAAAAACTTAAACAAATGGCTGTTTATGAGCAAATTGGCAAAGGCTATGATTTGACTCGTCGGGCTGATCCTGACATTGTTGCCCGATTAGCTGCTCACCTCCAAATCAAATCAAATTCCTCATATCTCGATGTGGGATGTGGCACCGGAAATTACACGCTAGCTTTAGCAAAACATGGTGGTGTTTGGCATGGACTAGACCAGTCAAAGCAGATGATTGATGCTGCTAAGAATAAGAGTAATTTTGTCGCTTGGCAAGTTGCCGAAGCTGAAGCTTTACCTTATGCTGATAAGATTTTTTCAGGTGTGCTATGCACTCTAGCAATACATCACTTTGCTGCATTAACCCCTGTTTTTCATGAAATTTACCGTGTGTTGATGGGTGGTAATTTGGTGTTTTTTACTGCTACACCAGAGCAAATGAGCCAATATTGGTTAGTCGAATATTTTCCAGAGGCTATATATAAATCTGCTGAACAGATGCCAAGTTTAGAAAATATAAGATTTGCTCTCAATGAGGCAGGTTTTAATTCAGTAGATATCAAACCTTATTCTATTTCAGAAAACTTACAAGACCTATTTTTATATAGTGGTAAATATCGTCCTGAAATATATTTAGATAAAAATGTCCGCTCTGGAATTTCGACGTTTGCTTTGCTAGCTTCTGCGGATGAAATCGCCACTGGGTGTCAAAGGCTCGCAGCAGATATTAATACGGGACGCATAACTGAGATTGTCAATAAATATGAAAACAATCACGGAGATTATTTGTTTGTAATTGCCGATAAAGTAGTAAGTTGAGCTAATACATAAGAGACTGACAAATAAAAAAATTTCCAATGACAGAGGTGGTCTATTTATTGAAAATAGCTATAAGTCTTGTGGGGTAGCGTTTATATGGCAGTCAAGATGGCCACCCCACAAGATTGGATAATTTATTTCTTGGAGTTCCCTAATTAAATTACTCCTGGCCCTCTACCCCGATTGTCACTATTTTCTGTTAACTTGCCTTCCTCGTCCTGATTAATTTCTCCAAGTTCTTCAATACGTTCTGCTCTCTCTTCTGCTGCTTGTTGGCGTGCATCGCCTGGTTGTTCGTAGTAAATTTCCGGTTCAACTGCATAGTTGTTCAACAAACCTTCTTTGTCCACAGTATAGCCATCGGTGGTGCGTATACTTTCTGGATCGGTTTGGTCATCGGTAGATACATCTGCCTCCCCTTCTTCTGTAGGGAGTGTTTTATACTTATTTCCTTCTCTTTCAATGCGAGCAGCTGTTTCTGCTGGGATAATACCGCGATCGTAAGTATCGACTTCAGCCCGATCAGATGAATCTATACCTTTATTAACTGCTTCATTAGCCATAATTTATGTCCTCGTTAAAGAATGTATTAAATAACTTCAAGAACTAGATTAGGCTGTTTTTTATCTCTGAACTACTATCTTTAGAAGTGATTTCAAATTAAATATAATCTTATGTTCTCTATCTTTTGAGGTATCAAAAAATCATATTTAAGCAAAAACACACCATGTCCTGGCGAATAGAATGAGACTCTTGGTCAATTCACGGTGGGTTTGATCCCTCACCACTAAAATATTTTCATTTTGACGGTTAGAGAGACGCAATAAATCGCCATCTCCTACAGGAAATCTATCCATCAATTATTTATTGACATACTAGTACAACACGGCGTAAATATACCACCCATTCCAAATCAATGAAACGCTTACGCTGTATTCATTTTTAATTTCGCCTTGCGGTACTAGTCTAGTGTTCAGGAAATTTATTCGCCCACAAACTGGTTTTTCAGGAATTGAATTTCAGCGGACAATTCTTGCCGAGTTGAAGCCTTCAGTAGATAACGGGAAATAAACCAAGTGGCGTAACCAATTCCAACTAACTCAAAGAGCGGTGATAGTAGTGGAATATCATTGATTGCATCCAAAAGTGCTAACACTACTTTCGCTGTAACAATCGCCGCCAAAATCAAAGCAACAGTTATTAGAGGCTGCTTGTAGTCTTGAAAAAAGCTACTTAAGTATTGGGGCAATTGCTCCAATACTTGAGTAATTTGTCTGCTAATTTGTTGCCATTGAGATTCAGGTTCACGGGCTGGTGGTAACTTTGGCAAGTTTGTAGTATCAGTACCTTCAAGCGCTAGTGTACCTGGTGAGAATGAGGCATTGCTCGATTCTCGTTGTTGTTGTTCAGTTCCCATAGTTTTTATTTGGGGCAATTACAAGAGTTTGTATAACTGACTAATCGTAAATAAATAATAATTATTCGAGTCGTCAGTTGTCAATTCTTAATGGTCAGTTATAAGTATAACTGACCACTAACACTGAGTAAGAGTATTTAATTTTATTTATGCCTACCTACTCAGTTGGATTTATTGTTAGTTTCCTTAGCTTTTTGGTGGGGCAACTGTTGCCTTAACAACTACAGTTTTGACACCTTTAATTTGTTTAGCTAAAGTTTCGATTTTAGCCAATTCCTGCTGATTGCTGACAGTTCCCGCAACAGTCACAACACCACCATCTGCGGCATTAACTGTGAGTTGACCTTTGGGTATATTAGCCTCCAACTTGGAGCGAACTTCACTTGCTAAGTCACCTTTAGCTCTTGTTGTATCGCCACCAGTGGTATTATTGCGCTGTTCGCGGGCGCGAATATCCTCATTTAGCTGTCTTCTGCGAACTTCACTTTGTGCATCTTTTTGAGAAGCTTCTGTGGTTTTTGCAGTCGGTGTTTGGGGAGCTTCATTAGGATTATTGGGTGCAGATTCACTTGTTTTAGAAGCGTTATCACAAGCAGCAAGACCAAATACTAAAAGACCGCTAATTAAGAAGGGAGTTAGCTTTTTCATAGGTTTAATTCGCAATCAGAAGGTGAAATTTGTTGATATTTACAAGACAAAGGAGGAGCAAAGTTTTAAATTTATTGATCCTGCAATTTTGGGCAATGAGTTTGAGTGACAACTACTTTGGGTTAAAGTGCTTCATCACGACGATCAACAATGACTACGGCAGGATCGTTTCTATGAGGCTCTGTTGAGTAATTGGTGCGATCGCTATTATGGGTGACTTGTTCAAAACCTGGGCGATGTTCACTAATCTCTGTGGCATCATAGATAGCAAATTCTTCAATACCTCGATGTCTGAGAATTGCTTCAGCTTGGCGGATTTCAGCTTCCGTACCATCGATAATTACTAAGTAGTCGCCTCTTTGGAAGCGATCGCCATATACTCTAGCTCTATCTTCAGGGATTCCCAAACCAACGAGCGCGCCAACAATACTCCCAGCGGCCGCACCGATAGCGCCACCAGCCAATGTTGTTGCCAAGGTTGTTGCCACTGCGCCACCTGCAAGCACGGGCCCGATTCCAGGAATTGCTAAAGTCCCCAAACCAACTAATAAGCCAGTCAAACCGCCGACGACTCCACCTGTTGCTGCTCCAGCTTTTGCACCATCGTCTGCTTTATTACCTGTACCAACACTTCTATCTACATCTACGCCAGCGATCCCATGAGCGTTTGTATCTTTGGCGATGATGGAAACTCTATCTAAAGAAAAACCCGCATCTCGTAATTCTGTAATTGCTACTTCTGCATCTCGACGATGTGAAAATACACCGATGGCACGTTTAGCTACACCACTATAAGCTGGAGTCGGAGTAACATTACCAGTGCCTACATTTGCCACATCTGGGTTATCGTAAATGCCAAACTCTTCCACACCCTGACGATTTAGAATTGCTTCAGCTTTGAGAATTTCTGCATCTGTGCCATCGAGAATAACTAAATAGTGTCCCCGTCTCACGCGTTCGTCGTAAACTCTGGCTCGTTCTTCGGGAATTCCTAAACCAATTAATGCACCAAGCAAACTACCCGCTACTGCACCAATACCAACACCAGCAAGAGTTGTAGCTAGAGTGGTTGCTGCGGCTCCAGCTAACATAATTGGCCCAATGCCAGGAATTGCCAAAGTACCAAGACCGACTAGTAAGCCAGTTAATCCGCCCAAAGCGCCGCCTGTGGCTGCTCCGACTTTAGCACCTTCATCCGATTTATCGCCGACGCGATCGCGCACTTCAGCCCCAGCAATATCATCTTTGTCCCCATCTTGGGTAATGACAGAAACTCTATTCATGTCAAAACCAACTTTTTTCAATTCATGTAGTGCATTCTCAACATCCCGGCGATTAGAAAATACACCTACACCACGTTTATGTACAACACCTACAACCATTATTCTCTCTCCTCAGCAATAGTCACTTATTCACAAATTTATAACTTGTAATACCCCCTATTAATACATTTTTATATCCCAGCTACATCAATCGCTTGGAAGAATTTTTATCTCTATCATTAGGCATAGGTGACTTTATCTAAATGAGTAAATAATTTTCACGTATAAAAAGTTAAATATTGATTGCTACTAGTTATCAATGAGTGTTTTAAAAATATGTTACAAAAGATTGCTTTTTTGATATTTTCTATTTCTATCAAATTACCTAAAACTGCATTACTTAGTAAAAGAAAAAATATTCTTTAAAGATCCAACTTTTGGTAAATAAACTTACTACCTAAGAAAGCTTCGGCGTAGATAACTGATAATTAAGCTAATAAATAAGCCATTTGATAAATGGGTATGTAATTGAGTACAAGTGAGAAAATCTTATGTATGATGGTGTTTTAACCATTTTGGGATGGAACTGGTTGCCTTTTGGATTAGAGCCTGTAAATTTAACTCAGGAAATACTAACTCCAGAAAAAGCATCAGTTCTTTTCTCTGGGTCTAAATTCTTAGTAGCTTTACTGGCTGGGGTTTCAATGGCCTTTGCCTTTCAATTGTTACTTACAAATTTTTCAGTTGCAGCCGGAATTTCATCTTGGGAAATTCACTCTGATTCTGACGATGAGTCAGAAGGTTTGGGTAAGACTATTCGTAAAGTTCAAGCTAAAATTGGTGCTTGGGCATTAATAACCGCGAGCATTGCATTATCTATTGCTAGTTTTTTAGCCGTAAAACTGAGCTTAATCGAAAGTGCATTTTTAGGAGCAATTATTGGTGTAGTCATCTGGTCTATCTATTTCTCACTAGTAATTTGGTTGGGTTCATCGGCGGTAGGTTCTTTAATTGGTTCTATTTCTAATACTGTCACTTCTGGTTTTCAAGCTCTGCTGGGGACAGCAAATGCTGGCATTGGTGCTAATGCTGCAAAAAAACAGTTAGTTTCTACCGCTGAAGAGATTACAGCCGCAGTCCGACGGGAATTAACTTCAGGTTTTGATTCCGAAGGTATTAAAAATACGCTCCAAAGTTCCTTAAGCTCTCTGCAATTACCAAAGCTGGATATCAAACAAATACGCACTCAATTTGACCAGCTTCTTAAAGATACAGATTTACAATCTGTTGCCAATAGTGATTTACTGCAAAATGTTAACCGCCAAACCTTTGTTGATTTAATCAGCAGTCGTACAGATTTATCGAAAGAAGATATCAATGGCATTGCTGACCAATTTCAAGATGCTTGGCAACAAGCTTTGAATCGCAAGAATCCTACAGAACAAGTAATCAATTTACTTAAATCTGCTAGTCCTGACGAACTGAATTCCGATCAATTGGGTGAACGGCTTCAACAACTAGTTACATTGGGAGGCGGTAATGGCAATGGTGTAATTAAGCAAGCTATTCGATATGGCTTGAGTGCAGCAGCACCAGCAGTTTTGGAGCGAGTAAATCTTTCTAATATCGATGTGAACAAAATTACAACTCAGTTGCAAAAGCTGAAAGAAAAAGTTCAAGATGTCGATGTCGATGAAATCACAGAACAATTCAAAAAGTTTAGAGAGCAAGCAACTGAGCAAGTATCTGCAAAATTACCAATATCGCTGGAAAATGCAATTAAGAAAGATGTAGAAGACTACATATTGCATTCGTTCCCTTGGCACTTCAATCGAATTACTTTAGTAGATGAATTTAAAGAAGTCATCTATGACGTAAATGCAGATCCAACAACTGTGAGACGAGAGTTGGAAGAAATTAATCAAGAATATTTCACCAATTTACTACAGCAGCGGGATGATATCAGCGAAGCCAGAGTGAAAGAAATTTCCGAACAAATGGAAAGCGATCGCCTGGAAGTTTTAGAGACTGTCAAACAGGCCGGAGCGCGCGAAAAAGGGCAAGATTTCCGCAGCCGCATTGAAGATTATCTGCGTTCGACGGGGAAAGAAGAACTCAATCCTGAAGGTATTGAGCGGGATTTTGCCAAGTTGCTGGACGATCCACAAGCTGGTTTTGAAGATTTAAGCGATCGCTTTGGGCAATTTGATCGGGATACTTTTGTACAATTGCTCCAACAGCGTCAAGATATCAGCGAAGAGGAAGCTAATAATATAGTTAGTCAACTCGAAAGCAACCGCGATAATCTGTTGAATCGTGCTAGAGAATTGCAAGAACAAGCAAAAGCGAAAGCTGATGAACTGCGCCAAAGGGTTGAAGAATATCTGCGGAATACAAACAAAGACGAACTCAATCCCGAAGCTATCAAACGTGAGTTTAAAATTTTGCTAGACGATCCGCAAGCCGGAATTAGCCTGTTGCGATCGCGCCTATCACAATTTGATCGGGATACCTTGGTACAATTGCTCAGTCAGCGTCAAGATTTGAGCGAAGAACAGGTAAATCAAACCCTCGATCAACTTGAAGCAGTCCGAGACAGTATTTTGCAAGTACCGCAGCAAGCGAAAGAACAGTACGAAAAAACCACAAAAGCGATCGCTGAATATCTCCGCAATACCAACTTGGACGAACTCGATCCAGAAGGTATCAGAGGCGATTTGGAAAAATTACTCGATGATCCCAAAGCTGGAGCCTTAGCACTGCGCGATCGCTTATCTAATGTCGATCGAGAAACATTGGTAAAACTCGTGAGTCAACGCGGCGACTTGAGTCAAGAGCAGGTTAATCAGATTATCGATCGCGCTCAAGATGCCATTGGTGATATCCTGAGAGCGCCACGACGTTTAGCCAAGCGTACCACTCAAAAAGCTTTAGATTTTGAAGCCAATCTGGAAGAATATCTGCGTAATACCAACAAAGATGAACTCAACCCCGAAGGAATCAAACGCGATTTGCAATTGCTGCTGTCTTCTCCCCGCGCTGGACTTGGGAATTTAAGCGATCGCGCCTCAAAATTTGACCGTTCGACAATTGTGGCGCTATTATCTCAACGGGAAGATATCTCAGAAGAAGAAGCTAACCGAATTGTGGATCAAATTGATTCTGTTCGTAGTTCTATTGTTGAACAATTCCAACAGATTCAGCAGAGAGTGCAATCAGTGTTAGATGGAGTTTTTGCCAAAGTTCGCAACTATCTTAACTCCCTGAATCTTCCTGAACTCAACTATGAAGGCATTAAGCAAGATTTTGCGAAAGTCTTCGACGATCCCCAAGCTGGATTTGAAGCATTGCGCGATCGCCTCAGTGAATTCGATCGTGACACCTTAGTTGCTGTATTGAGTTCTCGCGAAGATATTTCCGAGGCGGATGCTAACCGCATAATTAGCCAAATAGAATCAGCGCGGGATGGCGTATTGCAACGAGCCGAACGCATCCAGAAAGAAACCCAAAAACGCCTGAAAGCGATTCAAGATCAAGCTAAAAAACAAGCGGAAGAAACCAAAAAAACCGTGGCAAATGCTGCGTGGTGGATATTTGGGACAGCGATTACTTCTCTTGCGGCTAGTGCGATCGCTGGAGCAGTGGCCGTTATGGGGATACCTCTACCTCGTTAAAATATTACCCTCATCAAGAATTTTAAGAGAAAATATCAAGTGGTATTCAGTTTTTACAATTGAATGCCACTTTTTTTATACATAAATAAAATAAATTACCCCACAGCGCACTATTACGACCTTTTGATTCCGATCTAGATCAAAAATCCTATCTAAGTAAAGGTTTCAGATTTCGTGATGGCGAGAGTAATAAAATAGGGTTAATTATTATTTCTTATTGTTTGCTTTGCCCTTTAGCGGAAAGGAAATTCATCCTCTTATATTAGCAACGCCGTCTTCTGATGGGGAAGTGACGAGGTAATTTTTTACCCTTAAAATTCAGGATCAACCACAATGCCAACCATTAACGGTACTAATCGCCCTGACAGTCTTGGTAATCTTTCTTCTATTCTCCCTTATCTCATTAATGGATTGGATGGTAACGATACGATTAGGGGCGGAAACCCCACTCCTAAGCGATCGCTCTTAGAAGTGGGGTTCTTATCATGAGAAAATCAGATAATACAATCGCAATACAAGCGATGATGCCACGGAAGGAAAAAAAATGTCGGAGAATTTGAGAAGCCAAATTGTGACGCAAGGGGTGCAGCGATCGCCTAATCGGGCTATGCTGCGTGCAGTTGGTTTTAAAGATGAAGATTTCAACAAAGCCATTGTAGGCATTGCCAATGGCTACAGTACGATTACTCCCTGTAATATGGGGATAAATCAACTGGCGCAAAGGGCAGAGGTGGGAATTAGAACTGCCGGGGCGATGCCGCAAATTTTCGGCACAATTACCATTAGCGATGGAATTTCGATGGGAACTGAAGGGATGAAATATTCCCTAGTGTCGCGAGAAGTCATTGCCGATTCCATTGAAACCGTCTGTACTGGACAAAGTATGGATGGTGTGCTAGCGATTGGCGGTTGTGATAAAAATATGCCAGGGGCAATGCTAGCGATCGCTCGGATCAATATCCCTGCTATTTTTGTTTATGGCGGCACTATCAAACCCGGTCACTACAACGGACGCGATTTAACTGTTGTCAGTTCTTTTGAAGCTGTTGGTCAATATAGTGCTGGAAAAATTGACGAAAAAGAATTATTAGAAGTTGAAAATCGAGCTTGTCCTGGTGCTGGTTCCTGTGGGGGAATGTTCACAGCTAACACCATGTCTTCAGCATTTGAAGCCCTGGGGATGAGTTTGCCCTATTCTTCGACAATGGCGGCAGAAGATGCCGAAAAAGCTGATAGTACCGAGAAATCAGCCTTTGTATTAGTCGAAGCTATCCGCAAACAAATCTTGCCTCGCCAAATTATCACCCGCAAATCTATCGAGAATGCCATTTCTGTAGTCATGGCCGTGGGTGGTTCGACCAATGCAGTGTTGCATTTATTAGCGATCGCCCGTGCCGCTGATGTAGAGTTAACTATAGACGACTTTGAAACTATCCGCGGTCGTGTTCCCGTTTTGTGTGATTTAAAACCAAGCGGTAAATATGTCGCCACAGATTTACACAAAGCTGGTGGCATTCCCCAAGTAATGAAGATGCTACTTGTGCATGATTTATTACATGGTGATAGTCTTACCATCAGTGGTCAAACAATTGCAGAGATATTAGCAGACATCCCCGAAGAACCATCCGCCAATCAAGATGTGATTCGTCCTTGGAATAACCCAATGTATCCCCAAGGACATTTAGCCGTCCTCAGAGGTAATTTGGCAACAGAAGGGGCTGTCGCCAAAATTACCGGGGTGAAAAAACCAGTGATTACCGGGCCTGCACGAGTGTTTGAATCGGAAGAAGCTTCTTTAGATGCAATTTTAGCGGGTAAAATTCAACCTGGTGATATTCTAGTCATCCGCTACGAAGGGCCTAAGGGTGGCCCTGGAATGCGAGAAATGTTAGCTCCCACCTCTGCAATTATCGGTGCTGGTTTGGGTGATGCTGTGGCATTAATTACCGACGGACGTTTTTCTGGCGGTACTTACGGTATGGTGGTTGGTCATGTTGCACCAGAAGCAGCAGTAGGTGGTGCGATCGCCCTTGTAGAAGAAGGCGATAGTATTACTATTGATGCACCCGCTCGTCTATTGCAGTTGAATATATCTGAAGAAGAATTGGCCCGTCGTCGTGCCAACTGGCAACCTCCCGCTCCACGTTACACTAAAGGCGTGTTGGCGAAATATGCCAAATTGGTATCTTCTAGCAGTATTGGCGCTGTGACAGATTTGGACTTGTTTTAATTAACCTGACAACTGTGGCGCAAGTTTGCCTACCTTGGCGTTGCATATTTGCGGGATGATTTTGCTAGTTTTGTGGGATGGGCATCTTGCCCGTCCCTTGTATTTTAGGGCGGACGAGACGCCCACCCTAAAAGAATCATCCCTTGATTCAGCAACGCCGCTTACCTTTAACAAGGGCTGAAGCTAGTCTGTTGACTTTGTGAGTTTTTCAGTGATATTTTTCATACAATAACTATGTCGTCTTATTTAGGAAAGGTAAAAGAAAAATGGAATTCA
>NZ_JBALFY010000088.1:0-12269 GCF_036916655.1 Nostoc sp.
TCGAAGAAATAATACAGATTAATTTTGTTCGGTACGGACTTCTAGAGAATCGGGTGAAAGAGTTAGAGCAGCACCAAGCCCAATTAAGCGATCGCACTTCCTAACTCTCTGGGGATTCTAGTCAGTGATATCGGAATGCCAGATGAGGATGGTTATTCTCTGATTCGTAAAGTGCGGGCGCAAGAAGCAGAGCAAGAGCAGAAGATTCCAGCTATAGCACTAACGGCATTTGCGAGAGGCGAAGAACGCAGGCTAGCTCTGGAAGCTGGATTCCAAGTGCATCTATCCAAGCCAATCGAGCCAGAAAAGTTGGTGAAAGTGGTAGCGAATCTTGCCAAAGGTAGTAAATAAGTTTAACGCTCGCGGACTAGCTCTAAGCAAAGCTATGCCCTTACATCAGAGTTTTGGGCTTATCTGAACTGTATTGGGCTTTACGTTGCGCTATCTAGCTCATACCTCAATACGAATTCAGTTAAGGGCTACTAGCAAACTCCAAGAAATAAATTATCCAATGTTGTGGGGTGGGCATCTTGCCCGCCCAGTCTATAGGGCGGGCAAGATGCCCACCCCACAAGAGTTAATTGAATATTTTTTTATTTGGAAGTCTCTTAGCAAAAATTTTGGGTTTTCGAGACGCGATAAATCGCCGTCTCTACAAATCTTTTTGTCTTATCTGAACTGTATTGGCTCATACCTACCTCAATAAAAAACGGAGGCAGTTACTAACGACCTCCTGACAAATTAAAGCTTGGATGGACTGAGAAATACTTCGACAGCAGCCTAGAAACTTTGCTAGCTGCGGCTCAAAAACATAGTCAAGACCACTCCCAGGATAATCGATCCACCGCCAAGGATGAATGACCAAAAGCGATGGTAACTGTTGACAATAGTGCCATTTTCACTCTGGAGTTGAATTAAATCCATCCAAGGCGCAACACCTCGACGGAACCAACCCACAGCCCCAACTTGTTCGCCAATCAAGCTTTGCACTCGCTTCATCCCAAATAGGAAATTGCCGATAGGGCCAAAGCGTGAGGCGTAATGCAGATAAAGCATTCCACTACGGTCTTGAATTTTTAAATCGGAACCAAATTTATAACCAGCGTCGCCACGACCAATTAGTTGACCTTCCAGTTTTGCAGGTTGTCCGCGCAACGGACTGGCATAGGGGTCTGACATCAGGGTGAGAATATCGGTTTCTGGTGCTTGCTTGTAGTCGGGGAACATCACCAAGGCTTTGATGACAATTCCAATCCCTAAGCCAATAAGTGGCGCACCCAATACTAAACCTGTGTTTTGCGAACTTGACAACAAAATCACACCTGCTACCAAGCCAGCAAAGAAACCAATTGTTTCAGCGCCGTACAGTACAACATCTAAAAAGAAGTTGCCGTAAAGCCTACTTTTATTCAGAGTTTTACCTTCTCCAATAACTCGCCCCATATCAAACTCAGTCGGTAAACCCAATTGTTCGGCATAGTTGCTCAATGCACGAACTCGTTTACCTGTCAAGGGATGAGTGGAATTTAACTCCATCCACCAGCCCCAAGGGTTAAACATATCCCACAGAAAGACGCGACCAATTTTTTGGGTATCGGATGCAATGCGGTAGGCGGTTCCTGTGGAAGCGGCGGCTTTATGGTCGTAGATACCCAAGGCGCGAGTTCCTTCAATTAAACGGCTGGGTTCTTGTGTGCGCGAACCTTCTTCTAAAATTCCGTAGGCAATCTTCACCAAAGCGCGGGATAATCCATTGGGATTACCTGTACTTTCGGCTGCAAAGTGGTCGGCAAAATATTCCCGTGTGCGGGAGAGGTACAGCAATAAATATGTACCGATGACATAAAACACGTAAGCAACTAAGGCAGCAGTTTGCATGGCATCTTTGATTTTGCTATCACCACCACGCCCAAATCTTCTGGCTGTGCTGTAAATCAAGTAACAAATTTGCACTAGGGTAGAAGCTACTGTCATCACTGCAAAGTCCCAGTGGACGATGTGCCCCAGTTCGTGAGCGTAGACGGTAGCAATTTCGTCGTCATCGAGGTATGTGAAAAGTCCCTGACTGACGACTAAACGGGCGCTGTTCGGTAATGAACCATAAGTAAAAGCCGTGGGGTTTTGGTCGTTAATGATTCCCAAACGCGGCGTTTTCAGCTTTTTCTGTTCACAGACTTGGCGAATAACTTTAGCTGTCTCTGGACTGAGGGTTTCGACTTCTGCTAACTCTACCCAGCGAGTTTGGTAAAGCCAGCCTTGAGTTAAGTCCATGATGAATGGAGATATGAAAAAGGCGGCGATATTAAAGACTAAGGTAATACCAATGGCGATCGCTAGCCCTTGAAGTGGATTGTCGCTACCCAAAATAAATACTAAGCTCAAACCTAAAGCCAAAACCATGCCAAATAGCAAGGTCATGGTGACACCAGAAGCTAATGCCAAACTGCCGCCGACACCTCCCATTGCTAATTTCATCCCAGTGGTAACAGCACGACCAGCTTTTTGACTGGCGTTAGATGGCGTCTGGCGCAAGGATTTACTAGCTTGTTCTGCCCAACTTCTAGCTTGTGGGTTTTCACTCATGATTAACTTTTGACACAGGGCCTTGGCTTTTTCGATTTCGCCTGTGGCTTGATAGGCTTTCATCAGCCACATCTGTGCCGAAAGATAATCTGAGGAATCGTGTTCAGCGCAATTGCGGCAGAATTGTTCGAGTAATTCAACCGCTTCTTGATAACGCTTTTCTTTTAAGGCATCTAATCCAGATTGCAGTGACATAGGATCTCCCTAGCAAAGGAGTGGTATTTGATCTATCAATACTCAATAGATCCAGCGATCGTCACTGCAATTTCGTAAAAATTTAAATAATGACAGTATAAAATATCTACTTAAGTAAAAGACTAGAGAAACATACATTACTATGTCTATCTAGCCTGAGGAACGCATAAATCATATTTAAGATTTTCAAATAAACCTGTAATAATACTTACAATATTTTTACTGTTGTCAACTTACTAGCTCTGTGTGCGTGTTTCATATTTAGAGAATAAATGTTTTAAACCCAGCCTTCTTCACCCAATCAGAGTAACTATTTATTACCCAGATGGTTCACCCGATTGGAGGAAGACGAATGATGAAGATAACCTGAGATTGATAAGATGAGGAAAAGGTAAAGATTTCTACTATGACTATTTTTGATATAGCTTCTCCCCTAATTACGATCGCAGCGCAAACCCGCCAAGCCGCAAGTAAGCTAGCAATTCTCTCCACTGAGACAAAAAATCAGGCACTTGTTGCGATCGCTCAAGCTTTAGAATCAGCTAGAGATGAAATTTTACAAGCAAATATTGCTGATTGTAAAGCGGCTACCGGCGAAGGGATTTCCAAACCGCTTTATAAGCGCTTGCAGTTGGATGAACATAAATTAAGAGATGCGATCGTTGGGGTACGAGATGTTGGTAAGCTAGCCGATCCAGTCGGTAAAGTCCAAATTCACCGCGAACTTGACACTGGTTTGACTCTCAAGCGGATTACTTGTCCTTTAGGCGTTTTGGGGATCATTTTTGAAGCCCGTCCAGAGGCGGCGATTCAAATTGTTTCCTTGGCGATTAAATCGGGAAATGGTGTGATTCTTAAATGTGGAAAAGAAGCAGTGCGTTCTTGTGAAGCGATAGTTAAGGCAATTAAACAGGGATTATCGCAAACTGTTGTTAATCCAGATGCGGTACAATTACTCACAACTAGAGAAGAAACTTTAGAACTTTTGAAATTAGATAAATATGTAGATTTAATTATTCCTAGAGGTTCTAATTCCTTTGTTAGATTTGTGCAGGAAAATACGCGTATTCCGGTACTAGGTCATGCCGATGGTATTTGTCACCTTTATATAGATAAAGCTGCCGATATTTCTAAAGCAGTTCCGATTACCGTCGATGCCAAAGCCCAATATCCTGCTGTTTGTAATGCAATTGAAACTTTGCTCGTTCACTCTTCTATTGCGACAGAGTTTTTGCCAAAAGTTGCTGAGGCTTTGCAAGAACGTCATGTGGAATTAAGAGGCGATAAATGCACTTTGAAAATTTTACCTAACATCAAAGCTGCAAGAGAGATAGACTGGGAAACAGAATACAGCGATTTCATTTTGTCCATAAAGATTGTAGACTCTATAGAAGATGCGATCGCTCATATTAATGAATATGGTTCTCGTCATACCGATGCGATTATCTCTGAAGATTCAACATCTGTTGAAACTTTCTTTGGACTGGTAAATTCAGCTAATATATTCCACAATTGTTCTACCCGATTTGCTGATGGTTTCCGCTATGGTTTTGGTGCAGAAGTAGGGATTAGTACGCAACAAATGCCTCCCCGCGGCCCCGTTGGTTTAGAAGGATTAGTGACATATAAATATCAAATGACTGGCAATGGTCATATTGTCGCTACTTACACAGGGGAGAATGCAAAGGCTTTTACTCATCAGGATTTTGAGATTACCTTTTAACTATATGATAGTGCAAAAATAATTTATTCAACTCAACTAAGTTGCTTTCTAGCACGGCGTTGTTTATAGCATTTCCCAGGATAAATACTGGAAAATTAACTTTAAACTAAGGCTTTAAGTAACGCTTGAAGTTTAAGTTGCACCTCTGCAAATTCTTTGTCAGGATCAGAGCCAGCGACGATACCAGCACCAGCATACAACCTCGCGCGATCGCCATCAATCAATGCTGAACGAATTCCCACAATAAACTCGCAGTTTCCCTGAGAATCTATCCAACCCAGAGGCGCAGCGTATAAACCTCTCTCAAAGCTTTCATAACGACGAATTTCGGCACAAGCAACATCTCGTGCTGCACCAGCAACGGCTGGTGTAGGATGCAGTTGTCCGACAATTTTTAATGGGTGTATATTAATCGGAACTGTCGCGCTGATTGGTGTCCATAAATGCTGGATATTAGATAATTGTCGCAGGCGTGGGGCTAATATTTGAGGTGATAAACCTAGCTGAAATAGACGTTGAGTTATGAAATCAAGTACTAGCGAATGTTCGTGCTTTTCTTTTTCACTATTGAGTAAGCGATTGGCATTAGCTGCATCTTCAGCAGGGGTTTTACCTCGTGGTGCAGAACCAGCTAAAGCGTCAGTAATTAGCTGTTGATTATTAATACTAATTAATCTTTCTGGACTAGCACCAATAAAGTTTTGTCCCTTGCCATTACTTGTAGAAAAGATATAACAATTAGGATGGTTTTGTCTAAGATTATTTAAGGATTTAACTAAGCTAAAGTGCTTACTTGATTTTACATCTAATATATCTGCTAGGACAATCTTACTTAAATGGCTAGACCGAATTTTTTCCAAAATAGATACTACTGAACGTTTAAATTGAGCAGAGTTTGTGACAGATTTTTTATATAAGTTTTTAGGAAAATAATCAATATTAGCAGAGTAATTTTCTAAAGATTGGATAAATGCAATTTTATTTTGCACATTTTCCAACAATCTTGCAATATTTACATTTGGATTGATAATTATATTTGTTACTAATATGCAGCGCTGATTTTTTACAGCTACTTGCCAACGTGGAAGAAAAATGGTAGCAGATGGAAATGGATAATCTACTTGGGCGTTTTTATCAAAAAAACTGAAATAACAAAAAAAGTGAGGCCCAGAAAAAGGTTGGTTTGCGTTACCAAAATTAATTATACTTTTTAGACAAGATTTGATAAAATACTCTGCTTGACTAAAACGGTCTGCGCCATCAATCTGTAATTTTGCTACAGCATCAATTGCTGCGATCGCTTCTCCTTTACCTCTGTCTTCAAAGTAAAAATTTATTTCATTTGCTTGTGTAAGTTTATCCAATACAAGTAAAGGATCAACTAAATCGATCTCTTGGGAGACACTGACAATTTGCCGACAATTGTTGTTGACGCACTTTTCTTGCACCGCTACCAGAAATTGATATAAATCTTTGTGTTCTACAAAGAAGTTGTTACGACATGGTGAAACTGTCATGGATTTAACGATAGTAAATTTTTTTTAAGTTAACTTTCTAGAGTGTAATTAATCGTGGTCGTATTTTTACAGGTAACATATTAAGTTGTCATTTCACCAGCGTAGGATTTGCCTTGTTCGTGGTGTTCCTAGACCCTGACAAGCTAGTTCCAGCCTTGGGCTGCAATGTGAGGGTGGCATGTTAACAACGCAAGTTTAAGAAGCCACAGTAAAAGCGGCAGTTATTTTGATCTCATGAATATCTAACGTCTCTTTAAATTATAAAATCTCAAGTGTGAGTAATATTCTGGCAATTTAATTAATCACGACTGATGACTACCAACCAAATTTCATATCCCAACACTAAGTTATGGATGGCAGCGATTAAACCGCCAATGTACAGCGTTGCCATTATGCCCATTTGGGTAGGAACCGCAGTGGCATTTGCCGAAACTAAAATTTTCAATGGTGTAATATTTTCTACTTTTGTAGCTGCGGCAATCTTAATTCTTGCCTGGGAAAATATCAGTAATGATGTCTTTGATTCTGAAACAGGTATCGATCAAAATAAGCACCATTCTCTGGTGAACTTAACAGGCAATAAGCCATTAATATTTTGGATAGGAAATTTGTGTTTAGGTTTGGGGTTGCTGGGCATAGTAGCGATCGCCTTTTGGCAACATGACCTAACTGTTATCGGTATAATTTTACTGTGCTGTGGTTTAGGCTATACGTACCAAGGGCCTCCCTTTCGCTTAGGATATCAGGGTTTAGGCGAGATTATTTGCTTTTTTGCCTTCGGTCCCTTAGCAGTGGAAGCCGCCTACTACAGCCAAACCCAAACTTGGTCTATGACAAGTTTAGCAGCCTCAGTAATTGTCGGCATTACCACAACCTTAATTTTGTTTTGCTCACATTTTCACCAAGTTAAGGATGACATAGCGGCAGGTAAGCGATCGCCTATCGTCCGTCTCGGAACCCAAAAAGGGGCCCAACTCCTAGTTTGGTTCACTGCTAGCATTTATCCTCTCACCTTGCTATTTGTTCTATTGGGGATTTCTCCAGTTTGGACGTTACTGAGTTGGGTAAGTTTACCCTTCGCTGTCAAATTATGCCGCCACGTCCAAGAAAATCATAACCAGCCCGATAAAGTTAGTAACTGTAAATTCATCGCCGTAGCCGTGCATTTCTGGGCTTGCTTGCTGCTTGGACTGGGATTTATGCTTTAGTAATTATTAATTGATGCGTTATCAATTTGAATTTCGTCCATATCAGCGAAGATTTTTGCGATCGCTTACCACCAATCATGGTAAGTGGGATATTCGTGAAGGTATTATCCTCCATCTCACTGATGAATCAGGTAAAGTTGGCTGGGGAGAAATCGCCCCCATTAGTTGGTTTGGTTCCGAAACCCTAGAACAAGCCTTAGATTTTTGTAGCCAACTCTCAGGAGAAATCACAGACGAGATAATTTTCTCCATCCCAGATAAGTTACCAGCTTGTCAATTTGGCTTTGAATCAGCATCGGAGATGGGGAGTGGGGGAGATAATTTTATAACTCCTAACTCTTCACTCTTTTACAGTGGCTTATTACCAGCAGGGGAAGCGGCTTTAAATCAATGGGAAACGCTATGGCAGCAGGGATATCGCACATTTAAGTGGAAAATTGGTGTGGATGCGATCACTGATGAACTAGAAATTTTTGAGTCATTGATACACACCTTACCAGGCTTTACCAAACTGCGATTAGATGCTAACGGTGGACTCAGCTATGAAGAAGCTAACTTATGGCTGCGGACTTGCGACAATCTCAAGGCAAATGGAAAAATACCCCTAGAAATTGAATTTATCGAACAACCGCTACCCGTTGAACAATTTCAGCAGATGTTGGAATTGAGTCTGAGTTACAAAACTGCGATCGCTTTAGATGAATCTGTCGCCACACTTGGACAACTCGCCGCTTGTCATCAAGAAGGTTGGCGAGGGATTTTCGTCATCAAGCCTGGGATAGTCGGATCGCCATCTCGTCTGAGAAAGTTTTGCCACCAGCATCAAATTGATACTGTATTTTCGTCAGTATTTGAAACTGCGATCGCTAGACTTGCAGCACTCCAACTAGCAGCCGAATTATCCCAAAACAAAAGGGCAATTGGTTTTGGTATCGACCATTTTTTTGAACAAGAAGAAACCTGGCTTCAAAGTTTATGGAACGACCTTTAGATTATCTTAATAACCTAGCTCAAAATGATAGGCTTATCGGTTACAGCAGCCATGAATTTAATCAAATAGCTCAACAATTATATTTAGAACTAACACAATTATCAGCGTGTAGAACGCCACCAAAAATCATCTTAGCCGAACGCGAACCAATACGGTTTCTAGCAAGTTTTCTTGCTGCTTGTGCAGCGAATTGTCCAGTTTTTCTTTGTAACCCTGACTGGGGAACACAAGAATGGCAACAAGTTTTTGATTTAGTTCAGCCAGATATTATTTGGGGAGAACTTCTACACACTCCCACTCCTCCACTTCCCCACTCCCCACTCCCCACTCCCCACTCCCCACTCATAATGATTCCCACAGGTGGTTCATCAGGACAAATTAAATTTGCCATCCACACCTGGGAAACTCTCATTTCATCAGTACAAGGATTTACAGAATACTTTCAACTAATCCAAGTCAATTCTTTTTGTGTATTGCCGATATATCACGTTAGCGGTTTAATGCAATTTATGCGTTCTTTCACCACCGGAGGTAAACTAGCTATTCAACCATTTAAAGCTGTAGAATGTGGTCAAACATTAAATATTAAACAATCAGAATTTTTCATATCTTTAGTACCAACACAGTTACAACGTCTCCTGCAAAATCTAGAATTAACTGAATGGCTATCACAATTTAATACCGTACTTTTGGGAGGTGCGCCAGCATGGAACGAACTACTAGAAAAAGCCAGATTCCATCGCATTCGGTTAGCACCTACCTATGGCATGACAGAAACCGCCTCTCAAATTGCTACCCTCAAACCAGATGATTTTCTGAGAGGTAAAATTAGTAGTGGTCAAATTCTTCCCCATGCCAAAGTAACTATTCGTAATCAGGAAGGCGAGATTTTAAATTCCAATCAAATCGGAAATATCACCATTCATGCTCAATCTTTAGCACTTGGTTACTATCCGATAACGAGAGAAAATCAAGATATTTTCCAAGTAGATGATTTAGGTTTTTTAGACGAACAAAATCATTTAAATATAGTCGGACGTAACAGCGACAAAATTATTACAGGTGGAGAAAATATTTATCCAGCAGAGATTGAATTTGCAATACAAGCAACTCAAATGGTTGCTGATATCTGTGTCATTGGTATCCCAGATAAACACTGGGGGCAAGTATTAACAGCGATTTACATTCCCAAACAATCAGATACCTCTGCCTTAAAAATCCAAACCCTACTTAAAGAGAAACTTAGCAAATTTAAAATTCCTAAATATTGGATTCCCCAGCAAAACTTACCCCGCAACTCTCAAGGTAAAATTAACCGCCAACATTTACAGCAAATAGCCACAGAATTCCTTCAAAATTCCATCAAATAACTTCTCTCGACTTTCTTCTCTCTGTGTCCTCAGCGTCTCTGCGGTTCGTTTCCAACCACTGAACTATTTCATCAGGTAATTCCTGTTTACTTCTACTACTCACATCAATACAAACATGACGAGTAATAGCCTTAGCAACTACCACCTCACCCACAGTAATTTCGTAAGTAATTTCAAACTTCTCAACACCTATTTTTTGGGGAATTAAGCTAATCAGCAACTTGTCCCCAACAAACATAGGGCGCAAAAAATCGATACTAGCATGAACAATCGGAAACCCCACAGACGGATTAGTAAAAAAATCTTTGAGATTAATATTTGATGCTTCTAAAGATTCTTCATAAGCTGCATGACAAATACCCAAAACATTAGCAAAATAAACTACCCCAGCAGCATCAGTATCTTGAAAGCGAACCGTGCGGTTACAAGTAAAAGACATTTTTGATAATTGAATATTAAATTGACTCCAACGGCGGAACCTCGAAGTCATGAAACGAGGAAACATTGTAAGACGAAGCGGCTATTGCCTTTACCAGCTTGCCGTCGAGAGTCAGCAAAGTAGCACCTACCTGCTGTGAAAGTGCAACATAAGAGCCATCGTAGGCAGAGATTCCATAGTTTAATGCGATCGCAACTGCATCCGCCATCAAGTCAGCCGTAGAGACAACACGCAAGGGGAAGTTTTTGAGAGTTGCTAAATCTGCTGGCACATCAGCAACAGCATAAAGTCTGGCGCGGACATACTTCCAAATAATGTTGCCACACTCAATGTAAAACAGGTCTGGGACAAAGATCGCAGTTTGGGGATTGGCAAGATGAGCAAACAGTTGATTAACTTTTGGAGTTAGTGGATCGTCTGGTATAAATTGCTTAATAGCTACACTTGCGTCTACAACACATCTGAGAGGTATAGTCATCTGTCTCGGTCTTCTCGGATTAACGCAGTACTATCAGGCCATTCCACATCAGTCTGGCGACTCTCACGGCGAAGACGAATTTCCTCTAGCAGTTTTGGGACATTTTTTCGTCTTTCGTCTTCTGTTTGCTGTGCTTCAGTTTTTAAAGCTTGTTCTAACAGAGTTATAACTTGGGCGTTAATGGAACGGTGTTCAGATGCTGCTAACTCTTGCAGTTTTGCATACAAATCATCGGGTAAATTTCTTACATAAAGGGTAGCCATCGCTTTACCTCGAAGCAGGATTTAGCAAAATGATAGCATAATGCAAGCAGAAGGGGGAGCGATCGTATCTCGCTTTTGATAAAGTTTAACTAAGTTCAAATTATGATTATAATACCCAAAAAAATCAGTTCATTTGTGACTTGACCCTCAAAACCTATGATTCATAAATAAAAAGTAATTTGACAGTTACATTTAATCTAGATATTCATAAATAATTACTTTGGAGAATTAATTCTTGTGAGCAGCAATAGTTCAAGTCCATTAAAGGTTGTTCTTTGGCAACCTTGTCGCTGGGGTAAAAAATACTTAGATACCAATACAAATGCTTTAGTTGAACCGACATTTTATCAAGAAGAAATTTATTCTTGGGAACCCTTTGGAGATCCCTTTGGCTCAGTGACTAGCAGTGAGCAAACTCAGCGACTAAGAGAAGAGTTAATTGAAAAATTTACACTAGTAATAAAACCTGAAAAGCGTGGAATAGAACAGTTTAAGCAAGTCATCCAAGTAATAGACGAGATATTGTCTAATGACGAATCATCTTGGAGTGATTTAGAAGAGCTTGGACGCTTATCTAATAGTGATAGTGTCAACCTTCGTCAACATCAACTTTTGGCATTACGCCAGCATATTCAGTGGGTGTGTGATACGTTTGTTAATGTTCCAGATGTCAATGTATCCCTTCATTAAAATAATAACTTTATGAAATTAAAATTGTTTAGTAAAGAAGATGCACTAAAATGTATCGCCCAAATAGGTAAGAATGGAGAGCCATTTGAAATATTTCTTGGTGAAGATATTTGTTTTGGACGTGACAAATGGGTCAATGTTGGAACTATTACATTACAACCAGGAGGGCAATATATTGAAAATGAAACTAGATATGATGAGTATTGTGCGGCTAAATTTGGTGGGTTTGAATGGCAACTACTATCCTTAGAAAAACTCAATGAGAATATTACTAAAGCTCTTGATAATGTAGAGAATAAAGACAGAGTTCAAAAGGATAAAGATAGAGTTAAAAAGGCTTTCAGAGAAGGATTGCAGGACGTACTACGGAGGACATTATTACTTTTACCTATTTTTGATGTTGAAACTATTGGCAAAATACCTTTGCAAAAACCGATAACTATTGTTACAGATACATCAGCTATTCACCAAGGGGGACTTGATTTTATATGTCGGTTTCTTAGTCCTTGGGCAAGAATAAAAGTACCAGCTATTGTTCACATGGAAATAATTAATCAGGTAGATAGGTACTTTGCAACTCGCAGAGACAGTCAAAAAAAGAACAAACCTGTTGCTGCGGCACTTCGAGAACATATTCTCAGCCAGGGTGGTCAACGAACTTTACTTCGTCTAGAATTTTCAGATGCAGAAATAGAACGTGGTGACTTAGGTGCAGATCCAGGGTAAACGCATCTAAATATTGACGAGCCTGAATCAGTATAAAATACACCAAGACTCAAACTACATAAGGCTTTGAAGAAATTAAATCTCAC
>NZ_JBALFY010000089.1:0-4745 GCF_036916655.1 Nostoc sp.
GCTCCGGTTGATCGACGCTTAAGGCAAGAGTTGGAGTTGAACCTTATTTTGAAGTGGCGCAGTCCATTTAATAAGGAGAACTGGGAGCGCTGGGGGCAGCCTTTTGGGTAGTGTGGTTTACTTATGCTTTATGGCGCTACTTTTTCTTTAAACTGTTTCCCAGCAGAGAATGCAGGGACTTTGGTCGCCGGAATTGTCATTGGCTCATTGGTTTTGGGATTACGCCCTTCGCGTTCTGAGCGTTCGCGTCGCTCGAATGACCCAAAACCAATGAGCGTTACCTTTTCACCATTGGCTACAGCTTCAGTAACAACTGACAAAAAAGCACTGATTACTTCATCAGCTTGCTTTTTTGTGATGTTGGTCTTTGCTGCTACAGCATCCACTAATTCGCCTTTGTTCATAAATCACCCTGAAGCATTGCAAATAAGAGAAATCTAGCATTACCATCTCTGATTGGTAAAGGGTGAAAAGAAATAAATTTAGTAACTGCCCAGGTAGGAAAGTCAGGGATATTCTCGCTAGGGAAGAAAGATGGTAATGTTCAAGGATGAGTCCAGAAGAAAAAGAGTATCTATCTACCAAAGTGGATAAGGGCTGCGCGGATGGCAATGAACCACAGCGCAAGCGTGGCAAATAGGTAGAGGTAGAACCGAAGCATGATCAGATTGAATGTGCAATGGACAGTACTATGCAATAGACGAAACACAACAAAGACCCACGCGGCGTTCACATATATTGTATCTACCTGTTTCGTGATGAACAGATATAGTACGAGCGCATAGAAAAGTACCGGAATCTCGAATAGGTTCTTGAAGTTATCTGATGGATTGGATACATTTGGTGGTGATATCTGCGCTAGTGCGCCGGGTACAGCAAGCTCTTCTGGACGGATCTTTCTATCAGTAAAGAAACTGATACGGCGGATGTACATATACACCCAGACTATGAGTGTCAGAAAAACTGTTGCAAAGAAAGGACTGAAAATTGCTTCTTGTGGCATTTGTACCTCTTAAATTTGCTCATTCTGATTATGGATGTGCGATCAACTGCCTCATACAAAGGCGTATGAGCAATTTCCTTTCTTGAAACTCATGTCAAAGTGTTGTTGAGATTAAAGCTAATATAGGCTTAGTACTGCAATGCTTCTAGACCTCGAACGGGTACACTTGAGTCAACTTCACTTATGACAAGTCCGTTAAAGCTTCTTTTTGAAGCAATCAATCAAGCCCGTAGTGAGCATGATCTGCACTTGCAAGTCGTGCCAGGAATTGGTGAATATTTTGCCGCCAAACGATGGAGAATTTTTTTCTTTGAGCAACTGCCCTTAGCCGATAGCAATCTTCAAAAAATTCTGAGAATTGCATTATCCATTGAACACAATCCCATAGCACGTTATCTGGTGGAGCGCCATGCACCTGTCCATGAAGCATTAGTGACATCACCAAAGGCTTGGAAAATTATCTGTCCCCGCCCGGATCATTGGCATGTGATGGCGGGCCCAATCATTAATCGCAATCAATTAGTTGGCGTAGTGGGTTGCACCCGTGAAAAATCAATGCCTGCCTTTGATACACAAAATCTAACCGATTTGAGCGCCATTTGCCTGCACTTATCTGTTTGGGCTACAACAGTTGGTTCACAAGAAATTTATCAAGGAAAGTCGCAGCACCAACCTTTTAAAACTGCTCGCTTAACGTCTCGTGAATTGCAGATTGCAGAATTGGTTGCTTTAGGGAAAACTAACGCAGAAATTGGTCATCAACTTTGGATTACTGAAAATTCTGTCAAGCAAGCCTTAAAGCGAATGTTTCGTAAGCTTCAAGTTTCGTCTCGTGCAGAGATGGTTGCACAACTTTTAGCTCCAAGGCATCATCATTTAAAGTAATTTACAACCCTGCTAGCTCTTGGCTATGGTTTTCGTGTGAAAGCTCGACGTTTACCCTTGTTGTACCTATTGGTTTTTTTTACAATAGTCATACATCAACATTTACTAAATCAACATCAGCAAGCCAGATTGTTCTGCTTTGGGCAGACACTTCTTCTAAAATTGGAGAGCGCCACTCTACCCCATAAAGCCAATTATCTTTGAGGCTAAAAATTCCTTGAATAACACGGCGTATCGGCTGTTCACCGAAATCAACCTCAACTATGTCCCCCAATTCAAAAGCTGGAGTAGAAACAGTGGACTTTTCTAGTAAATTTGTTGGATGAAATTCTTGTTCAGCTAAGTAGAGAGTTTCATTCTGGCAAACAATTGCATAAATCCATTCCTGTTTTTCCCACAAAACACCACAGCAGTAGCCTGACAAGTCTGGGATTGGCAACAAAACTTTTTCTAACATTCTTACTGCTAATGGAGGCATGGACTGACCCCATTCAGGAGAAATATGCCAACAGGATTCTAAGGCGGTAATTTGGTTAATCATCTGGGAATGTTGTTCTCTTTTTTATACATACACTCACTTGCATCAGTCTGATCCGGAATATAATTCAAAATAAATATAGAAGTGATTGACTGGTATCTGATGTTTATTAGCAGCTGTCCCTAATAGAGATGATCTATCCCTAACCTCCAACTATTGAAAAACAAAGAAAAAAAATGACTGAATATTTAACTGGTAAAAAAACAGCTATAGAGCAACTAAATGAATGGATTGAATTTTTTCATACTCATGGTTTTCTTGTAATTGACAATGTGTTGACACCTGAACAATGTGAGCTTCTAAAGAATGATTTAGATGAAACTCTCAAAAAAATTGAAGGTGAAAATTATCACGAGTCAAAAAAAATGATGATGAAGCGAATGTTCGAGCATTCAAAGCAAAATCTAAATCTTTTTGCTTTAGAACCCATAGTTACATTTGCAGAACATTTAATTGGTGGAGCAAATGGAATAGGTCACTCAATACAAGATGGTGTTCCCAACGCTAATATAATTCATGTTATCCACAATAACTCATTTAAGATTCCTCCAAACACTGATGGTTTGGCTAAAAATGCTTGGCATCAAGACGATACACCGCACGTAATTTCCCTTGATGGGGAACCCTTAACCAATATTCGCCTGAATGTTCTAGCATTCACAGTAAATTATTACTTGACAGATGTACTATCTGAAAGAAATGGGCCAACTCAGGTGATTCCAGGATCTCATCTATTTGGCAAGTTCTGCAATGGTGATATTTTTGGATATGAAGACCGGGTTTATAACTGCTTGGGAGCAATGGGTTCTGCTGTTTGTTTTAACAATCAGGTATGGCATAGAGGGTCTAGAAATTCGTCCTCTATAACTCGCTACATTACGCAGATTACCTATGCAAAAAGACTGGTTGGGCATAAGTACGAACCCTTTATGAATTATCAAATGCCTAGTCACTGCTATGAAGAAGCAGACCAGAGATTGAAGCAACTCTTAGGATTTCTTCCCAACGGCGCTTATGGTTAATCTGATGATTATGAGGCTCTAAATTCAAACTAAAACTTAGCTTTAATTTAGAGATAAAAGGGCAAAAGGCGCTAGTTATTGGTTGTGGCTTAGGAGATGATGCCAAACAACCAACATTGCTATCGCAGTGGTGTGGAGAGCAAAATGGCCCCTTTTACAGATTTGTTGGTACGGGAGTAATGCCAGAATTGTCTAATTGCAATAACGTTACTCCCCAAGAAGTAGTCAAAGTTTCACAGTCGATTCGATACTTGAATTAATCGATTATGGCTTTGGAGTGATTGGATTGACAGTAGTAAAGTAAATACATTTGTATTGATTAGGGTGCAACTTTTTCTTTAAACTGCTTCCCAGCAGAAAACGCAGGCACAATGGTAGCTGGGATAGTCATTGGCTCATTGGTTTTGGGATTACGCCCCTCACGCTCGGAGCGATACCTTCAGCACACTTCGTGAACGCGTCGCTCAAATGACCCAAAACCAATGAGCGTTACCTTTTCACCATTAGCTACAGCTTCGGTAACAACTGACAAAAAAGCACTAATGACTTCATCAGCTAGCTTTTTTGTGATGTTGGTCTTTGCTGCTACAGCATCCACGAGTTCACCTTTGTTCATAAATCACCCTGAAGTATTGCAAATATTGGAAATCTAGCATTATTACCTCTTATTCATAAAGAGGAAATAAATAATCTTATAGCAACACGCGAAAATTAACATCCTTAAAATTGTTGGGTAAGAGTTTGGGAGAAGACTTCAACCTTGGTTATATAGCAGATTTCATCGATATCACCAACTAGGAAGTACTCTGTTTACCTGTTGTTAGCCACCATCCCTCGATAAATTTAGTTCGCCAAAAACATTGATATCAAATGTAAATTCAATATCAATGTAGTTCTTGCGATATCCTGTGGGCAAAGGTGCAAAAGGTGCAGCTCGCTGTATCGCATTCATTGCTACTTCATCAGTTACACGAAATCCAGAGGTTTGTACAATATTGAGATTGTTAACTTCACCTGAACGATTAACAGTGAAGTTAAGCACCGTTCGCCGATTAGACTGGCTCATTCCTGGTAGCCACTGCTGCTGAACGCGTTTCTTTAATTTGCTTAAGTAAGAGGTGAGGTCTACATCTTGACTGCTGGCATCAACACCAGAAGTCCCAATGCGATCGCGGTTGGAATTAGGCACAGATGCAAGTTGATGGCTAGACTGTGCCAAAACGGGAAAATTGTACGCTAAGGAATTAGTACAAGCTTCAAAAGCTATACAGAATAAGGCTTTAAGCGATTTAATTTT
>NZ_JBALFY010000090.1:0-76516 GCF_036916655.1 Nostoc sp.
GACAAATAATGACTTTGCCATAGTGCGTTACAACAGCGATGGTACTCTCGACACCAGCTTCAACACTACTGGCAAGGTCACAACCGACTTTAATAGCAATGATGACTATGGCAACAGTATCACCGTGCAAGCTGACGGCAAGATTCTCGTGGCGGGACAGAGCAATAACGGGACAAATAATGACTTTGCCATAGTGCGTTACAACAGCGATGGTACTCTCGACACCAGCTTCAACACTACTGGCAAGGTCACAACCGACTTTAATAACGATGATGACTATGGCTACAGTGTCACCGTGCAAGCTGACGGCAAGATTCTCGTGGCGGGAACTAGCTATAACGGGACAAATAATGACTTTGCCATAGTGCGTTACAACAGCAATGGCACTCTCGACACCAGCTTCAACACTACTGGCAAGGTCACAACCGACTTTAATAGCAATAGTGACTCTGGCAAAAGTATCACCGTGCAAGCTGACGGCAAGATTCTCGTGGCGGGAACTAGCTATAACGGGACAAATAGTGACTTTGCCATAGTGCGTTACAACAGCAATGGCACTCTCGACACCAGCTTCAACACTACTGGCAAGGTCACAACCGACTTTAATAACAATGATGACTATGGCTACAGTATCACCGTGCAAGCTGACGGCAAGATTCTCGTGGCGGGAATTAGCTATAACGGGACAAATAGTGACTTTGCCATAGTGCGTTACAACAGCAATGGTACTCTCGACACCAGCTTCAACACTACTGGCAAGGTCACAACTGACTTTGACAACAACAATAACTATGGCTACAGTGTCACCGTGCAAGCTGACGGCAAGATTCTCGTGGTGGGAACTAGCAATAACGGGACAAATGACGACTTTGCCATAGTGCGTTACAACAGCAATGGTACTCTCGACACCAACTTCAACACTACTGGCAAGGTCACAACCGACTTTGATAGCAATGATGACTCTGGCAAAAGTATCAGCGTGCAATCTGACGGCAAGATTCTTGTGGCGGGAATTAGCAATAACGGCACAGATTATGACTTTGCTGTAGCCCGTTACTTGGTCAACCAAGTTCCAGAGGTGGCAAATGAAATTCATGATCAAGAAACGACCGAAGATAGTGTCTTCAATTTCGTAGTTCCAGTTGACACCTTCAGCGATGCGGATGCTCAAGACATCCTCACTTACACTGCAACTCTGGCAAATGATGACCTATTACCCACTTGGTTGAACTTTAATCCTGATACCCTTACCTTCAGTGGCACTCCCACAAGTCAGGATGTGGGTAGTTTAGACATCAAAGTTACCGCTAAAGATATTGCTGGAGATCAAGCCAATGATGTATTTACACTTGCAGTTAATAATGCCAATAAAGCTCCAGAGGTGGCAAATGAAATTCAAGATCAAGAAGCCACCGAAGATAGTGTCTTCAACTTTGTAGTTCCAGTTGACACCTTTAGCGATGAAGATACTGGAGATATCCTGACTTACACTGCAACTCTGGCAAATGGTGATTTACTACCCACTTGGTTGAAGTTCAATCCTGATACTCTTACCTTCAGTGGAACTCCTAAAAATAAGGATGTGGGTAGTCTAAACATCAAAGTTACTGCTAAAGATATTGCTGGAGATGAAGCCAGTGATGTATTTACACTCGCAGTTGATGAAAAGACAACTGTTAATATTAATATCCAATCCATTAGCCTACTGACAAAAATTACAGGCGATATCTTTAGTGTTAAGACTAAGCTCAACATTAAAGGTGATAAAGCAAAACTCTCAATCAAGATTAAAACCAAAACTTCCAAACAGGTGGATGAACTGTGTGTATTTAATGTTGATGACGATGAAGGTAAGATTGATGGCATAGCCCCTGGTGCAGAAGGCTATGCCAAAGCGGCTCTTTTGCGTTCAAAGGTGATTTTCTGTTCTCTTGGCAATTCACCTAATGGTTTTAATAGTGCGGACTTGACAAATATCTTAGAATTTGAGTCTAATACCAAACTCCGATTCTACATGATATCTAACAGTACTACTCAAGCTGTACTGTCTGGAAAAGCCTCTTTCTCAAGCGTTGTTTTTTCCTCAGCTACCAATAGCAACACAGAAGATGAAGGATTTTCTCTCAACTTCCAGAATTTGGTTGTCACAGTTCAAGCAACAAATCAACAGGTAACTTTGGGTACAGGTTTGCAAGGCAAAAAGGAAGGAGAACTGATTGATTTACGTGGTGTAGGACAATCGGTGAAAGCTGACTTTAAGGTTCATAGAGAAGCTGCATTTAACAACTTTGTGGGATTCTATAAAGTTGCTGATGAGAATGGTGGTATTGACACCAATGGCGATGGTAAAGCAGATATTCTCGTTGGACAAGCAGGTTACGCCGAAGCCGCCGTGCGTAGACGTATTGCAGGCATTGATTTGACGGTAAGCAACCAAGGTTCTGCAACTTATACTGGCACTTTTGGGGCTGATTCGCTGTTTGCACCATTTATTATCGTGGACGGTAAACCCGATGCTGTTCTCAGTGGTAATGCCAATAAAAAGGTTTACTTCTCATTTTTGGGTGCCAACTCAGATAAGGTCGATCACATTCGACTGTTGGGAAATAATACCTTTGGTTTTGAGGATTTACCAAATGGTGGTGACAAAGATTACAACGATGTGATTGTGCAAGTAAATTTAAGTGCCAATCTTGCTTAAAATCGGTTAATTACTTGTAGCGGTTCTTTCTTGTTCACGTGAGGTACACCCCTAGCCCGAATTTCTCACGCATAGTGTAGGCTTCATACGAAATGCCCACTTTTCTTTCATTCCTCTAAACTGATACCAAGTAGAAACTTTTCATTGTGACTAGCCACTTTAAGTATTTGCAAATAAGATAATAGTATTAAAAAATACTATCTTTCTATGCAAAATTCTACTGAAAGTTCTCAACAAGACCTCAGTCTACCCAAGATAGAAGTAGACCAGGTGCTTCTGGAATGGCAAGAAAATCCAGCAGTTTACGTAAATGATATATGCATCCATCAGTTGTTTGAATATCAAGTAGAAAAAACACCTGAGCAAATCGCGGTCATTTTTGAAGACAAACAAGTTTCTTATCAAGAACTTAACCAGCTAGCTAATCAACTAGCGCACTATCTACAGACCTTGAATGTCAAACCTGAGGTTCTAGTTGGTATTTGCATGGAGCGATCGCTAGAAATGATTGTGGGACTATTAGCCATCCTCAAAGCAGGCGGAGCTTATGTCCCCTTAGATCCAGCTTATCCCTCAGAGCGCCTAGCTTTAATGCTAGAGGACTCACAGTTACCAATACTACTGACCCAACAACATCTACTTTCAAAGCTTCCAGAGCATCAGACCCATATAGTTTGTCTAGATAGTGATAAGGAGGCAATTACTCAACAAAACCAGGAAAATCTAACCAGTCCAGTTACAGATAAAAACCTGTCTTATGTCATTTACACCTCCGGTTCGACTGGTAAACCGAAAGGGGTAGCTATTGAACATCACAGCACAGTCGCTCTGTTGCATTGGGCTAGAGAAGTTTTTACAACAGAGGATCTAGCTGGAGTGCTGGCCGCAACATCTATTTGCTTCGATCTCTCAGTTTTTGAAATATTTGTTCCCCTCAGTTGGGGTGGTAAGGTGATTTTGGCAGAAAATGCCTTGTATTTACCTACCTTACGTGCCGCTCAAGAAGTCACTCTCATCAATACAGTGCCATCTGCGATCGCAGAATTACTGAGAATTCAAGGTATACCCGCTTCTGTTCGCATTGTTAACTTAGCAGGTGAACCTCTACAAAATCGTTTGGTGCAACAGATATATGCGTTAGACCATATTCAAAAAGTCTTTAATCTATACGGCCCGACAGAAGATACGACCTATTCCACATTTGCCTCGGTGAAGAAAGGTGATAGCATCGTCACCATTGGTCGTGCGATCGCCAACACATACTGTCTTCTGTTGGACGAACAAATGCAGATAGTACCCACAGGTGTTTCTGGAGAACTATACATTGGTGGTGAGGGACTAGCCAGAGGCTATCTCAACCGTCCAGAACTGACAGATCAGCGATTCATCCCCAACCCATTTGAGGAGGCAGGAGGGAGTAAATTATATAAAACTGGGGATTTAGCTCGTTACTTACCAGACGGCAACATTGAGTATATTGGGCGCATTGACCAACAAGTAAAGATTCGCGGCTTCCGTATTGAGCTAGGAGAAATTGAAACTGCACTGTGGCAACATCCTGATGTGCAAGAAGTTGTAGTGATTGCTAAAGAATTTTCCCCTGGCGACCAACGCCTAGTAGCTTACGTAGTTCTCAAGCCCGAATCATCAGACACGAATGTTGGTAATTTACGCCATTTTCTCAAACATAAATTGCCTGACTACATGATCCCTTCTCGCTTTGTGCAATTGAGTGCTTTACCCTTAACAGCTAACGGAAAAGTTGATCGTCAGGCGCTCCCAGCACCCGTCCAAACTTTGAATGCAAATGAGAATTTTGTTGCTCCTCGCACTCCTATTGAGGAACAAATAGCAGAAATTTGGTCTCATGTATTGGGTCTAAAAAACATTGGCGTTCATGACAATTTCTTAGCGTTGGGAGGACATTCCTTACTAGCCTTTCAGATCCTCTACCGTATCCGCGATATCTTTCAAATTGAGTTGCCAATGCGGCATTTCTTTGAAGCACCTACCATCTCTGAAATAGCTGACAGCATTACACAAGCGCAACAGGAAGACAGAGGATGTTCTGTTGTGCCAATACAATCTATTGGGCGCGATCGCGATTTACCGCTTTCCTTTGGGCAAGAACGGTTGTGGTTTCTTAACGAGTTAGTACCGAATCATTCTTTTTACAATGTTTCCGAAGCCTTTCGCCTCAGAGGTGTACTCAACTCCACAATATTAGAACAGAGTTTGAATGAAATTATCAATCGCCATGAAATCCTCCGAACTACTTATGCGAGTGTAAAAGGACAACCCATACAGGTCATCCACTCAACTTTTCCCATCAAACTCTTAGTTGTGAATCTCCAAGGGTTGTCTCCAGACGATCGCGAATCTCAAGTCCGCCAGCTGATCCTTGAAGAAGCCCAACGTCCTTTCGATTTAGTTCAAGGGCCATTGCTGCGAACAACATTGCTGCAATTGAGTTCAGAGGAACATATATTCCTCCTCAACCTGCACCATATTCTTTGTGATGATTGGTCTTTAAGTGTTTTGTTTGAGGAACTGTCAACTCTGTATCCAGCTTTTTCTACTGGCAACCCCTCTCCTCTGCCTGACTTAGCTATTCAGTATGCAGACTTTGCAGCTTGGCAACGACAGTGGCTACAGGGTGAAATTTTAGATAATCAGCTTACCTATTGGCAGCAACATTTGGGTGGTAATCTACCCATATTAGAATTGCCCACCGATTATCCACGACCATTAGAACCAACATATCAGGGGGCGCGTCAATCGGTCGTTATCCCCAAATCCGTAACAGATGCCCTCAATTTTCTCTCACGCCAAGAGGGTACTACCTTGTTTATGACCTTGTTGGCAGCATTCCAGACACTCCTATTTCGCTACACAGGGCAAGAAGACATTTTAGTAGCTGCTCCGATTAGCAACCGCCACCGTTCTGAATTAGAAGGACTAATTGGGTTTTTGCTCAATACTTTGGTATTGCGAACCAACTTGTCTGATTCCCCAAGTTTCCGGCAGTTGTTAGGCCGAGTCCGGGAAGTAGCTTTATGGGGTTATACCTACCAAGACCTACCGTTTGAGAAGCTAGTTGATGCCCTACAGATCGAGCGGGACTTGAACCAGAATCCACTGATTTCAGTGATGTTTCATCTTCAGAATACCCCAAAGCCTCAGCTGACTGTTCCCGGATTGACAATGAACCGTCTGGAAATTGATAACGGGACATCCAAGTTCGATCTATACCTGGAACTGCGCGAGACAGCAGCAGGGATATCCGGCAACTTGGAATATAATACTGACCTATTTAAAGCTGAGACGATCGCTCTGCTCGTGGAAAATTTTTCTACTCTATTACAGAGTATTGTCTCTAACCCAGACCAGACAATTTCCAACTTCCCCCTGTTAACATTCCCTGGCGATCGGCAAACTCAGCAGGTATACAACGGCAATATAGATATTCGCAGTCTACCAGAGCCGGAAATGGATAGAAGCGATTTGCAAGCAGCATTTGTTGCACCTCGGACTGTAATTGAGGAACAAATGGCTGAAATTTGGAGCAGACTTCTGGCGATCGCAGAAGTTGGGATTCACGATAATTTCTTTGAGCTTGGCGGTAATTCCCTACTAGCATCTCAGTTGATTTTTTTGGTGAGAGAAACCTTTCAAGTAGATTTACCTCTAAAAAGCTTGTTTGAAAAATCTACTATAGAAGCGCTGGCTCAGGTAATAGAGAGAGTGCGTCGAGATGGCGTTTCTACTTTAACCAGTGCGATCGATCTAAAATCTGAGGTAGTACTCGATCCCGCGATCAATGCCCAAGGAAGGCCTTTTGCTCAGGTCAACGAATTGCGTCATGTTTTTCTTACAGGAGCTACAGGCTTTTTGGGGGCTTTTTTAATTGATGAACTGCTACATCAAACTCAAGCAAAAATATACTGTCTCGTGCGCTCTCCGAACGAGCATGAAGGGTTAAAAAAGATTCAACAAAACCTAGAAAAATATTCCCTTCATCACCCAAATTTTAGCTCTCATGTGATTGCGATTCCGGGAGACTTAGAACAGCCATACTTGGGTCTTCCTAGCGAACAGTTTAAAAAACTGGCTCTGCAAATTGATGCTATTTATCACAGTGCTGCCCAAGTCAATTTTGCTAAACCATACTCTGCAATCAAGGCATCCAATGTTCTCGGAACTCAAGAAGTTCTCAGATTAGCTTGTATGGGCAAAATTAAACCAATGCATTACATTTCTACCATTGCTGTTTTTGGTGCAATCAACCATTTTACAGGACAAAAAGTAGTTTATGAAGATGACGATATCGAGCTTTCTAAAGACTATGTTGCTCTGGATCTCGGCTATTCTCAAACCAAATGGGTAGCCGAAAATCTTGTATGGGTTGCCAAGTCTAGGGGAATACCTGTTAGCATCTTCAGAACAGGATTTCTCATGGGACATAGCAGTACAGGTGTTACTCATACAAAAGATGCTTATGTGCCTAGAGTTATTAAAGGATGCATACAGCTTGGTAGTTATCCAGAACTCATAGATCAAAAAGAAGAATTGATTCCTGTGGATTATGCAGCTAGAGCAATTGTCCATTTATCTAAAAAGCCAGAATCTCTAGGAAAAGCTTTCCATATAGTACCGCCACCAGACCAAAATATTCCAATCAGCGAGCTTTTTGAGTTTATTTGTTCTTATGGTTACCAACTCAAGAAGTTACCATATACTCAGTGGAAAGATGAGCTAATTGCAAGTTTTAGGCACTCTCAGGAAAATGTTTTACATCCGCTTTTATCGATGATGTCTGAAAAAGTCTATCAAAATTCTTTGACAATCATGGAGTTGTATCAAAATACAGTTGATTATGACTATCAGAATACCCTCAATGGATTGGTAGATTCTACAATTGTTTGTCCACAAATGGATGTTAAACTCCTAGATAAATACTTGTCATATTTCGTTAGTAGTGGTTTCTTAAATTCACCACCTTTAAGACAGGAGTAAATGTTCACGCTATAATTTTCAGCCATCTCTATCAACAGCTTGGAACTATCAGAACGATTACTACGCCCACCCTACAAGAAGTTGTTGAGTATTTTTTATTTGAAAGTCTCTAACGTGCAATCTGCTGTCTTTAACCGGACGTGATATTACTCCTGAAATAATACTTCCTTTGCCGATTTGGTATCACTACGGGAATCAGCACCCAGTAAACTACGCAGATGGGCGGACATATTGGCGAATTCTTTGCTGTTAATATCGTCAATCTGCGTTGTATCGACAATTTCTTTCACAGTTCCAGGTACCGGCGTCATGACTAAAACTTGATGTCCCAAGTACACAGCTTCTTGTATGGAATGGGTAATTAAAATAATCGTAACGCCTGTGTCTTGCCAAATAGCGTTGACTTCGTATTGGAGTTGAGTACGTGTCAGGGCATCTAGGGCAGCAAAAGGCTCATCCATGAGCAGAATTTGCGGTTTCACAGCCAAAGCACGGGCGATCGCTACCCGTTGTTTCATCCCTCCCGATAGCTGATGAGGATATTTATCTACGGCTGCTGAGACTCCAACTAAATTGAGATAGTGTAAAGCCTCTTCATTATAGGTTTTGCTAGCTGCTTTACTTGTAATGTTAAGGGCGTAAACGATGTTTTGCCGTACAGTTTGCCACGGCAAGAGTTGCTCAAAATCTTGAAAAACAACCATCCGATCTGGCCCTGGAGAAGTGATTTTTTTGCCTCTCATCAACAATTCGCCGCTGCTGATGGGCTGAAAACCTGCGATCGCTTTTAGCAGGCTACTCTTTCCACAACCCGATGGGCCAATAATTACAAACTTTTCTTTTGGTTTCACAGCAAAGCTAACATCTTCTACAGCCGTGAACCGATGCCTACCTTCCTTATAAATAATTTGAACACTGTTTGCTATAATTAAAGGCTCTAATTTCGCCATGAATTCAATCTCCTCCAACGCCTTTAAGCGTCGGTAAAATTAATTCATCAATTGATTTAGGCTGCTGATTTAGCATACCTATTTCGTGCATAAATTCTCCATATTTCAGGAAGGCTCTTGGCTCAAGACCATATTCTACAGCCCGATCGCTAATCCACTTTTTATATTGCTCTGCCGAGATTTTAGCACCATCTATCTGTGAGAGAATTTTTGCTGCTTCATCGGGTTTGTCATTCAAGAGTTTAGTAGCATCTGCGATCGCAGTGTACAAAGCTTTATCAAATTCAGGATATTGATTGTAGAATTTCTCCGTAGTAAAGATGCTGGCAGCACTAATCTTACCAAAAACATCAGAACTCTTAAGAATCACCCTACCACCTTTTTCAACTTCTTGAAATTGGAAAGGTGGTGTTGTAAAATGTGCATCAATTTGACCATTCAATAGAGATTGTAACCCTAATGGGTGAGCGATAGATTGTATATTCTGATCGAGGGCTGTAGCATTACCTAATTCTTTTTGCGCTGCCCGACGTAGTACAATTGCTTGAAGCGAATCAGGAGATGGTAAGCCAATTTTCATTCCTGGCTTAAAATCTTTTAAACTTTTTATGTTCGAGTTCTTGACGACCAACCAAAACTCACTATGATTAAGTGAAGCTAAAATTTTCCATCCTACACCTTTATCCCAACCAACAAGAAATGGCCCAACGCCACCTGCACCAACTTGTAGTTGATTTGCAATAATTCCATCCCGAATCGCTGCACCATTAGATAATTCTTTCCATTCAAACTTTGTTTGGGGAAACTGCTGTTCTAAAATTTGCTGCTGTTTGACAATTAGTAAATTTGCATAGTTGATTCCTGGTTGATAGGCAAGTGTTACTTTTTCTGGAACTTTTGAAGCTATTTGATTACCAGAAGTGCAAGCCACAAATACAAAGGTTAGCAGTGCTAATCCAATCAATAAACTCCAAGACTGAAATTGCTTGAATTTCATTATTTTATGCCTCTTGTAGCTGCTTTAATAAACTTTGTTCTTGCATTTTACATTCCTCAGTAATCAGCTAAAAAACATCTAATTTGCATAACTTAATTAAACATAACTCTTGTGGGGTGGGCAACATGAGCGCCCACTGTACGCAATTTATAATTATTTCCAACTGCATAATATTTTTATAAATACTGTAAATTAATAGAGATACAGTACTTTGTGAATTTAAACGAAAGTATCACACAGTCAGAAGCAAAAAACAAGGTGTGTTGAGAAGTTCGTAAAATCTTTGGTTTTTTCTCAGCGCTCTCTGTGCCTCTGCGGTTAAATAAATTACTTTTAGAGATAAGAGGCACAGAGAAAAGGGAGCATCTCACCTTTGCAAATATACCAGGCGATTAGAAATCGCGGCTACACAAACGTTCGCCTTTGGCGTTCCCGCAGGGTAGGCCGTCTTTCCTGCGGAATGCTACGCGAACGCGGACTCAAAGGATTTGAAACCCACGGAGGTGGGTTTTGTCTGTATAGCCAAGCCAGTGCAGTCTTGGGGGTTTCCCCATGAGCAACTGGCGCGCGAATTCCATTTGCTAGGGAAACGTGTTTTTACACTCATTGAGATGCTCCCCAGAGAAAACAGACGAAGAGGAATTTATAGACTAAAATTTACATTCACTAAGCGTTGCTTAAGAATAAAGGTATACCTAAGTTTGTGTAGTCAAGACTTCTAGTCGTTCGGACTGTTAAAATTTTGCTTAGTCTCTAGCCTATAGAAAATGCTTCGACATCGTAACCAAACAATCTTTATTATTATTTCTGTACTCATCGTTGTACCGATGGGCTTTTTGTTTAAGTATTATAATGGACCTGTCCATGAGTGGTTTAACGATTACGGAGCGGCTGTATTTTACGAAATATTTTGGTGTCTGTTCGCGTTTTGGTTTTTCAGAAGTCGAGCGGCTGTAATCCAAATCCCTATATGGGTTTTTGTCATCACCTGTATACTAGAATTCTTGCAACTTTGGCATCCGCCACTATTAGAGGAAATTCGCGCTACCTTAATAGGTAAATTGTTACTTGGTACAACCTTTGTTTGGTGGGATTTTCCTCATTATTTACTTGGTTCTGTTTTAGGTTGGTTGTGGCTGGGACAATTATACAGAATAGATTATGCAAAAAAGAATCAAGGTTAAGCCTAATTCAAAACAGCAAAAGATTGAAGAACAATCTGATGGTAGTCTAACTGTGTATTTAAAATCGCCCCCAGTCGATGGTAAGGCTAATGAAGAATTAATTAAACTACTAGCAGATAAATTTGATATACCTAAATCTCATATCACCATTAAGTCAGGTTTGTCTTCTCGGCAAAAGCTGATAGAAATTGATACAGATACTTAGTTGCTGCTTAACAACACCTTTTTGGAAGATTCTACCTTCTCCTAAATGCGAGGCTACATCTCACCCAGTGAATCCTCTATTAGGGCCAAGAAACGAGAGACAAAAACTTGCAAAACCGAATTTTTATGCTTGTGTAATACTGATATAACTTGGTTGAGCTTTGACTCTTTCTATCCAAGCTTTGATTGCAGGAAATTGTGTCAAATCAAACCCGCCTTCATCAGCTACATGAGTGTAAGCGAATAAAGCGATATCAGCAATTGTGTAGCGCTCTCCTACAAAAAAAGTGTGAGAAGTTAAATGTTTATCCATCAAGTTAAGTGCTGTATAACCAGGTTCACGTTTTTGCTTGATAGCTTCACTATATTCTTCAGTTTTACCTAAAATAGAAATCCAAAATCTTGATGTAGCAATAAAAGGCTCATGACTATATTGTTCAAAACATAACCATTGCAGCACTTGCGCTCGTAAAAAACGGTCATAAGGTAAAAATTCTGTGCCTTCACTCAAATACACCAATATGGCATTTGATTCTGCCAAATATTTCTCTGGCTCGATTTCTAAAACAGGTATCTTCCCATTGGGATTTTTACTTAAAAATTCTGGTGTGCGAGTATCACCTTTCAAGATATTAAGCTCTATTCTC
Source organism: Nostoc sp. (assembly GCF_036916655.1). GTDB lineage: Bacteria > Cyanobacteriota > Cyanobacteriia > Cyanobacteriales > Nostocaceae > Nostoc. Next base: position 11,700 of record NZ_JBALFY010000090.1, read on the forward strand.
TCAAAAGGCATACCTAGTTGTGTCAATAAAAGACGTATCTTATAACCATTGCCAGAAGGTAAAAAATCGTACAGGCGCAGTAGTTCCATGTTAAAATACAGTTAGGAAAATGCTGATAAGTAAAGGTTCAAAATACAATATCTTACCAAAAGATTTTCCCAAAACCGGATATTTTTTTTGTATTTAGCATCTGAACGTACTACAGAAAATTATCTGAGAAAATAAAAAAAAGTATTATTTATTTCTAGATTGAGATATTTAATTTAGTCAGTGTTCGAGAATAAAAGTATGTGTGGAAGATTTACGCTAAACCAGTCGGCAGCAGGATTATCTCAAGTTTTCCATGTGGAGTCAGTTCCAGATTTAGCAGCAGAATATAACATTGCACCTACGCAAATGGTGGCAACAGTGTTACAAAATCCCGAAAGCGAAAAGCGTGAATTTAAGCAGTTGCATTGGGGGTTAATTCCGTCATGGGCGAAAGATGCGGGAATCGGGGCAAAGCTGATTAACGCCAGAGCAGAAACCGTTGCCGAAAAACCCTCTTTTCGTTCGGCTTTTAAGCATAGACGCTGTTTAGTCATAGCTGATGGCTTTTATGAGTGGCAACGCCAACAAGGTAAGAAACAGCCATTTTATTTTCGTCTCCAAGATGGGCAACCCTTCGGCTTTGCCGGTTTGTGGGAAAGATGGCGATCGCCTGCTAATGAAGAAATAATCTCTTGTACAATTTTGACAACGGCAGCTAACGAATTACTCCAACCCATTCATGAGCGGATGCCAGTGATTCTGGAGCCACAAGATTACGATTTATGGCTAGATTCCCAAGTGCAAACCCCCCAAACCCTACAGCAGCTATTGCGTCCCTATCCAGCGCCAGCAATGACTGCATATCCAGTTAGCACCTTGGTAAACAACTCTCGGCATAATAGTTCAGAATGTATCGTACCCCTCAGTCAGCAGAATGCCCCCGCAAATCAGTTAAATTAGCTATTGAGTGAACTATGGAATTGGGGAGATAAGGGGGACAAGGAAAATAACCAATCCCCAATCCCCAGTCCCCAATACGCAATACCCAGAGACAAATATGCCAAGAACACAAAAAAACGATAATTTTGTTGACAAATCCTTTACAGTGATGGCGGATATCATTTTGAAGATCCTGCCAACGAACAAAAAAGCTAAAGAAGCGTTTGTTTATTATCGAGATGGTATGTCGGCCCAGGCGGAAGGGGAATATGCTGAGGCATTGGAATACTATGAAGAAGCTCTAACACTAGAAGAAGATACCAACGATCGCGGCTATATTTTCTACAATATGGGGCTAATCTATGCCAGCAATGGCGACCACGAAAAGGCTTTAGAACTATATCACAAGGCAATTGAGTTAAACCCACGCCTACCCCAAGCTTTGAACAATATCGCCGTGATTTATCACTACCAAGGCGAAAAGGAAAAAGAAGCTGGAGACAACGAGGCTGGCGAAGCACTTTTTGACCAAGCAGCAGACTATTGGATTCGTGCTATTCGCATGGCTCCCAATAACTACATCGAAGCCCAAAACTGGCTGAAAACCACCGGGCGATCGCAAATTGACGTATTCTTCTAAAAGTGATGAGTTAGGAATTATAAATCATACACTCCTAACTCTCCACTCCCCACTCCCCACTAAAAAATATGATTGACCAAGAACAAGTTCACAAGGTAGCTAATCTTGCTCGTTTAGAATTGACTCCACAAGAAGAAGAACAATTCACTACTCAGTTGGGAAGTATTCTAGACTATATTGAACAACTGAATGAACTTGATGTCACTAATGTGGCCCCAACAACACGGGCAATTGATGTCAGTAATATCACACGAGAGGATGAATTGCAACCCTATCCTGACAGACAAAGTATTCTCAATGGTGCGCCTGAACAGGAAGGCGAATTTTTTAAAGTACCAAAAATCCTTAATGCTGAATAGTCATCCAAGAGGACAAGGGGAACAATTAATTGTCGGTCTTGCTTCAATCCCACGCCGTTGCGCGTGGGTTAATTCTGGCTCAAGCCGGACTGAACTGGACATGATATGAAATCAATCATGTAGTTAGTAATGTATAATTAACCCCAACAGTTCAGGGTGCTTGTCGAGTATTAAAATACTTGCTTGTGCTGCCAAAGTATGTTATATGTCTAAATCTGCAATCACCGTTACTGTCAAGTTATTTGCTGCTTATCAAGAAGCCTTTAGGGTTTCAGAGTTAGTGCTGGAATTTCCTAATAGTATGCCAGTTAAAGCAGTGTGCGATCGCCTCATAGCTCAACACCCTGAACTCTCCCAATGGCGCGATATAACTCGGTTTGGGATTAATCTGATATTTGTCGAACCAGATACACTACTACAAGATGGGGATGAAGTTGTGCTGATTCCACCAGTTAGCGGTGGTTAGGAAAACAGTTATGAGTTATAAGTTCTCTAACTGATAACTACTCAAAGAGAATTGGCATTAGCAGTTAGTTCCACTAAGCGGTCTAACTCTTGCTGCATCTGACTAACAACTAATTCATAACATTCATTGACATAATAGCGATCGCTAGCTGCTTTAGGGCCGTAACGTTCAAATACAATTGGTGGACAAACCTGTGTGTACATGGGCACTGGTAAAGGAATATTGGGCAACGGGCCAATTGCTAATCCCCAAGGTAATCCAAGATAGATCGGAAAAACTTCTGGGTCAATCCCCAACAGCCAAGGCATCCCCCATTCGTGGAGTTGCCGCATAACTTTGTAGCAGTCAGCGATTACAATCAGGGTATCGTGAGCGCCCCAGGAAATCACAGGCACAATCGGCACATTTTCCCGTAATGCTAATTTGATAAATCCTTGCCGTCCCGCAAAATAGATTTTGTTACGTAAATAATACGGTCGGAAGACATCTTCGGCTCCACCAGGATAAACTAGTACACTAGCTCCAGAGTGTAAGGCAGTATAAGCCATTTTCGGATGGGCGATAATTGCTCCAGCCTTGGCGGCCAGTTGTGCTAGTGGTGTGCTAACTTGCCAAGCCTTGGGATGCATCAAACCATAAACGGGTTTCTCTACACCAAATCGTCGGAACCAGTCATACATCACCATTGCCATGTCGGGTGCTGCGAGTCCCCCATTGTGCGAACCGACAAATAGAACTTTTTCTTGGGGTGGGATATTATCCCAGCCCCTAGTTTGAACTCGGAAATAGTGGTCATAGAAAAAGCCAAACACAGGCATCAGAGATTCTATGAACTTTGGATCTCGCTCATCCAAAGACCAGCCGGGTTTTTTGTTTAAGAAATGTTGCTTTTTTGACATCGATGTATTCTAGCAGCATTGGCAAAGTTCAAACAATCCTTTGTGAGATATAACTCAATCCGCTTGGGTTACAGCGCTTCCGGCTATTATGCAATACAGTTTTTCTCCTCGTCCTCTCCTATCAAAGCTTTTAGATTTGAGAATGTACCTCATAGCTGCTGTAAGTGCTGTAAAGGACTTCCAAATAAAAAAATATTCAATAGACATCTCCAGAAATTAAAGATGCGTTACCCAGAACCCTTGTTTTGACGTAGCAGTGCTACGTCAAAACAATTCTTTTTCACCAGATGTTTAATTGTGCTTAAGAGATACTTGGCAGGGTTGCGTTCGGCTGGGTGGAATGAGGATGAGCGTATAGTGGGGCGCGCGGTAGCGTCTCATAGACAAGTATGGCTTTAAACCAAGATTCGGGGCTAATTCTTCTATTCCCTATTCCCTATTCCCTACTCCCTATTCCATAATAATTAAAACCCAAAAAGGATCTGCTGTGAAGGCTGTAATTAGACTAGCTCACGAAAGTGATGCCTTAAAAATGTTGGCAATTTATGCGCCAGTTGTGCGGGAAACTGCAATTTCTTTTGAAATAGAGCCTCCCAGCCAAACGGAATTTGAAGGACGCATTAATAACTATCAACAGCAGATGCCTTGGCTAGTGTGTGAAACTAACGGTGAGCTTTTAGGTTATGCCTATGCTACTCCCTACCGGACTCGTGCTGCCTATCAATGGTCTGTAGAATCATCCGTGTATGTAAGTGCTGAACATCGTAGAAAAGGAGTTGCTAAAGCTTTGTATACTTCCCTTTTTGGGTTGCTGCAACTCCAAGGATTTTATAATGTTTTTGCTGCGATCGCTTTACCTAATCTAGCAAGTGTTGCTGTGCATGAAGCTGTCGGTTTTTCACCTGTAGGTGTATTTCGCAGAGTTGGATATAAATTTAGTGAGTGGCATGATGTCGGCTGGTGGCAACTATCTCTGCAAAAAAAGATACCTTTATCTGTAAATCAGCCTCTTTCTTTGCTAGAAGTTCAAAAATTGTCTCTGTGGAATGAAGTTTTAAGAAGTGGTCTTTTATTACTTCGCATTTAATAAGTTAAAAACAATAACTCTTGTGAAATGGGCAACATGAGTGCCCAGCTTACGCAATTTAAATATAGAACAGCTGATCGTGTCAGTTAAATTAAACCGCGTCTACCTTGAAAACCATAGTTTTTTGGAATTAGGGAAAGCTCATAACTCAAGGCATGAACGAATAATGTACTCTCCTTAAGAACTCCAGGTTTCAAAATGGACGAGGTTAAGGTATGAAAATCGGATTAATAAGTCCAGTTTTGCTTAGTTTGCAAACTATAGGTTCCATCTTTCACATTCACCCGCTCAGGAATTAGATTTAAATCTCTAAATATATTTGCCTGGTGTTGTAAAGCATTGAGCGATTGGTCGTCAATCGGGATGATAGCACGTTCGCCACTATGTTTCTGTAAAAGTTCTACAATAGATGGATCGATTTCATGGTGTTTTGCCAATCGTTGAACAGCTTCTAATTCCTGTCTCTTAGCCCAAGTTCCAGCTTCGTTTACCTCTTCTAAAATCACCTTGAGTAAGTCGGGATAGTCGCGTACCAATTCGGGAATTGCATAGTAATAAGTGGGAACTTCTACGGAGGCTTTGTCACCAAATATGCTCTCTAGGTCTGCAATCGATCGCCCTGGGTAAGTGCTTCGGGCTTGAGTTGCTGTGTAGGGAACCCAAATCACCCAAGCATCGAGTTCACCCCGGCGGAATCGCGGCAGCGCCTCTGGTTGTGTAAGATAAACCGGCTCGATGTCGTTAAAATCGAGGCCGACTTTTGCCAGCGATCGCACAAGTATATAATGTGCGCTTGAGCCTTTGTCAAAAGCGATCTTTTTACCCTTCAGGTCTGCTAGTGTCTGAATTGGTGAATCTTCCGGCACTAAAATTGCTTGACCTTTGGGAGCGGTATATTTTTCTTTAGCCACCCGCACAAATACATGATCTGCCGCTTGAGAGAAAATACTGGCTGTACCACCGCCGCCGCAGAAGTCAATTGTCCCATTGCTTAGTGCTTCTATCAGAGCCGAGGCTGATAAAAAACTTGTCCAGGTAACACTCAGCCCATAAGGTCGCAAACGGTTTTCCAGCAAGCCTTGATCGCGGAGAACTTCTAGATTTGTCATCCCCTCTGGATATCCAATTTTGAGTTGCTTGAGCCGCCGCGCTTGTTCTGCTAAAGGCGTGTTGCTAGATTGAGCAGAACGCTGAGAAAACCAGCGATCCAAAACTATACAGAAAATTATCCCCCCGACAAACAGTCCCACGGTTTCCATTAACTGGATTGTGGAGCTTTTGGGTAATTTAAATTGATTGATTAGAGAAGATATCTGATTGTTAGATTCAGAAGCGGCAATAGCATGACCGTCAAAAACTAGAGTTAAGACCAAAATTGAGATCAGACCGATGAAAAATCGAACTGCAAACCTGTAGGTAGCCGATCTACGAGTAGCTGATCTAAGCGACCGTAAGATGTTTTGACCTGTGCATTTAGGCACAAGATCAATCAAACGGCTAATCATAATGACTCCTTTGTTGATGCTTGTAATGAATGGCGCGTTATATACAAGAATACAGCCAGAATGTTAGACTTTTTGGGGTTATTTATATATTATTAGGACTTATGCAAATCTTTTATATGTAGGGCGTGTATAGTCTGGGGCATTCAAGAAAAGCGCAGTGTAACCCACCATCTTCGCTATGGATAGTTTTACAGTGTCGTTTCTGTGTAATAACTAACTAAATTGAAGAAATTGAAAAGTCGAGTCATACCTGACGCGTGAAGCTCGTGTACTTGTATTAATATATCTCGACATTGTGGGGCTGATTTCAACGGTTGAGCGATCGCTAGTTTCGGTTATCAGATAGGTGTTGAGTGAGGAATAGTGATGGATTGGTTAATTGCAACAATTAAGATCGGGCTAGCTGCGGCTGTAGCAACAACGTTTGACGACAATATTTATCTGACTGCTTTTTTTAGCGAGGTTAATCGGACTTTTCGTCCTCAGCATGTTGTGGTTGGTGAAATTCTAGGGTTCACGGCATTAGTGATAGTAAGTTTAATTGGGTTCTTAGTAGGTCTAGTAATTCCGTCAACTTGGACTGGTCTACTGGGGATTTTGCCGATACTCATTGGCTTGAAAAATTTGCTCAACCTGAATAAGGATGATTCAGCCGAAGATAAGTCAGCCAATCTGAAAAGAAACTCTAAATTTCGAGGATTTGATTCCAGAAAGCGATCGCTCTGGGACGTAATTCGCGATCCCCAGACCTATCGCGTCTCGGCGGTAACAATTGCCAACGGCGGCAACAATCTTGGGATCTATATCCCTCTGTTTGCCACTAGCTCAATCCAAAATCTCAGTGTAATCGTACCAGTTTGCTATTTCATTGTTTTTTGCTGGCTGTTTATGTCCTATAATCTGACTCGTCTACCTGGCATCGCTTTGGTACTCAGCCGTTATGCTAGCAAGATTTTCCCCTTTGTGCTGATGTGGCTGGGTTTCAGAATTTTAATGGACAGCGAATCCTATCGGATTTTTTTGCCGAACACTTGACATATTGCTGCTGAAAATGTATATAAAATGTTTAAATTTGGCAGATTCCGATTAGAGATAAGAAGCCTGTTATGTGGAAGAAGGGTATAGCTAGCGATCGCTAAGAGAACGATCAATATAGATGCTCGGATATTTTGTAGGGCTTCACCTGACTTAAAATGTAAGTTCTCCGAAGGAGTACATTTCGCAACTATTGGAGACGCTACCGCGTAGCAAGATCCCTGTAGGGGTACACTGCATTCGCAATTAATTTTGTTTATCTACTTATCTTTGCCCAGAGTGATGTCTGCATTGCTACAGTAGTGTAGCCAGATGACCAGAGACAGCATCCCTCTGTCATATATTCAAGGTATTACAGCTATTTTCAATTACAAAGAATGCGAATTCGACCCAACACCTTGAGCTTCACTGTATTTTTAGGGGCACTCTCGGCTCTACCACCCCTATCAATCGATATGGGATTACCAGCTTTCCCGACAATTAGCGAGGCATTAAGGGCATCTTCTGGCTCTGTAGGGTTAACGCTGAGTTTATTCATGCTTGGCTTTGCCCTTGCCCAACTTGTCTTTGGCCCCCTCTCAGATCGTTTTGGACGCAAACCAGTTCTGCTATTTGGCTGTGGACTCTTCACCCTAGCAGGAGCAGCCTGTGCTGTTGCACCATCAATCGGTAGTCTCATCGCTTGGCGTTTGGTTCAAGGTGCTGGTGCTGGTGCTGGTATGGTGATGACATTGGCGATTGTCCGCGATTTATTTGAGGGTGCAACTGCACGCGCTCAACTCTCTTATGTCAACTTGGTGATGAGTGTAGCACCAATGATTGCACCGACAATCGGCGGTAGAGTGCTGATGGTGGCTGGTTGGCGGGCTATTTATGGGACACTTGCGATCGCAGGTTTATTGCTGGTGTTATCTATAGCTGTAGGACTAAGTGAATCTATAGGGCATCGTGATGTAAATGCTATCCAACCAGTTCGCTTAATTAAAAATTACGGGCGCATCCTCACCAACCCAATCTGTCTTGGTTACGCCCTTGTTAATGCTTTTAACTTTGGTTGTATGTTTGCTTATGTTGCTGGCTCTCCCCTCGTGATGCTCAACGTTTTTGGTGTTTCCACCGCAACTTACGGTTGGTTGTTCGCTTCCACCGCCTTCGGTATCATGGCAGGCTCTTTCTTAAATGGACGGTTGAGTATTCAAGGTGTGTTACCTTCACGTTTGTTGACTGTGGGATTAGTGACTGCTACAGTATCAGCGATCGCGCTGGTAATTGTGTCAGTGAGTGGTGCTGCTCAAGTAATAACACTGATGCCACTATTAGTAATTAATACTTTTTGTCGCGGGATTATTTCACCCAATGCGATGCACGGCGCAATTCAGCCAGTCCCAGAAAGTGCTGGGGTTGCTGCTGCTGTAGTCGGATTTATGCAGATGTTGGCTGGTGCTGTCGCTAGTGGACTAGTCGCATTTCTTTTTGATGGTCATACAGCGATCGCCATGTCTAGTGTTATGGCCATATTTGCGATCGCTTCTTTCGCCGCCTATTTTGGACTAGTGCAACGCAGTCAAGTTATGTGAGTGCGATCGCCTACGATCAGCGCAAATCGAATTATTGAAAACAAATAAATCTTAAAATTTATTGAAGAAGAATTCAGAATTAATAAACTAAAACACATTTAATTTGCATATTAAAACTCTATTAATATCTTGTGGGGTGGGCATCTTGCCCGCTCTGATTATGCAACTTGAATGCTGATTAGCTTACTGAATGAGTGGGTAATGAATATTAGTTAAAAGCGAGTGGAATAGTGGAAGAAATTAGTATTAAATATACTCATTTTAAAACTCTATTCCTTTATAAGTCAATACAGTTTAGACAAGACAAAAAGATTTGTAGATACGGCGATTTATCGCGTCTCGAAAACCCAAAATTTTTGCCAGTAGCCCTTAACTGAACTGTATTGGGTTGAGATATGATTTTTGATAGTCTGTTGTTATTTATCTACCTTGCTATGTGTTTAATCGAAATCTCAAGGACACGGGGCATTTTTGGGAGAAGCTATACCACAGCACGAGTTTTACCAATGCAGACAAACAGCGCGTAATATTAATATTAGTATCATCCATAACTAAAATAGCTTCATCTTCACCCAGTTATTAGTAGATAGTATGGCTAAAATTACTGTTTGCATTCCTACTTTTAATCGTGTTCATCTCCTTCCTTATGCTATTGACAGTGTACTCAATCAGTCTGAGCAAGACTTTGAGCTAATTGTTTGTGATGACGGTTCTAAGGATGGCACACCTGAGTTGATGTCACAGTACACAGACCAGCGGATTAAATATATCCGTCATCTGCAAAATATTGGTAAAAGTAATAATATGCGCTCTGGCTTTGATGCAGCCAGTGGTGAATATTTTATTAAATTTGATGATGACGATCGCCTAACACCCGATTTTCTCGCAAGTACAGCGGCTATTCTTGCTCAAGACTCTAGCATTGATTTTGTTGGTACAGACCATTGGATAATTGATATTAACAATGTACGAGACGAGGCAAAAACTCAAGAAAATTCTCATCGTTGGGGTAGGAATAATTTACCCGCAGGGATTGTAAATAATTTGTTGGAAGTCGTATTTATTCAGCAAAGCTTTCAAGTAGGGGCGACATTATTTCGCCGTAAAACATTGCAAGAATTAGGATATATGCAGGCAAACCTGCAAAATTGTGAGGATAATGATTTATTTGTGCGTCTGGCTTTGGCTGGAAAAAAGGGCTATTATTTACCAGAATTATTGATGGAATATCGCTACCATGCAGAACAGCAAGGTATCAATCGAGCTATTCCTTATTTATTTGATAAAATCCGGTATTTAGAAAATTATAAGTTTGAGTCTGAAAAAATAGAGGCAATCAGGAAAAATCGTCTAAGTGAAACGAAATTATTATTAGGTTTGCGTTTAATTGAAAAGGGTGAAACGCAAAAAGGCAGAGAGTTAGTTTTAGCAGGACAGTCTTTTTCGACTCCTAAAGCTTGGACTGGTTTAGGTTTATCGTTGTTACCTGTTGGGTTGCGAGGTAAGGCGTTTAATGCACTGCGACAGGTGCGGGGTTAGAGATTGACATAATTATGCAACTGACTTTTTTCGTCATGTGGAAAAGCTGTGTAGGTTGGGTGGAACTAAGTGAAACCCAACCTTGTATATTAGGAAGATAAGTACAGCTTTGCATAAGTTCGTAACTTTTTTAAACGCAGAGGAACACAGAGGTAAACGCATAGGCACTTTGCCTTCCCGCAGGGTAGGTACGCAAAGTTTTAGCAAAGTTAATTCGCTATGAATTAATGAAATTTTGTACTAAGTTCTTGACCACTCATCAATAATAGTCAAAATTGTTTTATCACCCAAATTTTTAACAGATTTTACCACATCGCGGTAATCTTCAAACTTTTGCTTCGGTTTCTTACTTCGAGCATCAAATATACCCTTTGCAAGTTTTTCAGCCCCAGGAATCCTAGAGCGTTGTCAGGGCAAACGCATCTAAAGTACTCTTGATCAAGACCAAGATTAAGACCCAACGAAAAATCAGTATTTCTGGCTTGATTTATTTTCCAAGGCTCAAAGCGATCGCTAAAATTTTTATCAATAAGTAGAGCTTAATGAGATTATTTTTGAGTCTATTGAGAATAGAGTAGTCTTATTGACATGATGCGGCCGCCCTGAGAGCGTTGTAACTTTATAGATAAATCGTCTTTATCCAAAGAGTTCAATAAACTAAGTGGATTACTCTGTTCGCTCTTTTGGGGAATCAGGTTTTCAAGTTGCTTGAATTTACTATCTGTTCTCTGCCTTTCTTGTAAAAATTCTGACTTAAACTCATTGAATTGCTTCTCAAAACGTAATTCTAAATTTGCCAGACGTGGTTCTAGTTTTGTTGTTTCAGGCTGTGATGTTACTTGTTTAGTAGAAGAATCGATTCCTTTAAGAGATGCAACTTGCTTTACAACTAAATCCTCTAATTTTGGAGCAATGACAACAGCATTAACCATTTCACCTTGTCGAGGATTTTTTTCTCTTGCCCTGACAGCAGCATAATATTCAAAATGTCCATCAACTACCGTATAGCTATCTACTCCTATCACTTTCACAACCAATGGTCTGATAATTCCTCCAGTTTCTATAATTATATCTGCAAGGGTTTCTAAATCGGCTTCGGCAAAATTTGAACGAGGTTCATTAGAAGCAATACTTTTGACATCCACTAAAGAAAAATTAATCATTAATAAACCCCCATTTTTTGGATAACTTCATCTGCTAATACATTAAATTCTTCAGCAGAAATTTGAGCGGAAGTTTTTAAATCTGCAAATTTTATAATAGATTTAGGGTCAGGATATTCTAAATCTCCAACTGGGATAGTCTGATTCATACATTCTGATAATGCTGTTCTATCATAAATTACAGCTTCCATAAGTGGCAGCTGATAGCGCTCTGAAATTACTTCTCTCTGTTTAGGGAAATTGTATTGTAAAAACTTAGCATTTGTTGAGATTTTAGAAGCAAGAACGCCCATTATACTAATAGGCGGTTTACCCATCATTTCTCTAGATTCATTAATTTGATTAACAAAATTTTTGACCGTTGGTAAACCTTGGTTAGCAAATGGTTTCAAGTCGGATGGAATTATCAGGTAATCGCTAGCAATCAGTGCAACTTCAGCATACAAATCCCTAGAGGGAGGAGTATCAATAATTACAACATCATAATTATTTTCTACCCTTTTTAGTTTTGTTACTAGCCTGCTCCTACTAGCTAATATTTTATTTAGTTTATCCTGATATTCAATTAATGTAATATGTGAAGGAATAACATCAATTTCTGGATTGTTGAAATAATCAGATGCGCGTACTACTTCTGGAATAAAGTTAAAATCTCCTGATTCTAATAAATGATATACGTTTAACTCTCTTAAATTATCATCTTCTTCAAATTGAAATTTGATTAATCCTGTAGCAAAAGTAGTATTTGCCTGAGAATCTATATCGACTAAAAGTACATTTTTACCTTTTTTACGTAATGCTGCTGCCAGGTTTACTGCAATAGTAGTTTTACCAACGCCGCCTTTATTGTGGTAGATTGCAATCGTTTTCATTGAATATTTTCTCTTTATTTCAAAATTGGAATTTTTGTCAGTTATTTGAACTTCTGGTTGATCTACCAACTGTCCTTCTTTTAAACTATCTCTACCAATTAAACATTTAATAATCTCTAATTGAGTCTCAACTTCTTTGCCAGAACATTGAAATACTAGTTTGATATCAGTCTGGAATTTCTCATAAATTCTAATCTCTTTGCCATTAGTCAACAATCCATACCTGACATTCAAGCTGGTTAAATAATGCCTGAGTCGGGGGAGATGATGATTTAAGTTTTGTTTAGGATGCTTTGCCTCCATGACGACACTCAGGGGTGAGTTGGCATCTAAGACAAAGGGAATCACTTGTACGGCAAATGCTAAAAAATCTAAGCGGATGCTACCAATGGCAACTTCTTGATGCCAGGTGTCAGGAGTATAACCTAGCTGGGGTAGCAAATATTGCACTATGAGTTTGCTTTCAACTTCGCTTTCGTTACGGCATAGCTCAGGATTAAAAGGCAATATTTTTCTACCTCTAAATAATTATTTGACTTGGGACAAAACCTTATATTTGCTAGATTATGCCATAACCTTAATTATTTTGAGTGATAGAAATCACTTAGAAAAATATAAAAATCATCATAAAATTAGTGCTTTTGCTGATGAAATAACCACTTCTGAAAGCTAGTCATATTCAAAATTACCAGGCTGTGTATGTATTTCACCATTCCCCCCGTAAATGGCTAGAATCAAGGTGTTTACTTTACTTATTTGCGCTAAAGGTTTTGGCTACTGTATCTTGTCCCCACTGTCATCAACTTGTTGATAGACAAGCTATTAGTTGTCCTTATTGTCGGACAACACTCAAAGCTTACGGTCATCCCGGTATTCCATTGCACCGCGCTACTGGGGACGGGTATCTATGTGACACTTGCACTTATCACGCTGATGATACTTGCAATTTTCCCCAGCGTCCCTACGCCAAAGACTGTACCCTCTACCAAAATATTGAAGAGACAAAGTTAGAGTTAGAACAGCAGCGTTACACCAACAGTTTTGCAGTAACGGTGAAAATTTGGGTAAAACGCAACCAAGCTTTGCTGTTGCTATTAGGTCTATTATTGGTCTGTTTGTTTTTCAGTCTAGTAACTTAGATGATTAGAACTGATACAGTTTGAAAATGCTAAGGGTGCGAAAGCGTTAAACCGAAAATGTACGGATACAGTATTGAATCTTTCCATCCCAGAGGTTGCAATTGCTCTTGCTACGCTAGACGACTACGAGCAGCTACTATATATTTTATAAATCGGATAGGATGCTTAACCTACAATATATAGTGCTATATCTTTGTAGTTAAAAATTTAAATAAACTACGAAGGCTTAACAAAATCACAAAGCCGACTTTTGCAACACAACCGTATTTGATGGCTAATTCAATTGTTTCAACAAAACGGCTCGGTAACCAGTTAATCCACTGGTTGCTTGAAGAAGACCGACGACGAGAGAAGGAAGGGCCTTACCGCAAAGAAGAACCACATCGCCAGCATTCTTGGTGGCAGGTAATGTGCTTGACTGGTGTAGATTATTTTTCGACCCTTGGTTATCAACCTGGGATTGCAGCACTGGCGGCTGGCGCTCTTTCTCCTATAGCTACCCTAATTCTGGTTTTGCTGACGCTCTTTGGAGCATTGCCAATCTATCGGCGCATTGCTGCTGAAAGCCCTCATGGTGAAGGGTCGATCGCAATGTTAGAGCGTTTACTCCCCTGGTGGCAAGGCAAATTACTTGTGCTGTGCTTACTTGGGTTCGTAGCAACTGACTTTATTATTACCATTACTTTGTCTGCTGCTGATGCTACTGCCCATATCATCGAAAATCCGCTGACACCAATTTGGTTTCACAGTCAGACGATCGCAGTTACTCTGATATTAGTTGCATTACTAGGTGCAGTTTTCTTGAGAGGTTTCCGAGAAGCCATTGGGATTGCAGTAGTTTTGGTGGCAGTTTATCTGCTGTTAAATTTCATTGTTGTTAGCGTCGGTCTGTATCAGATTTTAGCTCACCCAGAAGCGATCGCAAATTGGCAAACTGCACTTTTTGCAAACCATTCCAACCCTTTAATATTAATTGGTATCTCTCTGCTTATATTCCCCAAACTAGCACTGGGATTGTCAGGTTTTGAGACTGGTGTTACCGTTATGCCTCTGGTAAAAGGCAGCAATAACAGCACTCCGCAGCATCCCAAAGGGCGAATTCGGAATACACGCAAGCTGCTTACCACTGCTGCTCTGATTATGAGCTTCTTTTTGCTCACCACCAGCTTTATAACTACTTTACTGATTCCAACCGCAGAGTTTGCATCTGGAGGCAAAGCCAACGGACGGGCCCTTGCTTATTTAGCACATCTTCATTTAGGCAATGCCTTTGGCACTATTTACGATTTAAGTACTATTTCTATTTTGTGGTTTGCCGGTGCGTCTGCAATGGCAGGGCTGTTGAATATTGTGCCTCGCTACCTACCACGCTATGGTATGGCTCCCAATTGGGCACGAGCAACGCGACCTTTAGTGTTAGTCTACACAGCGATCGCTTTTGTTGTCACAATTATCTTTAGAGCAAGTGTAGAAGCCCAAGGTGGGGCTTACGCAACTGGTGTACTTGTATTAATCACCTCAGCCGCCTTTGCTGTCACCCTATCAGCTCACCGTCATAGACAGAAGCGGGCCAAACTCGTTTTTGGAATCATTACACTGTTATTTTTATATACCACTGTTGTCAATATCATCGAAAGACCAGAAGGGATTAGGATCGCTGGGTTTTTCATCGGTGCGATCATTTTTACCTCGCTGGTTTCTCGTGTTTGGCGTTCAACAGAACTGCGAGCAGAACGAATCGAAGTTGACGAACTTGCTGCCCAATTCCTTGCTGAAGAGAGCCAGGGAGCAATACGGTTAATTGCAAACCGATTGAATACAGGCGATGTCCTTGAGTATTTTATGAAAGAGAAAGAGGTGCGCGAGGACAACCATATTCCACCCAACGATCCAATTCTGTTTCTAGAGGTTCATGTATCCGATGCTTCGGAATTTGCGGATGTGATTGTAGTCAAAGGGGTGCAAGTTGGTGATTATCGCATTCTTCGGGCTGAAAGTGCAGCAGTACCAAATGCGATCGCAGCTTTACTACTCTATATTCGTGACCAAACAGGTAAGATTCCCCATGCTTATTTCGGTTGGGTTGAAGGAAATCCCATACAATACTTACTGCGTTTTATCTTGTTTGGTGAAGGTGACATTGCTGTAGTTACCCGTGAAGTCCTCCGCCGTGCTGAAAAGAATCCCCAAATGCGACCTGGTATTCACGTTGGGGGTTGATTTAGGAGTGCTGAGTAATGAGTAATGAGTAATGAGTAATGAGTGCTGATTTAAGATTACTGAGTGCGATTATTACTTTTTTTACTCTAAGCTGAGTTACTCAGCACGGGCTAAACCTTAGCTATCCGCTAACAGCACTATTTCGGTGATAGAAGTAGCGATCGCAGTTTCAGCCTCAAGGTGGAAGAAATTGCCTTAAAATTTATGTAAGTATAAGCCGCTGAATCTTAGATTAACTCTAAATTTATTTAACTTTATAGAATGCCAGACGCGGAAAAGTCCCAGAACCAGCTGGCTAATGACAAGCTGCTGCATCGGCAAGTTAGTAAAAAAGCCAATTATTCACTAATCGCCAGTGGAGAAGAAGGAATGCTGCTTCAGTTGGCTGATGGCACTATCCAGGCTTGTAATGTCGCTGGCGATCGCATTTTGGGACTAACCACACAACAGCTTGTGGGACAAAACTTGCTCGATCCCAAGTGGCAATTTATTCATGAAGATGGCACTCCTTTACTCAGTGAAACTCACCCTATAAGTGTTACCAAAAATACAGGTAAACCTTGTTTAAATGTGGTCAGTGGCTTTTATCAGCCAAATGGTGAACTAGTCTGGCTATTGTTTTCCTCCCAACCTCTGTTTCAAGCAGAAGGAAGCCTCTATGCGATCGTCACAACTTTTTCGGATATTACGGAATCTAAAAACGCCCAGCTTGAGCAGAATGGTAACTGTGAACTAGATACTCAACGAGTTAATACAGATGAATTTCAAACACTTTGGGATAGTCACCGTCTATTTCAACAAATTGCTGGCACTCTTCCAGGGATACTCTACATTTATGACCTAATTGAGCAGCGAAATTCTTACGTTAATTACGAAATTGCTCAAAGCTGGGGTTATACACCAGCCGAAATCCAGGCAATGGGAAAGGATTTATCTATCCAGCTTCTACACCCTGAAGATTTGGCGCGACTCCCTAGCTATCTTGAAAAATTTAATTCTGTTCGCCAAGGTGAAGTCCTCAGCTTTGAATACCGGATTCGACACGCCAATGGAGAATGGCGCTGGTTTTGTAGCCATGACACTGTACACACCATAAATGCTGATGGATTGCCGCAATATCTTTTGGGGATCGCTTTTGATATTACAGAGCGACGACATATAGAAATTTCCCTACGACAAAGTAACGAAAGGTTTGAGTTAGCGGCGGCGGCGGTTAATTGCCTAATCTATGACTGGGAGATTGGGAGAAATACTGTAGAAAGAACTCAAGGTCTAACCCAGGTTTTTGGCTACACACAACAAGAAACGGAACCTACCTTTGAGTGGTGGCAACAACGTATCCACCCCGATGACCAACAAAAAGTTAATGACCAGTTCATGGCTAGTATGGTCAATGGAAACCGTTATCGGATTGAGTATCGAGTGCGTCACCAGGATGGCCGTTATTTGTGGGTGGAAGACCACGGGTTTGCAGTCCGGGATGCAAATGATCAGGTAGTTAGGGTAGTTGGTGCTACTACTGATATTACCGAACAGCAGGCGGCGCTACAGGAACGCCAGCAAATTGAAACAAATCTGCGTGAGAGTGAAGAACGGATTCGGTTGGCTACTAATGCTGCCGAACTGGGTATGTGGTTTTGGAATATCACCACCAACGAGGTAATTTGGACAGAGAAATGTC
Source organism: Nostoc sp. (assembly GCF_036916655.1). Lineage (GTDB taxonomy): Bacteria > Cyanobacteriota > Cyanobacteriia > Cyanobacteriales > Nostocaceae > Nostoc. The sequence continues at coordinate 28,851 of NZ_JBALFY010000090.1, forward strand.
GGCAGCTGTTTGGAGTGTCCTTAGAAGCCGAAATCAGCTTTGAGATTTTCCTCAACTGTGTACATCCAGAAGACCGCCAATGCATTCATGAAGCGATCGCCTGCTCTCTTGAAGAAAAGGTTGACTGTGACATAGAATACCGCATCCTTTGGTCTGATGGTAGTATTCATTGGATTGCTGCTAAAGGTCGCATTTTTTATGATGCCGACGGTAAGGCAGTACGGATGATGGGTACTACCCAAGATATTACCCGGCGAAAACAAGTAGAAAATGATCTGCGCCAGCGCGAAACTCAATTAAGGCGGTTAGTTGATTCCAATATTATTGGTATTATGTTCGCCACTCCCGATCGCATTACTGAGGCGAACGAGGCTTTTTTAGAAATGGTAGGTTATACGCGAGCAGAACTATTGGCGGGTAAAATACGCAGACAAAACATTACCCCACCAGAATATCACGCTCTCGATCGGCAAGGACTAGAGCAACTTTTAACGGTTGGGATATGTACTCCCTTTGAAAAAGAATACATCCGCAAAGATGGTTCTCGCATTCCCATACTAATCGGTGGTGCTTTGGTGGAGCAAGATCCGGCATCTTGGATCTGTTTTATTCTTGACCTAACACCCAGGAAGCAATTAGAAAAGGCACTCAGGCAACAAGCAGAGGAACTCAAACAGGCAAACCGGAATAAAGATGAGTTTCTCGCCATTCTCTCTCATGAATTGCGATCGCCCCTCAACCCGATTTTAGGATGGTCATCGCTACTCAAAAGCCGCAAATTTGATGAAGCTACTACTAATCGTGCTTTAGAAACCATCGAAAGAAATGCTCAATTGCAGATTCAATTAATTGATGAGTTGCTAGATGTATCTCGAATTATTCGCGGTAAGTTGAACCTGACTTTTGCCCCTGTTAACCTGGTAGCTGTCATTGATGCTGCATTTGAGACAGTCAGGTTAATCGCCGAAACCAAAGCTATCCAGATTAAAGTACAGGTTGACCCCAATGTTGGTAAAGTGTTAGGCGATTATAATCGCTTACAGCAAGTTGTGGGGAATTTACTCTCGAATGCAGTCAAGTTTACTCCCTCTCGTGGTTCAGTCGAAGTTAGCCTATCATTGAGTCGTGAATTTTCTTCCGACTCAGCAATAATTCAAGTTAAAGACACAGGTCAAGGTATTTCCCCTGAATTCCTACCCCACGTATTTGAATATTTTCGTCAAGCTGATAGCAGCACAACCAGAAAATTTGGGGGACTGGGATTGGGATTGGCCATAGTTTATCACTTAGTAGAGTTGCATGGTGGTACCGCAACAGCAGCTAGTCCAGGAATTGGACAAGGAGCAGTTTTTACTATTAGACTGCCCGTGATGAAGGAAAGTGAGGGAGTAGGGAGAGCAGGGGAAGTAGGGGAAAAATCTAACTCGTCAGTTCTCAGCGGAATACGAATATTGATTGTCGATGATGATGTTGACACACGAGAGTTTCTGTACTTTTTGCTACAACAGAATGGGGCATTTATAACTGCTGCGGCATCTGTAAATGAGGCGGTGTGTATAATAGCACAGGCTGCACCTAATTTATTAATCAGTGATTTAGGAATGCCAGAAATAGATGGCTACAGCCTGATCAAGCAGCTGAGAGCCATGCCCAAAGAGAAGGGCGGGGAAATTCCGGCGATCGCTCTTACCGCTTATGCTGGAGAAAGCGATCGCGATCGAGTCTTAGCAGCAGGTTTTCAAAAACACATTGCCAAACCAGTACAACCAACTGAATTACTCACTTCAATTGCAGATTTGCTAGGTCAAAATCATGACTAAGGGTTAGTGGTATTCAGACCCCCGACAACTTTTACGGATACAGCTGGTGAATGGGGGGTCTTACCCCCTAATACAGCTTAGAGAAGCAGGTCGGAAAATACAAAAAGTAGACCCGGATTTCTCATGCATAGTGTAAGCTTCAGGGAAAGAGGAGTGTGGGGAGTGTGGGGGGTAAGACTTTTTCCCCTGTTATTGTCAGACTGGTTTATCTTAAGGGGTCAGACCCCCTATTCGCTACCTGCATCTGTAAAAGTTGTCGGGTATCTCGTGCAATATAAGTAAATTAACGTAACTAATTTTACAGACGACGAGGGCAACTTGCTACAAGTAGACTCATCTTTATATCCACACAAATTTTGCTGGATATCAAAGATTACCGTGATTGGTAAATCTGCAAAAAAGTAAGTACCTGATGAAAATAACCTAAAAATATGGGGCTTTTAATATTTTCTGTTGCTTTAGTTGCCATTGTTGCTGTAACTATCATTAATAGCTACAACGATTTAGTCAAGTATCGGAATCGTTACAAAAATGCATACTCTCAAATCGATGTGCAATTACAGCGCCGCTATGATTTAATTCCCAATTTAGTGGAAACTGCTAAAGGGTATATGAAACATGAGCGAGAAACCTTAGAAGCAGTTATTGCCGCTCGTAATACTGCAATTAATGCTAGCAGTCGTGCCGCGCAAAATCCTGGCGATCCTCAAGCGATGCAACAGTTGGGTAATGCTGAAGGGGCACTAACGGGTGCATTAAGTCGCTTGATGGTACTTTCAGAATCTTATCCAGAATTGAAAGCCGATCGCGCCATGACTCAGGTAATGGAAGAATTATCTTCTACTGAAAACCGGATTGCTTTTGCACGTCAAGCTTTTAATGACGCGGTGACACTTTACAACACCAAGAGCGAATCTTTCCCTAGCAACCTTGTAGCAAATACCTTTAACTTTACCGTTGCAGAATTGCTCCCCGAAGCCACTCCAGAAATTAGAAATGCCCCACGCGTGTCTTTTTAGGTGTCTATGAATTTCTTTGAACATCAGGATCGGGCACGCCAAAATACGCAACAATTAATTGGGTTATTTTCCCTATCGATCGCAGTTATGATTATGGCGATTTATATTGCCACTTTATTTCTGTTTCGCATGGCTCCTCGTGTTTGGTGGCATCCAGGGATATTTCTTTACGTAGCTGGGATTACAATAATTGCGATCGCAATTGGAAGCTTATACAAAATTGCCTGTCTCCGGGAGGGTGGAAGCGTAATTGCTCAAGGGTTAGGGGGAAGACTCCTGCTACCAGAAATGGCCGATGAACAAGGGCAACAACTATTAAATATTGTCGAGGAAATGGCGATCGCTTCTGGGATTTCCGTCCCGCAAGTTTATCTCCTTGAAAGAGAAACCAGTATTAATGCCTTTGCTGCCGGATTTACGCCCAATGATGCTGTAATTGGAGTTACCCGTGGAACTTTGGAACACTTGAGCCGGGATGAACTACAAGGAGTCATTGGCCACGAATTCAGTCATATTCTCAATGGAGATATGCGGCTAAATTTGCGTTTAATGGGACTACTGCATGGGATTTTGTTCATTTATTTAACTGGGGAATTGCTCTGGCGGATTCGTGGTACTTCCCGCGAAGACAAGGGTTTGCCTTTGTGGGCTTTTGGCTTGGCACTAATGGCAATTGGTGGCATTGGATTACTTTGTGGACGTTTGATTAAAGCTGCTGTCTCTCGCCAACGCGAATTTCTCGCTGATGCTTCGGCGGTACAGTTCACTCGCAACCCCAATGGACTTACCGGAGTCTTTGAAAAACTCCAACAAATGGATTCACGGTTGATTTCGCCGGGTGCAGAAGCCGCTAGCCACATGTTTTTTGGCAATGCCCTCAACCCCTCTTTCTGGGAAAATATGTTTTCTACCCACCCACCCTTAGCAGAACGTATCCGCCGCGTTGGGGGTTTGAACGCCCGTAATTTAGCAGCAATGCCATCTCGCAATCAAGTAGGTTCCCCCTCCCAGGAATCTCTAACAATGGGCTTTGCTGGTGGTTCTAGCACCATGCCAGGACGGATTATCAGCCAAGTGGGAAGCGTGACACCAGAGCATTTTGCCCATGCTCAAGCGCTCTTATCGCAGTTACCAGAATCCCTGCGTTTGGGTGCGCGGGAGCAGCAAAGTGCAATGGCGATCGCTTTTGCGTTAACCTTAGATACAGAAAATCTCCAAATCCAAGAACGTCAAATTACTTGGTTACGCGAGGTGCAACCCGCTGATTTAGTAGAGAAAACCCTGGAATTAAGTAACGAAATTAGTCAGTTAGACTCCAGAATTCGTTTGCCACTTGTGGATTTGGCAGTGCCTATATTACGCCAAAATTCTGCCAAAGAATGCCAAAGGCTGTGCAAATGCGTCCACGGTTTAACTGTAGCCACCGGAAGTTTATCATTGTGGCATTTTGTGTTGCAATTAATACTATGGCATCGTCTCGAACCTAGTATCAATCCCGTATCTACGACAACGGTAGAATTCACTTCCATCGAACAGATTTGGCCAGATAGTCTATTAGTACTGTCCGTAATTGCTCGCGTCGGACACTCCCAACCCGATGCCTCCACTGAAGACATCGCCTATGCTTTTCGTTCTGGAGTTTTTCGACTTCCCAAAGCCGGAGAGCAAGAAAAACCAGAAAAACCGCCAAGTTGTAATTTCACTGAACTTAAGAAAAGTATTGAGCGTCTACGTCTTGCCACTCCCAAACTCAAGCAAGCTCTTGTTGATGCTTGTGCCCACACAGTACTATTAGATAATAAAGTTACTCCTTCAGAGGCAGATTTACTCAGAGCGATCGCTATGACGTTAGACTGTCCCATCCCCCCATTTTTAAATCCTCAGCGTGGTGTTTCAAAACAGAAACAATCTTCTTCCAAGCAAAGTTAGTGTAACGAGTGAGGCACAATTATTTATCACTGTAATACTATTGATTTGTCAGAATTGTAACTTGCAGATCCCCGACTTATTTAAGAAGTCGGGGATCTTATTCATCACAAATGATTTAAGATTGCTATAAATAGTTGTCTTAGCAAAAGAGTATCATATTGTACAAAAAATCTTGATATTGCCTACCAGGCTTAACTCATCTGAAAAAGTTCGGACAAAATGCCAGCATTCTAGAAATTTGATTGCTATATTAGACTAAATAACTATTCTGGCAAGGGTTAAAAAGCTGTGCAGGATGATTTAAAGGGCTTGGAAATTAGTCAAGATGATTTGCAAAAACTGACTAATTTACCTGTTAATGAGGAACTTTTAATCATTACAAAAACTCTAAATAGATTCGCAAGAATATATATAGAAAAGCTGAAAAGCTCTGAAGGGGCAACTGTAGTTTTTATCGGATTTTCTACATTTGTTTTTGTCTATATTCTATTTGATTTAATTCTTAAAATTTTTGTGACGTGGATAACAATCCCATCTTGGATATTATTAATTCTCTTAAGTCTTTGGGTTGGCGGTTTTTCACAAACTATCTTATATTTAATCTGGAAAAGTAGAAGTAAGGTTGTCAAAAATAATATGACAAAATCTCTTTACATTCTGTTAAATGAAGTTAATAGATATAATACTGTTATTAGAGTAATAGATATCAATGACCAAATCGAAGAAGCTGGTAATCCAGAAGTGGTTATAAAGGAAAGAGAAGGTGTGATTGAAGCGCTTAAACTCACCAAAGCTGATTTAGTTCGCGCTTTGAAGACAGAAAGAATTTTGAGGGAAAATAAGAACTTTATTTTGAGTAATACAGAACTATTCGTCAACAATTTAGCAACTTTAACAGCTATGCAAGTAACTGAACAAGCTACTGAACATGGAAGGTTACTCAATGAAGCATTACAAATTGCATTAGATGTGCAACACGAAATGAAAAGATTACAGACTCAGCGTTAAGATAATTCGTAATTCGTAATGAGGCTCTCTAAGAGACGCTACGCGTAGCTTGCCTCCCCATAGGGGTACGAATACTCGCTAACGTAATTAGGTGTTGTAATGGTAATTTAGAAAGCACTCAGGTGGGTTGATTTCCAACCTACTCAGAGACATTATCAATGGTTTTTGCCAGAATCCTTCCCAGGGTTGCAATCACCGATCTAACATAAAGAATATTCATACATAAAGCGATCGCTTATCTACATGGACTGGAAAGAAATTAGAGGGAACTGGGTAATCATTCCCCGAAATCCCATAGGTATCGTTCATTTTCTAGGAGGTGCATTTGTCGCCACTGCACCGCACATTACCTATCGCTGGTTACTCGAACAACTGGCAAGTAAAGGTTATGTTGTAATTGCTACGCCTTTCGTCAATACATTGGATCATACTGCGATCGCCAAATCCGTACTGTTAAATTTTGACCGCACCCTCGAACGCTTACAGGATTCTGGGGCATTACGCAAGCTTTACTTCCCCATCTACGGCGTTGGACATAGCATGGGCTGTAAACTTCACTTGCTGATTGGTAGCCTCTTTAAAGTAGAACGTGCAGGCAATATTTTAATATCCTTCAACAACTACGCCGCTAAAGAAGCTATCCCCCTAGTAGAACAATTCAATTCTACTTTGAAAATCGAGTTTACTCCCTCACCGTTGGAAACTAACAAGCTTGTCCAAGAACGTTACAATGTCCGGCGCAATTTATTAATAAAATTTAGTAATGACAACATCGATCAATCGGCAGCCTTAACCAAAATCTTACAAGAACGTTTTGATGAGATGGTGACAGCACAAACTTTACCAGGAACTCATACAACACCTCTAGGTCAAGATATTAAATGGCAAACTGGAACATCTTTCACCCCTTTTGATGCTTTAGGACAATGGTTTAAGCAAGAAGCATACCGCGACTTGAACCAGCTAAAAAGTAACATTCTCTTATGGCTAAATCCTTTGGCAGCACCATAGAATTTATGACTGTTTGACAGTCATAAATTCTATACGTAAATAAAAATTATTTCTAATACTTCTGGGTTGAGTCTAATAGAAACTAACCCCAAATCCTTACTCTGTTTGGGGAGTAAAATTCAAAGACTCTATGCTTTTAAAAGAGAGGAATGGAAGTGAGGTTAAAGTCTATTGCATACAAACAATAAATGCTATAGTAGCATCCCTATATTCATACTACTAGCCTATTACCTCATAGCATATTTTTATTTTGACAGCAAATTATTAATGAGTGTTTCCTAGAACTTTATATGTTTCAAATACTAATAATTGATGACGACTATTCAATAAAAATACTCTTAAAAAGGATTTTGGAAAAACAAGGTTATGAGGTAGTGACTGCCAGTAGCGGCGAGGAAGGAATAGAAAAAGCACTAGTTTATCGTCCAGCACTAATTATTTGTGATTGGATCATGCCGGGTTTGACTGGACTGGAAGTTTGCCACCGCATTAAGACAGACCCCAAATTTTTCACCACATTCTTTATTTTATTAACATCCTTAGATTCCGTTGCTGATTGTGTCAAAGGTCTAGATGCTGGTGCTGATGATTTTATCTCCAAACCTATTGAGCATAATGAATTACAAGCACGGGTAAGAGCAGGATTACGCCTGCATCAGTTGAGCAGAGATTTGCAGGATCAAAAGTTGCTTTTAGAATCAGAAATGTCAGAAGCCGCAGACTATGTGCGATCGCTGCTGCCTCTTTCTATGACCGAACCCTTCAAGATAAATTTCCGGTTCATTCCCTCGCGACAACTCGGCGGTGACTGTTTCGATTACTATTGGCTCGATGATGATTATCTGGCAATTTACTTACTCGATACTGCTGGACATGGATTGAAAGCTACTCTTCCCTCTGTTTCAGTGCTGAATTTGCTGCGTTCCCGTGCGCTTAAAGGTCTGAATTATTATCAACCTAGTGATGTATTGAAGGCTTTGAATGATACTTTTCAAATGAATTATCAAAATGATAAATACTTTACGATTTGGTATGGAGTTTACAACCGAATCAATCGTCAGTTAATTTATGCTAGTGCAGGTCATCCACCAGCAGTTTTAGTAGCCGGCACATCTCCAAGAAAATCTGAAGTTAAACTCTTGAAAACCCCCGGTATGCCAGTTGGGATGTTTCCAGAGGCAAAATATATTGATGCTTCTTGCAATATTGAAGAATTTAGTAGCCTTTATATTTTTAGTGATGGTGCTTATGAAATTACTAAATCAGATGGCACACTTTGGAGTTTGGATGCTTTTATTCAGCTATTAGTTAGCTTACAAGATCCAGTTGATAGCCAACTCGATCGCGTATTAAGCTATTTAATTGCTCTGAACTCCAAAGATGCTTTTGATGATGATTTATCTATTTTGCAAATGAAGTTTGATTAATTAAGTATTGGAAACTAAAACTTGATTAAATGCATCTTGACTAGGGAATATTTCAAATACTTTATCCATATTAGTCAGTTCAAATAATATCCTGACTTGCTCATTAATTGAGCAAAGAACAAGTTTAGTGTCTGCTGCACGCAAGGTTTTAAAAGCTAATACTAAAGCTCCCAAACCGGAACTATCCATAAACGTTACATCTTTAAAATCAACTAACACGATTTTCGCACCCTTCTCTAGAATATCAGTGATATTTTGCCGAAATTCTTGTGAAGTTGTGGCATTCAAATTACCACTGAGCTTAATAACTTTTACTTGTTCTCTCATAATTATGTCACTCTGATTTGTGTAAATAATTCTCTGATTTCGCCATTATAGAACATTTAAAAATGCTTGTAAAATAAAATATAAGATTACATTACATATTGAGTAGCCATTGATAATTAATCAGGATAAATAAAGATTAATTATAAGTATTTTAATCTAATTTTTTGTAATACTGAAAACCATATTACCTTACATTTAATATCGATTTTTGACTAGGAATATACTGGTTGAAAATAGACTATACAAGTAAGTCAGCACAGTAAAACTCATGTATGTTTAGTTTTGTATAACGGTTGGAACGATAGATTTGTAAGCTGTTCGCTGATTTTATTTTTAGGCATAATATGTTAATTTTTAACACTAACTTACTTGTATGTCATGTATGTAAATATATACTGTATCTACAAGCTGATGTTGCTGCTTTTCAGATTATTTATTAAATATTTTTGCCCAAGCTAAGATTCTCCAATAAATTTCATGATGATAGCCGTCATTAAACAATTAAAAATTCAATGAGTTAGAGCGATGTCTAGGTTGTGCTACGCCTACGCGCAGTTAAACCGAGTCTAGCAGCAGCGTTCCTTTGTTTGGGTAAGCGGATCTGCATCACCCATAAAATTTTCCCAGCCCCTATCGCCCAATTAAAACTATAAGCAAAAATACTCAGCTATCAAAGTTTCACATCATAATCATTAGTAGATATAATCCTTTGTTGACTACTGAGTATTTATGATAGTAACTAGGATCTACGTTTATTTATGTCCAATTACTTACATTATTGAAATAATTTACCTCTGGATTACCCCTCTAGAGCCAACAGCTTTGATTTCAACAGCGCCAAGCAAGCTTGAATCTACACCATCTGTCTAACAGAAGTTCTCTAAGGCGATCGCCCCTGCTATTTTTAGTATTCCCAATATCTATATATTTCTCAACAGACAATACAAATCCTGTACAGACGGGATTAATCGCGTCTCTAACTACCTCAAACAGGACTCACTTTCGCTCTGTAAAGCAACTTCTCACCTTGAAGGTAGCCAGTGTAACGTACCTTGACTGTTTCTCCAGACTGTGCAGTTCCCTCCATCAATTGGTGAAGTTGGGGATCATAAGGTAATTCTGCTCCCACAGGTGCGATCGCTTCTACTCCCCACGCTTGCAAAAGCTTTTCCAGGGGTTTCTGTACCAATGGGACTATTTTAACTGCTGCTAGCTGGGGATTCTCCTGCGCTTTTTGTGCCGCTGTTGGCCATTGCAATAATAAAGACTCCAGCAGTTGCAAGCTCGACTGCTGGAGTTCTTGTAGTAATATTTCTCGCTGTTGTTCTAATTGAAGCTGGGAGCGATCGTACTCTCCTCTTAAATTTGTAATTTCTTGTAACAATTCCTGGGTAGGTGCTGTTTTCTCTTGTAATAACTCTACGGTTGAAAAAGTTGCGATCAATTCATTCAATGGCATCTGTAACACTGACGACAGCTTGAGTAGCACATCTACCCGCATCTGCTCTAGCTTTCCCTGGCGTAATCGCAAAATTTGACGCTCTGAGACACCAGCAGCGCGACTCAGCGCTTTAAAACTAGAAATACTTAGCTGCTGCATTAAATCTTGCAACTTTTGGGTATGGCGCATTGGGGATTGGGGATTGGTGACTGGTAAAAAAATTAAGTCTTTATTTGTTAGTAAGCTGTTGGACACTTAACTTGCATATTACCTGGCATTAAAACTCTTGTGGGGTGGGCATCTTGCCCGCCCTAGTTATGCAAATTAAAAGTACATTATTACCTAGTCCCTAGTACCCAGTCCCCAGCCCCTTATTCCTATTCTTCCAGTAAACTTCTCAACATCCAAGCTGTCTTTTCGTGTACCTGCATCCTCTGAGTCAATAAATCGGCGGTAGGTTCATCGTTAACTTCCTCTATCACGGGAAAAATAGACCGTGCAGTTCTGACTACGGCTTCTTGTCCTTCCACTAACAAGCGGATCATTTCCACAGCTTTAGGAACTCCAGGAGTTTCTGGAATCGAACTCAGTTTGGCGTATTCGCTGTAGGTTCCTGGTGCAGGATAGCCAAGCGCTCTAATTCTCTCGGCTATTAAATCCACTGCTAAGGCTAATTCTGTATACTGAGTCTCAAACATCAGATGCAACGTTTGAAACATCGGCCCCGTTACATTCCAATGAAAATTATGAGTTTTCAGATACAGTGTATAAGTATCAGCCAACAGATGAGATAAACCGTCAGCAATTTTAGCCCTACTCGCCTCGTCAATGCCGATATTTACATTTTTAACTGTTACTTTCGATGACATAATTTTCTCCTAATTAGGTTATATGTAATTTGGGGTTGGGAATTGGGTATTGGGGATTGGCAAGAAAATTAAGCCCTTGATTCCTAGTCCCCAGTCCCCAGTCCCTAGTCCCCAATCCCTATTGTCTATGCTAAGTGCATCTTCAAAACGCTACGGGGTGCTTTACGAACTCTGGCTAAAACGGTTTCTTTGCCTAAACGCTGGCAAGCTTCATACCGATGGCAACCAGAAAAGCCATAATATTGTCCATCTACTTCTAGGACATCAATAGGTTCTTGCTGCCCAATCTCCGCAATCGATTCCATTAAGGCTTGCACTTTATTTGGATCGTTTGTACGAGGCAGTGGCCGTTTTATCTGATTTAATGGAATTTCTTGGACTTTAACCATAAAGAGTTTATCCAACTAGTTCTGTTTTTTGTCTCTAAATAAATCATAGTCATTATGACTTCGTTTTTGCAACTAGTATCTGGGGCAAAATTGGTAATGGTATCATTGGAGCATTCATGCGACAAAAAAACCGCGCTACAAAGCAATTGGAAAATAAGCTCCAACGACACATTAAGGGGCAGAAGACGCTCTCTACGAGAGGCTCCGCCAACGCGAACGATTACTCGCGATCGCAACTTTTGGAGACGCTGCGCGAACGCTATCAGGTGGTCATGAAATTTTCATTTTGGTGTTTTCCCTACACTGTGCTGACAACATTTTGTCTATTGGGACTGACTGCGGCATCAGGGCCAGAGAGCAATATCCAGGATATAGAACTTAAAATTGGGATTGTGCAGCGATTTGGCGCCGAAGCCACAGCCAAGCTACAACTTGAACCCATAAAAGGCGATCGCTTAAGGTTAAAATTTCAAGTGGGCAACAAGCAGCAAATTCTGTTTACTAAGAATCCTGTAAAGCTAGAAACAGTCATACAAGCTTTACCCCAGCCAGCAGTCGAAGAAGTAGTAGTTTTAGGCACATACCGCACTTTTGAAACTGCGGAAGACAGTGCTAATAAATGGCGTTCTCAGGGAATGGAAGTGGAAATAGCCCAGCCAGAACGCTGGCAGGTTTGGGCGAAACGAGATGTTTACAGCACTCCTTTATTGCGACGCTTGTTATTGCAAAACATCCAAACTTCTACCAAAGATAAAGTATATCTTGATACTAAAGTTTTAAAACAAGTGCCGCGAGTAAGTTGGGTAGTGGATGGTAATCGCTATAGCCCGAATGACTTGGAAATTAGCACTGATAAAAACTTAATTCGGGTGAATAAAAGCGAGAAACCAGAAAATGCTCGTCTTTATGCCGGTCGCCTGAATTTGCAGCCAAACGCTTATGGCACATACACTCTCGTTAATCAAGTATCCTTAGAAACTTATTTGCGTGGGGTTGTACCTTACGAAATAGGAACAGATGCACCAAAAGCGGCGCTAGAAGCCCAAGCAATTCTCGCCCGGACTTATGCCTTGAGAAATTTACGCAGGTTTGCCGCAGATAATTATCAGTTGTGTGCTGATACTCACTGCCAAGTTTATTATGGGCTGAAGGGAGCAGCTGCCAAAACAGACCAAGCGATCGCCTCAACCAGGGGTAAAGTATTAACTTATAAAAATGAACTAGTAGATGCTCTGTATTCTTCCACCACTGGTGGTGTCACCGCTTCCTTCAGTGATATCTGGAATGGTGACGATCGTCCCTATCTGCGCCCTATACTGGATGCTCCGACTAATTTTTGGGACTTATCTAAGCAGAGTTTAGCAGATGAAAAGAACTTCCAAAAATTTATCAACATACAACAAGGATTTAATGAAAGCAAGTGGGATATGTTTCGTTGGCATAAGGAAACCCCTTTACAGGATATTATCAAGGACTTGCAGAAATTTTTGCAGGTGAAAAACAGTCCTCATGCCAAATTTAAGACCATTCAGGCTATGGCAGTTGTGAAGCGAAGTCAGAGTGGACGCATTCTTGAACTTGCGGTTAAAACCGATCGCAGCACCTTTGTTCTGCATAAAGATGAAGTTCGCAGCGCCTTTGCCGCTCCGGTAAGTACGCTTTTTTACATAGAACCCCTAAACAAAGGCAAGGCAGAACTCTGGGGATATGCTTTTATTGGTGGTGGATTAGGACATGGAGTCGGCTTAAGTCAAACTGGCGCTCAAAATTTAGCAAAACTAGGTTGGTCAAGTCCAAAAATTCTCCAATTCTACTATCCTGGTACTCAGATTAAAATTCTCAGTAAAGAAATTAAGCTTTAAAGTATCCGCACTGAGTTTAAGCACTAAGTACGAGGTAATTCCATAGTATACTGATTTTCAAGTAATTGAATTACCCTAACTCCCCGTCTCAATCGCGATCTAAATACCTCAAATTACTGATAAAAATTAAGCAGGAACACAGTAAATATTGTGTTCCTGCCCAATACGGAACTAGGCTTTTTATCAAAGTCGCTTTTAGAGATACACACAGCATTGCAAGTGTGTTGGCCCTAGATGCCATACTTATATTTTTTCAACATTGGTAACTCTTGCAAGAGGTTTATGGTTGAGTTGCTTAGTTCTTAGTAAAGGTCTTCTTCTTTGTGAGTTTCGATTGTTACGTCAGAGGTTGGGTAAGCGACACAAGTCAGTACATATCCTTTTTCGATTTGCTCATCGTCTAAGAATGACTGATCGCCTTGATCGACAGTACCCTTGATGATTTTACCTGCACAGGTAGAGCAAGCACCAGCGCGGCAAGAGTAGGGCAGGTCAAGACCAGCTTCTTCAGCCGCGTCTAGAATATAGACATCATCATCAACGTCAAGTGTTGTATTTAGTCCTTCGGCTTCGTTGATTAGTGTCACTTTATAACTTGGCATTGAGTAATCCTCTCTTTTGCAAACGGCAGTATAAGTTATCTTAAGGCAAAGGTCACGGCTGTTCTGTGGGATTAGCCGCTGGTTTAAATTTGCTTCAATTCTGATACTACGAGAAAAATTAAACTATGTGACTGGAAATTGAACCCGATTAGTAATGAAATTTAGTTACTTAATCCCGATAAGTTTTATTTATGTTATTTTCGACCTTAGTCAGGTTGCAATAAGAAAAGCTTATTTTATATATAAAAAATATGAGCAATATTAATGTTATCTGGATTCTGTAGAACTTACGTAGAACAAATCCCCCAACTCCTGTAAAAAGCGGGGTTGTTTCATTTTCTAATCTGATTAGACAATTATCATAGCGATCGCATACCCCGATGAAAGCAAGCTGACGTGGTAACTTTTTCCAAAATTTTCTATTTGACAAATTTTACATATTGTGAATCACATTAGTTCTGCTCTCAAAAAGGGGGCTTGATTTTGAAAATAAAGTCTCATACGTGCTTGAGGGGTTCGGACGAATGTTGTAGAGTCTAGACTGGTAAACCTCATGAACCGAAAATCTTACCACTAGAAGCGTGAGAAGATCAAAAACAGAACTAGTTAAGGATCATGTATAATTCAAAAGCTGCTTCGGAAAAAGCAAAAGTGCGTGTAGGTTTGATCGGTACTGGGTATGCGGCAAAGTTTCGGGCTGAGGCATTGCTCCACGATGAGCGATCGCATTTAGTCGCAGTTGTTGGTCATACAAAAGAAAAAACCGAAACCTTTGCTAAAGAGTACCAGATTGAAATATTGAGTTCTTGGCAAGAGCTAGTAGAACGTGAAGATATAGACCTAGTAGCGATCTCTACAATTAATCGAGATCATGGTGCGATCGCTCGTGCAGCACTTACCAACGGCAAACATGTGATTGTAGAGTATCCTCTTTCGTTGGATGTAATTGAGGCTGAGGAACTGATTGCTTTAGCCAAAGCACAACAAAAACTCCTACACGTCGAACACCTGGAACTTTTGGGTGGTTTGCATCAAGCTTTGAAGCAAAACTTAGACAAAATTGGTGAAGTGTTTTATGTTCGCTACAGCACCATCAATCCTCAAAATCCTGCACCCCGCAAATGGACTTATAACCACGAGTTTTTCGGCTTTCCCTTAATGGGGGCTTTGTCTCGCCTACATCGTCTCACAGATTTATTTGGTAAAGTATTTACAGTTAACTGTCACCAGCGATATTGGGAAATAGAACCGGAATATTACCAAACCTGTTTCTGCACTAGTGAATTGTGTTTTAACAGTGGACTTTTAGCCCAAGTAGTGTACGGCAAAGGTGAAAGTCTTTGGCAATCAGAACGCAAGTTTGAAGTTCACGGTGAAAAAGGTGGTTTAATTTTTGATGGTGACACCGGAATTTTCATCCAGCCAGGAGAAACAACATCTATAGAGGTTGGGCCTCGCCGGGGTTTATTCGCTAAAGACACGAGTATGGTGTTAGATCATCTTTTTGATGGCACTCCTTTGTACGTTACCCCAGAGGAGAGCTTATATACTCTAAAGGTTGCTGATGCTGCCCAAAGAGCCGCACAGACAGGGTTAACTATGTTTATGAAAGATTTCTAGATAAAAGTTAATGAGAACTGAACTAATTGTTATTTTATCCCAACGAGAAATAGAGAAAATGCGGCAAGCTGGGCGTTTAGCTGCTAAACTTCTCCAGCATCTAGAACCGTTCGTGAAGCCAGGGGTTAGCACTCTGGAACTAAATGATGAAGCCGAACGCTGGACACAAGCGCATGGCGCAAAAAGCGCACCCCTTGGCTATAAGGGTTATCCGAAATCGATTTGCACCAGTGTAAATGAGGTAATTTGTCACGGTATTCCCAACGCCAAGCAAATTCTGAAAGAAGGTGACATTATTAATATTGATGTCACGCCCATTGTTGAGGGTTATCACGGCGATACATCCAAGACATTCTTTGTTGGTACACCTTCGGCAAAAACGAGGAAGTTGGTAGAGGTGACAGAAGAGTGTCTGCGTCTAGGTATTGCTGAAGTTAAACCAGGGGCACGCATTGGCGACATTGGTGCAGCTATTCAAGAGTATGCTGAAGGACAAGGCTTTTCTGTAGTGCGAGATTTCGTTGGCCACGGCATCAGTAATATTTTCCATACTGCGCCAGATGTTCCCCATTATGGCACACGCGGCAAGGGCAAGCGCCTCAGATCGGGGATGGTTTTTACTATTGAGCCAATGATTAACGAAGGTACTTACGAAGTCGAAGTTCTCAGCGATAAATGGACTGCGGTAACGCGCGATCGCAAGCTTTCTGCTCAATGTGAGCATACCTTAGCTGTAACTGAAGATGGCGTTGAAATTCTCACCCTACCTGAAGGTGTGAATTACTAAACTGGTAGATTTTTCTACTACTTGATTAACATAATGGTTGAAACTCTTGCTGCGGAAAACGTCACATTTAAGCAACTAATATTGTTCTATGGATTAGAGTTAGTTGATTCGGAAGAATTCTTTCGAGAGTGGCAAGATGACCTACCAGAACTGACAAGTTTAAAAAAGCAGCTATTGGATTAAATAAAGGCAGGTTACATAAATTTACGAAACTATCCGCCTTTATTAGAAAATACAGTGAACACGATTGTTTTATCACCACTGCTATTCATTGGCAAGTTTTATTTACCTCCTTTTCACGTCAAATTAGAGAAATCTATCGAGATTGAAACACAAGATAAACAAACTATCATCAAAGGACGAATTGACTTCTTACTTCTAAATCAAAAATTCTGAGTAACAGTTATTGAGTCTAAACATCTGGAAATAAATCTCTATAGGCATCGCAGTACTGATCTACCACAGCGCTCGTGGAGGTAGCTGTTCTTGAACCCAATTAAATACCCTTGCTAAGTTAAACTGTTAATAATTAATTATACTCTCATGAGAGTAATAAAAGAGCGCTAGGGACTAGGGACTGGAAAAAACTATTTGAACCCTAACATTTAATCTAATTCCCCAATCCCCAATCCCCCAGATAAATTATTCAGGCTGATTACAATACTTATTCATTTCATTCACTAACGTATCTGATTGTTTGCCAACCGTTGTAGCTGCTGTTGTCAGTGTTGAATCAATTTCGGCTCTAGCCTTTTGGATTTTTTCTCTGCCAGATGCGGATGCTTCTGCTGTTTTGGTTGCACCAAGCGCTTTACCTGCAATAGCTATCGCTTGACTGAGATTTTGAAAAATCTTGACAAAACCGCTTTGAAATTCTTTCAGCTTAGGATCTGTTAACTTCAGTTCCGCAATGGATTTAGTCACAAATTCTAAATCTTTAGATAGCTGTATGCTGGTTATCACTTGGGTTCCTTTATTTTTATCAATCAGAGAAGTTCCGGCATTTACAACTCGAATTAGTCGCTGACACTGAGAGACTTTATTTTCGCTGCAACTAGTAACGAACAAAGCAATGCTCAGGCTAACAGGAGCAAGAACAGTATATTTATGTAAAACAGACATTAACACCCCAACAGCAATAAAACAGAGAATATAGTATCCAATATTACGAGTAAATGAGGGGACTGGGGAAGAAGCAAGGGATCTGGGGAGAAAAGTTTTCCCCTCCGCCCCCTGCCCCTCTGCCTCTTTATCAATGCCCAAATCACCAATCTATCGGCAAACCCAACTGGTCTAAAGTAGCGCCATCTTGCAAAAGTGGTTCAATGTCGCTGTCTACTTGAATGCGACCACCAGATAACACCAAAGCGCGTTGAGTAACTCTGCCTAACCAATGTAGATCGTGGGAGGCAATTAAGATCGCCTGCACGGGTAATTTTAACAATACTTGCGCCAAATGACGCCGCCATGCTGGATCTAGACCGTTAGTTGGTTCATCCAAAATTAAAATTGTCGGTTCTAGGGCTAAAATCGAGGCTAGGGCGGCTAGGCGTCTTTGTCCACCAGAAAGTTCATGTGCGGAACGATTGGCATAGGCTTCTAGACCAAAATCAGCTAATAACTGTCGAGCGCGATCGCTTGCCTCTGCTGGTGACATACCATAGTTACGTGGCCCAAAGGTAACATCTTCTAAAATGGTCGGCATAAATAATTGGTCGTTGGCATCTTGGAAGCTAAAACCAATTTGACGACGCACTTGGGGTAAGGTTTGCGGTTCTACGGGAATACCATTAATTGCAATTTTCCCAGATTGCGGTTCTTTTAAGCCAATTAGGTTCTCCAACAAGGTACTTTTCCCCGAACCCGTTGCTCCCATCAATGCTACGCGATCGCCTTTGTTTAAGGTAAAAGAAATTTGTTGTAATACTGGCTCCTGCTGGGAATACGCATACACTAGGTTCTTAACCTCCACTACGGCTGTATGGAGGTTACTGGTTGATGTTTGGGAATTGGAAGTTAAAGATTTCAAAATTTACCTATGTAATGGAGTGTACAGTAGAAACGCGATAAATTGCGTCTATAAGGCAATACGCTTGGGATAAGCTTTTCTCTCCCCCCTGCATCCCCCATATCCCCTGCTACCTCTGCCTGCCTCAACGGACAAATTTCTTAACCCAAGCGTATTCGTCTCTGAGGAGTGGGTTAAATTTTGTAAGAAGTTAGGGTGACAACAGCAGCGATCGCCCAAGCTAGTAATAGGGCAAAACGTTCTTTTGGTCTGAGGGTAGAATCTATGGGCAATTGTCCGTTGTAACCACGAGTTACCATTGCCCCATAGACTCGCTCTGCCCTATCCAAACTACGGAGATACAAAGCTCCAATCATGGCAGCACTGGCATAACGCAACCATCCTCCTGTACCAGTCAAACCGCGTAATTGGGCGCTGCGCCGCATCCGGGTTACTTCTGAGAGTAAAATTTCCATATATTGCCCAGCTAACAACAAGTTTTCTTTTAAAGGTGCTGGTACGGGTAAACTTTTAAGGGCAATTCCGAAACTGTGGGGCGGTAAGGTCAACAAAAAACTATTCATTGTAACCAGACAAATCAGCGAACGAACCAGTAAAAAACTAGCTCGCTCCCATCCTAAGGGCAAGGCCAGCAATGACAAAAAAATCAATTCTGTGCCGAGTAATCCTCCCAATTGGCGAATTGGTACGCGCAATAACCAAGCCCATAAAAGTGCGATCGCGCCATATATACTTAGTTCATACCAAGCATGATGCTTTAATAAAGCTGCCCCCACCACAATCACTAGAGACAGTTGCAAGCGTAGCGGTAAAGAAAGTTTAAGCATTCTTCGGTTTCACCACGTTGGCAATGCCAAAGGCAACAGCAAAGCAAACCCCAGATCCCAGAAGCCCAGCAATGCTGGTGCTAATTTTTCCATCCAAGCCCTTGACCTTGTAATCAGCCAAAGGAGTAGGAATTTCAACTACTGGGGCTTCTTTGTCTTTAAAGCGGTATTTTTCGGCTACTGAATCTAATCCGTCAGGCCAAGTTGAGGCAAACAGCGATAGCACACCAGCAATTAAGAAAATGCTCACCACTGGTACTAACCACTTCTGTAATTGCGGCTGTTCTCCTGGCAAGAGGTCAGGTCGAACTTTGACAAGATAACTTAACACGCCCCCTGTAATCAATCCTTCGCCAATCCCAATCAAAATATGGACACCTGCCATTGCTGGCAAACCGATGTTCAAGGGTATTGTTCCAGAAATGGCTAACTCAATAGCACATGCAATGGACGCTGCAACGACACTAATCGCTGCTGCAATGCCGGCTGCCAAAGGTAAGCGTCCTCTAGAACCTCCTAGTAATCGCTGTAGTGGTTGGTATAACAACCAACCAACCCAGATCCCGACCAACCCCATGTTCAAAATATTTGCCCCCAATGCAGTGATGCCACCATCGGCAAATAGAACTGCCTGAATCACGAAAACTGTTGACATGGCTAAAGTTGCTGCCCAAGGACTGCCCAAAACGATCGCCGCTAAGGTTCCCCCTAACAAGTGACCACTAGTACCACCTGCTACCGGAAAATTGATCATCTGGGCGGCAAAAATGAAGGCGGTGGTTAGTCCCAATATGGGCGCACGACGGCTACCAAAGGTTTCTTGCGATCGCCCGAAGGCAATAAACAGCGCTGCTGCACTCGCTAAACCAGTAGCCCCTGCCACTGGTACAGAAACAAATCCATCAGGAATATGCATGATTTCCCCTGTATTCTTAAGATGTTAATTTAGTCAAAACAAGCAATAAAGCTACACCGTCATTTTAATAACAAACAAAATTTTTATCTTTTTTGCAATGCCCTATTGGGGGATTTTATGGTGTTATTTTTGACATATTTACCATCCAATATCTCCTAAATAGTATACTTAATTTATTAAACATTGAGTTTTTTTATCGTTAAACGTTGATAAATCCTGGGAAAGAGGAATATCAATATCTGTATATGTCTACTTTAATAACTGTCTCTTATACCGTTTATTTGTGAAGCTTTATATAATTTTCCCCTCGGCTATCGCCGTCCTCCAATGCCTCAGGGGGACTACAAGGATATTATGTGCATCTTCATACAGAATTGGTATTACTTTATGGAGTAGGTCGTTTTTTTCTAAAACAAAATAGAAATCCTATGGCTGCTCTTACGGTTAATAAATAACTATTACTCTTTCAAAAAAAATGACTTTGATATGAATAATATGTCTCTATTTTGTTTAATAGGATTTATAAACTTTGATATTTTCAGAGTTAGATGCTTGTTAAGTTACCATTTTAACTATTAATTAAGCATATTATATAGCGGTTTATGACCTGATGAGGTACATTTTCAAAGCTACTAATCTTTGTTGAAATGATTTAGGTGTATCTCGGTTGCTTAGGAAACGCTATATACTGAATAAGCAAGTATATTTTGGCTCTAATTGTGCTACTTATAAGGCTAATTGATATTAATTTTTAACCTACGAGTCATATTCAAAGGTAGCATCCCAACTGCTAGATTTCGATCGTATCCTTGTTGGTTTAACTAGATTTTGTGATTTTCCAGAGTGATCTGTCTATCTGCTGTAACTTTGAGTTATAAATTTTCTCAATCCCAGCCTTTAAGAAGTCAGAAGGCTTGAACAGGAATATGTCAGTAAAGCCATTAGTAATCTCTGGTAACTGCTCTTGAGTTACGAATTGAAATCGCACTTTTGGATCAAGTAAATGACCAAGTGTTTGGATGAAAATCATGTCAGCATCACTAATTAAAAGCGGTTTATTAGTTTTACTAAGAATGTTAGCGATTTCGGGATATTCTTGGTATCTTTGAGGGACTTTGATCCACCATAGCTGGGCTTGAGAACTGAGCATACAAGATACGATACCGCTGATAATTACTATGGAAACTACAAGTGACCATAGCTTCTTTTGCCAAATTTTAGGAGAAATAGACGTTAATTTAATGGTAAATAAATAAGCAACAGATAACTGCATACCTAAAACGACTGGAAGTAAATATCGAGTACTAGTAGATTGTTTTTCAAATAATAAATCTACTGCCAGTAGAGGAAGGGCTACAGATCCAGTCAAGATTAAGATAAATAACCAAACCTCTTTAGAGGTTCTTCGGCAAAGAACATAAATTGAGTAGATAATTAGAGTTAGAATAATGAAAATGCAAAAAATTAAGGCAATATTAAATTTTAGCGGTTCGCTAGAGCCAATACCTACATCAAGAAAAGCACGACTAATAATCCCAACCCACCTTATAGCTGACTCAAAGAATGTTTGTTTAGCATTTGCCCAACTTAGTTTATCAGGAGTAGGGTGAGTAATAATAATCCAAATCCAAGGCAGAAAAGTTATAAACCCTGCAAGCGCTGAGAACAAGTAATTAATCGATGTTTTACTCAATCTAAAGCGTTCGATTACAGCTACGTAAACTCCCTGTCCAAGAGCAATCCAAGTAAAAAATAAGTGGCTATAAAATCCTAGTGACAATGTTGCTGCATAAATACACCAACTAACCTTTGTTTTAAGGCGCATGGCTCGCAGCAGTGCGCTGCTCGATATTAAGATGGCTACTATCCATAAACTGTATGTTCGTGCTTCTTGTGCATATAAAACATGAATAGGTGAAATGGCTATCAACGCAATGGACATCCAACCTACTAGTGAAGAGCCAAATAATTCTTGACATAGCCAATAAAGACAAGGAAAAGTGAGCAGACTAATGAATGCCGAAAAACTTCTTATAACTGCTATGGAATTGCCAAACCACTCCACCCAAAACCGGAGTATCACGAAATATAGTGGCACAACCTGCGATTCTTCTGAAATCAATCCTTTAATCGTATCAATTGTGTTTTTTTCAGAATTAGGATATTGATATTTCTGCAAATCTTCAAGACTGACCAAACGACCATTGCGTAACCGATCATTCATCTCCGATTCGAGATAACCAGATATGCGTAATGATGAATAAACTTCATCATTCCAGTAAATTTTCTTGTCAAGATTTACGAAGCGAAAAAATACACCTATTACTAATATGATGATCGCTAAAAAACGTAACCAAGACTTAGAAATAATCCAGTTTTGTGACAATTGCTTTTTCATGTAGCTTTCAATCTCCTCAAAGCCTTAATAACCGATGGTAAAATTTTATTGGTTCTTTAGGACATAGTATGTTTAGCTAATAGTTTGAATGACAATTTAACAAGCATCTAAGAGGTTGTTTGAAAAGTCTAAATTATTACTTGTCCTGGCGATTAAAAACCGCAGCTACCCGAGACTTTACCCACCTTTCCTACCGAACGCCAAGGACAAACGTGGGTTAAAAACCCTTGATTTTTCATGCTTTCCACGGAGGTAGACTTCGTTTATGTAGTAGCGAATTATATTCGCCCAAAACTTTTCAAACATCGTCTAAGCTCGGAAATTATCAAAATTTCTACATCCATAACCGGATTGTGGTATAGTTCATAGATTTTTGTACTACAGCGAGGACAAGTACTGTATGATTTTGTTGATTCGGTTTGTAAAATAATTTCGATTCCAATATGAAAACAATATTACACAACTTCTACAAAAGTAAATCAAGAAGCTTTGTAAGAATTTTAATATCCTCTTTCTTGACTATATTTTCGATACACAAAAAACCTTTTTATTGTACTTACAGTGAATAAGCGATTACATCAGAGATTTTACTCAGTATATAATAATACAATTGTTTGTATTGTTTAACATTTATAATTAATGATTTAGCATAACTAAGTACTGAAAAACCATTATGCTTAATCGGATTATTGACAATAATAATGTGGTCTGGAATTATGTTAACAAAATTTACGAATACTTCATACTTACTTGATATTATCCATATTTTTATTAAAAGATTATAAAAATTAGCTGAATCATCTGTATATTTATTGACTTAGTTTACTTAATGGTACAGTATACTTATGTAAAATCTATCTAATAGCACAGACAATACCATAAAATTAGTAGCAGAATGCAAAGTTTAGATTAAATTTAGAAAAATAGTGTGATATCGAAGTGCGGGAATTACTAAACTTTCAGAACAGCTAACTGTAGCAAAAGTATTCCTCAAGTTTTAAGTAACTAGGTTGAGTAAATAAAGTCAGCAGACGTTTGGCTCTATTTTCTACGGACTTTACATATCGTCGTTCTGCAATTTGGAATATGAAGACAAACTCATCCAACTCGCTGTTAATAGTACCAACTGGCCCCCTAAAAATTTCAGAGTTGCCTCCCAACCATTTGGGTACAAGTAGTGAATCTATCTACCTTTCTCTAGTAATTCCTACTTATAAAGAGCGTGACAACGTTAAGAATGTAGTCAGCATCTTGAGTAAGTTACTGGATGAATCTATTCCAGGAAACTACGAACTAATAGTGGTAGATGATGATAGCCCAGATCGAACTTGGGAAATAGCACAATCATTGACGATAGAATACCCCCAGTTGCGGGTGATGCGACGTCAACAGGAACGGGGGCTGTCGTCAGCGGTGATTCGTGGATGGCAAGCTGCGACGGGGAATGTGTTGGGGGTAATTGATGGAGATTTGCAGCATCCGCCAGAGGTGCTGATGCAATTGTTGCGTAGTGTTGAGCAAGGAGCCGATTTAGCTGTAGCCAGCCGTCATGTGGAAGGAGGCGGTGTTAGTAGCTGGAGTGTAGTAAGGCGTTTTTTGTCTCGTGGCGCTCAGTTGTTAGGCTTAGTGATCTTACCGGGGGTACTGGGCAGAGTTTCCGACCCCATGAGTGGTTATTTTATGGTACGCCGGAGTGCGATCGCTAATGCAGTACTCAATCCAGTCGGATACAAAATTCTCCTAGAAGTAATCGGCCGGGGAAAGGTAAACCAAGTTGCCGAAGTTGGGTATGTGTTCCGCGAACGCAAAGAGGGCGAGAGTAAGGTGACATGGAAGCAATATATAGATTATGTCCACCACTTAGTACGGTTGCGGCTTTCCACAGGGCGAGTCGGACGATTGAGTAAAAAAGTCAATTTCCCCGTTAGTCTATTTCTGCGTTTTGGATTAGTTGGCTTTAGTGGCGTCTTTGTGGATATGGCAATACTTTACTTACTCAGCGATCCCACTACCTTGGCTTGGCCACTGACACGCAGCAAAATTGTTGCCGGTGAGATTGCAATTTTAAATAATTTCTTCTGGAATGACGCTTGGACATTTGCCGATGTCAGCGCCAGACAGCAAGAATGGCATCAACGCCTGAAGCGGTTTTTGAAATTCAATGCTATTTGTCTGGCTGGACTGGTATTGAATGTACTGATCTTGAATTTGGTATTCAATTTTATTATTCACAACCGTTATATTGCCAACTTTATTGCGATCGCAGTTGCTACTATCTGGAATTTCTGGATTAATTTAAAACTTAGCTGGCGTGTCACCGACGTGAAATAATCACAACGAGGGATTTGAGATTTTGATTTTTGTTTTTAGATTTTAGAACGAACTTCAATCTTCAGCGTCAAATCTACAAATCCATTCGTGTGAGGCCCAGCAATGAGAGTTCTTTTCCCAGCTGCATTTTATTTTTACAGAAAAATTATCTCGTTGCTACTTGCCTCTGCCGAACATGGCTCACAATACAAGCATTGGCAAAATTGGCAGGCTCGACTTCCTCCTTTTTGGGTTCACTTTTTGCTGAACTTAATATGGTTGCTCATCGGCATCAGTTTGCGCCTAGTCAACTTGACTGCAAAGCCTCCTTGGACTGATGAATTTTCCACCTTGGTGTTTAGCTTGGGAAATACTTTTTTAGGAGTACCCTTAGATCGAGCGATCGCACCTGATACCTTATTGCAACCACTGCAACTAAACCCAACGGCTAGTATTGGTGATGTGGTTCATAACTTAGCTACACAAGATAACCATCCACCACTGTATTTTGTACTGGCTTATCTGTGGATGAAATTATTTAAGAGCGATGGGGGATTAGTGTCGTTGTTTGGGGCGCGATTATTGCCAGCAATCCTCGGCGCTGCCTCCATTCCGTGTGTTTATGTATTAGGTAGAGTAGCATTTCGTTCGCCATTAGTGGGACACTTGACTGCTGCCATGATGGCAGTATCACCCTACGGCGTGTTTTTAGCACAAGAAGCGCGTCATTACACTTTGGCAATTTTATGGGTAATTGGTTCCCTCACCTGTTTAGTAATTGCCACACGTCATATTCAAAACCGCACACCTTTACCCATCTGGATAGCACTTTTCTGGATAGTAATTAATGCTTTAGGTATTGCGACTCATTATTTCTTTACCCTCACTCTCTGCACAGAAGCCGTAGTTTTGATTTTTCTTGCTTGGCTGCAATTGCAAACTAGCAGAAAATTTTCTTTCCTCTTCTCTCCTCCCTGGCGGCGCATCTATGCCGTTGCTATAGGTACTTGTGTGGCGGGTTTAATTTGGATACCAATCTTATTAGAGAATAAAAATCGTGGTGTTTTGACCGAGTGGATTCGAGGTTCGCGCGTTGGACTAGATTGGTTAAGCCCAATTTTTCAGGCTTTGGGAACATTGATTGCCATGATTTGCCTATTACCAGTGGAATCTTCTCAAGCTTTGGTTGTGATTCCTTCTGGAGTAGTGATGTTGACTTTCTTTATTTGGGCAGTACCAATCTTGCTACGTGGAATTAAGATTCAACTACAGCATCCAGAAAACGGGATGATGATTCAGGTGTTTATTGGAGTCACTATCAGCGCGATCGCTTTATTCTTTATCTTTACCTACTTTTTGGGTATCGATCTGACCAGAGGTGCTAGATATAATTTTGTTTACTTTCCGGCGATCGTTATTTTACTAGGCACAAGTCTGGCAGCTTGTTGGCATCCTCCCCAGGAATTGCTGGGAAGAGAACTAGAGAAAAATGGCATCAAAACCATCGGTAGATGGGGAATAAATGGCAAAAAAGCTGTGATATTAATTTGGTCAATGGCATTTTTGAGTGCAGTTACAGTGTTCTGCAATCTCGGCTATCAAAAATATTATCGCCCTGACCTGTTTGTGCAACTAATTCAACAAATATCCCCAGTACCAGTACTGATTGCCACTACCCACAAAACTTATGTACACACTGGGGAAATGATGGGGGTAGCTAGGGAGATTAAACTTGGCAATTCACTCCAGAAACCTCTGTTTCTCCTTGCCCATCAAGACCAAGACCCCAATACCTCCACCATAGCTCTAGAAAATACTTTAAATAAATTACCACGACCTTTTGACTTATGGTTGGTAAACTTTCACGCCCCCGTCGCAGAAGCCGTCAAAACGTGCGTTATATCTGATACTCAATCTTTACCAGGCGTCAATGGCTACGAATATGAACTTTATCATTGTCAGCAAAATTAATATTTTAGACTTATCCGAAAACCTAAAATGCTTGCTGTGCAATATTTTTAGCTATTTTAATGGATTGTGATGGTCGCTTTGCGAACCGCCGCAGGCATCGCAAGCACTTTGTGGACGCAACAATAAGGCTTTAGGGCAATTAATCGAGCTAATTTATCAGTTAGGCAGGAAAAGATAGAAAGAATAAAAATTTATTCTCTCCCTGATAAACTCAATTATTAATAGATAAAAACCATGAGCAATTAAGTCGCAATCTGACAAGTCCACATACTGCCATTATTACCTGATTATAGCGATGACGAGATAAACGAAATTTCTCACTTGCTACTCGAAATATTTTCACTCGACAACATATCATGTGTTCGACACCAATTATCCGTGAAGATAATTCTTTATTCTGTTCTTTTTGTACTTGTGAAATCTCTGATTTTTTTGGTTTTTTATATGGTGTAGTAATTGCATTATCTCCGATATAGGCTTTGTCACCGATAAACTTTTGTTCAACATTGAATTTATGCCGTGTTTCTCGAAATAAACCTATATCGCTTGCTTTACCTAATTTACCAACATATACATCAACAATATCTTCTCCTTTTGGCAGCACAATAAACTGATTTTTTAAAGTGTGCATTTTTTTCTTACCAGAATAATATTGTTTCTGGTTTTGGTAGTCTATAGGTCTTTCTATGGCTTGCTCTGAGTCTTTTGCAAACTGGTCGTAGGGAAACCTGGTCATTAGCTGATTTTTTAGCTGTACCAATATTTTATCTGAGTGCGTAGACACATACTTCCAGAACAGCTTGTTGCCAGACATCACATTTGTATGCCTTAAGACTACTGCTAAAGCTTTGCTAAATATTCTGCATTTCTGGTGAAAAAGAATTGTTTTGACGTAGCACTGCTACGTCTCTACAAGGATTCTGGATAATGCATATTTAATTTCTGGAAATGTCTAGTGGATGAGGCAAATCTCGTTTTCCCCTCTACAAAGCATAAAAGTGGTTGCGATTAGTAACTCTACCAATTGCGCCATCCGCCTTTGGGTGCAACTTCGTTATTAGTAGACTTCAATCCGTGAGTTTGCAACAGAGTTTGATATTCTGTGCTGCTTGCCCAGCGATCAATTTCTCGTGCCCGTAATACTGGCACTGGATGGGTTAATTGTGCTGTGCGGGCGGCTTTTACCATTTCGCCTAGTTCGGTCTTGCTAATATCATCGTAAGCGCGGGCTTGAGCAACAAAGGCATCGAGATTCAGTTGTGGCGCTAAGGCGGGAGAACCACCAGCCAACTTCATCAATACGGACATGACAACTTTGGGATCTTGGGTTGCTAGTAATGCGGCGCGATCGCAGGTAAACTCAGCACAACGTACCCATTCTAAAAGTTGTGCCTGTATGGCTTGGGCAACAAAAGTACCAACATTGGGCACAATTGCCGCAGCTAATATTAATAAATTTACAGGAGTCAAGTAAACACTATGGTCACACTTGAGATGTCCCAGTTCGTGGGCAATTACTGCCTGTATTTCCTCTGGTGTGAGCATATCAATCAGGGAAGTATGTAGCACAACAAAGGGCTGCTTACTCCGCATAGCAAAAGTATAGGCGTTGGGAGCCGGATGCTGCCGGACGTATAACTGGGGAGGATCTATGTCGAGGATTTTACAGGCATCTAACAACAATTTGTATAAATCGGGCAGTTGGTTTTCACCCACCAGAATACTGGAGGCAATATTTTCCACATAAAAAACCTGCTCTGCCATTGGCCCAAGCCAATTTCGCACTAACATATCTATGCCTGGTATCTGCTTGAGCGCTCTGGTAGCTTCCAGGTCTAATGGATGACGAAATGAGTCAGCTTTTAAACCAATCAGCGGGGTTTTGAAGAAGGACATAGTGCAACAAGCTATAAAAAAATACAACTATGGAATCTGGCTGGATAGATAAACAGCCTCCCACAGTTAGTATAACGATTTCAGTTGGGGGTTTCCTTCCCTGCATACTCGTAACTTTTGGTATCACTGCTCATTTCACACCTTTGCTGCATACGCCTACCGAGCCAACTCTGTTCTTTAGTGTCCGTTGCAGTTAACCTTGATTGGACACACTAATTCAGGCTCGGAAAATTCAATGCGCTTTGGTTTTTTTACTTTATGTGTTCTGGCACTAGCAACAGCAAGTGGGCACGCCGCTCAGTCTCCCAAGCTCCCAGCACTGGTGATGACCAGTCCGAATTCAGCTGAGGCCAACTACGAAGATAAATGCAGCAACGGCAACAACCTTGACCAGTTTAATCGCGATAAGTTTCTTAAACTTATGCTTGCTGATAAAAAATCAAAGTTATCTCAACTGAAAGTAGCTCTCCTTAATGAAATTAAACAAAGTGGTGATGAGCCACGAGGCGAAGGTATCCATATTGGTGAATGGAATCAAACCTTTCATGACCGAAGTGGTTGTGGCACAAGCACTAACAGTTACTCAGCATTTGTTGTCACCGTAACTGGTGGAAATGCAAACCATACGGTCCTGAAATACCTCGTCACGATTGATGACGACGATAATGCAGGTAAAAGAACCCTCAAAATCCGCGACATCCGCCCAATTAAGCTACGAAGTGATAACTGATACTAATTCAATTAATGCTTGTAACACATTCTTGGGTAAAGACGCGATTCATCGCGTCTCTACAAATGGTCTATTTGTCGTTGTTAATGCGTTCCCCTGAATTAAAAACCCTACGCTTTTACGCAAAACTGTACTAAGCATGAAGCTAGAATTAGTGGCACGATCAAAGGAGATCGTCTTTTTCTGTTGTCACTATGAAGATATTGGTACTGAATGCCGGATCGAGCAGCCAAAAGAGTTGTCTGTATGAAATTGCAGATAAAACTCTTCCCACTCAAGCACCCCAACCCCTTTGGGAAGGGAAAATTAACTGGACTCAAGATCGGGGTGTGGCAGAAATTGAGGTGAAAACTGCTACGGGTGAAATGCTGCAAAAATCAATCTCTGGTGATTCTCCACAGGCGCACCTCACCTATATGCTCAATACACTTAGTCATGATGATACCAAGGTAATCGATCGGTTGTCAGAAATCGATGTGGTGGGGCATCGAATAGTACATGGTGGAGAGGATTATCGAGATAGTGTGGTAATTACGGAGGATGTCAAAAAGGCGATCGCTGGTCTGTCTAATCTTGCTCCCGAACATAATCCAGCAGCAGTGGAAGGCATAGAAGCAATTGAAAACACCTTAAAAGATGCCACTCAAGTAGCAGTGTTTGATACCGGATTTCATGCTACTTTAACCGATGCAGCAGCAATCTATCCCGGCCCATATCAGTGGGTAGAACAAGGTATTCGCCGCTATGGGTTTCATGGTATTAGTCACCAATACTGTTCTCAACGTGCTGTCCAAATTCTCGGTCGAAATGTCGCATCTGAGCGGTTAATTATCTGCCATCTGGGTAATGGTTGCTCTTTAGCGGCAATTAAAAACGGTCGTAGTATTGATACCACTATGGGATTCACGCCCCTAGACGGATTAATGATGGGTAGTCGTTCTGGTTCAGTCGATCCGGGGATTCTGATTTACCTGTTGCAGTACTGTAATTACACTGTAGAAGAGTTGAATCATGTATTAAATAAAGAGTCTGGGTTAAAGGGAATTTCGGGTGTATCTAGTGATATGCGCGAGGTGAGAGAAGCGATTGCTCAAGGTAATTCCCGCGCTCAACTGGCCTGGGATATCTACGTGCATCGCTTGCGTTCTGCGATCGGCGCAATGCTTGCTAGTTTAGGTGGATTAGATGCTTTGGTATTTACAGCAGGTGTGGGTGAACACTCTCCAGAAATTCGTCAAGCCGCCTGTGAAGCCTTTGGATTTATTGGACTAAAAATAGACCTGGAAAAAAATCAACAGCAGCCTGTGGATGAGGATATCGCTACACCCGATTCAGCAGTACGGGTATTAGTTATTCATACTCAAGAAGATTGGGCGATCGCTCAACAATGTTGGCAACTTTTGAAACAGTAAAAATAATTATAAAATTTATTATTTATATACTCAAAATGATAGGAACCGACGGATGAGTAGTTTCCCAACTCGTGGCCCGGTAAAATTTAAAATATACTCTGCAAGTTTTGGAGCTATAAGTGACAAAAGTGGTAATAATAATGCATTAACATTTTTAAAGCCGCTAGTAGCACCAATAAAAACACTAGGGATAAGACAAATTAGCGACCATGCCCACCAAGTTATAAATTTAGAGTTAATAGAAGTACGTCTTTGCAGCTGACTGACAAGTACATAGCGGGTAGTTGCAATTAATATAGTGAAGCCTATCCAAGCAATTATTGATAGCATCAAATTTGCTGGATACAGATTGTAGACTACTAACGCAGCAGGAAACAGCGAAGCTATCTCCCAAACTAGCAGATTTAATTTAGTCCAAAAAGAACTTAATACTTGTTCAGTCAGCCAATAATGAGCCGAGATAATTATTGAGCAGTTGGAATTCTGCATGAAATTCCACTTAATTTTGTTAAATATATCACCATGAAGAAGAATAGTGCTTTGTAAAATGATGTCTTCTTCTTCATAAGTATCTGAAGTTGATTGAGGCTGCTGATAGTAAGAATTAAAGGTGACTCCAGGCTGTAAGGCTATTTGATCCCGTGCAGTTTTACTCAAAAATAATTTTAAAATATTGACTATCACAATAACGTAAAAAACTTTATTAAACTGCTTTTCGGTAATTTGCTTTTTGTTTGCAATTACAATATTCTTGCTGAAGCAGGCGTAATACCAGAGAGAAATTATCAGCTTTGGTGGAATGTATAGAGAAGTACCAATTTTTTGCGCCTGCTGAATCTGTTCTACAACTCTCTCATTCAGGTAAAAACTACACTGTCCTTGATCGACCTTAAGTTGAAAGCGATCGCCCTGAGGAACTTGTAGAGAAAGAGAGAGTGCAACATCAGTTTGACGGTCTATTTTTGCTATATCAACGTTCATTATCGAGATAAATTTGCGATACTTTGTACCAAATTAATCAAAAAACTAAATGTTCCACGCCACTGTTTTTCACCAGAAACTACTCCTTGATTATGTGTATTAATGATTAAGTTTTTAGCATCTTCAGATAAACTAAACAGTTCTTTATGATAACGAGTGATAATATCTCCATCTATCTGCATGACAGTTTGAGCATAAATAATATCAATTTTGGTACTTGTAACATTACTACTATCAAGTGCAGCTTTTAGCTCAGTCAT
Source organism: Nostoc sp. (assembly GCF_036916655.1). Lineage (GTDB taxonomy): Bacteria > Cyanobacteriota > Cyanobacteriia > Cyanobacteriales > Nostocaceae > Nostoc. The sequence continues at coordinate 60,692 of NZ_JBALFY010000090.1, forward strand.
TTTACGCAAAGTCCGAACAAATCTATCATTATTTAAAAGTCTTTGAATTTCTTTGAAATTTTCAATCCAATCTCCTTGGTTGTTTCCATCTTTATCATCAAGAATGGGAGTTGGAGCAGGTAGTATTGGTTCAGCTAGCTTCACATTCTCCTTATCAGCTTCAACCAGGCTTGGTTGATATTTTTTTGCGTATTCAAGCCTCTGACGATATTGTTTTACTCTATCATCCTGTGGATTATAAAAACCTGAATCCTCCTCAAGCAGAAGGTAAAAATATTCTCTTTCAAGTTGGTCAAATAGGCTCCTATAGCGCTTACGCAGTTCTTGAGCTTGAGAACCTTCTTTTGGAATCCCTTTGGCGTCAAAATAATCTGGGTCATGTATAGAATAAATCTCTTGATATGCTTCCCAAGCATTAAACTTTGAGGCATTAATCCTATCCACAATCATCGTATTCACTTCTAAAGCTGTAATGTCAGAAACTAATGTCTGTACAGACAATACTAAATTGTTTAACAAGCCTCTAGCTTTGTTTTGAATATCTTCAGATCGAGTACCATTTCGGTTGTCAGCCTGAATAACATTTCGGTCTTTAATTTTAATCTCATTAGACATAATGTTTCATCCTCTTATAGTTCTGACTAATCTGGCTGTAGCTTTGTATTGATAGCTAGATATACGCAAATGAACCTAAAGATGTTGCTAGTACCGCATGGCGTAAATAAATAAAGCATTTCAAATGGCGTAAGAGCTTGGAATACAATTATTTTCACTTCCGCCTTGCGGTACTAAGCTACTGTCGATGCTTTACTTTGAATGAGTAGTTAATAAATAATACTTACAGTTGTGGTTTTTTGTGAGATTTAACTATTTCCATCAAAAATCCATACAATTTTTCCACGCTTTCTATATTCTTGTGAATAATCTCCCGACTGTCTTTAACTTGAGTTAAATGAAATTCGCGAATTTCTTTGTAGGGGCCGCTATCAGTAAATTGACTCCCAATTTCATTTTCGATATCCCCATTAACAAGATTAATCCGAGTATATATTCGATTTCCTGGTTTAGCCGATGCTGATATTATCTCATTTTGTGACTGCTCTGATGATTCTGCAACCCAAGTAGTGATTTTTAAATCAATCACTTCAACGATTACTGTTTTGATAGCATTAATAATTTCGTCAACATCCAGTCCCTTTTTATCAGAATTAAGATTAGTGACTATTGTTTTAAAATCACTGTTTCTTGCACTAACAGCTAGTCCGTTACTTTCCAAGTTATCTGTAATTACAGTATTTACCATAATCTTCTAGAGGGAAAAGGTTTAAATTTCAACAAAACCTCATTCTATTATGATGTTGAAAATTTTACCAGCTTTGCTTAATAAAACTAAGTAAAAGCAAAGAAGCTTTAAAATTTTCAGAACTTGTTGTTCAAAATACTGGCAGTGAATAAAAAAAATTTATACTTCATGATATTGAGTATTAAATTTGCAGTAAATACTTATTATTTTATACTGAGTTTGATATTATACTTAATTTTAAGTTTCTTTAGGAAAAGATATAGCAATATATACAGGAGTTACAAACAAAAAGATCCCTGAATTCTTTAAGAATTCAGGGATCTGAGCCTATGCTAGAGAGTAAATTAAATAGGATTACTATAGACTCGTTCACCTCTAGTTGTTACCAAATAATAAAGTAGCGGCTTAGGATTAAACATTACAACCTTGAAAAAGTCTCTGTTGATTCGCTACATCAGCACAAAACTCTTCTAATTAAAGGTTTTTTTATCTGTTTGGTGGTGGATGTTATTCTATTTACTCTATCACTGAGTAATTTTACATAAAGCATTTTAAATACAATTAAGTTATATACAATAAGTTGCTTATGTCTGGGAAAACAAGAAAAATATGTTGTTGTCATCGCGTAAAGCTATTACTACACCTGTTGTAATTTGTGCGTGCATTTTAGGAGTTGGCTTGATTCAATTTTCCGAATTGCAAAAACTAATAAATCGCAAACAATCCGCCTCTTTAGAAACTTTAGAGAAAGAAATAAAATCTGAAAATGTCCGTCTGAAATTTTTCAAAGAAATTCCTAGTTTTAGTTATAATAACTTCATTGCAGACTTAGTATATCTCAACTTTCTACAATATTTTGGAGATGATGAAGTTCGGGATAAAACAGGTTATAGTTTAAGTCCAGAATATTTTGAAATCATTCTAAAATGTGACCCGCGATTTTTAGCAGCGTATCGCAGCCTTTCTGTCAGTACTTCATTGTATGCTGCTATGCCAGAACGCGCGATCGCACTATCAGAGAAAGGCTTAAAATCACTATCTGCTTCGGTTCCTGACAAATCTTATTACGTGTGGCGTTATAAAGGAGTTGATGAGTTATTATTTTTGGGAGATGCTAAAGCTGCCCAAAAGTCTTTTGCAATGGCGGCAAACTGGGCAAGTAAGTTTTCAGATGTAGAGAGTCAGATGATTGCAAATACTTCTCAAAGAACTGCTGAATTTCTGAGTCGAAATCCTAACAGTAAGTATGCTCAAATTTCTACCTGGGCAATAGTTTTAAGTAATCAAGTTGATGAGAGAACTCGGAAACGCGCAATTAGGGAAATCGAAGCTTTGGGAGGAAAAGTAATTACAACTCCTGAAGGTACTAATAAAATTATATTTCCCCCAAAAGATTAAATTATTAACAATAATGTAATACAGTTCAGTTAAAACCAAAATACTTGTAGAGATGGCGATTCATCTCGTCTAAAAAACCCAAATTTTTTGCCAGTATTTCTTAACAAAAGCATATTAAGTAATAATGTAATTAATTCCATTTTTCCCAGACATGATTGAGTAGGATAATCAATGATATCAATACAATTGGCAGAATCGGACTTTCACATATTAGGGTGTTTTGCTGTGATTTCCCAGTTGCGCCCTCACCTTGAGCAGACTAAGTTTGTAGAACAAGTGAGATACCAAATGCAAGAAGGATATAAACTTGCATTCTTGGAAGCAGAAAATCAAGCTGTAGCGGTCGCTGGATTTCGGATTTATAATTGTTTAGCATCGGGAAAAATTTTATATATTGATGATTTAGTTGTTGATGAGTTGAAGCGATGCCTACGGCGGGCTACGCCTACGCATAGTTATGGTCAACAGTTATTTCAGTGGCTAATTGAATATGCCAGAAATCATGATTGTAAACATCTGAGTTTGGATTCTAGCGTTCAGCGATTTGCAGCCCACAGATTTTATCTCATGCAGCGTATGAGTATTACAAGTCACCACTTTTCAAGGGAGTTGTAGAGATAAATAATCTGGTTGTGACAAATAATATTTTTTGGTATGACGGCAAATTAGTTCACTCTCAAACCCTAGAGTTAAACATTAACGATCCGGGTTTACTTTATGGGGCGACTGTTTTTACAACATTGCGAGTTTATGAGAATTCGCTAGATAGTAATTTAACCAATTGGCAAGCACACTGCGATCGCTTACTCTTCTCATTACAAACCTTTGGTTGGCAGCAACCAGATTGGAACCGTCTACGCAAAGGCGCTCAAATTCTTCTCACGCACTTCCCAATTCTCAGAATTACCCTCTTTCCCGATGGACGGGAATGGATAACTGGTAGATTATTACCACAAAATTTGACGGAAAAACAAAAAAATGGTATTTCATGCGCTGTTGCCAGTTCAGAATTTTCTCGCTCTCTCCCTTCTCATAAAACTGGAAATTATTTGAGTGCTTGGTTGGCAAAAACTAGCTTAGATGCTCAAGAAGCAATATTAATCGATGCTCAAGGAAATTGGCTAGAAACCAGTACAGGCAACCTTTGGGGATGGTGCGATCGCAGTTGGTATACGCCACCTTTAACAGCCGGGATTTTGTCGGGAATTGGGCGATCGCAACTTGTAAACTGGTTGCAAAACCAGCAGCAGCAGGTACGAGAGGAACCTTGGACATTAGAGTTAGTCCAGAGATTTGAAGCGATCGCCTACACTAATAGTGTGGTAGAAATTATTCCCATTCATACCGTTCATCAGCCTTCAGGGTCGCTACAATATAATCCCTACCATCAAAGTTTTCAGCTAATAAGGGAGCTTTTTTTAGCATGACACTCACGCCAAATTTGTTATATCTTAAGATAAGTTAACATAATTCTTAATAATCACTTTTGTGATCAGAGACGCTAGGCGATCGCGCAAAGCGGCCACTGAGAGCTAACGCGCGAAAAATACCGGAGGATAGACCTTAGTGAATAAAAGATGGAGAAATGCAGGGCTGTACGCGCTGCTGTTTATTGTCGTCATTGCGCTGGGAACAGCATTTTTTGACAAACAACCCCAAAGCAGAGAGACATGGCGATACAGTCGCTTTATTCAAGAAGTTCAGCAAGGCAGAGTAGAAAAAGTCAGTTTGAGTGCAGATCGCTCTACAGCACTGGTTACACCCAAATATGACCCAGCAAAACGGATTGTTACCTTAGTCAACGATCCAGACTTGATTAATACTCTGACTTCTAAAGGCGTTGATATTTCTGTTTTGCCCCAAACCGACGAAGGATTTTGGTTTAAGGCACTGAGCAGCTTATTTTTCCCTGTATTACTTTTGGTTGGCTTATTCTTCTTGCTACGTCGCGCTCAAAGTGGCCCAGGTAGCCAAGCAATGAACTTTGGCAAATCCAAAGCCAGAGTGCAAATGGAACCACAAACTCAGGTGACATTTGGCGATGTCGCTGGTATTGACCAAGCCAAGTTGGAATTAAACGAAGTCGTAGACTTTTTGAAAAACGCTGATCGCTTTACCGCTGTTGGTGCAAAAATTCCTAAAGGTGTGTTGTTAGTTGGCCCTCCTGGTACAGGTAAAACCCTCCTAGCTCGTGCCGTAGCTGGTGAAGCAGGTGTACCCTTCTTCTCAATCTCCGGTTCAGAATTTGTGGAAATGTTCGTTGGTGTGGGTGCATCCCGCGTCCGCGATTTGTTTGAACAAGCTAAGACCAATGCTCCTTGTATCGTCTTCATCGATGAAATTGACGCCGTAGGTCGTCAACGCGGTGCAGGTTTAGGTGGTGGTAACGATGAGCGGGAACAAACCCTCAATCAGTTGCTTACAGAAATGGATGGCTTTGAAGGCAACACTGGCATCATCATTATTGCCGCTACCAACCGTCCTGATGTCCTAGATGCAGCCCTATTGCGTCCTGGTCGCTTTGACCGTCAAGTTGTGGTAGACCGTCCCGACTATGCCGGACGTAGCGAAATCCTCAAGGTACACGCCCGTGGCAAAACCTTGGCGAAAGATGTGGATTTGGATAAAATTGCCCGTCGTACCCCTGGATTTACTGGCGCAGATTTATCCAACCTATTGAATGAAGCCGCAATTCTGGCAGCACGCCGGAATTTGACTGAGATTTCAATGGATGAAATCAACGACGCGATTGATCGCGTATTAGCTGGGCCAGAGAAGAAAGACCGGGTAATGAGCGAAAAGCGCAAAACTTTGGTAGCATATCACGAAGCTGGTCACGCCTTAGTTGGTGCTTTGATGCCAGATTATGACCCAGTGCAAAAGATTAGCATTATCCCTCGCGGTCGCGCAGGTGGTTTAACTTGGTTTACCCCCAGCGAAGACCGGATGGACACTGGTTTGTACAGCCGCGCTTATCTAGAAAATCAGATGGCTGTAGCTTTGGGTGGTCGGATTGCTGAAGAATTAATCTTTGGTGAAGAAGAAGTTACTACTGGTGCTTCTAACGACTTACAACAAGTAGCCCGTGTTGCTCGTCAAATGATTACCCGATTTGGGATGAGCGATCGCTTAGGCCCTGTTGCCCTTGGTCGTCAACAAGGTAACATGTTCCTCGGACGAGATATCATGTCAGAGCGCGATTTTTCTGAAGAAACCGCCGCCGCCATTGATGAAGAAGTCCGCAAACTTGTAGATGTAGCCTATACACGCGCTAAAGAAGTGTTGGTGCGTAACCGCCACATTTTGGATCAGATAGCTGAAATGCTGGTTGATAAAGAAACCGTAGATGCTGAAGAGTTGCAAGAAATTCTGTCAAATAACGACGTGACAACCGCCGCCTTTGCCTAATTTCATGAGAAGTGATGAGTTAAAAACTGTTTTTAATTCATCACTGTTAAAATTCGGGGTAACTCTGGAAAATCCCAGAGTTACCCCAATTTTTTTAATTACTTGTCAAAAGCCCAGCCATGAAGACTGGGCTTTTAATCCGAAATGGGGTTATATTCCCCGAAGGTTCGTTATAGAGTTTCAGTATAAATCGGTAATCTGATAGATACTACTACATGAGCGTAATCAATTCCAGAAAATTAGAAAAATTTTTCTAGACACATCAAAATCACAGGAGCTATAACTCTGACTTTGCAAGCGAAAAGACGCTATCTAACTGCACTTTTCTTGGATGCAGAGGTAGGATGAAGCAAAATCGGCAACTTATGCATCTCGATCAGACTGGCATCAAGAGTGAATGGATACTCAATCAGTTGCTTAATTTAAACTCTGGATGTCGGTTTTAAAAATAGCCACGCCACAAAAAACGTCGCAGCTGTGAATAGTTGCGTCAAATCCAAAGCAGATAGATAGCCATCTGCAAATGAAGCAATACTGCGATCGGTAATGCCAAATACCCAGGATGATAGGCCAAACAGCCAAATACCATTCTTAAGATTCCCGACGAATTGCTTAGAGTCTGATGGTTGCTGGTCGTTCATAATCTTCTGCTCCGTTAGTGAAGAATCTGGTGATTGATGCGAAATAACGCCATGAGAAATTTTTTCGGACTCTTGTCACTGAATTTACACTCCTACTAATAATATTAATAAATATTTCACCTACTTGACATCATTCCCCAAAGGTACATCCTCTAATCCTGACATTTCTCCTTTGCTTTTGCTACCTCCGATAGACGGTAAGGCGTTGAGTTCTCAGCTTTACAGCCTTGATTTTGAACGCTGAGATTACATCATCTTTAAATAACTATGTAAAGATTTATTTATTTTTTGTATAAAATACCTCATAGGATAGATGTGTTTCTATAAATCCCTCAGGCTTCGATTGTGTGGATACTTTGTCGGGGGGCACATTTGTCTATTGGCGTCAACTTAAGCCAAAGCCCAATACGCTTGGGTTAAGACTAAAACCCTTTGTTAAAGTCAATTTTTTTAACCTAGACGCAAAGCGGTGAAGCAGCATTAGCGACCTTAGGAGCGTCACCTGAAGGGCTGCCGCAGGCTACCGCAGAGGGTACTGAGAGAGGAGACAAATGCTTAACTAAACTGTATTGGGTTATAACTTAATTGATAAGACCGGATTAGAATTACTGAGATTTTTTAAGTAACTCTAAACACAAAAATCAGGGTGCTTTTCTATAAGCCGATATGCCAGAGTCGTTAAACTTCTCATTTCTTGCAGTCCACGATCAACAACTTGTGCGCTTAGGTGCTTTAGCAGAGCGATATTTTGCTGACGATCCCAATACTTGTTTGATTAAGTTGCGGCAGTTTGGTGAATTGCTAGCGCAATTAGCAGCAGCCAATATTGGGCTTTATGAGGTAGCAGATGAACGGCAGATTGATTTACTCAATCGGTTGCGCGATCGCGGTTTAATCAAAGGTGAAGTAGATCGTCTGTTTCATGAGTTGCGGAAAATTGGTAATCAGGCGACTCATGAGCTTTCTGGCAATCACCGCACGGCGTTAAGTGGGCTGAAATATGCTCGTGCGTTAGGGATATGGTTTCATCGCGCTTTTGGTGGAGGTCGCAATTTTGATCCAGGGGCGTTTATTCCTCCTGCCGACCCAAAAATAGAGACAGAGACACTCAAAGCTGAGTTAGCACGCTTGCGAGATGAGGCGCAAAAGCATTTAGTAACTGCGGAAACTGAAGCACAAGGACGCACCGCCGCCGAAGATTTGGCACGGGAAGCCCAAGCCAAAGTGCAGGAGGTATTACAACATTTAGCAGAAATTCAAGCCCAAGCTCAAAACCACTCACAGCAAACAATTCAGCAGACAATTACTCAAGCCCAAGTCGCTGAAAGTGGAGTGCTGCTGGATGAAAGGGAGACACGCCGACTGATTGATATTCAATTACGTGCGGCTGGATGGGAAGCAGATTCAGAAGAATTGACTTATCAAAATGGGGTACATCCTCAGAAAGGAAGAAATTTAGCGATCGCAGAATATCCCACCGCTAATGGACGAGCCGACTATGCCTTATTCTGTGGCTTGCAGATTGTCGGAGTAGTAGAAGCCAAGCGTCAGAGTAAAAATGTCTCTGAAGGAGCATTGAACCAAGCCAAACGCTACAGTGAAGATTTCCAAGTCTTGGGCGAGGAAGTTTTGGCTGGTGGCCCTTGGCAAAACTACAAAGTGCCTTTTGTATTTGCTACCAACGGTAGACCTTATTTGCAGCAGCTTCAGACCAAGAGTGGGATTTGGTTCTGTGATTTGCGCCGTCCAACTAATCTGCGGATATGCCTTGCCACATGGCACAGTCCTCAAGGGTTATTAGATGCCTTAGCTCAAGATATTGACCAGGCAAATACTCGTTTAACCCAGGAAGGCTTTAACTATGGACTAGAGTTGCGTGATTATCAAATTCGTGCCATCCAAGCAGTAGAGTCTGCGCTAGCCAGAGAACAACGTATATTACTGTTAGCAATGGCAACAGGTACAGGCAAAACTAAAACTTGTATTGCTTTAGTGTATCGGTTACTCAAAACCAAGCGATTTCGGCGCATTTTATTTCTAGTCGATCGCACTGCACTGGGAGAACAAACCTCCAATGCCTTTAAAGATTCCCGGATGGAGAACCTACAAAGTTTTGCTGATATCTTCGAGATTAAGGATCTCAAAGATATTGAACTCGATCGGGATACCAAAGTGCATATTGCCACGGTGCAAGGTATGGTTAAACGAGTTCTTTACCCCTCCGATAGTGCATCTGTAATTACACCAGACCAGTATGATTGCATTGTCGTGGATGAGTGTCACCGGGGCTATTTACTAGATCGAGAATTAAGCGATCGCGAACTAGAGTTTCGGGATTTTAACGATTACGTCTCAAAGTACCGTCGAGTCTTGGAGCATTTCGACGCTGTAAAAATTGGTTTAACTGCAACTCCCGCACTACACACCACCCAAATTTTTGGTGAACCTGTTTACATCTACAGTTATCGAGAAGCTGTGATCGATGGCTGGTTAATTGACCATGAAGTACCTTTCAAGATTAGGACAAAGTTATCTGAGGAGGGGATGGTTTGGAATCCTGGTGAGCAGATGGAATTTTTCAATCCCCAAACTGGGCAACTTGATTTAGTTCATGCGCCTGATGAGGTAAAAATTGAGGTAGAACAGTTTAACCGCAAAGTAATTACAGAAGATTTTAACCGAGTTGTCTGTGAAGCCTTAGCCCAGCATATTGATCCATCACTGCCAGAAAAAACGCTGATTTTCTGTGCTACTGACGCTCATGCAGATATTGTGGTTAACCAACTTAAACAAGCGTTTCAGTCTATCTACGGCAGTGTGGAGGATGATGCAATTGTCAAAATTACAGGCAATGCAGATAAGCCATTAGAGTTGATTCGCAAGTTCCGCAATGAAGTGAATCCCAAGGTGGCTGTTACTGTAGACTTACTTACCACAGGAATTGATATTCCCGCGATTTGTAATTTAGTGTTTATTCGTCGCGTCAATTCCCGCATTCTCTACGAGCAGATGTTGGGAAGGGCAACCCGCCTTTGTGATGAAATCAACAAAGAGGTCTTTCGGATTTTTGATGCGGTGCGATTATATGAAGCGATCGCTCCTGTCTCTAGTATGAAACCTGTGGTGGTTAACCCCAATATTTCCTTTACTCAATTGGTGGAGGAGTTGGAAACAGTCAAAAATCCTGATGCTTTAGAAACAGTCATTAACCAACTACTGGCGAAAATTCAGCGCAAACGCAGGCATTTGAGTCCTAACAATCAAGAACAGTTAGAAGCGATCACCGGAATGCCATTATCAAATATGGTTTCTCATCTCAAACAAAGTACACCACAGCAGGTAAGGGAATGGTGGGAACAAAGAAAAGCGATCGCTCAAATTCTGGATCTTCGAGATGGTGGAACTGTGCCAATGCTGGTTTCTCGCCATGCTGATGAGTTAGTGGCTATTGAACGGGGTTATGGCAATGCCGAACGTCCAGAAGATTATTTAGATAGCTTTAGAGCTTTCTTGTTAGAGAACATGAACAAGATTCCCGCTTTAATGATTGTTACACAGCGTCCCCGTGAGTTGACTAGAGCGCAACTCAAGGAACTACAAATAGGACTATATACGGCTGGATATACAGAAATTAACCTAAAAACTGCATGGCGAGAAGTTACCAATGAAGATATTGCTGCTTCTATCATTGGCTTTATCCGTCAGGCTACTTTAGGTGGTGCTTTGATTCCCTACACAGAACGGGTAGATCGGGCTATGAAAAAAATTCTCGCCAGTCAGCCTTGGACTTCTCCTCAACGCCAGTGGTTAGAACGCATTGGCAAACAGATGAAAGCCGAAACAATCGTCGATCGCGAAGCTTTGGATAAAGGAGAATTTAAAACCCAAGGTGGCGGATTTGAAAGACTCAATAAGGTTTTTGGCGGAGATTTAGAGAATATTGTGATCCAGATTCACAAAAATATTTGGGATGTTGCTTGATACCCCACCCTAACCCTCCCCTTATAAAGGGGAGGGAACTAGATTTTCCAGTTTCCCCCCTTTCCAAGGGGGGATTAAGGGGGGTAAAAACCGTATATAAACAAACTCCAAATCCTGTGTATATCTTATGAAAAAAGGAGGTAATTTGGGAAAAATAAGCATAGTCAAGAAATATGAAAGTACTGATGATAAAGCTTTATAATAAAACCTTAGAAAAGCAAAAACGGCAAAATCTAAGAAACAATATGCCCCTAGCTGAAAAAATAGTTTGGGCAAAGCTTAGAAGTCAACAAATTGAAAGCTGTAAATTTCGCAGACAATACAGTATTGAAAGATTTGTGGTTGATTTTTATTCTTCAGAATTGAGGCTGGCCATAGAAATCGATGGTGATAGTCACTATCAAGATGAAGTCCCAGAATATGACCGCGATCGCCAAGTATTTTTAGAATCAAAAGGTACGAAGATTTTGAGATTTACTAATCAGGAAGTTTATCAAAATATTGATGGTGTGGTGGATAAAATTAGGGAAGTTATTTGTTTGTTGAGGGAAGTTACCCCACCCTAACCCTCCCCTTGGAAAGGGGAGGGAACTAGGTTTTCTTATTTCCCCCTTTCCAAGGGAGGACTAAGGGGGGTAATTTGACTTGTATAAACGCCTTAAATTCCTATATATGCCAGCTACCTCCGATATTGTTCAAAAGCTTTGGAACCTTTGCCACGTTCTCCGAGATGATGGTGTTACATACCTACAATATGTTACAGAGTTAACCTATTTGCTATTTTTGAAAATGGCACAGGAGACGGGGACTGAAAAGCAATTACCGGAGAGATATCGTTGGGGTGATTTGGTTAATAAGGGTGAGACGGAACAACTAATATTTTATAGATCGCTCTTACTGATGTTGGGTTCTGAAAATTCCTCTCAACGGGTACAGGCGATTTTTGTTAATGCTCAAACTTCTCTCAAAATACCGCGCATCCTCAAAAAGCTTGTTACCAGTATTGATGAATTGGACTGGTTTTCCGAGCATCGAGATGAGTTTGGCGATTTGTACGAAGGGCTACTCCAGAAAAATGCGGATGAGAAGAAATCTGGTGCGGGACAGTATTTCACCCCTAGACCTTTGATTGATTGCATGGTTGCCCTCATCAAGCCACAACCAGGAGAATTGATCCAAGATCCTGCTGCGGGTACGGGGGGGTTTTTGATTGCAGGCGATCGCTATATTCGTCGACACCATGACCCTTTTGAATGGACAGAAGCCCAGCAATCATTCCAGCAGCATCAGGCGTTTTATGGCATGGAGTTGGTGCAGGATGCTCACCGCTTGCTGTTGATGAATATGATGTTACACGGAATCGAGGGTGCTGTAGATTTGGGTGATACCCTTTCGTCACAAGGACAGCGACTAGCGAAAGCCGATGTAATTCTCACTAATCCGCCATTTGGCACTAAAAAGGGTGGTGGTTTACCTTCGAGAGATGATTTCACCTATCCCACCTCAAATAAGCAATTGGCGTTTTTGCAGCACATATACAGATCGCTCAAACCAGGGGGACGGGCGGCTGTGGTTTTACCCGATAACGTACTATTTGAGGATGGACAGGGACGAGCAATTCGGGCTGACTTGATGAATAAGTGCAATTTGCACACAATCTTACGGTTGCCCACTGGAATATTTTATGCTCAGGGTGTGAAAACGAATGTTTTATTTTTCCAACGTGGCACAACCGAAAAAGGCAACACCAAAGCAGTTTGGTTCTATGATATGCGAACCAATATGCCCAGTTTTGGTAAGCGTTATCCTTTAACTCGTGAGCATTTCGCTGAGTTTAAGCAATGCTATGGAGATGACCCTAATGGCAATCATCCTCGTGTAGATTTAGGAGAGAATGAACGTTTTCGGTGTTTTACACGGGATTATATTGAAAAACGTAATGAAAACCTTGATATTTCTTGGTTACGCGATGAAAGTTTGCAATCTGGGGATAATTTACCTGAGCCAGAGGTGATTGCTGCTGAGATTATGGAGAAACTGCGAATTGCAACCAAGGAGATGGAAGCTTTAATGATATTGCTGGAAGGCGAAGAAGCTGCGGAGGCTGTTAGTTCCTCCGTGGGTATGCCAACTTTAGAATAGAAACATGAGTAATCTTAGTGAGTAAATACTAATGAGTGCAGAACAAGAATTATTAACCCACTGGCGTTCTCTTCCCCAAGATAAACAAGAGGAAGTTTTAGATTTTGTGGAGTTTCTTCACTTGAAAAGTAAGTCAAAAAATAACAGTAAAATTCAACATAATACACCTGAAGGTAAAGGATGGCCGCCTGGTTTTTTTGAAAAAACTTATGGCAGTTGTCAAGATGATCCTATTGTTATTGATTATGAGGGCGATTTTGAGGAAAGGGAAGAGATTGTGTGATTTATTTAATAGATAGTAATGTTCGCGCTCGTTATCTTAATGGTAAGTCACCAGCAATCAGAGAGCATTTACGAGCAAAAAATATTGAAGATATTGCGGTATGTTCTGTAGTTAAAGGTGAGTTATTTTATGGTGCAATGAAAAGTAATAGTTCGGAAATAACCCTTGCTAGACAGCAAGAGTTTCTGCAATTCTTTATTTCGTTGCCGTTTGATGATGATGCAGCCATGATTTACGGAATAATTCGTGCAAGATTGTCAGTTAATGGGACTCCTATTGGCCCAAATGATTTACAAATTGCGGCTATTGCAATGGCTAATAATTTAATTTTAGTGACGCATAATGTACGCGAGTTTAGTTGAGTAAATGGGTTACAAATTGAAGATTGGGAGCAAGAAACTTGAGCAACAAAATAAACTCGCTAGATGACGAGTGAGAACATATATAAAGGCAGGTTTAAGGAATTACAGCAGAAAATTCAGCTGGGAATTGAGTCGGCTGAACGAGCTGAGGTACTGGATGCAAAGGATGTATTTGAGAGGTTGCGTGAAAAGCTGTGACAAAAACGCACTCAGGCTGGTGAATGATTAAGATTTGTACGCTTAAAGTCTTGTAATTGAGGAAGGTGTTTAAATTTTACGTGTTGTTAGTGGCTATCAGGATTTAGAAGGTTTGTTTTTAGGACAGGATGAGGATTAACGGAATTGGTTGATATGAGTGATGAATTAACAGAATTGCCTGAAGGTTGGTGCTACATATTACTCAAAAATTTGGGCGAATTAAAGAGAGGTAAATCTAAGCATAGACCAAGAAATGATCCAAAATTGTATGGTGATTTTGTTCCCTTTATTCAAACTGGAGAAGTAGCACGTTCAGGAGGAAGAATTTCTAGCTTCTCAAAGATGTATAGTGAATTGGGTGTTCAACAAAGCCGCATCTTTCCAAAAGGCACAATTTGTATAACAATAGCTGCGAATATTGCAGATACAGGGATTTTAGGTTTTGATGCGTGTTTTCCAGATAGCATTGTTGGTCTAATCACTGATGATAGATTAGCTGATTCTTATTTCATTGAATATTTCCTCCGAACTATACGAGAAGATTTAGCGCAATTTGCACCAGCTACAGCACAAGCAAATATAAATATAGAAATACTTAATAAAGTTTTCGTACCTCTTCCACCCATCCAAGAACAAAAGCGGATTGTTGCCAAAATTGAGGAGTTGAACGATCGCACCCAAAAAGCCAAGGAAGCGCTAGAGAGTATACCTCAATTGTGCGATCGCTTCCGCCAATCCGTCCTCGCCGCAGCCTTCCGAGGCGATTTAACAGCAGATTGGCGCGAACAAAACCCAGATGTTGAACCTGCTTCAGTTTTGCTAGAGAGAATTAAGCGCGATCGTCGTCAACGATGGGAAGAAGAAGAATTTGCAAAATTAAAAGCTAGTGGCACAATACGCACAGATGAAAAGTGGAAATCGCGGTACAAAGAACCTGAGACGATAAATAGTTTTAATTTACCAGAATTACCTCATGCTTGGAGTTGGGCATCTGTTGAGCATTTGGCTGATGTTGGCACAGGTGCAACTCCTTTACGCAATGAACCTAAATATTATGAAAATGGAATAATTCCTTGGATAACAAGTGGAGCATTAAACAATCTTTTTATAGATAAAGCTGAAGAATTTATCACACCTATAGCTATTCAAGAAACCAATGCAAAGATTTTCCCAAAAAATACTCTGCTAGTAGCTATGTATGGTGAAGGAAAAACACGCGGTAAGGTTGCTGAACTTTTAATTGAAGCTGCAACTAATCAAGCCTGTGCAGCTTTGATATTAGGAGGACTTGCTAGTAAAATTCAGCCACTTGTCAAACTCTTTTTTCAAAAAAACTACACTGATATCCGAAAATTAGCATCAGGTGGAGTTCAGCCTAATTTGAACTTAAGCATGATTAAATCAACATTTTTACCAATTCCACCTTTACAAGAACAAGTAGAGATTATTCAGGTTGTATCTCGCTTAATGTCAATGATTGAAATAGTTGAAAAACAGTACCAATATACAGGAGACAAGCTTCATCGCCTGAATCAATCCATTCTCGCCAAAGCTTTCCGGGGTGAACTCGTCCCCCAAGATCCTGATGATGAACCTGCATCAGTCTTACTAGAACGAATCCGAGCCAAACGAGAAAAATTAAACAACAGCAAACCAAAAAGCGATCGCATAAGCAAGCGCAAGATAGCAGAAGGTCAAGGGGTTATACCAGGACTAGATTAGCTCAAGGATAATGCGCTCATTCCTCAACACAAGAGTTTACAGAGCAAATCGTTAAGATACTTGTTAAATAAGGCTTTTTTGTAAAGCGGGCGATGGGACTCGAACCCACGACGTTCACCATGGGAAGATGACATTCTACCACTGAATTACACCCGCGAATTGCTCCCACAAACTTAGGCTTAAAGTTAAGCATACCACTATTTACACGCTGTTTTCAATTGGCTAGAACATACACTGTTTTAGTCGATGCTGATGTATAAGTCCTGTGGCTGTTCAGATTGAAAAATCTTTTTAACTATAGCGGTTCTCAGTTGGGTGCAATATAGTAACAGCAGTGAGTGAACCAGCCAATAATGTCTTTTTTAGTTACTGCATTGAGAGCATTTG
>NZ_JBALFY010000091.1:0-577 GCF_036916655.1 Nostoc sp.
TTGATTTTTTTGCCAGTGGTGGTATCCCACAGTTTCACCGTGTTGTCAGCACTGGCAGAAGCTAGCGTCTTGCCATCGGGACTGAAGCTGATGCCCAAAACCGAGTCTGTATGCCCAGTTAGGGTTTTGATTTTTTTGCCAGTGGTGGTATCCCACAGTTTCACCGTGTTGTCAGCACTGGCAGAAGCTAGCGTCTTGCCATCGGGACTGAAGCTGATGCCATTAACCTCGTTTGTATGCCCAGTAAGGGTTTTGATTTCTTTACCTGTGCTGGTATCCCACAGTTTCACCGTGTTGTCACGACTAGCAGAAGCTAGCATTTTGCCATCGGGACTGAAGCTGATGCCCCAAACCAAGTTTGTATGCCCAGTTAGGGTTTTGATTTCTTTACCTGTGCTGGTATCCCACAGTTTCACCGTGTTGTCACCACTGGCAGAAGCTAGCATCTTGCCATTGGGACTGAAGCTGATGTCATAAACCGAGTTTGTATGCCCAGTAAGGGTTTTGATTTCTTTACCAGTGGTGGTATCCCACAGTTTCACCGTCTTGTCACCACTGGCAGAAGCTAGCATTTTGC
>NZ_JBALFY010000092.1:0-10162 GCF_036916655.1 Nostoc sp.
AAGACCTCTAATCCAGTTCGCAAGAAAACAGAAGTAGCCCCACCACCGACTGAACCTATTGAGATGCCTGGGAGCCAAAATATTCCTGAAACAGTAATTGAACCAAATCCACCTGTGTACACTGAAGACTACGTTTCTGAATCCGAATACATTTCTGAACACTATCGCCCCCTACGCTCTGTGAGTAACTCCGGTTGGCAACCGTCTGATGTGTGGCGCGAGTTGAGAGTTGATGATTTTTGTCGGTGAGCAGCATCTAAAACTTGTATAATCCTACTATAGGTACATTCAAGTTTCTGTTGATAAATGCTATTGTCTGGCATGACAGAGTTAAAAGAACTGCCTTTATGGATTCACCTGTGGTATTGATCAATGTCTTCTCTGTTCCTCAAGGTTTGGAAGATGAATTTCTTCGCAAATGGAATCAGACTGCTCTGTTGATGAAAAATGAGCCAGGGTTTATCGATACAAAGTTACATCGTAGTCTTGACCCAAGCGAGAGATTTCAATTTATTAATATTGCAAAATGGTCTAGTAAAAAAGCGTGGCAATCGGCATTCTCTAAACGTATTTCTCAAAATGAGATTTTTGAACAACAATTACCTGTTGACGCTAACCCTGCCCTTTATCAAATTGAAGCAGAGTATTAATCTCAAAACAGAATTTAGAGGAATCGTAATTCAGCTATGATTACTGAAAATGATGATTCAGTCGATGCAGTTAATGAACTGGTGAGAAAAATCTCTATTAAAGAAACTCAGCTAAAAATAGCCCAAGAGTCGAATCTCCTTCAGACTGCTGAAGCGCTAGAAAATCAACTATTTCAATTACAACAAGAATTGGGAGATAATTCAGACACACAATTGCAGTCACTAATGAGCTTGTAAAATGCTTATGACGGCAACTGAGCTTTTTAGAAGTGGGGCTTACGCCTGCGCTAAAATATGATGTTCCCATTCTGAAATAAGGGCAATTGAATCGCTTGTGACTGTTTGGCATTGTCAAGGTTAGACAAGAAAATCCCCAACAATCTGATAGTACGATTCTCCAGTTCAATTGACTCAAACAGTGTTTTGGCTATCTCGAAAATCGTAGATAGTTCACTGATGGGAGCAAGCATTGTTTTACTGCGGGTTAACTGCTGATAGTCAGAGAATTTAACTTTCAATGTTAATGTGCGGCCACGCGTTTCGTGCTGCTCTAACCGTTGCTCGACAATTTGGGCAATAATTTCGAGTTCCTGCAACATCTGACCGACATCGCTTAAGTCCTGTGCAAACGAGGTTTCTGCACCAACGGACTTGCGAACCCGATTCGCTTCAACTGGTCGGTCATCTTCTGCCCTGGCAATCTTGTAGTAATAATGACCTGCTTTACCAAAGTGGTGTGTTAGGTCAGTCAGCGATGCCTGCGGCAACGTCAGAGACGAACGCATTTTCAAATCTGCGCCAGTATGAATGCCGAGCGAATGCATCTTCGCCGCCGTCACCTCTCCAATGCCGTGGAACTTTTCAATCGGCAGTTGCTCTACAAAGGCGTAGACGCTTGCGGCTTGTCGTAGACATCGCATCCTCCGGTAAAATCACCGTTAGTCCATTCGGCTTGTTCTGCCCTGATGCCATTTTCGCTAGGAACTTGTTAATTGACACGCCTGCGGTTGCCGTCAATTTCGTTTCCTGGAAAATCGCAGTTTTGATGTGTCTTGCGATAGTAGAAGCGTAGGGGATGTTTTGCTTATTTTCAGTAACGTCCAAATATGCTTCATCTAGTGCAACTCCTTCCACTAAATCACTGTAGCGTTTGAAGATAGCGTGGATTGAAGTGGAAATATTTCGGTAAACGTCGAATCTTGGTCTGACAAAGATAAGCCCAGGGCATTTTGCAAAAGCGGTTACAGAAGGCATCGCTGAATGAACACCAAACTTACGAGCTTCATAACTGGCTGCTGCAACTACGCCTCGCTGATTGGGACTGCCACCGACGACTAACGGTTTGCCTCGGTAGCTAGGGTTGTCCCTCTGTTCCACCGATGCGTAGAAGGCATCCATATCAACGTGAATTATTTTCCTCGTCTGCATTGTTGTTGAAGTATTACCATTTCTACCAAGCGGCGGGAACGACTATTCTCTGGTAAATTTATAATTCAATCTGGATATTTGAGAATTTTCTCCTCATAATAGTACATTAGCACTAGCGCTTTTAGGCTTTCATAAGCTTTTTCATTGAGAAAGTTTTTGTAACAATGACGTTACACTTGATTGAATAGAATTTTGTCATCACGTTGCCAACGCACGGATTAAGAGGAAGCAAGGGCATGACCTTTTTTTAATTAAAAATTAAAAGTTAAAAATTAAAAATTAAGAAGAATAATAATTTTTAATTAATTTGGGGTGCAAGCCCTCACTGATAGCGCCAGCGGCAAGCGCGTCTTGCAATTTTTAATTCATAATTTTTAATTTTTAATTGGAGCGAAGCGACATGACTATTGGTGTTTGGGTTCTCGGAGATCAACTTTGGGCTGGGCAGTCAGCGCTAGAGAGTTGCCTACAAAAACACCAACAGACTCCTGTGATTTTTATCGAATCTCTTGCCCATGCAGGGCAACTTCCTTATCACTTGCAAAAACTGGTATTGGTCTGGGGAGCCATGCGTCACTTTGCTGCCGAATTGCGATCGCTTGGCTTCCCAGTAACATACGCTCAAAGCCAAGATTTCAATACACCTTTAGTTGAATGGATTGAGCAATACCAAATTAGCGAACTGCGGGTGATGACTCCAACAGATCGCCCTTTTGCTACATTAATTCAAAAGTTAAACTTGACAATTCAAGTCACTTTTACACCAAATAACCGTTTTATCTGGAGCGATCAGGAGTTCATTGACTGGGCCAGTGGACGCAAACGCCTAATCATGGAGGACTTTTACCGCCAGGGACGACAGCGGTTCAACATTCTAATGGAGGGCAACCAACCTGTTGGTGGTCGATGGAACTTTGACAAACAAAATCGCAAACCACCAAAAGGCAAACTGACCTTACCCGAAGCTTTATGGTTTGAACCAGACTCAATTACACAAGATGTAATTGACTTCATTAAGCAATCTGAGGCATTCCAGGACAATCAAAGTTACTGGCTTCTTGAACCATTTCGCTGGGGTGTAACGCGACAGCAAGCACTACTTGTAATGAAGTTTTTTATCGAAACACGTTTGTCTTCATTCGGGCCATACCAGGACGCGATGGTGACAGGCGAACAGACAATGTGGCACGCGATGCTTTCGCCTTATCTCAACATTGGATTGCTTCATCCCTTGGAAGTTGTTCAGGCGGCAGAACTTGCATATTTAAACAATAGCAGCGACTGGGAGCTAAACAGCATTGAAGGCTTTATCCGTCAGGTGCTTGGCTGGCGAGAGTATATGCACGGTGTTTATGTTTACTTAGATGATGACTATTCAGAACGTAACTGGTTTAACCACACTCATCCACTGCCTGCTTTTTATTGGACTGGCGATACACAAATGAATTGTCTGCACCAAATTCTAACTCAGGTTAAACAAATCGGTTATGCTCATCATATTCAACGCCTGATGGTGTTGAACAACTTTGCAATGATTGCAGGTATCTCCCCCCAAGAACTTGAAGACTGGTTTCATGCTGCTTTTATTGATGGCTACGATTGGGTAATGCAAACCAATGTTATTGGTATGGGGCAGTTTGCTGATGGTGGAATGATTGCATCTAAGCCTTATGCTGCTTCTGCTAACTACATCAACAACATGAGCGACTATTGTAAAAATTGTGCTTATAACCATCGCCAGCGCAGTACTAATAATGCTTGTCCTTTCAACTTTTTTTATTGGGACTTTCTGGCTCGTCATTATGACTTGCTTAAAACCAGCCACGCATGACTCAAATCTTGCGTAACTTAGAGCGAATCTCTTTTGATGAGCTTCAAATAATCCGTTCTAAAGCTTCAGATTGGCACACTACACAATCAGAAAGCGTTAACTAATAGGGCAGGTTGCAACCGATTGCATACAATAGAAGAGCGGATTGCCCGTTGGTTGTTGATAGTTTCTGACCGTATGCAAGGCAGATTTTGCACGTAGGATTGCAGATTTGAAAAAATCAGGAAAAGTAAAAATATGCGCGGATATTAAAAAGCTTTTTCCTCACTACATCCCACACCCAAAAGCCTTATAGATAATCGATTTGCGCTTATCAAGTGTGCCATAGCCAAATAGAAATTCTAATACTTTCTAGCTGATTACTCAACATGAGAAATGAAAAACGCAGATATTACGGTGTAGCCAACAAAAAAAATCACAGTCGAGATCATAAAAAACTCCTGTTTTAGCCAAAGATTAAATAATATCTACTTTCAATTTATAGTTAATGCTAAGTGTAAACATCTACTAAAAGACTACTCTATAAAATGTCTAGAGGATGACTCGGCTTAACAAAATTATCTTTCATAGTCAGGTGAAGTATATCTGAATAATTACAAAACCTGTGGTGATGTTAGTGAACTCAGGCAGTCGTAGTAGTAAAGAAATTCTGACGTTTGGGTTTCAACAAAGACAGAAGAGGGGTAAGTTGCATAAAACTGGTGCTAAAGCCTTTACTACAAGCGAATCATTCTGGAAAAATGAATGACGATTAGCTTAGTTTTAAACAACGTTTTCTTGAGCAAGAGGACATGGGTAACTCGGATCGCCAGTTTCTATCTGAAGCGTGGTGTGTTCAATTCCAAAATGATCTTGAAGCTCTCGATTTACCTGGACTAAAAAAGCATCGCCAGGATGTCCTGTGGGCATTACCAAGTGAGCTGTAAGAGCTGTCTCTGTGGCAATACTGCTCGGTTAAGGGAAAATAGATGGTGGAATAAAGAATATTTTGTTCGCGTGTAAATTACGAGAACAAAAACAGATAAAAAGGTTGCTTGTACCTGAAGGCACTCTCAAAAAAATTAATTGTCAATTACTCAGAATATTTAAAACCTGTTGAACTATAAATTGAGGATGAACAATTTACTGCATCGCCCAAATGAATCTATTTAACTTACCTTTTTAAAAATTTCAAAGGATAGTTTTTGTCGAGGAGTACTATTATTTCTATGACATCGTTTTTTACTCTTATACTTTGAGCGAGTTTTCTTGACTACCCTCGGATTAGTTCTACCTTGTGGTGGTGGGATTTCTAAGTCTAATATTTCCGAAATTAACCACGATATATATATATATATTGAGATTAGTCGAATTATCTATGTTTTGTTGAAACTGGGGGATGGCACGTCGAATCACTCTTAAACTTCCAGTAAAACTTAAACGCAAAGGGGAAATCCCGGCTATTGTTGCACTTTTAAACATGGTTGCACGTATGCAATAATGTCCCAACAACCAGCCATAAATTTCTTGGACTACTTCACGAGGGTTTTTAGAACGGATAGGAGTTTTACGACCATTAAGATGAACTTTTAACTCATCCAAAGTATTCTCTACCTCCCAACGCAGGTGATACTGTTGAGCTAGGAGCAAAGCAGGAAAAGTCGAAATATCCATCAAATCGGTAATCAGACGATAAACTTTTTCTGTACCATTCTCTTCAACAACATATTCAATTACTGCCCAACAGAAGAAGTACTGATAATTGCGTTCGTTATGGTTTGAGATGGAATTACTTTATCCATTGCCAGAAGTAATTGTCAGAGAACGATCGTAATCTCCTGAATAGCTGGCATTACATCTACATAATTTATTTCAAGAAGCACTTATAGAAGTGAATAAATCTAAACCCAAAGGTAAAAGACAAAAACAACCAGTGAAAGGTTTTCAAAGAGGTTAGTTTGATATCAAGTGCATCTCAAATCCAGGGAAGTAAGTCGGAGAAAAAATTTATGCGCCGCAGTGGACTGAATGGATGGGGTGATTTCCCATTCGATATAGACCATTTGACTGTTAATTCCTCAAACATTATTTGAGTCTTGTGAATAGGGAAGCAATATTCTCTTCTTCATTATATTGGCTTATTTTTGAAGCCTAGCTAACTCTGAAACTTTAGAATCTGGCGAAATTTCCGATGCTTCGTCCCTATCAACCTTTAAAGAACGCAGTAATTCCCGAATTACATCGTTCATGGGTCTTCCTGTTTTTGCACAGTATTGTGACAATTTCTGTCTTTCTGTTGACGTGAGATTTACTGTCAGTCGTTTGACAGCCCATTTTTTATTGACCATTTACTTTTTATACTACCCTATTACTTTTGTCACAGAAAATTATACCTTTGCTTAAAAGCCTCTCCTAATCTGGCTTTTAGCCTATTTAATCCAATCAATCTTCAAAAAATTGGCTTTTCTATTGGTGTTGTTGATGGGGAGCTTTATTGGAACGCATATCTGGGCAAGTGGCTCCTTTGGGTTAACTATGCTGACGGGTGTAAGTCTGTGGTGTGCATTTTGAGTCTTGGAAAGTAAATCAAACAGTAAATACAGTAAATGCTGATTTTTTCTTCGATTTTCAATTTTGCTTACGATCTTGAGTAATTTAGATGCGGCCGTCCTGACTTTCGGCTGAAAAGACAATTATCCATACCATTCATTCATCAGAATTTGCTCGCACCTTACGATCATTTCCTGCGCCTGGGATAAACCAAGATTATAAGCATTCTCAAAACACGCTTTGGCTTCGATCACCCGCTTCCTTCGACCCAGTTCATCGCCTTTGTTGTACCAAGCTTTAGACATCAGTGGGTCTATTTCCAACGCTCGGTCATAACACGAAAGGGCTTCCTCGTCCTGACCGAGGCTACTCAACGTATTCCCTTTATTCATCCATGCAATTGCGTTTCTTGGTTCAAACTCCAGTGCCGAATTGTAAGACTGTAAAGCTGCTTCGTGATACTCCAGTCTCCAAAGCGCCAATCCTTTGTTGATCCAACTTTCCACATGGCACGGATCGATTGCAAGCACGTTGTTATAGTAGTCCACCGCTTCGTTAAACTTTCCTGCGTCTTGAAGCACCATTGCTTGTTGAAACATGTCAATGATATTTTCTGATGGTTCCGACATCACTTAAACTTCCTATTTGAAATCTCGCTTTGCCCATTCTCGAATAAATGCTATTAACTAATACCATTTTACAAAAAATCTGATCCAGATGTAAACCTTGAAAGCATTGCTGTATCAAAGTTTTTTAATTGCAAATTGCGTTAGCGGAGCGGGGCGTTAGCCCATTGCAAATTGTAAATTGGTATAGATCGTGTTCAGTTGCTTGCATCCTGGTTGTTTCCAAGTATGGGATGAGGTTGACCTTTACTAGAGTGGCAAAGCTAGCTATAGGACTCCTATTTGATTTCTGAACAAGACTGCGAAATAATACGTAAATGTAACAAGTCTAATAAGCAACGATGATAAGTCCGTAAAAAAAGAGATTGAAACGTTGCTGGCAAATCACCGAGAGGAAATCGAAACAGGAAAGTTGAGAGTATTGTTAATTGATGAGTGTCATTTAATGTGGGGAGAAATAAGATGGTTACGTATGGGGGAAAAGTGACCAAGAAATAGCAGTTCCAGTTGTAAACGAGCGAGATAAGCAGACATACTATGGGGCAGTTGACTATCTCCTTGGAGAATTAGTTCTCAAAGCTTACGATGCAGGAAACTCAAAAAATACTATCGACTAGAGGTTATGGTGCAGTTGCCAAAGCCAGTGGTAAGAGTTACGGAAAAACTGATGAGCGTGTTTATACAGAATTGACAACTGATCATCCAATTGATTTAACTCGTTACCAAGTGCTGAATTGTTACTCTGGGCGTGTGGGGTTGATTAATTCTGGTGGCGCGACTGGTAAAACTGACTTCGCCGAAGCAGTTCGTACCGCCGTGATCAACAAACGCGCTGGTGGTTCAGGATTAATTTCTGAGCGAAAGACCTTCCAACGTCCCTTTGAGGAAGATGTAAAACTGTTTCATACCATTCAGGATGTTTACTTGTCGCCAGATGTGACGAGCGCTTAAGGAGTAGGGGGCAGGGGAGAAAGAATTACTAATTCATGCCCAATGCCCCATTGTCCTACTTCAAACCGAGAATATTTAAGACTATGTACAAGCCCCCTGCGTATGTAGCAGAGCCAAGCAGTACGCAAACTGGCAATGTCAGCACCCACGCTAGTAGTAAATTTCTCAGAGTGTCCATCTGCAAGCCAGAATGATTCGCCGCCATCGTACCTGCTACACCAGATGATAAGACATGAGTGGTGCTGACTGGCAGACCGAAGTAATCCGCAGCACCAATAGTTGTCATAGCTACTAACTCGGCGGAAGCTCCTTGAGCGTAAGTAAGGTGGTCTTTGCCAATCTTTTCACCCACCGTTACTACGATGCGCTTCCAACCAATCATTGTGCCAAGACCAAGTGCAATGGCGACGGCAAATTTCACCCAATTGGGAATGAATTTGGTTACTTTATCCAACTGGCTCTTATAACTAGAAAGCACCTCTTCTTGTTTGGCATCAGTTAATTTTTTCTGCTTATCCAACTTTCCAATGGTTCCAGCGACTAGATACATATCGGTTCGTAATGAGCCAAGTTCATCCTTTGAAAGCTGCTTGAAACTTGTCTTCCCAGCAAGCTTGTCTCCAATTATCCGACTCTCAGCAGCAAGGGCGGCAAAGGTTTTGTCGTTGGCTTCGGCGGTTGGCTTGAGAAAGTTGGAAAGCTCATCTTTGATAGAATGGCTATTTAATGATGTTCCAGGTACTTGTTGTTGCAGCACTGGAATCACAGAATTGGATGTAGCAACCAATTGAGCGATTGCTCCGGCATTGGTATCTATATTCAGTGCAAACATACCCGGAAGAATGCCCACCAAGATGAGCATAATCAAACCCATACCTTTTTGACCATCATTTGAACCGTGAGCGAAGCTCACACCAGTACATGTCAAGATTAATAATGCACGTATCCAAGGCGGCGGTGCTTTCCCATGATCTGGCGCACGGTACAACTCTGGTCTTTTGATCAGTATCTTCGCCAGGAGTAAGAGCAGTGCAGCACAGGTAAATCCAACAATTGGCGAAACCAGTAGCGATGTGAAAACTTCCTGCGCCTTTGACCAATTCACACCCTCGCCAAAGACATGACCTGAAGATAACATTGAGTTTGCTAAACCAACACCCATAATTGAGCCAATCAATGTGTGTGAACTGGATGCAGGTAAGCCCAAGTACCAGGTTCCCAAATTCCACATGATCGCTGAAATCAAAAGTGCAAAGACCATTGCAAAGCCTGCACTTGAGCCAACATTGAGTACCAACTCAACCGGAAGCAGGGCAATAATACCAAAAGCAACAGCTCCAGTTGATGTCAGCACACCAATTAGGTTCCAACAGCCTGACCAAACAACGGCGATATTTGGCTTGAGGGTGTTAGTATAAATGACTGTGGCAACTGCATTTGCAGTATCATGAAAACCGTTGACAAACTCAAAGCCAAGTGCAAGACTCAGCGCGAAAGCTAGAAATAAATATTCCACTTAGCACTCCTAATAAAAGACAAGAATGCAGCCTGACAAAAATAATTTGTGTTACAAAAAACTATTAAAACTGGGAAAAAACCTGGAGTTATTGCAATTCAGCGAGCTACACAAAAAGTTATAATTATAAATACAACTTTCTGCTAAACAGATTCTCTGATTGCATCTGCTATCTCGAAATAAGAATAGGTTCTAATTACAATTGAAGATTAGGATAAATAGGTTAAGAAATAAATAAGAAACGGTAAAAAATAAATTAAATAATTTTAAATTATAGTTGTATGGAGCAGTGGGAGAAGATTTAATGCTCAATGCCCCATGCCCATTTTTATCTAACGTTTCTCATTCAGAAATCTGGTTGACCACAACTTTTTTGCGAGCGCTTCAAAATCTTAAAACTTATCCTAACCACTCAGGATTTTTGGCTGTACCATCAAATTGGCTAGTGGTTTTAAATAGCTCATACTGACCTTTAAGAGCAGCTTGGCGAGTCCGATTCAGTAATGCTTTAACTTGTTCCTGGCTCATGGGTGTAAACAGGGTAAACGCATCTAAATATTGATGAGCGTAGATAAAAGTAGAAAGCACCAGAAGCTAGACCCCATAGTACTTTTAGAAAGTTAAACATCAA
>NZ_JBALFY010000093.1:0-350999 GCF_036916655.1 Nostoc sp.
GCTTCTAACAGGTCTTGGAATGAGTAGCCCTCTTGATCCAACAGCCCAATCAAATCTTCCACAAAATTAATCAGTCCTTCTCTTCTGGAATCTCGCAAAGCAGTGCGGATGTGTAACTGTTGCTCGGAGTCAATCATGATTGCTGTACCTCGTTAAGTTGTTTGCTTAAAGCCCCTATCCTTCTGTTATGAAAGTTAATCTCATCCTGGATTATGTTCGTGAGTTCAACTGTAGTTAGTGGCGTAATCTCAGATTCAAGCAAGCACTTCATGTCCTCGGCATCAGCTTGAACATCACAAAGTACGTCATAGCGCCAAATTTGTTTGTACTGATAGGCTGCTTTGCTACCAGAAGGATAATAGGTACAGCCAACGATTAAACCCTCTTTAACCCATTGCCCAAAATGATATAAGGGCTGTGTCCAATCACTGGGAATACAGATTGAGAATTGTTGAGGAGAAAGAGTCATGATTGCTGGGCCTCACCGACATTAGAAAGTTGAACTACTTCACTCAATTGCTCATCAAGGACAACTAAATTTTTTTGATGAATCTCAACAAGTGACTTTTCGTAGTTGATTTCGGCTTGCAAGACAGATAATGGCGGTGGCTCAATCTCTGAATCTTTTAACTGCAAAGTGTCATAACCTTGGTCATCAATAAGCACAGCGTAAATCCATCCCTTGCCTAAGTCGTAAGCCCTTCTTGTCCCTGGTGATTGGTATTCAATCCCAATAATTCGACCTTGTTTAACTAACTGCCCCAATTGATATTTGGGCTGTGTCCAATGGCTTGGAAAGCGAATGCATGATTTTTCAGCAATGATTTCTGGTGTATCTTCTGGCATGGCGTTACCTCGTTTTTGATTGCAGCCGTAACAGGCTAGGCGTAAATTATCGGTTTTGTTGCTCCCACCACGAGATAAGGGAATGTAATGGTCAACGGTCATCACTTCTGGTGTTAAATCGCATCCACACCAGAAACACCTATCTCCGTACTTGTCAATTAGGCGTGGAAGTTTATCGCGTCTTGCCTTTCTGTATAAGCGTTTGTATCGGCGCTCCCTGATGCTCTTATCCATCCAAATCACCTCTGTAATGCTTCTCCCAATACATTTGTCTGAGGCGACTTTTACGCTCTTTTCTGGCCTCTGTGCGCCACAAGTAATGTGCTTGGGCTAGCAGTTGCAAATGGAGTTCAGTAGGTGGGCAATAGTCGGCATTGTCTGGTGACAAAAACCATTGCTCGACGGTTGAAATATTGCACTCACAAATTTGGGCGAGTTCCGCGTGGTTTACTTTCCAGCAGTTCAAAAACTCCTCTAGTTCCACAGTTGGCTGCTTTAAGTTACGAGGTAACATCTTTTTCCTCCAACTTGTGAGCTTTTGCGACTGACAATGAAGCTTGCATAAGAAAACAAACCGCATCTATTGAATCAGTCTTCATCCAGGCGTAATTAACCAAGCCGTCTAGCACTTCATCGAATGTGAAACCTTGTCCTTCAAGGAAAGTCATGACTTGCGCTAGGCTGTTGCACACAAAATCATGTCTCTGTTCTTTGAGCGCGATTTCAATTGATACTGAATCCTTGCTCATCCTTCTCTCCTGTCAAAACCTTTGCAAGGGTGTTCTTGTGTGCATTCGTTGCTGGTAGCAAGTCCGGGAGGGGTAAAAGAATGCACAAAAATAGAGACAGCACACAAAGCTAAAGCTGCTGAAAAACTTTTCAGGATCATCTTTCTAAATTTCAGTGATGGAATAAAACTTGTCCGCCGCATCCCAGATATGATGAGACGCTGCCTTGAACTCTTTCTCAAACGCCCAGCTTGCTGCCGCTTGCAATAAATCAGCGAATGAGTAACCGCGATCGTCAAGCAAAGGTATGAAAAAATCACGGAGGAATCTGTACAAAGCCTCTTGGCGGTCAACTCTTAGCAGAATTTTGATGTCCTTGGGATTGATGCCATCCATAATCCAGGTAGGCATAAACTCTCTTGGCAACACCTCATCCAGTCAGTGATCATTCGCCTCCAATGCTTCCAAGACAGACAAATGCCATTGCAAAGACTGAACAGTTTTATCTCGCCCTTTGGCAGTGTCAAGTACTAGCTGGCTGTAGTCTTTGCCTTTTTCGGTCGGAAGGTAGGCAGGGTTTTTACCATCTGGGTTAGGGATTTGAAAACCAAGATCCGTCAGTAGCTTGTTAACTTTGATAGCGCTCCACTTTTCGCCAGTTTTGGCTTCGAGTTTTTCACCTAACTGTGTTGGTCTGACCAATCCTTGCTCGATTGGAATTGATAAGGCTGACTTTGCTATCTCTGCTGCTTCTAATAGGGCCGGGTTGTAAGAGGCGATCGCATTTAACTTCACCCCCGCTATCAGCTTTGGATCTAGTCCCGCACCACCCAAGGTTAGGTCAAATAATTCTGAGATTTCTTGAGCGGTTGGGGTAGGGGAAGGCAGAAGGCAGGAGGCAGGAGGAGCAGGGGCGAACGCTTCTGTCACTGACAAGTGTCCGGTCATCACTTGTCTAAGTGTTTGGTTGGCCCAAATGCGAAACTCGACGCTTACCCACTTAGCTAGGTCTATGGCGATTTCAGGGTGCGCCCAAGTGCCTCTTTGGTCATTTCTACCTTTTAAATTCGTCATTACTAAAAGGTCTACGGGAATTCCCGTGAACCTTGAAAGTCCTTCCCAGTATTCTTTTGTAGATTCAAGACGAGCATAGTCATTGAATTGCTTGTTACACGCCTTGCACATTTGAGTGGCGTTGACATAGCCAGCAGGTACATCATGTTTTGCAATCCTGGTTACTTCGCTCAACTGTGCGATCGCGCTTCCATTCCAATCGTGTGTTACCAAATTCATAGTTTTAGTCTCCTGTCAAAACAAAGCAGGAAAGAGGCGCTGTTATTGCGCCTCTAGCGATGGGAGTTTCGTTTTATGCCGCAGACGGGACGACTAAACCTTGAATCGCCAGAATGACTAATTGTGCCTGATATTCGGTATCGCACTCTGAACGGCAATCACTATTAGCTGGCTGTGCAATCCACTTACCATCTAGCTTCTGGTAGAAAGAGCCGAGGAAGTGATAGCTTTTCCACAGCCTGTATAAAGTGCCAAAATCCTCATCTTCTACGCTGTCGATTTCGTAATTTGGGGCTAGATCGACGTGAAGATTTGATTGAGACTGTGCGTTAGCGAAGCTTTCCGAAGGAATCGCTTGAGTGTCTGCAAGTACTTGTGGCATGATGGAAATCTCCATGAATTATGTGGATAGAGAAGCGCTTGAAGTTGTCCAGACTGGGGCGCTTTCTCTATGTCTAAATTATCATCCATTGGTTGACATCTGTCAACTGACATCTAATGGTTGACAGCTAGGGGATAGTAAACTAGGATGTTGCTTATGAATTGAAATTATGCCTGTGAAGATTCTGCTTAAAGAAATAAGAGAGACAAGAGATGTGTCCTTAAATGACCTCTCTCGGCTGACAGGATTAAGCCCGCAATATCTTTCTAAAATTGAAAATGGAAAATCAAATCCTACTTTGAAGACTATTGGCGATATTTGCCAAGGACTGCGAATTCAGCCTGGAGATTGGATTATTTACGAGTTTGAAAACGATGATTAACTCTACCTCCTGCCTTCTGCCCTCTGCCCTCTGCCTTTCTTTATGAAAACCCTCGAATTCAAAATTTATCCTACACTTGTTCAAACACAAACAATAGATTTGTGGTTAGAGCAGTTGAAATGGGTTTGGAATCGGGGACTTGAAATTCGATTAGAAGCACAGCAGCGACGCTGGAGGGAGAAAGCAAATCGCCCTCTCCCCGACAGCCTAAAACTCAAATGGAAGAACAGTAAATTGGTAGGCTGCGGAGTACGCAAAACCAAGGCAGGATACAAATATTGTGAGGTTCGTACCTGCCGAAATATTGAAAATCCTAAGAAGTTTGCCCAATGCGAATTCTTCAGGAGCGACAATATCCCCGAATGGCTGCAAGGCGTACCCACTAAATTTAAATCTGGGGTAAATGATGCACTAGATAAAGCGTGGAAAGCCTACAGCGACCCCAAACACCCTGGCAGACGACCAAGATTTAAAGGTAAATTTGACAAACTCAAATCACTTCTTAACCGCAATGCTGGGGGCAAATGCAAAGAACTGAAGCCTGAAAGAATCCCCGATAGCGACAACGGTTATGTTCGCTTTCCTAAGTTGGGCAAGCTTTACGTTAAAGGACTGTTCAAGCGGTTCCTGAGTGATGAATACGGTAGTGCCAGAATACTTAAAGAGCCTTCTGGGTATTATCTTCAGGTATGTGTGGATATTCCAGAGGTGGAATTGCCAGCCAATGATAAGGCTGTGGGAATTGACCCCGGTTTAAAATCTGTTATCACCACAGATGCAGGACGAGAGGTTGCACCACCGAAGCTATACCGGAATCAACAAGCCAAGTTACGGCGATTGCAACGTAAGCTAGCGCGTCAGCAAAAAGACAGCAGTAACAGCAAGAAAACCAAGCATTCAATTGCTCGTCTTCATGAGAAAATCCGTCGTTCTCGCAACGCATTTAACCATAAACTCAGCACTAAAATTGTGCGTGAATATGGTGCAGTTGCAATGGAAGATTTGCAAATTAAAAATCTTACGAGAAAACCTAAAGCCAAGCAACGCGAAAATGGCTTAGGGTATGAGCAAAATGGTGCAAAGCGTAAAGCAGGGTTAAACAAAAGCTTTGCTGACTCTGCACTAGGAGACTTGATTAGTAAAATTGAGAGTAAATCAAAAGCTGGCGGTAGAGAATTTGTCAAAGTGCCAGCCCATTACACCACAATCAATTGCTCTAAATGTGGTGAAAAAATTAAAAAATCGTTGAGCGTTCGCACTCACCGTTGTACTTGCGGCTATGTAGCCGGACGGGACGAGAATGCCGCACAAAATATTTTGCTTAAAGGGTGTGAACTTTTTAAGCAGACGTACCGCTCTTGGGAGTGGAAACGAGACGCAAGTCCTAAGCCTGCCTCTGCCTCCGAAACAGAGGGTCAGCAGGAAGCTACGCAAGTAGCACCATCGCCTGAATATGGCGATCGATCGCGCGGAATGGGGGATGTATTTTCCCCACCCGCACCTCAAACACCCTCAAAACCATTAACCGCAACACTTCCACTTGATGAACTCCCTACACCCACCCGCGCACCTTCTAGCGAAAGCCTTTCAAGGGATTTTCTGAATCCCTCCAAGGGCAAGAACCAGAAAAAACGAAAACCCGCGCAAACTATAGATGAAAGCTTTATTCAGCTTACCTTGTGGGATTTTGTAGCGGAAACGGATACTGGAGGGTAGGGACGATCGTAAGCAGCGCATCATGCAAGCTGAGGAGAAGCGGAAATGGATATTGGGGTAGGAGCGATCGCAAGTTGCGAACAAATGCCAGATTCTGATCGACCCCAGGTAGAAATAGATATCGGGGGTTAGGGGGCGATCGCAAGCAACAGCTTACGCTTTGGCTTTGGGATTAAGGCGATGAAGTTGGGGATGCAGGATGAGTGTGATAGCTAAATATTCAAAGTTTTTCGGTAGCTGTACTGGAGGAGTATTTTTCAGAAATACAGTAATTTAGGAGGTGTTGTTTTATTCTCAGTTCTCAGTATGCACCGTCTCGCAAGTTTTATCAGTACTGCTTCTAACCCCAAGATTTTTAACTGCACTGCAAAAAGGTTTTATACAACTGCTGTATTGTTAACAGTACTTTCTCCGTTGGTTACAGGATGTTCTACAGGGGGGAGTCAGGCAGCATTGTCACCATCGGCACAATATGCAGCGACAAATAATCCTAAACCCGTTCCAGAGCAAGCAACTCCTCAAGCCCCTCCGCAAGCAGATCCTTACCCAGATGCAACCAGCAAAGCGATTGGTGCGGCAACTATTAGCCAGTCTGCTCATTCATCGGATGATTGGAAATTAGTCGCTCAGATGTGGCAAGAAGCGATCGCCTTGATGAAATCTGTACCAAACACAAGCTCAAATTATGCAGTTTCTCGAAAGAAGGCAGAAGAGTATCAGCGAAATTTAGCCTATGCAAACAAACAGGTTATTAAGCCAGTAGCTCCAGTTGTTGCAACTACTGAACCAGTAATTCAGCAAGCATCTTTTTCCAGCCTGTCAACACCCACTATTGCTGCAAAATCTCGTCCATCAGCCATTTTATCGCCTGTCCATCCCCAGCCCAAGCAATCAACTATTGAAGACAAAGAGCAAGCGCTTCAGGCATCGGCTATTGCCTTTATGAACGACTATTTTAATCAGGCTATAAACAAGGGGATGAGAGGTGACATTTATTCGTGTGCGGAAACATTCGAGCTTTCGTCTTCTCTCTACTCACCCGAAAGTGCAAAAATTTTAGAGACAATGGTAGCTCCAGATGGAAGCATGGCTTGGGTTACAGCCAGGATTGAGTCTAGCACTAACTTCGGAAATCCGATTAGAAAAAACTGGAAGTTCACTCTTGCAAAAGGTGACACCTATGTTGAGAAGCAAATGTTGAACAATGGCTCAAAAGAAGGGTACAAATACTCCAAATCTAAATACGGTGGCTGGTGCGTACAGCTTTTGGCGGAGGAGTAAATAAATCAAGATAAAAACTGTCCGCATTCCGAACCCAAGACAAATATTTCACATCCCACTCCCATAACTTAACCTCCTGAAAAATTTTTCATAATCCCTTCAGAGCGATCGCTACCCAAAAACCATCCGAGGGTATTGGGTGTTTCATTCAAGCAGAGCGATCGCTCAACCTGAGCAGTCCTTGTTAATCTCCGTCTTTCATCTCAACTAAAGTTTTATCAAGTCTATCGTTGGCTTCCTTCGCAAACTGGATGCATCGCACGCTCGTTGCCATTCCCCCAACGGCAGTAAATGTTCCTTCTGGAACTTTGCCTGACAACAGTAATCCGGCTCCAATAAGACTGATGCAAGCAGATAAAGCAGTGGCAGTCAGGGCAAGATTAAAGCTGTAGCGTGCTTGGCGTAGGCGCTCTTGGGCAATGTAAAATTCGACTGGCTTGTGGCTCATGGATTTTGTTGTTTGTGTGTTTAAGTTCACACTTCTAATGTCGAGCCAAAAACCTATAACATTGACCACACAAAGATTGTGTTGTAAATCACTTGTGATTTCTCTATGATTGTCTGATGCTTTAGTTTTGATTGCCTAAGTGATCGCTTTTTAAATACCTTGGTTAGAACATGACAGACCCA
This sequence comes from Nostoc sp., assembly GCF_036916655.1. Taxonomy (GTDB): domain Bacteria; phylum Cyanobacteriota; class Cyanobacteriia; order Cyanobacteriales; family Nostocaceae; genus Nostoc. Next base: position 7,259 of record NZ_JBALFY010000093.1, read on the forward strand.
AGCCTTGATAGAAAAAGGAAGAAAATAACTATCGCGGCATCTCTAAAAGGTGTTGAGATGGCTGAAAAAGCCTTGATCAGGATGGGGTTTGAGTCAAAAAGCAACTTTGCAAAGTCCCAACTGTTGGCTCGTAGCACAGTGACAAAATTTTTCCGGCGTGACCCAATCCAGCTTGATTCTTTTAAAAGGATATGTGAAGCGCTGGAATTGAATTGGAAAGAAGTTGTACTAATACCAGAAGAACTAGAGGAACTAAGCACAAGCGATCGCAGTGGCTCTTTCGTCAGCATAGTGGTAGAGTCGGCGCGAAGATATTACACTCAATTGACTGTAATTGATAAACAAACTAAAACAGTCAAAATCGAAATCAGATTAACAGGTCATATAAATTCAGTTGATAATTTAAAGTTTCTTGAGTTGATTTTGCAGGAATATTCAGGTGACACTATAGAAATTACTGATATCAAAGAAGGCAGCATCAGATTATTTGTCGAAGGTTCTCCAGAGGATATTGAGCGGCTTGTATCTCGCATTAAATCAGGAGAACTAAAAACAGTAGCAGGTTTTCCTGTTGAAGATGTTCAAATTTTGAGCGAAAGTTCAGATGATGACGAAAGTAGCGAGTCTGATGAAAAATGGCGTTTAGTGCAGGAAATTGTTAGTCAACCGGTTAAGATGCGACAGTTGAATGGTGTTGATCTAAGCGATGCCGACCTGAGCGGTGCCGACCTGAGCGGTGCCAACTTGATTGGTGCTGACCTAAGTGGTGCTGACTTGAGAAATGTCGACTTGAGGTATGCCAATCTGAGTTATGCCAACTTGATTGGTGCTGACCTAAGCGATGCTGACCTGAGTTATGCCAACTTGATTGGTGCTGACCTAAGCGATGCTGACCTGAGGAACGCAATTATTAATAATGTTAAGCAAGTCGCATATAGTTCGGTTAAGCAAGTCGCATATAGTTCGCTAATTCGTCGCCGGAAGATCATCATTACTCTTCTCACAATATTGATTATTTTCTGTATATTTGCCATCCGTCACTACAATAGGTTTAGACTCTATAATAACCACGATCTGGTCTATGCCGACCTGAGAAATGCCGACTTGAGAAATCGTAATCTGAGAAATGCCGACTTGAGAAATGCCGACTTGAGAAATGCCAAACTGAGTGGTGCCGACTTGAGAAATGCCGACTTGAGAAATGCCAAACTGAGTGGTGCCGACTTGAGAAATGCCAAACTGAGTGGTACCGACTTGAGAAATGCCATTCTCAATGGTGTTAACCTCACCAGTACCGACTTGAGAAATGCCATTCTCAATGGTGCTAACCTCACCAGTGCCGACCTCAGTTATGCCATTCTCAATGGTGCTGACCTCAGTTATGCCATTCTCAATGGTGCTGACCTCAGTTATGCCATTCTCAATGGTGTTGATTTTAGGAAAACAATATTCGATAACACAACAATAATCAGTCCTAAATGGTCTAGAGTCATAAAAATTGTTACTGAAGGAGCTAGTGGACAAAACCTCAGTAATGTCGACCTCAGCAGTGCCGACCTCAAGCGCACCGACTTCCGTAGTGCCAACCTGAGTGATGCCAACCTGAGTGATGCCGACCTCAGAGATGCCGACCTCAGAGATGCCGACCTCAGAGATGCCGACCTCAGAGATGCCGACCTCAGAGATGCCGACCTCAGAGATGCCGACCTGACTGACGCTAATGTTGCAAATGCCTCATTTGGAGGCAACATAGGACTTACAGAGGATATAAAACGTGACCTAGAGCGACGAGGGGCAATTTTTGGCGATCGCCCCCCAGTTCTCAATCCAAAATAAGAAACATCCTGAAAAATTTTTCATAATCCCAGAGAGGGCGATGCCAAAGGCTGGCTGCGCTAACGCTTTCAATAAGGAAGAAGTTAGTCAAAAAGCGATTTGGGTAAGGGCGATCGCAAGCAAGAAACTGAAATTATCCACAAGTTATCCACATAACAGAGGTAACAATTTGGTGAGGGCGTAGTTTACCGCCGCTATTCCATCGCTCTTGGATGATTGAAGAAAAGCAGATAATCGCAAGGACGTTAAATAAGGGTTGTTATGTAATTTTTCAATATAGCAGGCAGTTCTTCCTTGCTGATTTCATGCGTAACTACCTGTACCGTTAATTTCTCAGCTTCTTCTTCTGTTATCTCAATATCGTAATCATTCACATTTAAAAAAGTCACCATAGCAGCAAAAGCAGTGCGTTTGTTGCCTTGCTCAAAAGCGTGATTGCAAGCTATGTGAAATAGGTATGCAGATGCCTGTTCATAAATTGTGGGATGGAAATATTCTTCGCCAAAACCTGCTTTTGGTTGGTAAAGAGCGGATTCCAATGAACCTTCATTTAATATGGTTAATGACTCGCCAGTTTCACTGACGAGTTCATCATGTATACGAATTACGTCTTCTTTCTCAAGAAATTTAGGATGCTGCAAGTCTCTTGTAAACCGGTTCCCATTTTTTCATTGTTGATAGGAAGATTAACATAGTTTCCGATTCTTGAGGAGTTATGTCTCCTAGATCGAATGCGTTAATCTCCTCTGGGGAGAACGCGCTGACTTGTAACCCTACTTTAATCAGTGAGTTTAGACTATGTTTTAGGGTTTCTATGACAACATAGTCGGCATCTTTTTTGGGAGTTATAGGACTAACTGCATTTTTGGCTTCCTTGTATAGAGCAACCAACTTTAATATCACCTGTTTGATTGCTTCTCTTGCGTCTTTTCTTAAAAAGAAATCCCAATATGTCTCTAAAAGCTCGTTTAAAAGGAAAACGAATTTAACAAAGTATAGTACTATTAGCTCTTCTTCGGGTTTTTCGCTAATTTGGTTAAACGCTTTGGCCAGTCTCTCAAGTTTTTGTTTAAATTGAGTTATCTCTTGCCTAAGTTCGTCCTGCGAGATACCTTTAGTGTTAGCCATTTCAGCTAGTTGGGCATTAACTTCATGTTGTGCATTAGGAAAATGCAAGCATTGCTCAAACAGCTCTACTTGTGCTTGAAGTGTTGAGATTGTTTTTTGTGTGAGCATGAAGCTTTGTGTCATTGCCTTACGGCCCCTACAGCCAGAATTAGCTTATTAACTTCTACTGCCCAGAAAAGTCCTTTGACCTTACTAGAAATACTAGGGATGCAGGATTGTTGTATTTCTGGGATATATCCACTATATCTATAGTACTTATATATCTCTACTGTAGTGTCACTATAGTACTTGTATATGCCTACCGTAGTACCACTCTATTGCCGTTATAAGTCTATTGCAGTGCCATCATAATGACGTTATAAGTCCACTGTAATGGCATCATAATGGCGTATCCGCTTGCTTGTAGCCACCAAAGATCCAAGCAATACAGGCGATACAGTCTTTAAAGAGTGACTTTTCCAGCTTCGGTTCTGAAAAATTTTTCACACTCCCGCCGCCATTACCTGACCTCGTGACATGTCGCTCATCAATTTCGCCGCGTCATCAACAGGATTTGGAGTTTGCACAGTAAGACTTCGCGGCGTATTAGCCAACGTCATAATCGCACTGTTGAGAGCATCTAACCTTTGCTCAATCCCCTGATTTGCCATTTTCAGAGATTCAGCTATTCTTGAGTAACCAGAATCACTCACGTTCTGGATGCCTGCTTTGTTGAGAACACCTGTAACCATATCAGTAGGTGGCATATCGACTGATTTACCTTTGAGTTTTAGGCTGTCGTTATACCGCCCGTAAGCCCCAAATAAATCCTCTCCCGGCTTACGATTTAGTTCAGGTAACTGGTTGACTTCGATCCTTTGTGGTAATTCAAAGCTACCATTGGATGTCCCTTGGGGAGCTACATCTTCTTGGTGGTCGGTTATATCAACACCGTTCTTAATTGTCCGCCCGTTTTTGACTATAGTTTTATCTGAAAAAGTCTCTTGGTGGTTGGTTATATCAACTCCGTCTTGAATCGTTCGTCCATTTTGGACAAAAGTTTCACCAATTCTGCCTCCCCGACGACGAGAACCTTTACCCTTGTCCTCAGTCCCCTTGCCCCCTGCATCCTTGGGAGCAGCAGCCTCCGCCTTCTCTATACCCTCGCCTTGCTTTCTCGTTTTATCTGCTGCTAGCTGTTGGTCGATGGCGGTCTGCTGGGTTGTCTTTTGCGCCATTGTCGCGTTCCTGGCTAATTCATCCTGAATGCCAAGATTTTTTTGAGCATTATCAAGTCGCTTATCACTAAGGGAGATTTCACGGTTCGCTATCTCCAATCCCACTTTTGCCGACTCTATAGCTTGTGGATCTTTCTTTATTTGGGCAATTCGCATCGCCCCTTCTGCATCCAATTTGGATTTAGCAGCAGTTAATTTTGCTGATTCAGCATCATAAACAGCAGTTTCAGCCGCGATCCGTTGACGTTGCAAATCAAGCGCTAAAGCCTTCCTTTGATACTCTTGCTCTAACTTTAGGCTCTCAAGTTTCTTGGCTGCAATTTCATCTTCAATTCGATTGCGCTGGGCTAAAATAGCCAGTTCATTTGTACCAAAACCCATCTGTGAAAGCTGAGAACTAACAACGCTTCTCACGCCAGGGTCAAGGTTGTCATCTTTGAGTTTGCGACTGAGGTCTAGGGCACGGTTAGCGTTATCGCGTTTCGTCTCCAGTGGGGCAACACCCGCGTCAGTCAAGGCTTTAGCTAAGTTATATCGACTCTCTTCAAGCTTGCCAGTACGTTCTAGGCTTTGGTTGTATAAATCAAGAGAAGCTTTTTGAAAATCTAGCTGTGAAGTGAGGGATTTAAAGCGATTTTCCTCAGCTTGCATAATGCGCCCAATGGCGTGTTCGACCGCTTCGCGGTATTTCTCCTCAGCCGTAATTTTCTGATCAACTACTGCCAAGTTAGCTTGTGCTAATTCTTGATTTAGAGCGTATTGCTCCAACATGAATTCGCGTGCATCCTTAGACCCTTCCTTATACAGCTGTTTATTTTGGGCGATACGGACTTGGATTGACTTGACGCGATCGCTTGCAGCAGTAGCATCAATTTTGGTTTGGTCGAGTGAGAATCGGTCTTGAGCCTGTGGGGTCAAACCGCTTGAGAGTAATTTTTCCTTGGCAGTACGAGTGCTGTCTGCCTGCTTTGTAGCCGTCAACGTCTCAGCTTTTTTATTGAAAAACTCAATTTCTTTGAGCCGACGCGCCAACACTGCCGATTGCACAGCCAGCCTGTTTTCGGACTCTTGCTTTTCTAAGTTAGTTTGCTCGGTGGTGAGTTCACGCTCTTTTTCTGCGAATTTCTCAGCGCTGATTGCACCTTGATCGTGATAAATATGAAGTGCTTGTAACTGCTGATTAAGACTTTTCTGTTGACTTTGCGTACTAGCAAGCTGAATTCTAGCGATTTTCTCGTTGGCGACTTCTTCGACTAAAACTTTAGCTTCGAGCGATCGCTTAATGCCAGTAATCTTCTGGTTTTCTGCTTTTTGAGTGGCAGCGCGAGAATTGGCTGCACTATCATCAATGCTGAAGAGGGAATTATCTTGAACCTGTTGACTGAGGCGTTGTTGGGCATCATCAGCAGCCTGTTTTGTTTGAGACAACTTGAGCTTTGATTCTGCGAAAGTTTTAAGTTTTTCTAGTATCCCTTTGTCAGCATCATCTGAGGTATTCTTCAGTACATCATCAATTTTGGCAGCTGACGAATTTGGTGCTACTCCCAATCTTTGTAGAGTAGGTTGCAGTTCTGGTTTGTTAACTTCAGTTTCAAGTGCTGTAACGGTAGATTGTTGACTAACAGCATTATCCGCAGCAATTTTTCTTTCATCATCGGCATTTGACAAAGCGAGTTGTCTGGCTGCGAGTTTGTTAGTACTGAATCCAGCGATCGCAACTTTTGTATTTGTAAGTTTCCGGTCTGCAAGCTTTTGCTCGTTCCTCTCTTGACCCTCAGCCAGTGCCAAGTTCAACCCTCGCAGTGCTTGAGTAAATGCCCTGATTGGGTCAACTCGGAATGAGGCTAGAGTTTCATCTTGTTGAGCTTTAAATTCTTTGAGTGGAACTGCTGCTTCTTTCAGCTTGGTTTTGAGTTTTTCTACTGCCTCTACCCCTCCCAGCGTTTTAGTGAATTTGGGATCGTCAAGAGCCTCTAGTAGTGATTTAATGCTGTTAACATACTGGTCTGTTTTCGTTGAATCCAGCATCACAGGCTTGGCGATTTCTGTACGCTTGTCATTAAGCTTTTTGATTTGCTCATCTTGAGCTTCTCGTTTTAGTCTGAATTCGGCAGGTATAGCTAAACCCTTATCCGTAAAATCCCGTTTGATTTGAGCTTGAGTAATTTGGCGTTGCTGTTCGGCATTTAAAAGCTCTGCATCAACTTTTGGTAATTGTCCTGTTTTACCAGTACGGTTTTTTACAGACTGCAATCGCACACCAGCCGCAGCCAAAAAATTCTTAGTTTCATCTGAGAGATCGTTAATATCTTTAATTGTTGTATCGCGCTCTAGCTCTCCAAAAGTCTGGAGTTTACTTGCTCCCTTAAGCGCTATGGCTCCTCCTGGTACATAACTAGCAGCCACGGCAGACAAAGCTGAGGTTACAGGATTGCTTTGTAATTTCTGTGCATTATTTCTGATGGGGCTAATTAAAAAATCGTCTGCCAATTTACCAAAACCATTTGAGGATTCTGGCTTGCTAGTTTTTTTGTATGCGTTTGCGGCTTCTTCTGCTGTTTCCTTAGCTGCCTTAGCTGCCTCGTTAAATGATTTTACTAGGTCAGTATTGACGGCATCATTCAGGAGATTAACTACTTCCAAGACTGCAAAGATACCAGATGTCAGTTTGACTGAGAATGAATTATTGATAGTACTAGCTAGTTGAGAAAAAGTACTTCCTAAAGATACTCCAGCGACTTTGGTAAGAACCAACTCTCCAATTATTGTCCATAAGGCTTTACCCAAATTAACAAGCAAAGCCGTAGAAACAGCAGCAATTATTATCGCTATTTCTTTCCCAACTTTAGCTACTCCCTCAAGAACAGCAGACAAAGCATTCAAGCCTGTGATTGCAGCTGGTGCAACGCCCTCACCAATGCCCTGTTGTAAGCTTAAAAAAGCGTTTTGTACCCCAAATATGGCACTTTGGGCATTACCAGAGGCATCCTTGGCAGCATCGCCAAATTCGGACTGCAACTGACGTGCAAAACGCGGCAAGAAATCCTGAGATAAAATGCTGCCGGTGTCCAAGAGGCGGGTAAACTCTGCCTCTGTAACACCCATTGCCCGCGCTGCAATACCCATTGCACCGGGCAATCGCTCACCTAGCTGGCTGTTACCAGACCAGCAGGTTTTACCCGATCTGCGGACGTAAAGTGTAGTAAACGGAACTTCTACACAAAATACCTCATCGTCAAATTCAACCCATTCTAGACTTGACGGATTTACCAGCACTTCTGCATCACTGTCGAAGTCAGTTAAATAAAAATATGGTTGATTTCCTAAATCTTTGGCTTTGACTATCTTGAACTCAGTATCATTGACTGCTCTTACAACCATTCGGTGATCGGGAGTCACCAGTAAATCGATTTCTTTTGAATTCACACGAAGCATTAAGCCAGTGTATCGATACCTTACTGTCCGAATTGGCAATTGAAATTCAATTTCTCCAGTCTCCAGATTTTGAGAAGCAAACAAATCGCGATCGCTTACTTCATCCCAATGAACCCATCCTCTAAGTGTCAGTACTTCGGTGTTAGAATCGTAACATCTAAGCTCCTCTGCACTGACCTTGCCCTTTGAGATCATCTGGCTCAAAGCCAAGATTGACCCTTGGGTGTCTTCTGCTGACAAGCTGAGTACCGTACTAGCTTGCGAGATTCCCAAGAACAACTCACGAGTCCCTTTCCCTTCCAATGCCGAATTTCTTGAGGCTGCTGCTAACTGCGTGAAGCCTTCGGCTGAGGCTTTGAGGGGGACTCTTAAATCATCAACCGTCTTCCTCACAAATGCCAGATTTTGAGCGCCTCCCGCACTGCCCCCCGATGCAAAGTTGAGCGCAGTCTTTAACCTGTCAAGTTCAACGAATGCTTTGAACGCATCTGCTGATAACTTACTTAAAATACTTTGCAGGATTATCCCACCCTGGAAAGCCAAAAACCCTTTGAAAAGTGAAGACAAAAGCCCACTGAAGTTTTTAAGTATTGGGAAAGATTCTTCAGCTTGATTTTTAATATTCTTGAAGATATTAGCGAAAGCTACGGCGCCAGTATCTCTACCATCTTTTCCTATCTTCAGCCCAGAAAAGAACGCACCTATGCCTCGATTTGGATCTGCCGAGTTAGATTTTTGACTAGTCAGTGGTGACGGTACTGATGGGCTGGTAGGCGAAGTAGACTTTGGTTGTGGCGGTGGAGTTGGCAGCGCTGAAGGCTTACCAATGGGTCTGTTAAACCCTGGTGGAGGCGGTGGAGTTGGTAGTGCTGAAGGCTTACCAATGGGTTGGTTAAACCCTGGTTGTGGCGGTGGAATTGGCAGTGCTGAAGGCTTACCAATGGGTTGGTTAAACCCTGGTTGTGGCGGTGGAATTGGCAGCGCTGAAGGCTTACCAATGGGTTGGTTAAACCCTGGTGGAGGCGGTGGAGTTGGTAGCGCTGACGATTTACTGATTGGTAAGTTAAACCCTGGTGGAGGCGGTGGAGTTGGCAGCGCTGAAGGCTTACCGATTGGTAAGTTAAACCCTGGTGGAGGCGGTGGAATTGGTAGCGCTGACGATTTACCAATGGGTTGATTTGTCGTAAAACCTACTGCTGGAAGAGGTATTTGAGTAAATGGTATTTTAGAATTTGCATACTTAAGAAGTTGATAGAAATTAGGCGGTGGCGGTGGAGTTGGCAGCGCTGACTTAGTGCTAATTGGTAAACTAAACCCTGGTGGAGGCGGTGGAGTTGGCAGCGCTGACTTAGTGCCAATTGGTAAGTTAAACCCTGGTGGAGGCGGTGGAATTGGAAGCGACAATTTCTTGGCTTCGTCTACTGAGGAGTTAACGAGTCTCAGCAATTCTTCATTTGCTTCTTGCATCGAGCTTTTGATACCAATCTCGAAGCCTTCTCCAATATGTTCTCCAATCTGCTCAAATTCTTTTGATGGAGAATGAATGCCAAAGGTTTCTTTAGTCGTTTCTATGATATTAAGAGCCATCCGCTCTGCTGACTCAATCGCAAGAGGGGCAGATTGCTGAACACCCAAAGCTATGCCTTTAGATAGGTTTGTCCCAATCGACATTCCTTCTTTTTCGAGTAGCGCCAACTCTCTGTCTACACCACTCACCAAATCAACTGAATTACCCGACTTACCAAGCTCTTGTTGTATTTTTTTGGTTTGATTCGTGATAGTTTTTTTTGCTCTAGAAGCAGAATTATGACTATCAGATTTTTCTATTTCTCCATTGCTGATTAGTAATTGGCGAATTTCCTCTAACTCTTTTTTCGCTCTCGCTGCGTATTTTATAAAATCCTGAATTTGTTTATTGACTTCAGTGAAATCGCCGATTTCTTGAGAAGCTTGTACTTGATTTTTAAAAGTTTCAGAATATTTTTTGAATCCCTCTTCGATAATCTTCGCCTTGCCTTCTGGCTGCAACGTAGAGATTGGGCTTGACCCTATTAAAGGCTGAGGTTTTGGGGCTAAATCGATGCCTGTAGCGGGTAGCTTTAAATCTCTGGCTATTGGTAATCCTTGTAAATCCTTGCTAACAAGAAGGGGACTTGAGGTTTTTTGATCGGTCGTTGATGGCTGATCTGATGCGCTTGTTTTGATTGGATCAAAAGATAGCAGATTTAATTTATCTTTTTGAGCAAGTATTTCAGGTGCGATCGCCTCACCATTTGTAACGAGCTTGACTATTGCTCCCTGAAGTTCTTCAAGATACTTTAGATATTCTTTGGCAAGTTCATCAATATCTGCTGGCAAGTCGGTAAGTACTTGGGATCGTAGATAATTGATCAATCCCTTAAAATCCTCTGTCCGCTTGGTGGCAACTGTTGAATCTCTTGTGTAAAAAGAATAGTCCGAATCATCTGGAGCGCCTTGGAGCCTAGCAACGGTTCTATCCAATCCAGGCGCTTCTGATTTTACTTTAGAAATAGCTCTAACAACTTTAAGTTGCTGTTCTGGTTCGTAACTATTTAGCTGCGTCTCGCTTATACCCAGAGGTTTTGCAAGAATAGCAGCTGCTTTTGATAATACCTTTTTAGCTTGATCGTAAAACTGTTGAGCATCAAGAGCTAGATTATCTCCTGATGCCATCAATTGAGGTATTGTCCTTAGATGCGGATCTTTCTCTACTGGTATTGAACTGTTTGGCGCATTTCCGAAAGAAGATTTATTTTTAGTTAAAAAATCAGCTAATTCGCCAAATGATTCATCAACCTTATTAGATGGCACTGAAGTCGGATCGGCAATAAATCTATTCAGCCTAGCTGTATGCTTGTTTGCAGCTACTTTCCGATTAGTTAAAGAGAATATATCCTCCTGAGCCTTTACCGTTCCTTGTGGTGCCACAAACCCTGTAAACATTTCGGACATTGCACCTTGAACAGATGGATTGGCAAAATATCTTTTGGGATTATGCACATCCATTGACTGGACATCGGCAAAGTTAGGAATGATGGTTGTATTTTTTGTGGGCTTCAGTAATTGAAAGGGAAAGCCTAATGGATCTTGCTCCCCAATCATTGCTCTGTAGTTGGGGTTGTGCCTTCCTGTCAGCCCATAAAGCCCAGCCCCTAATCCTATGCCTTTTGCTTTTCCCCCAGCATCGGTATCAAACTGAATAGCTTGCTCTAGCGGGTAAGTCCCACCTGAAAAGGTAACAGCGTTGACAGGCTTATCGGGATATTTGCGCTGAACGGCTCGTGCGTAAGCTGCTATTCTAATCGCATCTGGATTGTAGCCATGAGCCGCCGTCCCCACAAGTTTTTCGGTATTCTGAATAGTATCAAGCAATCCCGGCGGCACATCGCCCCCTAAAGATTTAATAAAATTCAGTAATTCGCTATGCGTGTCAGTCGCTTTCCTGTCTGTGTAAGTATTGGGAATTGCGATGACACGGGAATTAGGTAAAACATTCTTTGCTAGTTCAGCAATTTCATACGCACCTCTACCTCTTTGCTTCTGAAATCCGCCAGTGACTAGCGTTACAGTTGGCTCTGAGATTTCAGGAACTTTTATCTTCTGCGATCTGGTTTCAATCTGACGTTGGGCTTCAAAACTCATTACCTTGTTTTTGAAACCAAGGGGAATTGCAGCTAGCTTGATTGCTGTCCCCACTGCTTTAAATTCAGCTTTTGGCTTAAGTTCTTCAGTGAATTGTTCTGGAGTTAGCTCTCTACCCTGTTCTTTGGCTTTCTTTGCTGCCGCTACGTACTGCTTTTTAAATTCTCTAGGCCCTGCGGAGCTAAGTTTTCCAAACTCTACAACTTTCTCTATCGTCCCTGGCGCTACAAGTGTTTTTAAATCTGCAAATACATCTCGAAGTTCTTTGACAGCGTTTCTAGCTTTTCCTATGGGATTGCCTTCGATAAATAAGGCATCAATAGCTTTAGCTAGATTCCAATCCGCCTTAGATAAATCAGTCAAGTTTATGCCAATTTGGCTCAGATTAGCGTTAAATTTACCTTTTAAAGCCTTGTTAACTCCTTTGGCAATACCCGCGCCTAAGCTCTCTCCTAGCGGTAATCCAGCGCCTAAAAACAAGCCTTCAAAAGTATGACCTAAGCCAGCACCCAGCGCCTTGAACGGCAGGGTTACGACCGAAAGCATTGCTCCGCTAGCAAGCTTGAAAGGCGCTGCCACCATATCTAAAATGCCGCCAAATAACCCCTTGGATGAAGTTTTTTTGACGGCATGAGCAACGGCATCAGCAATAGAATCACTCAACTTGCTTGTGGAATTACCACTAACCTCAACGCTTACAGTTGCAACAAGCCCACCCGTTATCTGTCGTTGCAAGCCCTTGGTATCAGCCACTAATCTAACTTCGGCGCTGAGATTGATCGCTCTAAACTCTGAAGTAATTTTATTGACGATCGCACGAGTATCAACTGAATCCAATCCCTGCATCAATCCCGCGATCGCATACTTACCAATCTCTCGAAATACTTTTGACGGCGACTGAATTCCTAGCTGTCTCCTGACTGCCGATACAAGAGAATTGATTACCGATTCTCCTGAACTTTCGGCTTCTGCAAACCCTTGGGCAAAGCCCTGAGCCGCACTTTTCCCAATTCCCCTAAATTGCTCGTTAACTTGTGCTGAATTGACGCTGACGGAAAGATTTTGCAATCCAGAGAAAACAGAATTAATTATGGATTTAACACCATCAAAAGGAGCAAGGATAGCTGACCTAATACCTTTAAAAGGCGCAAGGATTACCGACTCAATACCCTTGAAAGGTGCGAGAATGACTGACTCAATACCCTTGAAAGGTGCGAGGATGATTGATTCAATGCTTTTAAATGGTTTGGCGATGCGATCGCTAATATTTCCACTACCAAAATCGTAGTTTTTGATGCGGTCAAATTGACTGACAACCCCATCAATCTTTCCTTGGATTTGGCTTGGGTTGATGGCATCTAAACCCTGCATTAATCCCGCAGCAGCATACTTACCAATCTCTTTGAAAACCTTCGACGGCGACTGAATTCCCAATTGCCTATTGACTGATCGCACCATCGAATCAATAGCCGACTTACCCGCACCCTCAACACCTGAGAACCCCTGAGCAAAACCCTCAGCAGCATACTTACCAACTTGCTCAAACTGCTGTTTTACCTTGGCTTCGTCAACTTTAATGTCAATTGTGATGGGCGAAATATTTGACAACCGTCGCAGCTTTTCTTGGAAATCTTTGACGTTGGGTGCTAGGTCAATTTTGATGGGGTCAATACTAGTTGACAGCTTCTTAATCTGCTGATCAAAAGTTTTTGTGTCTATTTCAAGGGGAATGAGGATAGGTTGCTGAATTCGCAATCCCTTGATTTGTCGCTCAAAGTCTTTGGTGTCCAGCTTGATGCGATATACAATTTGACCTGCATCAGTCGATTGCAACTTCTTCAAGTCGCTGTCAAATTGGGAACGATCCAGGTTTAATTTAATTGAAGCGGAACCAAGAGTACCCATGATTGCGATCGCATTACATCAAACAATGGGTTCCCTTATACTTAGACGATCACTCTCAACAAGTAAACGCTTCGAGCAACCAATGAAAGAACCAGCAACAACTTATTGCCTAGAGATATATTGCCAAGCTGTGGGCGATTTGAATTCTAATTTAGGTTGGCAACACACAAGTGACAACTCAGAATATAACGACTTGAATGAAGCAAATGCAGCCGCTAAAGCAATGCTTGATTTTGAATACGTTCTGTCAGCAAGAATATTAGTGAAAGACCTAACAGGTGACAGAGTTTTAATCGTTTGCTGTTACACAAAAACAAGCTGATTATCACGCTCGTGAAAAACTTTTCATGAGGTTAAATTCGGCAAGCACTGTCTGCCGAATCAGGTAAGCGCAAACTCCCCATCCAGCACCCACGCTTCACCCAATACTGGAACCTTCACAACGCCGCCATTTGTAGCGATCGCCCCACTCACACCATCAACAAACCCTAGAGGGAACCGTACCAAGCCATCATCAACAATTGGCTGTAATAGTACCAACCCTTCACCAATCCACACAAGGGGCGTGCAAGGATCGCTATTGCGGGATTTGGCGAGTTTGTCCACAGGTGCGATCGCCACACACCATCCAGGCAACAATCCCGCATCAGCCAATGCAAAGAAGGCATTAGCAGCAACGCTGGAAATCCTTTCTCCCTCATCCTCAGCAGGAGTGAAGTAGAAAAAGTCAGAAGGTTTTGCGGCTTCCGACTTCGGATCGCGGTTGCTATTTACAAAGCACGATGTGAGGGTGGCTATACCCAATTCAGCAAGGTGTAACTCCTCACGGTGCAGTTTCGCGCCATAGTGCAGCGCTTGTAAAATTACCCAGGTTGGCTGGTTGCCAAATCTTGTTTCGCTGAATCTTTCTTCTTGCGGCCAGTATCTTCGGCATCGCCAGTAGATTTCTGTCCAGTCGGGATCTCTTGAGTCGGTGTCGAGTTTCCCAAATCTTCTTCGGCGATTGAAGCTGCCTCTGTGGGCCAGCCGGCTTCCTCATTTTTAGCGAATTCGATTACCAAATTCAGTAATTGCGGATGAATTTGATTTGGATCGCCAGTGTTCTCAAGCTTCCAATCAGGCACTAATCGTTGAATTACGGCAGTAGCCAGTACTAAGTTACGGGCGGAAGAGTTTTCCTCTAGCAAATCTTGGAAGGTCACAAACTCTTCTAAATACTCTGCCAGTGACTCGCTATCGCCTTGAGTTAGAGCATTGTAAATATCAATTACTTTATTGCCTGATTTAACAGCGATATCTTTCGCTAATTTCACGGCAGCAATGCGAATATCTGTTAAGTTAGCTGCTTTGATAAATAGGCGCTCATTAGGACTAATATCACCATACTTTGGCAATTCCAATTCACCAATTTCGGCGTTACCGACGGTAGCTTTTTCAAATTCTTGGGGGGAAGTCTTAAAGGGGAGTTTTAACATATCAGTTATCAGTTATCAGTTGTCAGTAAACTGAGTTCCCGATTGCCAATAAAAAGGTGGCAGCAAGCCACCTTACGAGGAGACGCAAAGATTAATCATAAAATCTTACAAAAAACGGGTGTCCATGAACACCCGTACCTATTCCAAAAGACAAGGTAATTTAAATTTCAAATATTAATTGCGCTCGCTCTTTATGCTAATAGCGCAAGAGTTAAGTGTCAATCATGGGTTGAAAAGCGCATCTATAAATGTTTCTAAATCAGATGGGCGAATTTTCCAGCCTTTACCTATTTTTTGCCCTTGCAACTCCCCAGATTTTAAATGTTCGCTGAGGAACCCAGTAGACAAATTAGAAATCATTGCCGCTTCTTTTAATGTAATTGCTGCTTTGAGTCGAATCGAGCTAATCTCAAGGCTTTGAAGGTAAACTTCAAAAGCAGTCTGAATGCTTTGAAGGTAAATTTTCATTTTCTTTTTTGACTCAAAAATGGGGGCTGTCTCATTAACGAGCGACTCGTGCCCCGATCGCAGTATTTGAATAAACTCTTCTGTGTTTTTGTTCTCCCATACCGGATTTTTAGAGCATCTGATCCAGTTGGCTTTATGGTGGCAGACGTAATAATGACAATGTTGGCACACAGGGAAGATGGATTTTCCAGCAATGTCATTACCGTAGCAAGCATGATGAATTTGGGTGCTTTTTCTGGTTAGGCAAACGCAGCAGAGATTATGAGTTTTTCTATGCGCTGACTGGCACATCTCTTTGTACTTTGCTTGATTTCCATATCTTAATCGCCAAATACTGTCATCTCGATTACTCCTCTTGCATCGCCGTCTCATGAATTTAATCTAATATTCGCTATTTATTTATTTTTGCGTTTCGGGGATAATTTGTCCAGCACTCGAATTGACAACATGGACAATCTAATTGACATCAACACGCTTTTGCATCGCTATGGGCTGAAATCACGACAGGCTATATATGACAGACTTAAGGATTTAAAAATTAAACCCGCAAGACGAGGCAAGATAACACAAGACGATTTACTGGTACTTGACGAACTGGACAAGCATATAAATTCAGGAGGCACGATTGAAAATTTTGTCAAGTCGCCTGAAGTGTTACCAGTTGACAAACTGGACAAGTTGGAGAAACCAAGACTGGATATTGAGTTTGATGACGATGGAATGAGCGCCATTAACGTTATGGCGGAGCTAATGGAAAAAATGATGTCTTACACCTATACAAGGAATTCGTCACCATTAGCTAATTACGAGGAACTGGAGAAAGCAGTCAAGTTTGAGTGGGTGCTACCCACATCTTTAGTCAAGATATTAACGGGAGTTTCCCCAAAAACGACGTATGACAGCGATACTTTCATTTGCATGGGTTTCGCTTTTATAAAAACAGGAAAAATTGGGCGTGAAGCTGGCTGGCAGGTAACAAAACAAGTTGCTAGCCTTGACTTAAAACAGGTATTTCCTGCCCCCCGATTAATTTAGCAGCTGTACTCTGAGCATCACTTGGTAAGTGGTCTTTACCAATACTTAAAGATGCAGCTAAAACAGTTTTTAACTTATCTTCTGGCAGATATTCAATGATAAGCGCGATCGCCTCCTTCAACTGCTCAGAAATATCAGTCACTTCCACATCAATAATCTCAGCATTGATTGGCTCTAGAGGTTGAGACTCAGCAACCAACTCTTTTTTGAGGAAGGGAATTTCACCCTTGGAAGTCTTGCAAAGTATGACATCACCCTTGCTCAACTCCTCCTTAACTTCAACTGTCTCTCCGTAGCACGGGTGTGACGGGAGTGCTACCTTATACCTTTCAACTGGCGACGGTGGCGGCGCTTCTGACTTTGGTTCGGCGGCTGCAAGGGCGATCGCAACCCTAAGTGAAGGTAATGGTGAATCAGAAGCGAAACGCGTTTCGTTTCTTAGCTCGTCCCACTGTTTAATTATCCGATGCCATTCCCTAGAAATCTTCATCAAAAATTGGGCGTGACGCATCGTAAAACGGCAGTTTTCCTCCACCCAGGTAGTGAATTGACCATAAGGTAATTCAGCTTTTACTTGAATCAATAAATCCCCAGCTTGTTTATCGCATAATAGCGCTTGCTGCAACTCATTAATCCCAGTTTTATAAAGCTCCTTTGATTTATCAAAAGCCTCATTAATATTAATAGCTAATTCTAATAAATTCATAGTTCTTCTTGTGATAAAGATATTCGTAATTTAACTAGCCCAAGGTTAATATAAGCCTTGATTTTTTCAGGATTTGCCTTTTGACGTTTGGCAATGTCAGCAATGGAAACATTGCTGAAAAATTTTTCAACAATGGCAGTTCGCTGTAAGACAGGCAGCTTATTCAAGTGTTTCAGGACAACCCTATCATCAACTTCATCATCATCAGCTTGCATAGGCTCATGCAAAAGCTCATCTAAACTGATAGTTACATTGCTATCAAGTGCTTCTATCTCCCTCCATTTTTCTTCGCTTATACCTAATCCCCAAGCGATTTGTGAAGCATCTATATCCCTGCCAAGCTTTGCCAAATGTCTCTGCAATCGCCTAACTTTTGCTTTAGTTTCAATAGCAGTACGTGGCAACTTTACTGATTGCCATTGGTCGCGTAGAAAGTGCTGAATTTCTCCTTGAATATAGGGCAAAGCGAAGGAACTAAAGGCATATCCTGTGCTGGGATCGAAGCGATCGGCTGCTTTCAAAAGCCCAATGTAACCCAATTGGAATAAATCATCATAAGGTTCGCGGCACACTTGAGACATCCGGTGTACAACTTTGTGAACCAATTTTTTATTCGCTTCGGCAAGTGTATTTCTTTCATTAACAACAGATGACCGCATATTTCGTAACCAAATATATTAATCAGGTTATTTGGTGGCAAGTAATACAGTCATGAGCAGCAGTACTGAAAATTGATATTTACTTCATGAACCCCAGGTATTGTCATGACTAACCGCCCAGTAAGTAACTTTACTTGCTAGCCAGTTAATTGCTTGACTAGTTGAGTCACAGTTATGAACCAGGATGCCGTTGGCGTAATACGTATGCGCTTCTTCAACTTCCAGGTTGTACACTTCTTGGTTTTCGTTTTCCTGACATAGCACAAGATTTGCTGCAAGTTTTGGTAACTCTTGCTGGGTTAATAGGAAGGTCTGTAATAAATAATTTTCCGCATTTGATGCACTCTCGCTCGACCCTGTAAAGCCCTTGAGCCTTTCTGTGCTTGTATCCACACTGAGCGCGGCAGTATTTAGCATCGGTTTTCTTCGACATAAAAACCTTGCCGCAAAATACGCAAGTAATTTCCTTGGGTTTCTGTGCTTCGGCGATCGCTTTTGAATGTTGTCGATGCCATTCTCTGCCTTCTGGTGATTTATGCCACTCTGTAGCAAGTCCTCTGATTTTTTGCAAATGTTGACTTTGTTTTTCTGGGTTCTTGAGAGGATGGAGTTTATGATGTTGCTCCCTTGATAAACACTCAAGATTAGAAAAGTCATTGTTAAATGTGTCACCATCCTTATGGTGAACAACCCAGCCTTTTGGAACTGCTTGCCCGCTACAAAACTCCCAAATAGCAACGTGCAAGCCTTTAGCGCCCTTCCTTCCTTGATTAGATTTTGACTGAGAGAGATAGTATCTGCGCTTTGCTCCCATGAGTCTGTAAGTGACACCATTGAACTCAACAGACTCAGGAGGTGATGTCGGGTCAAGTCGCATATATTTATTTTACTTAGTTTGGATGCTTGTGTGATACTATCCATTTTAACAAAATTATCGCCCCAAGAAAAGACCGGATGGTTAGATGTACCAATCATTCCAGCCCTTTCGATAACTGGTTTAACTCCCGTTTTTCCTGCCCATAAAACACGACGAATGCCTAGATGAGTGATAACTAGATCGCCTGAAATGATATCTTCAATCGGCTTATCACCATACAAAGTTGCGATCATCGTCCCAGCGACAAGGCACTGGTCATCATTGCTACCATTAGGGAAGGTGCTAAATTCTTGCACAAAGTCACCCACCCATGAGGCGATGCTGGGATCGGGGAGAAACACATTGCCGGCTTCCACGAAGGGGGCGATCGCCACCGCCCGAACTAGTTTCCCGCCTTCTGGCTCAATGGCGATAATTCCAGGTATTTCCCGCTCCAGCGAACTAATCACAGCTGGCCCGTTGGCTTTATCTTCAACCAGCTTTGCGGTGGAATTGGGATATTTTGCTGAGAGGGCGCGGATTGCTGCTAACGTGGTGGGGAAATCCATGCGATCGCGTACCTGGTCAAGCAGGTAAAACTGTCCCCCACGTTTACCCCAAACTTGCCCAACGACGAAATCTGATTTTTTGGTTTCCTTGAAAGTGCAGTCCCATGATTGGATGATTAGCTCGAAATCATCCGGCGCAACCAGGTAATACTTCCACCAGGAGCGCTTGAAGTGTCCGCCGTCAGCAGGTGCGGGTCTTTGCTGGTGCTGTCCGGCATAGCCATAGGAACCGAGTGCTGTTTTTTCCTCTTGTAATACCTCCTTTGAGAAGCGTTCTGGAAACATCAACTCCCCTGATTCTGTTCTAGGATCAACCCAGCCCAACGCCGTGGGGGAAAGTTGAGTTTCAAATTCTTGGGGGATGCACAAATGTTGCCATCTGCCTTGCTTCAGAACGTGACCTGATAAATCCTGTTCGTGTAAGCGTTGCATGATGCCAATCCGCACGGATGACTTTAAATCGTTGACCCGGTTGCGAATAGCGCTATCCCAGCGATCAATAACTCCTTGCCTGATAAGCTCAGAATTAACCTCTTGGGCGTCGTGTGGATCATCCCAGAGAAGGCAATCCCCGCGATCGCCTGTGATCCGGCTGTTGAAGCCAAAAGCACTGCGTACACCGCCCTTTGTGTTCCAAAAACTTGTTTTGGAATTATTGTCATCTCGCAACTTCCAGTCCGGTGAAAAGCGCTTCTGATACCAATCGCTCTCAACCACATCCCGGCAATAAACGCTATCTCGCAAAGCCACGCGGGGATTAGCTGAAAGGAAAATAGCTCTCCAGGAAGGGCAAATCGTCCAAAACCAAGCAGGTGTACAAACAGATACCACCCGACTTTTTAAACTCCCTGGCGGGACATTGATTAAAAGGTTTTGGATTCGTTGCGAGTAATGAGGATTTTGTTTGTGCTTAAACCAGTCAAGCAGGGTTTCTTGGATATGCCAGCACATAGCATCAATATGCCAATTCCAAAGCAAATCTGTGCTGGGTTCCAAAACTTCCCAGCTTTCTCGCACAAAGTCTGACAAAGAGAGCGTTATCTTGACTGTCTGCGATGCAGCTGCGTTAACAGCAGCTTGCTCCCACTGCTGTCTAATGCTTACGCTCTTTTTTGCCACGCATTATTCAACTCAATCAAAAATTCTTCAGGGCCGATATCAAGCTCAATCACGCGTTCGACCAAATCAGCGACCGTCTCAGGCTTTAATTTGCGCTTCAGTTCGATTAGTCGTGCGATCGCCCCAGCCATCCCGCCTTTAGATTTATCTTCGGCTGCCGGAAGTGCATCATGAAGGTGAGCAATCGCAGCTTCCACAGCAAACAGATCGTCAATTGGTTCACCGTCGCGTCGTCTAAAGTCTAGTCTGGGATTTTGGACTTTGGGTTTTGGCTGTAACTGAACAACGTTAGTTGTTGGTTTTTCAGTCGTCCGCCATTGGGGGATGCGGTCATCTACAGAGCGCTTACTCACTTCAAAACGAGAGGCGATCGCACTGCTCGACGCTCCAGTTTGCTGCCAGTATTTTCTAATTTCCTCCCAGTCGATTTTTTTCGGCATTGCAAAAAGATATTGCAAAATAAAATTACTTGTATCCTGGAATTCCCGTAATGCAAAGGTTGTGTTTTTTCGTGGGGGTTTTTCATGCCTGAATTTCCGCCACAACGGATTGAAGATGCCCATAATTTTTGCTGCTGCTCACCCTACCAAAACCGCCAGATTTGTATTTACGCCGGAGGAGGGAGCAGGACTCAACATGATATGCACTGGGGCTATATTATTTACGATGAGGCTGGCGATCGCTTGTCCTACAACAACCTACCAGACAACTGCTTAGATGTTGACGATGGGCTGAGGTTTTGCAAAGCACTAATCGACGGATGGGACGCGCCCATAACTTATGAAGATGTGAGGCTGTGGCGCGATATCTGTGAGTACTTAAACCGACGGCGTATCCCTATACCTTCGCACTTTTTGAATATTATCGCAGTTCCAGGATGTGATTACCTTGTGGGATACGATCGCACCCACAGACAAAAGCTTTGGGATAAGTTCAAAATCCATTTGATCGTTTATGAAAAATTTTCCAGGAAGTGTGAGGGCTGGAGACTCAAGGGTAACTGGGAAGATAAAATCGATTTCCTAGAGCAGGTTTACATCCTGGGGCGCGATCCTGATAGCCTGCCTCGTCCCTGGCTGGAGAAGTGGGGGAAGAAGCAGCAAACCTTGAAATATCGGGAATTGGCAGATGCTTTGAAGGCTGTGGAACAGAGATTAAATGTTATTCACAGCTGCGATGAGTGGACGCGATCGGGGATAATTGACTACTTGACAGACAACCCAGATATACTTAAAAGCCAGTTAGAAAACCTAAGTTATCGTTGTAGGGAAGTTAAGGGTTTGTTGTCAAAACTATTAAGAAATGAACCAGATTGAGAGAGTTGAAGGGAATAACTACGCGCTGCGTCTCTGGTCAGATGCTACGTATGAAGTCAGCACGATCGCGATTAAAAGTTTGTTGAATATAGCAACTCAACGACTGGAAATTCAATTAGAGATTGATGCTCGTTATCGCTATTTTGAGAGGAGATGGCGCGTTAGGTTCTCTTGGCACTCAGAATTTTCGGGACGACAGAACTTTGAGCAAATCTTAGATCATAGCCAGGTTGTATGCGCCAATCCCGTGTTTCTTGAGCGTTTGGCATTTGATCTTGGCGATCGCATCAGAAGAAGCACCGCTCCCGATGGCAGTCAAAACTGGGTTATCGTCAGGTACAGAGAGGAGCATTTTGCTAAAATTCATCAGGCAGGAAAAAGGTCAATTAATCTGATTCTGTACGAGGTCACACAAGAGGGTGACTTAACCACCAACCACACAACAGTAACAATTAGGGCGCGGATTCCATCTGATGCCATCAGAAGAGGTGACAGTGTAGAAATTGGTGGAATGTTGCTGCAAGGTGAATTACTAGGATGGGTCGAAGAAACGGGTCAACAAGGCTGGTTTCTATTTTCTCCCAATACGCAGCAGGTGAATACGTCCCCATGTTCGTTGGATGAAACTCGCATCACTTTCACCACCCGCCCAAGAACTAACAGACTGGCTTCTTTTGAGCGAATGAGCCAGATGCTTGAGCGAGGACAAATTGAACTACCCCCAAGGGGCCACTTTGACCAGTTTTTAACAGTTTTTGAAGGAATAGACCCCGACGGCAACGCAGCTAGGGAGGTGTTTGTTGCGACTACAAGACCAAACGCAATAAACGCAATAGGTGATGTTAGTTGCGAATATAATGCAAAATCCCAATATTTAAGATGCACCGTCAACCCCTGTGGCCCGTGCGAAGGGTGTCAACATTATGAAAAAATTTGATTGGTTTACGATTTTAGGGGCGATCGCCATTACCGAAAACACCATCTTCATGATTGCCCAGGGTGGTTGGTTTGCTGTCGCGGGGCTAATATTTGGTGGGATTTGGGCATGGGTGGCGTACTGGGACTGGAAACACAGACACATAGCTTCATTGTTAGATGCTGAAAACAGGAGTCAAAGCGCTGATATACAGGCAATGTCCGATACGTTTCGACGGATAGGCAGGGCTGGAGTCACGATTGATGAATTTTCCAGTGCCTTGAATAATGCTTGCCAAGAACCTCGGTTTATTAGCGATGTCACTTGCAAGAATAATGCGCGATCGCCTCATCTCCGGTGTGCTATAAAACCGGATGGGCCGTGTCACGAATGCAAGGATTATGAAGAAGTCTAATGGATATCGGCACAGAGAAGCATTCTGCCTAATGAAGTATGCTGCTGAGGATGGCACTGAGGTGGAGTGGATCTGGAACTCACGCGACGGCGTGACACCATTCTGTGTTAGTAACCGCGCTGGCGACAAAATGATGAAACACGTTGACTGGCATTTAGACCGTCGCATCTTCGATTATCAGCCACTAGCCTGTGAGCGCATCTTTGTTGACTTGTCGCCCGAAAGAGCAAGACAGAGGGCAGAATGCCGAGTGGAACATTTTTGGGACAGGGATGATTGCGCTCATATCCGCGAAATGTATGGCACAAAAGAGAATGCGATTGAGGGCTTTATCGCCGATTCCAGAGTGGGCGAGGCTCCTGATTTAGTGGAGTTTGGGAGCCTGTCATCACCTAATAACGATACCTCAAACCCATCTCAGCACAAATAGGAAACAACCTGATAGCCATAGCTTCACCTATCTTAACCCCGTGGTCAGCCACCGTATCTAGCCCCCAGTCAGCACCACCCTTGTAAACTGCGAAATCCTGGTTAAACCCGATTCTGGCTACATAGCAATACTCACCCAAGCTAACGTAAAGTCTAGCTCCTGGCTTGATATCGCTGATGATTGCCTCTGAGGTTCGCAGATAGTTCATAAGCCAAGATAGTTAGAAGTTGAATCAGTGGGGTTGGCGTGGAGATATTTATCACTCGTTGCAACACTGGCATGACCAAGCGAATCCCTTACCAGCGCTAGCGATGCACCTTTAGCTAGTGCGTGACTCGCATTGCAGTGTCGAAGCCAGTGCATAGAAACCTTTGAATTTACTCCAGACTCAACTGCTGCATTCTTAATTATCTTATGCGCCATCACTCTGTCAATGGCGTTGCCTGTTGCCCCAGTAAATACGTGTTCATGCCCGTGCAGTTGCTCCATCTCTACCCACACAGAGATTGGCACTAATACCGTTCGCAGCTTCTCACCCTTGCCCAGTACCGTGACTTGCACCTCTCCAGAGTCACGTTCTTGAAAATCTGACCACTTTAGTCTACAAGCTTCACTCACTCGCACCCCGGTGGCGTAAACAAATCTCAGGAAAGTGCGATCGCGAATCGACAATTTCGGGCAATTAATCAGCTTCAGTACTTCAGAAGTCTTGAGAATGCGACCAGCAAGAGCAGTATCGCCCTTGGGCATCTTCAGCGCCGCCGCCACATTAAAGCGGGTGTAGTTGAGTTTCGTGGCGAAGGTAAACAACGACTTGACTACATTCAGCTTGCGTTTTTTGGTACTGGATTTGATACCCTGTCCATCTAAATCAGTGGAGTAGTCTTGCAAATCTTCTAGTTGGCACTCTTGCAGACTTTTGCCAATGAAGCTAAAAAAACGATTTACGTCCCGACGGTATTCTTTTTGGGTAGAAATTGGCCTACCATGCAACCACATTTCTATTAATTTTTGGTCAGTTGAAACGCGAGATAAGGAACTCATGAAAGCTAGCGATCGCAATGCTTTAGAGTTCCTATAACAAAAGTGTCGTTTTGTTTTTTACTTCAGGCTGCAACATCAGCAGGTTCAAAACCACCTGCGACTTTTTCCTTAAAAGCTTTTCCAGCCGAAAACCCAGGCACTCTGGTAGCCGCAATCTCCATCTTCTCATTGGTTTTCGGGTTGCGACCTTCGCGTGCCGCTCTATCCCGTGGGTTGAAGCTCCCAAACCCCACCAATGTCACTTTATCGCCATTAGCTACTGCCTCAATAATCGCTTCCAATGCAGCAGTCAAGACCGCATCAGCTTGTTTTTTGGTAACGCCAGTTTTGCCTGCTATGGCATCTACCAATTCGCCCTTGTTCATTTTCATACCTCAAAGCACCGGGACAAAGGAACTCTAGCACTGTTGCCTCTTTACAGGGAAGGGGGAAAAGGAACAAAAATACTTGCGTTTTATGAATATTAACAATGGTCAATTACTTTCATTGCTATTTGATGAGCCGAAACTGGCAAAAGCGCTAAACCAAGCGATACCCTATATTTCAGTATTTAAGGGGCAGACTATTTTAAATTTAAGGTGCGCGAGTATTTCATCACTTTTTACTCTGCTGCAATATCGCCAAGAACTATTTCAAAAATTAAAGCCACTTTTAGGCTATGAAATATGTTTAGAATGTGAAGAAACTGGAGCGAATGATATGGTTGCAACCTTAGAAAAAATCACCGAAGCTAGTAGCGCTACAGAGGTTAAATTCTTAAGCTTAGAAACTTTGCACCGTGCTACCTCAAAGTCACCGCAGGAAGTAATAAAAATGCTTGGCGCAGCTAAAGAAGTGATTCACCCAATGCCAGATGGATCGCAGATGGTAACTGAATCTGCCTTCAATACTGTGATTCTAGAATGGGCTAAATCCTTCTCAGGCAATGGAACCCCTGCCGATCCTGCTGTGGCGACAGAACCCCTCAACAAGCCAAAATCTTCCCGCAGTCTGGCAACAAAGCTATTAACTCAGAAGCTAGTTACCGATGACATCGCTAAAACCAAGGGTGGAAAGTCAGCCGGTTCTGCCAATTTGACAGTCAAGGGAATTCAAATAACTCTTGAAAACTTTTTCAACAAGGTACGCTTAGAAGACACGACCATTGTTGATGCAGTTTCCGCCTTCATTGAAGGCACAAGCGAATTTGGAATGGCACTTAGAAAAGAACTACTAGCAGCCTACAAGCGCTTATTTAAAGGCTTAGATATCTCAGAAGTGGAAACAAAGCTGATTGCTGGGGCTAAAGCTTACCTGGAAAAAACAAGCGCCCCTGAAACAGCAGAGGTTCAAAGTTAATATATAGATACGATCGCTTAAACCCTACAAAATGCGTTGCGTGCGGACAGGGCGATCGTGTTTGGCGAAGTGGCGGAAGTAGACGCAGTACCCTTCGACCTGTAGGACGCTACAGCAGGGACGTGCAAGAGATGGCGCTTGCGTGTAGGTATCAAACCCTGCCTTTGCCCTTGATATAATTAATGAGCGGAAACATGGTGTAGTCAAGGTTCGACTCCTTGCTAACCCCTTTTGGGTTAGGCGTGGGTCGCGCTCAGAGTTCGATTCTCTGTTCCGCCCGCAAGGAACAGCTGGGAGGATGCTAGCTTTGCTGGTTCGACTCCAACCTGTTCCCTTCAGGGAATTTTGGTTACGTAAACCCCGCAACAATTACGTAGCTTGCCTCCCACCAATTCCAACAATCTACCCTCAACCCTTTCCCTTGCGGCTGCTGCATATTCAGGCAATCTGCTGCTACTGCTTGATTGCTGGAATAATTTGGAGGGGCGAGAAAGGGCTTATCTTCCCAAGGAAGTGAAGGAGCCGCCCCAGGCTTGGAGCGATCGCATCCGTCGCACCACCTTTGATAATCGCTTTGAACCTGCAATCAAAGACTACGCGGGGCTTCTGAGCGTTTTCAGCCTCAATAGTAATGTTGCCAAAAGCATTGTAAAAAATAAAGACAACATCGACCAGTGCGGCAATGATTTATGGACATTTTTCCACGAAGTTGATCAATATTGCTTGCGGGATGGCTGGTGTGGGGTGATGGTGGAATACCCCACAGAAGATCCGACCATTACTTCTCAGGGTGATTTACTGGCAAGCGATCGCCGCCCATACCTCGTCCTCATTGATCGCCGCGACATCCTCAACTGGCAAACAACCAAGATAAACGGTAAACCCCAATTAACGCGAGTAACCATCCGTGAAACTCGATTAGAGCCAAATGGAGACTATGGGGAGAAAGAAGTTGTTTACTATCGCGTGCTGATTCCAGGTGAATATTTTGTTTTTCAGATAATTGAAACCAACGGAGAATCGCAATTACTGCTAGTAGAACAAGGTACAACCAGTCTTTCTGAAATTCCCCTGGTTTATTACTCCGTAACCGAAAGCGGTTTATTCTCTGCTAAAGCACCGTTTCTGAACCTTGCCAAGCTCAACATTGAACATTTCCAGAAACGCAGCCAGCTAAATGAAGTGCTGAGGAAGTGTAATTTACCGGTGCCGGTGCGGAGGGGATTAATAAAAACGGTAGATGATATAAAAAAAGTCCCCCCGCTGGTGATTGGCCCCAACTCGGTGCTAGATATTCCGACGGATGGGGACTTTTTCTTTGCTGAACCTAGCGGGGTGGCGATCGCAGCTTCCAAAGACGACATCAAAGACCTAGAAGCCGCAATGGATAGAATGACGCTGGACTTCTTGACTTCTGGCGATCGCCAGAAGACCGCTACTGAGGCAGTGCTGGAATCTACCAAAACCAGCGCCAACCTCAAAGGCGTGGCCCGGCGGAAGGAATCAGCGATGCAGCAAGTTTTTGAACTTTGGGTGGCTTACACCGGGGAAGCTGAGGGCGGCGGCATTACCCAGGATGAAGATTTGCTATCAATGCCACTCACGCCGGAACAGACAGGAAAATTGGAAGACCTTCAAGCTCAAGGACTAATCAGCCACCGTACCCTATTGCTGCTACTGCAAGCGGGTAAAGTTCTCCCACGACAGTTTGACATTGATGCTGAGGTGAGTTTGACTGAAAACCCTACCAGTACTGACAGGATACTTGCCTCATGAAGTACAAGCTTGTATCCCCAGAAGGCAAAATCGTGGAGTTTGAAAGTGTTGCTCAGTTTTGCCGTGATCGCCAACTAAACTCCAGCAATATTTACAATGTTTTGCGCGGCGTGGGTAAAGTTTGCCACGGCTGGCGGCTTGCAGACCCTTCAAAACCCTACCCCGCAGGACGGCAACGAAAGGGGAATTGACATGGATAAGACATTTAAGAAAAGTTATGAAATTAGAAAATCTGCAACAAATCCTTCTTGAATGGCAGCGCACCCTCAAGCTTTTAGATTGGGATATATCGGTGAAGGTGGTTCCACATAGAGAAATGCCTGACGCGATCGGGCATGTTCGTTGGGATTTAGACGAAAAAAGTGCGGATATCAGATTGATAATGCCTGAAGACTATCAGTCTAGTGCATTACGTCCTTACAACATCGAAGAAACATTAGTCCATGAGTTACTACATTTACACCTTGTAACTTTTGATATGAGCGATGAGCCAAAAAGGCTGGCGCTAGAACAAGCAATAAATGCGATCGCCCGCGCCCTATTCAATTTAAAAAATGCGAACCTTCAAACCCAAGGGGACACCCCGAACCCTAGCTCAACTGCTTGAACTCTCTATCATCCGCCAGTCTGATGTGGATCTAATGGAAAAGACTTCGCTACCTCATGAAAAATTTTTCCTAAATGCCATACCAATTCGACCCAAGTACCCATAGATACCGCGACTCAGAAACAGGGCGCTATGTGCGTCAAGTTGACGTGGCGCGGTTTGTGGACGAAGAGGTTTCCCGCACAGAAGTGCGATTGAAGGGACACGCAAGACTTTTAGCGCAAGGCAAAATCGACATACCCGAATTTCAAACCCGGATGGCACTGAGTTTGAAGGAGTCCCACCTGCGGGTTGCGGCCATTGGTACAGGTGGAACGAAACAATTTACACCTACACATTACGGCAAGATTGGGGCACAACTCAAGAAGCAGTATAAATTCCTTCATGGTTTTGGGGAAGATTTGGCAGAGGGGAAACTGACACCAGAACAGGCGATCAGGCGGGCTGGAAGTTATGCAAAATCTGCCAAGACTTCATTTTTTGAATCGGAGTTTACCAGCCGGGGGAAATATGGATTTTACGCCAAACGCTTGCTAGATGCCCAGAGTAGGCATTGTGGATCGTGTATTAGCTATCAGAGGTTAAGCTGGACACCTGTAAAAGATGTTATTCCGCCTGGGGTTGATTGTGAGTGTGGGGGGCGGTGTCGGTGTCGGTTGGTGTTTCGGAAACTCTAAAGCAAGAAAAGTCGTGACTCATACTTTCACTCATGCACAACCTAACACCAACATAATGTCCAACTTCATCGGTAATCGCCCGTGGCTCCCATAGCTGGCAATGCTTACAAGGTGGCTCAAGAATAGCTATTGGGCGAATAACTTCCCCAGTGGCGAATAAGTCCCAAGGCGCAAAATCAATACTCATTAAAGATATGCCATTCACTCTAGAACAACGCTATCAAATTCTCACTGCTCTTAATGAAGCACTGTTACGCACTGACCAGATGCGATCGCAATACGCCGATTCACCCAATGACTTCTACCGCTTTGATGCCACGCTAACACCCACTGAATACCAGAAAAATCGCCCAGTACCATTGGTTTTTCAAGAAGATGATATCTGGCAGAGGCTAGATAAAATTGAGCAGAAGTCTGAATATTTGGTCAATCAAGTTTTACAAATTATGACTGATTTTAAAGCCGTAGAGAGAGCAATTGTTAATGAGCGATCGTCTGTCAATTCAGCGCTCAAAAAAGCTGATGTTTTGGAGTGGGAGACGGGTTCTAGAAGTGCAGGAATGTTTACACAAAGTGATGACTTGATTGAGAAATTGCGCTATCAATTGGGTTTACCACCAAGCCCAGATTCAATGGGTGGAGGTGGCGGGATGTTGTTGAGGAGCTAATTTATGATAAAAATCCAGCCTTTAAATGTCAAAAATGTTGTGATATCAGGCGTAATTGAGCTTTTTAACGCTTTCCGAATCAATGCTACTCAGGCATACCAAATACTAGAGGAAGTTAAGCAATATTTACCTATTCCAAGAGAGCAAGATGCTGATTATACGGCGAACTCTGGGAAAGAAGTTATTTTAACGATACTGTTTGACCCCGGCAAATCAATAGATGTGCGATCGCAAGTTACGACAGCAGTTAGCCCAATGGTTCAAAACTCAGTTAAAAATACATAATTAAAGAAAAAATTTTTAGGTTCTATTTATTACTAATGTCGGTTAACTTTAGCAAAGTCTTCTTCTCTTTGTACGCACCTAGCAACACACCCAATAACTCTATAAATCTGCTGATGATTTAATCCAGATTTATACCAAAGTTTATTAAAGAATTCTTGCCAATCATGATCGCCAATCCAGTACCAAACCTCGAAGATAAATTCGTTGCCGCGCCAGACACAGAGTGTTTGATATCCACCGTGCCAATCTTCTTGGTGAAGTTTAGTTACTGTGCTTGAAAATCTCTCAAAGTTGTCTGGCAAAGAGTTTAGAAGATTTCTGTCCATAAAAGGGAATCATTGCAATGAAGTTTCTTGCAAGAAATTATACTCATGTCAGGCTCTTTAAGCGATTTTTGCGAAGCACAGCTACTCAATCAATTATTCGGTGGTGTGCCCTACAGCACACCCAATACACTGTATTTTGGTTACATGGTTGGTGTCGCAAGCGAAACTGGCCCCGGTGCAGAACCCAACTCTGGCGGATACCAACGGATCGCCGTCACCAATAACACCACAAATTTTGCTGTTACAGCGAACCAAATCAAGTCCAACGCCACAGAAATTCAGTTCAGCGAAGCATCCAGCAATCACGGCTTGGTGCAAGCGATCGCAGTCTTCGACTCCCCCACCAGTGGCAATATGCTGGTGTATTTTCCCCTAACCTCTCCCATCAATATCACCGTGGGCGATGCAATGCGAATTCCTGTTGGCAGTCTCACAGTGCAGTTTGCAACCGGCGGATTGAGTAATTACGTGAAGAATGCGCTACTCAACCAATTATTCGGTAACGTCCCATTCAATGTGATTACTGCTCTGTATGCCGCTTACGCTACCAGTAGCCCCACAGATGCCGTAGCTGGTACAGAACCTAGTGGCAACGGCTACGCACGAGTGAGTGTGACCAACAACACTAACAACTTCCCCATCGCTACCCTTGGCAGCAAGGTAAACGCCTTGGATATAAACTTTGGTGAGGCTACAGGCTCTCAGGGTACGGTTACTCACGTGCAATTATTCGATGCCACCACTGGAGGCAACTACCTTGGCAGATACGCGCTAACTGCCACTCAAGTAATAAGTGCGGGTACAATTCCTGCTATCCCTGCCAATACCCTCACCATCACTCTTGATTAATGGCACAGCTAAATTTTCCATCAGGTGCAGTTGCCTCCACCACTACTGCTGATATTGCCACAATCAAAATTCGCAAAGATTTCGGCAAGCCGGGAGCGATCGCCTCCACCACAACTGCCAGTGTAGGGGCATTGGGTAAAAAACGATCTGTCAGACCTGACAGCATTGCCTTCACCTCCAACTTATCCGGCACACTCAAGCGGAAATTGCATTTTCCCGCAGGAGCGATCGCATCTGTCACCCAGTCTCAAGTAAAATTCTTCCTCAATGTCTCCCCCGCAGCCCCTCCCAAAGGTTCGCTGTATCGGGCTGATTTAAGTACTTTGTTGCAACCAGGATCATCTGCACCCGCGTTCAGTGGGTCAAGGTTGGTCAAAGGAGACTTAACCCCTCTGTCGTTTCAGATTCAGGGGCAAAAGCTAACTGGACTTGATGCTGAATTCACAGCCAAGCGCAAAGACGATCTGTTAGCCGCACCAATTGTTAAAACTAATGTTCATCAAACAGATCCAGTGGTAGACCCAACTACCAAGATTGAAACGATGATGGGCAGTTTTGCGATCGAGCCAGGGGACACAGAAGATTTTCCCGATTCTGAGGTGGAACTCAGTTACACACTCAAATTTAGTGATGGTTTAGGGAGGGTTTACACTGTGGTGTCAGGAAACTTCACTGTTTATTCTGCGGGGTGAACTTCACAGGTTAAACAAATCTTCAATAGAATACCGTTCTTTATAGACTCGATATTCATTTATCACCCCTTGAATTTCGCTTTCGTTCATGCTTAATTCTTTGCCAAACTTAAACCAGAAAGCGTCAAACCTAGCTGCTTCTGATGCTTGCAACAATACTGCTGCATGATTTCTGGCATCATCCAGATAGAGAGTAGTCTTAAACTGTTGATAATCAATTTCCACCAAAGGTTGTTGTGTATTGAATCCAAAAATGGCGTTCACGTCAGCAGGTAGTGGCTGGCGTTTTTCTCTCACTAACCTTAATGCCATAATTGCCATCTGTACATCTTTGCTAGGTTTACCAAACCCTTTGGGCACATCTGGGGCTAGCGCCTTAAACAATGCCCCTTCTGATTCAGCATAAGCAGCAGCATTGATAATGGCGATCGCTTTTCTTGTAGCATCTGTTGCAGTTATAAAGAGTTGTTTGCCAATGTAAGTAATTTTTATTACTGGTTTAAGCGTTTCTGGGTCGATATGCGACTCAACGTATAAACCTTCTGGTTCTTGATTCATTGATTATTAAGCGAGGTTAATGTATGACACTATTTTCAGATCAAATCATTGTTATTAACCAAAACTGGACAAACGACGATGGAACTCATGATGGAGGCGTGTCAACTGGTACAGGCTTCACAATTTCATGGCAAAGAGGCCCGATAAACATTGCTGGAAGAAACGGAGCCTTCTTGATTGAAGTCTTAGAGGCTTGCTTTAGTCAATTGGAATATTTTCAAAATTCAGGCTATAAATCTCAAGAAAATATTGATGCTCTGAACTATTTAGACAAATGCATCGAACGCCTTAAATCACGAAGAGAACGTAGAGCAACTGAAGGAACTCTTGGAACTCATCAGCCGGATCAGTCAAAATAATGTCCTCTCCCTTCTCTGGTTTTGAAAATACCACTCTCACCTTCCAGGTTGCTGACGGCACATACACCACCAACGTTGTCGGCAACCGCTCCCTTAATTACCAATCTCTAATAATCAAAGCGGTTCTCAAGCCTCCGACAGAGTACAGCACAATCTCGCGTTACGCTGACGAAATTCAGCAATTTGCTGGGGCTGACGGCCATGCAGTGCTGCTAGAAGGGTATTTAGTTGAGCCGCAAGTTTACCCCCAAGGAATTGAATTTTTGATGGAAGCGGACATTGAAATAAATGTGGCAATTGGCAAGCCAGAGACGGGGAGATTTAAGCTACTACCTGTGGTGCAGTCCCCTTATGTTGTTGCAATGGCGATTGATGCGATTACACCAATTCGGGGGATATTTCGGAGGAACTGATGCCACTTGCTAAAATCAAAGTTACCCCCGCAAAATTCAACCCCTTCATCAAAGATTTCCGCCACTATTATCACATTCATATCTTTCAAGACAAAACCGAAATGTGGCAAGCTGGCGCGAAATTATCGCCTTGGGATAAGGATAAGAATGGCGGATATGGAGCGCTCACTATTCCCCTATGGCGCGAGAGACATGAAGGCGAGAAGCGAATCACAGCACCAAAAATAGGGGATGTGTTGTTTTGCAAAGAAATACTTGGAAGCGAGTGCATATCCCATGAAGCAGTTCACATGGCGACTAGCTATCTTCGGTTAACCAATCAGTTGATATTGACTTCGCAAATTGACGAGAATGAAGAGAAATTAGCTTACTGTATTGGTAGTTGCACGCGGCAGATTGTAGATAACTTGTATAAGTTGAGAATATTATGAATCTCCACCTTTCAACAGCAAAATACGATAGCGTTCTATCCTATAAAACTTATATCCATCCAGGGAAAGGACATCCGGGAGAAGGGTACACACCTTTCAACGCGATCAAAGATTGGGTTGCGAGAACTACCACGACTATTGAGCTTTATGAAAAACGACAGATATCTCTTGGAATGTTTGCAGAACTACTTGGCATTTCATTAGAGGAAGCAAAACAGTTTTTGAGAGCGGAAAACATACCTCTTGATTTAGGCGTGAATACAGTTGAGGAATTAGAAGAAGATATAGAAAATGCCTAACATCAACATCGACTCAAACAAGTTAAATTCCATTATCAATAAAGCTTTCGATGTTTCCGTAGATGCGCTTGCTGATTCATTTCAAAATGCGATCGCCTCCGACATCTGGGAATGGCCGCGTGAAACCCTCCGTCAGAATAAGGATTTAGTGTCGTCTCCACGAGATATTTATGATACTGGTGAACTCTACGACTCTCTGGTAATTAGCCGCACCGCTAATGCTGCTGAGTACACCTGGGAAGCTGATTATGCCGCGATCGTCCATGATGGTGCAACTACTAAAAACGGTACGGAACTCCCTCCTAGACCGTGGACAAAAGTAGGATTGCAAGAGTGCGATGCAGCAGGGATTATGCAGCAGCAATTGAATAAACTCTTATGACACCAAAAGACTTTATAAATTCAGGCTACACAAAGTACAAAAACACTGGCTTTCGTGCTGCCGAATTCTTGCTGCAAAAGCGAATTTATGACGTTATTGGCACAAAATATTTTTTGAATATCTACGTTTACAACTTAGAAGGCAAAGAAGTGCTTGACTCAGAAGTGCAATTTACAAAAAATCTCAAGCTTTATTGCATAGCCGTTTCTAAGTTCCAGTCAGTAGAGGAAATCGAAAAGATATTTGAGGATTTGTGGGAGCGGATGTGCTTTGACTATCAGGAACGCACTTCCTGAAAAATTTTTCATATACCATCAAAAATTTGCATCAGCATACTCTTTTAGCCTGCTAATAACTTTGTCGTAATCGCTCACAACAATCATTGTTGTAGAAGTAACGCCAAATTCCAAAAATACCGCCCTTACTTCACGCTCTCGCAAGCCAAGTTCTTTGTATGCGATCGCCCACAATCTACTAGCCTGGGCTTGAGATATAAACATTTAACAATTAAGTAGATGATTGATATTCTTATTTTACGAGCCGACGTGTTGGTGATATTGAAAGATTCACTAGGAACTTACACCTTTCCCGATCGCACCACAGCCCCATCGATCGCCTGTCTCCCCGACCCCGACAAAGGCTGGAATTACCCAGAAAACGGCACAAAAACTTCAGGCTTAGAAGTAGTAATCAAACAGCCATATCCTGATGTGAGCGCGAATATTGGGGGCGATCGCACCTTCACTAATAGCTGGGAAATTCACCTCAAGCAATGGGATACAAATAAAAGTTTGGTAGAAGTAATTGGGCTTTTGAGTGGGGATTTACCTACTGATTACTTAATAGAAAGAGTTAGCCCAATGCCAGCGAACGACAAACTTTTGACCGTCGAACAGTGCAAGATTTTCATTAAAGATTGGCAGGTGAGGGAACCCTGATTCCGATTTAACCGGAGATCAGAATGAGTAAAACTTTTCAAGTCGGTGCAGGCAACAAGGTAAAGCTGTATGTAGCTTTATTGCCACTGGGCGATCGCACCGAGCCAACCGACGTATCAGCGATCGCCGCTAGTGGTATAACTAGCGCTGCAACTAGCATCACCGTAACTGCATTGACAGGAGCGATCGCAGGTGGCACACCTTTGACCTTTGATAATGGCACTGACAAGCTACAGGTTTATTTAACTCAAGATGCAAAACTTGGTGATACTGTTCTACATGTTGAACCCACCACTACTGCATTAACGGGCAGTTCTACAGCTAATTACGTGGCGAAATTGCGCTTATTAGGTGGTACGCAATTGAGTGCAAAATTGAATAGCGATCGGGCTGATGTGCTAGTTTTTGAAGATGCCCTTGGCTATAAAGATGGCGCGATAACTGGACAATCTTGGGAACTTCCTTGGACGGCGAATTTACTTTCCAGCGATGAAGCTTTTCGCCGCGTCTTCTTTGCTGCAAGTAATGCTGTTTCAGGGCGTGAAGTCTATGTTTGGCAGCAAGATCCACCACCCGCAGGTTATGCCGTAGGTGATGGCTTGAAAGGGGCTACTGTGGCGATGAACTTAGATAAGTCACTGCAAAGTTCTGCGATCTGCACAGTGACTTTTTCCCTAATGGGACAGGGTTCACCCACAATTACCCGCTATTCTTTGACGTAAAGGTTGAGAATAAAATCAAATATTCAAAAAGCTCAAATCTATACTCTGTATAGATTTGAGCTTTTATTTTATAGTATAATTATTTCAATATAAAAGCGTGACTCTACAAAGGCTGGCTGTGTCGTCTTGTTAATGAACCCGAAGAAATCCGCGTTAAGCGCCTTGCACTTAGAGGAAAAGCCAAGGACTACATCGTAACCACACCGCAAGGTGAAGAATTAGCAGTCACCAATATTTTTAAATTCAGCAAGGAGACTGGGTTGGATCATTCCAGCTTAATCAGAGTCGCCCGTGGCAAGCGCTCGCACTACAAAGGCTACCTCTGCCGATACGCCTAAGTTACTGGGGAATTTTGAATAGGTAAACCACTTGCCAAAAACAATGGCTATCACCCCACCCAAAAATGATTCTCGCCTTGGCAAGGGTTACTCCTATTTGTTCGCACTTTTCTTGACAACCCTAATCGCAGCCCAATCAACAGATATTTCCTTCAAAATCAACAACGGAGGGAAGATTGAATTTGCGATCGCCTCCCGCGAACTAAACGCCCAAATCTTCTATCCCTGTGTTGTGCTGATAGCTGGAATTTTGGGATTGCCGACGGATGCGTTGGCGAATGCTTTTGGCCACTTTTTGACGAAGGGGCGCGACTAATGTGGCAGCTAATTGGCTCACAAAACTACAGCGATGGATTGAGCAATTATTCAAACCGAAGAAGAAGCGCAGAACTTCACCGAAAATTATCAAGCGATGGTATGGGAAATATTGCGCCGTTTTGCGAATTGAACGCACCACGCCAGGGGGACTTAGCACCTACCGCATCACTTCAATATACGGCGAGTGCGATTACCTCATCACATTGGATTATCTCCCCGACTTGCAAGCAGAAATGGCTGGGCAATTCAACGGAACCCCTTTCAGATTGCGATCGCATGACAATCAGTATAATTCTGCACTTACGCATCGCTTTGCAGTCTGGCGCGTCTTCCGCAATGGGAGTGCTACTCCTATTGGTGTTTGGGATGTGGATCTCGAAGGATTTACCCAAAGTTTTGCGCTTCGACAACTCGCACCCCGTCGTGCAGTCGCGGGTGTTGCCCTAGCGCCGCTTTCACTTATTCATATCAGCAAGAATTCTAAACTTTCATGGCAAAATCAGATAGAGCATATAGACTGGCTTTTGCTCTTAGAACAGAGGATTAAAGGGGAGCTTTCAAATCCGCATCATAACTTGAAAGCGATCAATGTTTTGCAGGAGGGTTCCTGAAAAACTTTTCAGGAGCGATAAACATTGACCGATTATCATTGCTCTGTCTCGATGAATTCATAGAGCAGTGATCGCACTTTCTCTTGCCAATCTGGAATAGCTTGAATCTGTTCTAAAACAGATGGTTCAATTCTCAAACTTAGTTTGGCGTCTCTCGCCTCTGCTCTGTCTGTAGTAAATTTTCCTTGATTATTTCGTATTTTTTGCATCATTCACCTCCAATTACCTCTATTCTACATCAAAGCCACGTCCCCGTGGTGTAGAGTTTGTTGATGGTGAATGGCTAAAAATACAAAATTATTTATGCGAAATTCCCTTTACATCCATGTCCCCACGGTATACAATTAAGACATGAGGGAAAAAGTTCACCCCCTCAAACAAGGAGGTAAATGTCAGATCCATCTCACAAGGCTAACGGAAAAGACGAGGCAGAAATGCCCGCTATCCGACTCTTTCAATACGAGGACAACAAATGGGTTGAAGAAGATCCAGTCACCGGAGAGAAAGAAGAAATCAATAGACAAGACGTGATCGACGACTTAGATATTGATGACAAGGAAAGCGAAAGCTAACCCGTAGCCTGAAATAGCCCCCAACTGACCCTTGGGGGCTTCCTTCTCTATTCTAATTTTAACTTGCGGAGGCTTAGATGGAAAAGATAATTCATCCCATTAGATATCGACTCATTGAGCGCAAAATTACCGACGTAAGGTCTTACTGGCATTTTAAAAATGGTAAAACTTTTTACAACCCACTCAATTTGCCGGATGGTGATATTGAGTTCATGTTTGGCACAACTAAAAAAGAAGTTGTAATTGAATTATTTAAAATTAATGGTGGAAAAGTCGGTTACTATCTAGCAGACTTGCGTTCCAAAAAATATTACTACTGTGGACAGGATTGGGAAGATATCAGAGTTAAATTGCGATCGCTTGGCATCGGCAGAGACGATCCAATGGAAAGTGGTTGTTGAAAATTTTTTAGGAGCAGGACATAAGCCGGGTTCTGTATTATGGTGATCGCTCTCACCTCCTATCCCCAATTTCCGCGAACTTGCGATCGCCCAATGGATGGATCGCCAGCGACCAAATCCTGTAGAGACGATTAAGCACTTAGAGGATGCAGCGCCGGAACTGTCACGGGCTAAAAAATAACAGATCGTTCTAACATCAAAAACCTCCTGAAAAATTTTTCAGGAGGTTTTTGCTTGAAAAGTCACTTTTTGCGATCACTCACTTGAAACTTTGGTTCAATCGTTGCTGTCATCAGCCTCCTCCTGGGCTTTACGCTTCTTCCTCATCTGCTCATTTATTAATCGCTTATTTGATTTTTCGGAATACACAGACAGCCCATCAAGGACGAGCAACCGATAAAATTCGGCTTCTGTCCAGCCATCGGCAGCCGCTACACGTTGGATTTCTTCTACTAAAGGCTTCGGCAAATACACATCTACCCTTACCTTTGACTCTGTTTTAGTCCTGGGCATTTTTTCTGCTGCTTTCATAAATCTCTATTAATTGTGGGGTACTAGGGGGTTGCTTTGCGGTGCGTATTTTCAATTTATCATTATTTACCTGCATTAGTATCCCATTAGTATGCAGGCTGTGCTAAGATTTTTTCTGTTAACCTAGCTGCGGCTCTAGGGGTATGGACACCATCAAGGATTTAGAAACCCAGTTCAATAGCAATCCGGCTTATAACCAAGGCGAATTAATCGCCAGGATTAAAAACCAGAAAGCAATTATCAACAAACTCATTGACACAATACATGAGGCTAACGATCTGTTGTTGACGGCTGCATCAAGCGCAGAGGAGCCGGACAAGTTATTGCAAGCAGCCAAAGTACTAACTCAATCGCTGGCTGAGGTGGCAAAAGCATGAGCCGATCGCCTCAGTATTATGTCTACATCAATTCAGATGAATGGCGCGAAAAGTGTAAGAAATGCCACGTATTGACAAAATATCACTGTGTCGTATTCCCGTGGGCAAGGAGTCGGAACGTACATCATTTGACTTATCGGAATTTCCAAAAAGAAATGCCATTGCGTGACACGGTTCCACTCTCCAAGTTTGCACACTGGATCATCCATTGGTGGATATTTTGGAAAACTCCGTTACGCCCTTGGGTTAATTTCTTGCTGCGATCGCTTTTAATATTTTGGGCAGTTATTTGGTTTGTACTACCAACGAGAACTAAACGCACAAGGCGTAAGAAGTATGCGTGAAAAATTATCTAGCCTTGTCGCCCTTTCACTCGGAGGACTGGGATTAACCGTAACTACAATAGGCGCTGGGGTTCTAATACTAGGACTATCAGGCAAAGTAATTACACGGCTTGCTGATGCCTTAAAACCTCATGAGTTAACTATTGAAAAGATGGTGGCTTATGGAGGTAATGCTGGAATTATTGGTTTATGCACAATCAGCGTGGCGGCAATTTCTCAAGCAGTGTCAGACAAGCTAGCAGAAGCCAAAGTAGAAGAAATGATTGCTGAACTAGAAACAAGACATCACTGCAATGGGTGTATTTATTACTCTGCTAATAATTATTTACCTTGTGCAGTTCATCCTGAATTACCTCAAGATTGCTCAGATTTTACGTGAAAGTGGCATTATCTGTTCTAAATCCATCGTTGCACTATCTACCTGCATATCGTGCAAAGCATCCGCACCTATAAATTCTTTCATTGCACCGTTGCACCGCACAGCCACTAAAAACTGCATCTAGCAGCGCACTGCAACTTTTCTTGCATTAAGTGTTGATTAAATCTCTTGTAATTGTTCACAGCGCTTACAGCATAAGAAGTTGTACTAAATGTCAGTTACAACTGAATTTTTAAAAAGGAGAGAATATGCCCCTACAGAAGGAGAGAACAAGAATAATTTATGAAACTTGCTTAGGGAAGTCAGTCCGTGCTTACCAATGGCAAGAGCTAAAAAATCAGTTAGTATCTGCGCGATTGCCTCTCACTGTTGAGAATTTGCGGTTTGTCGCTAAGTGCAAAAGGATCGCACCAAGGAAGGTGATCACATCTCATGTATTGAATTTAGTAGTAGAGTCTGCCACTGACTTGAGCGGTGAAGTTAAGGGCGCGGTTATCAAGGATTACATCTACAAAAAATATCCTTCAATTTCCAAGCATAAGTTTTATCGGGTTTTCAGAAGTATGGGCATGAATTACCGCAACGATGGTACTTACTCCATTTCTGAGCTTGGAGAAGTTTTGTACAAATTATTTGCGTAGGAAGTTATGAACCAGAATCAAATTAAAGCAATTCAGTCTCGTCTAAAAAGCAGAAATCAAAAATTCACTCTCGAACAACTTAGAACGTATATTTTCACTCATTACCATGATGAGGAGTTAACAGAAGATCAGATGTCAGTGATTGTGGAAAAATTATCAGCATCTTCCGAGATGGTTCCAACAGGCGCAGGGGAATTAAGTCACGCTCAGAAGAAAACCTTGATTCAACAAGTCGCATCAACTTTAGATGTCAGCTTGCCGATTGAGCAGATTAAGTCAATCAGCCAAAAAATGGACTGGGCAATAAGTGATCGCGCCGAACTCAAAACCCGCATTCAGTCTGCAATCATCGCTTGGGTTGACCACCAAATTGAGCAAGACAAGCGACAGACTGATGACATAATGCAGCAGGTTGAAACTCATTTAATTGCGGGATTAGAAGAAAGCAACGAACACTTTAGCGGCAAAACACGCGCATTCTCCCGCCGTGTAGAAGAAGCGAGGGATAAATTTCGGGATTCAGAAGCAGAAATTCTCAGCCTCTTCAAAGTCCCTAGTTGAGCAAGTAGCAGAGTATCGCCAACAGCATAAATTCAACCTACTGCTGTTATTGCTACTGACTCCAGTTTTGTTGTTTGTAACTCAAAGAATATTTTATGAAGCACATCAAAACCCGTATCAGAACCAACACCAGAGCAGGTAAAGCCGCACAAAGGGTTGCTGGTGTATCTGTGGCGGAATTACAGAAGGCATTGACAGGCGATCGCGCCACACTGCAAAAGTTGGGGTCGATGTATCAAGAGGGCAAAATGGCGGCTACATTGATGCCAGCCATTATTGAGACGATGAAAACCAAAATCACCAATGAACAGGAATGGAATAAATTCTTAGGTGAATTTGTTGCCAGTGGCAGTAAGGCTGAGGTGGATATTCAAAAAGCCAAACGTCAAGCTAGTTTCGCCAATATCAAATATCTGAATGACATGGATGAACTGCGCGAACAGTTCAAAGCCTCACTTGAGATGGAGATAGGGCGACATAGCTGGGCCATTGACTACAACCGCGCCAAACTGTTCGCGGATATGGTAATTCAGGATGTTGAAGGACGAGTTCGCCTGCTTGAGCAGGGTTCTCGCATCCAGCTAAAGCAATTGCAAGAAAATCAAAGCTACGAGCTTAAAGTGGCGGAACATCTTTTAGAGCATGGAGACAACGCCGATTTATCTCTGATTCACAAACGGGATTACGCCGCTCAAGTAAAAAGTCCAATGGGGATAATTCAGCGACTACGCAATGCTTTAGGTATTTAATAAAACCCACTGCAATCACGTCAGATTGCAGTGGGTGCTAATAATTTTCTTCTTGATAAACCAATGTTACTTGACACGGACGTTACAGACCAGCAGGAAGACTCTGAGGCAAATCAGATACCTCGTGAATATCAAGATCATTTAAACCGTTTAGAAAAAGACTACCTGTCAGCTTGCGCGACGTTTACATTAATTCGTAATTTTTTACTTACATTGACTGCCAATTCTGCCAACATAACCCTATGTTTCCTAGCCATTGATTTTGGCTTAGGAGCAATGAGCGCAGGATTACTGGGATTCTCCCTTGGGTTAATTCCCGCCATGATTGATATTGGTGAGGCAGGGATTGACCTTTCGAGTGAGTACAAAGTACGAGATATTCCACGAGTAGTATTTGGCTGTAGTAAGTTAATAGCTTCTGCTGGTATTTCATGGAATGCAACCAAGGAATACAGACAGCTTATGCAATACGCCAACGAATCGATCCAGGCTTTTGAAGTTGAAGTAAAAAACTACGAAATCAAAGTACAGCCTACCGATGGGCTGACTATCAACTTGCAATTACAGATTGTGATGGGAGCATCTTTAGGTTTGGCCTTATTACCAGTTCTTTGGAAGATGATTAGGAGATATTGATGGATTGGTTGAAGTTGTTCAAACAACAGAATCAATTCAGTACTGGACTGGCGATCGCTCTGTCTGTGACGGGATTGGGATTGTCAGTCTATTCTTTGTCTGGCACTAAATATGATGTGATTGAGTTTTGTTTCAAGCCCAAAAAAAATAATAATCGCGCCGCTAAGTATTGCACTCAAGACAAGCAGTACATTATCCCAGAAGGATACTGGAGACAAGAAAATTATGTTCCAACCAACCCACGCTTTCAGCCGCAAGGGACATTTATTCTGTCTGATAAAGCAACGCGACTACGAACAATTCCGGCTACCAATCCTGATGCTAAAAACTGGGCTTTGGGCAGTTTGATTCTATTGTCGAGTAGTACACTGCTAACATCAAAGCGATTACAACGCTACAAGCGAGAGTTTGTAGCTTACTTTGAACAACTCAAAACTGACTTAAACCAAGAAATTCAAGTCAACGAGCAACAGCGTGAAATCACTACACATAAAATCGCTGTTGAAACCGAGTACATAAAAGATCGGGTAACTCGCAACGACCAAATTACTCGCATCAAGGATAAGAGTGAAGGTGAGCGCGAGTTTGACCGAGAACAGGCTGAAAAACAAAATCAATTAGCTGAGTATCAGCGTCTGCTACAATTGGCTAAATTTAAGGCAGAGATAGCCAAATTAGAGGCAGAAGAAGCAAAGCACAGGAGTGAAGCGAATAGGCTTTTATCGGCTGTCTCTGTTTCTTTGGAGTTGACCGAAGAAATAGATTACGAAGCTTTATGCCCCGGAAAAGTGGGTGAGCTTGAATTCTACGACTGGCGGGATTTAGTTGATGATGCCGTCGGGATTATTGTTGCTGGTAACTCTGGAAGTGGTAAAACTTCGGTTGCTGTTTGGGTCGCAGGGTGGTTGACCAAAGATGAGCCAGCACAAGTTTTGGCTCTTGACCCTCATGCCAATGTCAATATCTTGTGGGGTGAACTAGGGATTCACGCCATATCTGATTTCCCGCTAATTGAACAGCAATTAATCCTATTAATTGAGCTACTTGATTCCCGGCGAGAACTTAACAAACAGCAGCTAGATTTAGAGCCGACAATTATTGTTTTTGGTGATGAGATCAATGCCTGCCTAGATAGCTTCTCAAACAAAGAAATTATTGAACTAGCGTTAAGGCGATTAGGTTCAGAAGGCAGAAAATACAAAATTATATTCATTGCCTTAAACCAGTCGTCTAACGCCAATGATTTAAATATTTCGGCACAAATGAGGAATAACTATCTCCTAATAGCTCTCAATGCCACTGCAAGACAGTTAGCCAAGCAATGGAAAAAGGATGACCCCAGAAAAAAACACGTTGATGAATTAGCCTACAGCTGCATTGTCAGTGGCGCTGTTCCCGAATCCTTAGCCATACATCCCACCCACCACACTTACAAGCAGTTCAAGAAAAAGGGCAATAAGCCAAAAGGCTTGCTACAAATCAACCAACTTCCTCTCACCATTCCTTTAGCGTCTCCAGAGGATATTCAAACTGACTGGCACAAAGATTTAGTTGCCTGGGCAGACCAGCTGGGGAAAGTGCCAACACCAGACTTAATCAAAGAAAAATGGGAAGAAATGATGGGACACATGCCAAGCAGCAAACAAGTAGAACTACTGCACGAGTACCTATTAAACCGCAATTAGATTACTCGGTGCGCTACGGCAACAACTACAGTAGAGAATGTGTGATCGCTCGTCAGTTTCTTGAAAAGTATGGTTCCTTGTGTTGTTGCTGTTTAAAGCATAAGTTTAACGAGTTACACCACACCCACTACGGCGGCAATCACCTGGGGAAAAATTGGTTTCCAACGTGCGAGAGATGTCACACCGAGGTTTGCCACAATTCAGTTAACTGGATCGTTGATAATAAAAATCCAGTCTGGGGCAACCGAAATACTGAAGAATTTGTTAGGCGGTTAAGTTTGGGATATCAACTTTTGTATTCAGAATAACTAAAGTGCGGCAATTCCAAAAGCGATCGCCCAACATAACCGCAATGACCTGCTGCAAAAGTTCGCCTCCTGAAAAATTTTTCAGGAATAAAATTAGCACAAAATTAGCTCAGTAATTTTTGCCGCCCTTCAAAACACTTGCCTAATAAAGCTTCTAGTTCTTAACACTACTGCCTTACAAGCAGGATGTCATCAGTTCGAGTCTGGTACTGCCCATAATTGGAAAGCCGCCACTTGGCGGCTTTTTTGTGACTTTACCCATAACTTTGCCGCAACGGCAAGCTTATGCTTCCAATAAAGGGTGGCAAGGTTATGGTTCCAGTTATATGAGCTGTTATAGTTTTACATATAACAGCTTACAAACCAAACTCACGTCGTGCATCATTAAAAGCAGCGCGGACTTGTTTATATCTAAAACACCCCGGATTTGGTATTAATTCACAAACGCGACCTTCTGTGGGATACACACCCTGAGCATTAAGGCTAAGGACAATCTCTCTAACTTCGCTGCAAAATTTTCCTATGCTTTTGAGACGGCAAGCTTTATTGTAATTACGACATTTAGCAGAAATAGCACTACACAAATCTGGAAAGTGTCTAGAAATAGTTCTGTTGTGATTACCTTAAAAAAGAACCAAGGTAATCTTTATAATGAAGTTGAAAAACTTTTCCAGTCAGGGATAGGCACAGGATTTCAGGAGATTCAACATAGTACCTATAAAACAGAAGAAGTAGGGCACGGTCGTCATGAGATTCGCCATTATCTAATGTTATCTGGTATTCAATCGCGGCTTGACCCAGATTCGATCTGGTCAAAATTAAATAGTGTTGGTATGGTAGAGTCCGTCCGTTCATTGGATGGTAAAACAACAGTTGAAACTCGTTATTTTATCAGTAGTCTTGAGGATGATGCTGAACAGTTTGCCAATTCAGTTCGCAGTCATTGGGGAATTGAGAATTCATTACATTGGAGAGGCAGCGCGTTGCGGGGGTTCCCCCCGTTGTAGCGACTGCCGTTATTAGATGT
Source organism: Nostoc sp. (assembly GCF_036916655.1). Classification (GTDB taxonomy): domain Bacteria; phylum Cyanobacteriota; class Cyanobacteriia; order Cyanobacteriales; family Nostocaceae; genus Nostoc. Next base: position 52,249 of record NZ_JBALFY010000093.1, read on the forward strand.
CGCCTTAAGAGAAGATGACTCTAGAATTAGAAAGAATAATGCACCAGAAAACTTTGCAGTATTGCGGCACATTGCAGTCAATCTTTTAAGTCAAGAGAAGCGTGTAAAACGTGGAATAAAAAACAAACAGTTTCTCGCCGCGATAGATAACAACTATTTAACAAGAGCATTAGCTTAAATTAATATATGAAAAACTGAATTGAATATTTTACGTGAAAGTTTGCCTTTATCTCCAGATAAACATACTTTTATTTACCCAATAAATAAGTTTTTTTACTATTAACAGATAGCGATTAAACTTCAGATAAGTTAATTTAACTTTTTGAATATCTGGTATTTGTTTTGCTTATCATTTTCTCACTTTTTACAATGATATATATCATTTTTAAATCTTTTTTAGTTTTTATTAGTAAATAAGATGCGTTTCCCCTGCTTCTTTACTGCTTTGCTAGAAGAAGTTGGAGATGGTGTCAAATTTGGGCGAGTTGGTTGCTTTGCTGCTGTTAATTCCTCTTGCAGCATTTTCTGATAAACCTTAGGCAAAGAACTACTAATAGAATTAGTTTCTAAGCCATATCCCAGACTTGTCCAAGTGGGAGAGAGTCGCCGCAAAACATCATTTAACTTTCCCTGGCGCAACAGTTGAGAAATATCAACTCCCCAAACTTTAGAATCACTTAACCAACGGTAAATTACTACATCTTGATATTCCGCTTCAAAACTATAAGCAGTCCAAAACATCATCTGCATTGGTTTTGGGTGATAACGGGGGGCTAAATGATACCAAGTAACGTTGATAATTTGATATCTGCCAGCAGCAGTAGAACAATTACCTGTGTTGGGGCCTGTGACAATTGTGACGCATATCTCAGGATGTCGGCTGAGGTCGTTGACTTGCTGTCCACCGTATAACAGCGAATAAGGACGGTTCCCACTAGCCTCACTTGCCGAGATGGTTCGCATTAAGGCGCGGATATAGGGGTCGCCCTGTTTCATGACCAAAGGCGGCTGTTTATTTTCAAAGATGGGATCGGAAGGCGATCGCAAGTCTCCAATATACCATTGCAACAAATATACAAAGCCAAGAAGCGCGGCTATTGGGCCAATAAGTTTTTCAACACCTTTGAATTCAAAGCCTTTCAGAGTGTGACTCCTTCAAATTCGCTCTCTTTACTAACAAAAATCATCGACGAACTCATTCTGACAAAGTTCACACCTGATTGTTAGTTATTATTCCCGATTTGCTCATCGCTTGTCTGTTGTAAAGGCTACGGTGTACACACAAGTCTTGAAATCCCACCTAAAACTTGCTTTCGTTGCCCTAGTAGTTCGCCAACCCAAGGAGGTCGGCAGAGGAGCAGGGGAGCAGAGGAGAGATTTGTATCAAGTTCTTTCCCCTCTGCCCCTCTGCTTGCCACCACGCAAAATTCCCTTGGCAGACTACTAGTCTTAAAAATTAGCGGGATAAATGGAGTTTCCAGTTACCCAAAATTTGGGTATTGATGGGGCTGGAAGGGTTGGAACCCTTGCGGGTCTTGTTGTGTACACCGTAGGTTATAAAGAGAGAGCGATCGCTTTAAGGAGTGGAATCAAGGGATGGTTACGTTGCCTCTCTACGAGACACCAAGGGCGAACGCTCCAAATTCAAATTTCTGAGAAGATGTAAGCCGCTCATTTTGGAGATGGGAATAGAATCCCGTGGAATATCAGCACTGTTGAAATAGCTCCTTAAAGCTTTTTGAGGCTGCTTCCGGTTTGGCAATAATTTCGACAATTTTATTACGTGCATCTGCTTCAAACAGTGCCTCAATAGCAACTTGAGCGACTTTCTGTCTGGGGATGCTACCGTCAAACAGTGTATCTGCACTTTGCATCACGATCTGGTCGGAGTTATCTTCATTCTTCAACCCCCCAGGGCGCACAATTGTATAAGTAAGACCACTTTTCTGGATATACTCTTCGGCTTGTTTTTTCCACAACAAAATTAGCCAAAACAAGTTTAATGGATGGAAAAGCTGGGAAGTACACAAAGAGGAAACCAAGACAAAATGCTCAATTCCCTTTGTTTTTGCAGCATCTACTAAATTTTTAGTCCCTTCAAAGTCTACTTTATAAGGACCAGTGGGGTCAAAGCTCGGTTTTGCCCCAGTAGCAACCAACAGAACTGTGCTATCTCCCAATGCAGCAGTTAAGCTTTCTGGTTGTAACACGTCACCTACTACCAATTCGGCTTCAGGAGACAGAATACCCCTAGCTTTTTCTATATCCCGCACTAGAGCGATGACGGGAATGTTCCGGGCGATCAATTCTTGCACAATCCGGCGACCTGTTTCACCTGTTGCCCCTGCTACAAATGCTTTCATGAGAAATGCTATCCTGGGAAACTATTGTGTGCTTGTTCAGTTCTTTATTTTAGTAATTCTATGGAGTTGATGGTAGATTAATGAGGTTTCGGTCAAAATTGGCTCTGAATGCGAAATGACCCAGGAGTGTGGGGAATTATTAATATAGACCAACGCCAAAATATACAGTGATGCATTTATGCTTTCAAGAAAAAGCGAATATAAATCCTGGGAAATAACGGAAGCAGTTTTACCTGTAGTGTCCACCCCAGAAGAAACTAAGGAAACTTTAACAGAAACAAATGTAGCGACGCTCACAAAATTTTACGGTCGTTATCAAGATTGTATGGAAATGGCTGCCCCCGTCGAGAAAGTTGCTGAGTATCTCAACGCCCACTCTTCGTGGTTTTCGCGCTGCGCTGAACCTATGAAGGTACAATCACTTGGGGAAAATGGCTATGCTTTAGTAATTGGTCGTTTTGGTTCTTTTGGTTATGAAGTAGAACCAAAAATTGGTTTGGAATTGCTGCCTCCAGAGGAGGGTATTTACCGCATCCGTACAATCCCTATTCCTGACTACCAACCGCCTGGTTATGACGTAGACTATCGGGCATCTCTACAGTTAGTCAAAACCGATGTTTCTACAAGTGTTGGTGAGGTTACAAGAGTTGAATGGGAACTAGATTTGATAGTTTATCTTCACTTTCCCCGGTTTATTCAGCGATTACCTAAGTCTATAGTTCAATCTACAGGCGATCGCTTACTTAATCAAATCGTCCGTCAAGTCTCCCGTCGTTTAACTCGCAAAGTTCAGCAAGATTTTCATAAATCTTTAGAAATACCCTTTGCTGCCAATTCCAAGCAAAAACGGTGAAGGGCAGGGGGCAGGAGTTATATTTCTTTCATCTCCATAACTCATTACTCATTACTCACTAGTCAGCACTCTCAGGGCTTGAAACCATCTTGGCAGAGTCAATCTCAAGCAACTATGTGTGACTCCTGATATCATCTTTGGTAAATTATCTTTCATTCCTAAAGAACCCCAAAGAGCTTTAACTCCTTGGGGTTTAGTATATTACATTAATACTACAACTACCAATTTTGTGCGATCGCCAACACTAAACCTTAATAAATTCTTATATTAATAAAAAGCTACTCTATCCGTAACCAGTATTAAACTGTTCCTGGATTTATGTTTGTCAATACCTTCATCAAACGTCCAGTCCTGACTACGGTCTGCACGTTCATCATTTTGCTGCTGGGAAGCATCTGTATTCCGATTCTTCCCATTTCTCAACTACCAGACCTCGCTCCGGTGCAAATCACCGTTAGCTCCAATAATACTGGTGCGGATGCTCAAACAACAGAAAGTACTGTCACCAATATTATTGAGCGACAAATTAATGGTGTTAAAGGTGTATCCTATATATCTTCTAATACGGGTAATGATGGTTCCAGCAATATAACTGTCTCCTTCCCAACAGATGTCAATAGCGATATTGCTCAAGTAAACGTTCAAAATAAAGAAGGACTTGCTTCACCTCAATTGCCAGATACTGTTCAACGAACAGGTGTCACCGTTGAAACGGCATCGAGCAGTCTGCTTCTCGTCTATGGGTTTTACTCAGATAATAATGAGTATGACAACATTTTTATCAGTAATTATGTCGATCTGTTTATTCTCGATCAGGTCAAACGGCTTCCTGGTGTAGGAAAAGCTACGATTTTTGGAGAACGCAAATATGCGATGCGTCTTTGGCTTGATCCCAACAAGCTTGCTCAACATAAACTAACTCCTCAAGATGTGACAACTGCCCTGCAAGAACAAAATATTCAGGTGGGTGCAGGGGCAATTGGTAAGGAACCAGCACCAGATAATCAAAGCTTCGAATTTGCTTTACGGGCAACTAGTCGATTTAAAGATGCGGCTGAATTTGAGGATATGGTGCTGAAGGTGAGTCAAGGTGGCACTAATGGTACTACTAATAGCACCACTAATAGTACCAGCACTACTAATAGCAGCAGTAATAGCACCCTAGTTAAGCTCAGAGATATCGGTCGAGTTGAACTGGGAGCTGAGAGCTATCTGGCTGATGCCAAATTCACCATTCCAGGGAATGCTCCCAAGCCAGCCGTGGGTTTGGGGATATATCAACTTCCGGGTAGTAATGCCCTAGACGTTGCCCATGCTGTTGAAGACCAAATCAAAATACTGGAGAAGAGTTTTCCACCTGGACTAAAAGGACAGGTGGCATTTGATACCACTCCATTTGTAGAAATTTCTTTAGAAGAAGTTCTACAAACTCTGGTTGAAGCGATTATCCTGGTGGTCTTGGTAATTTTTGTCTTTTTACAAGACTGGCGTACCACGATCATTCCCACTGTGGCGATCCCCGTTTCTCTGGTTGGGACGTGTGCGGCTCTGTTGGTTTTAGGATTTCAGATTAATACACTGACTTTATTTGGTTTCGTTCTGGCCATCGGTCTGGTTGTCGATGATGCCATTATTGTGGTGGAGGCAGTTGCAGTCAAACTGGAGCAGGGCTTGAGACCCTTGGAGGCTGCGATAGAAGCCATGAAAGAGTTAACTGGAGCAGTCATTGCCACTTCACTTGTACTCATGGCGGTATTCATTCCAGTTACATTCATTCCGGGCACTACTGGGATTGTCTACAAACAATTTGGGTTAACCGTAGCTTGCTCTATTGCCATTTCCACCTTCAATGCTTTAACTTTCTCTCCGAGTATGGCAGCCATCCTCATGCGCCCGGCTCAGACTCCACGGGGCCCTTTGGGGTGGTTTTTTGGGCTGTTTAATCGGGGATTTAGCTGGTTTACGCGCCGATATGTCGGCTTTGTTAGCTACCTTACCCATGTCAAGCCGATTGTAATTGGGGTTTTCATTACTGGTTTAGTAGCAACGGTTTTAATGTACAAAGCAGTGCCTACTGGATTTATTCCAGAGGAAGATCAGGGTTACTTCTTTGTAGTTGTCCAAGGGCCTGATGGCGTTTCTTTGAAATACACCGAATCGGTGATGGAGCGCGTTGCCAAAGAAGTAACATCGCTTCCCGAAGTTCAAGCTAGTTTTATGATCAGTGGTTTTGGTTTCGATGGCAATGCTTCCAATTTAGGCATTGCCTTTGCTAACCTAAAACCTTGGAAAGAGAGAGCTGAAGAATCTCAGTCTGTCTATGGAATACTTCAGAGGATGAACAAAAAGCTCTCTGCAATTACAGATGCTAGAGCGATCGCTGTCAATGCTCCGCCAGTTAGAGGATTAAGTAGTACAGGTGGTTTTGAGTTTATCATTCAAGATAAAACCGGAAGTGCGCCGATTCAAACCCTGCTTGATACTGCTCAAAAATTCATTGGGGCGGCCAATAAAAACCCTGCTCTCCAACGAGTCTTCACTCAGTTCACCGCAGACACTCCTCAGTTTGATATCCAGGTGAACCGCAACCAAGCCAAAGCTCTCGGCGTTGAACTCAACGACATCTTCGGGGCGTTGCAAAGTTACTTGGGGTCGCAATATGTGAATGACTTTGTGCAGGGACAGCGACAGTATCGAGTATATGTCCAAGCAGATGGGGTTTTTCGCTCTAATCCAGACGATATTGGCAAGCTCTATGTCCGCTCTGCAACTGGGGCGATGATTCCGTTGAGCAATCTGGTGAAAGTTACTCCCTTTGTCGGTCCGAAAACCATTTCTCATTACAACTTATACAGGTCAATCAAAGTCCAGGGATCTCCTGCTCCTGGCGCTAGTTCTGGACAAGCGATTCAAGCGATGGAGAAACTAGCAGCAGAGGTATTACCTCAAGGGTTTGGTTATGAGTGGACAGGGACTTATCTCCAGGAAAAGACATCTGGGGGATCTACGGGCTTGATTTTTGCCTTCGCCTTCGTTATTGTCTTTCTGGTGCTAGCGGCTCAGTATGAAAGCTACGTTGACCCGATCATTATTTTGCTGACAGTTCCTCTGGCAGTTTTGGGAGCAATGACGGCAATTTGGCTGCGTTCTAATATTTTCATGGCAGGTAGCCTCTTCCCAAAAGTGGTGGATGATATCTATTGCCAGGTAGGTTTGGTGACTTTGATTGGTCTAGCTGCAAAGAACGCGATTTTAGTCGTGGAATTTGCCAATCAGCAGCATGAGCAGGGCATGAGCTACACGCGAGCAGCGGTGAAAGCGGGGCAAGAACGTCTGCGACCCATCTTAATGACCTCCTTTGCCGCGTTGTTAGGATTTTTGCCCTTGGTGATCTCTCAGGGAGCTGGAGCCAGCAGCCGTTGGTCTCTAGGAACAGCGCTGTTTGGCGGGCTGCTGCTTTCGACGTTCTTGAGTTTGTTCTTAGTGCCAATTCTGTATATTTTGGTTAAGAGCTTGGCTCAGGCTATATTTTCTCGGAAGCGGGGAGGCTCAAACCCACCAAATTCTCCAAATGGAGCTTCGGGAGCGAGACATGAAGCTCTACCCGCAAGCTCAAGTCAACCAGAGGCACAACTCAGGTCTCAGCAAGATGGGATAACCTAACTTTTAGTATGTGAGTAGGGAGTAATGAGTAATGAGTAGTGAGTAATGGAGATGGAGGAGAAATGAACTCTTGCTCCCTGCTCCCTGCTCCCTGCCCCGTGCCTCCTGCCTCCTGTCTTCTTCCCCCTGCCTCCTGCCTCCTCGCTTGTATCCATAAGACCCTCTAACTCTGATACCATTTTCTGTAATTTCCTGCTTGCTAAAAGAATTAGTCGAATAGAATTAAGTACTTAGATAAGGAAGAGTGAAATGGGACTTAGCGACGGACTTTTGAATCCGACCAAAAAGGCTATGGTCATAGAGGACTGTTGCAACATGATTGAAGGACAGCTTGCATCCAAGTCAGGTATGAGCGGCATCGCTTTGAAAACTGCCTTTGCTGCTTTGAAGGGGATTAAACCAGGGTACATCCCCTATGTAGTTGAGCAGATATTGCCGCAATGCTTCACAGCACTTGATCCTATGTGGAGTAAAGGCATAGAGAAAGGCGACCCAATTGAATATCTGAGTGCGAATCGCTCTGATACGGCAGACGCTCTACTGGGTGTCACCGATGCGAGAGTCAAGAGCGCAAAGCGCCCAATCGTGCGAGGAACCTATGAAAAACTTCGCGGTTCCGCCAAAAAGCACGTAGAAGAAGCAGTGCCAGATTTAGCCCAACTAATCAATAATTACACTAAGGTCTGAGCCAGAGAAGTAGAGACGCGATTAATCGCGTCTTTTAGAAACGTGGCAAGCGTAGAAGCTTCTTCCGCTTGTCTTCAAATATCGCCTCAAAACTTCACCAACCCTAAATCGCGTTCCGCCCGTTGGATAGTTGTGGTAGAAGTGCGATCGCATACCCTTTTAGTATTTAAGCATTTGCACCCAGAATAGAAGAGTCATAGTGCTGTAGCAAATCTTCGGGGTCATTGTAAATTGCGATCGCTCCTGACAGTTGTTCATCGCTAAAGCCACCGCAGCGCAGACCAATCACAGCTACCCCTGCTTTGTCGGCAGCCTCAATATCGTAGGGCGAATCTCCTAGCATCACGACTTTTTCAGGTGTCATTTGCCCTTTATTCAAGGCTGCTTCTACAATGTCAGGAGCAGGTTTAGATGCTTCAGCATCATCGGATGTAGTTACTTCCGTTAGCAAATCATCTACATGGGCAATTTTGAGCATGATATCGAGTTCTTCAGAACTTGCTGAACTAGCGACAACCAAATGCAATCCCGATTCTTGCATCTTCAATATTAATTTTCTGCTCCCATTGGCAGCAGTAATTTGTGGTATATGTTTGTCAAGTAATAGTTCTTTGCGTAATTGAGCGATCGCTTTACCAGTTCCTTCTTCACCATTTAATTCTGGCACCACTTTGGGAATCAGTTGATCTCCACCCATACCCATAAGTGGTCTAACTGTTTCAAATGGCACTTCCAAGTCATAAGCTGCAAACGCCTCTACCCAGGTATTTGCATGAGCATCATTACTTAAAACCAGTGTGCCATCAATATCTAAAATCACCCCTTCTAATGCCATGAAAAACCTCGGCTGACGTTTTGTTTCATAGCTGATGATGACATGGCAAATAGTTTACTTCATCATCCCATGAGAGGAGGAGGGGGTTAGAGAAAAAAGGCGATCGCCTGAGATAATTCTAGAAGGTGCATAGACGCATTCGCGCAGCGTTTGTCTGCGACATGCTGCGCGAGCGTAGAGGGGATTAGTGGGATAGGTTCATAGTCAATGTGCAATGGTGTACCCATCCCCTGTAGGCGATGTCTACGACGGGCTGCGCCTACGCTATGCATCCTCGCTGGATTTGGGCGATGCCTACGGCGGCAAGCTACGCACAACCTAAGTTAAACTACTTTGCCATGTTTAGATCATTTAGGCGCACGGAAACCGGCAAGTTGTGCTGTTGCTGGGTCTTTGAAACAAATATCCGGCTTGACTTTTTCATAATCTAAGGTTTTGGGAAGGTGGTAAATGTTGCCTCTCTTCTTGGTAATTTTGCCTTTTACCAGTGCATCACTTGGGCAAGTTGTTTCGTTTTGTGGCTTCACTCCGAGATTTTGTGCTGCTAAAACTGCTGTTTTATTCGCCGATGCTGGCTTCTTGGAGCTAGAAGTTGTATTTCCAGGAACAGGACTAGGTGCTGTACTAGGAACAGGACTAGCTGCTGTACTAGAGGCAGGACTGGCTGGAGCAACAGCAGTTGGTGTTTGAGACGTAGTACTAGTAGATTCTTCAGGTTTGGGACTACAACTACCTAGCATCAGCACTGTAAATAACGTCAATAACATGCTCAGTTGTCGAGGTTTTAATTGATTGCCCGTTGTCATTAATTCTTGCTCCTCATCTTAAATATATTTAATTCCCAATATTTTACCCGATACTGACTTCATCACTCTGTACATCAGAAGTCCCACTCACCCCTCTAGCAGTCTATTTACTTTGTTTAGTGTATTTACTATTGATATCTCCGGCGAACTTAATGTGGGTTGATTAGCACGCTGACTCCAAGTGCCCAGCCCAATCACACCATCCATCCTGCTAATACATCACTTGGATAATGGACTCCTAGATACAAACAGAATTAATTACATGGCGATTCTTAACTAGGCAAGATTGATGATTTTTGACAGAATTCTTGGTAATCTAGTTCTACTTGTAAAGAAGTGCTGATTGCATACTTAAGGATTTGATTACGCCAATCAGATGAGTGAGCAAACTTGATTAAATCATCTGCGATCGCAGAACCTTGTCTACCACCACTGCGTAATTGATCCCATGCTGTCACTTCACCCATTGTATGCATCAACTTCTCTAAACGTCCCAGTTTTCCATCCCACGCCTGTAAACTCACCCGATCTTGTACTGGCTGTAACTCTCGCAAAACATAAGATTTATTCCCCTCAACTATTACCCCTAAAAGAGCAGGTGGGGTTCCTTGCACCCGTTGTTGGATAGCTACTACCCGTGCAGATTCACTCGACCAATCCGGCTGAGGTAGTGTTAAATAGGGTTGTAATGAGGAAGTTTTTGTTTGCTTCAAATCTAAGAGATAATTGCCATCAGGAGAACCTTTACCTTCTACTAAAACTGCATAACGTTCTAACCCTAAACTACCTGTACCAGCTATTCGCTGTTGTACATCTAAAACTTGATAAAAATTAGCATCTTTTTGTGTAGATTTGTGCCAGTTGGAGATGAGTTTTGTGATTTTTTGCTGTTCTGCTTCTGTCGCTTCCATAACGCGTTTATTGTCAATAATTAAGTACCGCTTACCTTTCTTTTGCTTGGTGTGCTGATCTAAAAATTCTGGGCGAAGGCGGTTTTTTAAACTTCTTAATAAATCTTTAACTAAGCCCGAAGCGGTTTCCTTTTCCACACTTCTGGGAGTACCTCTAGCTAAAGCGTTGCTGTAAGCATCAAGAAAGGAATTGCCTAAATGCAATGCTTCTGATTCATTCACCTTCAACGCGTGAGAGCCAACTATCACACTGGTAATAAACCTCACCACATCCCAGGTGCAAGGAGCAAGACATGCTTCGTCAAAATCATTAAGATCAAAGTAAACTAATCGGTTATCACCTTTATAACTACCAAAGTTTTCCAGGTGCAAGTCACCACAAATCCATACTGGCGGGGCTGCATTCAGTGGGGAATCTTTAGGGAAGTCTTCGTAAAATAAATGACATGTGCCACGATAAAAAGTAAAAACATCAGAACGCATTGCCTTGTATTTTAATTCAAGTAATTTTGGGTTGCGTCCAAGGTTAAAGTGATGAATTCTGTCAATGATATTGTTTGTCATAATTTTTGGTTTTATGCTGTAGAATACAGCATATTTCATTCAGTTAAGTGAAGTGCATAGATAAAACCTGAACTCCCCGTTGCCTTTGAGTCAACAGCAGTACCACCCCCGACAATCTCCGTCATCACAAGTCAGTATTCGGTCATGCACTTTGGAATTGTAGTAGTACTCAAAAGTTTACTGTGGCTGGGCTATTTCTAAGCGAAGCCTACGGCGGAACGAAAAGCGACCATCGCACTCGGCACTATGCCTCCATTTAATCACCTTTTTGTGATTTTTATTATCAGTGCTGGTCTGCTTGTGATGTATCGGTGTTCTCGGCATTGACCGAGATGGGGACAAAGCTACCGTGGAACAAGTAGAGGGTGCAGTATTGTCAGTGCGATCGCTGCTCCAGCTACCAACGAAGCGATCGCTTATTCTACTCAGAAGGTGATGATATTCTCGTCAGATTCATCACAAATCAAAACTACATCTGTTTAAAAACTAGATTCGGTTATACAACAGTTTAACAGCTATGAGAACCATCATTGATATGAACCACCAAATGGTAAAAGTGACTTCGACCTTTGAGGATTTTACCCGGAACCTTGAAGTTGCGCTGGGCCGCCTAGACCAAACGATTATTCAAAAAGTAGGAGCAGAACCGGCATTCGTCGAAGCGCACCTGAAGCAAATAGGGGGCGAAGAGGACTTAATTCTGTTTGATATCCAAAACCACGGCCAGCTGTTGACTATAGTGGGTACGCCTAAAAAGGCCAAGCAGTATGTGGTAGGCAATCCGTTGATTGCCATTCAAATGACACAGCACGACATCCGAGCGGCACTATACGCGCCCTTACGCGTGCTGGTGTATGAAGCAGCAGATCAGTCGGTTTATGTTGAATATGATTTACCATCGTCGCTGTTCGGGCAGTTTGGCAATGCAGAAGTAACCAAGGTAGCCAAGTCCCTGGATCTGAAATTGGTGAATTTGATTGCCAAGGTTGATCAATAAAACATTCACTACGGCTGCGATCGCACCCTGTTTTCCTCTCTACGACGCTACTCGCATTCGCTTGAATGGGGGCGATCCAACGAGAACACCACAGCCATCTTTTCAATCAATCGTAGCGTAGGCGTAGCCCGCCGCAGGCATCGCCTTTTTGTATGCACAGTTGAGCAAATTGATATATAGCAAGCTTTTTGTGCTTTCCTATCCATCGAACTCACGTTAAAACTTTTCATGCAATTTCAACGCAATGCCAGTTAAGAAATTTAAGAAAGTTAAGCAGACATTTAAAATATTTAATGAATTCAGATGACGCCATCGCTGTGTTTGCTATCTTAACTATCTCAAGAATTTACTTAAGTATCTTAATTTTCCTTGATTTTTATTTTTAGCTAAGAGAAGATAAGTCTGCCACTAAAAATATATAATTTTTTCTCCAAAAATTTGCTTTCCTCATTTAAATATAGTATTAGGTACAAAATTATAAGTATTCTTATTTACAAGAATTGACTTGACTATGAGATATCAAGTCGGTGGTAGCCTGAAGTATGATGACTCTACATATATTTTCCGTCAAGCAGATGAACAACTTTATACTAGATTAAAAACAGGAGATTTTTGTTACGTCTGCAACTCCCATCAAACAGGTAAATCATCTCTACTACACCGGACTATTCATCGCTTAGAAAAAGAAAATTATATATGTGTTTATCTGAATTTAGTCCTATTAGGTACTAATCAAATTACACCTCTACAATGGTACAAGGGCATTATTGTCAGCTTATTTCACAAGTTAAATCTGACAGAACGGGTCAACTTTGGGAGTTGGTGGGAGCAACAATCAGAACTTGACCCTGTACAAAAACTGTATCAATTTGTGGAACAGGTGTTGCTGAGAGAATTTAAAAATAATCGCATTTTTATCTTTATCGATAATATTAATAGCCTGCTAAGTTTGAATTTCCCGGTCAACGATTTTTTTATCTGGATTCGTTACTGTTATGAACAGCAAGCAGACAACCCAAGCTTTCAACACTTGGGTTTTGCTTTATTTGGTGTAGCCAGTCCATCTAATTTAATTGCCGATCGATATGGAAATCCCTTTAAGATTGGTCAAGCAATTAAGTTATGTGACTTTCAATTACATGAAGCTATTCCCCTACTTGAAGGTTTAAAAGAAGTAGTGACCCAGCCACAGGCAATATTGCAGTATATTATTCATTGGACAAGAGGACAGCCATTTCTCACACAAAAGCTTTGTCAGTTAGTTGTGCAAGTTGCTTTGGAAAGTTATAAAGGAGCGATTACTATACCAAACGGTACTGAAGGATATTGGATAGAACAATTGGTGCGATCGCGCATTATTCAACATTGGGAATTCCAAGATGAATCTGAACATCTCCGTACCATAAGAGATCGCTTACTTTTTGATGAACACAAAGCAGGAAAGTTATTAAATATTTATCAACAGGTGTTACAAGTAGAGGAACTAAAGAATAGGAACCCGCTAGAGAACTTGATACCAGCCGATAATAGTCAAGAACAAACAGAACTGTTGCTATCTGGTTTGGTGAAAAATTATAACGGCTATCTGAGAGTTAAAAATCCGATTTACCGGAGTATTTTCAATCCTCAATGGGTATCAAGACAGTTAGAAAATCTTCCCTTTTCTTGATAGGAGCTAGTATTAACAATTCAAAATGACCGCTAAAACAATCTGCTCTAAGGTGCTAACCTTGCCTTACCTAGACGCTGCTTTTCATACCATTGTGCGATCGCAGGTGTCCAATCTTCAAAATGAGGCCACATCATTTCACATAACTTTTGAATTTCAAGTTGAGCATCTTTTTTATTTCTCAGGTCACAAAAATGCAAGAAAGACCTTAAATTGAAACTCACTACAAAATGCTGACGATAATCAAAAGGCACTTTACCTCTTGCATGTTCTTCAGACATCCCAGCCTCAAAATCAGCTTTATATCCTTTGGCCGCTTCTAAACACCATTGCAAATCTGCTGCTCGTTGCTCTGGTGAATAGTAGTACTTTTTGCCTTGTCTATCAGTGTAATAACCAATGGGACGTAAGTAAAAAACATCTTCTATGTCTTTCTTTCCTTCTACTACATCAATAAATTGGTTGCCCGTATATCTAAAAGATTGTACATCAAATGATACAGAGACACGGTGAGTACGGGCCTGCTGCATGACACTGTGGGGAAAATAGCCACAGTTAAAAACAATCTGGGGATGCTCTAAAGGCCCATAATGTCCCCTCTCACCCGCTAAAAGTCGCTTAACAATCACTTCGCCGCTTTGTGACTCTGAAGGCCAGGAGTCGCGCGAGTCAAACACAAACCCATCAGTATAGTCTTGGTGCATCGCGGCATAAATCACCTGCTGCGGGTTTGGTGTTTTGGCAATAACCTCTACTCGAAATCGATGCATTAGCTGTTAGGGAATGAATTTGTGACTGAAAGTGCTGACAAATAACGAGTAGAGCCTGTTGGTTAGACATAGCTGTGAACTCAATTCACTATCATATCTCTTCTCTGGCTTGGACTTCTAAATTGATCGGATTAAAATGCTTTACAAATATTAATGAGTTTGTTACAGTTATTTACATAAAGAGAAGACAGGGAAAAAACCATGCGTACAAACACTGCTATAATTGATGACCAAGGCAAATTAAACAACTTTGCGCTAGAGCCAAGAGTTTATATAGATGAGCAAGGCGATCGCACTGGCTTCACCACCTATGCAGAATTGCTCAATGGTCGTTTAGCAATGATTGGTTTTGTCTCTCTGATCGCATTAGAAGTATTCACAGGACACGGTATCATTGGTGTTTTGGCAAATCTGTAAAAACTAACTTATTTAAACTCCTAGTAAAATTAAGAGACGGTAAATCTACCGTCTCTTAATTTATGGAAAACTTAGTGCTAGAGTAAAAATATACTGATAGCAAAAACCGTTAGTTATCAGCGTTAAGTTATCGAACAGAATTCAGTAGTTAGGAGCGGAGCCGGAGACTCCGAAGCTCCGGTCAGAATGGGCTAAACCTTAGCTATCCGCTAACAGAATGAATTTTGTCCGACTGGCGGATAGCGAGTATTTTCGAGTCGCGTCTTGATTCTGAATTCTTCTTCAACAGGTAAATTATGGTTTTAACTGCTTCAACTATGTTGCCATTAGGCACTAAAGCACCAGATTTTCATCTACCGGAAGTGGTATCTGGAAAGGCAACTTCACTTTCCACTTTTGCAAACAAAAAAGCACTCTTGGTAATGTTTATTTGTCGGCATTGCCCGTTTGTAAAACACGTCCAAAACGAACTAGTGCAGTTAGGAAAAGATTATTTTACAGGTGAATTAGCGATCGTTGCCATTAGTGCTAACGATGCAAAAAATTATCCAGATGATGCGCCAGAGTCGTTACAAGCATTTGCCACGGAATTAGGATTTAATTTTACCTTATGCTACGACGAGAGTCAGGAAACTGCAAAAGCATACACAGCAGCTTGCACGCCAGATTTTTTTGTATTTGATGACCAACGCCAACTTGTTTATCGGGGACAACTAGATGATAGCCGCCCCAGTAATGGTAAACCCGTAACAGGGGCAGATTTACGCGCAGCAATTGAAGCAGTGTTAGCGGGTAAACCTGTTACGAGTGAGCAAAAGCCGAGTGTTGGTTGCAATATTAAATGGAAACCTGGAAACCAACCAAGTTATTTTGATTAAAAGGGATTGGGGATTGGGGATTGGGCAGGTATTAATAGTTATTTCTCCCCTACCTTCCTCCTCATACCTATCAATGTTTAATTTCCAAATTCATTATGTAGCATCCTAATTGGACTTTTTCTGCCCACAATTCATATTCCAAACGCAAATGCTCCGGCAAGGGATGTCCGTTGAGAGTTAGGCTACTAGTAAAATTTCTTAAACGAATAGGATTGTTAGGTTGCAATGATTCAGTTGGCAACCAATAGCGACTAATGCCATAAACGCCCTGTTCCCAAAAATGACGGTAACTCACTTGGCCATTACCTTGCATAGTCATAATTACCCGATAAGGAGAAATCTCCAGCCACAAAATTCTGGGACTGTTAGGGGTATAAGCTTTGCTCTTACTTTGAGGTAGTGTGTCTTCTGGACTCAGAACACTCTCTACTTCGCAGCTAATTAGAGGCGGTGCAGTCAGCAGTAAATGGAATCTATTAGTATCTTTTTGATACAATGTCGCGGCGGTTTCGACAACAGACCAAATTGGTAGGTCAGTGGAAATAAGTGATAAGCACACGGGCTTGCGGTGATGGGTCAGCATGGGAGCGATAAGGGCTAAAAGCTATTGAACAAAATGAAATGAACACACTAGGCAAATAGGTCAGAGTAAGAAACTAAATAGTAAAGCAGGCTTAATATTAATGAATCCGCTGATTTGTTAATAAGCTACACAAAGCCGCATAGAAACAGGTAGAATATCAGCTTACACAGCAAAAACGGTATTTTTTCTAGAAAGAGCTAATTCGTAAGTAAAGCTTGTAAATATTCTAAAGCTATAGCCTCACAGCAGGAGTCGTTCTGGTGTATTCAAAAGCCAGTGTATCCTAATGTCGGCTTTTGTTAGAACCGTAGAAACTCACGAAGACCTTTCTCATAAGTTAATTATTTAGCGGCACTCTTTTGACTGTCTCTAAGGAGTTGTATCTAGGCGCTTGGCATAAATCTATCTTTGACTGTGCTTTGATATTGGGCGCTTTAGCTCAAGGTTAAACCACATAACTCTGCGACAATACTATGATGATTTGTCACATCTCAACTGAGGCTATTAATCAAACTGATTAGCTCTTTATCAGTCAAAGCTTATATAAAAAATAAACCCAGCAGAAGCCGTATAACAAGACTGCCTGCCAGGAAGGTATAGTATATTCCGGCCATGTTTGATTAGGTTAGCGCTTATTTGTAAAAAATAATTGCGTATCCCTAGATACAATAACTAAATACTTTGGCAAACACAGTTAAGAAAAGTTACTAAATAGGTTAATTTCCAATTAAAATTAACAATTTCTCGAATCAGGGAGCAAGGGAGAAAAATTTTCCCCTCTGCCCCCCGCACCCTGCCCCTCTGCCTCTTTTCAATACCCAATGCCCCATAATATAAGAAAGCGCTTCACACTTCTTAAATAATCAGCTTTATTAGAACAATGGCGAGAGACTTGCGGGGATTCATTAAAATTTTGGAAGAAAAGGGACAATTACGGCGAATTTCCGCTTTAGTTGACCCAGATTTAGAAATTGCTGAAATTTCCAATCGGATGCTGCAAAAAGGTGGCCCGGGGTTATTGTTTGAAAACGTCAAAGGTGCTTCCTTTCCGGTCGCGGTGAATTTGATGGGAACGGTGGAAAGGATATGCTGGGCGATGAATATGCAGCATCCAGAGGAGTTGGAAACTCTGGGAAAAAAATTAAGTATGCTGCAACAGCCAAAACCGCCGAAGAAGATTTCCCAGGCGATAGATTTTGGAAAAGTGCTGTTTGACGTGGTGAAAGCAAAACCAGGACGTGACTTTTTCCCAGCTTGTCAGCAAGTTGTGCTTCAAGGTAATGATTTAGATTTAAACAAGTTACCTTTAATACGTCCTTATATTGGTGATGCTGGCAAGATTATCACGCTGGGATTAGTAATTACCAAGGATTGTGAGACGGGTACTCCAAATGTAGGCGTGTATCGGTTGCAACTACAATCTCAGAATACGATGACAGTTCACTGGTTATCGGTGCGGGGTGGAGCGAGGCATTTGCGAAAAGCGGCTGAACGTGGGAAAAAATTAGAAGTTGCGATCGCACTTGGTGTAGATCCTCTAATTATTATGGCAGCAGCTACACCCATCCCTGTAGATTTATCAGAATGGCTGTTTGCTGGACTTTATGGTGGTTCTGGTGTGCAATTGGCTAAGTGTAAAACTGTAGATTTAGAAGTTCCCGCAGATTCCGAATTTGTCTTAGAAGGAACGATTACACCAGGAGAAGTTTTACCCGATGGGCCCTTTGGTGACCACATGGGTTATTACGGTGGCGTGGAAGATTCGCCATTAATCCGCTTTGAGTGTATGACGCACCGGAAAAATCCGATTTACTTAACAACATTTAGCGGTCGTCCACCGAAAGAAGAAGCGATGATGGCGATCGCACTCAATCGCATTTATACTCCCATACTGCGGCAACAAGTCTCAGAAATTGTCGATTTCTTCTTACCAATGGAAGCTTTGAGTTACAAAGCGGCGATTATTTCCATTGATAAAGCGTATCCGGGACAAGCACGAAGGGCAGCCTTAGCGTTTTGGAGTGCTTTGCCACAATTTACATACACAAAATTTGTAATTGTTGTAGATAAAGATATAAATATTCGCGATCCGCGTCAAGTTGTGTGGGCAATTAGTTCTAAAGTTGACCCAGTGCGGGATGTCTTTATTTTGCCGAATACACCTTTTGATACGTTGGATTTTGCCAGTGAGAAAATTGGCTTAGGTGGACGTATGGGAATTGATGCAACTACAAAAATTCCGCCAGAAACAGACCATGAATGGGGTTCGCCTTTGGAATCTGACCCTGATGTGGCGGCGATGGTAGAGAGACGATGGGCGGAGTATGGTTTGGCAGAGTTGCAGTTAGGAGAAGTAGACCCGAATTTGTTTGGCTACGATATGAGGTAATGTGCTAGGGGAACTCCAAGAAATAAATTATCCAATATTGTGTGTGGGGTGGGCATCTTACCCGCCCTACAGACTGGGCTATCGTGTCGCCCACCCCACAGGAAGGAGTTAATTGGATATTTTTTTATTTGGAAGTCCCGGAACTAGATGAAAAATATTACCTAGCAACAATGACTAACTCAGCACCAAGTCGTTTGGGTGAACTCGCCAACCTATTTTTTAAACTGGGCGTTATCGGCTTTGGCGGCCCGGTTGCCCATATTGCCATGATTGAAGATGAAGTGGTTAAGCGCCGTCAGTGGTTGACAAGGGAGCATTTTCTCGATTTACTGGGGGCAACTAACCTAATTCCTGGCCCAAATTCCACAGAAATGGCTATCCACATAGGATATATCTATGCAGGATGGCTGGGGCTGATTGTATCAGGTATTTGTTTTGTCTTACCTGCGGTTCTAATCACTTGCGGGTTTGCTTGGGTTTATGTTGCTTACGGCACTTTACCCCAAGTCTCCCCCTTACTTTATGGCATTAAACCAGCAGTTTTAGCAATCATCATCAATGCCCTCTGGGGCTTGGCAAAAAAGGCTGTGAAAACTCGCCAATTACTAGTAATTGCTTTGGCTGTAGCATTCCTGACATTATTGAAATTAAATGAAGTAGTTGCCCTATTAATTGGGGGATTGCTGGGTATGGTTTGGTTACATTCTGGCGATCAAAACGACAAGCCAGGAGATAAAGCCAATTTTTTAATTGCTAGTCTCAGCACAGGTGCAACTTTGAAGGCATCAGCGGCTATCGCTGCATTAGGCGCTACTGCATCTACTACAACCAACGTTTCTTTATGGCAGTTGGGTTGGTTTTTTCTGAAAGTCGGTAGTGTTTTGTTTGGTGGTGGCTACCTTTTGGTGGCTTTTCTCCAAGGTGGATTAGTTCAAGAATACGGTTGGCTGACACAAAAACAGTTACTAGATGCGATCGCAATTGGTCAATTTACCCCTGGGCCAGTACTTTCCACTGCTACCTTTATCGGTTATGTCATTGCCGGCATACCTGGCGCTATTGTCGCCACAATCGGAATTTTTCTACCTTCTTTTGTTTTTGTTGCTGCCCTGAATCCCCTAATCCCACGCTTACGGGCCTCTTCTTGGACTAGAGCCTTTTTGGATGCTGTGAATGTTAGTGCTGTAGCCCTAATGGTTGTTACTACTCTTCAACTGGGGGCAGCAACTTTAACATTACCACAAGCCCCATTTGTAGATTTTCTTGCCCTGGCGATCGCCATCGTCTCAGCTATTTTAGCCATTCGCTTCCGCATCAATGCTGCATGGCTTGTCTTTGGTAGCGCTTTCATTGGATGGGGTGCTTCACTCTTGGGCTACATTCGATGAAATTGCAAGTATTGTAGGGCAGCTATTAGCTTGACTTTAAACACTTATTCGTTTATGTGTATTTTTTGACTTCAGCTTTGTATCCTCTCTCTGACTCAAATTTATAGAGATTTTTCTGATTTTGCTGGCTGAAACAAGTCAAAAAATAGATAAATTAAATCTTGCTTTCAAACTATTTTCATGTGATAATCACCATTAACTCCGGTAAATACATAAACTTACCGGAGTTTTAGTTAGAGTTGAATAATTCAGTTTTTCAAAAGCTGTAAATATACCATTTTATAACTCTAGGGCTACTATCTATAAAAGTTGCTACTTTGCTTTGTAGTACACATCTGTGCATACTTTAAATTTAAATTTAAAACGATGACAGATAAGTTTTTCATGCCAATTTCTATGAAAAAAGTGAAGTTCAAAACCTTACTTCGTCCCGCTACCGCGATCGCCCGCAAGTGGCGCGATCGCGGTAGCGTGTCGTAGAGAAAGAATCTTTGTTTCCCAAGGTAGATAAAAACCCCACCCCAAATGTCTGTCTGAATTGAATTTTGAATTGATTCATATCTCTATTCAATCATCCAAATTACTATCCTCAAGAGTTAAGAAATTAGTTTATGAAGTTCCAGCCATTTCATTTCATCCCAACTTTGAGCCAGTCGAAATCTTCCCAGTCCCCAATCCCTAGTCCCCATTACCCCTTATCCCCAGTCCCTATTTCAATGCGAAGTTTTTCGGCAATGTTTGCACTGAGTTCTTTTTTGGGTTTAGCGATCGCCACTACTACCAGCAACCCCGAAAATGCTACAGCGGCTTACCCAATAGCCGCTAACTTGTCAAACGTAACCCTACGTGCCTCTAAGTTCAAAGGCGGTTGGGATTTGCAACTCAAGTTATCTGGGCAAGATAAATTTCCCTACAAAACTGAGTTCACAGAATTTACTGGCGGAAACTTTATCGTACAAGCAATCAATGCCAACGCCATTGATATCGGTAGTGCTAGCGAGATCCCACCGATTTTTGCGATTCAATCCCAAGGGGCGGTAAAAATCATTGCTTCCGTTAAGGGGCCGACAGTGGGTCAAGTCGTACTCATACCACAAAATTCTAAAGCGAAGAAGTTTGCTGACCTTAAAGGTAAGAAAATCGGCTATGTGAAAGCAACTACAGCTCATTACTTCTTAATTAAGATGTTGGCACAAGAGGGATTGACACTTAAAGATGTGAATGCCGTACCGCTAACTATTCCTGACGGACTCTCTGCCTTCAGGAGAGGCGACTTAGATGCTTGGGCTACCTACGGTTACGCAATCCAGCAAGCCCAGAAAGACGGAGCGAAGGTACTCAAATCAGCGAAAAACATTCTCAGCGGCAATTTTACCATTGTCGCATCACCGAGTGCGATCGCCGATCCTAATAAAAAAGCGGCGATCGCAGACTTCCTCTGCCGCATCCAAAAATCGCAAGATTGGCAAGCATCGAATATAGAGGTGTGGTCAAAAAACTATGCAAAAGCAATTGGAGTAGATGAAACCTTTGTCCTCAAAGATGCCAAAGAGGGATTAAAACAAACGCGATCGAAAGTGCTGCCAATTTCCCCACAAGCGATCGCTTCTCAGCAAGATGTTGCCGACACCTTTTATCGTGCCGGAGTCATCCCCACAAGGGTTGATGTGAAACCATTATGGGATGGAAGCTTTACCAATGCAATTAATAAATGCAAATAGTCAACAAGAGGAAAACGGTCAAAATTAATTCTGTTAG
This sequence comes from Nostoc sp., assembly GCF_036916655.1. GTDB lineage: Bacteria > Cyanobacteriota > Cyanobacteriia > Cyanobacteriales > Nostocaceae > Nostoc. The sequence goes on from NZ_JBALFY010000093.1 coordinate 73,780, forward strand.
CGGTAGCGGGGCGTTTAGCCCATTCTGAATTCTGACTCCTGAATTCTGTTCGATAAAAAAGTTAACTTCAATCAAGGTGAAATATGTCCATTCAAGACACAGTAACTAGCTGGGAACAACTGTTAGAAATTGCCCAAAAAAATACCCCTGCTCGACGGGTGCGTAGACCAGGGCAATCTCCTTCTACTGCTCCTATCCCTAGCAGTCTCCATAAACTGCCACCAGATACAGAACCGTCAGTATTGCTCTACCGCGATACTAACTCTTGGTGTCCATTTTGCGAACGGGTTTGGTTTGCTCTCGAAGAAAAGGAAATTCCCTTTGCAACAGAGTTTATCGACTTGACTAACAAGCCTAAATGGTATACCGATTTAGTTCCTACAACCCTTGTCCCGGCTGCAAAAATTGAAGGAAAGTTAGTTTATGAATCCAAAGACATTCTCTTAGCCTTAGAAGAACAATTTGGGCCAACCTTGCTCCCTGAAGACCCAGAGGAAAACGCAGTTGCTAGGCAATGGCTTGAGGATGCTGAAACCAATGGTGTGAGAGATATCGCTTACAAATTTCTCAGACAAGCTCCTGAAGATCCCAATGAATTAGCCAGCTTACAGGCAGCTTTTGAAGCAAAATTAGACGAACTCGAACAACTTCTTGGAAAGTATGCTGGCCCCTACTTTTTGTCAACATTTAGCGTGATAGATATTACTTACAGCCCTCATTTAGACCGTTTGGCGGCTAACTTACCCGTTTATCGGGGATATCACCTCAAGGGAAATCCCCGATATCCTCGGATCAACGCTTGGTTTGAAGCACTCAAGCTGCGTCCTGCTTATCAGCGCGTCAAATCGGATGATACCACCAATAATTTACTCCTACGTCGCCGATGGGGTGTGACGCCAATCGGCAATCCTTTGCCCCCTGACCCCGCAGCTAGCCAAGAAATCCAATTTCGGGCAGAAGCGGCAGAGAGGTTGACTGATAACCGAGAAGTTGCTTTAGGAGATATCCTCAAAAACTCCGGGGTGCAAGCATTGGCAGTGAATGGCGACACAACAGCCGTTAAAGAAGCAGTTGATTTTCACCTGAGATTGCTGGCTGACTATCTCATCAATGGCAATGGTGCAGCATTACCGTGGGGACGCGTGGGTGGCAAAGACAATGCCGATCCAACTGCGGCCGCAATTGGAGCCATCACACTAGCCTATGTGAGAAATCGCATCTGTGCGCCACGGGATATGAGCGCTGGTGCTGCAACTGCATTCCGGGCAGCAGCAGATAAAGTGTTGGCATCTCTCTATTAGGGAATTCCAAGAAATAAATTACCCAATATTGTGGGGTGGGCGTCTCGCCCACCATACGGACTGGGCGGGCAAGATGCTCACCCCACAAGAGTTAATTGGATATTTTTTGATTTGTCAGTCCCTTAGGATTATTAGCGATCGCTACTGACAGGCTAAAATTCTATTTCGCACGGTGCTAGTCTGGATCATTTTTAACTACCACCGATGATGCGATCCAGTCAATTTTCAAATCAATTAAATGCAAATATTCTTTGCATTCTCAATAGTATCAGAGGTTGTTTGAAAAGTGGTTGGAGATAATTTATGCACTTATTTATCCCGCAGTTATAATTAAAACTTGGGCTTGATTTGAGCAGATTTATGTCAATTAAAAAAAGGAGAGTATTGCTACTCTCCTAAGGTAATATGAGTGAAAATTTATTTTCTTAGTACACCCCACTACAAGAGTATGGAATTTAATCATTCGTAGGTTGGGTGGAACGTAGTGAAACCCAACATCAACCTAGATATTTCCGAACCCCTTTAACGGTGATATGTACTTAGCGATTAAAGCGAGTTTGACGTTCACGCAATTCACGAATATGTCGTTCACGAGCTTGACGTTCACGTAATTCACGAACCCGTCGTTCACGAGCTTGGCGTTCGCGCAATTCACGAGCGCGTTGTTCGCGGATTTGGCGTTCACGTTGAGTTCGATTGTTATTAAAAGCTACAGTATCATGATTAAAACGATCGCGCTCAGATTTAAATTCAGCAGCATTAGCATTTTGAGAAAGAGCAGCAATTGAGGTAGCTGCTAATAAGCCTCCAAGTAGAATAGCTTTTAAGCGGTTCATATATTTCTTAATCTGCCTTGCATTACTTGATTTGTACATTCTCAATGTAATCGGCATAATCAGATATACGCCTGTGACAAAAGTCATATTTAAATAGTTACTTTTGTCACTAATACTATTTGAAATTGAATAACGGCCGAAATTTAACTTGATATATTTTATACCCTCAGTATTTTGAGTAAGATTTAAATCTAATTCCTATCAGCACACCTCAAAAAGGGTATGGAATTTAACGAGTCAAGGTTAAAGGGTTTGCCTACGTTCCCAGTCTCCGACTTGGAATGCTCATCGTTGAGGCTCCGCCTCACTTGCTGGCGGCACCACCAGGAACAGCATTTCTAGCCTCCGGCTGGAAACGAGGTTTTAAAGGAGTTGCGGAACGTCAAATTATTTCACTAAATCTTTTACCTTGTTGATAATACTCACTGGATCAATGCCTTGGTGCAAAAATTGTTCCCATAAACCGCCGCAACCTTCTTTATGAGTACCAAGATAAGCATACTTGGGAGTAAACCCACGCTCTAATAGCCAGCTACCGAAACGGCTACCCAATCCGGTTCGACGGTTAAAGGATTCCACAACCAGTACAAAAGGAGCATTACCGATTTTCACCATCATCTCTTCGTCAATAACGTTTAGGGTTGGTTTATTGATTAAACCTACGTCTAACCCTTCTTGCTGAAGACGCCCAACAGCATCGAGGGCACGATATAGAGCTTCACCAAAGCTGATGATGTAGCCTTGGGTTCCTTCTCGAATTACCTCATCTTTGCCAGGGACAAATTTATAGTCGCTACCAAAAAAGTCATGACCGTTTTTGTCAAGAATGTTAGGTACTTTAGAACGGGTAGAAAAAATAAACCGCAGTCCCGGATTAAAGAATACAGCTTCTACACAAGCTTTCATTTGATTAGCATCAGATGGAAAGTAAAGACGTGTTTCATAGCCGTCATCTAAACCATTGTCAGCGAACATATTGTTCAAACCGAAGTGGCAGGTATTATCTGCCATATCATCGATACCTGCATGAGAAAAGTGACAAAGTACATTGGAGTAGTTCAACCGCGCCATCGTAATCTCTGAGATACACATTTCCAAGAAGGCGCTAAAGGTTGCGAAAATACCTTGTTTTCCTGCCTCCATCCCAAATCCGGCAGCAGCAGAAAAGTTAGCGCGTTCCATGATGCCAGAGGAGATAAAAATTTCCGGGTAGGCATCGTGAATCTTCTTCAGACCACAAGAGCCTTCAAGATCGCTATCGATGACTCTAACTTTTTGCTTGCGTTCTGCTTCACTGATGCGACTTAAGACAGCAACTACCGCATCACCGAACACATTGCGGTTAGCATCCCATTTATTACTACTAGAACCAAGAAAAGTGTAGGTTTGTTTTGGTTTTTGAATACTTTTGAGGTATTCGACAGCAGCAGTTTGGTGGCGTAATTCTAGATATTGAATTGCTAACTCTACGGAAATCACATCATGACCGTGAGTAGAACCTTCTAACCCTTTAATACCAGGACACATGGGGCGTTTATTGATGATGGCAACTGGCCCAGGAGTTGTTACAGCTTCGCAAATCCGACGGTATAAGTCGTCTAAGTCTTCTCCATCTCCTTCGAGTATCTTCAATCCATGCCCTTCTAAGGTTTTGGCGACAGTAAAGCCGGGTAAATATTTTGAAGGATGTCCGGCGATTGTCACGTCATTATCATCAATGATTAGCTTTACATTAAGATATTGAGCGACAGCCAAGCGCGCAGCTTCCGCGTCATTACCTTCTTGCTGGGAACCATCAGAACCAAGACAAAAAACGATCTTACCTGGATTGGCGATCGCTACGCCATTGACGTAGGGCCATATATGTCCTAGTCGTCCAGAGCTAAATTTTACACCAGGAGTTAGCCCTAATTCTGGGTGTCCTGGTAAGCCGGAGTGGGCTTCACGATAGTGTAGAAGTTGCTCGCTTGGTAAGTCACCGTGCAAGGCTGCCATCAAATACTGAGTTGCAACTCGATGTCCAGCTTCATCAAAGAAAATCGGCACAAATTGATCCGATGCTGCCCGAAACAAGGCATCAAGTATGACCACCTCTGGTACTGTGTCATAAGGCCCTCCAGTGTGACCACCCACCCCTCTAGCCGCTCCGGTGGCTGTAAAAAAGACGATCGCATCACGGCAGAGTTGAATATTTGTTTTTAGGCTCTCTCGTTCCTCCACTGTAAGAGTTGTCTTCGCTGGGTTAAGAACCACAGGCTTGTAAGCACTCAAATCAATAGGAAATTGAATCTTCGTAACAGTCACGTCGCTTCGCTCCGAATTCAAAAGTCAAAAGTCAAAATTAATGATCCCCAGAAATAAATTTAGGGGCTTGTATCATGAGTCGTTTTCGGTCATTGAAAATGCAGCTAAGATTGTTAAATCTCGCTTGCGTGAATATGCTTGAATTTATTTAAAGACAATCAGAAATATGCAGAAACCTGCATGTATATGAGTATAAACTCACAAACGTGCAATTTCAAGATCAAATATGCAACTTCAGGAAAATCAACTATGCTAACTGCGGAGCGCCGACAATTCATCTTGGAAATTCTGCGTCGTGACAAGAAGGTACTATCCTCAGAACTCAGCGCTGTTCTAAAGGTTTCTGAGGATACAATTCGTCGGGATCTGCGAGAACTAGCTGAATCTGGTCTTTTGCAGCGTGTTCATGGGGGGGCACTTCTGGTTTCTCCAGCTGTTGCTAGTTACGCCGATCGCCAAAAGCAAGCACCGAAAGAAAAAGAAGCGATCGCTCGTGCAGCTGCCAAATTAGTTTGTACAGGGCAGGTGGTGATTTTAGATGGAGGCACAACAACACTCCAAGTAGCCCGTCATTTGCCCTTGGATTTGCAAGCGACAATTGTCACCAATAGCCCTCCCATTGCGATCGCCTTGGCAGAACATCCTCATATTGAAGTTGTCATGTTGGGTGGAAAACTCTACAAAAAAGCCTTGGTAAATGTTGGTGCTACAACAGTTGAGGCATTACGAATGATTCGTGCAGATTTGTGCATGTTGGGGGTGTGTAGTCTACATCCAGAATTTGGGATTAGTGTAGCGAATTTGGATGAAGCCCATGTCAAACGAGCGATGATTGCTGGAGCTGCGGAAGTAGTTGGATTAGCCACAGAGGAGAAGTTAGACACTGCTGCACCTTATGTTGTGCAGTCGATTCATGCACTAACTTATCTTGTAACTGCACCGACTGTATCCGATCGGCTGCTAACTTCTTACAAAGCTTTAGGTTTGACGATCATTCGTGATGAATCGGCTTGAGGGGGTAGGGGGCAGAGGGGCAGAGGGGCAGGGGAGAAAGAAGAAGTTTAAGGTATTGCGTTCGGATATTTAGAAATTCTCCTCTGCACCCCTGCACCCTTGCCCCTCTGCAATCTTTACACTGCTTACTCTCCAACTTAACTTAGTGTCATTTTGTCCAGATACTTTGGTCGGTGATGGAACGCACTTCGATTTGTGTAGGCAAGATTTGGTCTTTGTAGGAACGATCGGCCACGGTTTGTAGTGCGCGGATATCGTTATCGCTTACTGGGCGCAGTTCTCGTGCGGAGCGCTGGGTAATGGATTTTGAGGTATTTAGTGGCAAGCGCGACAGTTTCGCGTAAACCTGAGCATAGCCATCTGGATTCACGATCGCCCAGTCGCTAGCTTTGTTCAGCCGCTTTAAAAAATCAGCGATCGCCGCCCGCTTACCAGGATCGGCTAAAGCCTTGTCGCTTGCGGTAATTAACGATAATCCACTATTGATGCCCTGACCGTCACGCAGCACCCGCCCGCCATTTTGTTGCGCCACATAAAAGTAGGGATCGAAGGTCGCCCACACTTCGATACTCTTGGATGAGAAGGCCGCAGATGCATCAGTTGGTAGCACAAATTTGACCGTTACATCACTGCGTTTCAGACCAACCTCTTCAAGGGCACCATAAAGCTGGTACTGCGAGACACTGCCCCGCGCTGAGGATACTACTACAGTCTTACCCTTCAGGTCAGCCACGCCTTTGATGGGAGAATCGGCATGAACGATGATGCCAAGTCCTTCGCCCTTGCCAACCCTAGTTGCAAGGATCTTAAGCGGCGTTTTACCTACGGCTGCGGCCAGAACAGGAAGATCGCCGGCGGGCGCGGTATCGACTGCACCCACACGCAGCGCTTCAAATAAAGGTGCAGCACCCTGGAAGCTTGCCCATTTATATTTATACGGCACACCTTCAAGTGCATTGGCAGCTTCCACAAGCGCCCGCGTACCACCAACTTGATCGCCTAGCACGACGGTAACTTGTGAAAGATCAACATTATTTGTCGCTTTTTGCGAACTGGCTAGCTGCCCACATCCATAGAGTCCTAGCAAGGGGAGAAATGCAACCGACAGGATGAGTACCTTATTAATATGGTTGAATCGCATCATGTGTAAGTGGAGAGTGGGGAAAAGATCAATTTCATGCTTGGCGGTGTACAAAGTTCATTGGGACTATTTTCTGCGTCGTTAAGATTCCTGTTTTGTATGCTGCCCCCAAGGTTCACGAGCGAAGATCCGGCGTACCATCGGCTCAAAGAAAGTCAGGGGAAGAGTATCATAGTTTGGATCAAATGATTCTTGATCCCACTTATGGCAGAATTCAGCAGTGGGGTCAAAGTAAGGATGACCTCGGAACTTTTCTCTAGCATGGCGATCGCGTCCTGTATGATGCCAGAAATAATAGCCTTGGAAAATCCCATGATGTTCAATTATCCAATGGGTAGATGGACTCACATAAGGTTTGAGGATGGTTGCTGCTAGCTCTGCGTGATTTACAGGTGCTAATAAATCACCAATATCATGCAGCAATGCAGCCACCACAACTTCTTCTTCTGCCTCATCCCGAAAAGCGCGTGTTGCCGTTTGTAGCGAATGCTGATAGCGATCGATCAAATTTCCTGGATAACTCTCTTGTAAGGCAACTAAAAGTGTTAGGGCGCGATCGGCAACCTGATTTAACAAAGGCTTAGAGTGTTCCCGTAACAAAAGATAATCCTCTTTTGTTCCGTCTGCCATTCGTGTATAAGTGGCAATAGGTCTTTTTGTAGATGAGTCTGACATTACATACTCCCGATGTAAATCTTAAAATTCTCTGTTTATTCTTTCAATACCTTCGCAAATTTACAAGTATTGGCATCTCATCCCTATTCCCTACTACTGGCGTGGCAAGGCTCAAATGTTGCAAAAAAATTGTAGGTTGGGGAGCCACAGTGCCCTTGCTGGTTCCCCGCGTTGTAGCAAGTGGCGTTGGAGGCTTTGCCAAAGCCAACATCCTGGTATGTGTTGGGTTACGCTCCGCTCCACCCAACCTACGTCTAATGCACTATTCAGCTTGCCACACCACTACGCTGGGTACTGATGCCCAATGATGGGATGAGTTTGATAAGGCTCTTCAAGAAACTTGCGCTCTTCATCAGAAAGTTTCAAATCTACAGCCTCAACTGCATCTTTGAGATGTTCTATCTTGCTTGCACCAACAATTGGAGATGTCACACCTGGTTGATGTAATACCCAAGCCAAAGCAATTTGTGTTGGTTTCACACCGCGTTTTTGCGCTAATTCGACGACGCGATCGACTACTTGAAAATCAGAATCTCGATAGTAGCGACTATGACCCAATTCGTCGGTTTTTGCTCTTATTGTCTCACCATAGCCTTCCTTAGTGCGATTCCCAGCCAAAAAACCTCGCGCTAAAGGACTCCAAGGAATAATCCCAATTCCTTGGTCTAAAGACAGAGGTATTATTTCTCTTTCTTCTTCTCGATAAACCAAGTTGTAATGGTTTTGGATAGAGACAAAGCGAGTCCAGCCGTGTTTGTCAGCAGTATAAAGAGCTTTAACAAACTGCCATGCATAAACACTTGAGATTCCCAAGTAGCGAACTTTACCTGATTTGACTACATCATGGAGTGCTTCTAAGGTTTCTTCAATTGGTGTTTCATAGTCCCAACGGTGAATCTGATACAAATCTACGTAATCTGTTTGTAGCCGCCGTAAGGAAGCGTCAATGCTATCAAAAATATGTTTTCGAGATAGTCCTCGGTCATTGGGGCCATCACCGACTTTATTGTAGACTTTGGTAGCAATGACAACTTGATCTCTTTTCGCAAAGTCTTTCAATGCCCGACCCAAGATTTCTTCGCTTACACCCAATGAGTATGTGTCAGCAGTGTCAAAGAAATTAATTCCCAATTCCAAAGCCAGTTTAACAAATGGGCGACTTTCTTCTTCTTCTAATACCCATTCATGCCATTTGCGAGAGCCAAAGGTCATAGCACCTAAAGCTAGGCGCGATACTTTCAGTCCAGTTTTGCCGAGATTTACGTATGTCATAATTTTTTAGGGATTAAGTATGGGGTATTTCTCACAAGGAGAGAAGGGATTGAACTTGGCAGATTGAACTCTCCCAAAGCGCGAACCTCATGGGCGAAGTAATAAGTAATAAGTAATAAGTAATAAGTAAGATTCATTACTCATTACTCATTACTTACTTGAGATGTGGTGAGAAATTCGGGAGTCGTCACCAGTCTCCAGTCCCGACTACGCTGGGTACTGATGCCCAATGATGGGATGAGGTTGATAAAGCTCTTCTAGAAATTTGCGCTCTTCATCAGAAAGTTTCAAATCCACAGCTTCAACTGCTTCTTTAAAATGCTCTATCTTAGTTGCCCCAACTATTGGGGCTGTAAGTCCTGGTTGATGCAATAGCCAAGCTAGGGCAATTTGCGCTGGTTTGACACCGCGTTTTTGAGCCAACTCAGCGACGCGAGCAACTATTTGAAAATCTGACTCTTGATACTGGCGGTTTCCCTCTGAATCTTCGACTTTTGACCGTACTGTTTGACCGCCTTCTTTAGTACGATTTCCCGCCAAAAAGCCTCGTGCTAGGGGACTCCAGGGAATAATCCCAATGCCTTGATCTAGAGATAGAGGTATAATTTCGCGTTCTTCTTCGCGGTAAACCAAGTTGTAGTGATTTTGGATTGATACAAAGCGACTCCAACCGTGTATGTCAGCCGTGTAAAGAGCTTTAGCAAATTGCCAAGCATAAACACTAGAGATTCCCAAATAACGCACTTTACCTGATTTAACTACGTCATCAAGTGCTTCTAGAGTTTCCTCAATTGGTGTTTCATAATCCCAACGGTGAATCTGGTACAAATCTACGTAATCTGTTTGTAGCCGCCGCAAGGAAGCATCTATGCCATCAAAAATATGTTTGCGAGATAGTCCTCGGTCATTAGGGCCTTCACCAGCTTTACCGAAGACTTTTGTCGCAATGACAACTTGATCTCTTTTGGCAAAGTCTTTAAGTGCCCGTCCTAAAATTTCTTCACTGATGCCTTGTGAATAAACATCAGCTGTATCAAAGAAGTTAATTCCCAATTCCAAAGCCAGTTTGATAAAGGGGCGGCTTTCTTCTTCTTCTAATGTCCATTCTCGTAGTTTACGAGAACCAAAGCTCATAGTACCAAGGGCAATACGTGATACTTTTAATCCACTTTTTCCGAGATTTACGTATGTCATAAGTTTTTAGGGGTTGGGGATTGGGGATTGGGTACTGGGTACTGGGGATTGGGTACTGGGTACTGGGGATTGGGTATTAATTAGTTATTTCTTCTCCTGCTCTTCTTTCCCTGTCGCCAGTCACCAGTCCCCAATCCCTACTATGCTGGGTACTGGTGTCCTAAGATGGGATGTGGTGTGTAAGGTTCTTCGAGGAATTTACGCTCTTCATCGGAAAGCTGCAAATCTACAGCCTCAACTGCTTCTTTGAGATGCTCTATTTTGCTAGCACCAACTATCGGAGCGGTTACGCCTGGTTGATGCAATAGCCAAGCTAGGGCAATTTGTGTTGGTTTCACGCCGCGTTTTTGCGCTAATTCGACGACGCGATCGACTATTTGAAAATCTGAATCTTGATAGTAGAGATTGTGGGCGAATTCGTCGGTTTTTGCCCGCACGGTTTGACCATAGTCTTGTTTAGTACGATTTCCAGCGAGGAAACCACGCGCTAAGGGACTCCAAGGAATAATCCCAATTCCTTGATCTAGAGATAAAGGTATGATCTCTCTCTCTTCTTCTCGATAAACTAAGTTGTAGTGATTTTGGATAGAAACAAAGCGACTCCAACCGTGTATGTCAGCCGTGTAAAGGGCTTTGGCAAACTGCCATGCGTAAACACTTGAGATTCCTAAGTAACGAACTTTACCTGATTTGACTACATCATGGAGTGCTTCTAAGGTTTCTTCAATTGGTGTCTCGTAGTCCCAACGGTGAATTTGATACAAATCGACGTAATCTGTTTGTAAGCGCCGTAATGAGGCATCAATGCCATCAAAAATATGCTTACGAGATAGCCCGCGATCGTTGGGGCTATCACCGATTTTATTGTAAACTTTGGTAGCAATAACTACTTGATCCCTTTTAGCAAAGTCTTTGAGCGCCCGTCCCAGAATTTCTTCACTGGCACCTAATGAATAAACATCGGCGGTGTCAAAGAAGTTAATGCCCAATTCCAAAGCTAGTTTAATAAAGGGGCGACTTTCTTCTTCTTCTAATACCCATTCGCGCCATTTCCGAGAACCATAAGTCATAGTACCCAGAGTCAAGCGTGATACTTTTAATCCACTTTTTCCGAGATTTACGTAGGTTGTCATACTGTTTGCTCTACTTTTTGATAACGTTGTGATAGTTCTAATGCAACTTGAGCAGCTTGATGTGCTTCGTCAGTGCGTCCTAGCTGGCTGTAGGTATTAGCTAATTCCCGTTGAATCACGGGAATGTTGCTACGGGCGGCATTGCGCTTTTCTAGTACATTCAAGGTTTTGTGATATTGCCGATCGCGAATCAGTGCGTCAATATAAATTTGCTCAAATAAATCTCGTTGAGCATGAGATCCACCTGTGGAATATAAATTGGGTAATACTGGCTCTAATTCAGCGATCGCATTTTCCCAATTCCCACGAGCATGAGCAATCATCCCCCTGGCGGCTGGTACTCCTACCTCTATCCAAGTTGGCCGTGCATAGGGTAAGACATTCTCTCCATGAGTTTGCATACTCTCTAACATCTCTGCCGCCCAGTCATCTTTACCGCCCCGTACCAATGCATAGATATATTGCAAATCCAAAAAGGCGAGGGTCTGTTCGTGGATTCGTGGTTGCAGGTAAGCAGCAAGTTCTTGCCAACGGGAACCAACATCTACACCGCGTAACTCTAGCCGTAACAACAAGGCGATCGCGTTAATCTGTTCGCGTCCATTGTCTTTTTTGGCACGTCCCCAGATGCGCGTGTCATATATCTCTAGTACTTTGGCAAAATTTTCAATATCCAAGTAGTAAAGGGATGTATGCCACCAAAGATGTCCATAAAAAGCCGAGCTACCATATTCCCAAGTATCGCTAAGACTTTCCATTAAACTAATTCCTTCTTCTAAGCGTCCTTGAGTTTCTAATACATGAGCAACGGCGTGATGTGCCCAACGGTTATCTCGTTTCAGAGCGATCGCTTGTCGCCCATATTCTTCTGCTTCTGCTAAACGATGGCACTCTTCTAGCCCAAAGGCCAGCATCCCGTACATATAAGGGTTGTCACGATTGGCGGCGAAAACAATTTCTGCAATCAGTAGCATTCCCTGACTGTTACCAGAATTTCGATAATGGTATTGAGCCAGATGAACCGAGGCTAAATCGCGGGGAAAGGCAATGGCAATCGCTTCATGGTGAGCGATCGCTTGAGCAATGTCTCGGTTTGCCCATGCTTCAATTGCCGCAACATAAAGTTTTTCGCGATCGTTCGCTCTTTTTAGGTGAGATTTCGCCAGATCGAGATAGTATTTGGCCTTGGTTAAGGCAACACCACCAGCAAATAGATAAAAGGCGGCGACTTGAGCGTTGGCGATCGCACAAGTCGGATCTGCTTCAATTGCTTTGAGAATCACTTGGGCATCGTTACCAACACCCAATAATTGATCCACAAAGCCATTGATGGCATCTACCGCTGCTAATGAGTCGGTAGTAATTTCGAGTTCAGAGGCATCTTTTACCATTGATTTTCCCAGAGCATTGCACAGCGACAAGCATGACTTTGCAAAAGCTAGGCTATAAACTACTGTATCTCAATAGAGTTACTGGGGTTAATAATTGGGATTATTTTTTTTCAGAAGTTGAAAAAGAGGCAAGGGAGTGGGGAGGAAAGAGGGAGAGGGAGCAGGGAGAGGGGGGCAGGGGAAGTTCTTCCTTTTATCTCCAAGGATTGTGCCCCAATTGCTCTTTCTTCCCCTTAACCCTGCCTCTTTGTTGACTCTGTGACAAATTTCGGGTCTACTGACGCGAATTGCGATCGCTCACCGTCTCAGTATAATTCGCAATGCCGATCGCATCTATGTGCTTGAAGCGGGGCGAGTGCAGCAAGGGAGATTTGAACAATTGGCGCATCAGGAGGGGATCTTTGCTAAGTTGATAACAATTTTCTTGCTAATCATCTTGACAAATCCTATTTGAAATGGAATAAATCAGCCCTACCTTAAAAAATGGGCTTTAGAAGTTCCCCCCTTTTTAAGAGGGGTAGGGGGGATCTAGGTTTCAGGCTTCAGTGCGTAAATCCAAAATCTAAAATTCTACAGTTGCCGCACTAACGGCTGACCATCTTTGACTTCGCCAACTAAAACTAAATCGACACAGTTAACGAAGATACCATTTTCCAGAACGCCGGGAATGTTATTCAATGTCTTTTCGAGTCCGGCTGGATCTTCAATAGAGTCAAATCTGACATCTAAGACAAAGTTCCCTTGATCTGTAATCACTGGGCCAGCTTTTTTTACACCCATACGGAGTTCTGGTTTGCCACCGAGTTTTTTGATGGCGTTGGTGACAGGAGTAATTGCCATTGGAATCACTTCCACCGGCACAGCAAAACTAGAACCTAAACGGTCTACTAACTTACCACTATCTACCACGACGATGAACTGTTCAGCTAGGTAGTCTACGACTTTTTCGCGGGTATGTGCTGCACCACCGCCTTTAATCAAATTTTTCTGCGGATCGACTTCATCTGCCCCATCAATGGCAATATCGATGCGATCAACAGCATCTAAGGTGGCGAGAGGGATGCTGTACTGCTTTGCCAGCACTTCTGACTGAAACGAGGTAGGTATACCAATGATATCTTTGAGTTCGCCAGACTTGAGGCGATCGCCCAAAAACTGAATCGTATATGCTGTAGTTGACCCCGTACCTAACCCCACAATGGAACCCGACTTTACCAGGGCGGCGGCGGCTTTGCCAACTTCTTGCTTCATCAACGTTACGGGATCTGTTGTTGTCATTCCCAAAATTCCTGAAAAACTGACTATAGTCCATAGTAGTTGGCCGATAACGCCAAAAGGTGAAAGAGAAAAAACAAGTTTTTGCTGATTTCTACTTCCTTTATTAAGAACTTACAAAAAACAAAACATCCTAGTACTGCAAAGCGGAATTAAAAATTAAAAATGAATAGAGTGTAAGCGTTTTATTGATTTGAAATGGGTGGTTTATTTACGCCGTGTTGTACTAATGTCCGGAACAGAGGAGATAAACAATGTAAATATATTGTATATTAATATACTAATAATAATGAAAAAGCCCCATCACACTGATTCTAATTTTGAGCAATTTTTCGCTGAGATTGCCCCGGAAGTAGCAAATACCTTCACAGTGGAGCAATTAGAAGCCATAAAAAAGGGTTTTAGCTCTCGTCTTTGGACTCGTCATTCTTTAGACATAAGAGTTTCAGTGCCAATTCCCGGATTAAGGTTTTATCTGGTGTTGCTAGCAGGTTCAGAACGTCGTTCTAAAGTGCGTTTACGCTCTGAAAAAGGTTTATATCCTTTTTGGACTCCTACCAATATCTTGTTCATCATCGGATTTTTAATCGTTTTATCGGCTTGTAGCTACACGATATTTTCTTTTGTATTGTCTTCGTTTACTCCTATATCTAGCCGATATTACCCTACTTCAATTCCTTGGATTTACGATAAATCAGAATGTGAACACACCAGTAGAATCTGGCGTGATGGAAAGTGCTGGGATTATGAACACAGTCCTAATTTTTAAAGCCACGTAGCTACGCAACATTGACCAGTCGAAATTCGTCACCAACTGAGTTACAGGTTATTAGGAACACAAATTTTGCGCTAATCTCTGTAACGTAGTTTTTTAAATTCAAGTTAGCAGCTAAAAGTGGTTATTATGATGCGTCAGCTTTCAATTACTTTATCTTTAGTGGCACTACTACAAAACTTGCCTGCAATTGCTCAAGCACCAGAATCTAATTCTGGAATCTCATCTGATTCTATTCAACAGGTAACTGCTGTCAAATGGATGACAAACTTTCCCGATGGCAACTTTTATCCAGAAAGGTTACTCAGTAGAGCAGAATTAGCCTCAATTATGGTAAAGGCATTTCGGCTAGATAAAAGAGAAGCTGTTAACAAACAAAATTTAGTGATTCCAGATGTTCCTCGTTCTTATTGGGCATTTAATGATATACAGACAGTCTTAAAAACTGACATCATGAAAGGCTATCGGGGCAATGAATTTTTTCCTAACCAAAAGGTAACAAGGGCAGAAGCTCTGGCTATTTTCGCCCAGGCTTATGGCGTATTTCAGTTTCCCGATGAGGCTGTGAATGAAATTTTGGCTTCACATCCAGATGAAAAATCTATCCCAGTTTGGGCTAGAAAAGCGATCGCTACTGTAGCTACTGAGGGATTTCTGAACACAGATGCTCAAGGCAATATTTTCCCATTAAAACCTGTGACTCGTGGGGATATGGCTTATGTATTGAGTAAATATTTGCAACGACAACAGCGACAACCCGAAACACCAGAGGTTCCGGTGATTCCAAATAGCCCACAATCACCCTAGTACCGCAAGGCGGAATTAAAAATTAAAAATTAATACAGGTAAGCGTTTCATTGATTTTGAATGGGTGGGGGTGGCTTATTTACGCCGTGTTGTACTAGACTTTTTCTAGCCGACGTACCTACAAATCAGTTTTGACCAGGATTTCGATACTTGTCTCGAATCTGACGAAGATATAAGGAATTAGACTGTGTTGGTTGCTGTTGCACATAATTCCCATAATTAGATTGTGCTGGTTGCGTCGGTTGTTGCAACCCATTATTACCGTATCCGAAAGAGTTTGTGGGTGTGACAACGCTTTGACTCGGACTTTGGCCAGAGTAAGGTGCAATATTACTTGGTGCGATCGAAGTAACTGGGGGTGTCACTGGTGCTACATTAGGCACTAATTGACCATTATTTAAATTAGTGTAGGGACTTTGCGGCAAGTTCGTACCTGTACTTAAACCATTATTAGGCACTAATTGACCGTTATTTAAATTAGTGTAGGGACTTTGCGGTAAGTTTGTACCCGTTGATGTGTAATTTGTCCCAGGAGTTAAGCCAATACTTGGTAGAGAATTCTGATTCGGTAAGCTGTTGATGGGTGGCATTAGCGTTGTTGCTGGGTCAGAGACTCTGTTCAACGTATTTGTCTGAGTTGGAGTAGTACCATTGAAACTAGACAATTTCTGGTTTGTCGATTGGTTGAGTGCTGCTTGCAGAGGATTGATAGAGAGAGAATTTTGATTCTTGTTGGTTTGATTGGTCAATCCAACATCCAGCTTAGAGGATGTTTGTTCTCCCCCTGTTGGTTCAGACGCCCCATTTAAGGTTTTAAGACCGAGAAACTGATTACCACTATCAGCTGTCTCTGTACGCAATAAATTTTCTGTTTGTACAACAAAGGGATTTTTCACGCCTGGGGAGGTGTCGCCATTAACGCCTAAAGCCGGATTTACTTTGGTATCACCAGCAGAATTTTGTTTTTTAATTACATCCTCTAAGAAGCCTTTGCTTTTGTCTTTAGCCTTTTCTTTAGGCGTATTTGCCGTTAATGAGAGAGCTGCTTCTTCAAAGTCATTAAACAAAACTGGCAGGTTATCAATATCTGCTGCGATCGCTTTATTTTCCTCTGACAGCGAGGAATCAACAGGTTCTTGGGAAGTGACTTCGTTTTTTTGCTGTTTATAAACGAAAATATCTGGATTTGACCAGTATTCCCAGGTTACTAGCCCAACTATAGATAAAACAATTGCAGTTATCCAAAAACCAGGTCGCCCTAGATTCCATAACCTGGCTCTGAGATAGCGTAAGTAGGCGGGAGGATAATGACGATTTGGCATGGGATTGGTAATTGAAATTTATTATAAATTGGTAAAAGTTTGACAGAAGAATTGTTGCTGCTTGATTTTTTATACTTATCTCAGCAGGAAATATCTCAGATGAAGTTCGATTGTAATTTTATGCTAACTTCTCAAGAAATTATTAGTCATTAGCAAGTCAAAAATTTATTATTTACTTTTATGAACTAAACCGTTTAGTTCATAATTTATGATGGCTCCACAAATTATTCGCCTATTAAAATATATTCCCAGTCTTAAGACTGGGAACGAGGCTAAACAAATTTTGGGGTCTAAATACTTAACAAAACTGTAAACTTACAACTTTATTATACAACGCTGACCCCTAGTGTATAAGCAAAATCACTACTCGAGGTGCTACCAGAGAAAGTTCCGCCATCTTCAGGGAATAAAGCATATTTACTGATTGAAATGGAGTATGTACCTGCACCTAATGAAGCGGTGATTAATGACGAATTGCCACCGCCACTATCGTCGTCAGCTTGCAGTAAAGTCCCGAAATCGTTAAAAAGTCCGAGAACTGTATCTCCCGATGTCGCTGTCCTGATAGTGACTGTTCCGGCATTTGCTAAAGAAAATGTAAAAAAGTCGAAATCGGAATTTCCGCTCGGTTGAACTGCTGCCAGTTGGGCTGAAAGATTTACGTTTGAGCCAGATGATAAGGAACCTAACCCTTCAGCAGTAGCCAGTGTATTGTTTGTACCTTCCCCAGGATTTTCTTGTTCATAGAAAAGGAAGTCATCACTATCAAGTCTGAGATTGTTTCTTCCCTGCAAAATACCTATGATCTCATCTGGTTCTGATCCCGGTTTATCTACGAATATTCGTGTATTGCTGCCAACAACTTGCAGGCGGTAGTCTAGTGGAGCTCCTTTGAGTTCAATTCGATCTTGGCTAGAATCGAAGTCAGTAATAGTAGCAAAGTCTGCAAAACCAGAATTCGCACTGTTGTTATCGTCGTAGAAAATATTTATAGCGTCCCCCAGGATAAATCTATCTATCCCAGCTCCGCCAGTTAAGGTATCAGTTTCCCCTAATCCAGGTGGAACCAGATTACCAGGAAAAACACCGATGAGGATATCGTTGCCAGATCCGCCATTGAGTATGTCATTACCGGGCCCGCCTTGTAGGCTGTCATTGCCATCCTCACCATTAAGGATATCGTTGCCCAAATTACCGTCTAGGGTGTCATCGCCTGCTCTTGCATTCAGAGTGTTGTTAGCACTATTCCCAAAAAGGAAGTTGTTAAGACTATTACCTGTTCCGTTGATGTTACTATTTCCCGTCAACCTCAGGTTCTCCAGATTGGTGCCTAATGTATAGGTGACAGAAGATCGGACGGTATCTGTACCTGAATTTGCAGCCTCTATAATAGTATCAAGAGTACTGTCTACGATGTAAGTGTCGTCACCTGCTCCCCCATTTAAGCTGTCAATACCCAAGCCGCCATCAATTGTGTCGTTGCCATTATTGCCGGATAATTTGTTATTTTGGTTGTCGCCAGTAATGCTATCATTTGCGTTCGTGCCAATGACATTATCAAAGTTGACTACAGTAAATGGCAATGTTCCCAAACCAGGAACGTTATTGGCAGCTAAACTTTGATTTTGTAGGTTAACGGTGATAAAGACCCCAGGCAAAGATTGTGATGCATCTATGGTGTTGTTGGTAACATTAGCATTGGCAACAATCTTTTCGACTTTAAAGAGTAGGTCTTGCCCTAATCCTCCGGCTTTTGTAATGGTTCCGACACCTGACAAGGTAATACTTTGACCTAGTTGACTGTAGTCTGCGGTATCAACACCATCTCCACCATCAAGGCTGTCGTTACCCTGACTGCCTTTGAAGATGTCATTGCCTGTACCACCTCTGAGTGTGTCGTTTTCTGTGCCACCATCAAGTGTGTCATTGCCATCTCCACCACTTAAACTGTCGTTCCCCGTCCCACCTAGAAGAGAATCGTTACCAGCTAAACCATTTAAGGTATCGTTGCCGGAGATGCTAGTAGCACTACCATTACTAGCCCAACCAACTATTGTGTCATTTCCCGAAGTCCCATTTTTCGTATCATTACTTGTGGTGCCGAAAATAATTGCCATGTTATCTCTCCTGAATTTCTCACTAATAAGTAAGTTCAGCCTCAATCAAAGAACTATTCATCAGTTCAATGCAGATTACTTGCCATTTGCGTAATCTATATTTTGATTTTGCGAGTAATATCATGTCCATGCGATCGCTTACAATATGTAATTGCAAGGGGAAAGTTCGCAGAGTGTATCTACGAGAGGCTGCGCCAATGGGTTCTCTAAAAGAGTACACAATGACAACTAATCAGCCGGACATGATATAATTTCTAAACAAAAAATATCTAACTACTGATTGTATGTAGGCTGACCGAAAAGCCAGCTTTTGGTTGTAGACGAGCAAAATGCCTGCTCTCCAAAATTAGATAATTTATTGCCTGAAAATCATTGAAATGATTACGCAAATGACCAATTAATCAAGTAATTAGGTCAAATGCTTTGGTTTTTTATTCCAAATTTTTTGAACCAATCTGTCTGTAACTATTTAATTACCATGAAGTACGAGGTTACACAAACTTATTTACCAAATCTTCAAAATCTTAATAAACACGATTCATAATACATTGATATATATGTAATATTTAATTAAATATATTTTTCAGATTTACTGATTTTTGGGGTTAACGCTGCCAGTTTTTTATCTTAAGGGGATATTGTCATTCAATTAGGTTTCAAGAAAAAGATTTTTTTGTTAAAAATGATTTTTTTTAGTTAAAAAAAATACTTTTATATTAATGATATAAGTTTATTTTACATAAAAGAAACTTATATATTATTCAGAAATCTTTTGTGCTGAATAACAAGCAAGCTTTACATAAAATTTATATATTTAACTAGGTTGGCACAATAAAACTAAACTGTGTTGAAAAAAGTAAATAAGGCTCAAACCCTTTTTTCCTCTCCTCGCTGCCTGATGCCAGCAATAATTTAGTTATTTGCGATCGCTTCTGAACATACCTAAGCATCAATCCAGGTTAGATTGATTGCAGGTAACAGTGTTGTGTATGGCAAAAAATACGGTGATTCATCTTTGCGTCTCCTAATCTCTGTATCTTATATCACAGCCTTATCCTCACTAAAGTTATGTTATTTCGAGTGGTGTTAATTCTTTGAGTACGGTAAACCGTATTTACTCGTTAGTTCCCAAAGATTAATTTAATTGTTAAGTTTAGTTACATAAATAAATAAATGCTGCAAACGTTGCTACAGAGGAGAAATTATGAGAAGCGGTAGTATTTTTGACAATCAAGGCAAACTGAACAATTTTGCGTCACTAATAGCGCACCCTTTCAGGGAAGTAAGCTACACACAGCATCACAGTCAATTGTAGAGTTGTAAAAATTGCTTAGATTGGGCAATATAGCAGCATTTTTGACCAGTCTTTAATTAATTTTCTCAAAGCGTTAAAGAAGATGAGTAAGTAGGGGGAGAAGCAGCAACATCTATTCTCTATTTCTCATTCTCCATTTAGTTTTCATTTTAAGGATTGGTAACATCTATGGGAATTAAAGAACAGCCTAAGTCAACTCGGTTTCGGATCATTGCGAATATATTGCTAGGAGTATCAGGGCTATTTCTGCTCTTGAATCTATTTTTGCCTGGTTTATTTACTTCTGGCCCTACTGGCGTTCCCTACAGCCTATTTATTCATCAAGTACAGGAAGGGGAAGTCAGCCGCGTTTCCGTTGGTCAAAACGAGATTATTTACCAACTAAAAACAGAAAATGCCGAGCCTGCTCAGGTATTTGCCACTACACCAATCTTTGATTTAGAGTTACCCAAACTGCTAGAACAAAAGGGAGTTGAGTTCGCTGCTACACCTCCACCGAAAAATACCTGGTTTACAACCGTCTTGAGTTGGGTGATTCCACCACTGATTTTTATTGGGATTTGGCAGTTCTTTCTCGCCCGTGGTGGTGGCGGTGGTGGCCCCCAAGGCGCTCTTTCCATCGGTAAAAGCAAAGCTAAGGTTTATGTTGAAGGCGAATCAGCGAAAATCACTTTTGCAGATGTGGCTGGGGTCGAAGAAGCGAAAACTGAGTTAGTGGAAATTGTGGATTTCCTCAAGACTCCAGCGCGGTTTACGCAAATTGGCGCTAGGATTCCCAAAGGTGTGTTGTTAGTTGGCCCTCCCGGTACTGGTAAGACACTTTTAGCAAAAGCAGTAGCAGGAGAAGCAGGAGTTCCATTTTTCAGCATCTCTGGTTCTGAGTTCGTGGAATTGTTTGTTGGTGTGGGTTCTTCCAGAGTAAGGGATTTGTTTGAGCAGGCTAAAAAACAAGCTCCCTGTATTATATTCATTGATGAATTGGATGCGATCGGTAAATCTCGTAGCAGTAATGGCTTTTATGGTGGCAATGATGAGCGAGAACAAACCCTCAACCAATTACTAACTGAGATGGATGGGTTTGCAGCTGGCGATGCAACGGTAATTGTCCTAGCAGCGACCAACCGTCCCGAAATACTAGACCCAGCGTTGCTGCGTCCAGGCCGCTTTGACCGTCAAGTGTTGGTAGACCGTCCTGATTTATCAGATCGAGAAGCAATTCTCAAGATTCACGCTCAAAAGGTAAAATTAGGAAATGATGTTGATTTAAAAGCGATCGCTACTCGTACCCCTGGTTTTGCTGGCGCAGATTTGGCAAATTTGGTGAACGAAGCTGCATTATTGGCAGCGCGTAATCTGCGTGAAAGGGTTGCTCAAGAAGACTTTGCCGAAGCAATTGAGCGGGTAGTAGCCGGTTTAGAGAAGAAGAGTCGAGTGATGAATGAGACTGAGAAAAAGATTGTTGCATACCATGAAGTTGGTCATGCAATGGTCGGGGCGCTGACAACCGGAAACGGTCGGGTAGAAAAGATTTCGATTATTCCTCGTGGGATGGCAGCTTTGGGCTACACTCTGCAATTACCAACTGAAGACCGCTTTTTGATGAATGAAGCAGAATTGCGGGGTCAGATTGCAACCTTGTTAGGTGGACGTTCGGCCGAAGAGGTTGTGTTTAACAGTATTACCACAGGTGCTTCTAACGATTTGCAACGAGCAACTGATTTGGCAGAACGGATGGTAACAGCTTATGGTATGAGTAAAGTTTTAGGGCCACTGGCTTATCAACAAGGACAACAAGCAGCGTTCTTGGGCAATGGTGGTGCTAATCCCCGACGGGCAGTAAGTGAAGAAACGTCAAAGGCTATTGATAGCGAAGTTAAAGAAATCGTGGAAACAGCCCACGAGCAAGCCCTAGAGATTCTCAGACAGAATCGAGACTTGCTAGAAGCGATAGCGACTCAACTCTTAGAAACAGAGGTCATTGAAGGCGAAAAACTGCACAGTTTGTTGAGTCAAGTGAAACCCGTAGCTAATTCGTAATTAAGAAAGTCAAGTTTTAAACGCAGAAGTACGCAGAGAAAAACTTTGCGTACCTCTGCGTACCTTTGCGTTTTTAATACTCTGGAACGGAAGGATCGACTTCTCGACTCCAAGCGGTAATTCCGCCTTTGACATTCGTCCCAGCAATCCCGGATTCCTTAAGTATGGCGAGGGCTTTTGCCGATCGCCCGCCCATCTTACAATGAGCAATTAAGCGGTGCCCATTCAATATTTCCTTCACTTTCGCAACGCCATTCCCATTTTCAATGTCTGGTAAAGGCACTAACACTGAACCGGGAATCTTGGCAATGTCGTACTCATTGGGGTTGCGGACATCCAGTAGTACAAAATCTTTCGCACCGCTATCCAGCAATTCCTTCAAATCCTTGACGGTTATTTCTTGACTTTCCAACTGCTGTTTTGCCTCCTCTGCCTGTGCTTGGGGAATTCCACAGAATTCCTCGTAGTCTATCAGCTTTTCAATCACTGGGCGAATTGGGTTAGGACGCAGTTTCAACTCCCGGAATTTCATATCTAAGGCGTTGTATAGCAGCAATCGTCCACTGAGAGTGTTACCTTGTTCCAGAATGATTTTAACAGTTTCCGTTGCCTGAATTAAACCAATAATTCCGGGCAAAATTCCCAATACGCCGCCTTCTGCACAAGAGGGAACCATTCCTGGTGGTGGTGGTTCTGGGAAAAGGTCGCGATAATTTGGCCCACCTTCGTAGTTAAATACAGTAGCTTGCCCTTCAAAACGTAAAATTGAACCATAGACGTTGGGCTTATTCAGCAATACGCAAGCGTCGTTAACTAGATATCTGGTGGGGAAGTTATCAGTACCATCCACTACGATATCGTAAGGTTGAATAAGCTCCAGAGCGTTTTCGGAAGTCAGACGAGTTTCGTATAAATCAACCTGACAATAGGGGTTAATCTCGTGAATCCGGTTTTTTGCCGATTCAATCTTAGGTTTACCTACCCAGGATGTACCGTGGATGACTTGGCGTTGCAGATTAGAAGTATCGACAACATCAAAATCGACAATCCCGATGCGTCCAACACCCGCCGCCGCCAAATATAAAAGTAGTGGTGAACCGAGTCCACCTGTACCGATACACAGTACACTGGCAGCTTTTAAGCGTTTCTGTCCTTCTAGTCCGACTTCCGGTAAAATTATGTGTCGGGAGTAGCGTTCGTAATCGTCTTTGGTCAACTGGATTTCGTCCAGATTGGGATTTAGCATAGTAGTTTGATGTGGGAGAGCGGAATATTTATCCTATCGAAAAACTGTATCTTATATAGAGATAGGGAGTATAGAAGACGAATTTTTATCAGTGGTAGCGGCCAAAACCGCTATAAATGACTGTTTTTAAACTAAGTCGTTAAATTATATTTTTAATTTCCTCTGCTTGAAACTGATGATGATCGTCAAGGCTCCAGCTTTTGGATTCTCCAGCTTTACCATTTTGAACGGATACTATTATATACGAGTATCCCTGCCAAGCGTATAGGCGATCGCATTCTGAAGGGATAGCAGGATGATCTGGGTGAGAGTGAAAAATGCCGATAATGTTCAGCGATCGATCGCGTGCTTCTCTTTGTGTTTTTAGCATAACTTCGGGTGCGATCGCATATTGCCGTCTTTTACTTTCTGTTGTCCGTTCCCCTGGAAACTCAGATGCCGCTTCTGTATTCCAAGCATTTTCTGTTGGTATGACTTTTACCACAGTTTTGCCCTCATTAGCCAGATAGCCTAAAATTATACCACAGCACTCATCTGGGTAAGTGCTTTCGGCATGAGTGCGGATGATTTGCAAGTGTTCTTGGCTCAGTTGGATCATGTCTGCGTTGGCAATTTGGCAATCTTGAGCGATTCTTGCTGGTTGAGTCGATGGAGGATATTATTCCCCGCACCTCTCAGTTAAATCTGGGCGTGCGACTTTCGCCGCACCCAGCTTCCGATGTTCTTAGCTGCGGAATTTCTTCCACGGCAGTACTTTCCAAGATTCACTAGTTTTATAACTGTGTCTAATCATTTTCTCTTCTCTGGTTAGTGTATTCTGAACACCTCGAACCAATTACGGTTCGTCCTACCCGAATTGTGGGGATTCCTCCGCTCGTCTGGGCTACTGGGGGTTCGACTGCCCCTAGACCCACAACTCGTTTTTATTCGTTCCCTCGGAGAGATTGATAGTTCCGTTAGGTGTAGCCAATTCAACTACTGGATTCCCTTGACTTTTTGCCGCTACAGACCTAATGTTCGGCGGGAATAATCTCCAGTGAAGTCAGGGGTTTTTGTGTTACGCCCTGCTTAGACTTAAGTTGCTTTTTTAGGCTCTGTTTCACCATAGGAACCCCCTATTAGCACCAGTGTCAACCCGTAACAGCTGTCTGATTGTGCCCTGTTCCCAGCTTCACTCTACAAGAACCGAGCTTGTTCGGTGTGGGCAGATAAGGAGTCAATTCTGAGTCTGAATGGCAAGACTTGCACTTGCATCAAACCGAGAGTTCAGCCTTTAGAGACAGTAATCTGCTGTCGGGCTGGTTTAGTTATGTACGGACTGATTGCCGTGATTCACTAAACAACGAATCGCACCAGGTGAATTAGTGCGATCGCTCTTAATCATAGTTTAGATGTAACTCTACTCAGGTATTGCAGCCTTCTAAAAGTAAAATATGTATTTTTTATTACTTCTTCAAACATTTGCCTAATCTGTTCTGCTTCTTATTGCCTAGAAACTATAGCAATTCTATCTGATTTACAAAAATCGTCAGGCTGATATCCACCACTTCTCTAATAAATCGGGGATCTCATTGTTTACAAATGATTTAAGATTGCTATAGAAAAATATAAAGAATAAACAAAGTTCAGTATTTGTGTATACATTTATTGGCAATTAATGTGAAGAGTATGCAAAGACAGTTATTTCAGTATAGACATCTAAGTAAGATATTGACTATGAGGTAGTAGTCTATCAAGAACTAATTGACGGATAAATTACCTGTAAAGACCGCGATTTATTGCGTCTCTCTAACCGTCAAAATGAATTGGACAGACCGCTAGACCCCACAAAGAATAGCCCATAAGGAGGATATAAAAATTTCTTTCTCGATTAAGAATAAATTGTTGACTATTTTCTCTTCTAGTAGGACTTAGGCGCTGGCAAAAAAAATCAAAGGCGAAGGGTGGGTTTTTGAGTATTCAAGCTACGTTTTTCGATGATTTTTCAGTAATGTCTACTTAACAAGTGATGCTTGAAAAAGTCTGAGATCAACAATTATCGTGAATGCACACACTCATTAATTTGTACAGTGCTTAAGACTTAGATAGTTTGAAGATAGTTAGGTAAGTAATAGATACAAGCCTTTTGATAAGGTGAATTTTTGAGAAACTTGCGATCGGGTTGACGTAGAAAGTATGCCGAACACGTCAGATTTTGGTGAGTTATTTTTGCCCGAAAGCATCAGCACAAGCAGCTTTTTGAGAACTGAAGTTCCTAAAAAAATCGATTCAGGTAGGTAAAAATTATGGCAAATATCATCGGAACCAACGGTAATGATACCCTACAAGATAGCGGTGATGCGGATACGATTGACGGTAAATTAGGCAATGATATCATATCTAGTAAGTAGGTGGGCGTGAGATAACCAAAATGTGTAACAATAAGTGGAATAAGTAGGTATAAAAAATGCGAGCACGTCTGAGAGTATTTCTGAAGCAGGAAGAAGATAGAACTTTATTTGAGTTAAGGACAGCCACAACTGTGTCACAGAAAGTAAAAGATCGAGCCGAAGTAGTGAGGTTAAATTCTCGTGGATGGTATGTAGAAAAAATAGCAGCCCATTTTAATTGGGCAGATCAAACAGTAAGAGAAACGCTTCATAAATGGAATAAAAAAGGTTTAGGGGGATTATGGGATGCATCAGGTAGAGGAGGAATCACAAAGTGGGAAGAAGAGGATAATGTAAAGAGTATGCAAAGATAGTTCTTTAGCTATAGACATCTAAATAAATATTCAGTATTTAGTTAGTATCAGGTTATTTAGATGTTCCCTATTTTTAAGTCAGACACCCACGCGCAATAGCCACAACTAAGGTATAAAAATCGCTTTCCCTGTCAAGATTTAATTGTTCCCTATTTGCAAGATAGTAAGACTAGTGCCTTTTTAAGGTGTTGTAGAATTTAGTGCATTTCAGCTTGATTTGGCAAAGCTTTTTCAGCAATGCTTGGTTTGGGCTACGCTGTTCTATCAAGAATGGTTATAAAAAGCCTGAGACTACCTATTTTTTCTGTTCATTCATACGCGCATGAATTAATACAGTAAGTAGGATTTGATACTGAGACAAGTGCTGCTTGTAAGCTGTTCAACAAAGTGGATTTTCGAGAAAAATTATTGTCCCTAAAGGGTGACATAAAAGTATTCCAAAAGCATCAATTCTCGGTGAATTCTTGTGCTTTAAAATAGCACTGAGTCAGTGCTGAAAACTTAAAAATTACTGAAAAAATTGATTTAGTTGAGATATAAAGTTATGGCAAATATCAATGGAACCAACAGCACAGACACAATTACAGGTCAAGCAGGCAACGATATCATCACAGCTAAAAAGGGTAATGACATCGTGACTGGTGGTGGTGGCAGAGATCAATTTGTTTACAAGTTGGGCGATGGTATTGATACCATCACTGATTTTGGTGGCATAGGTAAAGGAGTAAACCCAACAGCAGCAGTCATTGCTGAAGTGGATACCCTCAAATTTATTGGTGCTGGCTTGAATGCCCGAAATCTGCTGCTTACCCAGAATGGCAGCAATCTGGAAATTACCTTTGAAGGGGTGGCTGGTGCCAAAGTTATCCTAAAAAACTTTAAACTAGAAAACTTAGAGAATCTGAAAGCTTCTGGTACAACTCCAGCTATTGGCAATATCTTGTTTGATGGGCAGGCTAGCATCACTGACAACTTTGATGTCCTCGATGCCAACTCTACTAATACTAGTTTGGGCAACAAGAACACGGTGACTTTCTTCAATGACCTCAACAATAACATTGTCGGTTTAGACAATTCAGATGATGTGATCAATGGTCAGGGGGGAGATGACAAAATCGATGGCAAGAGTGGCAACGACCTTTTAAGGGGTGGTGCGGGGAATGATACCCTCATTGGTGGTGCAGGCAATAATACTCTCAACGGTGGAACTGGTGACGATAACTTGAGCGCTAACAGTTCAACAGGGAATAATCTGCTCATTGGGGGCGATGGCAATGATACTCTTTCCGTCTCTGGTCACCAATACCTTAGCTACCCAGATGGCGACGATCTCCGCTCTTCAGGCAAGAACACTCTCAACGGTGGCGCTGGTAATGATTACTTGAGTGCTAGTGGTTCAACAGGCAATAACCTGCTCAATGGGGACGACGGTAATGATACTCTTTCCATCTCTGGCTATTACCAAGGAAATGCTTACTTTGATGACGACTCTCGCTCGTCAGGCAATAACACCCTCAACGGCGGCGCTGGTGATGATAACTTGAGTGCTAGCGGTTCAGCAGGCAATAACCTACTCAATGGTGGCGATGGCAATGATACTCTCGACATCTCTGGCTACTACAGCTACACTCCCGATAACGATCCGTATGAAATGCGTGACCTCTCCATCACATACGACTCTCGCTCGTCAGGCAATAACACCCTCAATGGTGGTGCTGGTAATGATTTCTTGAATGCTAGTGGTTCAATAGGCAATAACTTACTTAATGGTGGCATTGGTAATGATACCCTGATTGGTGGTGTTGTTAATGATACACTTATTGGTGATGCAGGCAATGACTTTCTCGACGGTGGTGCTGGTAATGACTCGTTGCGGGGTGATGCGGGGGACAATACCCTCAATGGTGGTATTGGTAACGATTATTTGAATGTTGACTCCTCATCAGGCAATAACCTACTGGATGGTGGCGATGGCAATGATACTCTCTCTGCTTTAGGTGACTACGATGGTAGTATAGTGTCTGGTAATAACACCCTCAAGGGTGGTGCTGGTGACGATCGCTTGATTGCTGACGGTTCAGCAGGCGATAATCTACTGGATGGTGGCAATGGTAATGATTCTCTTTCCGTCTCCGGTGGCTACTACGACCCTGTGGTGTCTGGTAATAACACCCTCAACGGTGGCGCTGGTAACGATAGCTTGAGTGCTTTCTTTTCAACAGGTGATAACTTACTAGATGGTGGCGATAACAACGATCATCTCTCCATCAATCTTGCCAGTGGTAATAACACCCTCTATGGTGGAGCTGGTGACGATTACTTGAGTGCTAACATTTCAACAGGCAATAACCTACTGGATGGTGGCGATGGTAATGATTCTATCTTTGCCTCTGATTTCGAGGGCTACAGGTTTGATAACACCTCAGGCAATAATACCCTCAACGGTGGTGCTGGTAGCGATCGCTTAAATGTTGACTATTCACGAGGTGCTAATCTGCTTTTAGGGGGCGATGGCAACGATTCTCTCTCTGGTTCTAGCTATGGCTACGGCTTTGGAGGATCTTTTTATCACACCACTGGCAATAACACCCTAAGCGGTGGTAATGGTGACGATAACTTGAATGTTGACTTTTCATCAGGCGCGAATGTGCTATCTGGAGATAATGGTAATGATTATCTATCTGCCTCTGGCTACCAGTACGACAACAACGGCAACGACGGCGAAGGAATTTATCGCAGAACGTCAGGCAATAATACCCTCAACGGTGGCGCTGGTGCCGATAAATTAATTGTTGATTATTCAACAGGTAATAATCTGCTCTTTGGGGGAGATGGCAATGATACTCTCTCCGCATATAGGGCATTAGGCAATAACACACTTTATGGTGGTGTTGGCAATGATATCCTCACAGGTGGCAACGGTAATGACACCCTCTATGGAGGAGATGGAATTGATACCTTTGCCTTTAATAGTTACCATGAAGGTTTGGATCGTATTTATGACTTCAAAGCCAGTAACGAATTGATTCAGGTATCGTCTACTGGTTTTGGTGGTGGGTTATCAATAGGTTCACTTCAGACAAGTCAATTTACACTGGGAACATCTGCAACGACAAATAATCAACGATTTATCTATGACAATATTACAGGTGCATTGTTCTTTGACCAGGATGGTAGTGCAGGTGGATTTGCTCAAGTAAAATTTGCACAACTATCAGCTGGATTGTCACTAACCAAAAACAATTTTGTGGTCGTTTAATCTTGATTAACCTTCTTCTATCTCTCTAAGTATGGTTTGCAAGGTGCTTTTGTAAGCACCTTGCATTTGATTTTTCAATACCAGATCATATCTGCGTTTGGATTTTGGTTTAAATACAAGATATGGTTATACGTATGCATAGCTCAAATTAGGTATTATTTAATCTCAATGTAGCGTAGCACAGCTAATCGCAGCGTTCTGCCTATAGCTTAGTTTTAAAAGATAATGTTTGAGGTAAAGCTCTCAATTCCCTGTACTGTCCGCCAATATCCCGATCCTTATCATCATAAACTTGGTATATTAAAATTTCCCAACAAACCCAACGGCAAGCCAATGCGTTATCTAGTGACACTTAGGCAGGCAATTTTGTTTGCCGATTCTCAGCAACAGAAACAAGCTTTGAATTTTCTTGCATATCTTATGCAATCACAGGTGATAGGTAAGTATCTGAAAGCTGCTGGAGGCTGTAATTTACCAATCATAAAGACACTTTGGCAAGACCCATTTTCGCAAGACCCAACCGCTCCACATGTTTCAACTGCGGTTAAAACTTTAACAGAATGTTCAACGCGGCTGTTTTTTTGTGTGCAAAACCTAGCATATAGTGTAGTTTTAGAGGAGAATATTTGGGCGACAGATATTAATCGAATAATTGTAGATAAAATTTCTCCAGAGCAAGCAACTAATGAGGCAATTAAGCAGACAAAGCAAATTTTTGCTCAATGACAATCAATAATTATTTATATTAACTTAAAGGAGTAAGCTGTCTACATCAATATCAATAAAGATAAATATATTTAAAATTATAAATATATGAAGTTTTGGAATCAGCACTTAACTACTAAAGTTGCCAGTTCCTTCTTATTCCTATCTTTAGTAACTGTAGGCGTAGTGGGGGGATTTGCTTTCATTAATGCCAGGGATGCATTGAAGGAAGCTGCTTTTGAAAAACTTAATGCTGCTGCCACTCTTAAAGAAGAAGAAATCACCCGTTGGTTTGAAGACCAACAACGAGACTTTCTCTTAGTTACTCAGTTTCCAGACGTACAAAATAATTTTCAAATCCTTTTAAATTCTAAAGCCTCCGATAAAGATCATCGGTATGCTTATAAAGTTCTCTCGAACTATCTTAAAAATATGGCTAAAATCAAGCCAAGTCTGGGAGAAATTTCTATTGTTGACCGTAGCAATCGAATTATTTTATCTACTAATAAGCAGCGTGAAGGTCAATATGAAATTTTAGCTAATGTCACCTATATTAAACAGATTAAACCAGGAAATTCTTTTGCCCCCATTTTCTATGTCTCATCAAATACTCGCAAACCATTAGTTACTTTTGCAACACCTCTACGTGATGCCGCAATGGTACGCCAAGGTGTTCTCTTAGCAGATTTAAATTTGGATCGTATAGATCAGATTGTGCGAGAACGTACAGGCTTAGGTAATAGTGGCGAAACTTATTTGGTTGGTTCTTTAGTAACCAAAAATACTTTTATTTCTAAAAATAAAGATAAAACACTGGAATTTTATAAAGGAGTTAGCAGCCAAGGTATTGATGCAGCAATGAGTGGCATTAGTGACCAAGGACTTTATGCAAATTATAGCGGAATGCTAGTAATTGGGGTATATCGCTGCCTCAATGACCAAGGCCTTGCCTTAATGGTAGAAATGAAGCAGGAAGAAGCCTTTGCACCAGCTCGCCGATTAGCAGGGACGATTATGTTAGTGGGATTCTTATCAATGGGATTTCTATTGATTGGAGTGTCTTGGCTAACGCGGCAGTTAAAAATCTCTGGCGAACAGTTAGAGAATTATAGCCAGAGGTTAGAGGTAAAAGCTAAAGAAGCTGAAACTGCCAACCGTGCCAAAAGTGAATTTCTTGCAAACATGAGTCACGAACTTCGTACTCCTCTCAATAGCATCCTTGGTTTTACTCAGTTAATGATTCGTGATTCTTTTATCAATTCTTCTCAGTTGGAACATTTAGAAATTATTAGTCGCAGTGGAGAACATTTGCTGACTTTGATTAATAATGTTTTGTCAATGTCAAAAATTGAGTCTGGTTTGACGACACTGAATAACAATAGCTTTGACTTGTATACTCTACTCGAATCAATTGAAGAGATGTTTAAACTCAAAGCAAAATCTAAAGGTTTACATCTGATATTTGAGCGGAGACCAGAAGTTCCTAAATATGTGCATACCGATGAAAGTAAATTGCGTCAAATATTGATTAATCTCCTTGGTAATGCTATCAAATTTACTCAAGAAGGCGGTGTTAGTTTACGAGTGAGGATAAAAGAAGAAAGTAAACTACAGCAACAAGAAGAGGAAGAAACAAGAAAAAGCTCTCAATCCTCATTTTTCTGGCTAAATTTTGAAGTTGAAGACACTGGATTAGGGATTCCATCTACTCAAATTGAACAGTTGTTTAAGCCGTTTGTGCAAACAGAAACAGGTCGGAAATCTCAACAAGGAACCGGTTTGGGTTTAAGCATTAGTCAACAATTCGTGCATCTAATGGGTGGAAGTATTACTGTTAAAAGTATTTTGGATCGAGGAACGATTTTTTCTTTTGATCTCCAGATTAGCCTCGCAGAAGTAGGTGAAGCTCCGATTCGACAGTTAAAAAGACGAGTAATTGGTCTAGAGCCTAATCAACCAAAATACCGAATTTTAGTAGTTGAAGATAAATGGGAAAATCGCCAACTCCTAGTCAAGATGCTAATATCCCTTGGGTTCGAGGTACATCAGGCTGCAAATGGTCAAGAAGGAATAACCCTTTGGGAAACCTGGGAACCACACCTGATTTTGATGGATATGCGGATGCCTGTGATGGATGGGTATGAAGCGACTAAGCAGATTAAAACGCATTTAAAGGGTCAGGCCACTGTCATTATTGCTTTAACTGCTAGTGCTTTTGAAGAGGAGCGACTTGTGGTTTTATCGTCAGGCTGTAACGATTTTGTGCGTAAGCCATTCCGAGAGGAAGTAATCTTGAATATGATGTCTAAACATTTGGGGGTGCGTTATGTATATGAAGAAGAACCCATTCAAAAAGACCAATTTGTAGACAATTCAGACCTGAAACTTCTCTCATTAGAAAAGATTTTAGATCGGATGCCTACTGAGTGGGTGAAACAGCTACACCAAGCGGCACTGTGTACCGATGAAAAGCTGATTTTTAGGCTGCTTGAGCAAATTCCTGAAGAATCTGCTCTTTTGGCAAACACTTTGTCTGATTGGGTTAATAACTTTCGGATTGATAAGGTTATTGATTTAACACAACGGTAAAAAGTTTTTATCGAGTTAATATTAATCTGATTTGGAGCGAATGCAACGCAAAAACAAAGTTTTAGCCATATCCTGAAATGTTTCGCTGTGTTAACCATAAGAGGAAAAAACCTTTTAAAACATTTTCTAATATTTACTTTTATAAATTAGTTATACATAAATATGGATAACCATCAAGTTCTGCTACCAAAAGCAAATATTCTTGTTGTTGATGATATACCCGACAACCTGCGACTTCTATCGGCCATGTTAACCCAGTTGGGGTATGAAATTCGGAGAGTAATTAACGGTTCAACAGCTTTAAAAACAGCACAAGCTGCACCGCCAGATTTAATTTTACTTGATATCATGATGCCAGAAATGAATGGCTATGAAGTCTGTCAACATTTGAAAGCTTCGGAGAGAACCCGCGACATTCCGGTGATTTTTATCAGTGCGTTGGATGAAGTATTTGACAAAGTTAAAGCTTTTGCAGTCGGTGGGGTAGATTACATCACCAAACCGTTTAGTGAGGAAGAGGTTTTTGCTCGCGTAGAAAATAACTTGACTATCCGCAGGCTACAAAAACAACTCATTGAGCAAAATATACTTTTGCAGCAAGAAATTTGCGATCGCAAAAAAGCAGAATTAGCACTGCGGTTAAGCCAATTTTATTTAGACAGGTTTAAAGATTCAATTTTTTTTGTTAACTCCAATGCCCAGTTTGTTTATGTAAATGAAGCCGCTTGTTGTGTTTTAGGCTATTCTCGCGAACAATTGCTGACTATGACTGTTCACGATATCGATCCAAATTTCCCCGCCCAAACCTGGCACTCACAATGGCAGGAACTTAAATACCAAGAGTCTTCTAGTTTTGAATCTATTCACCGAACTCAAGATGGTCGGAATCTACCTGTAAAAATAAGTTTTAGTCATCTAGAGTTCAAAGAGCAGCAATATTTATGTACTAGTGCTTACTATCTCACTAATCTGGACTTATCCAATTAGGCAGCATAAACCAGCTGACATTTGCTGGCCAAATGTGTAAAGTAGTTGAGAGTCACCTACTATTTCCAAGCTCTGACCAAATTTCAGATTTGGAATTTTGCTGAAGCAGTCCGATTAAGCAGTCGCTCAAGTATGGAAAAATCTAAAATTTTTTATCTAGACTAAGTGTATTCACATATTGGATCAGTTTCAAGTCTAAAATATAAAATTGAGTTAAACATCTATCTATGGCTAGAAAAACACAACGCCTCTTGCTGCTAATTGTTTCTTGTAGTATCACTGGTGTAATTTTAGGAGGTACTGCTGGTTGGGCAGAAAGTAGCCTCTGCTTGGAAGATAGTAAGGTTACAAGTGAGTGCCTAACCCAAGATCCATTCCAAAAAACTATCCAAGGGATGAGTACCGGATTGTTAGCTGGGGCTGGGGCTGCTTTTGGTGCAGTCTGGCAGTTGCGGAATGAAGATTGAACTTACAACAAGAGTTAGGAGTTTCGCCAAATCATTTTTTACTTAGGCATAGCCCAATCTAGGCATCGCATCCTTAATTTTCTCAAACGCCCCTTGCCCGATCAATTGCATTTTTGGTGGGTTATGGAGAATAATCACAAAGAAAGCAGCTTTGGCGTCTTCGTGCGAGAGAATAAATATAAAATATGGCGATCGCAATCGATTTTGGTACTAGCAACACAGTCATTGCTCGTTGGAACCCCGTAACCCAGCAGCCAGAAACCCTGACTCTACCAGGCTTATCAATTAAACAAAGTCTCAATCCGCCACTGATTCCCAGCTTGGTTTATGTTGAAGACGCAGCCCAAAATCAAGTCTTAGTCGGGCAACAAGTACGCGATCGCGGTCTTGACCTCAAAGGCGAAACGCGATTTTTCCGCAGCTTCAAACGCGGTATCGGTGCAGATATTCAAGGTTTCTTACCGGAACTAGATGGGCAAATTGTCACCTTTGAACAAGTAGGGCAATGGTTTCTCACCAAAGTAATTGAACAACTAGCACCCCTGGAAGGTGGCTTAGATTCTCTGGTGTTAACCGTACCCGTAGACAGTTTTGAAGCCTATCGTCACTGGTTGGGAAAGGTTTGTCAAGCTCTCCCCGTGGAACAAGTGCGAATGCTGGATGAACCCACAGCCGCCGCCTTGGGTTATGGCTTGGCAGATCAAGAAATTCTCTTGGTGATTGACTTTGGCGGTGGAACTTTAGATTTGTCCCTTGTCCGGTTGGATCGAGGTGTGCAAGCAACCACCAAACCGCTAGGATTTATTCTTAAGTGGGGTAATAAATCTCTGGCTGAAGATTCAAAACAAAAAGTTAAAACTGCCCGTGTATTGGCGAAAGCTGGGCAAAATCTAGGTGGTACTGATATTGATAACTGGTTAGTAGATTACTTTGCCAAAACTCAAGAGTTGGCGGTAAGTCCTTTGACAACACGATTGGCAGAACGGGTAAAAATTCAGCTATCAACCCAAAACCAAGCGAGTGAAGTTTATTTTGACGATGAGACATTTGAAAGCTATGAACTAGAACTAAACCGCGATACTTTTGAAAATATCCTCAAAGAACACGCCTTTTTTGATTTATTGGATGAGTCGATGACCACACTGTTGCAGCAAGCAAAACGCCAAGGGATAGAACTTCCAGATATTAATGCAGTTTTGTTAGTTGGTGGCACAGTGCAATTGCCAGCAGTGCAGACATGGATCAAACAGTATTTTGAGCCAGAAAAAATCCGTTGCGAACGTCCCTTTGAAGCGATCGCTCAAGGTGCATTACAGTTAGGTCAAGGGATACAAATCAAAGACTTTCTCTATCATAGTTATGGTATCCGCTACTGGGATCGCCGCAATCAGCGTCACAAATGGCATTCTCTGATTAAAGCTGGACAGGCATACCCAATGAGTCAAGCAGTGGAATTAGTCTTAGGCGCTTCTGTAGAAAATCAGCCCAGTATTGAGTTAATTATGGGAGAATTGGGAGCAGATACAGGCAGTACTGAAGTTTATTTTGATGGCGATCGCTTAATTACTCGCCGCATGGATGGTAATGAAACCAGCGTCAAACCCCTCAACGATCGAGAAGGTGCGAAGACAATTGCCCAACTGACACCAGCCGGATATCCTGGAAGCGATCGCATCAAAATTCTCTTTCAAGTTGATGAACAACGCTTTTTGCGAATCACCGTTGAAGACTTGTTAACTAATGACACACTTTTGGAGAATCAACTTGTGGCACAGTTGAGCTAGATATAATACACATCCGTTAATATATTCACTCGCAGGCTTTGTTTCTGGGAGCTTCAGAAACTCTTCCAATGTGAGAGTTCGAGTTATTATGCCGCTCATAGCTCCTGAATCCCTCGAAAATGTATTTTTAGTCTACCAGTATATGTTTACAGGTACGTTCACTCCATGAACGCACCTGTCCACACATCAAGATCAGAATTGTAGTAAGGAACAATTCATCATCACGATAATTCGTAATTAAGAATTTCAATTAAGAATTACGAATTATTTCCGCACCACTACTAAAGTTCCCGTTGAAGCCCAGTTGTAAAGATCGCGAGCTTGCTTAACAGGTAAATTTACGCAACCGTGGCTGACTGGAGTTCCAAAACGCTTATGCCAGTAAGCGCCGTGGATGGCATAGCCTCTGTAGAAATACATTGTGTAAGGAACATCGGGAATATTATAGTCCCTGCCTCGCATCCTGTGAGTACGATACTTAGAATTAATCCGAAATCTACCTATGGGTGTAGGAGTCGATCGCTTACCTCCAGAAATGCGGTATGAATGAACAAGTTTATTACCTTCCCATGCACGTAAAAGTTGCTCAGACAAGTCAATTTCAATCCAGCGGTTAATATTATTAGTGCTGTTTTGATCGACTGACGTAGCTGTTGCTGTAGTCGAGTTTGGTGTACCTGTTAACGGTGATGACCAAGAGAATAAAGTCACCACTATCAGCGCCACGCCTGTAAAAAAAGTTCCTGAAGAACGAATCCCACCACTACGAATCCAAGTTTGCATTACGTCTCATCTTCTAAACTACGCAAAAATCATGAAGTGAAGTAATTTTCTGGAACATGACAAATTTCCAGAGCGACTACTCACTTTCTGTGGAGGATTTACGCAATTCATCTTTTATTTGTCATTAGTCATTTATTCTTGGTTAGGGAACTCCAAGAAATAAATATATTCAATATTGTGGGGTGGGCAAGATGAGCGTTGATATGGTGGGCGTCTCGCCCACCCCACAAAAGTTAACTGAATATTTTTTTATTTGGAAGTCCCTTATATGATGACTAATGACCAATTACCAATTACCAATGACAACCTTTACAAAAAATCTGTCATTTAAATGCCTAAATGCAAAGTTTTCCCTAATTCATCTTTGCATTTTTAATTCCGCAGAGAAATTGTCAGGATTTACACTTATTTTTTTGGGTAAGTCGTTGAATACCCTCTTCTGTATTTTATTTCAAGTTCAGTAATTCCGACTCCGAAGATTCCCAGCAAGATTTTATGCTGGGAATCACTTAATTGTCTTGATTTTTTGTTATTTATAAGAAGAATTCAGAACTCAGGAGTCAGAATGGGCTAAACCTTAGCTATCCGCTAACAGTATGAATTCTGTATGAGTGGGTGATAGCGCCGGCGGCAAGCGAGTATTTTCGAGTCGCGTCTGAATATTGGTTAAAACCACGTAAGAGGTGGGCGAAAAAAATTAAAATATTCTCGCCTGAAAACTCTATCCCTTTATGGGTAGAGTATTCTGAATTCTGAATTCTGTATTCTGACTCCTGTTTTATGATTTTAGCTAAATTGCCTTCTGGCTAATTAACCTACTATTTCTGGATGACTATTGGTGTACCTACTGATGCCCACTCGAATAGCCATTTTGCATGTTTGGGTGCAATATTCACACAGCCGTGGCTCACTGGAGTGCCAAATCTTTTATGCCAGTAAGCTCCGTGAATAGCGTAATTACCCTGATAAAACATCGCATAAGGAACGTTGGGAACATTATAGTCTTCTCCCTGCATCCGTGTAGTTTTAAACTTGGATTGAATCTTAAAAGTACCAACAAGAGTAGGAGTAGATTTTTTGCCAGAAGAAATAGCACTTCCATAAACTACTTTGTCACCTTCCCAAGCTATTAATCGTTGCTTTGAAAGATTAATTTGAATCCAGCGCTGATCCGATTGTTGTAATGTCTGGATTGTTTGTGCAATCACTTGATCTTTGGAATTCGCCCAAACTTCACTCGTTCCAGTAGTAGTAAAAACACTTAAGGACAGTGCTGTACCAGTTAGGAGTATTTGTAAGCGACGCACCCAGTCAGAATAAATCAGTCTTTTCATTTTAGATACACTCACACTGAAATTATGGGGTCTTGAGAAACTTATCAGGTTTCACGTTTATTTCCCTATCTATTACTTTAATAGACGTGAATTTTTGATGATTTGATTCTAAGTTAACCTAACTGTTGCATGAGGTTTTTTGCCTGAGTTGCGATCGCTTGCCAGTTTCCTTCTGTGACAAGCTTTTTGGGAAATAATTCACTGCTCAAACCAACAGCGATCGCTCCGGCTTGTAAAAATTCTTTGGCATTTTCCAGAGTCACACCGCCAGTTGGAATTAAGGGAATCTGACCTAGTGGCCCTTGCAAATTTCTGATATAATCAGCCCCTCCTACTGCTTGCACGGGAAACACTTTTACACAACTAACTCCCTGACTCCAGGCAGTAACAATTTCTGTAGGTGTTAATGCTCCTGGTATAATAGGCACATTTTTTTCTTGTGCTGCTTGAATCATTGCCGGATCGAGGTGGGGTGTGAAGAGGAATTGCGCCCCAAATGCGATCGCATCTTGCAACTGCTGCACATTGAATAGCGTACCAGTGCCAATAATACAGGCTGGTAATTCCGAACGTAGTTGACTGATTAATTCCCCAGCGCGATCGCTATTCCAGGTAATTTCAATTAGCTGCATTCCCCCAGATGCTACAGCCATCGCCATTTGCTCTCCCACTTCGATTTTAGGGGCGCGAATGACTGCGATCGCTTTGTGTTTTTGCAACTGTGATAACCAAGTTTGATTAGGCATTTTAACTGGGGACTGGGGATTGGGGACTGGGGACTAGAGAATAGTTGGAACTCTAGTAAATACCTAATTTTCAATACTAATGCCCAATGCCCCATTCCCCATTCCCTTAAAACTTGCTTCTTACATCAAGCTATGAGATATTAGATATAAATAACAGTAAATCTATCGACTTACCGTATTTAAAGTTAAATACCTCAGCGTTTGGGTCTAAAGGAGTAATTAAAATGACACTTACACAACAAAGCACAGCAGCATCCTTACCAATCACCATTCACGATACCGAAAGCGTTGATCTAGCCAGTCTGTGGAAGCTCGTGCAACTAGGTGCAAATAAATTTTGGCGGCACACTAAGGCATATACAACAATTCTGGGCGTTATGCTGCTAACCTTGATAAGTCTGATTTTTCTAAGTATGCATTGGTCTTATCACAGACTCTTCTCATTCGTCAGCCATCGAGTCATTGGTAGCAATAATGAGATAAGCAATCAAAATTAAGAGCAACGCATGAAGTTGCCCGTCGTGTCAATCTCCTATCTAACTTACTTTACATTACTTTAGAAACAGTCCTTGAAAACTCAGCTTAATTCTTCTAGTAG
Source organism: Nostoc sp. (assembly GCF_036916655.1). Classification (GTDB taxonomy): domain Bacteria; phylum Cyanobacteriota; class Cyanobacteriia; order Cyanobacteriales; family Nostocaceae; genus Nostoc. The sequence goes on from NZ_JBALFY010000093.1 coordinate 112,930, forward strand.
AGGAGAGAGCTAATTAAAATGCCTATACTGCAATTACCAAGCAATAGTTTGATAAGCCCCTAGTTAAAGACCTACTAGGAGCTTTTTTTAATTGACTACTTACCTCAATTGAGGTACGTATCAAAAACTCAGTAGCAATTAAACTATTCCTTATGGACATTCATAATTAATTCTGATGATAGATTGAGCAGAAAATGAAAATAGTTAATATATATTTGTAAGTCAAAAACGTTTACCCAACTAATAACAATGAATATTCTTGCTTGGATTGTTTTAGGTCTAATTGCTGGTGCGATCGCAAAAGCTATCTACCCTGGTCATCAAGGCGGCGGAATTCTCGGAACCATATTATTAGGAATCATTGGTGCTTTTGTTGGTGGTAGTTTAGGTATATTCTTCAGTACAGGAACCTTAGCTTTAGCAGCACCTACATTTAGTATTCCAGGTGTCGCGGTAGCAGTTCTGGGTGCAATCGTCGCAGTTTTCTTGTGGAACTTGTTAACCAACCGCAGTGCTGTGTAAATATAAAATTGCGGGCAATCAGCAACGAACATTTAGCAAATTCATTTAACTATTTTTAACTGTGAATTAAATTAAAAAATAGCGCCACCCTAATTATAGGTAGGCGTTATTTTTTGTTTTTTTCCCCCTCTACACCCTCATCCTAGAAGGGAATTTTTGTTTCTAGACAGGTATTGCTAAAAATTTTATCGTAAGATTAGCGATCGCAAAGTGTAGATTTTTCTAGTGTCCTTGATAAATGCTTATTTTACCCAAGCTCTAAAAAAAACTAACCAATACTACAACGACCTGAAATATTGCTGTTTTTAATGGGAAAACTAACTTTAGTAATGCAGTCTACTACGCCACTAAAGCGGGTAAAGATGACGCTACGAGAACGTGGGTTGCAAATTCTTTGAGTCTGCGTAGGCTTACTTAATTTGTGTAGCCGCGATTTCTAATCGCCTAGTGCATTTGCAAAGGTGAGATGCTCCCTTAGGATGGGCTATGCCTACGCACACTAACTTTCATATTAATTTAGTATTTTTTTACAAAAAATTTAGTAGTAAATTTGTTTTTAATTTGAGTAAGTATAAATACGCTAGAACCTAGAGCTTTCATAAAATTTTCAATAAGTTGCATTAGTCGCTGCACACAAACAGACAATGTTTAGTTAAGCTGTAAGCGCTATGATTGAAGTTTATTGAACGTCTTATGCACTGGTTGTTATCTGGGCCGTTGAGTACAGAGGAATTGACGGTTAACATTGCAGGGTTGCCTGCATCGTTACAGGGTAAGAAGGTAGTGCAGTTGTCAGATTTTCACTACGATGGTTTGCGGCTGTCGGAGGATATGCTAGAGAAAGCGATCGCAGTTACTAACGAAGCTGAACCAGATTTAATTTTATTAACTGGTGACTACGTAACTGACGATCCGACACCGATTCATCAACTGATACTCCGACTCAAACATCTGCAAAGTCGCAATGGTATCTATGCTATTCTTGGCAATCACGATATATATCACAAACAAGCCCAAGCAGAAGTTACAAAAGCCCTGACTAGCATTGGCATTCACGTCCTTTGGAACGAAATTGCCTATCCACTAGGAAAAGAATTGCCACTCGTTGGACTGGCGGATAGTTGGTCGCGGGAATTTCACCCCGCACCAGTTATGAACCAACTAAACCCCGACACACCCTGCATCGTTTTATCCCACAACCCAGATACGGCAGAGATATTACAAGCATGGCGAGTCGATTTACAATTATCTGGTCATACTCACGGCGGTCAAATCGTGATTCCTGGAATTGGCCCTGCGGCGTTGCTTTACGAAAAGCTGGCAAAAAAAATACCCAGAAAAATTCGGCGTCTAATGCCATTTTTGGAAGTAAATGTTTCTGTAGTCAACCATTGGGAATGGGCGCAGGGTTTCCATCGGCTAGGAAAAAATCAGCTATATGTCAATCGTGGCTTGGGAACTTACCTCCCAGGACGCTTATTTTGCCGCCCAGAAGTTACTATAATCACCCTACAAAGTGAGTAGGTAATTCCAAATTTAAAGTAAAAGAATGCAATCACAGCAGGTATTCTGGGCTAATAATACTTAGTTTGATCGCATATTTTGAATCAATGAATCAATTGTATCTAGAGTAAATGGCATAAATTATTGCATTTTATCAAGTTACATTTTTATTTTTGGTAAGCTGTAAGCGCTGGTATGAGGAGTATCGGTTGGCTTATGCATTGGTTATTTACGGGACATTTAAGAGTAGATAAAATAACGGTTAAGATTGCAGAACTTCCTGCATCTTTACAAGGTACAACGTTAGTACAGTTGTCAGATTTTCACTATGATGGTTTGCGACTGTCGGAAGATATGTTAGAAAAAGCGATCGCAGTTACTAACGAAGCTGAACCAGATTTAATTTTATTAACTGGTGACTACGTAACTGACGATCCCGCACCAATTCACCAACTGGTGCTTCGACTCAAGCATTTACAAAGTCGCTGTGGTATCTACGCCGTACTTGGGAACCACGATATCTATTACAGCCACTCCAAAGTAGAAGTTACACAGGCATTAACTAGTATTGGGGTGCATGTGCTTTGGAATGAAATTGCCTATCCATTAGGAAAAGAACTACCATTCATTGGACTAGCTGATTATTGGTCACAGGAATTTTACCCTGCACCAGTCATGAATCAACTAGATTCTGTTACACCGCGCATCGTTTTATCTCATAACCCAGATACAGCCAAGATATTGCAACAATGGCGCGTAGATTTGCAACTATCTGGTCATACCCACGGTGGTCACATCGTAATTCCGGGTATTGGCCCTCTAGTATTTTATTACAAAAAGCTACTCAAACAAATTCCCAAAAAATTGCGGCGTTGGATAACATTTTTTCTGGGAGACTGTTCTAAAGTAGTGCGATATTGGGAGTGGGCGCAAGGGTTTCACAAGGTAGAAGAAAATCAACTATATGTCAATCGTGGTTTAGGAACTTACCGCCCAGGACGTTTATTTTGTCCGCCAGAAGTGACTGTAATTACCTTAATTAGTGATTAGTTATTGGTCATTGGTCATTGGTCATTGGTCATTGGTCATTGGTCATTGGTCATTGGTCATTGGTCATTGGTCATTGGTCATTAGTCTAAATAAATTACTAATGACAAAGGACAGCCTTTACTGGTCAGAGTGCAATTTAAATGCATAACACTCAAAGCAGAAACCGCCTGAAGCTACGATGGATAAATGTCAGCAGCTTGGGGCGGTTTCTTGAAGATTGGATAATTCAGGAGTAACTAATTTAAAATTTGGTGGACAGTATTCGCAATCGCTATACTCAGAATTGCACATCCTAACATTCCAACTAGGCAGGCATTTTCTGGCAGTGCGTTTTAAAACCTCCAAAACAACTCATTGAACTTAAGGCAAAATACATTCAATGGATGCCACAACTTCGGAGCGACCGCGAGAACATTAGAGCAGGAGGCACAGGCTCTAACTTGAAAGTTTTGTTTAACTTTAACCTGTTTGTACCTTGGTCTTAATCTAGCATTGTGTTTGTTTAGCTACAACACACATTTACTAAACTTGATTACCATTAATTTATCGCAATAATTCCGAAATATTGCTTAAAATTTGTCTCACTTGATAATATTGGCATTCACGCCAATATTATCAAGTAAGCTGAAAGTTCAGAAGCCATTATTGACCAGAACCGCCTGCGCTAGAAGAATCGCTATTAGATTTACTGTTTGACTGGTCTACTCCTTGAGGTGTAGTACTTTTAGAAGTGTCACTTTTCGTACCAGGAGTGACAATATTAGTAGAACTATTGTTCTGCGAAGCCGGAGTATTAGTAGTTGAATTCGTCGCCGGACTTTGTGCCGCTTGAGGGGTTGGCTGAGTTACAGAAGGTGCTTTTTCTGCCGCAGGCTGCTGTGGTGGAATAGTAATATTAATATCCGGTTGGCGAGGTGTAGATGGAGGCACAGCCTGCTGTTGTGGAACAGGAACAGGAACAGCAACAGGTACTTCCCTAGTTCTTTCGATTATCGTCGTTGGTGGTTGAGGAGATGCACTGGGCGTTGGATTACTCTTACTCGGTACAGGAACCACTACCGGCACAGCATTGTTAACCGCAGCGTTATTCTGCTGGTTGAAGTACCAAACGCCACCTATAACCAAACCAAGCACGGAAGTAATGATAATACCCAACAGCAAACCACCAGTAGCATTGTTTTCATCACGCTGGGCTAAATCTGCTTGCTGATTGCTACGCTCAACATTTCGACCATGTACGTAACCGTTAGTGTAAGTGTTGGGATTAGCTGTATTGTTCTTAACGGTTTCAGTGGTTTGTGTGAAATGGGTCTGAGTATTGCCATTAATATCAGTGTAAGATTCTTGCCTAACTTCACTGTTTTTGCTTTCGTGTTCATTGGGAATAGACATTGATTTCACTCCTCAAATAGAATATTGACAAACTAAAGCTTTCTAAAAACAAAAGGTTTTAATGAACTGAAAATATATGTTGCTGATAAATATTGAGTTTTATTTGCTACTCAACTGTTGGTAATCTCAGAATAACCTCTGCCCTGAAACAAGTGGCTCTATCTCCAGGGAGTTAATACTGAATCTTTAGAGAGTTAATACTTAATCAAGAGAAAGAGTATCCCAAAGATGGATGTTATTAAACTGTCAATTAATGGATTGATCGAAAAATCTAGCAATTTGCTTCAATTTTCTAAATTTTTAATTTGTTGTTAGATGTCGCATCGCCAAAGCTTGATGGTCATATCTCGACTACCGCTAACCAAAGTTTTGCCATCAGGGCTGAAAGCGACAGAATTAACCCAATCTGAATGGTTATTCAAAGTGTAAAGTTCTTGTCCAGTGCTAATGTGCCACAGCTTTACAGTACGATCTGCACTACCACTAGCAAGATGCTGACCATCTGAGCTAAAAGCGATCGCACAAACATGGCTACGATGTCCGGCAAATGTGTTAATTAGCTTGCCTGTATTGATGTTCCATAATTTGATAGTCTGGTCATAACTGCTACTAGCTAAAATTTCTCCATCAGAGCTAATAGCGACACAAGTCACCCAACCTGAATGCCCTTTGAGAGTTTGTAGCAGTTTTTTACTCTTCAAATTCCACGTTTTAATCGTATTATCTGCACTACCACTGATTAAAATCTGCTGTTTTGGGCAAATAGCAAGGCAATGAACCAAGTCAGAATGACCTTTGAGGACGTGCAATAATTGTCCCATTTCTATATGGGAAACCTTGATAGTAGTGTCTGTACCGCCACTCAAGATAGTTTGACCATCTGGACTAACGATTACAGAAAAAACTGGGGTTGAATGTACTTTGAGCGTGTTGAGTAATTTACCTGTAGACACTTCCCAAATCATCATGCTGCTGTCATCACTACCACTAACCAGAGTTTGGCTATCTGGGCTGTAGGCTAGGCATCTTACCCATTTTCTATGACCAGTGAGAGTATGTAATAATTTCCCTGTGTCGAGATGCCAAATATTGATAGTATTATCACTACTTCCACTAGCCAAAGTTTGCCCATCTGGACTGATTGCAGTTGCAAAAACCCAGTTTAGATGAGTCAAGGTGTGTACACATTTCCACGGTGAAGTTTGAGACTGTGATACAGGTGTTGGTGGTGGGGGTGTTGCTTGCTTTGGCGGTGGCGGCGGTGGTGATGTAGGTTTGGGTGGCGGTGGTGGCGTTGGTGGCTTTGGCGGTGGTGATGTAGGTTTGGGTGGTGCTTTTTCCTGTTTCAGTTCCAGTTCTTTGGCATTTTTGAAATCTGACCAAGCCCTATTTTCGTATCCTAGTTTTGAGCAAGCAAGCCCTCGATATTTATAAGCTTCAAAGTAGTTGGGGTTAAGACGAATCACTTGGGTAAAGTGTTCTATTGCTTCAGTATATTTTCCTCTTTGAGCTTTCTCCATGCCCAGTTTGTACAAACTTTCAGCGTTGGATGGAGTTAAATCAATTTTGGTAGAACTAAAAGCAGATTGATTTGTCTCATCTGGCTGATAAGACTTTAACTTTGCATAAGCTTGATTGATTTCTTTGATTTTTTCTTCCGCTTCTAGCTTTTGCTGCGGTTCAATAAAACAATCTGGATGCCAAGTCTTAGCCATCTGGCAGTAAGCTTGCTTAACCTCATTAACAGATGCACCTGGTTTTAACCCCAGGATATTGTAAACATGATTTATGTCAAAGCGTAGACGTTTCGGCTTGTCGTTAGACATCGCTCATACTAGGAAATCAGCAGCAAATCTAACTCTACTTAGTATTCCCAATTACAAGTATTAACTAACTCCAGATGTAGTGCTGCTATCTCCAACGCCGATTTAATCGCAGTAAACTTTTTATCCTCTGACAAAATCTTTCTAGCAAAGGTCTAGGTTTTGATACATATCTAGGCGATCGCGATACACGCGCAGCACCCGGATTTCTTAACTCTTCTTCTATTTGTGCAGCTTTATTTAAATCTGAAGCGGCTCTATATTCGTATCCCAGTTGAGAACAAACTAGCCCCCGATACTTGTATGCTTCAACATAGTGAGGATTAAGACGAATTGCATGGGTAAAATCTGCAATCGCATCTTCATATCTTCCTTGAGTAGCATTCTCTACCCCTAAAGTATAGAAAGTTTCTGCATCCCAACGATTGACAGATATTTTTGGGGGATTTTTAGGCGAAGATGAAGAGGGATTTTTAGGAATGGGAGGCTCAGATGGACTTTCAGATTTGAGCTTGTTGTAAGCTGCATTGATTGATTTAATTTTTTCTTCAGCTTCCTGCTTTTGCTTTTGGTCAACAAAGCGGTCGGGATGCCAAATTTTCACCAGTTGACGGTAATTTCGCTTCACCTGTGCTTGAGAAGCACCGGGTTCTAGCCCAAGAATTTCATAAGCATCATTGATATCGAAGCGATCGCGCATACTGAAAAAATCGGCAACTATATCTTATGTTAACTATTCCCGTAAATTCTCTCCAAACGCCCCATTCTGGTTATCACTGGGATGATAGTAGTCGCCGCTTCTTTGAAGGCTGGTATTACCGCGTTACGCTACCGGAAATTGGACAAACATTCGCCTTTATGTACTCCATTGAAGACCCCATCGGCGGTAAACCTCACAGTGGCGGTGCAGCCCAAATCCTCGGCCCGAATGATGAATATTTATGTCGTACTTTCCCTGATGTCAATAAATTTTGGGGTAGTCGAGATGTTCTGGGTTTAGGTCATTGGGGTAAAACAGATTTGCAAGTTTCTCCCCTATACCTGCTACCAGCAGAGTTTGAACACCATGTTCAAGAAGGCTATCAAGCCACAGCCACCTTGAATCAGGGAATAATTCGCGATCGCGCCACTAATAATTATTGCCGTTGGCAGTATGAAATTCAACCAGTATACGGTTGGGGCAATCAAAATAGCATTCAGCAATCAACCGCAGGCTGGCTGTCATTCTTGCAGATTTTTGAACCAGGATGGCAAATTTTGATGGCTCACGGTCTAGCCAGCGGAAAAATTGACTGGAATGGTAAAATCTACGAATTCACCAACGCCCCAGCCTACGGCGAGAAAAATTGGGGTGGTGCTTTTCCACAAAAATGGTTTTGGATAAATTGCAATTGCTTTGAAGGGGAACCCGATTTAGCATTAACTGCTGGCGGTGGAAGGCGGGGCGTGCTGTGGTGGATGGAATCTGTAGCGATGATTGGCTTGCACTATCAAGGCAAGTTTTATGAATTCGTTCCCTGGAATTCCCAAGTAGATTGGGAAATTCAGCCTTGGGGTAGATGGCAAATGAAAGCTAGTAACTCAAGCTACGAAATTGAATTGACAGGAACCACCCATCTACCTGGTAAACCTCTACGTGCGCCCACAGCGGAAGGTTTAAGATACTGTTGCCGAGACACCATGCAAGGAAAACTAAATTTAGAATTACGAGAACTAAATGGCAGAAAATCTAAAATAATTCTTAAAGCAGAAAGTCTTCTGTGTGGTTTAGAAGTAGGTGGCGGCTCTTGGGATAATTGTTGGCAATCTCGCTAAAACTACTGCTATAATTATATATGCTTCACAGTTGGGGTTGTAGCTCAGTTGGATAGAGCGGACGCCTCCTAAGCGTCAGGTCGTGCGTTCAAGTCGCACCAGTCCCGTTGTCTTCAGGCGATTTATATATATAGCAGTTGTGGGGTAGCATAAGCAACTGTGCTACCTACCTTGTCCATCATAGAAATGAGAAGCACTATATAAAGTGGTTAAAACCCTTTGATGAATCGTCCGAGACAGGTTAGGATAATCCATCAATTAGAGGAAAAACTTCAAGCACGCTTAATCGCGTTGCAACACAAGAATCAACCAAATTTATATTTGGGCAGATTCTTTGGAAGTTTGCTACTCTACTATCAATTGTTTTTTTCTTCTAGTCAGAGAAAATTTTGGACTGAGTAAATAAAGTTATTGAGCCTTGAATAAGCTAATCTTTACGGGTAAATCTTTGTGCTTTACGGCTTTTGCCCTACCGCTAATCATCTGGTGGGGATACAAAGAAGTACAAAACCAATTTGTGCAGCCGCAAGCAGTTGTAGTGTTAGGTGGTTCAACGAAACATTTAGAGCGAGAGAAGTTTACAGCAAAATTCGTTCGCGAGCATCCAAATATACCGATTTGGATTACAGGCGGTAGTCCACGTACATTCACCCAACGAGTGTTTACCAAAGCTGGTGTCGATCCTAAACGTTTACACTTGGATTACGAAGCAGTAGATACAGTTACTAATTTTACTACGTTGGTGGATGATTTGCAACGTCGTGGAATCAAGAGCGTTTATTTGATTACTTCAGACTTCCACATGCGCCGGGCCTGTGTCATTGGCGAAATTATTTTGGGTAGTCGGGGTATTTATTTAAAACCGGTGCCAGTTCCTTCAGAAAAGCCTCCTGAATCTATCGAAAAATCTGTTCGCGATGGGGCGAGAGCGATACTTTGGTTAGCGACTGGTTACACTGGCGTGGATGCCGCTAAAAATAAACGGTAAATCAAATCAATTTTGGATTTTGGATTTTGGATTTTAGATTTGAAAATCTTCTAAATCTCAAGATTTATCGCTTTTAAACGAGGCAAAATATTCCCATTTGGTGGCATTTCGGGAAATTTGGATGATTTTTACCTAAGTAAAGACAAGCAAAGAAAGAGAACATATAGCATTAGTAAATCATTCGTGAAAAATTAGATATCCGACTTCTTTAAAGAAGTCGGGGATCTGGAAACCACGAATTTTCACAAATTCAGATAGGATTGCTATAATGTCAAGATTATTAGCATCAACTTAGTCAAACAAATAAACAACTTTTCCTCATTTGCTTCCTTGGTGTGTATTTTGCATCCACCAAAGTTTTGAGCCGCAACTTAGATAATTCGGAAATGTCTAGTGTAGTTCAGGAAAAAAACACTCCAACTCTCCCCACAATTTGATACCCTAGCTTAAACAGATTTGAGAAAATTTAAAGCGTGGAAATTCAACTTGGGCGGGGAAAAACAGCTCGCAGAGCTTACGGAATAGATGAAATTGCTCTAGCCCCTGGTAACAGAACACTAGACCCTAGTTTGGCAGATACTAAGTGGCGTATTGGTAATATTGAGCGAGAAATCCCGATAATTGCCAGTGCAATGGATGGCGTAGTAGATGTTCGTGTAGCTGTACGTTTGTCACAGTTAGGAGCATTAGGAGTCCTCAATTTAGAGGGGATTCAAACTCGCTATGCTGATCCAGAGCCAATATTAGATCGAATTACCTCTGTAGGGAAAGATGAATTTGTTGCCTTGATGCAAGAACTCTATGCCGAACCAATAAAGCTGGAATTAATTGAACAACGTATTCAGGAAATTAAACAACAAGGTGCTATTGCAGCGGTGAGTGCAACTCCAGCCGGTGCAAGTAAATATGGTGAGGCGGTGGCAAAAGCTGGGGCCGATTTATTTTTTGTCCAAGCTACAGTCGTTTCTACTGCACATCTTTCACCAGAGTCTTTAGTACCACTTGATTTAGCAGAATTTTGCCGTTCCATGCCCATCCCCGTGGTGTTGGGGAATTGCGTAACTTACGAAGTTACCTTGAATTTATTGAAAGCTGGGGCAGCTGGGGTATTAGTGGGAATTGGGCCAGGTGCGGCTTGTACTTCTCGTGGGGTGTTAGGTGTGGGTGTACCACAAGCAACTGCGATCGCTGATTGTGCCGCCGCACGAGATGATTACTACAACGAAACTGGTAACTATATCCCCATTATTGCTGATGGCGGTTTAATCACCGGCGGCGATATTTGCAAATGCATCGCCTGTGGTGCCGATGGTGTGATGATTGGTTCCCCCTTTGCCAGAGCTACAGAAGCTCCAGGACGGGGGTTTCATTGGGGCATGGCAACTCCCAGCCCCGTCTTACCTCGTGGCACCCGCATTCGGGTTGGCAGCACTGGTAGCCTAGAGCAAATACTCCTTGGCCCAGCAGGACTAGATGATGGCACACACAACCTTGTAGGAGCCTTAAAGACGAGTATGGGCACTTTAGGAGCGAAAAATATTAAAGAAATGCAGCAAGTCGAAGTTGTGATTGCGCCTTCACTATTAACCGAGGGTAAAGTTTACCAAAAAGCTCAACAATTAGGTATGGGTAAGTAAAGGGAGTAGGGAGTGGGGAGATAGGGGAAATAAGGGAGATGAGGGAGATAGGGGAGAAATAATTAATCCCCAATCCCCAATCCCCAATCCCCAGTCCCCAATTCCCCAATCCCCAGTCCCCAATTCCCCAATTTTTCAATAAATTTTTCCAGCCCCCAAACAATTGCTGGAAAAATCTGATATGTCACCTACAATGGAGATAGCGGAGACGCATGTTTCCGTTCACTCCTCACACCACACTCCGCCCGGACTACTGTTCGGGCGGTTCCTTATGTTTGTAAATAAATTCTAGAGCTTCTTTGCAAATGTACATCCTCTACCCCCAAGCTGAGGTTTTTGCTATGGTAGAATTTTCACCAAGCTCAGATATTATTGGCGAAGGTTTTAGGCATGTCAGCAGCCGCACAAGTTACCGATTCTAGTTTTAAGCAAGAAGTACTCGAAAGCGATGTACCTGTTTTAGTGGATTTTTGGGCACCCTGGTGCGGACCATGCCGTATGGTAGCTCCTGTTGTCGATGAGATTTCCGAACAGTACAAAGGTCAAATAAAGGTCGTAAAAGTCAACACAGATGAAAATCCTCAAGTTGCTAGTCAGTACGGCATCCGTAGTATTCCCACGTTAATGATTTTTAAGGGTGGACAGAAAGTCGATATGGTGGTCGGCGCCGTGCCTAAAACTACATTAGCTTCCACTCTCGAAAAGCATCTTTGAAACTCAATCGGCAATAAAATCCTCTTGAGTTATCCATTTTTTTCTAACTTTAAGTTAATTTTTATAAACAAGTTTGAGAGACACTAATTCCTCGTCTCTCAGGCTTGTTTACGTTTCTATACAGTTTTAGAAGATTTTTTAGGAGTCTTCTACCTCAAAAACAATTCCCTAATTTCTGCACTACCAATTTATATAAGCTAGTAAGCTGTTCCACATTTAAATTACATAAGCTGGGCGCTCATGTTGCCCACCCCACAAGAGTTATGTTTAGTTCGATTATGCAATTCAGATGTTTTTTAGATTACCTACCGCAAGGCAGAAGTCAAAAGTCAAAAGAATTGTATTCCAAGCGGGGTAAGCTTTGGATTCAACATTCAAAATTAACAATCCCCATAAAGAAAAAATTTATACCAATTTGAAAAATTATTGCGGCAGATGAATTCACACTAGACAGCTTTTATCAGGGTTTGATCACAACCTAATTGCAATCTTGCTCAGTTTGCTAGAACCTAGAGACAGATTAAAATCACCAAGAAAACAAGTCTGTTAGAGAAAATCAACAGTGATGTATTTCTAATTAAGTTCCACAGATGTTGAAGTAGCGATATATTTTGATAATCTATCTTCCATAAATCAACTGTTTGTTGTTGAATCTATGAAGTCTTATTTAGCCGCCGCTATTCAATTGACCAGTGTGCCCGATTTACAGAAAAATTTGGCACAGGCAGAAGAATTAATAGAGCTTGCCGTGCGTCAAGGTGCTGAATTGGTGGGTTTGCCAGAAAACTTTTCCTATATGGGAGAAGAAAAAGATAAACTCGCACAAGGAGATGCGATCGCTCTTGAAAGTGAAAAATTTCTCAAAAAAATGGCCCAACGCTTTCAAATTACCATTTTGGGCGGCAGCTTTCCACTTCCAGTAGATAATACAGGCAAAGTTTATAACACTACTCTACTCATCGATCCCAGCGGTGAAGAACTTGCCCGCTACTACAAAGTACACCTATTTGATGTTGATGTCCCCGACGGCAACACCTATCGCGAATCCAGCACAGTTGTGGCTGGTACGCAACTACCCCCCGTGTATTTCTCAGAAAAACTCGGTAATCTAGGGCTTTCTATTTGTTATGATGTCCGCTTCCCGGAACTGTATCGTCATCTGGCAGATAAGGGAGCCGATGTGATCTTTATTCCCGCCGCCTTTACCGCCTTTACAGGCAAAGACCACTGGCAAGTACTACTACAAGCCAGAGCCATCGAAAATACCGCCTACGTCATTGCTCCTGCCCAAACGGGAAATAACTACAGCCGTCGTCTAACCCACGGCCACGCCGTCATTATCGACCCTTGGGGTGTAATTTTAGCCGATGCTGGAGAAAAACCGGGAATTGCGATCGCAGAAATCAAGCCCACTAGGCTAGAACAAGTCCGCCGTCAAATGCCCTCTTTACAGCATCGGGTGTTCTAGAGACTGGGGAAGAAGCAGGGGAGCAGGGAGTAGGGAGCAGGGGAGAAAAGTTTTCCCCTCCGCACCCCCCCTCTGCATCTTTTCAATGCTCAATGCCCTTTAGCTGCACTGATTATTTATTGCGGATGGCTTCCTAGTAGATGATTGATTTGCAAAAAAAGCCTCCAAGTCAGGATGCCTAACCTAAAATGAGCAGTGATTACAAATACCCCTAAATATTCCTGCTATTTTTCATCCGCATAAGTAAGTTTTAATTTTTTGTATGATTTCGCTCTCTCCCATTCTCCAAGCTAGACTCTCCCAACCCTTAAAGATTGGCTCCTTCGAGGTAAAAAGTCGGGTTTTCCAGTCGCCCCTATCTGGAGTGACAGATATGGTGTTTCGCCGTATCGTGCGTCGCTATGCCCCAGATTCAATGATGTATACCGAAATGGTGAATGCTACGGGGTTGCATTATGTCAAGCAATTACCCAAAATCATGGAGGTAGACCCAAATGAGCGCCCAATTAGCGTTCAACTATTTGATTGTCGTCCAGATTTCTTAGCAGAAGCGGCAATCAAGGCAGTTGCCGAAGGTGCTGATACTGTTGATATTAATATGGGTTGTCCGGTAAATAAAATCACTAAAAATGGTGGCGGTTCTTCGTTGTTGCGGCAACCAGAAGTAGCAGAAGCAATTGTGCGGGAAGTGGTAAAAGCTGTTGATGTCCCTGTGACAGTAAAAACCCGTATTGGCTGGAATGATCACGAAATTACGATTCTTGACTTTGCCAAGCGGATGGAAGATGCCGGGGCAAAAATGATTACAGTACATGGACGCACTCGCGCTCAAGGATACAACGGTAATGCTCGTTGGGAATGGATTACCCGTGTCAAAGAAGTGCTTTCTATTCCAGTGATTGGCAACGGAGATATTTTTTCTGTTGAAGCGGCGGTGAAATGTTTAGAACAGACTGGCGCTGATGGCGTTATGTGTTCCCGTGGGACTTTGGGTTATCCGTTTTTGGTGGGAGAAATCGATCACTTCCTGAAAACTGGGGAGATATTACCGACACCTACCCCGATTCAGCGTTTGGAATGTGCAAGAGATCATTTACAAGCCTTGTGGGAATATAAAGGCGATCGCGGTGTCCGTCAAGCCCGTAAGCACATGACTTGGTATGCTAAGGGTTTCGTTGGTGCTGCCGAACTTCGAGGACAGCTAAGTTTAGTTGAAAAAGTAGATCAGGGTTTGGCAATGATTGACCAAACAATTGAAAAATTGGCTAATGGTTATGAACTTGAAGAAGAAGCACAAGGTAGTTTAGTAATGCTTTAAAATAATTCGTAATTAGTTCAGGAAGTGAGAGTCTTCTCAATGCGACGATCTGGGATAAGCCAGATGATTGCTACTAAAACGTAAAATGCACAGGCCAGCCATGAGTTTACAAAGGCAAGTGGAATTGCCACAGCATAGAAAACTACTGATACTTTCCCTTTGAAGTCTTCACCGATTGCGATCGCTAGAGTTGAATCCTTACCGTGGTGAGAAACGAGGGTACGGCTAAGAATGTAGTAGGCGATCGCAGCCAACAACAATACCGTACCATAAAGGGCAACTGGCACGGCGGCAAAGTGATTCTCGCCCATCCAGCCAGTGACGAATGGGACTAGGGACAACCAAAACAGCAGATGCAGATTAGCCCAAAGTATACGTCCATTAACCTGTCGGACTGCTTGTAATAGGTGATGGTGATTGTTCCAGTAGATGCCAATATAAATAAAACTCAGCACATAGCTGAGAAATACCGGGATTAGCGGGCGCAGTGCAGCTAAATCATACCCATGTGGCACTTTGATTTCCAGCACCATAATGGTGATGATGATGGCAATCACCCCATCGCTGAATGCTTCTAATCTCCCTTTTCCCATGTACGCATTCCTTTTGTGTTTACTTGAGAGTAAGTTGTGACACTCTGTACTTTATCGTACCAAGTAGTTGCCGTTGATAAAGATTTTCTGCACTATGGGCGCACTTTTTTTAGGCTACTCCATATACTGTGTCCACCATGAATCAATTCAAAATTCAATTAAGTGGAACGTAGTGAAACCCAACATCAAACCTTGATATTTCCAAATCCCTTTTATGTTGACGTGTACTTAGTTTCTGGAATTGTTTAAATATCAATTGCTGCGGCTGAAAAATACAGCAGCTATAACAATTAAACCTAAAAGTGCTAAAGGAACCCAAAGATTAGGGAGATCGGACAAACTCATAAAAGACTTCCAAATAAGTAAGGTATATGAGGCGAAAGCCATAATGCATTGCAATAGACAGTCGCTACTTGATAAATCAATTTTTAAGTAAGCCTTCTTTTAATTTCCCCAGCCAAATTGTCTAATAACACTTCTACTTGCTCGCCTGTTTTCAAATCTTTGAGCGATGACTTTTGCGCTGCTACTTCTTCAGAACCAATAATTACACAGAATTGAATTCCTTGTTTGTCTGCTAATTGAAATTGTTTACCCAAGGGACGCTTATCAAAGTTAGTAATCACATTAATTCCCGCCTGACGCAGATTTTGAGAAACTTTTAAATAAGTGGGCATTAAATCTTCCTGCATATTCACTACCATCACTTGGGCTGGTGTCGCAGCTAATGTACTTAGAATCCCAGCTTTTAACAAACGACTAATTAAGCGAGTTAAGCCAATAGAAATGCCAACACCAGGCATTTTTTCGCCCAAAAATACCCCGACTAATTCTTCATATCTACCACCAGAACAAATACTGCCTAAAGCTTCATGCCCTAATAAGGTTGTTTCGTAAACTGTGCCGGTATAGTAATCAAGACCACGGGCAATGGATAAATCAATACAGAAACGGTTTTCGGCAACTCCGAGATTACGCACTCCTGTAATTACCGTTTCTAATTCGGTGATTCCTAAGCTCAATTGCTCGGTTTCTGGCAGATTTTGGGCAAGATGTTTGAGTTTATCTAAAACTTCATCAACGGAACCGTTTATTTTGATAAATTCAATGATTTTTTGCGCCTGTTCTTCTAAAATCCCTTCTTTCTCTAAATCTTGTTTTACTTTACTTTCACCAATTTTTTCGAGCGTGTCAACAATACTAATACACGATTTAATTTGATTTTCGGCAATTCCTACTGATTTAAAGAAACCAGTAAGAACTTTTCGGTTATTGATGCGAATCAGAAAATCACCAATATTAATTGCTTCAAATATCTCGGTGATAATTGCAGGCATCTGAGCATCATAGAGTAAACTTAGTTCACGACGCGCGACTACATCAATATCGCATTGGCGAAACTGACGAAAACGCCCATCTTTCGCCCGTTCTCCCCGAAAAACTACATCAGTTTGATAACGAGCAAAAGGAAAAATTAGCTCATTCAGGTGACGGGCAATGTATGCTGCTAAAGGAACTGTTTGGTCAAACTTTAAAGCTCTGGATTCTGAACCAGTTTCGCCAGATTTATCTCTCTCGGCTTGTCGATTTGGTGGCAGTATGGGATCAATGCCATAGATGATATTGTCACCTTGATTACCTTTAGCTTGCAGCACTTCTAAACGTTCTACAGCAGGTGTTTCTATGGGCGTAAATCCATAGCTTTCAAAAACTCTGCGGATGATATCTAACAAATGTAATTCTAGACGCTTTTCGCTAGGAAGAAATTCTGGAAATCCGCTAGGAGTAGAAAAGTTTATTTTGTCACCTTTGGCCATGCTTTTACCTTACTAAATTGAGATTGGAGATGAAAGTCCAACGACTGGAAGTCGTGGCTACACAAACAAAGTCCGCCTGCGCGGACTGAAGAATAATGAGCTTTTATTTTTTAGGGGAGAAATTACTATCTTAGCCGTTCTTCTTGAATTAGGGTGCGTTGAAAGATTTGATTGTTTTTAAACCAATGCCAAGTGCGGGCACGATTGTTATTGTCAGGACTAATGTAGATCATTTCATATAAGCTCATTTCTGGGTTTGTCTTATAACTAAACCACAAAATAACAATCGAATCATCGGCTTCCCAGGCTTTTCCGTCTATGCGATCGGTGTCAAACCAAAGCTTATTATCTTTATAGATTCCTGGAAATTCATATTCTTCTCGTTTACCATCAGCCCATTTGTAGCGATTAATTTGGTAGTAGGGATGAGGGCCATTTTCTGGAAATTGACAAGTTAAGTGAGATTCATACTTGTCGAGGATTTTTCCGGCTGTATCAATTACTGTATAAGTTCCTACCCAATCTCCTTCATGACGGGCAAGTACTGGCATTCCTTCTCGAATATTTGACATTGCAATTCACCTTTTATTATTCTAACATTTGGAAAAATCGAGTAGAGTAATTGGGAAAAGTTTTCGCTGTACAACCAGAGTCTTTTATTACAATGCCTGGAATCTTTAAGCCAATGACAGCAAATGCCAGTCTTCACTAAATAAAGCATTTTCTAAAATCGAGTCACCTGGCGCTAAGACCGCGACGAGTAATGCCCGATTGGTAATACTTTTAGAAGTAGGAATCTCTACCGTGGCATCTACTGGGCAATTCAGAACAGGGATTGCAATGGTATCCATTTTAAATCTCTGTGTAGGTAGTCAGCTACAACTTAAATTATGTTCGCATATTATGAGTAGGGAGTGAGGAAGGTTATCAAAGACGGCTTTAATCATCGCTGGCGTAACTTGACGCCAAGTAGAACAATTCCGTTTTTCTTCCAAGCGATCGCATCGCATTTATCGTCGGCTTCTAATGTTCCTGCTGAACAGCTGCCAGAGACTTTGCAACACCGCTTCACCACGGGAGATACTGGACTTGACCTTTTAGTTCTCCCTCCTGGCTGAACTCCATAAGCAAAAGCATATCTTCAATGACCCGACCGATTGGCGCATCTAGACTGACTTCAACTAGTACAACGTATTTTGAACCATGTTGTCCCACATGGCAGATCGCTGCAACTCTTTGCCTTCATCACCAGAAGCTCCTTCAAACATACCGAAGGCTTCCTCTGAGCTAACCGCAATATTTCCGATCGTTCTGCCTGGAGCCCAACAAACGGCATCGGCTGCGTTATAGTCATCGTGCGTGCGAGAAGTCAATGTCTTCTTCGTCACCCATTTTGCGAATGTATTCCTTTTTCGCAATTCCGGTGTCTTTGTTTGACCACTCACATTCCCAGACTTCGACTTTCTGAGTATCTTTATTAATTCTTCTGGAGTAAAACATATATCTCAGAAAATTGATGTTTTAGCTGTAAGTTGCCTAACGATCTATGTAGAAAACCTCAATTCATCCCTCTATTATGCAACGCCCAAAATTCTTCCAGGTGCTTTGATTATCGTAGATGAAACTGTGGCAGAGGCGATCGCCATTGGTTAAGCTAATGAGTCGCATGGTGATGATGGCATTGGTCACTCCCCATTCTCAAACCACCAAGGGTCATTAGTAGCGTTAGTTTTGATCAAAATAGCTTTTTTTCGCATAAACCGTTTCAGCGCCGCTGCACCCATGCGTGAACCTCCCATACCGGAGAATTTGAAGGCGTTTTTCTCTCCCTCGTGCATGATGGCGGTGAGTCCAGCATCATTGATACTAATCGCACCTGCATCTATCTGGTGGGCAATTTCTAAGGCTTCTGTTTCTGAGGCAAACACAGCAGCACTTAATCCATAAATTGAGTCATTGGCTAAAGATACTGCTTCCTCTACTGTGGAAAAAGGCATCACTGGCATAATGGGGCCAAAAGTCTCTTCGGTCATCACTTTCATGGAATGATTAACCTGGGTAAGTACTGTGGGGCGACACCACCAACCGCCACCTAAATCTTCTATGACACCGCCGCTGTGAATGACTGCTCCCTTTTCTACTGCATCTAGGAGATGATCGCTAATAATGGCTGCTTGTTTTTCGGCGATGATGGGGCCAATTTCTCCACTTTCGACTGTGGGATAGGCTAATTGCAGGCGATGGGCTTTGGCTACTAGTTGATGATAAAACTTTTCAAATATGGAATCTGCAACATAAATTCGCTCAATTGATAGGCATGACTGTCCGGCGTTGACGACGGAACCCCACAAGATGGCTGAGGTTGCTAATTCTAAGTCGGCTGATTCTAAAACGATCGCAGGATCTTTTCCTCCTAATTCCAAAAAGGCTGGAATAAACTGTTTGGCAGCCGCCTGTGCAACTTTTCTCCCTGTGGCTACACTGCCTGTAAAGCATACCAAATCTACATTTTCAATCAAAGTAGATCCGGTTGCGCCTGCCCCTTCCACAAAAGTTAAAACGTCGTGCAGTTTGGGAACGGTGTTGAGTGCTGTCATTAGTGGTGCTACAAAGCGGGGAGTAATTTCACTAGGTTTGACAATGACAGCACAACCCGCCAACAATGCCGGAATGGTATCAATGGTAGATAGTAATAGCGGAAAATTCCACGGGCTAATTACCCCAACTAGAGGATAAGGCACGGATGTTTGTTGTAAGGCAATAAACGGAATGGCAGTATTTTTAGCAGATTCTTGCAGCAAATCTGGTGCTAACCGACACCAGCGATCGATGCTAGAGAGGAAAGAATCTATTTCTAATACCGAGGTTGATAATCTTCCCGTATCATTTACCAAAGCTTCTGTGAGGCGATCGCGTCCAAATAATATCGCCTGTTTCCACTGCTGTAAAGCTTCAATTCTTCCCTCTAAACCCAACTGCTGCCAGCGAACTTGTGCCCGACGCGTGCGCTTACATTGTTGTACCACCAGCCTTGGAGGCGGCGGGATAATTACGTAGTCAAATTTGCCAGTTCGGGGATTGCGGACTTCTATTGGTTTTGTCATTTGTCATTGGTCATTAGTCATTTGTCAAGAGTTATTTATCATAAAAATGGGTTTAAAACCCCGTGCTGACAGCACGGCTTTAAAGTAATGATTCTGGAGTAATGAGTGATGAGTGGATGAGAAATGGGTATTTACTCATTACTTATTACTTATTACTCATTACTCCTTCTTAAGAGTGCGTACCCTTCTCCTGACGGAGACGCTGCGCGAACGGGAACGCCAAGGGCGAACACGGCGGTGAGGATGTCAATCTTTATTTCCCCATGCTCCATACCTAATGTCCCATTCCCAAATTCAAATTATTCCCAGGTTGCTTAAACGCTCAATGGTGGCTTGCTGTGTTTGCAGGAAGTGTTTGCGGTCTACTTCTGTTTCCAGCATAGTATTAGCGGGGTAAAAGTGTGATTGGCGATAACTTTCGGCGTATAGTTCAAAGCGTTGGCGGGAAAGTAAATTATTTAACCCTGGTCGGCGGCGATCGCGGCGTAATGCTGCTAAATCAATCTCTGCAAATGCTGCCATGCTCTCGCCTGCACCTGTCTCTGCTAATACGATGCCGCGATGGTCAATGATTTTAGAGCCACCATCAGCTGAAGCAATGGGGATGGCAATATTAGCGATACCTGCGGTATTAGATGAAACTACATAAGCCAGATTTTCGACGGCGCGAGTGATTTTTGCTGCGTCTTTAGGGGTGAGGTTTTTGTTGTATACTTCCGAGGTGGAATGAACAAAAATCTCTGCTCCTCGCATCGCCAGACACCGCGCCACTTCTGGATACAAAATTTCTTCTGATGCGAAAGCTGCCAAATTACCGATCGCAGTTTTGGCAACAGGGAAAACTCCCTCTAAGCCATAGCAATCGAGATATTTATCCCAAACATCATGGGGAGTGGGAGCAAATAAGGAATTTAGCCGTCGGTACCGCAAGACGATTGAGCCGGAAGGGTCAAGAATAAAGCAAGTTTGAAAGTACAATCCGGGAAAGTTGGGGTCAACTTCGTAGGCGTTACCTGCTAAAAAGATTTTATGCTTTTGGGCAATTTTACCTAGTGCTTCATACTCAGCACCAGCCATTTCTATACAGGCTTTTTCTGCCCACCCTGCGAGAGTATCTCCCATCGGGAAACCGGTCAGGAAATATTCTGGCAGTACAATTAAACGACAATCAAAGCCAATAAAAGCGATACTGGCAGCAATTTGTTGAGCTAGGCGGTTGATGGAGTTTTGCATGAGCGATCGCGCTTCGTGGCGATCGCTGGTTTGGTTGACTGCATGACAGGTAACTTGCAGTGCTAAAGCGCGGAATGATTCTATATTAGTGGGCATAGGACAAATGACTAATGACTAATGACTAATGACTAATTCGATCGCCACCCCAGAGCGATCGCACAAGTCTATCTGTCAATTCCGAGCCAAATATCTGCGCGGCAAATTTATTACCTGGATCGCGTTCCGCACTGATTCGGCGGAGTGCTAAATCACGAGCGGCTAGAGCCTCCCGTGCATCTTCTGGCACCGGTTCAGCTGCATCTACCCAAGTAAGCCAGCGATCGAGTGTTTCGTGTGCAAGTGTGCGAGTTAGTTCGAGGGTTTCAAAAGTGGGTGCGCCTGTGTAGCACAAGCTAACAGGCGATTGAAATAGACGAATATAGGCGCTTTTGCTGGTAAATACCTTGAGGCGTGAATCTTCCTGTAACTTTAAGAATGTTGGATTAACTGGCTCATAATAGCGATCGAGAGATGCCAAATCGGTTAAAAGCTCAGTTCGGGGAATGTAATCTATATAAAAGAAAATATTTGGAAGTGTGCCAAACTCAAAGGCCAAATGAGGAACTTGAATATGCGACTTTAACCAAGTGGTGAGCCGCATAGTACTAAAGTTGGATTTTTCAGGGTTTCCTAGCCACGAATGCACTAGCCAGTCAATTTCTTCGCCGGAAAAAGCAGTCAGTGAACCCTTCATATTGCCATCGAGACTGCTGTATTGCTGTAAATTTTCTACAGAAGGGTCTGGATGTAACTGAAAACGAGCCTCTAGTTTTTGACGGAGTTCTTTTGTAATCTCCCACAACTGCTCAAATACAGCTTTATTGTCTAAATCAGTTGGTTGCTGAGTCATGGTTTGAGTTTGCGGCTTTTCTATAAACTTAATATTTAGTTTGACACTTTCTGGCATCTAGCTCGTTGCCCATATTGGGTAACATATTTACCGAATTCAGGACTTTGGTAAACAGTCCATCAACTAAGCCACGATCAAGCTATTGTGGCAAAATCCTTTTTCTACAGCAGAGTTGCAGCAATCTGCATCAGTCGATGATTCTTCATTTAAATGCCTTTGCCCTTAGTCTCAACCTTAGCGATCGTACTGTAATATCGTACTGTAATTTTACGTAAAATTGTTTTATTGTACTTAATTCATAAACATACAAATAACTTTACTGGTAAATATAGACAAATTAGGGGAAAAACAAATACTAATAAGTTAGTTGTTTTATTATAAATACATATATGGCTTTTGATTTAGATGAAGATTTTCAACTGGATATAGTACAAATAAATTTAAAGCAGGCACATTCAATAGTATTTAGGTTATATGATAAGCAGAAAATTCCTTTTGTAATTTGGTTATTAGAGAACCCTAATAGCCTATTGGCATTACCTGGAAAAATTAATCTGCGCCATCATGATTACATTCACATACTTTTAGGTAGAGGAATTTCTCCTCAAGATGAAGCTTTTGTAATAGGATTTACAATGGGTAATGACTTAAAGACTAATCAACTACATTTATTCATATATAAATTGTTTGCTAAATTTATATATCCAGATCCTTATAAATTTTCAAAATTAGATTTCATGAATTTTAACTTAGGATTTATCTATGGCAGAAAAATTAAAACTAAACAAATAAATGAGATTGATTTTAAAATATATCAAAATGAAAATATCGGATTCTTAAGAGACTTATTCGGTATTAATACTGATGAAATCAAATTGATGCAAGAGTATTAAATGGGGTTAGTACCAATTAAAATGTATCTAAAGAAAATCGTATGAGAATGCACCTACCTTATAAACTGAGATTTGTTTCTTCTCAACTTGTAACTATAACAGTACTGCTGACATTGCTCTTATTTATTCCTCAAATTTGGCTAAACTGGCAAGTATATCATAGCTTTAATAATATTACTAAATATGAATTTAAACTACAAACTCTGAGTGATGAAATTACTTATCTTGATGAAGTATTAACGATGTCAGCCAGGATGAATGCTGCAACGGGTAACTTTATTTGGGAACAACGTTATCGACAATTTGAACCTAAGCTAGATATTGCTATTAAAGAATCTATTAAACTTGCTCCTAAAGCATATAAAAATGAGTATGCCAAAATTATTGATGCTGCTAATCAGCGCTTAGTTACAATGGAATATAAATCTTTTGATTTAGTTAATAAAAATCAAAAAGAGGAAGCTAAACTACTACTTTTTAGCAACGAATATGAAAATAATAAACGCATTTATGCTAATGGCGTTGCCCAAAGAAAGCGTAATATTTCACTCCAGTTACAGCAAAAAATAGATCAATATTATCAAAGAATTTTTTGGGCAATTTTAGAATCTATTATAAGTTTATTAATGCTGATTCCAGCATGGTTGTTAGTATTGCATTTATTGCAGCAATACTTAAAAGATAAAAAATTTGCTCAAGCAGCCTTAGAAGAAACTAATTCTAGATTGGAAATACAAGTTGCAGAGAGAACAGTAAAGTTGAAATACAAAAATTTTCAACTAAAACAGACACTCAAAGAATTGCAACACACTCAAGTACAACTTGTTCAAACTGAGAAAATGTCTTCATTAGGTCAGTTAGTTGCGGGTGTTGCTCATGAAATCAATAATCCAGTTAATTTTATTTATGGCAACCTACTCCACCTTAGAGAATATAGTCAGCAATTAATAACTTTAATTAACCTGTATCAGCAACAATGTTATAGTTATAACCCAGAAATAACTACTTTAAGTGATGAGATAGATTTAGAGTTTATTATTAATGATATGCCGAGAATATTATCATCAATGGCAATTGGTACTGAACGTATTCGCGAAATTGTACTAACTTTGCGTAACTTCTCGCGTCTTGACGAAGCAGAAATGAAATTTGTTGATATTCATGAGGGAATTAATAGCACGCTATTAATTTTACAGTATCGGCTCAAAGAAAATCATAATCAGCAGGAAATTAAAATTATCAAAGATTATGGTAATTTGCCTCTTGTTGAATGTTACGCAGGAGGATTAAATCAAGTATTTATGAATATCTTAAGTAACGCTATTGATGCTTTATATCAACGGGAAACAGAGTGTTTAAAAGAAGAGATTGACAAACAGCTTAGTTCTATTATTATCCATACTGAAGTTAAAAATCAAGAGTGCATAATTATTAGTATTAAAGATAATGGTTCAGGAATAACTAAGGAAGCTCAAACTAGATTATTTGACCCTTTCTTTACTACCAAACCTATAGGAAAAGGTACTGGGTTAGGATTATCTATTAGTTACCAGATTATAGTAGAAAAACATAAAGGGACAATTAAGTGTATTTCTGCACCGGGCGAGGGTACAGAATTTGTGATTGAGATTCCTATCAAGCAGACACGTTCAATAGTTCCCCATTGATTGATATAGAGACATCGTTACAAAAACAACTCTCCGCATCTAAGCAATTTCAATTATTCTTAATAGAAAACCCTCGACGCGTAGGTTTAAGACTAGCTAACTCCACCCGAAAACTCACCTTATCACTCATTTCGCCACTTCTCGCCTCTAAAGTCCATTTTCCAGGACGCAAATACCAAAATAAAGAATTAGCAGATTTGGTATCTAACTTTTCACCATTCAGCCACCATTCCACAGGCGCAGATTTATTTCCCACTAACTTAAATTCAAGTTTCTGCTTCGCTGCCTCACCTGGATACACTAAGAATAAATCGCCATGATGAGGAGATAAAATTCTCAAATTATTAGCAGTAAAATTTGATTGCTGTTGTTTCGCTAACCATTCATCATACTCCGGCGGCAAATTGAACTGATTTTCACGTTCGTAATTATTTTTATCTTCTGGATAGAAATATTCCTGCACTACTGAGGTACAATCTGGTGTTGGTCGTAACCCCGAAACTGCACAAACAGGTAATTGCACTAAACCTTCTGGAGGCGGAAAACCTGTTGGTTCTTGATGTTCATGCAGATGTAACATAATCCGATTCCACAAGGGTGCTGCGCCTGTCACACCTGAAACTTGACGCATTGGTTCACCGTTGAAATTGCCTACCCAAGTCGCGACTGTGTAATCTGTAGTAAAGCCAACCGTCCAAGTATCACGAAAATTGGAAGAAGTACCAGTTTTAACAGCCGAAGGAAATGGTAAATTTAACACTGAGTTGACACCAAAAGCCGTTGCACGAGCATGGTTGTCACTGAGTATGTTGGTAATCAATTGCCAAATTCTGTGATTGGGGAGTGTGTAACTTGTAGAGACGCGATTCATCGCGTCTGTAGGGATTGCGGAATTAGAAAATGTGCTTACTAAAGAAGTCGCCTCTCCAAATCGTGCTATGGTCAGGTAGGCATGGGCTAATTCCCAGAGGCTCACTTCACCGCTACCAAGAGTCAAACCCAAACCATAATGTTCTGGAGTTTGATTGAGGTTTTCAAATCCCAGTTGATGCAGTCGTTCTAAGAAAGTTTCTACACCTACTTTTTCTAACACCCTGACTGCGGGTACATTTAAAGAATTTGCTAAAGCTATCCGTACCCGCACAGGGCCAAGAAACTTTTCGGTGTAATCGGTTGGGCTATAAAGTTTCGCACCGGGAATAGCATAATGGGCGGGTACATCTGCCAAAATGGTATTTGGACGAATTAAACCTTTTTCTAAAGCTAATTCATAGACAAAAGGCTTGAGGGTAGAACCTGGTTGACGTAACGCTTGCACTCCATCATTGCGTCCCAGTTTGGCTTCATTAAAGTAATCAGGCGAACCGACATAAGCCAAAACTTCCCCGGTATGGTTATCAATAACCAACGCAGCTGCATCATGGACATTGTTAGCGGCGAGTGAAGAAATTACCTGCTGTAACTGTGCTTCGACAAACTGCTGCAAAGGGCGATTTATAGTTGTGCGAATGGGAGAATTTTGTTCTGTTTGTGTCTTATCAAACTGACTGGCTAACCAAAATAAAAAGTGTGGTGCGGCGATAATTCCCTGCTGGCGAGATTGAAACACAACTTTTTCGGCGGATGTTCTGTTTGCGTAGCTTGCCGCCGTAGGCATCGCACCATTAATATACTTTTCCTGTACCATCCGATTAAGAACGTATTTTTGTCGCTGCTTCAACCGTTCCCAATGTTCGTAAGGGTTAAAGTATGTGGGATTATTGGGAATAGCAGCTAACAAACTAGCTTGAGCAAGATTCAACTCACTCGCTGGGATAGAAAAATAAATTCGTGCGGCTGCTTCTACACCATATATATTCCCTCCCATTGGCAGCCGATTGATATATGCAGCCAGAATTTCATCCTTATTCATGCCTGCTGCTAACCGCCAAGATAGCCAAATTTCTTGCATTTTACCAGAGAAGCTGCGGGGTACTGGATCTAACATCCGCGCCAACTGCATAGTAATAGTGGAAGCGCCGGAAACAATTCGTTTTGCGTGGATGGCTTCTTTGCTAGCACGGATAATTGCTTTCATATCCAACGCCCCATGATGGTAAAAGCTGGCATCTTCGGCGGCTAAAATGGCATGGATAAACTGGGGCGAAACCTGATTTAGTGGTACTACTGATGTATGCTCTTGGTCACGGGTGAGTAATGTTCCTAATGGTAAACCATTGCGATCGCTAAATTGCATTGCCAACTGAGTTTGGGCAATATCTGCGGCCCGAACGGGCGCAAAATAGGGTAGTAAACGTATAATTAAGCAGATTAGCAGCACAGCCAGGATAATTTTGCTACTGTGCTTAAGTTTGAGTAGTGATCGTGAAACTAGTTTCATCAGGGAATACCCTGTCTAAGAAAACTTACCTTAACTTTCCCGCAGACTTACTTATATCTACATCAGTAAATATATCAAATACTTAATAATTTATTATTACTAACTTAGCAGATATAAATTAATGTTTGCGAAATTTAAATACTTCTTTATAGTTAAGAATTGTAGTTATTTTTTGGAACAATCACACTGAGTTAGTTATCAATATAAATAAACATAGTTAAACCCAAACTTTGGAACTAACAAGTCATACTGCTATTAGCCTTGACATTGCCCAATACATAAGGTAATGCAAACTTTTATTTGTTATAGTTGATGAATTTTTAATTACTAAAAATATGATTATTAGAGTTTTACTCCGTTTTCATTATAAAATTATCCATCTATTCCTCGACGTCCTTGGCGGTAGCCTGCGGCAAGCCAAAGCGTCTACGTTAAAAAAAATCTCACATCGCAAGAAAACAATACAGTTTCTTCTGCTTTTTACATTTACATTAACAATGACCGGGTGTAACTTCTTTGGTATCAACTCAACCAAAGAACAACTCCCAGTAGTCTCTCCAATCACACCACCAAAATTACCAGACTGGATTGAACAAATTAGTCCCATTGGAGATGCTAAACCTCTTAACCAAATCCGCATCCGTTTTAAAGAGGCTTTAATCCCAGTTGAAAGCCTTGATAGCCCCGAACAGCAACAATTATTACAAAAATTTGCTCTTTGGCCGCCTTTACCCGGTCAATTTCGCTTTTTAACACCGCGCATGGTAGGATTTCAAGCTGATAAAGCCTTGCCAATAGCGACAAGATTTCAAGTCACCCTCAAATCGGGTTTAGCCGACTTAAAAAATCATCGCCTAGACAAAGATTTACCTTGGACTTTCAATACCGAATCTATCAACCTGACTAATTTACCAGGTGTAAACCCCATTGAAAAAGCTGATATTGAGCCAATTGATTTACAACAGAAGTTACAGTTTACTTCCAATGTCGAATTAGATTTAAATTCTGTACAAGAACATTTACAGTTAATCCCTGAAGGAAAAAATAAGGGTGTAGGCTTCAAAGTCGAATTAAACAAAGAAGAAAAACCATTAAAAAATGAAGAAGAACCTTTAGAAAAATTTGACCCTTCAGCACGCAATTGGATTTATAACCTCATCCCCCAAGAAAATCTCGAAAAAGCAACCCGTTATCGTCTGGTATTTTCTCCTGGAATACGCCCAGCTTATGGCAATCTACCGACAGAAAAAGAATTTGCTACTAAGTTAGCAACTTATTCGCCTTTGGCGTTTCAGAAAATTAACTTTTATGGACAGCCAGATTCAGGGGGAACTTTTGGAAGATTTGTTAAAGGTAGTCCGCAGCTAGAATTTAATAATGTTTTATTGGCAGATTCAGCTAAAGAAAATATTACTATTAATCCAGCACCAAAAGAAATTTCGAGAATTCTGCAAGTTAATGATGAAGATAAAATTGTCGGCATCAATCCTTATGCGCTAGAACCTGCCAAGACTTATACAATTACTATCGGCGGAAATCTCAAAGATAAATTTGGGCAGACTTTGGGTAAACCTCTAACACTTAATTATGATACTGGAGATTTAGCTGGGGATATCTGGGTACCATCAGATTTGAATATTTTCCCTACAGGTAAAGATTTACAGCTAAATATTAGTATGGGAAATCTACCAGAATCTAAATATAAAGCAGCTTATCGAGTAGTTAAGCCGACAGATTTAGTTTATTTTAATAATAGTAGTGATTTATTACCACAACCTTCTGAATGGCAAAGCTTTCAGGTATCGGGTAAGAAAAATCAATCAGTTGATATTGCTGTTCCTCTGCGGGAAAAAATTAGTGCAGCGACGGGAATGTTAGCTTATGGAGTCCAAGCCCGCACGAATAAATATCAGGAGAATGGTAAAGAACTGTGGCGAGAACCTACGACTTATGGCTTAGTTGAATTGACAAATTTGGGCGTATTTACGCAGTGGTTTCCTGAGTTAGGGTTAATTCGCGTCAATCATCTTACAGATGGTTCGCCAGTTAAAACGGCTGTTGTTGAAATTTATCAATCAAAGTTACAAGCAAAATCTCGCCCCGAAGTAGTACCTTGTGCAACTGGTAAAACTGATGAAAATGGAATTTTCAGAATTGTTCGTGAAGGACTACAGCAATGTTATTCTGGGAATGAAAGCTCTAGTAAATCACCACAATTATTAGTTATTGCCCGTGAGAATCAAGATTGGACATTCGCTAGAACTGAAGAATATAGCGGCGTTTATGGCTATGGTATTGATGCAGGTTGGCAAGATGCTAAACCTGAATCACGTGGGGTAATTTTTTCGGATAGACAATTGTATCAACCAGGTGAAAAAGCTTGGTTGACCGGTTTCGCTGACTTCTTACAAAATGGCGCAATTCAGCAAGATAAAAATGCTGCTTACCAATTAACTTTGGTAAATCCTGATGGGCAAAAAACCAGCTTAGGTACACAAACCACAAATGAATTTGGTACATTTTCTCTAGAATTGCCAATCAAAACTACTCAGCGCTTAGGCTACTATACAATCCAGGCGAAGGGGAAAAATGGACAAGAAATTTCTGGAGAATTTCGGGTAGCTGAGTTTAAGCCACCGAATTTTAAAGTCGAACTTAACTTAAATAAAGAATTTGCACTCATTGACGAGAAAGTTAATATTAATGCTACAAGCAATTATTTGTTTGGCGCACCTGTAGAAGGTGGAGAAGCAAAATATTTTATCACTCGCCAGCAAGCAAATTTTGTTCCTAAAGGTTGGGAAGAATTTACTTTTGGTAGGCAATGGTTATGGCCAGAGGAAACTCCTAGTATATCTAGTGATGTATTACAAACTAATGCCCAGCTAGATGCTAATGGTAAAAGTAGTCAAACTGTGAATGTGGCTAATGATTTACCATATCCGATGACTTATCAGATAGATGTGCAAGTTGCAGATGTTTCTAATTTGTCTGTAGCCAATTCCAAAACTTTTACCGCCTTACCAAGTAATCGCCTCATCGGCTTAAAAAGTAATTTCATCGCCGATGCTGGCAAGGCTTTTCCCATTGAAGTGATTGTTACTGACCCGACAGGAAAACCGATAACAGGTCAACGGGTGCGGGTAGAATTACAGCAGATTAAATATAGCAGCGTCACGCAATTAGTTGAAGGTAGCCGAACACCAAAAAATCAAGTCGAATATAAAACAGTGGGACAAGCAGAAATTACATCTGCTAGTAACCCGCAATCAGTAAATTTGACAGCACCGGAATCTGCTTCATATCGGATTAGAGTTAATTTTAGCGATGCCAAAAGCGAATTAAGTGCGACAGATTTACAAATTTGGGCAACTGGAGTAAATTCTGTATTTTGGGGTTCTAAAGAAAAAGATGTCTTAGAAGTTAAATTAGATAAAAAAGAGTTCAAACCTGGTGAAACTGCGACTGCACTAATTCAATCTCCCTATCCAGATGCAGAATTGTACTTTGCTGTAATTAAAGACAAACCCCTTTATCAGCAAATTATCAAAGTTCAGGGAGGCGCACCACAAATTCAGTTTCAAGTCACGCCAGAAATGCTACCTAATGCAGCCATTGAAGCTGTATTAGTGAGACAAGGTAAACCCATAAACCAAGTGGAAGCGGGAAGTTTGGATAACTTGGTGAAGATTGGTTTTACACCTTTTAAAGTTAAGTTAGAGGATAAGTATTTAAAACTGCAAGTTAAGCCAGTGCAAGCATCACTAGAACCTGGCGCAGAAGAAACAGTACAACTAGAACTGAAGGACAATCAAGGAAACCCCACCAAAGGACAGTTTACAGTCATGGTGGTAAATGAAGCGGTGTTACAACTTTCTGGTTATCGTCCGCCAGATTTGGTAGATACAGTTTATGCAGAACAGACAATTTCTACCCGCTTTAACGATAATCGCGCAGATGTCATATTACAAGCACAAGATGTAGCTAAACCCAAAGGTTGGGGTTATGGCGGTGGTTTCTCAACTGGTGCAGCAAATACTCGCACTCGCACCGATTTTCAAGCCTTAGCTTACTACAACGGTTCTGTTCTCACCGATGCAAATGGGAATGCACAGATAACTTTTAAATTACCGGATGACTTAACTACATGGCGAGTTATGGCTGTGGCCACCGATGGAAATCTACGTTTCGGGAATGGGGATGCGACGTTTATCAGCACCAAACCACTGCTAACTAATGCTATCTTGCCACAGTTTGCCCGTCCAGGCGATCGCATCCTCGCTGGTTTATCTGTAACTAACAACACCGGGAATCCAGGAAATCTTTCAATTAATGGCGAACTTAGCGGTAATGTGAAGTTTGCTGACAAAAACCCCACAGCAACTTCTTTGCAAACTAAAGCCGAATCCGCAACTCACGCTTATCGCTTTCCAATGGTGGCGGATAGTGTGGGAGTTGGGAAAGTTCGCTTTACCACTCAGCTAAATGGTACAGCCGCAGATGCTTTTGAAGTACCTTTGGAAATTAAGCCAATTGAAATTACAGAACAAGTCGTTGAAACTGGTGTCACTGAAAAACAGGTGAAGATTCCCCTGAATGTTGATAAAAATACCTTCCCTGATGCGGGAGGTTTAGATATTCAGTTGGCGAGTACTTTGATAACGGAGATTAAAGCACCAGCAAAACAAGTTTTAGAAGATGATGATTTGCCGTTTACTGAACCGGCGGCGAGTCAGTTAATAATTGCTGCCAACTTGCAAACTATTTCCCAAAAATATGGTCAGAATTTTGCAGAATTTAATCTTAGCCAACAGGCAAATAAAGCAATTGAAAAGTTACAAAAACTCCAAATAGCCGATGGTGGTTTTGCAGCTTTCCCCGGACAAGAAAAATCTGACCCTTGGGTTTCTTCCTATACGGGTGAATCTTTAGCTAAAGCCAGTCAGGTATTCCCGAATTTGGTCGATTCTGCAATGGTATCTCGCCTGAAAGCTTATTTACAAAAAGTTCTGGCGAACCCCGGAGAATACGACTTTTGTAAACAAATACTCTGTAAAAGACAACTGCAATTTAATGCTTTAATCTCTCTAGCAGAATTGGGAGACAAACGCAATACTTTCCTCGCAGATATTTATGAACAGCACAACAACTTTGATGTAGTAACTCAAATTAAACTAGCGCGATACTTATCTCAATTCCCCGAATGGCAAGATGAATCTCAAAAATTAGTCAACAAGCTGCAACAGAATATTTATGAAACTGGTCGCACAGCAGTTGTAAGTTTACCAGGTAATTGGGGATGGATGAGTTCATCTACCACGACGCAAGCGCAAGCTTTACGATTATTTATTGCCAAACAAAGTAAACCCGAAGTTATAGATAAGTTATTCCAAAGTCTTCTGGCATTGCGACGGGATGGTACATGGCAAACTAACTATAATAATGCCCAAGCATTAACAGCTTTGGTAGAATATAGCCAACTACAACCCACACCACCGAATTTTGTTGCCACAGTGGAATTAGCTGGTAATAAGTTAGGAGAAAATCGCTTTAATGGTTATCAAAATCCTAGTTTACAACTAAATGTGCCGATGAATAAATTACCTCGTGGGCGTAATGATTTAACGCTGCAAAAATCAGGTAATGGCACTTTGCACTATTTGGTTGCTTATAATTATCGCTTGCAAGGCAATCAAGCAGGCAGATTTAATGGTCTACGCATAACACGAGAAATTAGTCAAGTAAATCAAGAGAAAGTTTTGCAAAAAACAGGTCTTTATGCTTTCGATAAACCCTTGACTTTAGCCTCTGGACAGGTGTTTGATATTGGTTTAGAAATTATTGCCGATCATCCTGTGGATCATTTGGCGATCAAAGATCCGCTACCATCAGGTTTTGAGGCGGTGGATGCAAGTTTTCAGACTGCTACTGCTGCATTACAAGCAAAAGCCGATAGCTGGGAACTTGGCTTTAAGAATGTGTACCGCGATCGCATTATCGCCTACACCGACCACCTCGAACCAGGAGTTTATAGTCTGCACTACTTAGTCCGTTCTGTGACACCTGGGACATTTTCTTGGCCTGGTGCGGAAGTTCGCTTGCAATATGCACCAGAAGAATTTGGGCGAACTGCTGAGTCTACATTAATATTGGAAGATGGGAAATAATAATTGTACTTTATTGCATTTCTGCAACTGCAATTAAAGTACAATCAAACTAATCACGGTAAGATTCAGTCTGTTTAGCTTGGATAAACCCCAAGAGTTAGTATTAACTAAATTAGGAGAAGGACTACCCGCTATAACTCCATCTTTTGGAGCAGCTTTAGCAGAAGCTTGTGCGGTGTGTTTGGAGGATCGAGGTCATTTACAGGGTGTAGAACTCACAGTTAATGGGGACTTTAATACCACCTTCAGACTATATTGGCAACCCGTTACACAGCAAATGCTCCGCTGCTGGAATGATGAAGAGTTCACCACAGAACAAGCAGCCTATGGTATTGCCTTTATGCTCATCAGACAATTGACTCAGTTTACAGTGGTTGAGCGATCGCGCAAAGGCACTGGATTTGATTATTGGTTAGGTAGCGAAGATGAAGCAGGTGAACTTCCATTTCAAAATCAAGTAAGACTGGAAGTTTCAGGTATACGTAAAGCAGATGATAACAGGGTTAGAGCTAGAGTCAAACAAAAAATCGAGCAAACTAATCCTTCTGATAGCGAATTTCCTGCCTACATTATTATTGTTGAATTTAGCAGACCCCTATCTTTTATTGTGGAAAAATGAGTCAGATTCAGGAGTTGCATAAACAGGCGATGGATTTAGCCGAAGCAGCTTTTACTGCTAAACTCAGAGGAGACTTAAAGCAAGCTAGTCAAGTTTCTCGACAAGCTTTTGAAAAAGAATCTCAAGCTGCTGCACTGATTGCCATTCAACTTGATGCCGAACCGACTCGTTCAGTATTGCATCGTAGTGCTGCAACTCTTGCAATAGACTGTGGTGAATTTCAAGCAGCAGAACGTTTAATTGCGATCGCATTATCAGGAAATCCACCCCAAGAAATTGCCCAAGAACTAAAAGATTTATTCATTAAAATAAATTTGCGCCCATATTTAAAACGTCACGGGCTTACTTTTGATGAAGAAAAGTTGAGGAATCTGACGTTGTAACAAGAGCGAGCGATCGCACTACCGCTACTGAGAGAAGAGAAGCGATTGTAAAGCGTTGGATTTATATATGCCTAAGCATAAAGCTGAACTTATACCAGTTATGGAGAATATTTACAAAGCAGACAAAAGATTCAAAGCTGAAGCCAAGCAAAAAAGACTCGCTGCTGGGATTCAGTTGTCATTACCTCTAGATATTTAAATACTGGTAGGCATCACTATATAGCTTTCATTTCCTCCGCTTGAATACCTATTTTAAACGTCAGCTAGGGCAAATATCAACGGTTTTTCTGTACGATCAGCCTTGTCTTTTATATATACTACATTTATAATACAAAATATATCACCACTCAGTTGGTGACTATTTGTCGCTTGAACAAAAGGAAATTTTATGATTCCCCGAACACGCATCCGAAATATTGGTATATCTGCCCACATCGACTCTGGTAAAACTACGCTGTCAGAGCGAATTCTCTTCTACACGGGCAGAATCCACGCTATTGAGGAAGTGCGGGGAGGCGGTAAGGGTGCAACAATGGATTTTATGCCAGAAGAAAAACTGCATGGTATAACCATCACTTCTGCTGCTACCACCTGCCAGTGGCACGATACTCAAATTAACCTCATTGATACACCTGGACACGTAGATTTCACAATTGAAGTGGAACGCGCCCTGCGGGTATTAGATGGGGCAGTGATGGTGCTGTGTGCTGTGGCGGGTGTGCAGTCCCAATCCATTACAGTAGATCGGCAAATGAAACGCTACCGTGTGCCGCGTTTGGCGTTCATCAACAAAATGGATCGGACGGGGGCAGATCCATTTCGTGTAGTACAGGGAATACGCGATCGCTTGCAACTAAATGCGGTATTACTCCAGTATCCTATCGGCAGTGAAGACCAATTCCAGGGAGTGATTGACCTGGTGGAAATGACTGCTGACTACTTTGAGGGTGAAAACGGGGAAAACTTGGTGAAAAAGGCAATTCCCGAACCTCTTAGGGATGAGGCGCAACAGGCACGCGATAAGCTGCTAGATACTTTGTCGCTGTTCTCAGAACCGATGACAGAGATGTTACTGACGGGTGAGGAGATTCCCAAAGAATTAATTTGGCAAACCATCCGACAAGCAACCTTAAGCCTAGAATTCACGCCTGTAATGCTGGGTTCGGCATTCAAAAATAAAGGAGTGCAAAACTTATTGGATGCAGTTGTGCTTTATCTACCATCTCCCGTGGATAGAGAAGTGGTCAAAACCGCAGAGTCGGTGAGTGTCTACCCTAACCCCGATGCTTCCTTGGTGGCATTGGCATTTAAACTCACCGTTGAATCCTTTGGGCAGTTGACCTATACCCGGATTTACTCTGGGACGCTCAAACCCGGCGATACCGTCTACAACTCGCGGACTGAACAGCGAGTGCAAATCGGTCGCTTGGTGAGAATGCACGCCAATAAGCGAGAAGACGTAAAAGTTGCCGTAGCTGGGGATATTGTGGCTCTGTTGGGTGTGGATTGTGCTTCTGGTGATACATTTTGTTCTGGGGAACCACTGGTATCTCTAGAGAAGATGTTTGTGCCGGAACCAGTGATTACGCTGGCGATTACACCCAAGAAACAGGAAGATAGCGATCGCCTTTCCAAGGCACTCAATCGCTTTCAAAGGGAAGATCCCACCTTCCGATTGAGCATCGACCCCGAATCGGGAGCAACTCTGATTTCTGGGATGGGCGAACTCCACTTGGAAATCTACCTCGAACGCATCCAACGAGAATATAATGCCGAGGTTTTCGTTGGTACTCCTGCGGTGGCGTACCGCGAAACCATTGGACAACAAGCTACCTTTGACTACCGATTCAAGAAACAGTCAGGCGGCCCCGGTCAATACGCCCATATTACTGGGTGGATTGAACCCACAAATAAACCGTTTGTCTTTGAAAATCGGGTGGTTGGGGGTGCGATTCCCAAAGAATATATCCCGGCGTGTGAGAAAGGTTTCCGTGAGGCGATGCAATCAGGAAAGCTGCAAGGCTATCCGGTAACTGGGGTGAAAGTCGTTCTGGATGGTGGTTCATATCACCCAATTGACTCTTCAGAATTGGCTTTCCGGTCAGCATCACATCAAGCAATTGAAGGTGCGATCGCTAAAGCAAAACCCTACATCCTCGAACCTATTATGCTTGTAGAGGTAGAAACACCCAACGAGTTTATGGGAAGGGTTCAGGGTGACTTATCCTCTCGTCGGGGTTTGTTGTTGGGTTCTGAGACAATGCAGGGATACACGGTGATTCGATCAGAAGTACCGCTAGCGCGAATGTTTGGATATTCTACAGAATTGCGATCGCTTACTTCTGGTATGGCTACTTTTTCAATGGAATTTGCCTGCTATCGCCAGTCTTGAGTCCACATTAGCAATTAGCATCGCTCCAGGTTGTCTTTTATAATCAGACAACCTGGACTTAATTTAACGTGAGTTCGACTGGTCATCTCATGTCCATCCAAAAGACCTCTTCCTGGTTTTACTACACAAAACCTGTCCCTCTCCGACTTGGAGAGGGACAGACTTGAACTTTATGTATTGGGTTATATTAATCTATCTGTCGCAATTATTTTTCAAATTGGGATTAGCGATCGTTTTTACTAGAGTTCAAATCTTCTACAACATTTAGCAAATCATTGCCATCTACTTTATTTGGCAGTTTATTTGAAGCGACTGCACTATTAGCTGCTTTTATTGGCAACGTATTTAAACTATCTACATCGCTTGATAATTCCTGAATAACTGGTCTATATTCCGGGTTATCTCGGTTAGCACCTGCTATTTCTTCTGCTTTACCTATAAAATCTTTTGCAAGTCTTTCACTAAAACCAACAACGAATGCTATTACAAAAATTAGAGACCTTTGTTGGTCTTGAGATGATTCTTGATTGGTAGTTGTATTGAGCTTAAAGACACTGGGATTAACAAACATTAAGATGATTCCAGAGTTAATTAAGGCTAAAAATAAAACAGAAAATGCTCCTCCAATCATTGGTTTAAAAGCACCAACAAGAAATGGAGTTAGTGGATCGGAATATTTCTTTTTCTGAAATTCTTCAATTCTGATTAAAATACTGATAATACTACCTAATGTTCCTGCTGCAATAGCTAGACTTAGTTGAAGAAGAAATTCATTATACTTCTCGTTTGCAGCTTGCCTTTTGCTATATTGTGCATTTAATTCAGCAAGATTACTATTTAATGTTGTCAGTTCTGTACTCTTAAATTCTGCATTTTTTTGCGATATTATACTTAACTCTTTAATTTCTTCTTTACTTTGTTTTAATTTATTAAGATCATTTGCAGAAGTCGGATTTTTGCTTTCTGGCTGACTTTGTTGTTCAGCATTATTTTGAATTTGCTCTACTCGCTTATCTGTATATTTTTGAATTTCTTTTATTTCATTTTGCAATACTTTTCTGTTGATATTATAATTATTGTTATTATAATAATTAACAAGTTCTGAAAAAATCCAAAGTCCGGCGATAGAAGAAGAAGTAATTCCTCCATAGATGAAAACGGCACTTATAAGTCCAAAAATTACTTTAGTCGTCGTTGAGGGTGAACGATGAACTGATAGAAATGGGTTGATAATAAATCCTGTTAAAGGATGCTCATATTTGCAAACGATTTGTTCAACGTCAAATCTAATAGCTTGAGCAATATTTATATTCGATGATGATTCGCGTAGAGCTTCTATAGCAAATATTAAAGCTTTAGATAGTTCAGTCAGTTCTCTTTGAGTTTTATCCCTATTGTCGGGTATAAATAGCCTCGGTATTCTATCCCACCAAATATTCTGTGGTGCGTTTCTATTGATGAGTTTTTGCAGTCTATTAAACAAGATAATTATTTGAGATATTTCTTTTCCGGCTGCAATTAATCCTTCTTGTTTAAGAGGATCTGTAAAACTATTTAAATTATTCTTATAAAAATCTTTGATCAGTGCTTGAATTAATGTCCTACTTGCATCTAAATTCCAATCCTCACCACTTACATCAGTTATATTTTGATTAGAAACCATTTTACCTCCAATTATTTGCTAAAGTTGGGTGACTGGCTTTTATCTTAAGTTGATATTTATTATTGTCAATGATTGCTTTTTAAAACATCCTCTTAAACTTTTAACAACAAAATTTAAAATTTATTTAATTTATTTCAAATTTTAAATCCAAACTTCAGCGAGAAACTTACTTTAATGCTGTTCGGTTAAGGGACTTCCAAATAAAAAAATATCCAATTAACTCCTGTGGGGTGGGCATCTTGACCACCCTATGGACTAGGCGGGCAAGATGCCCACCCCACAATATTGGAGTTCCCTAGAACCGTATTGAAACTTACTTTAGTTTTCCCACTATCAAGCTGAGGCTATTGTATTATATGGAACCAGCTAATGTACTACAAGTTAAAAAAGCTAAACAAAAGTGCGCTTCCATTGGAGGCGCACTTTACAAACAAAAACAACTTTAACTAGTTGAGAAGAAGGGATGCTACTTATTCCCTACTCCTCTTTGGCATCAGGCGCGGGGGAACCCGGTACGTATTTGACTTGCTCGATCGCACCTGTGTATTTAAAGACCCCATATTTTTTGTAGAGATCCCATGATACAGGGCTACGGGCATCTTTACCGATGTCCAATCCTTCATAGGGAAAGCCACCAAAAGTTAGTCCCAGCTTACCTGCTGCGACTTGCTTACCGTTGACAGAGAGTGTTCCCGATCCCTGGCGTTTGCCCAGTGCATCGTAATTCAAATCGATGTTAAGTTTACCTGGCTGTAGCGAGACTGGGGGAAATTTAATCGATTGACCATAGTTATTGTGTTCATAGAACAGCTTGCCATTGTCAATATAAAAGATGTAACCAGCCTCCTGTCCACCGTGAGCCAGAATCACCCCGCGATCGCCTGCTTTATATTGAGCCTGCACCTGGATGGTATAATCGCGATCGCTCACCAAGGGCAAAATATCCGGTTCTAGTACCGAGTCACCCGCATGGAATGTCTTCGGTTTGACTTTCTCCTTGATATAAGGCGGGACTCCTCCATGTTGCGGGGATTCTAACAGGGGATAAACTTGATACTTAAATGCCGCCGCATCAAAGGCTGCTGCCAGTTCTTGGACTTTTTCTGGATACTCCTTCGCCACATTGTTGCTTTCAGAGTAATCTTTGTTCAGGTTGTATAATTGCCACTCGGAATCACTAAATGGTTTCCCAGTCTGATGTTCGGTGACAGCATACCAACCATCTTTGTAATACCCTCGATTACCGGAATTTTCATAGTATTGTTCAGTTCTTTGTTCTGGAGCATTGGCATCATTTAAGAGATAGGCAAAGCTAATACCTTCCAGAGGTTTCGTCGGTTTACCGTTAAACTTGTCGGGATGCTTAATCCCCGTTAATTCCAGGATGGTAGGTGTAATATCTGTGATGTGCGTAAATTGTGTGCGGGTAGCGCCCCGATCTTTGATTTTTGCTGGATAGGAAACAATCAATGGATTCCGTCTACCACCCCCAAGAGTAAAGAACTTGTAACGCTTTAAGGGTGTATTGGAAACCGTTGCCCAACCAATGGGATAGTGAGGCGCAGTCTGAGGACTACCAATCAACTCAAACCGACTGATATCTAAGGCTTTATCGTCTGGTAAACCGGAGTAATGACGAGCTACATTCGTTGTACCATTTGCCCCGCCTTCTCCAGAACCGCCATTATCAGAAGCAACAATAATAATTGTGTTGTCGAGTTGCTTGATTGACTCTAGATAATCATAGAGTTTGCCAAAGTTTTGATCTAAGTTATCAACGAAGGCTGCATAGGCCTCTTGATAACGAGCAAATAGTTTTTTATCCTCAGCCGATAGTGTATCCCAAGCTTTAACCCCTGGATTTTGGGGTGGTAATTGAGTGTCAGCAGGAATTAGCTTTGATGTAAGTTGCTTCTGATAGCGTTCCTGGCGTAGCACGTCCCAGCCAGCATCATACTTGCCTTGATATTTGGCGAGGTCTGCTGGATGAATATTAAATGGTGAATGAACAGCATTGTTAGCAAAATACAAGAAAAATGGCTTGTCTGGAGACTTCGTTTTTGCTTGTTTGAGCAATGCGATCGCTTTTTCTGTCCAGTAATCGGTGGTGAGGAAATTCTCAGGATAGCGATCGACTGAAATCGCTTTATTGTCTTCGTAAAGAATATGTGGTGTCTGGGGATGTTCCAATCCATCTAAGAAACCAAAGAAATGTTCAAACCCTCGTTGTAACGGCCAGGAATTGAAGGAAGCAGTGGCGGTGCGATCGTAAGTCTGAGTCAAATGCCACTTACCGGCCAGCAGGGTAGAATAGCCGTTGTTACGTAAAATTTCTGCTAGAGTCACGACATTACTCTGAACCTCACCCGCATAACCGGGAAAACCAGGGTGTCCCTCAGCAACCCAACCGACACCCGCAGAGTGGGCATTTAATCCCGTCAGTAAGGCGGCTCTTGTCGGGGAACAAAGCTGATGGGTGGTAAAGTTGCTAAACCGTAGTCCGTTAGCTGCCAATTTATCAATATTCGGCGTACTAATTTCTGAGCCGTAGGGGCCTAAATCGGAAAACCCCAGATCGTCAATTAGAAAAACAACAATATTGGGAGCCTCTTTTGGCGCTGCGGTGGTAGGGGATGAAGCTAGAGATGTTTTGGCTGTTGGTGGCTGTGGACTCCACCAAGGTCTTGATTCTGCAAAGGTTCTGCCGATTTTGCCTTTAAATCCAGCATAGGCTTGTGTACTTGTATCACCCGCTTCCTGAGCAGGGTTCTGGGCGAAACTGCTAGCGATCGTTGTGCTAATAACTAGCAAAATGCTAAACGCAACCAGTGCTAACCAAGCGATGGGTGAAACAAGTTTTTGCTTGACTTTTTGAATGAATGATGAATTACGTTTTCTGTTCAACAGACCTGCCTCCTGACAAGCGATAGTAGTTAAGCCAACAGATCATCAGACCTCATGACTTACGCAGAGGTCATAAAAAATCGCACCACAGAGGCGCAGAGGACACGGAGGAATAAGAGTTTAAGAGTTTTTTGTTTCTAGTACAAATAAATGCAAATATCATACTATATGTTGAGCGAATTATCGTAGTATGCAGTAAAGGTACTCCCCGCTAATATTGCCTAGCTAGTTTTAAAGAGGCGATCGCAGACCATTGGTAAAAGACAATAAATAATTGATGAATAGATTCCTTGTAAAGACGGCGATTTATCGCGTCTCTCCACCCGTCAAAATGAAAATGAATTTGACAGACTACTATGAATAAAAGTTAGGTTTTGGCAGTTCATCATTTAACGCCCAGTTTCCGATATCTTGAATTTTGTAATCTACTGGATCGTGGAGAGTGAACGTGCGGAGATTACGCCAATAGCGATCAAAGCCATATTTTGCACTAGTCGCACGTGCGCCCATAACTTCAAATTTGGTAAATTTTAGATTTTAAATTTTGGATAATGAAATTGAGTAATTCAAAACCCAAAATTTAAAAAATCTTTTAATTTTAGATTGGCGATCGCTTAGTTAAGCCGAACGAATCTATGAGCGTCTTTTAGATTGAAAAATTTCCTAATCCAAAATCTAAAATCTAAAATCCAAAATTGAGTCACCCCAGTAGAGAATGCTGCAATTACAACCAAGGATGGCGCGGGGGATAGACACCATTGAGGAAGTAGTTACCAACAGCGTAGTATTTCCAACGCACGGGATCGTGGAGTGTGTGAGCGCGGGCATTTCGCCAGTGGCGATTGTAGTTGAATTCCTCCAATGTGGACTTAGTACCTGCTAGTTCAAATAACTTATTGGTAGCTAGTAAAGCTGCTTCGGTGGCTAAGGCTTTGGCTTCGGCAACTGCGATCGATGCTTCAACTACCTTGAGTTCTTCTAAACCTGACTCGTTGGCAACGTCAAGAAATTCGCCTGCACGACGCAGCAATGCTTCAGAAGCGTGAACCTGAATTTGGACGTTGCCTAAGTTGTACAGTGTCAGAGGATCTTCGTAGCCTTTTTCTAAATTGCTGTCAACCCAAGGGCGGGTATAGTTGCGGACAAAGTGGATGGTGTCACGGACTGCGGCTTTAGCAATTCCCACGTCTACGGCGGCTTGGATGATTTGCGCGATCGCACCCATTAGAGTAGCCCTTTCAAAGGCTAGGTAGTGCGGAATCACGTGTTCTGCTTTAACTTTCACATTTTCAATAATGGTAGTGCCGCTAGCAGTGGTACGCTGCCCGAAGCTTGTCCAATCATCGAGTAGGGTTAATCCTTCGGCATCTCTTTCAACAAATGCCACTACTGTCTTACCATCTGGATTACTGGCAATCACAGGAACCCAATGTGCCAATAGTGCGCCAGCAGAATAGTATTTGCGTCCGTTGAGTACGAAGTCAGATCCATCTGGTGTTAATTTTGTCTGCACATCAGTGACAGATTTAGTACCTACTTCCGAGAAGGCGTTACCAAAGCGTTTACCTTGTAGAACCAAATCAAAGAAGAACTTTTTCTGCTCATCTGTACCATCCAACCGGACTGCTTCCACCATGTAGAGGTGGTTTTGAGGAATTTGACCGAGGCTAGAGTCAGCTTCAGAGATGATTTTAATTACTTCTGCGAGGGTGGCACTGGAGACAAAAGCACCGCCGTATTCTTTCGGGACTGTAATTCCCCATAATCCACTTTGGGAGAACTTTTCTACTTCTTGGGCAGGTAAACGCCGATTTTGGTCGCGTTCTGAGTCTCCCTTGGCAAACTCAGCTGCTAATTCGTGAGCGATCGCGATCGCTTCTTTGTCATCCCGAATAATATGGGCTTTTTGTTCGGTATTAATTACTGATGTCATGATAAAACTCCTTGATTGTGATTGAGTGACTCATAATCGCCACTACTATGAGACAAGGCAAAATATCTGTATTTGATTAGCACATCCCATTTGAGGGATGGACATCTTGCCCATCTAATGTTGGTGATAGACAAGATGGCCATCCTTCAAATTCAATTTGACCCAATTCCTAGTCCCTAGCCCCCAGTCCCCAATATATGCAAACCCACCCTAAGACTCATTTAGAGCCTGACTTATCTGTTATTTAGTCTGGCTCGATCAAGGTTTCAAGAGGGTAAACCCGATTGTGCTTTAGGTCAGCAATAATGCGGCGTAACATATCTGGGCTTACCAGTTGTGAATCATCAAGCTCGATTAACTCATCTAAATCAAACCACTGCACAGCTAGAATATCTGCACCTGCTACTGCCGAATTGTTCTGAGGTATTGCAGTCAATACAAATCGAATGGCATGACTATCAGGCTTGCGAATACCTGTGTAGACTCCAACCAGATGCAACAGCACCACAGCAAGGTTTGTTTCTTCAACAACCTCACGCAAAGCAGCTTGATGAACAGTTTCACCAAATTCAATGTGACCACCTGGTAAATTCCAGCGTCCGTAGTTTATGAGCTTTGTTTCTTGAACGAACAACACTCGATTTTCCCATTGAATAACAACGCTAACGTGAATGAGTATGGTCATTGAACAAATAAGTAAAATACTACCACTGCCTTCTTTGCTCTTGATTGCATAAACATGGTTCCCGTTTCTTGTGGTGTTGAACCATCGTAAATTGGCAGAGGTATTGTTAAACGTTGATATTTGCGTAGCGTTTCGCTGTTGCTGTAGAAGTGGGTTTAGCCGTGATT
Organism: Nostoc sp.; assembly: GCF_036916655.1. Lineage (GTDB taxonomy): Bacteria > Cyanobacteriota > Cyanobacteriia > Cyanobacteriales > Nostocaceae > Nostoc. The sequence goes on from NZ_JBALFY010000093.1 coordinate 156,649, forward strand.
TCAACAGATTGGCTCAACAAAACCCACTCTTATAAAGTGTGTGTTAATCTACACCCCAACTAACTCATCAGATGTCCGACGATTAGATTTAAGTTCGCGCACAAGTGGGATTACTGTCTTACCAAATGCTGGCAAATCATCTGTGTAGTGTAAGAAGCCACCGAGAATTAAATCAACTCCCGCTGCATGGAACTGGCGAATCTTTTCAGCTACTTGTTCAGCCGTACCAATCAAGCCGGAACGGAAGCCATCGTTATACTGCACTAAGTCTTCAAAATTGGAATTCGCCCACATTCCCTGACCTTCACGAGTCGAAGCTCCCGCCTGTTTCACCGCTTCGCCAAATCCTTTCACAGCCTCTACATCAGCTTGGGCAATAATATCGCGCAATACTTCATGGGCTTCTGCTTCCGTATCTCGCACGATGATAAAGGAATTCAGACCAAACTTAATTGTGCGTCCTTCAAGACTCGCTAATTCAGATACCTCTGCAATCTGCTCTTTCACACCTTCTATGGTGTTGCCATTCATGAAATACCAATCAGAGACACGGCCAGCCATCCGCCGCGCTGCTTTGGAGTTACCACCTTGGAATATCTCCGGGTGGGGATTCTGATTAACTGGTCTAGGCTTCACCCAACCGCCGTTAATACGATAAAAGTCGCCCTTAAAGTGAAACTCATCCTCAGTCCACAAACCTTTGAGAACCCGGATAAATTCTTCTGAACGACGATAGCGTTCGTCATGGTCTAACCAATGTTCACCATATATAGTGAATTCGTCTTTGAACCAACCGCTAACTACATTTAGAGCAAACCGACCGTTAGAGAGAAAATCAATACTAGCACCGATTTTGGCAACTACTCCCGGATGCCACAATCCAGGGTGAACTGCTGCAATCAATTTCAATTTCTTGGTGACAGGAGCTAGAGCCGATACAGTTGTAAGTGCCTCTAGCTGGTACTCAGCGCCATAACTAGCGATAAATCTGGCTTGTGCTAGAGCATATTCAAATCCAACTTCTTCAGCCGTCTGAGCTAGTTGAGCATTATATTCGTAAGTCCAATCTGTGCGTTGGGGAATTTTACTAACAACTAACCCACCGCTAACGTTGGGAATCCAGTATGCGAACTTAATATCTACCATAATTGTGCGTTTGTAATTGAAATTGTTTGGTTATTTATCTAAGTTTGCAAGTGATGCAACAAAGCCGAATTTGTCATCACTAACAAATCAGCTAAAACTTGATAGGGCAAAATTTTAGTCAAAATCGAAAGCTTGAGAGCGGTTGAAAACTACTCTGAGTTTACAAGTAGACAAATCTCTGATGGCAATAATATACTATAACCCGATCGCCCTACCGTAGTTTTGAATGAATCAGACTCTATCACAACAATTTTTCTGATGTCGTGATTCGATATACTTAAATTCCATTTCTATATTCCATTTTGGAATACAGCCTAATTTTGCCGAGTATTTAATTATTTTTTATTTTGCTAGCTGTTATCCTGATTCAGTCAAGGCATTCAGGAATCAGGACTCGACAAAATATCTACACTATTCCATATCGTGATAAGAAACTGCTTTTCATGTATCATCGGCAACTGTACACAGCAGAAATAAATGTGGTAGTGTGGACTACTAAATCACGGTAAAAAGATGTAGATGCCGTAGTTTAGTTGATGCCTCGTAAAAAAAAGCACAGGAAAAACATTTATGCCGCTTCAGTTTGGAATTTGGTCGCCGGTCTGTGGTGGATGGTTGCGGGTTGTCAACCATGAGGCTAATTTATCTACCCAAGATTTGGTAAAACTGGCAGTTCAGGCAGACGAGTTAGGTTATGACTTCTATTACATTCCTGAACATTACTTAAATGCAGTTCATGGGCCTAACTATAATGTCGCTGATGCTTGGATTACAGCAGCTTTAGCAAGTTTGAACACCAAGAGGATCAAGATTGTGGCGGCTGTACAACCTGGTTTTAAACTGCCTGCGGTGGTGGCCAATTTGAGTGCAAACATTCAAAATCAACTTAGTAACGGCAGATTTGCTCTGAGTGGGATTGCAGGTTGGTGGAAATTAGAAGTAGAAAGCTATGGAGATATCTGGCTACCTCACAGCGATCGCTACGCCCGATTAGAAGAGTATATTGAGGTAATCAAGGGGCTGTGGACAATTGAAGGCTTTAATTATGTTGGTAAATACTACACCATTAAGGGTGGTATTCTCGCAGATTGTCCGACACCAACACCACCCATTTTCATTGCTGGGGAATCAGACAGGGCGATTAACCTAGCGGCTCGTTTGGGAGATTATCTATTTATCAATGCTGATGATCCTGAAAAAACGGCAGCATTGGTGCAGAAAGTGAAAACATTGGCTAGCGATCGCTACGGTCGTAAGATTAAAGTAGCAATGAGTGCCTTTGCGATCGTTGGCGAACATACCGCCCAAGCTGAAGCCAGATTAGAAGCGATTTATCGTTCTGCTGATCAAGAGCAGATTAAGTACTTTCAAGAGCAAATCGATCCGAACGTAGTTGCCCACAACAAACTAGATATCAGTCAAACCATTGAAGCCAATCTCGGTTTATCTGCTCAACTGGTTGGCGATCGCTATACTGTTATTCAACGTCTGAAAGAATACGAAGCCGTTGGCGTTGACTTAATAGTACTCAAATTTGAATCTATGTTGGAAGATACTATTCGCTTTCACAAACTAGTTATTTCCGAATATGCACAACAGAGTAGCTTAATTACGTTGTAGTTAAAAATCTTGCCTTACCTAGTATGAATAAGATTAAACTCGAAGATATTACCCTAAATCACCTCAAAATCTTAAAAGCAGTAGATGACTGTGGTAGCTTTTCTAAAGCCGCGCAAAAGCTAGGTTATAGTCAGGCACTAATTAGTAAAAAAGTCAAACAAATAGAGGATTATTTCGGAGTAATTCTCCTAAATCGCTCTCCTGGCTCTATATGCTTGACTAATAAAGGCAGAAAATTGATTTCCCAGACACTTAATGTTGTAGAAACTGTAGAAAATCTGCAAGAAGAATTTCAGGCAACATTTAGCGCAGAGGGCGAAGATTTGACATTGGGAGCTACTAATTTAATTTTAGAAGTTTGGCTCCAACAATATTTGCAGCGATTTCAGCTTTGTTTTCCGGGTAGAAATATTAAAGAGATTGCAGTTAAAGATAGCAGCTTTTTTTCAAATTCTCAACTCATAGAAATGGATCTCTTGCTCAACAGTTGCGCTGGATATAAAGAAGAACATCACTGCACTAGATTAACAACTCATAAAATGCTGTTGGTATCCTTTGGAGCAAGTAAATATCTCAATGAGCGTAGCTTAGTTAAAATAAATGATATCGATCTGGCTGATGTTGTGCTTTTAGACGAGGTTCATCAGGAACTATCTAAAAATGGATTTTTGATAAATAAATTAAGTGGCGTACAAGTGCTACATAGTTATCAAGACGTACTCAACTATGCTTCAAAAAATCAAAAACTAACAATTTTACCTGACTTTTGTCAAACTAATATAATATCTGAATACGAAGCCTTAATTTTTCCGATTCAAGATGTTAACGAATATGGAATTTATCTTCATGTTCCGCGCTTTAGTGAATTGTTAATATCCGCAGAGAGTTTGGTGAGAAGTTTTAGACTAGATCAAGATAACTTAGAAAGTTTACCCAATGTAAATCTATTTTTAGGTAGCAGTTCTCCCAAAGAAGAAAATATTCTCAGGATAGGTATTCAGAGGGATTCCATAGGACAGTTTATTGCTGGATATGGAACTAAGTATATTTCTGATTTACAGAGAGCATCATCACTGGAACAGGCTATTTTCAAAAATGTTGAAATTAATCGAGATTTTGAGTTACAAATTCTGCAATTTGCTTCTGGCGAACAAATGAACCGTCAGATGAAACGGGGAGAACTAGATATTTGTATTTTAGATGATATTTCTCTTTTGAATAATGGTAGCCAATTTTTTGATGATTTAAGTTTTGGTTCTAAATTAATTGGAATTGCTTCTTATAATATTTTGGGTCAAGATATCAATATTGTTCTACATAAAGATTCTTCGATAAACACTGTCCAGGATTTAAAAGGTAAACGAATTTCTACCTTATTTGGTTCAAATGCTCATAGGTTCATCATCACTCTTTTTGATCTCTATGATATGGATGTCAGTAAAGATTGCAGGTTAGTGAATGAAGATCCTCGTAAAGCAAGCAAGAGCTTGGCAAATAAAACTATAGATGCTTACGTATGTTGTCATACTTTTGCCTCAATTTTAGAAGCTTATGCTTTTGTCAGAAAGCTACCTTTATCTCAAACAATTAGTTTAAGAATTCCATCCATCAGAGGAATTGTTTGTCGTTCACAGTTCATTAAAGAAAATCCGAAAATTGTAGTTGCTTATTTACACGATTTAGTAGTTGCTAACTATTGGTTCAATTCATCTCCCATCAATGCGGCAGATTTATTAACTAAAGTGAGTGATGTTAGGACAACTCAAGTAAATCAGTTTTTTAATCCTGTATTTGGTAATCGTATCGATCCGACCCTCAAACCTCAATGGTCTTGGTTACTGAAAACTTTAAATCGTCGGTTAGAAGGAAAATATGGAATTTCACTATTTGATGTAGATTTTTGGATAGATGATTATTTTTTAAGACTTGTCTACAATTTGTTGAATCTAGATTATCACTTTCATCAGGTTTCTTTTGCGAGTGAGTTTTCTAGCAGCTATTTTGTTGAGGAACAGTTTAGCAGACATCTAAAAGTCCTTTATGATAAAGATAATCTACCGCTACCAATACCTTTGCCAATTTATGAGGGTTCAACGCCTATTGAAACAGCGTAAAAACACACATAGTCCTGGCGAATTAATAGGGAGTCTAACCCATCATTCCTCATTACTGTGATTTCAGTCCGTTGAAACGGACTTGAACTATTAGCCCGAAATTTATTTCAGGGCGGGAAAGCAAGGCCAAATCAATGTTTTAAGGGTGAAGGGTCAAACCCACCGTGAATTGACCAACAGTCTCATAGAATTCGCGGCCATACGAGACTTTACCCACCTCCGTGGGTTTAAAATTCTTTGAGGACTAGGTTTTTGTCGCCGCGATTTCTAATCACCTGGTATATTTATTCAGGAGTTTTTTGTGCCTACTTTTAGAACTCTGCAACCTGGTGATGAAGTATTGTTGGAAGCATTTCTCTTGCAACACACTGATACTTCTATGTTTTTGCGCTCTAATTGGCGAGCTGCGGGACTGCTTGACCAAGGTGCCAGATTTCAAGGAACTTACATAGCAGCCTATATGGATGAAACTATAGTTGCAGTTGCAGCCCACTTTTGGAATGGGATGGTAATAGTCCAAGCCCCTGTATATTTATCAGAGGTGGTGCAAGCAGTTGTGACACAATCTGGACGTACCATCTCTGGAATTAGCGGGCCAGCGGCACAAGTCGAAGCAACAAAAAGCATTTTGGGACTTAGCAACCGACCAACTCAGCTTGATGAATCTGAGATATTGTTTTCTCTAGCACTGCCAGATTTACAAATACCCCAAGCCTTAGCATCGGCAAAGTTGCAGTGTCGTTTACCATATCCAGAGGAGTTAGAATTACTCACTGAATGGTGCGTTGCTTATAACGTGGAAGCTTTAGGACAAATAGAAACTAACAGCTTGCATTCAGCTTGCCGTCTCGTAATTGAAGCCCGTCAAGCTACAGCTACGCATTGGGTTTTAGTAGCAGGAGATACTCTAGTTGCTTACTCTGCCTTTAATGCCAGCTTGCCTGATATTGTGCAAATTGGTGGAGTTTGGACACCGCCAGAATTGCGGGGTAAAGGCTACGCGAAAAGTGTGGTAGCAGGTTCGTTGTTAAATGCGCGATCGCTCTTAGTAAAACGTGCCATCCTATTTACAGGTGATCATAACCAAGCAGCCCAAGCAGTTTATCGAGGAATTGGCTTTTTGCCGACTGGCGAGAAATATGGCTTAGTGTTGTTTGAAGAAACATCGAAATTTTAGATTTTTTAGATTTTGGATTCAATTATTCAAAGTGCGTTCAATCATAATAGAACTGAGAGTTTTATCATCAGGACTGCTTTATGATGTATCAAACTGACCCGCCGCGATCGCTAAAAGATGTATTGCCGACCAAGACAACGGACTGAACGGTTGATTGCACAATTGCGATCGCTAGGCGTTGAACCCGATCTAGATTAGCTTCTTGTCTACCTTATAACCCTGCAAACCACTCATAGCCCTGATCTTCCCAATAGCCTTTTTTAGTTGGTAATAAATTGCTGACGAATGTAATTTGAGTTACCCACTTGCTTTGCTTGTATCCCAGTTTTATTGGAGATGCTAGGCGCATAGGCGCACCATTATCAGCTGATAATGGTTGTCCATTCTTTTCATAAGCCATGAGAGTTTGGGGATGTATAGCAGAGGCAATATCCCAGCTTTCGTAATAGCCATCAGCAGATTTAAAATAGACATAGCGGACGTTTGACTTAGGCTGTACCAGCGCTACTAAATCCCGCAATCGTACACCTCCCCATTGAACGATCGCAGCCCAGCCTTCAACACAGACATGACGAATTACCATTGAAGTCAAGGGAAGTTTTTGAATATCTGCCATACTCAATTGCATCGCGTTATTAACCTCACCATCAATCATCAGGCGAAACCGCGCCGGATCAATTTGCGGAGTGAAGTTAAAGGAATTAACCAGCAAGTTATCTGCTTCTATGGCATTGACAGAAAATTCAGGTACTAATTTTTGACTTAGCAGCAGTGCTTCAAAACTTTGGTTTAGTGGCTCAGATATTTGCCGCAGATTATCTGAGAACAAATTTGTCCCACAGCCACCTAAAAGAAAACCTACCCCTGAAAGTCCAGATAGTTGCAATAACCGACGACGGGATAATGTGCGTTTGGGAAGAATCAGACTCATAGAACCTCTACAGGAACATAGATTTAACTAGACGGATGCTTCCTAGCTTCAGAGCAAGTAAGGAATGAGCAATTGTAAATAGTATGACAGTCGGAACAGTGATAAAGTGAACTTTAGTTAATTCTCAGCATTTTCTCAGATATCTATCGTAGTCAAGACTACAGCCGATATTTAATTTGTCTTAAGCGCTATTTTAGAAATATCAAAAAGCTGATTAGCTACAAATTTCAAATATGTCAAACAACAAAGAATTTTCATCCGAAAAAAGCTCTTCCGTGAAAAATGTCCTGATTATAGGTGCAGGCGGCTATATTGGCGGAGCGCTGTGCCGTAAGTTTTCTCAGACAGAAGATTTTGCCGCATTGGCACTTGTGCGACCGAGTAGTGATATTGAGGGTATAAAACCTTTTTGCAAAGAAATAATCCGCTCTCAAGAGGCAGATATTTCCAGCAATGATGTTGCACAAGCAATTCGCAAACATGATATTACAACAGTAATTAATGTAGCGTGGCACATACCTCTAGAATCAACCAAAGAAGCTCAATTCGCTTTCGACCGTGTACCATTAGAAGCTGCTTTACACGGTGCTAGTGCAGTTTCACCAGATATTCATGTAATTACAACCAGTGGGAATTTCTCTTTGATTACCACCAATGGAGGACGAATAACAGAAACACCTCCGCCAAAAGGTTATATACTGCCCGAATATTTAATATGTCTTGACTTACTAGCAGGTGTAAATGTGTTGAAAGATGGGCTAGTAGAAGAATATATCAGCAATGGCGGTAACGCCTCGATTGTCTATCCTTCATCAGTATATGGTTCAGCCCCAACTCGTGGCGGTTTCTGGGATTTTGCAATTCAGCAGTTCATTACAGGGAAACCACACCAAGGCTCTCAGCCATTTCCACCAGATTTTATGACCGCGTGGATTCATGTTGAAGATTTAGCAGACTGCTACATTGGTGTAGCGCGATTTGGCTCCAAAGGAGGACATTACCTTGCCGCGCCTGAAAATTTGAGTGTTAGCCAAGTGTCAACTTTATTTGCCGAAGCTGCTCAAGTAGAATTTCTGGCGCCAGTCTTTGAAAACAAAGACAAAGTTATATTTGATGATTCTCATACTAGAGAACTACTTCAACTTCAATGGAAGTATAAAGTGGCTGATGAGGTAAAAGGTTGGGTAGAGAGAATAAAAGAGTTAGGAACTTATTTTTTAGATTAGGGGGTAAAAGTTGAGTGAATATTAATTAATATTTTTTATGCAAATCTGATTGTCACATCAGTGCTATAACAATTATCCTTTACATGGGATACATCCGTAGGGACACGTCATTTAAAACCTCGTTTCTATCCTGAGGCTGGAAACGCAACTCAAAAGCGGCTCTGCCGCGAGTTCGAGAGGCGGAGCCTCAAAGACGAGCATTCCCAGTCGGAGACTGGGAACGAGGCAATGTAAAAGCTAGTTCTAGACTTGCTTTGACGTTAAGTTGACACCAATGCGGTATGTTTCTTACACCTGGCGATATAACGTTGTAACCCATTTGAATGGGAAACGCTATAACTAGCAATTAAGGTGGGCATAATTCCATTAGTGTCAACTTAACGTGAACCCACTTGTCCGCCGGGAATTTCAATTCCCGTCTCATAGCTAAAGTCATCTTCAGATGACTAAAAATCTCCAGTCTACTTCAGTAGACTTAAGCTAAAAGCCAACAAAATTTATTTTTGAAGTAATAAGTAACAAGTAATGGGTATTACTTATTACTTATTACTCATTACTCATTACTCATTTATTTATTTCCGGGCGGGCATGGAAGCCAACAGTTAAGCTATTTCCAGCTTAAGTTGACACCTATGGCATAATTCCCACCCTAATACTCTAACTTGCTACTGCTTCAGCAGGAGCCGCCTCAACAGCAGCAACTACAGGTAAATAAACACTAACTTTTTTACGGGTTTTGCCTTTTCTCTCAAAGGTTACAACACCGTCGATTAAGGCAAACAGAGTGTCATCGCTACCAATACCGACATTGTTACCAGGGTGGAATTTGGTACCACGCTGACGCACGAGAATGTTTCCTGCACGTACAACTTGACCGCCATAACGCTTAACACCCAGACGTTGAGCATTAGAATCACGACCGTTACGTGTACTACCTGTTCCTTTCTTATGAGCCATAATTTCCTCTTGTGTATCTACTTCTTTTATTATTCAGCAGCAGTTTCTAGTTCTTCGGCAGGATTTTCATCGATAACGGGGGTTTCCTTCTCCGGTTCTCCTTCGGCAGCAAACACTGCACCGTTAAGGGTGATGGAGTCTATCAAAAGTCTGGTAATTTCCTGACGATGCCCCCGTTTTTTGCGGGTTTTCTTTTTCGGTTTCATTTTGTATACCAGGACTTTACGACCTCTGTAATGTCGCAATACAGTCCCTTCTACAGTCGCTCCCGTCACTAGTGGCTGTCCAATGGTGACTTCGCCATCGTGCTGCACGAGCAATACGGAATCTATTGTAACTTTTTCATCTGGTTCAATCGCTAGCAGTTCAATGTCGTAAAACCGACCTGGCTCTACTCGTATTTGTTTGCCGCCAGTTTCAATAATCGCGTAGGTCATGGAATTGTCCTTGAGGTTGCCGTACAGGTAGCTGGTTTTATCTCTTATGAAGACGTTTTTGCCAGCCTTTGTAATATGTCTACCTGATCCGAGCAGGAATTAGACAGACAATCTAATATCCTATTTTATTAATAGGTGTCAAGTCAAGCTTTAACAGGATTTTTACGTTTGGCATTGCTGTCTCCTCTGCCTAAAAAGAAAAAATCATTTTTCAAGAGTGTGGGGAGAAATTAGCCAATAGTCGTTATGAACATCGCTCACCTGCATGAATGTAAATTGTATTTACAAGAAATCAGACTTAATTATTGTTAGATAAAAATTGCTACCATCTTAGGGCTGATTTTACAAAAAAATTAACGTTAATATTAGTTTGAAAGTTATACTTTTTTATCAAAATCAACACATCTTTCTTTTTTGTTTTAAGATGAAATGTAAGGAATTCCATTTATAAATTATTTACAAAAGTTAGTGAATCCTCAAGAGTTAAACTATCACATTCAAACGTGATATTTCAAACAGGAGATTGATTGTCATGACCCAGCAAAATGCTGCCCGACTTTTTCAAGCTGTAAAAGAAGATCAAGCGTTACAGCAAAGACTCAAAGCAACAGCCGATCCAGACGCCTTCATCAAAATTGCTCAAGAGCGTGGCTATGATTTCACCTCTAAAGAACTGGATAGTGAGATCAGCAAATTATCTGAAGAAGATTTAGCCGCTATTCTCAATCCAGGATGGGGGAATAGACGCCACATTAATCCTAGATAATTATTGTTCTAGGAAACCGAAAGTATAAAGATAACTGAATTGACAAGTTTTGCTCCTCAAAGGGATACCGTTGCATCATCCCTTTTAGGGGCATTCTTATTAAATTAAGCAACTCTACTTCCTATCTTTTCACCTCCTTAACTCATGAGTTAGTTAAAATAAAAATTCATCCCATACCTCACTCTTAGGAGCGTGAGATGAATTTTTGGGGGATAAAGAATTGACCCCTAACTAAAACCAAAGTTTTTTAAACACCATTTTGCTTAAACCATGCCAAGAGGCGTTTCCAGCCATCCTTAGCTTCCTTCTCGCGGTAGGAGGGGCGATAATCGGCAAAAAATGCGTGGGGTGCATCGGGATAGACGATAATTTCAGATTTGCTGCTGCTAGACTTTAAGCGATCGCGCACCTGCTCTACAGTATCTAGAGGAATACCCGTATCCTTTCCACCATAAAGTCCGAGAACGGGGGCTTTTAGCGTCGATACGATATCGATGGGATACTGGGGCTGAAGTTCAGTCGCATCACCTACGAGTCGCCCGTACCATGCCACACCTGCCTTAACATTGGGATTGTGTGCTGTATATAGCCAAGTAATACGACCACCCCAACAAAAGCCTGTAATTCCCAACTTTTTGCCATTACCCTTAGCTGACTTCTTTGCCCAGTCTACTGTGGCATCGAGATCGGATAACACCTGAGCATCTGGTACTTTAGCGACAATTGGGCGAATTTCGTCTATGCTGCTTAACTTTGAGACATCGCCTTGACGGATAAATAATTCCGGTGCGATCGCTAAATACCCCAACCGAGCAAAACGACGAGTGATATCCTGAATATGCTCGTGTACGCCAAATATTTCTTGGATTACCAAAACAATTGGGAAATTTTCACCAGTAGCCGGTGCTGCTCTATAGGCAGGAATTTCGCCATCTTTGACAGGAATTTTCACCGCACCAGCTACTAACCCCTTATCATCAGTGGTGATGACTTGGGCAGAAATGGGTTGTACTGCGAGGGCAAAACCTGTTGCTAGGGTGGCTGTTGCAATGAATTTGCGGCGAGTTACTTCTTGCATCATCTCTACCTTATAATTAGCGAAAATTTTATTACTTGTTATACGTACAGTACTATAAAATAAATACTACAACTTATCAATCGGCTTACCGTAATACTAGCTTCCTTTACTGTCTAAGCCTTGCTTGCTGTAGCTGTATGTTAGGGAAAAGTCGGATGTATTGGCAAATCAAAGCCATAGCACTAGACAATTTACTGTGCTGAATTCCCTTATATGCGCGCAAGGGTAGGTGTACAAATTTCAGAGTTTGAAAAAAGTGCTTCTATCTCAACCCCAGCAAGCATTTCACCCCATCAATACCCAATTTACATCCGCGCAATCTCTGAAATGCTTACATTAAATAGGTTTCATCCTTCAAGCTTTCCCAACACTCTTCCCAAAAAAATTCTCTAATGCTATGATTGTTCTATATTTGCGCAACCGCACCTTGAAAACTAAATATAGCTTGGCTTTCAGGCTCCCGCCATTGCAATTCATCAAAATCCCTATTAGGGATTGAAACAGCAGTCGCACTGCGAATCGCGCTTTGCACCCATTGCAATTCATCAAAATCCCTATTAGGGATTGAAACTGGTTCACCTGGATTAAGGCTTGCCAGCAAATTCATTGCAATTCATCAAAATCCCTATTAGGGATTGAAACATGATTTAATAGCAGGAATTACGCTATCTTCTAGATTGCAATTCATCAAAATCCCTATTAGGGATTGAAACACTCAGTAAGGATTGCTAACGCCAAACCGTCCAAAATTGCAATTCATCAAAATCCCTATTAGGGATTGAAACTAAAGATGTCGTAGAAACGAGCAAAGGCGCTAAATTGCAATTCATCAAAATCCCTATTAGGGATTGAAACCAATCTTCATTACTACCATCAGTAGTTGTAGAGTTTAATTGCAATTCATCAAAATCCCTATTAGGGATTGAAACTATTACAGTTGATTCAGTTAAGAAGCTAACTGAAGAAATTGCAATTCATCAAAATCCCTATTAGGGATTGAAACGTAAATGGTAGTTCTAAAGCAGAGAAAGAGCCATTAAAGATTGCAATTCATCAAAATCCCTATTAGGGATTGAAACTTAAACCTTAATAGAAGAGACAGAAAAGCAGATTCTAAATTGCAATTCATCAAAATCCCTATTAGGGATTGAAACAAAAATTGACCATTCGTATTTAGTTTTTGGAAGTTCAATTGCAATTCATCAAAATCCCTATTAGGGATTGAAACCTTTATTCCCTTTTTAATGCGTTTCCTGCCTTCGCATTGCAATTCATCAAAATCCCTATTAGGGATTGAAACTTAAATTTGATTAAAAGGTAAGTATAAAACTATAATATTGCAATTCATCAAAATCCCCATTAGGGATTGAAACATTTTACCGCCTACCCGCTTTCCAATCCTCTCCACCGGATAACTGAGTTAAATTTTCAGCTAAAACTGCGGGTAACTCCTTAGCCGAATAGGAATAGGTTAGTGCCAAAAACTTCAATGCAGTCTGAAGAAGTTGGTTCCTATCCACTATTTCAGACAGTTGGAATTGATTATATACTCCATTCATTACTTCATCGCTGGCATCAGCGATCGCATCTTCAATCACTTCCTCTTCTATCAAACTCTCCCACTCACCTAAATTAATATAGTAAGATTTTTTGTTATCTTTGATATTAAGACTTTTAATTTCTCGGATTGAATTACGAATAGAATTTGCCCATGAACCAGTTAATCGTTGTTCTACTTGGTTCTTAATCAAATGAATCAGCAGAATCCTTAAATAAGCCTGGATATTCCGCAGAATAGCTTGTTTACTCATGCCTTCTAATTCGTCTACAATTGCTAGGGCATCTGCATAACGTCCTTCCAAAATACTCTTTTTGAGGTCTATTAGTTCCTGCGTCATTTTTTCTCCGCCTACCTGCTTAAGTACTATATAATAATCACCTCTACTTTATTAATAGCAGAGTTTTATTAGCTGCCATTAATAAAGTAGCATTCTTCACTTCTTCGCTTGTATCACTTGCAAACTACCACCTGCATATAAAGTTAGCTTATCCACTTCAAAGCCAGTCTTAGTTAACAACTCAGCTAAATCAGTTTTCAACAATTCCCAAGCTGTTTCCGTCTCAAATAACAACAAAAATATTGATACCCCAGGCCAAAATATCGGATTTGTCGGGGCGTGAAAATCTACCAGCGTAAATACTCCTCCAGGTTTCAGCACCCGATAAACTTCATTAATAATTTTTTGTAATTGCTGAGGCTGCATCTCATGTAATGCAACGCTGATATGCACCAAATCAAATAGATTATCTGCAAATGGCATCTCTTGGGCAAAAGCTTCTACATAAGAAGCTTCAGGTACATTTTGCCGCGCCCGTTGCAAAGACTTGGGTGAAGCGTCTAATCCTATTACGTTTTGTGAAGTTTTTGCCAAAAATTGCGTCGTTTGACCACTGCCACAACACAAATCTAAAATCTGAGTATCTGAGTGAATTGTTAAGCCTTGCAAAGCAAGTTGCCGAAAACGGGCTTCACCACCTACACTTAAGGCTGCTAAACGCGAAATACCATCATACAACCACTGATAACGGTAACTCCAATCTCTTAAAATTGTTGCCATTGCATATTTCCTTGCTATTAAGCTTTATATTTAATAAAGATATATTGTTAACATTAGTAAAAAACCTGAAAAGATTGGGGGAAAGTAACTGCTATGGGTCGTGTAGGCGTCTTATTACTCAATCTCGGTGGCCCTGACAAGCTAGAGGATGTCGGGCCGTTTTTGTACAACCTATTTTCCGATCCGGAAATTATTCGCCTACCATTTCGCTGGTTGCAAAAGCCCCTAGCCTGGTTTATTGCCACGCGGCGAACCAGAACATCTCAAGCAAATTATAAGCAAATCGGTGGTGGTTCTCCACTGCGGCGGATTACGGAAGCGCAAGGGGAAGCTTTAAAAGAACAGTTGGGTTATTTGGGACAAGAAGCCAATATTTACGTAGGAATGCGTTATTGGCATCCCTATACAGAAGAAGCGATCGCACAGATTGCCCAAGATAATGTAGAACACTTAGTAATATTACCACTATATCCCCAGTTTTCTATCAGTACCAGTGGTTCCAGCTTCCGGCTTTTAGAAAAGATTTGGCAAGAAGATCCAAAACTTCAACCCATTGATTACACCGTCATTCCTTCTTGGTACAAAGAACCAGGCTACCTGCAAGCAATGGCGCAACTAATAGCCCAAGAACTTGAGCAGTTTCCTAACCCGAATGAGGTTCATATATTCTTCAGCGCTCACGGCGTTCCGAAAAGCTACGTTGAAGAAGCAGGCGACCCTTACCAGCAGGAAATTGAAGAATGTAGTGCCCTGATTATACAGACTCTCAATCGACCCAATGCTCACACCTTAGCTTACCAAAGTCGTGTCGGCCCAGTAGAATGGCTCCAACCTTATACTGAAGATGCCCTCAAAGAACTAGGCGCACAAGGCGTAAAAGATTTGGTTGTAGTGCCAATCAGTTTTGTCTCAGAGCATATCGAGACACTACAAGAAATTGATATTGAGTATCGAGAAGTAGCCGAAGAAGCAGGAATTCATAACTTCCGCCGCGTACCGGCTCCCAATACCCATCCAGTATTTATTAATGCACTAGCCCAGTTAGTGATTGATGCGCTGAGAAACCCTAGTTTCAAGCTTTCGCAAGCTGCCCAAATAAAAAAAATGGTAAAGATGTACCCCCAAGAGCGTTGGGAATGGGGACTGACAACTAGCGCTGAAGTATGGAATGGTCGGATTGCAATGCTGGGTTTTATTGCCTTAATCATCGAGCTAATTACCGGTCACGGCTTCTTGCACATGATTGGGATTTTGCAGTAAAGGGGGCTGGGTAAGGTGGGGCCCCCTCTGGGGATAAGGGGTAATGGGGATTGGGGATTGGGGACTGGGTATATGAAGAGGGAGAAGTGGAAGGGAAAAGCAGAAAGAAGTAGGAGAGGTAAAGGAAGAATAATATAATCCCTTAGACTGATTATTGTAGAGACGGCCATTCATCGCGTCTCTTGCCTTAACTGAACCTATTGCCCAGTCCCCAGTCCCCAGTCCCCAGTCCCCAATCCCCAGTCCCTAGTACCTAGTCCCTAATCCCCTGCGCCAGTCATACCATTGCTTCGCACTACGAACTGCAAACCAAAGCAGTATTAAAGCAATTACTCCTCCTTGCCAGGGAGCATCAAAGGCAAATAGTACTAGGGCAATGCACAAGGTATCTTGAAGAAAGACTGCCCACAATGGTAAGCCACGTAACCGATAGAACCAACCAACCTGGACTAGCTGGAGTACCAAAGCTAACAAACCTCCAATGATGGCAATCAACCAGTTTGGCGTTGCTGTTGCGGTAGCTACTCCTAACCCCATAATTGCGCCGACGATGGGAGACATGAATAACTGAACCAGCTGTAACAATCTTTGCCCCCAGAGTTTTTTTGAGGCTAATAATTCAATCAATGACCAAGTGGTGAGGCAACCTAATAATATTGGTGGAGAAATGTGAGATAAAATTGGAACTTGTGACCACAAGTCACTACCTTGCAATAGTCCAATAATCAGCAAAGGTATGCCTATTCTCATTCCTGCTGCCGCAGAGGCAGAAAGTGTGGCTAGGATTTCAATCATCAAAGCACTCTTAATACTAATAAATAAGTAAGTATTTGTTGTATATACTACCCAGTGTAAACAATAATCCCAGCATTAGAGGGACACTCTTCAGGAATGTAATACTAAATGTTGTTGGTATCTTTATATATCTTGTTTGATAATATCTGCGTATTTTTGGGGTAAGAGACTGACAAATAAAAAAATATCCAATTTACAGCAGTTTTCATGTAGTTGAACCACATCTGTCGTAAGGGCACAGCATTGCTCATTGGTGTCAACTGAACGCGAAACCGCTTGTCCGCCGGGAATTGAAATTCCCGTATACTAGCTAAGTAAGTCGGTGCTAATATTTCCAGCGATGTTAAGGAATTTTAATGTAGGGTGTGTTGTCGCAAAGCGCAACGCACCATCAACAATCTCAGGTGCGTTGCCATAAGGCATAAGAGAACTCCACAGAATGATTGATCCAAAAGCTGTCATTGCGAGCGAAACGGAGTGTAGCAAAGCAATCCCAAGATTTTGCGGTTGCTTCATTTCGCTTCGCTCCATACCCTTTGGGAACGCCAGGGGCGAACGGCAATGACAATTGGGCATTTCTTTTTGTGGAGGTCTCTAACACACCCTACAGCTAATTTATATTTCTTCATATACATTAAATTTTTCTCACCGACTTACTTAAAATCATCTGAAGATGACTAAATATCGCCAAAAATCTCCAGTCTACTTCAATAGACTTAAGCTATTAGCCAAAGAAATTTATTTCCGGGCGGGCATGGAAGCCAACAGTTAAGCTATTTCCAGCTGAAGTTGACACCAATGGGCAATGCCATGCCCTTTCCAGCATATTTGTATCATTATTAAAGTGAAATGGGATGAGTTGTGAAAATCGAGAGACTCAGATCCCCTCAAAGAAGTCGGGGATCTTATTGATTTAAGACTGCCATAAATCCTTATTAAATCCCCTGAATTTATTTATCGGGTCTATCTTTTGACTTTTGCCCTAGCCATTTTTCTAGGATGAATTCTCCCCATTTTTCCGATGCCATCTGTGTTGAGAAAACGGCACGATATGAACATCTAAGAACATTGGTATAAAAATCTTATGTCTTCATTACTGGCTTTATCCAACAGTTTAGCTGACACCGTAGAAGAAGCTGGAAGTGCTGTAGTTGCCGTAAATGGGGGTACACGTCTTTCTCAAAGTGGCATTCACTGGCGTAATGGCATTATTGTTACCTCTGATGAGTCTCTCCAGCGCTATGACAACATCACCATTACGTTATCAAATGGTAGTACTGCACCAGTAACACTCGTTGGTCATGACTCTAGCACTGATATAGCTGTTTTTAAACTAGAAAATGCAGAAATACCTGTGGCAAAAGTTGGTGATGCCAAAACGCTGAAAGTTGGTCATCTGATTCTTGGGCTGGCAAGAGGTAGCGAAGGTGACTTAAGGGCGGCGATGGGTGCAGTCAGCGTGGTTAGCGGTGCTTGGCGGAGTATGAATGGCGGGAATATTGACCAATTCATTCGCCCAGACATCACTCTTTACTCTGGTTTTGCAGGCGGGCCGCTGGTAGATGCGGCTGGTTTTGTGGTAGGTATGAATACATCGGGGCGGCGTGGTACTGCTCTGACTATTCCCACTGCTACAATCGATCGCGTGGTTGACCAATTAGTGGCAAAAGGACACATTTCTAAGGGCTACTTGGGTGTGGGAATGCAGCCTGTACGTTTACCAAAGAATCTAAAAACTGCTCTCAATTTAAGTTCGGCAACTGGGGTAATTGTTGTCAATGTTGAGGCTGCGGGGCCTGCTGACAATGCAGGTGTGCTGCTTGGCGATGTTTTGGTAACATTCGATGGCGTAACTGTTGGCGATACAGGTGATGTGTTGGCGTTGCTTAATAGTAGCGATCGCATTGGTAAAGCTGTGAATGTGCAACTTGTCAGGGGTGGAGTGTTAGTTGAGTTAGCGATCGCAGTTGGCGAACGACCTACTAAAGAGGAATAATGCCAATTGGGGATGAGTTTGAGAGACGCAATAAATCGCCGTCTCTACAGGTAATTTATCCATCAATTATTTATTGACAGACTACTCGCTTTGTCAAGATTTATCTAAATTTTCCGATTCATTCGACCTTTTTGCTCGAACGTTGCACCTCTGAACTCGGAACTTGCACCTTTTTACTCGAACGTTGCACTTCTGAACTCGGAACTTGCACCTTTTTGCTCGAACGTTGCACTTCTGAACTCGGAACTTGCACCTTTTTGCTCGAACGTTGCGCTTCTGAACTCGGAACTTGCACCTTTTTGCTCGAACGTTGCGCTTCTGAACTCGGAACTTGCACCTTTTTGCTCGAACGTTGCACTTCTGAACTCGGAACTTGCACCTTTTTGCTCGAACGTTTTACTGATTTTACTTTGACACGCTCAAAAACTGCATAACATGGCAAACACAGCATTAACTAACATCGCTGCTGAATTGACAGAGGTAGCTGCTAAACTACGCGATCGCACTGTCAAAGTCAAAAGTGGCTCTTTGGGAGTCGGTTCTGGTGTAATTTGGCAACCCGATGGACTGATTATCACTAATGCCCATGTGGCAACTAGCAGCCGCGCAACTGTGGAACTGGCAGATGGAAGGGTATTCGATGCGGTGCGTACCCAATTTGATCCACAACAAGATTTAGCAGCCCTGAAAATTGTTGCCACTAATTTAACTGCTGCAACCATTGGTAATTCTGAGGCGCTACGAGTGGGTGAATTAGTTTTGGCAGTGGGTAATCCCTTTGCTGAAAGTGGTGCTGTGACAACTGGAATTATCCATGCAAATAATCCACGGGCAGTTATGGCTGATTTGCAGTTGTATCCTGGTAACTCTGGGGGGCCACTTGCCGATTGTCAAGGCCTTGTCGTGGGAATTAACACCATGATTGTTAATGGTTTAGCTGTGGCAGTTCCTAGCAACACCGTTGAGCGTTTTTTACAGGGAAATAGTCGTCCGCAACTGGGAGTTACACTACAACCTGTGCTTTTAGGTAGGCGTACCTTGGGTTTATTGGTGTTGTCAATTTTACCTGATAGCGCGGCGGAAGCTGCTGGTGTGCAAATTGGCGATGTTTTAATTGGAGTTTCGGGGCGATTATTCACTACCATGAATGATTTAAGTAAATATCTCCATGAAAGTAAAGGATCTGTGCCGCTACAACTCCTACGCGGTAGCCAGCAATTCGTGATTTATGTTGCAGTACAAGCTGGGAAAACTGCTGTGGAGGCGACATGATTCGGGTAATGGTAGTTGCTACTTCCCCTGTAGTCCGGGCAGGGTTATCAGCTGTGGTGACAACCAATCCTCGGCTGACGGTTGTGGGGAGTGCATCTGATTTGGATGTATTGACAAGGGAAGTTGAGCAATTACAACCAGATGTAGTGCTGGTAGATTTGAGTGGTAATCTGCAACAATCGGTGTGGGAAAAATTGCTGGTTATTCAAGAACAGCAATATCCATTAGGAATAATCGTCATTGTTGAGGAACTCGACAGCATCGACTTAGAAACGGCATTACATTCTGGTATCCGGGGAATATTACCCAGTACCAGCACAGAGTCAGAAATTATCGCGGCTGTAGAGGCGATCGCTTTTGGTTTGCTAGTGCTGCACCCGGATGCTGTAGAATTGCTGTCTATCCGAGAAAAAGTGGTAACGAATCCCGTACAAAGCTTGACACCACGAGAGATAGAGGTTTTAGGGATGCTTGGATCTGGGTTGGGAAATAAAGCGATCGCTAAAAGCCTACATATTTCTGAGCATACCGTCAAATTTCATCTCTCATCTATTTTTCAAAAGCTCAGTGTCTCCAGCCGCACCGAGGCTGTTGCTGTAGGTGTCAGATTGGGTTTGATTATGCTGTGATTATCGATTGGATGGAATATACCTCATTGCATACAGCGATTTTCAGTTGAGTAGACTATAAAAAAAGACCTAACCCCCAGCCCCTTCCCTGCAAGGAAAGGGGGGTAGCCTCAAAGCCTTTGCCTTTCTCCTTTTAGGCTACTGTGTACACACAAGTCTTCTAGAGTTGCCACACAGGCTTTTGATCCCCCCAACTCCCCTTAAAAAGGGGGGCTAAAAGCTCTCAAAGTACTCCTTTTTAAGGAGGATTTAGGAGGATCTACGATGATTTTGGTTTTCCAGAGAGATGTGTGTACACCGTAGCCTAAAAGAAGAGAGGTCTATTCAATATCAAATGATGACATACAGCCTTCAATCAGGTCATGGTGTATGTATCAGATTTGATTCATCACTTGTATGAACATTTTAATGCTATCTTCCACCTTTCCCTACCCACCAACACGCGGGGGAACCCAAGTTAGGACATTTAATTTACTTAAGTATCTCAGTCAACGCCATACTATCACCCTCGCAACTCAACGCGAGAGCGATGTTGCAGACGCAGAAATCACCGGATTACGCGATTGTGTCGATCATTTAGCTATTTTTGAACGCCCGCCAGATTCTCAAACCGCCGGAATATTCCAGAAAATTCAGCGATTTGGCAGATTTTTACAACAGGGAACACCGCCAAGCGTACTTAATCGCTACTCAGTTGAGATGCAAACATGGATTCATAACTGTGTGGAAGCGGGAAAATGTGATGTAATTACCTGCGAACATAGCGTCAATGAAATTTATATCCAACCGCATTTTCAGAAACAGCTAAAAACCATAGTTAATGTTCATAGTTCTGTTTACGCTACCTGTCGCAACCAGCTAGCAACGGGAATTTCCGAAAATTCTCTCAGAGATAAAATTAATCTGCCACTTTTGCGGCGTTATGAGCAAAGCTACTGCGCTAAATTTTCGGCAATTGTGGCAACAACTGAAGAAGATAAAATTCAGCTACAAGAATTTAACCCCAATAGTGAAATTACAGTTATTCCCAATGGCGTAGATTTAGTTGCTTTCCCCAACCGTACCACCGATCCCGGAGGACATCGCTTAATTTTTATCGGTGCAATGGATAATTTAGCAAATATTGATGCTGTCTGTTTTTTCAGCAACGAAGTTTTGCCAGAAATCCAAAAATTGTATCCTAATACAACTTTCGATATTGTTGGTTCTCATCCAGTTCCAGAAGTTTTAGCACTCGCTCAAAAACCAGGAATTAATGTGCTTGGGCGTGTACCTTCGATGGCAGAATATTTACACCAAGCCACTATCTGCGTTGTATCGATGCGGACTGGGTTTGGTATTAAAAATAAAACTTTAGAAGCAATGGCAGCCGGCATACCTGTAGTAGCGAGCGATCGCGGCTTAGAAGGGTTAGCTGTAGATGGTGCTAATCATCCACTCAGGGCATTACGAGCAAATAAACCAGCAGAATACGTCACCGCTATTAGTCAACTATTCGATCGTCCACATCTGCGTTCAGAATTGTCTCACAACGGCAGACAACTAGTAGAAACAGAATTCACTTGGGATATTGCAGGTAAAAGCTATGAACAAGTTTGTCTTGGGAAAAGTAATCGTAATCCGTAATTCGTAATGACCCTCGCAGACTCGCTATCGCTACGCTAACGTAATTCGTAATTTCAACCTACAGATCCCCGAATTCTCAAAGAAGTTGGGGATCTTATTTCTCAATAGATAAATT
This sequence comes from Nostoc sp., assembly GCF_036916655.1. Taxonomy (GTDB): domain Bacteria; phylum Cyanobacteriota; class Cyanobacteriia; order Cyanobacteriales; family Nostocaceae; genus Nostoc. Next base: position 178,412 of record NZ_JBALFY010000093.1, read on the forward strand.
CTAATTGTTCTTTCTTGTCAGAATAGGATAAATATGTGGAGAGACGTTGCATTGCAACGTCTCTACATCGGTAGTGCAAATTATCTGATCTAAATCGTATTGGTTTTTAGTTAGCTTTTGAATCAGCACGTCAATTATTGTCAAACCTAGTCGAACACCCTAACACAAGTAATTTCTTCTGCTTGCGCTGATTTTTATGCTTGAGGGTAGTCAAATAATTATCAACGTAGCGAAAAGCAGCTGCACAGTCGTAATCAGCAATGGCTATAGCTTGTAAGAAAACCTTTGAGGGAATTTCAAACCCTAAAAATTTTTCTGTTAAAATTAGTAAATCTTCGTCTGTGGCTGGAAAAGTAGTTTCTTCTACCCCTTCTGAATCAGAAAATATATCATCAATTAATGCTCTGTACACTTTGTACCTCCCCAAAAGCATAAGATGCGAAGCCTGTGATAAAATTTAGCTGCTGATCGCGAGTTTGTAAGTTAACAGGGAGTTCAGTACCAGGACATCCGATCTCTCGTAAAATTTCCAAACAATAGGTACTGAGTTGAGTGTATGGAGCTTGCTCCAATTCTTGAGCTACTTCTAGAGCCATCTCCAGATTGACTTGGATAACCGTCTTTACAGGGTTGGTCATAAACACGCCCTAATAAACTGGATGCTCTAAGTTTTGATCACAAGTACGAATAGCGTAACGGTGTTTTTGCGGAATTTATGAAGAAGGGAAATTAAAATATCAGCGCATTTGCGGTGATGTATCAGAAATTATGAAAACTCGGCAATTTTGATTTAGGTGCGTAGGCGTAGCCCGTCGGAGACATCGCCGTTCGCATATTTTCTGACACAAGAACGCATTTTTGAGAAACCTGAATCCTGACGTATTTTTCTCTCACGAGATATATAAAAGTGCTAGGGCTTACACATCCTACATAAGTAATACACGCAATTGGGATATTTCAGCCATGTCTAGGACGGGCTATGCCTACGCAAATATGCGAAGTAAATCAGGGTTAGACGAAGTACCTAAAATGAGTAGGCATCGTAATACACATTATGGTTAATTTTTACAGCGTGTAAATGCTAAAACATTAATTATCTTTAATTAGACTTCATCAAAAATTCATAGTTTCGCTCCTTGTACTATGCAAGTATTACAAAGAGCAAATAGATTTGATATGCAAACCTATACAGGTATATATAGGACTCCGATTTGATTTATGAAAACATACTGAGGCTGAAAAGCCTATTTTATAAGGGTTTTCTCTGAAATCTTGTTCAAAAATCAGATATGAGTCCTATATCATGTCAATTATTGTTAGTACTTCTAATTACTTTTGCCTTTTTACTTTTGCCTTCTTGTACTAGCGTCTACCTTTGGGAGAAAGGGAGACGCTGCACGTAGCTTGCTTCCCCGAAGGAGTACAACTCTCTCAACCATACCAATGCATTGCCTCATGCAGGGTGTTGAATTATTGCATTTTGATGATATCTTCTAAAAAATTAAGGAGTAAGACTAGTGGCATTTACGATCAATCAATTATTCAAGTTGTCTATCAAATATTTACCAGTAATTACAGCTATAGTAACGGTTATTCCATTACCAGTTAAAGCAGCTACATTTTTAGTAACTGAACGCGCTGCTTTAGGAGCTAATGATGAAGTTGATTGGGCGAGTTTAGGTAAAGTCTTCAATCCCATAGCTCCTGATTTTTCTGTTTTTTTACCTAACTCTTTCTCGACAACATCCCAAAATGGTTTAAGTTTGGATATAAATATAGCTTCAACTAATAATCCTGCGGTTACTCCACCATTTGTCTTTCAAACTTTACCTTCCCCTGGCATTCGGAGTAACTTTGCTCAAGGAGATTTTATTCTCTTTGGAGGCATAGATCCAACAGGTTTTATACCTCTTCCTCCTGGTACTCCCGATCCTGGTACTAAGGGGAACGGCGGCCCATTTAGCATTAGTTTTGCCCAACCTGTTTTTGGTGCTGGTACTCAGATAGCTGTAGACACTAGTAAGTTGCAAATTGAAGATTTTATCAGCGCTTTTGATAGCGCCAACAACCTATTGGGTAGTTTCTCAGTTTCAAATGTTTCGTCCCTAGCATTAGATAATTCGGCAGTGTTTTTGGGGATTCGTAGTGACACTGCAAACATCTCACGACTCGTTTTTAGCAGTTCTGCTCCACAATATGGCTTGGCCATTAATCAGGTAAGCATTCTTGCAGTTCCCGAATCAACTTATACCCTGGCAATATTAGCTTTTGGTATTTCAGGTATCGCTTTTAAATTACGCCAACGCACTTGACACTTTCAGGGTATGGAAATAGCTTTTATTTAATAAGCTAGAGGTTTTGGACATACTCAAACTCATGTAAGTGGGTAAGAAAAAATCAACATATATTACGTGAAGTAATATTAATTAAATTGATTGTAGTCATAGATTATAGCTCTGAAAAGATAACTTGATCTGCTGACTATAAACCTCTAATTATTCACGCTCACTTACTTTAGTAGGTAAATTCCATATAATTCTTGTATTTAGCCCGATTCAACTCCATGTTATACAAAGAATTAGAAAACATTATAGATGCCAAGATCCAAAAAGCTATCCGAAAGCACGAGTTAATAGTTGCTTTTATTAGTAGTATCATTGGCTTGATTTTTATCATGGGTTTATTCCACGCTATCTTGCTCAACCACACTCAGATTAACGCCTTTTGCTTAAGGTGATTACTGGTTGCATTCAATGAATTTTTATGATCGAGCATTCCCGGATGTCCATAAAATTAATCCGAGCTATACATATTTTTTATAAAAGAGAATTGCACAGATGGAGAGTAAAAATAATGGCAGGGCTATATTCGTCTTATTCTTGACTGTATTTATAGACTTGCTCGGCTTCGGAATTATCCTACCGATCCTACCTTTGTATGCTGAACAATTCGGCGCAAAACCTAATGAAGCAACTTTACTTGTAGCTATTTATTCTTTAATGCAATTTTTATTTGCGCCATTATGGGGCAAATTTAGCGATCGCTACGGTCGTCGTCCAATTCTATTACTGACTTTATGCGGTTCTGTAATTGCATACGCAGGATTAGCCTTTGCCAATTCATTATGGATTTGGTGAAATCAAGTTAATTATCTTGGGGATATTAGGGTTAGGTTCAGGATTACTCTTAATTGGATTCTCACAAAGCTTAACTTTATTACTAGTCGCCTCCACACTTGTGGCATGGGGAATTAGTGTTAGTCAACCAATATTAAACAGCCTGATTTCCCAGATAACAGCCCCAGAAGATCAAGGACAAATATTAGGAATTGCTAGTTCTTGCTCTGCGTTAGCACGCATTGGGGGCCCAATGTGGGCAGGGGTTAGTTTTATGAAACTTGGGAGTTCTGCTCCTTTTTTGAGTGGATTTTTACTAATGCTGGTAGCTTTGACTCTTAGTTTGCGAGTGACTAAAAGCGTATCTGAACCAAACACAGAACGTGTCGCCTAAAAATCTAGGTCTTAATTTACAGCAGTTTTCATGTATTTGAACCACGTCTGTCGTAAGGGCACAGCAATGCTCATTGGTGTCAACTTAAGCCCCGGCGAATGGAATTGCCTGCGGCACACTGCATGAACGCGGCTACACAGGCAAAGTCCGCCTCCGCGGACTAAAGTCAAATTAAGAGTTTGAAACCCACGGAGGTGAGTTTTGGTTGTGTAGACGCGGTTTCTAACCGCCCGTTTCGCGTTAAGTTGATACCAATGAGCAATGCTGTGCCCCTACCGCGTGGTCTATTTACCTGAAAATAGCTGTAAGAATTACGAATTACGAATTACTATGATAGGTCGCCGAGTATTGTTTTTAGGCATCTTTGTAAGCATCCTCCTCACCTATGCAATTTGGTTAGGTGGGAGTATTCCTGCAAGCATCATTAAACTTCCTGACCAAGGATTAAACTGGTACTACTGGAAGCTTCCAAACCCCACTTTTTGGAGTCGAGCGACGGCTTGGAGTATGTACCTTGGGCATCAGTTTAGCATCTGGGCGTGTATCTTATGGGCGCAGCGATGGCTACGCCCGCCGCAGGCATCGCAATTGAAATACAAATCAGCCTTGCACCCGATTAATTACCTTATGCTTGCCATGAATGGTGTATTCATCGCTTTACACTTTCTCCAGACCTATATTTGGTACGATGCTCTAGCTCAAGATACTTCCATTTGGGCTTCCCAAGGTGCGGTTGTCCTCCTACTGGTGTTCGTACTGATTTTGGAAACGCCTCGACGCGGTTTATTTTTTGGCAATTCTGTTCCATTCCATCAACAATTTTTGCAAATTATCAAGCTATACCACGGCTACTTTTTCTCCTTTGCCGCTATCTACACCTTCTGGTATCATCCAATGGAAGCGACTTTGGGGCACTTAATCGGTTTTCTCTATATGTTCTTGCTTTTGCTCCAATCGTCGTTAATCTTTAACCGCAGCCATGTAAACCGTTGGTGGACATTCTCTTTAGAAATTACAGTGGTTTTACATAGTGTCGTTGTGTCATTGATGCTAGGACAAAGCAAGTGGCCAACATTTCTCTTTGGTTTTCTTGGCATTCTGGTACTTACTCAGCTTCACGGTCTACCTGTGGGTATCTGGATTAAACGTACTATCTATGGAGCCTTTTTAGTGAGTGTACTGGCCGTTTATGCACTAACTGAACGCGGCTTAGGCAGAATTTATGAAGTAACCTATATTCCTCTGATTGAGTTTGGGCTGGTTGGCGCAATTTACTTAATCTTCCTGCTCATGTTATGGACAATTTCTCGTTTCCCTGTCAAGACGTGAACTGCTGCGGCGCTACTGGCATCCCATTGCTTGTTGCATCTGAAGTTAAGGATCTTTTGTAAAAGTTTACTGGATACCACCTGCGCGATCGCACACCCTCCCTGAACTCACGGGGAGGGGTGTACATCACTCATATAGTTGCAAAATGCTGCATATCATAATATAAACCCTAAACAACCATTCAAAAAATCACAATTTTACTCGCCATTACTAAGAACTTTTTGCTGTTGATAACGCTGTTTAAACTGCTGTTGTTGTATTTTATGATCCACAATTGGATCGGGATAGCCAACAGCATGACGTTCTAAAGGTGGAATTTTACCAGTAACTAAATATTCTGTATCTACAGACCGCAATTCTGATACCCATTGCCGAATATATTCACCATCTGGATCAAATTTTTGTGTTTGACTGGCTGGGTTGAAAATTCGCACAGGTTTAGGGTCCATACCACTAGAAGCACTCCATTGCCAGCCACCATTATTAGCAGACAAATCTCCGTCAATCAACTTCTGCATAAAATATTTTTCTCCCAATTGGGGATTAATTAGCAAGTCTTTGGTGAGAAAACTGGCGACAATCATCCGACAACGGTTGTGCATCCAGCCGCTTTCATTTAACTGGCGCATTGCTGCGTCCACAATGGGGTAGCCTGTTCTACCCTCACACCAAGCTTGGAAATGTGCTTCGTTAGTTTCCCAGGGAAAGTTTTTAAAGGTGTCGCGGAAAGCACCATCAGCTAATTCGGGAAAGTTATACATTGCGTGTTGATAAAATTCCCGCCAAGCTAATTCTTGTTGCCATGTGCGGATATTAACTGCTGTTTCTTCACTGCGGCTATTTTCCAGTGCTTCTATAGTGGCTTGCCAAATGGTGCGAATGCCAATTACCCCAAATTTCAAAGCTGCACTCAGTTGTGATGTACCGTCAACTGCGGGGAAATTTCGCTGCTCTTGGTATTCAGTAATCGCTTTATTAGTAAATTCCTCCAGCCGTTCTTGCGCCGCCACCTCTCCCGGTGAAATAATCAATTGTTCATCCCAAATAAACCCTAAATCTTTTGCTGAAGGTAATGCGATCGCTCCTCCAAGTTTGGCAATTTTCTGTTCAGCTTCCGTTAACCCCTCAACATTTTGTAGTGTTTCTGCTGGTTGAGCCTTTGGCTTAGTAATCCAATTTTTCCAGAAGGGAGTATAAACTGTGTAAGGACTGTTACCACCCGTGCGGATCTCATCTGGAGAGTTGAGGATTTGATCCCAGTTTTGGTTAAGAAACTCAATGCCTTTTTCTTTGAGGGCATTTATAATGGTGCGATCGCGTTCTTGTGAATAAGGTTCTACATCCCAATTCCAAAAAACAGCTTTGGCATTTATTGCCTCTGCTAAAGCTGGTATCGCTTGTACAGGATCGCCTCGGAGTATTAACAACTGGCTACCAGCTTCAGCATATCGTTCTTGGAGTTTTTGCAAACAGCCAATCATATAAGTTACTCTCACAGGAGCAACATCATCCCGTTCCAGAATATTCGGATCGAGGCAAAACACGCCCACCACCTTCGGACTCTGCCGTTTTGCCGCAGCCAGTCCCGTATTGTCAGAAATGCGTAAATCGCGCCGATGCCAAAACAGAATTAAGTCAGACATTCCATGCTGCATATAGTTCACCCGTACTAGCTTAGATGCTAGTGGTACCAATGAGGATCATTCTGGGGATAAATTTTTTAATGGGGATTGGGGATTGGGGACTGGGTATTGAGTATTGGGTATTAGAAAACTCTTCTCTAATCCCTATTTCCTAGTTCTCACTAGACATCTTTGAAAATTAAATATGCATTACCTGAAACCCTTTGTAGGGACAATTCATGTAGACGCAAAGCGGCTTCGCGCAGGGTATTAGTCCCTACGCCAATTCTTTAGATGTCTACTTCCTACTCCCTACTCCCCAATCCCCAATCCTAAATCCCCGGTTTCTCAGTCGGGAATAGTGGCTTTTTAAATAAAAATTGGGTATACTCTTCTTAACAGTTAATTAGTCTTTTTGTCATGGCTAACCTACTACTTGACGACGGTACGATTGAGAGCGACTTAGGCGAAATAGCTCGTGAGCTTGGATCTCTTGGTATTGAACTTAGACACTACGACCCAGGAACATCGCTACTCTTCCCCGATCTGCTAGACCAAGACGTTTTAACTGAGGCTGAGAAACGCTATTGTGTAGAACTCCATAACAGCGTCTTTGAATTTATTCAGCAAGAAAATGGCGGTATCTGGTGTGACTTGCTAAATGTGCATCCAGGTTCTTTCAATCTTCACCACCTGATAGCAACCTACGGGCGTTACCATACTCATCCTGCCGCTGAACCTCTCTACATGTTGTCAGGAGAAATGATCTATGGCTTTGTGCGACCTGATGGTAGCCAAGTACAGCTTTTAATTCAGGCACAAGATTATCTCTACATCCCCGCAGGCGTTGAGCATTGGTGTAGCCCGACTGCATCTTTGAATTTCAAAGGGATACGCTATTTTGCGATCGCCGAAGCTTGGGTTCCTAATTATACAGGTACTCAAGTGAGTGATTCACTCAACAAGCCACATTAAAGCTGAATTTTATCATAGCGCAGCATTGTTAGATTTCTCCACAGCAGCAGACAATATATTGTAAGGCTGAAAAATTCACTCAACTTCCTCACAGTGAATTAACAGTTTTTCCATCGCTTCTGCTAGAGAAATCAACTCTGTCCAAGAAGAACCACTAACTAAATTTTGGGCGTGAGCTAATCGGTTTCGCAACTGTTCAGCAGACTTCAGGAAGCGTTCACCAAACCGTTTTGATTTTAGTCCTAGTTGCTGGAGAAGTTCTGGTTGATTTAAAATCAACTCTCGCTTGTCACAAAATTGCAAATAATCTAACAAATCGGTGGCTTCGTTTCTTTCTTGGCTCTCTCGCCATAGCCGTTGAGCAACTTCTAAGCGCTCAGGTTTAAGGACTTTTTGCCAAGAATCTTGAGGATAGTAAATCCGCACCAGGCGCAGCAAATTCATTTCTAGCAGCGTTACCAAGCCAAACAGTAGCATTCGCACAGGTGCTTTTTGCAAGTCACCACAGGTAACAATACCACTTACCTGATTGCAATCCAAAACAAACAATCGTGGAGTTTGTTGCAAAATGGGTAGCAACTTTATTAATGGGGTAGAAATAGCAATTAGTTCTTTAGGATGAAACACCCGTTGATAGTCGCTACATTTACCTTCTTTGCCTGGAATCAAACTAGAGCGTTCTACATAACCGCTAATAATATCTCCCGTCTCAACACCGATAACATCAAAATTTTGTGCCTGCATCCAATGCAGCACTTCTTTTACCTCTGCATCAGCTGGCATAGCTTTTAGGGGTTCTGCCACGTATTCAATGGTAATATTGTTCTCAAATAAACTCCGCAGGTCTTGAGAACGCGATTTTAGGTGTTTCATCCCCTGACTGTGAACTCACGATAAAACAAGAGTCAGAATACAGAATACTCTACCCATAAAGGGATAGATGTTTTAAGGCGAGAATATTTTAATTTTTTTCGCCCGCCAGGGCTAAAGACGGCATAGATAAGCCGTCAGTACCAGATTATTTGATTAGTAACCAAGGCAAAAAAATAGTGTCGTTGATTTTAAATTATCAAATAAAATACACTTATCTAAGCAATAACACGGTGCATTTATTCCCTTCTCTCTTCCTCTGTGCCCTCTGCGGTTCTACTCCTAAATTGGTGCGTTAAACTCCGTTAACGCACCCTACCAATTGGCACATCTACTCGTCAATTTGACCAACGCGGCGGATATTCAAAATGTCGCTCATTTTCTTAATTTGGACGAACACTTGCTCTAGTTGAGAGCGATCGCGTATATCTATACCTAAGTCCATCAATGCAGGTTGACCAATAGAGGTTTTCACCTGGGCATGGCGGACGTTGATTCCTTGGTCGCTTAACCGTGACAAAATATCCTTTAGTACCCCTACACGATCCAGGGCTTCAATTTGTACATCCACTGGGTAAGTGTGCGGACGACCACTATTTTCGGCGGCTGGGTTCCATCTAACTGGTACTAGGCGTTCATACTCCACACACTCCAGATTATTGCAGCCTTGGCGATGAATTGAAATCCCCCTACCTCGCGTCACCACACCAATAATCGGTTCGCCAGGAATCGGGGTACAACACCCAGCTAAATAATACATTAACCCTTCCACTCCAACAATTGGCGAATCAGTGGAGCGAGAAGTACTTGGAGGCGCATCTCGCAAAGCTTTTGAACTTGGTTCTTTGGGGATAAATGGCGACACAGTGGCAACTGGTTGTTGTCCTTTCGCCACTTCTCGCCAACGATTTAGCACTAGGTTCAAGGTAATTTCTCCGTAACCTAAACCAGCTAGTAAATCGTCCACGCTATGGTAGTTACACTTTTCAGCAACAATTTGCATCGCATCCGACTTCAGTAAACTATCAAAACCAGTTTTACCAAGTTCCTTTTCTAACAACTCCCGTCCACGGGCAATATTTTCTTCTCGGCGCGATCGCTTGTACCATTGTTTAATCCGATATTTCGCGGCTGAAGTCCTGGCAAAGTTCAACCAATCCAAACTCGGATGACAGTTCTTTTGGGTGAGAACCTCTACAATGTCGCCATTTTGCAGCCGCGTTGACAGTGGAACCATTCGCCCATTTACCCGCGCCCCTGAACAGTGGTTTCCCACTTCTGTATGAATGCGATAAGCAAAATCTACAGTTGTAGCACCAGGACTTAAAGGAACAACATCCCCCTTAGGGGTGAAGACATAGACATCATCTTCAAATAGATTGTCTTTGACGCTATCAAGATATTCTTGTGCATCTTTGAGATCGGTTTGCCATTCCAGCAGTTGCCGCAGCCAAGTAAACTTGTCATCTGTGCCTGTCAAATGGCTAATACTAGAACCACCTGTTTCCTTGTATTTCCAATGGGCGGCAATCCCGTACTCGGCGATGTGATGCATTTCGATTGTCCGAATTTGCACCTCTAAAGGACGGCCAGTTAATCCAATTACCCCAGTGTGTAATGACTGGTAGCGGTTAGGCTTTGGTAGCCCAATGTAGTCCTTAAATCTCCCAGGAATTGGGCGAAAAGCATCATGAACCACCGCCAACGCCCGATAGCAATCTTGATTAGTTTGAACAATAATTCGCAGCGCCGCCAAATCGTAAATTTCATGAAATTCCTTTTGCTGGCGGTGCATTTTTTGGTAAATGCTATAAAGGTGCTTGGGACGACCGCTAATATCCTGAAAGACGATTCCGGTTTGCTGCAAACGTTCTCGCAAAATGTCTGTAGCTTTGGCTAATTTCTCTTCTCGCGCCGTCCGTTTTTCGGAGACATACTCCTGCATTTGGCGAAAGGCTTCCGGTTCCAAATACTTAAAAGCCAAATCTTCCAGTTCCCATTTTATGCGCCAGATCCCCAAGCGATTGGCTAAAGGTGCGAAAATATCTCGTGTTTCTTGGGCACTGCGGCGGCGGCTAGACTCTGACATATATTGTAAAGTTCGCATATTATGCAAACGATCTGCCAATTTCACCACAATTACCCGAATATCTTGCGCCATTGCCAAAAACATCCGCCGGAAGTTTTCGGCTTGGCTTTCGGTTTTGCTGGTGAAATTAATCTTAGAAAGCTTGGTGACACCTTCCACCAATTGCCGCACTTCTGGGCCAAAGCGTTCTTCTATCTCTTGACTTGTGACTTCTGTATCTTCGACAACATCATGGAGAAATCCAGCTGCTATCATAGCAGCACTACCCCCCAAGTCACGCAGCAAGTCAGCTACAGCAATGGGATGAGCGATATATGGTTCTCCCGATTTGCGGTATTGACCTTGATGCAGTTGGTAAGCAAATTCAAAGGCGCGACCAATTAATACTGCATCACTATGCCTTCGGTCATCTTCATCTGTGCCGCTACTTGTCGATGACTCCTTCAAACATTTTTTTAACCATTCCGGAATGGCTAGATCAACTGATGAATTAATAGCTAGACTGCTCATAAAATAGGGTTTAGAGTGAATCGGTAGATAAGTGAAAAATAAATAAAACTGGCAGCATCGCCCTAAGAAGATGCTGTGACCCAGAGAAGGTTAGAAAAAGCAGTGTCAGGATGATTTTCCAATTGCTTATGGTAGTCATCCAGTTTGAGTTTCATGGATTGTTAAAAAAAGAATAACCATTGATGGCAAACAAAGCCTCAAACCATGATTTGAGGCTTTTAATGGTGATAAGTCTTTAAGAAAGTTTATTGTAGAAGAAAAATTACTTGACATTAATACTATCTTAACTAGCACTGGATGTCTTTAAACCGTGAGAAATATCTAGCATTCGTAACCTTGCTAGAGCAATTACGCTCTGATGCCACAAATACCCAAATCGTTGCGCCCGAACTGCGGCAGCGTGTAGCCACGTTGCAGCAATTTTTCGGGCAACAGATTGTGCCTTTGGCTGATGAAAACTGGCGAGTGCAGTCTTATCAAACGGAGATGAGCAAGCAATTGCGCTTGTTGGCAATAGATGTGATGTTTTTCCAAGGAGCGCGGCAAGCATCGACTGCACAAACGAGACTTCAGACGATTAGCGATCGCTTGACAACCCTCATTCAATACTGTGATGCCATTCTGCAACCAGAAGCGGAAGGAGAAAAATAACAATTGTTCACCTTTTTCTCTAATTTCTCCATCATCTCATTTCTGACCTATGATGGAAAGTTATTTTGCTAACAAGATGGGATTGGGGATTGAGATTTAAAATTCTTTCCCTACTCCCTTTATAAGAAGATTCATGGTGCGGCGCATATACGCTTCTACTGGTTCGGTGATGGGTTTAAAAATAAGTGCATAGTACAGTGACCCACTTAAAAGGTCAATAATTAACTCTACATCTGCATCCTTGTGAATTTCGGCTCTAGACTTGGCACGCTCAAGTACTTTAGACAAGGCTTCACGTCGGAGTTTTGTATATTTTGTCCAATAAACCTCGGCAAATTGAGGATTGCTAGACGCTGTACTAATAATCAGCGCAAGTGTCTGACGACCCAGGGGACTATCTATTTTTTTAGCGGCATTATTAATCAAGATATCCATGTCTCCCCAAAAGCTGCCAGTATCGGGGATCGCTACATCATCTCTGAGACTTTCGATCGCGTCTGCAACTAGTTCTTCTTTGGAAGTGTAACGCCGATAGATGGTCGTTTTACCAACTCCAGCACGAGAAGCGATCGCTTCTATACTCATACTTTCATACCCTACCTCTGCAAGCAAATCCAAAGTTGCTTGCAGAATCGCTTGGTCAGCGTGGATACTGCGTGGGCGTCCAGAGGCGCTGTTAATTTGCTTACTCATAAAAATACCATCCCCAAGCAATATCTTTTTGGTCATTTACTCCACTGTTGGGCATAGAACATAGCTTCTGGGAAACAAATAAGCAGGGTAACCCAATTCTCATGCACGAAAACAGCTGCAAGGACCATCCATCTTTAGCATAGGTATTTCTGCCACTTTTCAGGAAGAACTCCCTTGACCATTTTTATATGATACGCTACCGTAGCGTATGTATACAAAATTTAATTTTAGCTTTGGTATCAGCGTAGGCTAACCAAGGCATGGTTTGACATCTCCCAGATATTATTTGTGCTAAATAATGGCTACCAACATTAAAGGTTCTAGTATTGACCAATTTGGTTATGTCCACGGGCCATTGAAGTGGGCGATCGCATTTACGGCTTCCCTTGGTGCAATCCTAGAAGTAATTGATACTAGTATTGTCAACGTAGCTCTGACTGATATCCAAGCAACTTTGGGTGCAACAGTTAGTGAAGTGGGTTGGGTAGTTAGCGGATATGCGATCGCTAACGTCGTCTTAATTCCCTTATCTGCATGGTTGGGAGATTACTTTGGGCGTAAAACCTACTTTATCTTCTCGCTGATTGGTTTTACGATTTCCTCTATTTTATGTGGGCTGTCCTTCAATCTACCGATGTTGATCGCGGCTCGAATTCTCCAGGGTTTGTGCGGTGGCGGATTGCTAGCGAAAGCCCAGGCGATTTTATTCGAGACTTTTCCCCCAGCTGAACAAGGTTTGGCCCAAGCCGTTTTTGGCGTGGGTGTAATTGCTGGCCCGGCGATTGGCCCAACCTTAGGAGGATTTTTAGTAGATGGTTTAGGCTGGCGCTGGATTTTCTTTGTTAACATTCCCTTTGGGATCGTTGCAGTCCTGATGTCTTTGGCCTTTTTGCCAAAGAATAAAGATAAGAGCGATACCCAAAACCAAGCTGTTGATTGGTGGGGAATTGGGTTTTTAATCGTGGCTGTGGGTAGCATACAAACTGTATTAGAAGAAGGGGAAACAGACGACTGGTTTTCCTCTAGTTTCATCGTCTCTCTGACTATTCTCGGTATTATCGGCTTGGGGTTGTTTATTTGGCGAGAACTGAAAACAGATCACCCGGCTGTGGATTTGAGAGTTTTACGTCACCGTTCTTTAGCTGCGGGAAGCGTTCTCTCAGCAGTGGTGGGTATGGGGCTTTATGGCGCACTTTTTGCTGTGCCGATATTTGCTCAAAGCGTACTGCAATTTACGGCAACACAAACAGGATTATTGTTAGCACCTGGGGCTTTAGCGTCTGCGATCGGGATGGTTTTATTAGGTAAACTGACTAGTATCGTTGATGCCCGATTTTTAATTGCGATCGGTGCTGTCGGCTCATCTGGAGTCATGTTTCAATTGGCAGCAATTACCCCACAAAGCGGGACAGACGATTTATTTTGGCCATTGGTATGGCGCGGAGCTTTTACTGTATTTATGTTTCTGCCTTTGAGTTTGGCAGTTTTAGGCCCCCTGCCCAAAAAAGATATTTCTGCTGGTTCTGGTTTCTACAACCTGACTCGACAACTAGGTGGCAGTATTGGTATTGCCCTACTTACTACTCTGCTTGACCGCAGACAGTCTTTTCATCGAGATATCCTATTATCAAAACTTAGCCCTTATGACCCAGAAACCAGTCAACGTCTTGACTTGCTCAATGGGGCACTTCAAGGTCAAGGCATAGATGCGGCAACAGCTCAACAACAAGCACTCGCTTTATTAAGTCAAACAGTAGATACTCAAGCTGCTGTTTTGTCTTACGCAGATTGCTTTCGAGTCGTAGGCATAGGATTTCTTTGCTCATTACCTCTATTATTATTCCTGGGTAAAGGCGGTGCAGGAGTGAAAGCGCCAGTCGGTCACTAAGTACAACTTTACATTCGTAACTTTTTTCAACGCAGAGGAACACAGAGTTTTGGCAAAGTTAATTCGCTATGAATTAATGAAATGTTGTACTTAGGTAAAGGAAATAGCGATCGCATCCCGATTGGAAATTCTTTGATGGCAAAACTGCGTAAAAACGCTGAAAGTCACACCAGAAAGTTAACACATACGGATTGATCTGGATGAAAAAAGTAAAAGTCCCGCTCAAAACTGAGTGGGACTATGTGAAGTCTTATTACTAAAATGAGAAATCTTAATCTTAGAAAAAGTTCATGATTGTAATAACCCCAACGCTGGTTAATATCATTAAAGCACCCATAATTATAGACTGGCCTAATGGATTGCTAAATTTTGCGTTGTTCATTTAAGTAAAATCCCTTTTATTAATAGTTCCTTAACCATATCAAAATCAGTATAAATATCTATAAAAGTCTTGTAAAACTTAAATTACTTTAACCTTTCTTAATAAATATTTCATTTATACTTATGTAATAATTTTTACTTGACGTTGAGGATTGAGAAAGAGGCGGAGGGGAAAATCTTCTTTCTTGCTTTGTCCCCAATCCCCAATCCCCATTCTCAAAATGTAGTAATTTCCACACAAAATAATTACCTTATCTCCGAGCGGAATACGCGTCTTAATGGGGTAAGATCGATCTTAATCAAGGTAAAAATATTTGAATAGAAGATTATCATGACAGTCTCCACGGCATCTAGAAACCAAGCGATCGCTTTTGACTTAGAAAAATTAAATGAGCAATTTGAAACTGCCACTCCTAAAGAAATACTGGCATGGTCTATAGAAAATATCCCAACGGGACTGGTGCAAACAAGCGCCTTTAACGTGGATGACATGATAATTACCCATATTCTTTACAGTGAACTGAAGCATCCCGTTCCTGTAATTTTTCTTGACACCTTGCACCACTTTCCTGAAAGCCTAGAATTAGTTGCTAAAGCTATACAAATCTACGACCTCGATTTGCAAACTTTCAAAACTCCAGATGTAGACACTCGTGAAGCCTTTGAAGCCAAGTACGGCGACAAACTCTGGGACAAGGATATTGCCAAATTCCACCACATTACAAAAATTGAACCACTGCTACGGGGTCTAGACGAACTCAATAGCGTCGCTTGGATTACCGGACGCCGCCGTGACCAAGCAGTAACCCGTGCAAATATGCCCATATTTGAATTTGATGGTAAAGGCAAGCTGAAAGTAAATCCTATCGCTACCTGGACACGCAAAGAAAGCTGGCTTTACGTGGCTGAACACGGAGTCATCTACAATCCCCTCCACGACCAAGGTTATCCCAGCATCGGTGACCAACCCATCACTACCAAAGTCGGCGAAGGTGAAGACGAACGCGCTGGACGCTGGCGGGGAAGTGATAAAACAGAATGTGGAATTCATATTTAGTCATTGGTCATCGGTCATTTGTCATTAGTATTAAACAAAGGACAAATGACTAAGAACAAAGGACAAATATGATTAAAATCCTCCATCTCTCCGATATCCACATGGGAAGCGGCTTCTCCCACGGACGAATTAATCCCGCAACGGGATTGAACACACGGTTGGAGGATTTTGTCAATACTTTGTCTATATGTATTGACCGAGCGCTGACAGATGCAGTTGATATGGTGATATTTGGTGGCGATGCTTTCCCAGATGCGACACCACCGCCTTATGTACAACAAGCTTTTGCCAGCCAGTTTCGCCGTCTGATGGATGCCAATATTCCGACAGTGCTGTTGGTAGGCAACCACGACCAACATTCTCAAGGACAGGGAGGGGCGAGTTTAAATATTTACCGCACTTTGGGAGTGCCAGGATTTGTTGTTGGTGATACATTAACTACTCACTGCATCGAAACCCGTAATGGCAAAGTGCAAGTAATCACCCTGCCTTGGCTGACTCGTTCGACTCTGATGACTCGCCAAGAAACTGAAGGTTTGTCTTTGGCGGAAGTCAACCAACTGTTAACAGAACGTCTGCGAGTTGTTTTAGAAGGGGAAGTTCGCCGTCTTGACCCCAATGTGCCTACTATCCTTTTGGCTCACTTGATGGCTGACAATGCAACCTTGGGCGCAGAGCGCTTTTTGGCAGTTGGTAAAGGCTTTACTCTACCCCTATCTTTGCTGACGCGACCTTGTTTTGATTATGTAGCGTTAGGACACGTCCATCGTCATCAAAATCTGAATAAATCCAACAACCCGCCGGTGATTTATCCAGGGAGTATTGAACGGGTAGATTTTAGCGAAGAAAAGGAAGACAAAGGCTATGTAATGCTGGAACTGGAGCGGGGGAGGGCTGAGTGGGAATTTTGTCCCTTAACAGTTCGGACTTTCCAAACCATTGAGATAGATATCTCGAAAGCAGATGATCCACAAGCGGTGTTAATGAAAGCGATCGCTAAATATAATATTGAAGATGCTGTAGTGCGGCTAATTTACAAACTTCGCTCTGAACAGATGGATTTAATTGACAGTTCCTCTCTACATACTGCTTTAAGTCCCGCTCATACCTACACCATTCAAGCAGAATTAGTCAGTCAATTAGCTAGGCCTCGGATTCCTGAATTGAGCGCAAGTAGCAGCATCGACCCAATGGAAGCGTTAAAAACTTACTTGAACAACCGCGAAGACCTCAAGGACATTGCAACATCAATGATGAATGCAGCGCAGAAGTTGCTAGCAGATGATGTGGAAGTTTGGCTGGAAGCAGCAACTAATGAGTAGGATAAAGCCAATTAATTTGCTATACTCCACTCTCCCAAACTTATGACGCAAACAATCCAAGCCAAGGACATTGACTTACGCTATTTAATCGATAACTTTGGTATTCAGTTAGTTTTAGATGACTCATTTTTTCACGAATAGCAAGAAGATTTACCAGAAATCAATGATTTAGAAAAACAACTCTTAGATAAGGTAAAAACGGGTTATTTTAATCTTATTAATTACCCACCTTTACTAGAAGATGTAGTTAGAATAGCAGCTGTAGACCCATTACTTTTTATTGGGGATTTTTATCTGACGACCTTTTTACGTAAAATCAGAAGAATCTATAGATATTGCTGTGCCAGATGAAGATGTAATTATCAAAGGTAGAATAGATACCTTAGTTTTAAAAGAGCAATTATGGGTGATGATTATTGAATCTAAAAGAGCTTCGTTTTCAGTCGAACAAGGACTTGCACAAATTCTTGCTTATCTGTATCGCCTGATTATATATTCTCACAACAGGAGCGATCGCTAGATATCATACTTAAGATGCTATTATGCAGCTACTTTGTTTTACAAACAGCTTTACAGGCTAAAAAAAGTCGAGTTCCCACTACTATTTTGTATTAAAAACTACATATCTTTAGCAAATATTATGTATATAGCCGGTTTTTTTTACTTTCCAGTAGAAAAACCCGTTTTTTGAAATGCCTTGGTAAATCAAATTTATTTGCTACTTTTGATTATAAATTTCTAAATTAATCAAAAAAATTTAATCCAGATGATAAATATTATTCTATATACCCTATAATTCTCATAATCACGGTATCCATGTAGAAATACCGTAGATTTAGGGGTGATTCTAATGAGCAAGTCGCAACAATCGACACAGTTAAGTAAATTCCTGAGTGAGGGAATGCAGGCTTATGCCATGAAAGCTTTGCGGACTATACAACTATCGTATCAACATGCAGTTAGAAGTTGGTTGAATGGCCGCAGTATCCAAAGCTTTGTAAGTCTGTTTTTAATAAGTATTTTTTTGAGCATAGCAGTAGCTTCCTGTTCTGGAAGCAGTTCAGCTAGCAAAAATGATGTTAAGTTAAAACTCGTTTCATTCTCTGTCACCAAAGCTGCACATGACCAGATAATTCCCAAATTTATCGAAAAGTGGAAGAAAGAACACAACCAAAATGTCACATTTGAGCAAAGTTATGGTGGTTCTGGCGCTCAAGCAGCTGCTGTGATTGACGGTTCGCAAGAAGCAGACATAGTACACTTGGCACTCCCCCTCGATGTCAGCAAAATTCAGCAAGCAGGTTTGATTAAATCAGGTTGGGAAACCAAAGCTCCCAGAAATGGTATTGTTAGCAAATCGGTTGCTGCGATCGTCACCCGCGAAGGCAATCCAAAAGGTATCAATACTTGGGCAGACTTGGCAAAAGATGGCGTAAAAGTGATTGCCGCTAACCCAAAAACTTCTGGTATTGCTATCTGGGAATTCTTAGCTTTTTGGGGTTCGGTGAGTCTAACGGGAGGCGACGAAGCGACGGCCTTAGATTATGTCAGCAAAGTTTATAAGAATACCCCGACTCTAACGAAAGATGCCCGTGAGGCTAGCGATTTATTCTTCCAAAAAGCTGAGGGAGATGTCTTAATCAACTACGAAAATGAGGTGATTTTGGCGGGTAAAAATGGGACAAAGTTGCCTTATGTTGTACCCCAAGTCAATATTTCTATTGATAATCCTGTAGCGGTAGTTGATAAAAACGTTGAGAAACACAGTACAAAAGAAGTTGCACAAGCCTTTGTTGATTTTCTTTACTCCACAGAAGCCCAACAGGAATTCGCAAAATTACAATATCGTCCTGTTAACCCCACCGTTAGCCAAGAAGTAGCATCACAACATCCGCCAATTCAAACTTTATTCACATCTCAAGATTTAGGTGGCTGGGATATTATTCAGAAAAAGTTTTTTGGAGATGGGGCAATATTTGATAAAATTCAAGCTGCAAATAAAGCATGATATTTATTTTTTCATGTAGCATTCTCTAATTGCAGATAGCCAAGCATAATCAATTCGCACTCATTTTAAAATTGATAATTTTATGAGCTTTCGTAGCAGATTCAAGGATAGTTTATTCCTGACATTTTTAATGATTATTGCCAGCAGTATCACTGCTTGTAGCAGTAATGAGGAAAAGAAAAGTCAGGTAAGCATTGACGGTGCAGCTGTAGGTTTTCCGATTTCTTTAGCAGTTGCAGAAGAATACGGTAAAGTTAAACCTGAAGCTAAAGTAAGCGTTGCCTCAAGTGGCACTGGTGGTGGTTTCAGTAAATTTTGTAATGGTGATATTGATATAGCTGGTGCTTCTCGCACCATTAGAGATGAAGAAATAAAAAAATGTCAAAGTAAGAATATTAACTTTGTAGAGTTGCCTGTAGCTTTAGATGGCATCGCCGTGATTGCCAACCGTAAAAATAACTTTGCCAAATGTCTAACTATTAAGGAACTAGGCAAGATTTGGGGCGGCAAATCAGACGGCAAAATATTGGCATGGAATCAAGTTAATCCCAAGTTTCCTAACGAAAAGCTGAAGCTATATGCTCCATCTTCTGATACGGGAACATTCGATTATATGACTCAAGCTGTGACTGGCAAAGCCAAGAATGGCCGTACAGACTACACTGCTACTCAGAATCAAAACCTTCTCGTACAAGGAGTTTCAGGTGATGCAACAGCCTTGGGTTATGTTGGGATATCTTACTACATTCAAAATCAAGAGAAACTAAATCTAGTTGCTGTAGAAAGTCTTACTGGAAAGTGTGAAAAACCAGTTCCGGTGGATAATGTAATCAAAAATATCTATACACCTTTGTCTCGTCCTCTCTTCATTTATGTCAGCAAAAAATCTTTAGATACTAAGCCAGCAGTCAAAGAATTTGTAGATTTTTATCTAGAAAATTCTTGGAAGTGGGTAGATAGTGTTGGTTATGTAGCATTACCTGATGAAGCTTACCTCAAAGTCAAACAAAAATTTGCTACTGGTGAAACTGGGACAAAGTTTAAAAAAGCAAAACCAGGTGAACCAATTACAAACTTTATTTGAATAAAGTCTCAGGCATAGTAGTTTAATTTTAGTGAGAAGTTAATTGTTTATGCAAAATACCAATTCTCAAGATGGTCTTTATCTACAATCCAGAGAATCACTGGATAAAAATCCATCTGAAGATATATCTGAAAAGATTGTCGGGGTAATTTTATTTGCCTGTGCTTTAGTTTCGGTTTTGACGACTTTTGGGATTGTCCTAATTATCTTTCAGGAGACATTTGGTTTTTTCCAAGAAGTCTCCTTTGCCCAATTCTTTCTTGATAATAAATGGACACCTCTATTTGCAGAGAAACATTTTGGCATTTGGCCCTTAATTAATGGCACTTTTTTAACTACAGCTATTGCAATGGCGGTTGCTATCCCTCTAGGTTTATCTTCTGCGATTTATTTAAGTGAGTATGCTCAACCCAAAGTAGCAGCTATTTTACGTCCGGCAGTGGAACTTTTGGCGGGAGTACCTACAGTAGTATATGGTTACTTTGCACTGTTGTTCCTAACACCATTACTGCGAAATGTTATCCCTCTGGAAATATTCAACGCTTTGAGTGCGGGATTAATGATGGGGGTAATGATTACTCCTACCGTTGGTTCTATTAGCTTAGATGCCATCCGAGCAGTTCCACGTTCTTTGCGAGAAGGATCTTATGCTTTAGGTATCACTAAACTGGAAACTATTTTTAAAGTAGTTCTACCAGCCGCACTTTCTGGAATCATCGCCTCGATTATTTTGGGTATTTCTCGAGCTGTGGGTGAAACAATGACTGTCCTCATCGCCGCCGGACAGCAACCAAGACTAACTATCAACTTTGCGGAATCAGTAGAAACAATGACAGCCTACATGGCACAAATTTCTGGTGGAGATAGTCCGCGTGGTAGTCTTAATTTTAAGACATTATATGCTGTAGGCGCTGTTCTGTTTCTACTTACTCTTGCTTTGAATATTGTTAGTTTCTGGATTGCTAATCGCTTTAAAGAAAAATACGACTAAATAAATATGGCTACAAGTTATCAACAAGATGATTCTCTAGATTCTGCGGCAGAATTTACCGATAATGTTGAAAGTAGAGAGACATTAGGAAAAGTATTTGAAGTGCTTTTTTTGTTAGGATTGCTGATTGGTTTATTTATCCTAGCTTTGCTACTTTTTGATATTTTTAAAGACGGATTAGGTAGATTTTTGTCACCCGGCTTTCTCACGGAAACTCCTTCTCGTTTTGCTGACCAAGGTGGTATCCGCCCTGCAATTATCAGCAGTATTCTTTTAGGATTGGTTGTGATTTTCGTTACTGTCCCTATTGGTGTCGGGGCAGCTTTATATCTAGAAGAGTATGCACCTAAAGCTTGGTGGACAGCGATTATTGAGATAAATATCAGTAATCTGGCGGGTGTACCTTCTATTGTGTACGGATTGCTGGGTTTAGGGGTTTTCAATTATCTGCTTGGGTTTGGCCCCGCTTTGATTTCCGGTGCATTGACTTTATCCTTGTTGTCTTTACCAGTAATTATTGTGACAGCTAGAGAAGCAATTCGGGCTGTCCCAGATTCCCTGAGAAATGCTTCTTACGGATTAGGTGTCACAAAATGGCGAACTATCAGCAATCATGTCATACCTTATGCTGTTCCCGGTATTCTGACGGGGGTGATTATCTCTGTATCCCGCGCTATAGGTGATGCAGCCTCTTTGATTGTTGTGGGTGCTGTGGGTTTTCTCACCTTTAACCCTGGTTTATTTCAGAGATTTATGGCATTACCCATTCAAATTTACAGTTACATCACTCGTCCTGAACCGGGTTTTGCTAGTGCAGCAGCAGCCACAATTATTGCGTTGTTACTCTTGATTTTAGTTCTAAATGGTGTAGCAATTTATATTCGCCAACGCTTCTCAATAAATTAGGTAATTAAATATCTAATTAGATACATTCACAGATATTAGGAGTTCAACCAAATGACTTATAGCAATAGTAGAAGTCAATCAGATAGTGCCACAATTGAACAAGGTAATAGCGTTTTCAATGTTGAAGGTGTGAAGGTCTTCTATGGAGGATTTCTAGCACTTTTAGATGTTTATCTAAAGATTCCTGATAAACAAATTATTGCTTTTATCGGGCCTTCAGGATGTGGTAAAAGTACCTTATTGCGTTGCTTCAATCGGATGAATGATTTAATCCCTGGAGCTAAGGTTGAGGGTAGACTAAATTATCGCGATCGCAACATTTACGATCCTAAGATAAATTCTGTAAAATTACGACGCCAAGTCGGAATGGTTTTTCAAAGACCGAATCCTTTCCCCAAGTCAATCTACGAAAATATTTCCTTTGGCCCCCGTGCTAATGGTTACAAAGGTAACGTTGATGAATTGGTGGAAGATTCTCTCAGACGCGCTGCTATCTGGGATGAAGTCAAAGACAAACTCAAAGAGAAGGGAACTGCATTATCTGGCGGACAACAGCAACGACTTTGCATTGCTCGTGCGATCGCCATGAAGCCAGATGTATTATTGATGGATGAACCATGTTCTGCTCTCGACCCAATTTCTAGCCGCCAAGTAGAAGAACTCTGTTTACAACTCAAGGAGCAATACACCATCATTATGGTGACACACAATATGCAGCAAGCTTCGAGAGTCGCAGATTTCACGGCTTTCTTCAATACAGAAATTGACGAGTATGGCAAACGTCGTGGCAAATTAGTCGAGTTTAATCCGACAGCGCAAATATTCAGTTCTCCTCAAACTAAAGAAGCTGAGGATTATATCAGCGGACGCTTCGGTTAAAGAGAGGCATCACAGCATAAGGGGAAAGGTAAAAGCCAAGTTCAGTTGTGAGCAACTATTATCAAAACCTTTCCCTAAATTATATAGTGCGTTAAAGCACTGCATAACGCATTATATTCCCAGGTGCGTTACGGCTAAATTAGATTTTCTCAAACCCTCAAATTCCTACACAGCCGTAACACACTCTACTTAATATTTACTTTATAAATAGGCTCCCATACAACTATATAAATGCTTGCAAAGGAGCTATTCTTTGGGAAACACTTCCCGAACTTTTGCAGCTTGCTATTTTCACACAAATTACCCCTGCACAAGCTGAGACTAGGTAATATATATATAACCATAAATAAAAAGCGTACAGTGGAAATTCAAGAATTAAAAGCTTTGATTAAAGAAACTATGCGTGAAGTTCTGCAAGAAGAAAGACTTCGCCTCTGCCAAATTCTCATTCCTTACATAAGTGATGATGAGCAACGCGAACTTGAAGCCGAGTTTGGTGTACCTTCAGATGATGTTGAGGATGAAGTAATTGATATGACAGATTGGGTAAAATATGGCAATAAAATTTCGCAAAAAAGCGATTAAATTTTTAGACAAAGCCAATCCCGAAGATGTCGAAAATCTTCGAGACAAAATAAAGCAAATTGTTATTACTGTCGAAGACCAAGGTATTATCCCGTTTACAGAACTAGATATCAAAAAGATGAAAGGTGATTGAGAGGGATTTTACAGACTACGTATAGGTAAAAACAGAATTATTTTTACAATCGATATTGATTCCAGAGACATCGAAATTTACGCTATTGGTGCGAGAGGAGATGTTTATAACAAATAATTCGTAATTTAATAACTGGGAATTACCAATAGTAATTCGGGAAAATATACTGAGGCTTGACAGTACTTAATTGCAGTAATATTTCAGTTTAGTACTTATACTGTGTATTATGTTTAAGCCTTTGTCATTTGCTTTAGTTGCAGCTAGCATTATAGTTGCATCAATCAATAATCCCAGCAATACTTTAGCTGGAACTTGTGCTTCTAAGTGTGGGTCGCACCCAATTCAGTTTACACCGGGGCAACACGTCCGAGTTGAAGTTGTAAATAGCACACCTAACCTGATAAAAATTCAAAAACCCTCCGGGACTGATGCAATATCCTTGAGTCCAGGGCAGAAATTAAATCTAGAACAAATAGAGGGTACTGAGCCAAATACATCTCTGATATTTTGGAGTGAAAAGGGTTTATCACTACAAGCAATAGTCTCCAAACCTAACTTTGGGACATTGCGGCTAGAACTCCGTCCAACCTGGCGCTCTCCTGGCGATCGCTCGTTATATATTATGGATGATGGTAGGATAAACGTGTTATAGGTAGCAAATAGTGTTATTAGTTATGAGTTAAGAAACAACTTTCAATTCAACACTCATAACTGAAAACTTCTAACTTTTATTGTGCTAGACCGACCTGTATCTGAACTTTCAAAGCCTCACCGACGCTTACCCGATCAGCGCTGGCAAATTTATCCGCAAAAACCAGAATTCGCCCAAAATCTGGCAGCTTTGACAAATCTTTCACCGATTATTAGCCAGTTGTTGATCAATCGGGGTATGGAAACACCAGAACAGGTACAAGCATTTTTGGAGCCAGAATCTTTAGTTTTGCCTTCGCCATTAGAAGATTTCCCAGATTTGGCGATTAGTTTGGAGTTGTTGGAAAATGCGATCGCTTCTCAAACCAAAATTGCAATCTGTGGTGATTACGATGCTGATGGAATGACTAGCACTGCTCTACTTTTGCGTAGTCTCCGCACTTTAGGCGCACAAGTAGATTATGCTATTCCCAGCCGGATGCACGAAGGTTACGGTATTAATAAACGCATAGTTGAAGAATTTCACAGTGAAGGTGTAGGGCTAATTCTCACTGTAGATAATGGCATCTCTGCGTTTGAACCGGTTGCTAGAGCTAGAGAACTTGGTCTTGCAGTGATTATCACCGATCATCATGATATCCCCCAAAAATTACCGCCAGCTAACGCTATCCTCAACCCCAAACTAATAGCTGAATCCTCACCTTATCGGGGTGTTGCTGGTGTTGGCGTTGCTTACATTTTAGCAGTATCTCTAGCGCAACAGCTAGGGCAGACTAAGGGCTTAATTCAGCCGATGCTAGCCCTGTTTACACTGGGAACGATCGCAGATTTAGCCCCCTTAACTGGCGTAAATCGCCGTTGGGTGAAACGTGGTTTACAGCATTTACCCAAATCCAACTTAGCTGGGATACAGGCGTTGATTCAGGTAGGTGGAGTGCAAGCGAGAGGAGAGGAGAGAGCAGGGGAAGCAGGGGAGCAGGGGAACAGGGGAGCAGGGGAGAAAATTTCAAGTCCAAAATCCAAAATCCAAAATCCAAAATCGCTCAAGCCTGAAGATATCGGTTTCCGTTTGGGGCCACGAATTAATGCTATTGGTCGGATTGGTAATCCTCAGACTGTGATTGAATTGCTGACTACAGATGATATGGGGGTGGCGCTAGAAAGAGCAATGCAGTGCGAACAAGTCAACGCCTCTCGCCAGGAGATGTGTCAGCAAATTGAACAAGAAGCGATCGCTTATGTAGAAACAGAATTTGTTGAATCTCTACAAAAAGATCGTGTATTAATTGTTGTTCAACCCAATTGGCATCATGGCGTTATTGGGATTGTCGCCTCCCGCTTGGTAGAACGCTACGGCGTTCCCGTGTTCATTGGTACTTATGAGGATGAGGGACATATACGCGGTTCAGCACGCTCAATTCCAGAGTTTCATGTGTTTGAAGCTTTGGAATATTGTCACGATTTACTAGGCAAATTTGGTGGACACAAAGCAGCCGGAGGATTCTCTCTACCAGCAGAGAATTTACAGATGGTGCGATCGCGTTTGATTAAGTTTGCTAACCAGTGTCTTGAACCCCAGCATCTCAAGCCTCTGCTCAAAATTGATGCCGAAGTCAACCTCAATCATCTCAATCAGCAGCTTTATCAACAGCTTAATGCTCTACATCCCTGCGGTATGGACAACCCCGATCCAGTTTTCTGGACACCTAATGTTCAAGTGGTTGAGCAAAAAATCGTCGGTAAGGGTCACATTAAACTGACAATTGCCCAAACTATTGATAATCAGGAGTATAAAATTAAAGCGATCGCTTGGCGTTGGGGCGACTATTTCCGTTTACCATCGCGAGTGGATGTTGCTTACAAACTGCGAGAAAATTACTTTAACGGTAACACCACCATTGAGTTAGAGTTAATCGGTGTCAGGTTGCCAATTCAGCTTCAACAATTTTTTGCTTCGCCACCTATTCAGTCAAGCACCAACTTTGAATATAACCAGCGACAGTATACTTGTGGTTTTTATAAAAACGGTATTGAAGCAGAATTAAGAATTAAAAATTCTGAAGGTAAAGTTTTAGCTATGCAGCCAGGACGTATAATTGGTTTGATAGGAACTAATCGTCAAAATGCTAAAGAAGTTGATATCTCTCAACCACACTATGACAATATTATCCAAGCTGCCCTTCAGGCGTTATCAGCTAAGAGTTAGGAGTTAGAAGTTAATAGTTATAAATTAGCAGTTCTTAATTAACTTCTTACTTGTGACTCTGACACTGCGAGTGCTGATTTATGAGTTATTAAGTTATGAGTTGAGAATAAAATTTAATTCCTCACTCCTAACTCTTCACTTTTAACTCTCAGTCAGCACTCAGCACTCTTATAGGTTGCCGTTGCGAAATGCCAGCACAAAGATCACTGCTGGGCCAGCAATCACAATTAGCGCCACGGACAACAATTGGAAGATAACTTCCCAATTGATACTGGTAAAAGCGTTAAACAAGTCAGACACAGCATCAAACATTTTTCCTTTCTCCTTTCAATTGCCTTAAAAAATTCAATAACTTAAATTACAAAACCCGCAATTGATCATATCTGGCTATGGGTTGTTAGATTTAATTTACTTAACAAAATTATAAGAAAAGACATAAAAACGTAAAATAGGGGATTAAGCATGGGGCATTGGGAATTAGGTAAGCTAAAAAACATCTAATTTGCATAATCGAATTAAATATAACTCTTGTGGGGTGGGCATCTTGCCCGCCCAGCTTATGCAATTTAAATGTAGAACAGCTTATAAGTTATTCTCTCCTTGTCTCTAATCCCCAATCCCCAGTCCCTAATCCCTAATCCCCAATCCCCAATCCCAATCCAAAATGTCAACTTGGCAATGCGTAAAGCAATGTGGAGCCTGCTGTAATCTCGATCCAGCAGATCGTCCAGACTTAGAAGAGTATCTCTCACCACCAGAACTAGAACTCTACCTCAGCATGGTAGGCGAAGGGGGATGGTGCGTTAATTTCGACCATACCACGCGAGAATGTCGCATCTATTCAAGTCGTCCTCGGTTCTGTCGTGTGGAATCAGAAGTGTTTCAAGATATGTACGGGGTTGAACCAGAAGAAGTCAACGATTTTGCTATTGACTGCTGTCGCCAGCAAATAGAAGGAGTATACGGCGATCGCAGTCTGGAAATACTACGCTTTAATCAAGCTGTTGGGCTGTAAGTAGTATGCAAGAAAGTAAAGACACCCGATAATTTTTTGTCTCTATCTGTGAAGTTGCAATTTATTACAACAATCTGAGATTATGATAGAAATATGAAAGCACCCTAGCAACCAAAACTACTACCTGTGAAACTTGACTCTGCACCTTTGGGCATTTCTGGCATAACTCAGTCTGAGGTTGAGCTAGAACTAAAAGACAGCAATAATTTTAACTTAACTCCTGCGATCGCTTCATCAGTTGATCCTGTAGTTGCCGATAGTCCTCAAAAGCAGCAATCAGTGTTGGTAGTTTTTGGTACGACTTTTGTCACTATTTTTCTAGCAGAAATTGGAGATAAAACTCAACTATCCACTCTGTTAATGAGTGCAGAATCTCATTCGCCGTGGGTGGTATTTATCGGTTCGGCGGCGGCGCTGATAACTACCAGCTTATTAGGCGTACTTTTAGGTAGTTGGATAGCCACCCGACTCAGCCCAAAAACTGTAGAAAAATCAGCAGGTGTGATGTTGCTGGTAATTTCCCTAATGCTGTTTTGGGATGTATTGGTTGGTCATTAGTTATTTGTCATTTGTCATTGGTCATTGGTCATTGGTCATTAGAAAAACTCCCCATTCCCCATTAATTATATGGATTGGCATCTTTTAGGACTGAGCTTTATTACAGTTTTTTTATCAGAATTGGGTGACAAAAGTCAGCTAGCGGCGATCGCACTTTCAGGACGTTCTAATTCTCCACGTGCAGTATTTTTCGGTGCAGCAGGCGCATTGCTGTTGACAAGCTTGTTGGGATCGTTAGCAGGGGGTGCAGTAGCCGAATTACTACCTACACGTGTCCTAAAAGCGATCGCGGCTGTCGGATTTGCCATTCTTGCTGCACGCTTGTTGTTATTTAACAATGAACCATCGGTAGATTCTAAACAAATACCATAAAGAAGAATTCAGAATTCAGAATCCAGGAATCAGAATCAATACGCTTGGGTTAAGGGCGACTAGCAGCAATTGTGGGTATTCGAGACGCGATAAATCGCTGTCTCTACAATTGTTTTGTTGCTCATTCTGAACTGTATTGGAATCAGAATTACTCTTTATGGAGGATTGGAATTCTCCAAGACTTGAATTCATACTGAATTCTGAATTCTGACTCCTGACTCCTGACTCCTGAATTCTTCCTCACAAAGTTTCCCAGCCAGTTCCTTTGTAGCCGTATTGAAAAATTTCTGGATGCAAAATTTCTGCCAAAATTTCTAGAGAATCTACCAGTCGTGGCCCTGGGCGATTGAAGTAAGAATTGCCATCAGTGATGTAGACCCTACCAGTTTCAGTCGCGTGTAGTTTTCCCCACTCTGGACGTTGAGTTAACAACTGGGCTTCTTGGCGAGTGCGATTTAAATCAAAGCCACAAGGCATAAAAACAATTACATCTGGATTCGTTGTTAATAGAGTTTCCCACGACAAGACAGCAGAAGGCTGACCTGTAGCGCAAAATAGAGACTGTCCTCCTGCTAAGTTAACTAATTCAGGAATCCAATTCGCAGCGACCATCAAAGGATCAATCCACTCGATGCATACCACAGTAGGCAGTTCATGTAAAGAAAGTCCTTGGATTTTGTGGTGACAAATTTTGACGCGGGCTTCTAAATTTTCTAAGACTTTTACCGAGTCTACGCCAAAGATGTTGCCGACTCGTTCAATATCAGTCCAAACATCCTGGAGAATATTGGGTTGTAAAGAAATAATCTGAGGTTTACTGTCAACGAGTGTGGCAACTGCCTTTTCAACTTCGTGTAAGCTGACAGCACAAACATCGCACTGGTCTTGAGTGAGAATGTGGGTAGGCTGCAACTGCTCTAAAACATCTGTTTTGATTTCATAGATACTAAGAGCAGATTGCAATAATTTGTTCACTTCATCGTTAATCTGGCTGCTGGAGGCATTGGAGTTTAAACGTGCTTGGGTACAAATGGGAAGATTGTGGATTTCTGGAGGGTAATCGCATTCGTGCGATCGCCCCACAATACCATTAACCAACCCTAGTGTCGCTAAAATCTCCGTTCCACCGGGAATCAGGGAAACAATTCTTACATCATTATCCGTCATCGCTCCACCTCCATAAAAGATGCCGTTACCCTGATTTTGACAAAATTTGAGTCATTAGGTATCTTTCTCTAGGAGAATCAAGGGTGTTTTAGTAGTCAGCACTAAGCAATAACTTTAACTGGATATTGGAGACTGGAGACTGAAGATGAGAGATTAAATATTAAGAATTAAGTATCAAATATTAAAAATTAAGAAAGATTTTTCCAGTTCCAGCCCTCAAAACTAAGTTCAAAACATTATACTAATTAACAGTATCTTCATTGGATAGTGGAATTACTTGATAGTAGAATTACTTGATACTTAAAATCGTTGCAATGCTAATTATCCCCTAGCAAAAATTACTGGTATGAAGTAACAGAAGTAATCAGGTAAATCTAGCTTAGAACTCGTTAGCCAGAATCATAAAATTTGATTAGAAAAATTATACTTTCCGGTTATGAAAAACCATATCAAGTAGTTGTAGTTATACAAAGATAGTTTTACTTTTTGCGTAGAACTGCAAGGCAACATTATTTCTTCTTGAGGGCAACTAATGCAAGTGGTGTCAGCTAGAGATATTACAGAGTACAACCAGACCCAAGAGGCTTTAAAAATTAAAGAGCATAGTCGGCGAAAACAAAGCCAAACGCTGGTACAACTGGCAAGAAGCAAGACATTTCAGCAAGGTAATCTCAATGCCGTGTTGAGAGAAATCACAGAAACTACTGCTGGGACGCTCTTAGTCGAGCGAGTTGGCGTATGGTTGTATAATGAAGAACGTTCCAAAATCGAGTGTATTGATTTGTATGATGTGAGGACTAAGCAGCATACCTCTGGTAACTCGCTTTTAAAAATAAATTATCCAGTTTATTTCCAGGCTTTAGAAGAGGAACGTACCATAGCCGCAGATGATGCCATAAACGATATCAGAACTCAAGAATTATCTAAGTCTTATCTTTCAGTTATGGGCATTACATCGCTACTAGATGCACCAATTTGGCTAGAGGGTCGTTTGATAGGCGTAGTGTGTCATGAACACATAGGGAAGGGTCGCCAATGGACTTTGGAAGAAGAGACTTTTGCCGGCTCGATTGCAGATTTTGTGACACTGGCGATAGAAGCAAGCGAGCGAAATGTCGTACAAGAAGCGCTGCGACAAAGTGAGGCGCAATTTAGGGCGATTTTTGAGCGTTCCTCTATCGGCATTGGACTTATAGACATGAAAGCGCAGATAGTCGATGCTAATGTAGCATTGTGTGAGATTTTAGGGTACAGCCGAGAAGAGCTATACGGCAAGACCTTTATCGATTACATTTCCACAGAAAGGGGGGATTTAAAACTTTACAAACAACTGATGTCAGGAATTCGCACAGATTTAAAGAGAAGTTCGAGAGACGGCTTTCAAGCCTCGAAACATCAGGAACAGCTTGTCCAAAGACATCGCATTGAGATGGAAAGACGCTGCTTGCATCAAAATGGTAACTTAGTTTGGACTCATATCTCTGTTTCTGTTATACCAGGCAGCAATG
Organism: Nostoc sp.; assembly: GCF_036916655.1. GTDB lineage: Bacteria > Cyanobacteriota > Cyanobacteriia > Cyanobacteriales > Nostocaceae > Nostoc. The sequence continues at coordinate 209,372 of NZ_JBALFY010000093.1, forward strand.
GTGAACCTGAGTTTTTTTTAGCGATGATTGAGGATATTACTAAACGTAAGCAAACTGAGTTGAAACTACGTGCCTCTCAAGAAGCAGCAGAAGCCGCTAATCGGGCAAAAAGTGAATTTTTAGCAACCATGAGCCATGAGTTGCGGACGCCTCTGAATACGATTATGGGTTTGTCGCAGTTGCTACAACAAGAAATAGTTGGCTCTCTGAATGAAAAGCAGAACGAATATGTAAATTCCATATATAGTAGTGGCGAACATCTGCTAGAACTGATTAACGATATTCTCGATTTATCTAAGGTAGAAGCAGGTAAAGAGGAACTGTTCTTATCACCTTTGCCAGTGTCCGATTTATGTAATTATGCCATTTGGACAGTGCGCGATCGCGCCTTAGAAAAGGGATTGCAACTTACCTGTAAAATTGACCTAGAAGACGATATTTGCATTGCTGATGAGCGGCGTATCAAGCAAATGCTACTCAACCTGCTCACAAATGCCATTAAATTCACCCCAGCAGGTCTTGTATCACTGCTAGTCAAAAAAGTACCGCAAGGGATAACGTTTACAATTTCAGATACGGGAATTGGTATAGACTCAAGTCAGTTTCAATTTTTATTTGAACCGTTTAAACAACTTGATAGTCGGTTAAATCGGCAGTATGAAGGCACTGGTTTAGGTTTAGCATTAACACGCAAATTAGCACGTTTGCATGGTGGAGATGTTACTGTGACATCAACTCTAGGAAAGGGTAGTCAGTTCACTCTGTTTCTACCAAATTCAGCGCATCTGGGAGATGAGTGAGCAAATTTTATCTTGGTTATAAAAATACATTTTTTCATGACCGAATAGGAACGTGGATTAAATAAAATGCAAAACTTCATCCTTTCTCTCGCTTCCCTCTCCTTTATAAGGCAATACACTTGGCTTTGTGAAAAATTGTAAAGCAACCCAACAAAGCCCTATAAATATTGGGTTTCGTTCCTCAAATCAACCTACACAATTTAAAGATTTTTTAAAAAAATACAATACATTGTCACTTAGAATCTGAGAAAATTTTCCTCATTTTGATATGGAGAATACTGGCTTCTTCAAATATTTCTCCTTCTTCGATAAAATCCAATTTTTTGTATAAATCTTTTATATATTCTTGAGCATGAACCATTACTTCTGGAATATTTTTTTTAGCTATCACTTGTAGGGCATTTTCCATAATTTTTTTACCAATACCCTGCCCTCTAGCTATCGATAAAACAGCAAGCCTTTCTATTTTGGCAGTTTTTTCATCCAAATATCTGATTCTGGTAGTACCCACAACTTCACCATTTAAATAAGCAATTAGATGAGTAGATATTTCATCTTTACCATCAAATTCTAAAGCGGGATCTACACCTTGTTCTTCTTGAAAAACTGATTTTCTAATTGCTTGAATTGCCGGAAAATCTTGAGGAAATTCAGCAACTTTTATAACTAAATTACTCATTATTATCTGTATCTGTGGGGTTCATATATACAATAGACATCTGGTGAAATTAATGATCAATTATCTGAAAGCTATGTAGAGACGTTATATGTAACGTCTCTACATTCATTTTCATTCCTATAAATAGATAGGACATACGCCCTACTAGTCTGTCAAATTCATTTTGACGGTTAGAGAGATGCGATAAATCGCCGTCTCTACAGGGAATTTGACAGACTACTACCTACTTTTATCGTTCACTCTGCACCTTCAATTGGTGCAAAACCTTGGCGCTGAATATTTTCTGTAACTGCGCGTGGTTCCAAAAATTGCAGGAGGTAATCAGGACCGCCTGCTTTAGAACCTACTCCAGAAAGTTTGAATCCACCAAAGGGTTGCCGTCCAACGATCGCTCCGGTAATATTACGGTTGATGTACAAATTACCGACTTCAAACTCTTCCTGCGCCTGCTGAATGTGCGAAGGTGTTCGAGAATAAAGTCCGCCAGTCAAGGCGAAGTTTGTACCGTTGGCGACTGTTAGCGCTTCCTGGAAATCTTTCACCCGAATTACCGCCAGCACCGGGCCAAAAATTTCTTGCTGGGAAATTACCGCATTTGGCGATACTTCACTAAAGATGACTGGCCCGATAAAATATCCTTGTTCGGGTGATGGTAATTCCAATGCTAGTTGTGCTTCTGCCTTACCCTTCTCAATATACTCGCGGATGCGATCGCGCGCATTAGCATCAATTACTGGCCCAACTTGGGTACTCGGTAACTCTGCTTCCCCAATATTTAAGGATTTCGTCGCTTCCACCAATCGCTGCACAAAGGCATCATAAATTGGTTGCAGTACAATCACCCTGGAAGCAGCAGAACATTTTTGTCCACTGTAACCAAATGCCGATTGCACTACCCCGACAACAGCCTGGTCTAAATCAGCACTTTCATCGACAATAATGGCATTCTTGCCACCCATTTCCGCAATCACCCGCTTCATGTGCTTTTGTCCGGGTTTCAGCGTTGCTGCCTCTGCGTAAATTCTACAGCCTACTTCTTGGGAACCAGTAAAAGCAATCACATGAGTATCTGGATGATTTACCAAATAAGCCCCAACTTGGGAACCCTTGCCAGGTACGTATTGAAATACACCTTTAGGAAACCCAGCGTCTACCAAGATTTCTGTAAATTTCGCTGCAATTACAGAAGATGTTTCCGCAGGTTTGAGGAGAGTGCAATTGCCGGAAACCAAAGCTGCAACAGTCATTCCACAAGCGATCGCTAGCGGGAAATTCCAAGGAGAAATCACTACAGCAATTCCCCGTGGTTGATAAATATAACGATTGGTTTCACCAGGTATGTCGTAATTCACACCTTCGTCTAAACGTTCTATCTCATCAGCGTAGTATCGACAGAAGTCTATCGCTTCCGAAACCTCTCCATCAGCTTCCTTAACTGGTTTCCCAACTTCCAACACTATCCAAGCTGAAAATTCGGCGCGGCGGAGTTCCAGCAAATCTCCCGCTTTCCGCAAAATATCAGCGCGTTGTTTGGCTGGTGTTTTCTTCCACCCAGGAAACGCCGCTTTCGCAGCTTGCATCGCCTGTTGGGCCTGTTCAACGCTAATCAACCCAACTTTACCAATTACTTCACTGAACTTAGAAGGATTGAGAGAATCAACAAATTCTGGCGTGTTGACATACTCGCCATTAATTAGAGGTAAATAAGTTTTACCCAGCTGTTGACGAACGTTTTGGAAAGCTTGCGCCGTCTTTGTTCTCACCTCTTCTTCAGCGTAATCGGTATCAGCCGCACCGAGGAAATGAGAGTTAGGAGTTAAAGAGTTTTTTTCTTCTTTGACAATTGGCGGCGCTAATAACTCTTCAATTGGTCGATTTTCGAGATTTTGCCGTAAAAAAGAACTGTTAGCGGTATTTTCCAACAACCGCCGAATTAAATACGCCATCCCAGGTAATAATTCACCGTAGGGACAGTAAACTCTTACCCGATAACCCCTGTCAACCAACGCCTTGGCAACTTTATCACCCATACCGTACAGAACTTGTAATTCAAAGCGACGGCGAGGGACATTTAAGCTTTCAGCAATGGCAATGGCGCGAGAGTGCGATCGCACGTTATGGCTACCAATGGCAGAATAGACATATTGATGATTTTCTAACAATAGCTGAGTGATGGTTTCAAAGTTCGCATCAGTTGCCGCTTTATCGTTGTAAACTGGCTGTTTCCAATGCTTTTGGGCTGCTTTGATGGTTTCTTGATCCCAGTATGCGCCTTTGACCAAACGGATTGTTAGGGGATAACCGCGCTGTTTCAACCAAGAAATTACGTCTTTGACATCTTGCTCACTATCACGCAGATATGCTTGAATTGTGATGCCAATATCTGTACGTTGCCGAAACTCTTCTTCTAGTAACAGTTTTTTCAGGATGCTGAGAGTTATATCCTTATACGCATACTGTTCCATATCAAAATGCACAGCTGCGCCCAACTCTTTAGCACGACGTAAGAGAGTACGGATGCGATCGCTAACTCGCTCCTCACTACCTTTAGCATCTAATGGGTCAAATTGGGAATAAAACGCCGTTAATTTCACAGAAACCTGAACTTTTGGGATTGCTTCGCCATCAGCCTCATCAATAGCCGGGATAGCTGACCAATTCTTTGATGCTTCCACCAATTGTTGCATTAATTCTAGATAGCGTTCTAGATAAGACTGCGCTTCCGCTTCTGTAATTACGGCTTCACCAAGTAAGTCGATGGTGAAAGCCATTTTCTCTTTTCGCAGTCGTTCAACTGTTTTGATGACTTGTTTAATATTTTCCCCAGAAATATATTTATGGGCGAGAGTCTCAACCGCTGTACCAACAGTTGTAGCAGCAACTTGTCCTGGTACAGAGTCGGGATTAGCAAAGTTAAGCATCCCCTTCAAAGCTGCTGGTAATTCTACAGATTCATCGCCGAGATATTCTTGTAAATGTGAGGCAATTTCTGATTTACTGTGTAAAGCAGGTAGTGTATCTATAAAGCGAAATAGTTGCACCCGCAAGCCAGGATTACTCATCGCCCAAGCTAGTAATTTATCATCCCAGCGCATTTGATCCCGCAGGGAAGAAAAAAACGAACGATTTTCCTGCGTTGCTGCGAGAAGTTGTTTAGCAATTTCTTGGGTTTTAGTTTCGTAGGTGCTTGTTTGTACTTGTAATACCACTGATAATAAACTCCGTTAATCAAGGCAAGGCTTTTTGTATAAACCCTGTGTCTTCTATTTTGACGCTTTCATTTCGCAGTCACCATATTTAACGTGAGTTCAACGAACCTCTCCCTGCCTTGAACTTTAGTTCAAGTCTGTCCCTCTCCGATTCGGAGAGGGACGGTTTTGCATAGTAAAACCAGGGAGAGGTTTTTTGATTGAGCAAATTGGCTAGATATTATATGAGTAATCGAATTCACGTCATATTTAGTAGGCAGTGGGGAACTCAATTCAAAATTAAAGAATTTCTACCTCCTGCCCCCTGCCCCCTACCCCCTACCTCCTGCCTCCTGCCTTCTGCCTCCTACCTCCTCTTTCCCAATGCCCAATTCAATAACAAATGTTATCCTTTTGTTGATCTATTTCTAATTTGATACACAGATATTGCAACACAAGAGATTAGCTCAGTCATACTAAGAGCGTCAATACTAAATTTATGCCTACAGAAAACCTCACGCATATTTTATTTTCTAACTGGCAACACACACTCCAACCCTTTGGCGTTGACCAGGTAGCGGCTGATAAAGCCTTTTATCCTTTGGTTGCAGCTTACTCTACTCCTGGTCGCTACTACCATACACTGAAACACGTCGATCGCATTCTCAGCACAATTCAGATTTTGCAAGGCTACACCAATAACTTAGCAGCTGTTCAACTAGCTGCCTGGTTTCACGATGTAGTGTATGACTCTCAAGCTCAAGATAATGAAGAACGAAGTGCGGACTATGCTTCTGAATTGCTGAGTAATTTGGGTATTCCAGAAACTATCATCACTACTGTCACCCGTCTGATTCTGAACACTAAAGACCATCAAGCTGCGGTGAATGATTATGATAGCCAAGTTTTACTTGATGCAGATTTAGGGATTTTGGCTACTGACCCAGTGCAATATCAAGAATACACCCATGCCATTCGCCAGGAATATGCCTGGGTGGCAGAAGAAGATTATATCAAAGGTCGTCAACAGGTTTTAGAGGGATTTTTAAGGCGATCGCATATCTACTTTACGCCTTTAATGTTAGAGTTCGCCGAACCATCTGCCCGTGGCAATATCCAGGGAGAAATTCAGTCTTTATTGTCTGGTTAGTTTTACATCAATTTTCCTTATAGATGCAACACCTGTTAAAGTAGCACTGACTTTTCACATCATGTAGCAAGTTCTACAAAAAACCTAACCTACTTGCCGCGACGCTAAGACAAGGTAGTTTCATACAAGCAGAGAAAAACTAAACTCAGGTTTCAAAGCCTCTCTCCGCCTCGGATAGAGGTTATCTGTTGGCTTCCATGCCCGCCCATAAATAAATTTTTTTGGCTTTTAGCTAAAGTCTACTTCAGTAGACTGGAGATTTTTGGCGATATTTAGTCATCTTCAGATGACTTTGCCTATGAGACGGGAATTTCAATTCCCGGCGGACAAACAGTTTCGCGTTAAGTTGACACCAATGGGCACTGCCGTGCCCTTACGGATGTACTAGGTTGGGAAATGCTATATTAATATTTTAATTTAGCCATCAGAAAGAAAGATAAGATTTAATAAGAGATTTTTTGCTACTGAATTTGGAAATAGGAAAAACACTATGGCTAATACTGGTGTAATTCATCAACAAGCACCTCCAGAGCGTGTACCACTAAGAACCTGGATTGGTGTATTAGCTAGTATGCTTGGTGCATTTATGGCAGTATTAGATATTCAAATAACTAATGCTTCGCTGCAAGATATTCAAGCAAGTCTAGGAGCGACTCTAGAAGAAGGTTCTTGGATTTCTACAGCCTATCTTGTAGCAGAAATTGTGGTAATTCCTCTAACAGGATGGTTATCACGGGTATTTTCTCTGCGGCGTTATCTGTTAGTAAATACTGCACTATTTATTTTATTTTCTATCTGCTGTGCTTGGTCGTGGAATCTAAATTCTATGATTTTATTCCGCGCCTTACAAGGTTTTAGTGGAGGAGTGTTAATTCCCACTGCGATGACAGTTGTCTTAACGACTTTACCTCAATCTAAGCAATCAATTGGACTGGCTGCATTTGGTTTTAGTGCAGTTTTTGCGCCTTCAATTGGCCCGACAATAGGAGGGTGGTTAACAGAAAATTTTGGTTGGGAATACAACTTTTATATAAATGTAATTCCAGGGATATTAATGCTAGCTGGCGTTTGGTATGGAATTAAGCAAGAGCTACCCCAAATTAATTTACTGAAACAAGGTGATTGGTGGGGAATTATTGCGATGGCAATTGGGCTAGGTTCCCTGCAAGTTGTTTTAGAAGAAGGTAGCCGCAAAGATTGGTTTAGTTCAGCATTTATTGTACGTTTAAGTATACTAGCAGTAATTTTTATAACGATATTTTTTTTAATAGAACTAACTCGTAAACAACCATTTATTAATTTGCGACTTTTACTTCGGCGTAACTTTGGTTTAGCCAGTATTGTTAATGTATCGCTAGGGGTAGGATTATATGGTTCAATTTATATTTTACCTCTATATCTTGCTCAAATTCAACAATATAATGCGCTACAAATTGGCGAAGTATTGATTTGGGCTGGTATTCCCCAACTATTTATTATTCCTCTCATCCCCAGAGTAATGCAACGCATTGATGTGCGTTTAATGGTGGCTGTTGGTGTGACTTTGTTTTCCATCAGTGCATTTATGAACTCTGGAATGACTCATGAAACTGGATTAGAGCAATTACGATGGTCGCAATTTGTGCGAGCAATGGGACAACCTCTAATTATGGTACCACTTAGTTCTATTGCCACTGCTGGTTTGAATCCAAAAGAAGCAGGTTCAGCGAGTGGTTTATTTAATATGATGCGGAATATGGGCGGTTCTATCGGAATTGCATCTTTAGCAACTTTATTAAGTAATAGAGAGCAATTCCACTCGAATAGATTGGGTGATGGAGTATCTTTATATAATCCAGAAACTCAACAGCGAATTGACCAAATGACCCAGTATTTTATCAGTCGAGGGGCAGATTTAAATACCGCTCATAATCAAGCGATCGCATCTATATCAAATATAGTCCGTCGGGAAGCATTTGTGCTGGCTTTTAACGATTGTTTCTACTTTATTGGTATTGCATTATTACTCAGTGGCATTGCCGTTTTATTCCTCAAAAAAGTGAAGCCAACAGGTGGGGCTGTGGCTCATTAGACTTGTTCTATAGGTAGCCCTTTCAAGGTGTGTTATGGCAGGGGACTGGGGACTGGGTTGAAAGTCTGTTTGTATATAGGTTTTATGATCAGTTACAGCTATTTTCAGGTAAATAGACCACGCGGTAGGGGCACAGCATTGCTCATTGGTGTCAACTTAACGTAAAACCGCTCGTCCGTCGGAAATTGAAATTCCCGCCTCATAGCTAAAGTCATCTAAAGATGACTAAATATCGCCAAAAATCTCCAGTCTACTTCAGTAGACTTAAGCCGATTAGCCCGGAAATTTATTTCCGGGCGGGCATGGAAGCCAACAGTTAAGCTATTTCCAACTTAAGTTGACATCAATGGCAAGATGCCCACCCCACAATATTGGATAATTTATTTCTTGGAGTTCCCTTACCTCCTAGCTCCTTAAGAAAACCATTTTAGATGTCTAGATAGTCTCGCGCTTTGCTAAATATTGGTACATCTGCCAACGTGCATCGACTTCAACTTGGGCTTGTTCTAACAAGTGCTTGGCTACCTCTGGTTTGCTCTTAGTCAGCATCTTGAAACGATTTTCTTGATACATCGAATGTTCTACAGATTGCGTAGGCGATTGCATATCCAATTGCAAAGGATTTTTACCCTGGTTAAGCAACTCTGGATTATGCCGATACAACAACCAACGACCTGATTCTACCAGAGTTTTCTGATGATTCATCCCTGTAGTCATATTGATGCCGTGGGCGATGCAATGGCTGTAAGCAATAATCAGTGATGGCCCGTCATAAGCCTCTGCTTCTAAAAATGCCTTGAGGGTATGTTCATCTCTCGCACCAAGGGCTACACTCGCTACGTAGACATTTCCGTAGGTCATGGCAATCATCCCTAAGTCTTTTTTAGGTGCTGGCTTACCACTGGCGGCATATTTGGCAACTGCGGCTTTTGGCGTAGCTTTAGAAGATTGACCGCCTGTATTAGAATACACTTCTGTATCCATCACCAAAATATTGACATTTCGACCACTAGCAATTACATGATCGATACCGCCAAAATCGATATCATAAGCCCAACCGTCACCACCAACAATCCAGACGCTTTTTCTCACCAAATAGTCTGCAAGAGATTTGAGATTTTGAATTTTAGATTTGAGATTGGGGTCAAGAGTGACGATTTCATCTAACCTCTGCTGTAATAGTTCTATCCTTTCGCGCTGTTCCCAAATGTCAGCCTCAGATTTTTGTTCAGCTTTCAGGATTGACTGAGTAAGGTTTTCATCTATTTCACTGCCCAATTGTTGCAACAACTCGGCTGCAAACTCGGCTTGTTTGTTGAGGGAGAGGCGGAAGCCAAAACCAAATTCGGCGTTATCTTCAAATAGATTATTAGACCATGCGGGGCCGCGTCCTTCGGCGTTGGTTGTCCAAGGAGTTGTGGGGAGATTGCCACCATAAATTGAAGAACAACCTGTAGCATTGGCGATGACGGCGCGATCGCCAAACAATTGTGTTAATAATTTTAAATAAGGTGTTTCACCACAACCTGCACAAGCACCAGAGAATTCAAATAAGGGTTCTTGCAGTTGTTGTTGGCGAATCTGGTTTAATTTTAGCGATCGCCTATCAGGATTAGGTAAACTCAAAAAGAAATCCCAATTTTTCCGCTCTTGCTCTTGTAAAGGCAACTGCTGTGCCATATTAATCGCTTTCCGCGATGGCTCAGATTTATCTTTAGCAGGGCAAACATTTACACAAATAGTACATCCCGTGCAATCTTCTGGGGCAACTTGAATGGTAAATTTTTGATTGGCAAAATCTTTATCTTTTGCAGGAGTTGATTTGAAGGTTCCTGGCGCATTAACTAACTCATCTGCTTGATAAGCCTTGGCACGGATGGCGCTATGGGGACAAACCATGACGCACTTCCCACATTGAACGCACACATCCGGCTCCCACACAGGTATCTCTTCGGCAACGTTACGTTTTTCCCATTTGGCAGTCCCGACGGGAAATGTGCCATCAACTGGTAATGTGCTAACAGGTAAATCATCACCTTCCCAAATCATAATTTTGCCTAGAACTTCTCGCACAAATTCGGGGGCGGAATTAAGTGGGGAGTGGAGAGTAGGGAGTAGGGAATGGGGAGTGGGGATTGTCTGGGGGACATCTACTTTATGTAAGTTGTCTAAGGTATTGTCTACGGCTTGCAAGTTCATGCGGACAACTTCTACGCCTTTTTTACCATAGGTTTTTTCAATGGCTTGTTTGATTTTAGCTATGGCTTCTTCTTGGGGCAAGACACCAGCTAAAGCAAAGAAGCATACCTGCATAATAGTGTTAATTCTGCCACCCATGCCACTTTCACGGGCAACCTGGCTAGCATTAATTACGTATAACTTCAAATGCTTTTCGATAATTTGCTGCTGCACTTTCAACGGCAAATATTCCCAGACGGTATCTGCATTGTATGGACTATTAAGCAGCAAAGTCGCCCCAGGAATAGCAGCTTTTAAAATATCTATGCGTTCTAGAAATCCCCAGTGATGGCAACCAATAAAGTTAGCTTGGTCAATTAGATAGGTGGAGCGAATTGGCTCTTTACCGAAGCGGAGGTGAGAAACGGTCATTGAACCAGATTTTTTGGAGTCAAAGACAAAGTAGCCTTGGGCGTAGTTGTCAGTTTCTTCACCAATAATCTTGATAGAGTTTTTGTTAGCCCCAACAGTGCCATCCGCACCTAATCCATAAAACATTGCTCTGACAACATTATCCGATTCTGTGGAGAATTTGGGGTCAAAGCTGAGAGAAGTGTGACTAACGTCGTCATTAATCCCAATCGTAAAATGATTCTTCGGTTTAGCTTCGGCAAGATTATCAAAAATCCCCTTCACCATCGCCGGCGTAAATTCCTTAGACGAAAGACCGTAACGACCACCAATAATTTTAGGCAGAGGGGCGGAGGGGCGGAGGGGCAGAGGGGAATCTAATCCTAATTGCTCCTCTGCTCCTCTGCTCCCTTGCTCCCCTGCTCTCTTATCTCCCCACCCTTCATGGATAGCAGCCACAACATCTAAATACAAAGGCTCACCAGCGCTACCTGCTTCTTTGGTGCGGTCGAGAACTGCGATCGCTTGTACACTAGTTGGTAATACTGCAACAAACTTTTGGACATCAAAGGGGCGGTAAAGTCGCACTTTGACTACACCAAGTTTTTCACCACGGGCGTTTAGGTAATCTACTGTTTCATGGACGGTTTCACAGCCTGAACCCATAATAACGATAACGCGATCGGCATCGTTAGCACCGTAATATTCATAGATTTTATAATGCCTCCCCGTGCGTTCTCCAAATTCATCCATGATCCGTTGGACAATATCTGGACAAGCGTTGTAGTAAGGGTTAGCGCCTTCTCTTCCTTGGAAGTAGACATCAGGGTTTTGGGCAGTCCCCCGCAAGACTGGACGATCTGGGGTGAGGGCGCGGCTGCGGTGGGCAAGTATGAGATGATCGTGGATGAGCGATCGCAAATCGTCATCTGAAAGCAATTTGACTTTCTGTACTTCATGTGAGGTACGGAAACCGTCAAAGAAGTGCATAAACGAGACTCGCGTCTCTAGAGTAGCAGCATGGGCAATAAGAGCAAAATCTTGACTTTCTTGCACCGAAGCCGAACACAGCATAGCAAAACCAGTCGCCCGAGCTGCCATTACATCGCTATGGTCGCCAAAAATCGATAGAGCATGGGTAGCCAAAGAACGAGCAGCAACGTGAACCACAGCGCTAGTCAGTTCACCAGCAATTTTATAAAAGTTGGGGATCATCAACAATAATCCCTGAGATGCAGTGAAGGTGGTACTTAGAGAACCTGTTTGCAATGCCCCATGTACAGCACCAGCCGCCCCACCTTCGCTCTGCATCTGCACGACACTGGGAATAGTACCCCAGAGGTTGGGACGACGTTCTGCTGACCAAGCGTCTGCCCATTCACCCATTGCTGAAGAGGGGGTGATGGGATAAATGGCAATCACTTCATTTAGTTTGTAAGCAACACGGGCGACAGCTTCATTCCCATCGATGGTTGCAAAGGTTTTGTTCATAATTGGATTTTTGTCCCCGTCTCTAAACTGCATTATCAGAACACGTAAGTAGGAAAATTATAAATACCCAGAGCCAGGAAGCTAGTGTATTAAAATTGGAAAATTCAGGAGTCATAGTTAGGGTTTACCCTTGTTTAAAGTATGAATTATTAATGAGTTTCGGCTCTTTAGTTAACTTTAAATAAATACTGCAAATATTAGTATTGCATTTGCAATATCGCATTTATTAATATGTATTAATGATGTACTCACTAATCACACTTTCGATTAGATAAGGCTTTCAGGCAGTTTTTCGTTTTTTGTAGGGTATGGGTTCGGGGATTTCTAAAAGTGTGGTCTAGATAAATGAAAACAGGTGTAAAACTCACTACATGCAGGGTGTTCGTCAACTAATGATACTCACTCTCCTGGCAAAGAAATACCTGCGCTCACAATTAGGGAAGATAATCAATAGACTTGTCCAGAAATTTATATCCCAGTATTTGTAAAAGTTTTAGACAACATTTATATGTCTTTTTTGCTCGATATTAGCTAGTGTTCTGACTAGGTGAGGATTCCCTAGCCCAGATCCCCTGGAAAAAATTCACTCTCGTTTGCCACTAATGGGGTAATACAGCACTTCCGGCAGCTATGAGGTACATCCTCAAAGCTGAAAGCTATGCTAGGAGAGGGGCAAGAAGAAAAACTGTATTGCATAATAGCGGGAAGCGCTGTAAAGCTGTCACCAGCCGTCATGTCAAGCCTGAAAACTTTGCTAATAAAAGCTTACAGATAGAAAATTGCCATTCGTTATATTTTATAAGTAATTTTTCTGGAATTTACCGTTTTTAAGTTGGTTAACTATAAATAGTTGGGGTAGTTGGGTATCTAGCCATTGTCTTGTGTTCCACAAGCAGGGTATAACACGTCTGCTACAACTGTACTGCGATTTTAGCCGTGCAATGATGCCTACGTTCTCAACTGCGACCCGGCATCACTGATGTGTAGAATCATCTACAATACAAATAAATATTTGTAAAAAAATATGTGGAAGCACTCAAACTATAAAAAAATCATGAATAATAATTAAACTAAATAAATTTTTATATGCTTTATTATACTAGTTAACTAAGCAGAGTCGAAATCTTTCTAAATGAGTGTTTTGGATGCATTTTACCCATCAACTAGGAGGATAGAAATGACGATTTATGCTCGTGTCAGCCCCTCAACTATCAAGCTGATAGAAACTTATTACTATGAAAAATATATTGATAGTAATGAATCTCTTGAGGAAAAAGAAGCTCCGAAAGGAAAAATCGAAGTTATCATTCCCTATGATGGTCATAAGCATTTTAATCAAAAAGCAATTCAAGATGTTGCAAAACAAATAAGTAATAGCTCTTCAGAAAAAGAAGTTCAGGCTCTCATTGGACATTTAGTAATCAGCAATTATGACAAGACAGACTTAGAAAGTTTGTTATCTGAAAATCAACAAAATCAGTCTGTACCGCTTCTAATTCCTGTTGCTAACAATACCTTGTCTAAGATAAAACAATTAGGTGAGGATAAACATCTGTGTATTATCGAATATGACTACCGGCCTATCACCCCTGAATTTAAGCCTATTTATCTAGAAATACAGGTATTAGATGATTACAATGATCTGAGGTTTTCTCAAGAAGATAAAATCCTCTGGAATTCCTCAAAAAATTTAATGGAACAATACAACAGGGGCGATCTTGTCAATAATATTGCTGATAACATTTCTAGAAAAATCAAATCAGGATTTGGAGTAGACGACGATTTATTAAAAGGAAAATTATTTATAGAAATTAAAGTTCGGCTAGCTTTACCTATTGAATTTAAATTACCTGAATTACCTCGAATAAAAAGATTATCAATTGAATGGCCTACTCTGACATCTTTTCGTAATTTTGGTCTCAATTTTATTGAGTCTCAGAATACATCTACAGAAAATAATGTTTCCAATCCTCTAAATATCGTCTATAATCCCCTCACTAAAAGTTTGGAATGGATTTCTCAATCAACTGATGCTTTGATAACTAAGTTAAAGCAGGCAGAATTGGAAAATTCAAATGCTCAGTGGCAAAATTATGAAATCAAGATGTTACTTGGAATTATTCAGCCTGGTGAGCTTTACCAGGAACCTAATTTAAAAGGAGAAATTGAAATTGAAATTCCAGACCTACTCCTATCGGGATTGCAAACTAGATTCTACGGATTTAATAACAACAGTAATAGTAAAGTTGGTGAATATAAAAAAGAGTATAGTGAGTTTAAAAGCCGAATTGTTACTAATTTTAACTTAAATCTTAATGAAGCATTTAAAAAAAGAATTCGATCTACTGCACAAGAGTTCATTTTTAATAATGTCTTACCAACTGAGGAAAATCTAAGAATTATTAAAAATGTCTTAAAATCTCAAGGATTTTCAAGTGATTCCATAACACTAACACCATCTCGAAATCAAAGTTCTAATCAGTCAAATAGTCAGATTAATATTACCGAACAAAAGTGGTTAATATATGCAGAACGTTCAGAAGGGATAGATACAATGACTTTATGGATTGTTATCCCTGGAGAAGAAAAGAAAACATTGGTAACTGTTCGAGGAAAAATAGAATACAAACAGGAAGAAACAACTGGAAAGTTGACGATGTATTTGCTAGGAAAACTTCCTCGTCGTAGCGATATTTTAATACAAAGAATGAATGCTTTACAACGGGAACTCCGCAAGCAGTTAGAAAGAGTTCAACAAGGACCAGCTACCGGACTGTAAAAATGAGATGAAGGAAAAGAAAAAATCATGGGCGCACAACTTCTGAAAAATGCTCCAAAAGCACGCTGCTATAAGTGTAAAACTACAGATATTGCATATATCTGTCATCACTGTGGAAGACTTATGTGTGATAGCCATACTTTTTTCACATCGGTGAGTCACAAAAATCAACAAGAGAATGGGAACAGTAAACCAAAATTGCTAACTACAGAGTTTACTAAACTGAATCTTAGTGATACTGAATGTGGAGAAGAACCTTATCATTGCTCTGATTGTATCCATATTGTTAGGAGTATTGCTTGGAAACCAATTTTGATTGGAAGCTTCATTTTGGTAATCAGTTTATTAGCCATTCCTAACAATCGTCTAGGAATAAAATTATTCGGTTTGTTGACAGGAGGAGGATTAGTTGGATATGAAATTTATGCCAGCAGAAAAATAAAAAAGCAAGCTCTTCAAGAAAAGCCACCTCTACCAGTGCTTCCTAGCTTTGACAAAGTTCAGATAACGGAAATCTTGAAAGGTCATATTACTCTAGATTCCGATGGAAATTATCAAGTCAGATTATCTTCTTTACAAGGACAGTTGGACATTGATATGAGCCTTCAAGGTGAGGACTATGAACGGCTTGAAAGATATTATCGTCCCAAATATCGTTCAGCAGATAAATTTCATGCAGGTTTTTTAGTCTTAAAAGGTGCAGCAGGAATTAAGTTGACCGAAGATGTCTTATCCAGTCCAATTATTCTCAATCCTAATGATACGGCTATCCGGTTAGTTGATGATATAAATGAACAACCTCTTTTAAGTGGAAATGACGAGCGAAATGCACACAAAAAACATATTAGTTTAAGTTACAATCTACTAAAAAATCCTGATAGCAATTTCTTTCCAATTCAGTTAGTTGTTTGTTTTCATCAAGCAACAGATAGGCGAGGATTAGAAATAGCAATTCAATGGAATCAACCAGAAACATCTGATAATTACAAAGATAAATTGCCCAAATTACAAGTTAGTAAAATTGAGTTATTAGAACTAAAATTTCCTGTAAGTTGGGGTCGAGTCGAAAATATTAATTTAAGGGATAATGCCTCTATAGCAGAAGATGAACGGACAATCTCTTGGCGGAAAATTCAAATCGAAAACGAAGCATATAAAGACCGTCGTTGCATCTTCCTAGTTCAATTTGAAAACCGCATTGATCCTGTCAATAATGAGAGTATTATTACAGGAAAAATGAAAGTTGTTTTTCACAAAACACTCTCTGGTTTAGAGGATATACAGTTTTATTTTCCTACTGGTAAACCCCATAAATCTTTTGATAAAAATAAATCAATTATTCAGACTGAAGTTGAAGCAGATTTGCAACTGAGTTTGGCTAATATTCGCTATCAACATACTAAGAATTTTCCAGAAGATGATAAATTTTCTGCCACTAGACAGAGAACTTTGGATTTTCAAGGCATTAGTCCCACCTATAATATTATCGGGTTATTGACTGATGCTATGAGTTCCACAGAACAGGGTTTTTATGTCAAACAAGTGATTGAAAATCAATCGGCTCTTAATGTAGCCGCTAATAGACTTAATCGCAGTGGAGCTAGTTAAAGTTAAAGCTATGGGTCAATTTCAATGTCATGAAGATGTTTCTTTAGGTCGTTTACTAACAGGTGAAACTGTAACATTTTTTCTTCAAGTATGTCCTCTGGCAAGTGGCACTGACGTACCTATTTACATAGAAGTTAGTTATACTGAGAAAGGTAAACAACCTTACGAGCGTACTATTTCTACATCATTGCAAGTAATTAAAAAAGATGAAACTGTACCAACATATACCTTTAATAATCCCTCATTTTCTGGTGGCTTTGCTGGACGAGATTACACAGGTAATGTTACCCATAACCATGCTCAAGAGGTAAATCTAGCCAAAGCAGCACAAGACATTCAGGATTTACTTGTTCAATTGGATCGGAGTTATCCAACTAAGACAAAGGAAGAGAAACAAACGGCTATAGTTAAAAAAATTGAACAACATATTAAGCGCGATCCTGCTTTGAAGGATAAATTGTGGAATGCTCTTAAAACAGGTAGTGTGGAGGCTTTGAAACAAACCCTAGATGGGATTTATAAAAACCCTGCTGTTAGCATTTCGGTTGAGGCAATAAAGGGGTTTTTGGAAGCAGAGTACAGGGAATAAGGTAGAGGTACAGCAATGCTCATTGGTGTCAACTTAATGTGAAACTCTCGTCAAGACGTGATTCTGATTTCACTCACTTACCATTACGATCCATGTCACCCTACCCCGGTTTTGTCTAAAGCCAAAACCGCCTCTCTCCGTGCGGGGCTACGGTGTACACACAAGTCGTAAAATTCCACCTGACGCTTGGTTTAGTCCTCTAGTCTGGGCTGTTGGATTGCTCCGGGAGACCCGTCATTGCGAACGCGAGTGCGTTTCCTAGAGAGGAGGAACGACGTTCGCGCAGCGTGTGGCAGACAAGCAATCGCATAATCAATACCTTTGCCAAAATAAGAGCATAGATAAATTTTGGTAAAACTGGCAAAATCAAGTATAGATAAGCATTTCGTCAAAAAGGTATTTTGGAATCTGAAACCCTTATCCTGCTGTGAATACGTTAAAAAAACCTTGTGAGAAACCTCAAAGGAATTTTTAGGGCTGATTGTTTTTGCCAAGCCTCAGATAAAAGGGAGTTAATGGTTAAAGCATCATCATCTCATCCTCGTAAATTGGCGAAGGTATTGATAATCCTATAGTTTTTGCGATTAGTTCGCTCCGTTCGTAATGACAATTTTATTGGGTCTAAAAAGCTTGAAACCCTTGCAGATACCACTTGTGTGTACACCGTAGCCGTGCGGGGAGGGGTGGGGTAAAATGCCTATGGAATAAGCGTTTCAACTTAACCATTTTTTATCACTCTCGCTAAAGCATAATTAAATGCGATCGCAAAAACTGAGACAGAGAGTATGGTTAAGCCTTGCCCACCTGCGCTCACAGTAAAATTTGTGGACGAATACTGCCAGTTGTATCAAAACATCTTCCCAGACAAAAGTCTACATCTAATTAGACTCCACTATATTTTTAATGAAGTTTAGCTATAGTTCTTAACTATCTGTGCTAGCTTGGAATACTTAAACTAGGCTGTTATTTTTTGGTTTCTGTATCTAGCCAATCGTAATTATTAAACTGATATTAAATGTTTGAGAGATTAAATTATGAAATCCTCTTTCATCACCTTAGTCGTTGTGATTAGCGCACTTACTCTTTCCCAGAGTGCCTATGGCAATGAAGAGAATATTCTCAATACAACTAGCGATCGCAATCAAGCTCAAGTTTTATTCACACAACCAGCCACGATTAACAGTACATGGAATAATTTTATCGGACAGGCTAATAATCCCCAACAAACTGCTGAATCAGTTTCGCTAACGCGAGAGCGAGGATGCCCAAAAATTAGCCCGCTTGAGTTAATAAATGACCCAGGCTCTTTTTTTAAGCAATGTCAGCAGCCAGCAAGTACCCAAAGTTCTCAAAGTACTGAGCCAATTGAGTACCTCAAGGTTCCTAAACTGGATTCTGGTACTGGTATTAGTGTGACAGTTACTCAGTTTTAATATATAAACTTTTTTAACCAGAGATAACCAATTCTTGGTAGTGTAATTTATCGAACTGAATTCAGGAGTCAGGAGTCAGAATGGGCTAAACGCCCCGCTACCGCTAACAGAATGAATTCTGTATGACTAGCGGATAGCGCAGCGTAAAGCCAACTCTTGGAGAGGCGGCATGGCTTCTCTACGCGCATCGTCTCGTAGAGAGCGTCTTGATTCTGACTCCTGAATTCTGACTTCTGAATTCTTCTTCAACTCAATAATTTACGCTCAAACATGAATGAAATATTTATGCTAGCTGCTTTAACTCAAAGCAGAAAAGCAATGCCTGAATGTTTGCCGAATCCACCAGTCGGCTGTGTAATTGTAGATGCTCAAGAAATAATAGCTCAAGGATACACGCGGATACCGGGAAAACACCATGCTGAGGCTGATGCACTTCAACAGATTCAAGGCAAAGCTTTCAACTTCTTGAAAATGTATGTCACACTTGAACCTTGTTCTTTTCATGGACGCACACCATCATGTGCTTTAGCGATCGCTGAAGATCGTCGAATACATGAAATATATGTATCTATACTCGATCCAGACCCCCGCAACAATGGTCAAGGATTAGATATTCTCAGAATTGCAGGAAAAACGGTTAATGTCGGATTATGCGCCAATGAAGTGAATGCTTTTCTTAGCCAATATCTACGAAAGTGATGCAATACTGTTTGGTTAAGGCAAGAGACGCGATGAATCGCCAGACTGCTCGTTGTAGAGACGCCGATTTATCGCGTCTTTGTATTATCGCATCTTTAGCGATCTAAAGTTTTCATCAAAAAACCTTAACCGAACCGTATTGGAAGTGGAAGTCATAACAGTCAACTACCCGCTTCAATTAAAATCTTGCTGGCGATCGCAGCTGTTCCCGATCTTGCCAAGGATAATACTTGGTGTTAGTGTTACCACTGTTAGTCTAGAAAATGTTTTCAGGAGTAATTACATTGATAATACCAAATTTCATGCGGATATCTGCGTGTAGTATGACTCAAGGGCAATTGTGGCAGATACCTGCATCTTGGTCATCCTAAATTCTTAATACCAGACTCAAAAAGAAAGTTATTCTTTAGCGGAGGGATAAGAAAAGTGCTTGCTTTCATCCTTAGCGATCGCCTCCTACCTACCCGTCTTCAGATGATTAGATTATCTAGCAAAAAAATAGAGATCAAAAATGGGTATTTTAGATTTAATTTTTACTGAATGAGAATTACATGGAAGTATCAGTAGACTATTAACACTCCAATAAATAATTGTTTGTGATTGAATAAATATTACTTATCTTGATAGTTCCTGTGAGAAATTTATTTCTGGGATTGCAAAATCATCATTTCAGTAAAATTTTTATTTTTTTAGGAACTAAATTGAATAATTAAACTAAAACATAATTGTGTTTGAAAATGTGCAAAAATCTAGAAAAAAGGAGTGTAATTATTTCTAAGGATATACCGATCATATCTTTAGGCAATTGATTTGTGACTGCTGATGATGTTATTATTAATGGGTGGGTTGATTTTGGGTTTATTATCTCCAACAATTGACTTGTAATGTATCATAGACCAGAATTCATCAGTATTGCCAATTGATTGATTAGCAGTGTGAAATGGCTATGGGTCTGAATATCTAGACTTGATACCAATAAATTGATGAGGTTACAGAGGAGCAAATAACCATGAGCAACTTAACATCTCCACATACCGAAGTTCAAAAAACGAAGAAAAAAAGTTTAGCCGCAGATAAAAGACCTCGAGCTACAGATGATATTGTGCGTAGTTATCTGCAAGAGATCGGGCGTGTAGATTTGTTGACTCGCGAACAAGAGGTTATTTTTGCCCAACACGTGCAGCAGATGATGAATTTACTAGCTGCAAAAGAAGAATTGGCTGTAAAATTAGATCGCGAACCCACGCTGCAAGAATGGGCAGATCAGGTGGAGTCAAGTGTTGAGGTGCTAGAACAACAGCTAAATCAAGGGCACCAAGCCAAGCAGAAAATGATTCAGGCTAATCTCCGGTTAGTGGTAGCTGTGGCGAAAAAATACCAGCACCGCAACTTGGAATTTATGGATTTAATTCAAGAAGGTACTTTGGGTTTAGAGCGAGGAGTGGATAAATTTGATCCTGCTCTTGGTTATAAGTTTTCTACCTACGCTTATTGGTGGATTCGTCAAGGAATCACCCGAGCGATCGCTCAACAAGGACGTACAATTCGTTTACCGATTCACGTCTTTGAAAAACTGAATAAAATTAAACGGGTACAGCGAGAATTATCTCAACAGTTAGGTCGCGTTCCGACTACTGGTGAAATTGCCACCGCGCTATCTTTGACACCTAGTCAAGTTAGAGAGTGTTTGTACTTGGCGCGTCAACCCTTCTCGTTAGAAGCGCGAGTTGGCGAACAACAAGATACAGAATTGCAAGACATCTTGGAAGATGATGGCCCTTCTCCAGAAGATTATGCCGTTGAAGAATCTCTCCACCAAGACTTACAAGACTTGTTGGCAAAACTGTCTCCCCAGCAGCGAGAAATATTAACCTTACGCTTTGGCCTCACTGATGGCTATGAACTTTCTTTAGCACAAATTGGCGATCGCATGGGCATTAGTCGAGAACGAGTGCGTCAGATAGAGCAAAAAGCTCTCAGTCTCCTGAGACGCCAAAAGGAACAAGTACGTAGTTATCTAGCTAGCTAAATAATTATTAGTCATTTTGAGGGAAAATAAAACAGGAGTCAGAATACAGAATTCAGAATACTCTACCCATAAAGGGATAGATTTTTAAGGCGAGAATATTTTAATTTTTTCGCCCACAAGGGGCAAGGTTTTAAACCAATATTCATTACCTAGTCGTACAGAATTCAATTCTGAATTCTGACTCCTGAGTTCTGAATTCTTCTTATAAACCTAAGTAATCTCTCTCAAAGATTTGATATGAGTACATCAAAAACAGTGCAGCAATTGCAAGCACAATGGGTGACTTCTGAAAACTTTCGACCTTATGGACAAGTGATTTTTGCAAGTCTTGATGGTAAAACTTACGATGGAGAAGATGCCCACTTAAGCTTGCAAAACGGAATTCCACGATTTTATATTATGCGGTTGCAGAAGAGAGGGCGAAAGTTTCACAAAATTACTCGCCATGTCGAATGCACTCAATGTCTGGGTTCTTTGGAAGGGAAGGACTGGTTAATGGCGGTTTCTCCTCCTCATAATGATGTGAATGAACCAGTATTAGAAGAGATTGCTGCTTTCCGCATTCCGGGGAATTGTTTTATCAAGCTACATCAGGGTACTTGGCACGCGGGGCCCCATTTTGACCATGAAACTGTGGATTTTTATAATTTAGAACTAGCTGATACAAATGTCGTAGATCATTTCACTCATGATTTTCTCAAAAGTCATCAATTAGAGTTTGAGATGGTTTAGATAACACAATTTTAGATTTTAGATTTTAGATTGACTCCAGCAATCAAGTTATTGTCTTATAGTGTCCATATCACTAGCAAAAAAATTGTAGGTTGGGGAGCCACAGCGCCCTTGCGGGTTCCCCGCGTTGTAGCAAGTGGCGTTGGAGGCTTTGCCAAAGCCAACATCCTGATATATGTTGGGTTGCGCTCCGCTCCACCCAACCTACGTCTAATGCACTTTTTACTTCTTAACAAGAATCCCCACCGCACTCGCAAGTTAAGGGTGGGGAATTGCGCTATACCGTTAACCTAAGGCGGATTTTAAATCACTTTCCGCTTGTGCTAACGCATCTGGTAATTTACTGGCATCGCGTCCACCTGCTTGGGCTAGGTTTGGTCTTCCACCGCCGCCGCCGCCGCAAATTTTAGCGATCGCACCTACAAATTTACCAGCTTGCAGTCCTTTTTTGTTGACTTCTGGACTAAAAGCTGCAACTATACTAACTTTCCCTGCTTCAGGAACAGAACCCAGTACCACCGCACCATTACCGATTTTTTGCAATAAGCGTTCGGCTGCGGTTTTCAATGATTCTGGATCGACATCTTCTAATTGGGCGACAATAATTTTATGGCCGCCTACGGTTTGGGCTGTTTGTAGTAAGCTGTCAGATTTAGCGATCGCTAATTGTACCTTTAAGGTTTCTAATTCTTTCTGGCTATTTCTCAGTTCGCTTTGCAGACTTGTGATTCTGTCTGGCAATTCTTCAGGTTTAACTTTAAAGCGATCGCTCAAATCTTTAACTACTTTATCCCGTAAATTCAGATAATCTAGGATTGCTGGCCCCGAAACAGCTTCAATGCGCCGCACTCCAGAAGCCACACCAGCTTCAGAAATAATCTTGAACACACCAATTTCAGCCGTGTTACTCACATGAGTTCCACCGCATAGTTCCATTGAGACGCTAGGGAAGTCAATCACCCGCACTTCATCGCCATATTTTTCACCGAACATCGCAACAGCACCCCTAGCTTTCGCCTCTGCTAAAGGTAGTACTTCTATTTTCGCAGCATGTGCTTGGGCAATCCAAGTGTTCACCTGTTCCTCAACTTGTTGGACTTCCTCTGCTGTCAACGCGCGGGGACAGTTGAAGTCAAAGCGCAACCTATCAAAGGAAACTAGGGAACCAGCTTGAGATATGCCCTCATCAACAATTTTCTTCAATGCCGCTTGCAATAGGTGCGTTGCGGTATGGTTAGCTTGGGCGCGACGGCGACAAGCGGGATCGATTTGGGCGGTGATGCGATCGCCTACGCGTAGTGTACCGCGTTCGATGCGTCCGAAGTGAACAAAGAAATCAGATTCTTTTTTAACGTCTTCCACCCGAACAAGGATACCATCACCAGAGATATAACCGCGATCGCCGATTTGTCCCCCCGATTCAGCATAAAATGGCGTTTTGTCAAGGACAATTTGCACCTCTGTCCCCGCTTCTGCTTCCTCTTGGCAAACACCTTCTACTAATATCGCTTCGACTTTCGCAGTTGCAGCAGGTTGGGTATAGCCGATAAATTCGGTGACTTGAATGTGTTCTGCTAGTTTGTCGAGGGAACCTTGTACAGTTAAATCGATGGTTTCATGTGCTGCTTTGGCACGTTCCACCTGCTTTTGCATTTCGGCATCAAAGCCCGCTTCATCAACTGTGAGATTATTTTCCTCAGCAACTTCTTGAGTCAGTTCGAGTGGAAATCCGTAGGTGTCATAGAGGGTAAATGCGCTTTCACCGCTAATTTGAGTTTCTCCTCGCTGTTTCACCTCTTGGATGATTTCTTCTAGAAGTTTTTCGCCTCTATCCAGAGTTCTGAGAAAATTTGATTCTTCCCGTTGCAACTCAGCTTTAATTGCTGCTTCCCGTTGGCGCACATTGGGGTAAGCTGATTCTGAAAGAGCGATCGCAGTTTCAGCAACTTGGGTAGTAAATTCGCCAGAAATCCCAATTAATCGCCCATGACGCACCACCCGCCGAATTAATCGCCGCAGTACATAACCTCTTCCCACATTGGAAGCGCGAATTTCATCAGCAATCATGTGGATGACAGCCCGAATATGATCGCCAATTACTTTTAAGGAAGTTTTAGTTTTTTCATCACTGCTGTGGTAATCAACACCAGCAATTTGCCCTGCTGTTTGGATAATTGGGAAAATTAGGTCAGTTTCGTAGTTATTGGGCACTTTTTGGAGAATTTGCGCCATTCTATCCAAACCCATGCCGGTGTCGATGTTCTTGTTTTGCAGTGGCGTT
This sequence comes from Nostoc sp., assembly GCF_036916655.1. Classification (GTDB taxonomy): domain Bacteria; phylum Cyanobacteriota; class Cyanobacteriia; order Cyanobacteriales; family Nostocaceae; genus Nostoc. The sequence continues at coordinate 233,490 of NZ_JBALFY010000093.1, forward strand.
AAATTCCCGGAAGCATCCCGGTTATACTGCATGAAGACGAGGTTGTAAAACTCGATGAATCGGGTATCGTCTTCTAAATCGATATTTTCCTCACCGCGTTCTGGGTGGAAGTCGTAATAAATTTCCGAACAAGGGCCGCAAGGGCCAGTGGGGCCAGATACCCAAAAGTTATCATCTTCGCCCAAACGTTTAATTCTCGCTACCGACACACCAATTTGATCGCGCCAAATTTCAAAGGCTTCATCATCATCTTCAAAAACGCTGACAACGAGATTTTGGGGGGAAAAGCCAAAGACTCGCGTAGAGATTTCCCAACCCCAAGCGATCGCTTGTTCTTTAAAATAATCACCAAAGCTGAAATTGCCCAACATCTCAAAAAACGTGTGATGCCGTTTGGTGCGTCCGACATTTTCGATGTCGTTGGTACGGATACACTTTTGCGAAGTCGTAGCCCGCTTAAACTCTGGTGTGCGCTGCCCCAAGAATATTGGTTTAAATGGTAGCATCCCCGCGATCGTCAGCAGCACGGTTGGGTCTTCTGGCACGAGGGAAGCACTTGGGAGAATTTGGTGTTCCCGTTGGGCGAAGAAGTCGAGAAATATGTTGCGAATTTCGTTACCGCTTAGGTACTGGGGATTTGAAGACATAAGTGTTTTTAACTTCAGACTTAGGCGTAGCGGCACTAAGTAAGTGTATTTTCATAAATAGCTTTATATATTCTTGCATTTTGTTTCATCTTACTGCCAGTGAATTTTGCCAGTCAGTAAGCAAAATACAGTGATTAGGATGCTTCTACAGCATAATCTGACTCTGGTATGATGCACAAATTGATTTCAATGGTTAATATTAATCCTTAAGAAATACTTTAAATTTTCCATACAGAGGTAACAAATGGCACTAAAACTGAAGGTATCAAATATTGCTTGTGAGGGATGTGCAGACACAATTACTGAGTCCATCCATGTTATGGAACCTGATGCCAAGGTGGATGTCGATGTTAACGCTAAAACTGTCACGGTGGAATCCACAGCTTCCGAGGAGTCAATCAAACAGGTAATTGTTGCTGCTGGTTACGCTATTGAAGGTTATTGATCGGGTTCTAACTTTTGGCAGAGGTTTAGATTTTAATATCTTAGGCGACGCTAACAAAATTTTTTTATGTTTAGTCCGCCCTTTCTATGGGTGGAATGTAACCAATTTACCCTCAAGTTTTTTATTTAGCCTTGTTTTCCAGATTTATGATGTTGCAGCAAATAAAAAATTTAAATTACAGCAGTTTTCGCGTATTTGAACCACATTTGTCGTAGGGGACAGCATTGCTGTGCCCCTACCGCATGATCTATTTACCTGAAAATAGCTGTAAATAAATAAAAAAACACAGATAACACATAGGCAGAGATATTTTCTTTCTCCTGCTAGAACATCGTGCAACTTGAGTTCACAATCTCTTTTCATTGTGAATTTTTACCCTATAAATTCAGTCTGTAACTTTAGAGCATGTTAGTACCACAAAGCTCCTATCCAGAGCCGGAACTAGTTCTGCTGTCTATTTGATTTACATTTTTTTGTAATTCAACTCTTATCTTAATACTCGTTCAAAGCCTAGCTCGTAAAGAAAAAGGCTGAGTTAGTTTATGGAAAATAAGATTTGTAATTCAATGAAAAAATTCTGGCTTTGATACTTCAATAAAAAACTTTATAATTTCTTTATTTTTCTACCTAAAAAGAAATTTAGCTATCTGATGTAACGGTTATTATGAACTATTTATTTTGGTATTTTTCTCAGGAAAATAGCACTTGAGAAACTACATAAATAGGTTTTGTGTCTCCAAATAATATTCAGTATTTTTACTGTTTTAAAAACAAACTGTAAAGAAGACATTAGTTGTCATAAGAGGATATTTCAGAAACCATAATAGTAAAAATAAAGCCTTCAAAGGAGATTAAGCTTGGAAAATCACCATAAAATCGGCGTTCAAAAAATCATATATCAAAAAATATAACTAAGCCTGAAACATTATATTTAGTATTAGGCAACAAGAACAGCGAGTTACTCAAGTTAATCTATTGAAAATTTAAATAGGATAAAAAACAAACTAATGAATATTTCTATTCTGGTCTTTGGAAAAAATAATTTTATCGCCACACTTCCAGATCAGATCCGTTATGCAACTGCTTTTAGTGTAGAAGTTATAGACAATTTGAATCAGGCAGTGTCACGAATTAAAATGACGCCTCCCGATATCATACTGGTGCAGGCTAGCCTAGATGACAGTATGGAATTGTGTAATTGGTTGAAAGATCAGACAAAACTTTCGTGGATATACTGTATTCTCTTCGAGGATCGTTCTCAGCAGCTTATTGATAGAAACAAGGGTTGGCATCGGGAATTAGAGATGAGTGCAGCGGCACTAAAGCAAGGAGCCGATGCTTATATTTGGCATCTGATTGAAGATAAAACAGACCATAGCTTGGCAGAGTTGACTGCTAATCATGGCCTAATACTTGCTCAATTGACAGTTGGCTTACGGAAAGCCCAAAAATATCGAGATTTGATTCGGACAAATGATATCCTATCTGCGATCGCCTTAGCAGATTCATTGACAGAATTAAATAATCGTCGTGCTTTAGAATGGGACTTGCCCAGACAAATTCAAAGAGCCAGGACTCAAAAAACTTCCCTAAGTTTGATTATTCTGGATGTAGATCATTTCAAGAAAGTTAACGATACTCATGGGCATTTAGTAGGCGATCGCATTTTGCAAATATTATGTCAGCGCTTGCGCCACAATCTGCGCTGTCAAGATACAGCATTCCGCTATGGTGGCGAAGAATTTGTAATTCTTCTGGCTAACACTACCGATGATGAAGCACTATTAGTAGCCCGTCGTCTCAATCGCATAGTCAGCGACGAACCATTTGCACTCAATAATAAATTGACAATTAATATCACCATTAGTCTAGGCACAGCCTCTCTGCAATCTGAGGATGATGAACAAGGAGAGAGTCTGCTATATCGTGCCGATCAATGTCTGTTACAGGCTAAAAATTCTGGGCGTAATCGGGTGATTAACTCCAGCTACCTATCTCATCATGGCTCACATTTGAAAGCTGTTTCTTCGTGAAAGTGGGGAGCATCTAATCAGATATTGAGTTATGAAAAGCTCAGATTCCTAATTTCTTTCAAGAAGTTGGGAATCTTGTTGGATACTAATCGTATTTTCAAAAGTGCGATCGTCTGAATTAAAGTCTTTATTCATACATTTAATTCTACATAAATATCTTGGTAAATCTTGGTAATTAGTTAGATAGCGATAGGTTTAGAAATACTGAAATTTAGGGTTAGGGTAATAGATTGTTGCAATCCGTTGATTTAGCTATAGTTATAGCCTTTCCCCTAAAGCACTGTCTTTCTAGGATTATTAGATATTATGACAACTGTTCAAGTTACATAGGCAGGTCTAATCAAATAGTGTTGGTAGTTGAGGTCTACTCTTTACCTACTTGACAACGGTGCTGATGTTTTGTTCTGGAAGCGCATTTGCAGGAGTGACAGCCAAAATAACTGCGATCGCAGACAAAGTAACATTAAATAAATAGTTAAAATTAAAACTTTTGTGCATAGTATTTCCTCTGTATATAAATACTGACTATTCGCAGATTAAACCATCACCAATTAAGAATTACTTCCTATGTGGTGTCAGATGCGAATATGAGTTTACTAGTAGCAAAAACAACTTAGTATTGACTGGTAAGCACTGTCCAGCGACTAAGTACAACATTTATTAATTCGTAGCAAATTCTCCGCGTACCTCTGCGCCCCTATGCGTTTAGATGAAAAATAAATTCAGTAGATAGTAGACAGTTCCCAACCTACTACTTAGTTACAAAACTTAGACTTAATCTCAGACAAACTGGAGTATGCACTTTTAAGACTGGAGATATTTAAGATACATCTTCTACATACTTCTTAATAAATCCGCCTTGAGAACGCAAAACGTTCTAATCTAAAAGCTAACTGGGTTAATTTACTGGCAGTTTTGCAGGCAATACTCTCAAGCTCATAAAGCATAGACACACCGATGTGTCAAGCCTCAAAACAATCCAGATTTAACATATAAACGCTTATGATGGGAGTTTTACAAATCCGATGAGTGTTAAGGCGAGTGGTGGAAGCTCGGTTGCGCGTCCGCAACTATATCAAACTCTAACTGTATCCACGATTATCCAAGCAGAGCAGCAAGACCGCTTCTTGGGAAATGGTGAATTAAATGAACTGGCAAGCTATTTTGCATCTGGTGCAAAGCGTCTAGAAATTTCCCAGACGCTAACGGACAATGCCGAGATTATTGTGTCTCGGGCTGCCAACCGGATTTTTGTCGGTGGTTCGCCAATGGCTTTTTTAGAAAAGCCTAGAGAAGTAGAACTAGTAACTGTTGGTGGTGGGAAAGATGTTAGAGAAGACCTCAGACTAGGAACTGTAACCTACGTTGAAAGTCGTGGTGGGTTCCTAGAAAATTTACGCTCAATCTTCAACTCATCCCCCAGTGGCCCGACACCCGCAGGTTTCAGACCAATTAACATTGCTCGTTATGGCCCAAGCAACATGGCCAAGAGCTTGCGGGATTTATCCTGGTTCTTGCGCTACGCTACTTATGCGATCGTTGCTGGCGACCCCAACATCATAGCGGTGAATACAAGGGGTTTACGGGAAATCATTGAAAATGCCTGCTCTGGTGAAGCAACGCTAGTAGCTTTGCAAGAAATCAAAGCCGGATCACTTTCCTTTTTCCGCAACGATGCTGAGGCTACAGAAATTGTGTCTCAGTACATGGATGTTTTGTTAACAGAATTCAAAGCAGCCACACCTTCAAACAAAGTTCGCCAACGCCCCTCTGGCGACCAACAAGGGTTACAACTGCCGCAAATTTACTTTAATGCCGCAGAACGTCGTCCCAAGTTTGTCTTGAAGACTGGGTTATCAGCCACCGAAAAAAATGAAGTAATCAAGGCCGCATATCGGCAAATCTTTGAGCGCGACATTACCCGTGCTTATAGCTTATCCATATCTGACCTGGAATCCAAGGTGAAGAATGGCGACATCTCTGTGAAAGAGTTTGTCCGTCGTTTAGCTAAATCTCCCCTTTACCAAAAACAGTTTTACCAGCCTTTTATTAACAGCCGAGTCATCGAACTAGCTTTCCGTCACATTCTAGGACGGGGGCCAAGTAGCCGAGAAGAAGTACAAAAATACTTCTCGATTATTTCTAAGGGTGGTCTGGCAGCTTTAGTAGATGCCTTAGTAGATTCTTCTGAATACAGCGACTATTTTGGTGAAGAAACAGTACCCTACCTGCGGGGTCTGGGTCAAGAAGCACAAGAATGTCGCAACTGGGGGCCGCAGCAAGACCTGTTTAACTACAGTGCGCCTTTCCGCAAGATACCTCAGTTTATTACCACATTTGCGGCTTACGAGCAACCGCTACCAGATCAACATCCCTACGGTTCTGGTAATGACCCATTGGAAATTCAGTTTGGGGCGATTTTCCCGAAAGAAACTCGCAACCCCAGCACCAATCCTGCTCCTTTTGGCAAGGATACCAAACGCATCCTAATTCACCAAGGGGCAGGGATTAATAACCAAAATAGTAATCCCAGGGCGCGGGGTGAAGCTCCTGGTACTCTTGGTCCCAAGGTGTTCAAGTTAGATCAACTACCTGGTACTAGAGGTAAAAAGGCTGCTAAAAATTCTAGCGTCAGATACTCCGAAAGCTCCACGCAAGCATTGATTAAAGCTGCTTACCTGCAAGTTTTCGGTCGCGATCTTTACGAAGGTCAACGACCGAAGGTATTGGAAATCAAGCTGGAAAACGGCGACATCTCGGTGCGAGAGTTTATCCGTGGTTTGGCTAAGTCAGATGTGTTCCGCAATCTGTACTGGTCATCGCTGTATGTTTGTAAAGCGATCGAGTATATTCACCGCCGCTTGTTGGGTCGTCCGACTTATGGTCGTCAAGAAATCAACAAGTACTTTGATATTGCTTCAAAACAGGGCTTTTACGCGGTGGTTGATGCCATTATTAACAGCGTAGAATACAGCGAAGCCTTTGGTGAAGATACAATTCCTTACGAACGGTATTTGACTCCTGGTGGTGTATCCGGGCGACAATTGCGTGTTGGTAGTATTCGTGATGATATTGCCGCAAAAGTCCAGAAGGAAGTAACACCGAGCTTTGTGACACTGGGTACTGTAACAGAAAATCGGTCAGAACCAGATATTCAGTTCCGCATTAACCAAGGTGTCAGCAAGCAACGGGAACAAACCAAAATCTTCAAGCTTGTGGCTAATACCAGTGACAAAGTTGCAGTCAAAACTTTGATTAGCGCTGCGTATCGTCAGATTTTTGAGCGGGATATTGCACCCTACATCGCCAAAAACGAATTTACAAAGTGGGAAAGCAAGCTAGGGAATGGCGAAATTAGTGTGAAGGAATTTATTGAAGGTTTGGGTTACTCTAACCTCTACCTGAAAGAGTTCTACACACCTTACCCCAACACCAAAGTGATTGAGTTGGGAACCAAACACTTCTTAGGACGTGCGCCACTAGACCAAGCAGAAATCCGCAAGTATAACCAGATTTTGGCTACTCAAGGTATTCGTGCCTTTATTGGTGCTTTGGTAGATAGTGTGGAATATAACCAAGTGTTTGGTGAAGATACGGTTCCTTACCGTCGCTTCCCGACCCTACCTGCGGCAAACTTCCCGAATACAGAGAAGTTGTACAACCAGCTTACCAAGCAAAACGATGACGTGGTTGTGCCAAGCTTTAAGCCAGTACAAGCCCGTGTCGGAGCTAGTAACGATACACCACTTGTGCTACAAGCGATCGCAGATATCGCAGCCCAAACAAATGGGAAGCCATCCTTTGCGGAACTGGGTCGTTCCTACAACGATGCTAGCGGACAATCAGTGGAACCGGGTGTGCGTAAACATGCACGCATTTACCGTCTAACCGAAAACACCAACCAAGCCGAAAAACAACAGGCAATCAACGCCATTTATCGGCAAGTGTTGGATGTATTTAGCGGTGAAGTGCCTGATAATTTCCGCCGTACTGACTTAGATAGCAAACTCCAGAATGGTGAAATTTCCGTCCGCGAGTTTGTACGTGAACTAGCCAGTTCCCAAATCTATCGCCAGCGCTTCTTGGCACCTTATCCTCATGCCAAGGTCATTGAGTTCCTCTTCCGTCATCTGTTGGGGCGTACACCCGCAACTCAGGAAGAAATTAGCCAGTACAACAAGCTACTAACCGATAGTGGTTTGTCCGCTGCTGTAGAAGCCATAGTCGAAAGTCCAGAATACAGCCGCTACTTCGGTGAAGATGTTGTGCCTTACAACCGCTTCCCATCTCTGCCAGCAGGTAACTACCTCGGCAGTGTAGGGGTTGAATAGGGAATAGGGAGTAGGGAGTAGGGAGTAGGGAACAGGGAAGAGATTATTTCTCATCCCCAATCCCCAGTCCCCAGTCCCCAGTCCCTAGTCCCCCATTCGTAACCTTTCGTAATACTGCTCTCAGATTGCTGCTAAAAGAGTAAATTCTGAAAAGCAATATTACAAAGTATTAAGAGCAGTCATAAATGCTCAACAGAATGCCGGAAAATGTTTTGCGGAAGGTAACTGAGTTTAAAAGCTAGTTGACTGATGTTGACTCAAGCAAACTCGTAATTTATTAGCCGTAGCAGTTGTAAAACGGTTGTGTCTAAAAGAACGAAAATAAACTCAGTAAACCAAATCTAAAGTCGCACCAGTTTAATCAAATCCTGGTTTCATTCGTACTGGAGGAATCCATTAATGAGTATTGTCACGAAAGCTATCGTGAATGCTGATGCAGAAGCCCGCTACCTCAGCCCTGGTGAGTTAGATCGGATCAAGTCCTTTGTTGCAAGTGGTGAGCGCCGTGTGCGGATTGCTCAAATTTTGACAGAAAATCGCGAACGTCTTGTTAAGCAAGCTGGCGATCAACTGTTCCAAAAGCGTCCTGATGTTGTGTCTCCTGGTGGTAACGCTTACGGTCAAGAATTGACTGCTACCTGTCTGCGTGACCTAGATTATTACCTCCGCCTCATTACCTACGGTATTGTTGCTGGTGATGTTACCCCCATCGAAGAAATTGGTGTTATCGGTGCGCGTGAACTGTACAAGTCTTTGGGAACTCCTATCGATGGTGTTGCTGAAGGTATCCGTGGGCTGAAGAACGGAGCTGCTACATTGCTCTCTGGTGATGACGCTAGTGAAGCTGGTGGCTACTTCGACTACCTAGTTGGCGCCCTTCTAGGATAAGTTGAAGCTGTTTACCTACTTAAACAGAAGTATTGCAATACGGTTGGAAATAAGGAATTAACAACATGGCTCAAGACGCAATTACCGCTGTCATTAACTCCGCAGACGTTCAAGGTAAATACTTAGACAACGCTGCTTTAGAGAAGCTGAAAGTTTACTTCTCTACTGGCGAACTGCGGGTACGTGCTGCTAGCACCATCAGCGCTAACGCTGCTGCGATCGTTAAAGAAGCTGTAGCAAAATCTTTGCTATACTCTGACATCACTCGTCCCGGCGGCAACATGTACACCACCCGCCGCTATGCTGCATGCATTCGTGATTTGGACTATTACCTCCGCTACGCTACCTACGCTTTGTTGGCTGGAGATCCTTCCATCCTAGATGAGCGTGTGCTAAACGGCTTGAAGGAAACCTACAATTCCTTGGGCGTTCCTGTTGGTGCTACCGTGCAAGCTATCCAAGCAATCAAGGAAGTAGCTGCCAGCTTGGTAGGTTCTGACGCTGGTAAGGAAGTCGGTGTTTACTTAGACTATATCTCTTCTGGCTTAAGCTAAGAGCTAGTTTGCGCTTAAGAATTTAGGTGCGGCTTTATTAAGGTCTGGAAATCAACCGTGAGTGCTAGAACGTTAGATTGCTTATCTTGGTAAATTATCAGTGATGAGTGTTGGTGGTCTAGTATTGATGTTTGATTTCCAGCCTTGGAATGATTAAAAGATTTGCACTCAAGATTTTGAGATAAAAAAAGTTTTCACAAAATATACAGGAGATTTTCAAAACATGGCCCGTTTCTTTAAAATTACTGCTCTAGTTCCTAGCCAAACCCGAATTCGTACCCAACGCGAACTACAAAATACTTACTTTACTAAGCTAGTTCCTTATGAAAACTGGTTCCGCGAACAGCAACGTATTCAAAAAGCAGGTGGCACAATCATCAAAGTGGAATTAGCAACTGGTAAGCAAGGTGCTAATACTGGCTTGTCGTAATTCTGTATGTAAATAGAACATTATTTTAGGGAATTGGTAAGAGGTCAAGAAAGACCTCTTTTTTGTAACTGAGATTTTTGCAAATCAAAAGTTAAACATATTTAAAAGGCGATACCCACGAGTGTAAAGTGGAACTGGAGCGTCAGGATTCTGTCTATTCTTAGCTTGTTCAACAGTTTCATCAAACACAATTAGCGTTTCTTTGCCAACCTTCAGCCAGTCTTGATATGGTACGCTCATATCTTCTTCAATACCACCAATATTAGGTTCTACCATTGCCCGGTAAGCTTCATTAAATTTCCTCCGAAACCGGAAATCTACTGAAATTCTTAGACCTTCAGTTTTCCTTCTTACTGTTTGATGCAATCCACGGGCATCATTAAAGTACATTGTGCCGTGTTGTAGTTGTGCTTCGGTGTAGGAGACAACCATTGGAATATCCTGACCTTCAGCGAAGTCTGACATCACGTGCATAGACGGTAGTTCCATTTCGCGGGGCATTTCACCTGCTTCGATGGTGATATTATCGATGTCACCAAACAGTGGCAGAACCACTACAGTTGCATCAGCAGCAACACCTGCCCAGACATCACTGTGACATTTTGAGCTAGCGAAGGGCAAACCCAACTTCTTGGCATCAGTCTTACCGTAGACCATGCGGAGATTGACTGGTAAATCCACTGCATCAATCAGGTCATTTGCTCCTAGTTGGTAGAAAGCCTCTGCGACACTCTTTTGAAAGAGGTTAAATGCCAAAATGTGTTCTCGCTTGGGCATCAAAAGACCAGTGCCGGTGTAGTTCGCCAAAGTACTTCTTGCTTCTAATAGTCGTTCCAGCATTTCAGCTTCCGAAAGAATGATGGGACTATTCAGACACGCTGAAATATAACCAGCAGCAGCAATTCGGATTTGTTGGAATAACTCAGGCTTTAATGTGTGTTCAAACAGTAGTCGGTACTGTCGCTTTGTAGCAATTTTATCAGCAAGCTCATCAAAGAGGCGATCGCCTAGCTCAGAAAATGCGATCGCACGTTCATATTGTAAGCGATCGCGCACCGGTGATTCTGCTAACAGTTCTTCTAACATCATTTCTTCCAACGTTATTTTAAATTGGCTAAATGCATCCAAAGCCATTTCGTTTTTAAAACGAATCTTGGCTATTACAAATTAACAAGGTTATTCTTTTTATACTTCGTAAAATATACTGTTTTCTTTCTCTTACCTATCTTGACTAAAAGAGTTAATTTTAACTTATTTAATAAAGCATAGATGAAGTTGGAGCTTAAAAGCCAAACTATCTATATGTAAAGTTGCTATTAACTAAGTAACAACGCAAGTTTATGAAGTTAAATACAATTTAGGTGTTTATATTTAAAGAAACTAATAAGATGACACTTTTCAGGTTAGCTACTCCTTTGAAAAGGCTAGTTTTTAAACGCAAAATCGACAAGTAAGCGAAAATCGGTAAGATCAACCTTATCAGTAAAACAAATTCATTATTAAATAATAGATATTCATGATTTTAGCCCGTTTGGACTAAATTCAGTAAGCGTAAATTAAGTATAAATCAATACTGATAAATGTCAAATGTGAATCACAAAAACTCAACTAAAAACTTATATAATCGCACAGCATCAGAATGGATTAGAGGAGAACCTACTTCCTTATCAGACTTTACCGCACGCCCTTTTGTATTAGGGCTTTGTGAGCCTGTTGCTGGTTTGCGAGTACTTGATATCGGCTGTGGTGAAGGTTATTGCAGTCGAGAATTAAGCCGACGTGGCGCTGCATGGGTACATGGAATAGACCTTTCCGAAAGTATGATTGCAGCAGCAAAATCGCAAGAAATAGAAGATTCGTTGGGTATTAGCTATGAAGTAGGATGTGCTACCAATCTCAAGCAGTTTGATGATGGCGAAATTGATTTAGTGGTAGCAGTGTTTTTATTTAACTATTTGACAATTGCTCAGACCCAAGAATGCATGGCAGAAGTTGCACGCATTCTTCGTCCGGGCGGTCGATTTGTATTTAGTGTTCCCCATCCATCTTTTCCATATATGCGGGAGGCAGCATATCCGTTTTATTTTCAAGTTGAGGGTTCAGGCTACTTCAGCAAGCGAGATCAGCAGTTTCCTGGTCGTATTTGGAAACGAGATGGTTCTTGGCTAAATGTGCAATTGATTCATAAAACTCTTGAGGATTACTTTAATGCTTTGAAAATGGCTGGCTTCAATACGATGCCAATCTTACAGGAATTGCGTGTGACTCCAGAACATATCGCAATAGATGAATCATTTTTTAGCCCCTTACTCGATCAACCCCTCCATCTAGCCTTACAAATATCACGATGATACAGACACCTTCTTTAGTTAGAAATTCCTTTCATGAAATAGCGATTAATCATCCTCTATGGAATCATGAGTTCTTAACTCGCTGTCGGACTGGAAATTTATTTTTACCAGACATACAAGTACTAGCTGTTCAGATGTACAAATTCTCTAAAGAATTTAATCGCATCTTGGCTAGCATTTTGTCTTGCTGCCAAGATGAAAGTAGTCAGTTAGTTATCTTGGAAAACCTGTTTGACGAAATGGGACAGGGAGATGTAACTCAGTCTCACCCAGAATTGTTTCGTCAATTTACCCGCGCCCTTGGTATCCATGACGAAACTTTAGCATCACTACCCACTGCACCGGAAACTCGCGCCCTGATTGAAACTTACTTACAAATGCCACATAAGTACGGCTATTTAGCTGCACTGGGTGCTGTCTGTTATGCTTCCGAAGGGATTGTTAGTTCGCTATACACACAACTATACAAAGGAATTGTTGGCGCTGCTCCCTTACCCAAAGAAGCCTTGATCTTTTTTGAAGTCCATATTGATGTAGATGATAGTCATGCAGCGAAGCTAGCAGCAGTTATTGAACCTCGAATCACTATGAATGAAGAGGATATCAAGGTAAAGCTAGCGATTGCTGAAGCGATGGATGCCCGTGTCCAATTTTTTAACGGCATTCAGCGTCAAATTTCCAAATATAGCTTGTATCCCGATTCATGGCTGCCTTTTGATGAATCGCTGTAGTTACTCTGTCAAGATTAAGTCAAGTAAATTTGTAGTAAACACTAAAATACTTACTACAAAACCTCACCTTAAAGCCATCTAATAATCTGTCCCATTAATTTTGTGGGGCTGCTAGATCCTTGACTTCTTGAAAAAGTCGGGGATCTGAACATCACTAACCTCTCAAAACTTTTGGGACAGACCACTGGGCAGAAGTAATAAGTGAAAATACGGTTGTGATAATGAGTATTTATAGCATTAAAATGCAAACAGTTTTCCCTATTTTTTCGGTTTTTAAAGCTGTAATAAAATATTTCAAGGTTTGATTACAGAAAATTTTGTCATTTAAATTAAGCCTTTTAAAAAATTAGTTGTCGAGTCTTAGGCAAATTCACAAAGCAAAATTAGGTGCAGCAAGAGGAGGCTTCCATGTACGGTTTAGTAAACAAGGCGATTCAAGACATGGTGTGCAGTCGCTTTGGCGAAGAAACTTGGAAAAAAATTAAGCACAAAGCAGAGGTGGATGTAGATGTTTTTCTCAGTATGGAAGGCTATCCCGATGACATCACCCACAAGCTGGTAAAAGCTGCTAGTGCCATTTTGGGTTTATCTGCCAATGAGATTATGCAAGCCTTTGGAGAATTCTGGGTTCAGTATACAGCCCAAGAAGGCTATGGTGAAATGATGGATATGAGTGGAGATGAACTACCTGAGTTTTTAGAAAACCTTGATAATCTTCATGCTCGTGTAGGAGTTAGTTTTCCTAAACTCCAACCCCCATCATTTGAATGTACTGATATGGAAGAAAATTCTCTGAGCTTACATTATCGCTCTGATAGAGAAGGACTAGCGCCAATGATTCTTGGATTAGTCAAGGGATTGGGAAGTAAGTTTGATACAGAAGTTCATGTTACCCAAACCCAAAGTCGAGATGAGGGCGCTGAACATGATGAATTTTTAGTGATTTATAAACCAAATTGAGTGCAGTAGCATGGCTCCTCCTCACCTTACACTTTCACCAGAGTTACTGGCGAAAGCTTTTCCTTTCCACTTTGCCTTTAGCCGTAATCGGGAAATTGTACAAGCTGGTGATGTCTTCGGGCGTATTTGTCCTGAAGCATTGGTTGGTAAATTGATTGAGCAGCATTTCCAGATCAATCGTCCAAAAATTTTAGTCGATTTTGATGTTATCAGTAAACAGTCTCGTGCCCTGTTTATATTAGAGTTTCTCCACAATGGAATGCATCTCAAGGGGCAGATGATGTATCAACCAGAGGAGGATGTAATATTTTTTTTAGGTTCTCCCTGGATTACAGATACAACTAGCCTGGCTCCTCTGGGTATTAAACTCAAAGACTTTGCAATTCACGACCCTATTGTTGATTTCCTGTTTCTGCTACAAGCTCAGAATACTGCTTTGGCTGATGCCAAAAAGTTAACAAGTGAACTGAAACAGCAAAGGGCGCAACTACGCAGTGCGCTACAAATCAAGGAGAATTTAGCAGAAATTGCTGAGGCTCAGTCTAAAAAATTGGAAAAATCTCTCCGGGAGCTACAACAAACTCAAGCCCAATTAATCCAAGCTGAGAAAATGTCTAGTTTAGGGCAGTTAGTTGCAGGAGTTGCTCACGAAATTAACAATCCTGTTAATTTTATTTACGGTAATTTGAAGTATGCAAAGGATTATACACAGTGTTTACTAAATCTTGTGTATCTTTACCAGCAATTTTATGCCAATCCTGTGTCAGAAATTAAAGAATATATTAAAGAAATTGAGTTAGATTTTTTACTAGATGATTTGCCCAAAATCCTAGATTCAATGGAAGTAGGAGCCGAACGGATCTCTGAAATTGTCTTGTCTCTGCGGAATTTCTCTCGTCTTGATGAAGCGGAGAAGAAAAGAGTTGATATTCATCAGGGACTAGATAGTACTTTGCTGATTTTACAGAGTCGCTTCAAGAATAGTGTCGATCATCCTGGAATTAAAGTAGTTAAGAATTATGGAGATTTGCCTTTAGTAGATTGCTACGCTGGTCAACTCAATCAAGTATTCATGAATATTATTAGTAATGCAATCGATGCGCTCGATAACTATGATACTAAACGCGCGATCGCAGAAATCCATGCTAATCCTAATATTATTACAATTACTACGGAAATCATTGAAACAAACTGTGTGATCCGAATTGCCGATAATGGTTCAGGAATAACAGAAGCAGTTAAGGAACGACTGTTTGATCCATTTTTTACAACTAAGCCTGTAGGTAAGGGTACAGGATTAGGTTTATCAATTAGCTATCAGATTGTAGTTGAAAAACATGGGGGAACACTTAGATGTGTATCGGAACCTGGGCAAGGGACTGAGTTCTGGATTGAAATTCCCTTATCTATGGATAAACAACTAGTTAATTGCGTGAAATCATTAAGTTTAATTAAATAAATACTTTAAGTCAATTGTTGAGTGATCGCTCTTAACTATAAAAATTCTAAAAAATAGGTATAAAATACTACTTCTGTATTGCGGAATAGCGATCGCAATTTGTCAGAAATATTGAAATAGTAGTGTATTGAAGTTGACAACTCTAAGATTTATGGTTGTAAAGCCTACTTATGAGTTATAAGTTATGATTTATGAGTTTTATTTTTAACTCCTAAATTCTAACTTTTACCTGTACCGATCGTGAATCTACGCCGCCTGATTCCAATTTTTGATAGTTCAGTCTCCAACTGGGCCTTAGAAGCGCGGTTGTTGCGCTGGTTAACGTTGATTTGGCTGTTCATCGGCTTGATCATGCTATTTTCAGCATCCTATGCCGTCGCTGACGCCCGTCAGAATGATGGGTTGTACTACTTTAAGCGTCAACTGCTTTGGGTTTTCGTTTCCTTAATTGGATTCAATATTATTGTTAATTCGCCGTTGCAGAAAATTTTGGGACTATCCCATTGGTTTTTGTTGCTGTTTTTGGGGTTAATTTTCGTGACACTGATCCCAGGATTAGGAAGAAAAGCTTTTGATGCAGCGCGTTGGATTGCGATCGGGCCAATTCCGATTCAACCTTCAGAATTAATTAAACCCTTTTTGGTGCTGCAAAGTGCGCGGCTTTTTGGTCAGTGGGAACGAATCAGTTGGCGGGTTCGCTTGGCTTGGTTAGGTGTTTTCGGTCTGGTACTTTTAGGAATTCTTGCCCAGCCTAACTTGAGTACAACGGCACTTTGCGGTATGACTATTTGGCTAATTGCTCTCGCAGCTGGCTTACCTTACAAGTACCTGGGAGGAACAGCAGTTGGTGGAGTGATGTTAGCAGTACTCAGTATTAGTATTAAAGAGTACCAGCGTAAGCGGGTAATGTCATTCCTGAATCCTTGGGCGGATGCTACAGGAGATGGATACCAGTTGGTGCAAAGTCTACTAGCTGTGGGTTCTGGTAAAACTTGGGGAGCCGGATATGGGCTTTCTCAACAAAAGCTGTTTTATTTACCAATTCAAGATACTGATTTTATTTTTGCGGTGTTCGCTGAAGAGTTTGGCTTTGTTGGCAGTATGGTGCTGTTAGTACTTTTAGCTACATTCGCCACTCTTGGATTAATTGTGGCGCTCAAGGCTAAAAATATAGTACATAGATTAGTTGCGATCGGTGTGACGATTTTGATGGTAGGACAATCATTGCTTCACATCGGTGTTGCTACAGGTTCTCTACCAACTACTGGTTTACCTTTGCCTATGTTTAGTTATGGTGGTAATTCGATGATTGCCAGTTTAGTAGCTGCTGGGTTGCTGATTCGGGTAGCACGGGAGAGTAGTGAAGCTGAGGTAGTACCGTTGCGAAAACCTCTGTTTGAAAATGGGCAAAGACGTAGAGCTTTTCAGAAAAATCGGAATTGAGCTAGTATGCCTTTGTCAAAGTCAATTTTTTTAACGTTGTGCAGCTTAGTATATATGGGTGACGTTTTTTGTCATTGCGTAACTCCTAAAGACTTTTATTTTTTCCAATAAACCAATTAAAAACCTTTCCTCAGAGGTAAGGGAGTCTTAAATGGGTTATTACTAGGTGGCAGAGTCGGTGGAATTGGGTTAATGCTAGGTATAGGAGTCGGCTCTACTTTTTTGATCACTGTGATTGCAAATCCTCGTTGCTGGGGTTGTTGCTTACCAGATATATCATTGACTAGCAGTCCAATTTGAGGGGGGAAAGCTTGATTGACTGGAAGCTTCATAGAACCAACGGCTGGAACATCATTGCCGTATGGTAGAAGTTTAACTTGAATATTTTCTCCCTCTACTCTCCAACTCAAGGTAGCAGATTCGCCTTCGTTGAGAACCAGATTTGGTTGTTCGCTACCATTGATTCTAAAAAAGACAATTTTAAATGGTTTTGGTAATATTTCAATTTTTGATTCAGTCTTTTTCAAACTAGTTTTTTGACTTCCATTGTTAGGAAAAGCTTTAATTTCAAACGCATACTTACCAGCTTTATATGCTAGAAGAGGAATATTTATACATCGTAGTTGTTGATTTTGTTGTGTACATAGCTTTTGGAGTTTCGGATCGGCAAGATTACCTTGATTAAATTTATAAGTAATTGGTTCACTATATAATGTACCATCATCTGCATTGCCAGCAATTTGAATTTGTCCTAATAATAAGGGACGGGCAATTGTCCAACTTAAAAGAATATTTTGACCTTTTGTATACAGTGGTTTATCCGTTTGAAAACTAAGTACTTCCGCAATTTGTTTTTCAGCTATTTCTATTTGGGTTGTTTGGCTGGCTATTTGATTCTTGGGAGAAAATAATTGGATACCATTACGATAAAATGCCTGTAACTCAAAAGTGTAATTTCCTTTTGTTTTCACTCCAGTTTTAACGTTGCTACAAATTAGGTGTTGTTTATCTTGCACCTGACAAGGAGGAATTTCATTAGCATTTCCCTTACCCAGTGTTTCAGGAATGCCATTGCTAAAGTCATAAGTAATAGGCTGAATCGGTTGCGAACCTTTGGCTGTGAGAACTAACTTTTGCAACTGTTGATAATTGTGAATATCCCACTTTAAAGCTACTTCATCGCCTTCAGTGATTTGAGAGTCATTTGCACTAAAATTTTCTAATCTTAAAGGATCGGGATTTAAAATTCGCCAAATGAGGAATCCTATGCCTCCTAGTAAGCCTAAAACTACCAAAATTAACAAAATAAATTGCCACAAAGGACGGGGTTTCCATACCAAAGTTCCTTGAGGCAATGTGTTAGGTAGAGGTAAGCTTTGTTGGTCTTTGATGTCGAGTTGAAAATTGATCGCTAGTCCTGCACCAAACCACGGTCGTCGCCACCAAGGTCTGGGTTTAACCGTCAAATTAGCTACGGCACTTCTATTAGGTAATAATCTGATTTCAGTAGGTTCAAATTTGTAAGTATATAATTCTTCTTCGTCTCGACTTTTTAAGTTTAATATCAGCTCGCGGATAATATTGCCCCGATTAGCTAGTGATAATTCGTATTTACCAAGGCTACGGCTAACTTGTGCCAAGATGGTATGAAGTTCTATATCTAGGTGATAATTTGTCGGAATTTGGATATACACCAAATCCAGTAATACTAAGTCTGGAGAGTTTTCTGAATACAAGCGGATTGTCGGAGAATAGCTTCCCGCCAGAGTATCCCCAGGTGGGTGAAATTTCAAGAATATTTGACCTTGAGTACCAGGATTTAGTTCTAGTGCAGTCACGTCAGACACTAACCCTGTCCCTTCAAACCCAGTTGCAGGATAATTAATTGTGAACCAGTCATCATCTAAATCTGGGCAACTCAAGCGGAACCTATCTACAAGATAAGAGCGATTGTCTACTATTACTTCCACTTGCAGAGGTTCACTAGGATTGAAAATTAGTGGTTTGTTGGGGTTGGTGTTAGGTCTAAGGGAAAATGTCGGGTCATTTACCCGAATTGCAGTCTGTTCTTTTAGCAGAACCTTAATTTGGTTGGGGAAGGTTATGGGAGTATCTTGGGGATAATGTAGAGGTGAATCTACGACTAGTGTATAGTCATAGGTTCCGGGGAGAGCATTTGCAGCAATTTCAAACTCAAATTTTACTTCGTCGCTATTTTGCCCTGAAGCTAATGCTAAACTTTCTCTAGGAGAAGTAGACCAGCCAGTTAAATTTTGAAATACTTCGTCAAAAACAAAATATAAGTCAATAACCGCACTTTGATCTCCCCGATTGATTACAACAATATAGAGTTCAATAGTATCTCCTGGCATCCCAAATTGAATTCCAGGTGGGTTGATAACAACTTGTAGGGGATTGAATTTTGCTTGCATATATCGACTTCCTTATTTGATGCGATGTAGTTTGACCTGAAAATCTTCACCACCACTTACAATCATGGTTCCTTGATTAGTTTTCAAGTCGATACTATTGATTTTTTTAGCGCTTTGGTAAATTGTTTTACCTTCTGCTGCTTTTGTTTTGTCGAGTTTATGTTCGGAGGTTAAGTACCAAACCACGACTCGTCCATCATCGCCACCACTTACTAAGAGACTACCATCGTCACTAAATGCGAGAGTCCGCACAGATGTTTTTGATGCTGACCAACGGTCTAGGGGTGAACAATTAAGTTCATTTACTTTTTCAAGGGGATTTGGATTTTTGATAGTTTGACACTGATTTAAATCCCAAATTGTAATGAAGCCCGCAGAATCAGATGTTGCGAGGATTTTTCTAGTCGAGTTAGGAACAAAAGCCAATCCCCAGATATAGTCTTCACGCCCAACTAATGGGTCTAGTTTTTCTAGATTTTGTACTAATAAACTGGGAGATTGTTTATCAGATTGATTTGGATTCCACTGCCACAAGATGAAACGTTTGAAGTTTCCGGCAATTACGAGAGTTTTTGCATCTGGGCTGAGATTTAATGCCCGGACTTGGAAACCTGATAGTTTCAATGTACTTTGTACGTCAATAACTTGCGGTTCTGGCAGAAAATCACTGTTAGGCGCTGATCTTGACCATAGTCTCACTTTACCACTGCCATAACCACTAAATAAGTTAAGTGAGTTTGAAGTGAAAGCTAAATCAAAAACGCGATCGCCTTTTGCTTTAGAATCTTTAAGGTCTTGAAGTTGGCTAATCTTGGCACCTGATGGGACATCTCTGAGTTCAATGACACCATTATCTAAACCAACAGCCGCACGATTATTTTGTAACGGCATGAAGCGTAAGACTTCTACGGCGTCATCAGTAATCGCCATTAAACCTTTGGGTTGTTGCGCCTGATCGCAAGCAACGGGCTGCCCAGTGTATTTTACTGTATCATCAGGATCTAAGCTATCAGTACCGATTCTCCAAAGTCTTAAGGTGCAATCATCTGAGCCACTGACCACAGATAAACCAATGCCACTAAAACGCACTGAGTTTACAGAACGGGTATGCATTACATTTCTTGGTTGAAAGATTAGTGCTAGGAGTGCGGCTAAAAGTGCGATCGCAGCCAATTGTAGCCATAAAGGTATAATTGGCAAAGTCTCCACTTCTAATGTCTGCGTGGCTGGGTCTGTACTCCCTAAACGTTGGTCGGATAATTCCGATTTGGCCTCCAGTAATAAAGTTTTGCCGATTCCTAGCCAAGGGCGTTTTGTTTTAACATCAAGGATGACTTTACTTGTTTCTCCTAGATGGAGATTGGCAGTTTCGGGAAGCTTTTTAAAACTACATTTTCGCCAGTCTCTACCCTGCATCTGGACATTAATTTGCTGGTTGAGGTTGCTAGCATTTTTAAATAACAATTCAAAGGAAGCTGTATGAGATTTCCAGTCAGGCAACCATGCCGATTTACTCGGAATTTTCAGGTGTTTTTCTGTGGTGGTAAAGTCTATAAAACCCACAGGTAAAACTTCAACATTACCTTCAGCATTAGTTGGATAACCATTATTGCTAACAGCTTCAATGGTAAAAGGGTAATTTTGACTGGGCGCTTGCACTACAGAAGGAGGTTGGCATTGGAATGTAGCTTCTGCTAAACCACCTGGATCTAAGAATAATCGGCGTTCTGCACTGCCAGCTAGCCAGGATGAATCAATACCTGTAAAACGTAATACGACATCAGTCGGTTGTTGCCCCAAGTTCCGCACCCGTACTGGTATATCTACAGAATTGCGGGGATAAACTTGGAACTCCCGCACAGGCAATTCTACACTTAAATGTGTTGGTCTGTTGTCTCGCTCGATTTTCAGGCGTAGCACAAGTCTGCACTGTTGTGCTAATTGCGGTGAAAAAATATTTACCATCAGGTTGACAGTACCGACAAATCCCGGAATGGGAGTATTGAATACAAAAACCTGGAAGATGGTACTACTACCGGGTGGCTTGGCTGCGGCTACCTCTGGTTCGAGTCGATACCAGCGATAGCCTGTGTTCCGGGTTTCTCCGGCTGCGGTAATTTCGATTTGAAAATTGACAAAGCGATCGCTATCATTATTGACAGTTACCTCAAATGATACAGGGGTATCACCTGGACGAAAGGTTAGATTCTGGGTGGAAAGGCTGGCATTTATAACACTTTTTTCCATACTATTACTTATAATATTTTTTGATATTTTGTCTGATTAGCACTATAAAAAATTAATGTCTACGAAAATGTGACAATAATTTTTTTGTTGGATTATTGAAATGTATATATTATTAAATATTGTGTAATAAATTGGTCAATTTATAATATTCATTTTCAAAAGCGATCGCTAATGTAGAGACGTAGCACTGCTACGTCTCTACAAGGGTTATGGATAATGCATAAATTTTTGGATATAACCTATCAGCAATGCTTGAACTGAAATTAAAATCGCTGACCGATACCTAGATGCACTTTGCTTTCTCCCTGGTCATTAATGCCATAGTCAGCCCGAATTAAGCCTAGTGGAGAATTTAATCGCACTCCCGCCCCATAACCAAAACCATAACCTGGTTTATCCCGCACACCCGCAGGATCTCCTAATACAGTATCACCTGAGCCTAAGTCTGAGGCGAAGTCGGCAAATAATACACCGCCTACGATTGGTAAGACGGGAAAACGATATTCTGCCGAAGCTAACACATAACTACGCCCACTCCCAACCTCTCCAGAATCGTAACCGCGCACTGAGTTGGAACCACCCAAGTTAAAACTTTCGTAAGGCGGTAAATTCCCAATGACAGTACCAGCTTGCAGATTAACTGCAAATACTTGTGGCTGTTTGCTATTAAATAACTGCACTGGTAAATATTGGCTGTAGTTGGCTTTGAGGCGATTGAGGGAAATATTACCTTCGCCAATGGGTATAGATTGTTCTGTACTCAGACTCAAAACGGAACCTTGAGTTGGATTGAGGGGATTATCTCGTTTGTCTTTGGTGGCGGTGAAGGATACGGTTGTTAGGTCGTCAATACCAGTGCCACTTGCAGAGAGGGGATTACCCTGAGCATCAGTTGGGGTAATATTACCTTGGCGATCGCGAATACTAGTTCGGGTATAGTTTAATCCTAATGAGGTATTCCAGTCGTCAATTGGTCGTTGCAAGCTAACACCACCACCAATTTTACCTTCTCGCACTTTATCGCCGTTGGCTAGCTTAATCTTGTCATCAAAGGTTTCCGAAAGTTCCTGACTACGAAAACCATTTACAGTGTAGCCCAAGCGATCGGGGTTAGTTGTCCGATAAGGACTGGTAAATTTGGTATTAAACTGCAAGTCTCGACTACTGACACCAACATTCACACCTAAAGTATCATTAACACCACCGACATTCTGATCTTGATAGCTGATTGTGCCTACTAAACCCTGATCGGCATTGTAACTACCACCCAAGTTAACACCACGCGCCCCAGTTTCTTTGAGTTGATAAACTAAATCAAGTTTTGTCGCATCTCCTTCTAAGGCGACATTCACGCTCTCAAATAAACCAGTACGATATAGCTGTTGTATATCTTGCTTGACGACATTTTCTTGGAAGATTTGACCAGGTTTCAACTTGAGTTGTTGTTGCAGGAAATCTGGTTTAGTGCGTCCGCCGACGGGATTACCCTTACTATCAACGGTTTTACCCTCATCGTTGACAAAGCGAAATTTGATATCACTCACCAAACCTTCAGCAACATTTACGGTGAGAATTCCTTGAGGATTGGGTTTAATTGATAGTACCCGCGCCAAGTTATAACCATTATCGGCGTACCACTTGTTAATTTGTGCTACTGATTGTTGCAGTCCCGCCGGACTGATGGTGGTTCCAATCTGAGATTGTAAACTTTGTAGGGCGACTTGATAAGTAAGTACTTTAGCACCAGATAATTGCAGCGATCGCACAAGCACTGGTTGCACTTGATAAACTACATTCAATCCAGCGGGTGTGCTGCGGCTATTCACACTGACATTGCTAAATAAACCTGTATCTAAAATTGCTGCGACATCTTTTTGTAGCTGGCTTTGGCTGGTTTCTCCACCCATCTGGGTTTTAATCACTTTGCGAATGATTTGCTGCAATTCTTGATTGCCTCCCACTACCTGTACATCTGTAGCTGTGACTACTAAATTGCTTTCAGTAGCGGGGGATGAGGAGATGAGGGGGAGTGTTACTGGTGAATTACCCTTTAAGACTACTGAAGAATTTTTGTTTGCACCCGTTTGCACAATGACGGGATTTTGGGAAAATTGTTGTGCAACTATAGTTTCTGGGGAAGCAATTGTCTCTACTCGTGCGGGAGTGTCTTCAATTATCGGCACTACCAAGTTACCAGCTTTTGCAGTTGGGGTAACGGTTTTAGTAGGTGCAGCCGTTGCTTGCTGGGTGACATTGGCAGCAGCTAAAGTAGCTAAAGTAAAAATTGCAGTAGCAGAAACTCGCATAATATTTAACCTAATTAACTGGGAGTTATACTAATTTTGGATTTTAGATTTTAGATTTTTGATTAAAAGTATTGACCAAAAGGCTGTTCGAGCAATTTCAAACAATTACATTTCTATCCAAAATTGGTATTAGTTGTAGGGAAGTAAAGAAATAGGGATAATACTAACTTCCAGCTGCTTCGTCGATTTCCCTATTTATACCTCTTAGCTAAACAGACAGTTAATTTTGATATTTTGTTTCTATGAGTAATGTATCTCGGTCATCTCTAGCTTCTAACTCCCCTCCTTTGCGGTTACTTGTATTAAGTAACGGTCATGGGGAAGATGTAATTGCAGTTCGGATTTTGCAAGAACTCCAACGACAATCAAACCCACCAGAGATATTTGCTTTACCTCTGGTGGGTGAAGGACGTGCTTATGAACAGTTGGATATCCCCTTTATCGGTTCAGTCCTTAATATGCCTTCTGGCGGCTTTATCTATATGGATGGTCGTCAATTAGCGCGGGATGTACGCGGTGGTTTATTGCAACTGACCCTCAGCCAGATTAAAGCTGTCCGCCGTTGGGTAAGTTCTCAAAAAAAATTAGGTAATAAAAGAGCAATTTTAGCAGTGGGAGATATTGTCCCCCTGTTGTTTGCAACTTTCAGTGGCGCTAATTATGCTTTTGTCGGTACGGCGAAATCTGAATATTACGTGCGGGATGAAGCTGGATTATTGCCACGGAAATCTAAAGATGCGCGTTGGGAAAACTTTTCCGGTTCAGTTTACCATCCTTGGGAACGTTGGGTAATGAGTCGTCGCCGTTGTAAGGCGGTGTTTCCTAGAGATGGACTGACAACGGAAACATTAAAACAATGGCCAATTCCAGCTTTCAGTTTGGGTAATCCCATGATGGATGGTCTAGAACCAACGTTTTCACGCCATCAATTTTATAGTCAGGATGTCCAACAGCGAGAAATAGTTCGACCTTTTGTAGTAACTCTTCTTCCTGGTTCTCGCCCGCCAGAGGCATATACCAACTGGGAAACAATTATGATTGCCGTATCTGCATTGATGGCAAGTTTCCAGCAGAGAGATTCGATCTTCTATACTTCTAAAACAGTAGTATTTTTAGGTGCGATCGCTCCTGGTTTAGACTCTAATATTTTATCCCAAAGTGTGCAATCTCAAGGCTGGCGCACTGAATCAGCATCTCCGATCCAAATCTCCGATCCAAATACCTTGACATTTAAACAAAGAAATGCTTATTTAGTCTTGACACAACAAGCCTATAATGATTGCTTGCATTTGGGAGATATAGCGATCGCAATGGCAGGTACAGCCACAGAACAGTTTATCGGTTTAGGGAAACCTGCGATCGCAATTCCCGGTAATGGGCCGCAATATAACCCTGCCTTTGCTGAAGCTCAAAGTCGTCTTCTCGGCTCATCTTTGATTTTAATTGATCAGCCAGCAGAAATTGCCAAGGTCGTACAGTCTCTCTTCAAAGATCCTGATATTTTGCAAATTATTGCCGAAAATGGCGGGCGACGCATGGGTAAACCAGGAGCCGCACTACGTATTGCAGAATGTTTACAGGAACGCTTTTGAATGAAAATTGGGCATGAGAGGCAGAGAGAGGGGAAATAAAATTCCTACCTAACTCTTAACTCTTAACTCACCACTCCTTATGCTACCAACCCAGAACGTAAAGCCCTCACAGCAGCTTGTGTACGATCGTCAGCACACAGTTTATTTAGAATATTACGAACATGGGTTTTTACAGTACCAACTGTAATGTAGAGTTTCTCGGCAATTTGCCCATTGCTACACCCACCTACAATCAACTCTAGTATTTCCAATTCCCGTTGAGTTAGGGGGTATGTTTCTAAAACTTGCTCATATTCTGATGCTAGTGCCTCAATTTTTACAGTTTTCGGCTTGTCAGAACCTTGAATTTCTCCAGGAATACCTTGGCGCATCTTCCGCAATACCACGTTGGCAATTGCCGGATCGATCCAAGAGTTACCGCCGTGAGTTGCTTGGATCGCCTCAGTTAATTTACTGATGCTGGTTTCTTTCATATAATAAGAATCAGCACCAGCAGCAAAGGCTGCTAGTACAGCGTCTTCTGTATGATCCATTGTCAAGATGAGAATCTTCGTATTCGATTGCCCAGTTTCCGCCTGGTAGCGTCTGAATTTACGAGTGAGTTCGATGCCATCCATATCAGGCAAGCCGATATCTACAACCGCTACGTCTGGCTTTGCCGTTTCTAAAAGTTTTAATCCTTGGGTTGCATTTGCCGCTTCGCCAATTACTTTCAATGCACTGTGAGACTGTAATGCTGCTCGTAGTCCCATTCGTGTTAAGTCATGATCTTCAATTAAAATAATACTAATTTCATTCATCGCTACACTCACTCTTGCGCTGTTTGCATCTTTCAAAGTATTACCTATTTGTAACTACTATCTCTAATTATCCCAATCTAAAGATAGATGATATTTCAACCAGTCTGCATCCACCGATAGAAATAATAAATACCCGAAATTTTTATATTTCGATAGAGGACAAATCTAGCTGAAGATATATGGATACTTACACAAAAAGTATGAAATATTGAAACGAATGCCAAATTGCTACTCCTGGCTGATAATCCAGCTTTGAGTTGCTATGTTTCATTTAGTATTATTTTGTATACAACTTTAAAAAAAGCTTCCGAAAATGAAAAAATTACAATGTGTCGAAGTTGTTTTCAAAGAAAGTAAACGATGGTTTCAAGCGGTTTTTAACCAAACCTTTGGATTTATTCGATTAATGGAGCCTTTGTCAGGAAGCTTTCTTAGGGGCTAAATATTGGTAGTTTTAAGAACATTGTAATTGCAATACATCTGTAAAAACACTAATGATTGGTCTAGCGATCGCTAAGAAAATTGTCGAAATTCCAGCAGGTAGAATGACTTCATATTCACAAATAGGTATAGACAGTATTTTGTTATTTACCTAATCTAATCAATCTAAAGGGTAAAACTGTTCAAGCTTATGGTACAGGATAATAGTATGCAACTCTCACCAATGACTGACGACGGTCACTTGCTCACTCAATTACAATTAGTCTTAACCTTGGTAAAGTATTGTATTTTACTTTATATCAGTTTCTATCTGCTGTCTTCAGTTCGCTAGTTTTCAGTTCGTTAATTGCTAATTTTTTGAGAGCTATCGATCATTTACTAAGAGTTTTATTCCCAAACTCTGGTAAATTAATCCAATTGAAGATACAACAGACTGAATTCAAGCTAAGGCAATGTCAAAAATGTTGAGATTATTGCAATGCTCAACGTTTCAGACATTATACAAAATGTCTTAGTCAATCAAGTTACAGATTTTAGATGTCCGAAAATATTATATTCTTTAGTTGGATAATCTGAAAATAAAAATACTATACATCAATCTATGTTTGGCGGCAAAAATAAAAACCGATGGAAGAGACGCTGAAAATTTTGGTTGTAGACGATGACGAAGTAGACCGGATAGCAATTCGTTCTGCCTTGACTAAAGCGGGTGTTCAGATGGAACTGTCTGAAGTAGGCGATGGAAATGAAGCATTTTCCGCCTTAAGCACTACTGCATATCATTGTGTTTTCCTCGACTATCGCTTACCAGACCAAGATGGACTAACCTTGGTTCAACAGCTGCGTTCTTCAGGAATTAAAGTTCCTTTAATAGTCCTAACAGGTCAAGGAGATGAACAAATAACTCTCCAGTTATTGAAAGCTGGTGCTACAGACTATCTCTCTAAGTCTAGAATATCTCCAGAAACTTTGTCGCAAGTTTTGCGGAGTGCGATTCGCATTTATCAAGCTGAAATGCAGGCAGATTTGGTCAGCCAGCAGCTTAGAGAAACTCATGAAGAACTAATTTCTAAGAACCAAGAACTGGAGAGACGACAGCAACAGATTCAAATGCAACACTTTAAGTTATTGGAGGCATCACGTCTAAAATCACTCTTTTTAGCAACTATGTCTCACGAACTTAGGACGCCGATGAATGCGATTATTGGTTTTTCGCAAGTCTTACTACGTCCTAAGTTCGGTCAACTAACGCACCAGCAAAGAGATATGGTTGAGCGGATCTTGAATAATGGCAAGCATTTGCTAATGTTACTCAATGAAGTTCTCGACTTTTCCAAGCTGGAGGGAGGAGGATTAGACTTAAAGGCAGAAATATTTAATATATCAAAGATAATAAATCTTGCCGTTAGTGAAATACGCTCCCTAGCTGAGGCGAAAAATCTTTCGTTATTAATAAAAACCGATTTACAAAATCCTTTAGTATTTAACGATCCAGTTAGGATCAAACAGATTTTAATTAACCTACTTTCCAACGCCATTAAATTCACCGATTCTGGTGAAATTTGGGTTGAAGTTAAAGAACTACCTGCAAATCGAGTGGTAATTATTGTTCAGGATACAGGTGTTGGCATAGCACCGAAAGATTTTAAACATATTTTTGAAGCATTTCGGCAAGTCGATCAAACTATCACTCGCAAATATCCAGGTACAGGTCTGGGTTTGGCAATTATCGATTCACTGGTGCGAATGATGGGTGGCAAAATATTTCTTGAGAGCAAAGTAGGAGTTGGTTCAATGTTTAAAATTGAATTGCCACGTCAAATTACATTACCGACTGTAGATGTTGATGCTCCAACTTCGCAGTTAGATGATGACGATTTTTTTTGCCCTGCTAAAAATCCTCCGCAGTCATCTTATCGAGGTAGGAAAGCATAAAATAGGATATCCTAAATTTAAAATATAAATTACTTCCAAAAAAACTGATAAATCATGTCTGTAGTTGAAAATAATAAAATTTATCGTATCCTCGCAGTTGACGACACTCGAGATAATCTTATTTTAGTTCAAGCAATTTTAGAGAGTGAGGGCTATGAAATTGATTTGGCTTCAGATGGAATAAAGGCTTTGCAGAAAATTGACCAATCTCCACCCGATCTAATTCTGTTAGATGTGATGATGCCAGGGATAGATGGTTATGAAGTCACACGTCGGATTCGGAAGAACCCTGCAATTTCTTATATTCCAATTTTGTTGATTACTGCCTTTCACCAATCCAGCGTTGTCGAAGGTTTAGATGCTGGTGCTGACGATTTTATTCGTAAACCATTTGATACTGATGAATTACTGGCAAGAGTGCGATCGCTATTGCGTCTCAAGCATAGTCTAGACGAACAGCAAAAAATGGCCCGCCAACGGGAAGACTTTGTTTCCCGCCTGACTCATGATTTGCGAACTCCCCTAGTAGCCGCCGATCGTATGTTGAATTTGTTTGAAATGGAAACATTCTGCAAAATTTCGCCGGAAATGAAACAGGCGATCGCAGTCATGATTCGCAGTAACCAAAATTTGATGGAAATGGTGAACACCCTGTTAGAAGTCTATCGCTTCGAGGCAGGTAAAAAAACGTTGAATTGGGAAGAGTGTAATTTACGTGAGATATCTCAAGAAGTAGTCAGTGAACTCAGTCCCTTAACAAATGAAAAAGGCTTGACTCTAGAAATAGATACCAGTAAATTAGATCCACTGAGTCCAAATGCTGGTATTATTATGGGCGATCGCTTAGAACTACGGCGAGTGCTAAACAATCTGGTTGCAAATGCCATCAAATTTACAGATACAGGAGGCATAACCATCCGCATTTTTGAAACACCATCTCAGTCAGGAAATCCAGATTTAGTAACAATTGAGATAGAAGATACAGGATATGGGATTGCGCCAGAAGATCAGGCAACCATTTTTGAGCGATTTCGCCAAGGTAAAAATAAACGCTCAGGTAGTGGCTTAGGATTACATCTATCTCACCGGATTGTCGAAGGACACGCAGGAAGTATCCAAGTCGTTTCGGAAGTAAGTAAAGGTAGCTTATTTACTGTGAAGCTACCTAAAAATACTTAAGTCTACTTGTTAGCGATCGCGAGATTATCTTGAGGGGATTCTCTCAGAAATTACATTCAATTTGAGTTTATTTTTGACTCTAAAAAAATATCCTTATCAGATTAGGGAATATTTTACCTGATACTAAAGGAATAAAAAATATCATGAAAGTCTGCAAATTTAGTTTTATGGAACACCATCAAAAAATCACCAATACCATATATGGAGTAATATCTAGATCATTCTATGGATAGTAGAAATAACTATTTTATAGAGTTATTATTCAGCTTAATTAATGCCTGAAAAATGTGTATACACCCTGAAATAATACCCAGGGTGTTTTTTTATAAAAACTAAATTAATCTGGGATATCTGCTTAAGCACTAAGTATGTATATAAAGGTTTAGCACTCAGCTAAATCTTTTTTTAGATCAAGGTGTAGGGGCAATTCATGTAGACGCGTTGGCGGCTTGCCGCAGGGTACATTGGTGTCAACTTAACGCGAAACCGCTTATCCGCCGGGAATTGAAATTCCCGTCTCATAGCTAAAGTCATCTGAAGATGACTAAAAATCTCCAGTCTACTTCAGTAAACTTAAGCTATTAGCCCGAAAATTTATTTTTGAAGTAATAAGTAATACCCATTACTCATTACTTATTACTCATTACTCATTACTCATTTATTTATTTCCGAGCAGGCATGGAAGCCAACAGATAAGCTATTTCCAGCTGAAGTTGACACCAGCACAGGGTATTGCCCCTACGGGTGTACTCATGTGAATGAGAAGCGCTAATGCACTATTTTAAGCTTGCCATGCCAGTAGACATCGCTCTCATTCATGACATTGGGTAAATTGCTGCGTAACTAGTTAATTGCAAAATAATCATCGATTTGATGTGTTTATTGCATTACTACGGATTTACTATAGCTTCACAAATGCGATTCTAAATAAGGGAATAAAGATGGATGCCCCTGGATGTGAACCAGGGGCTTTTTATTTAGGGAACTCCAAGAAACAAATTATCCAATATTGTGGGGTGGGCGACACGAGAGCCCAGTCTGTATGGCTCTCGTGTCGCCCACCCCACAAGAGTTAATTGTCATATTATTTGGAAGTCCCTTAGTAGCTACGCCTTAAACGTCAGCACTGGACTTAATCGTGCTACAACATCCACCATTTCTGCCTCAACTTGCACATCAATCACAGACTGAATCGGTTTGTAGGCAGCAGGTGCTTCCTCAATTCGGCGTTCTTCACGCAGGGTAATGCAATCTACGCCAGTTAATCCCAGTTCCGACTCACTTTGAGATGCACCTTTGCGACTGAGATCGAAGCGAGAACGAATTCTTCCCGCCCCATGTGACGCTGAATTACAAAATGCTGGATTGCCTCTACCCACCATCAGATAAGAATAAGCACCCATTGAACCAGGGATAATCACTGGTTGTCCTGTATGGGCGGGACAAGCGCCTTTGCGTGTCACCCATCCTTCACCTTCTGGCAAGGTGATGTTATGGGGCAAATCATAAACTAGAGGTGCTTCCACATTTTTGTATACTTCTCGTAAACGCAGACGTAGCAATTCTGCTAACAGCAGGCGATTGACAAAGGCATAGTTAGCAGCAGTGGCCTGAGCTTGCAGGTAACTGGCAACTAGTTCCGGGTGAGAATAAGTAGAGAGAGGAAAAATTTGAGAATCAGGATACTTTAGACCTTTTTGCCAAGTTGCCTTAGCTTTATCTCGCCACATTCCGCCGATATACTTACCCACATTTCGAGAACCAGAGTGAATCATAAAAGCTAGCTGTCCCTCGCGTACTCCCCAGGCGTGGGCAAGTGAGCGATTTTCGACTTTATCAACTCGCTGCACTTCGACAAAATGATTACCACCGCCAATGGTTGCCAGTCCGCCATCGCGCACTAGTCCAGCATCGGGAACCAATTCTTCTGGCGCAAGTTTCCAGTCACCATCCATTGAACCACCTAAAAAGATGCGTTCGCCCCTGGCGTTGGCGGAGCCATCGCTCTCTTGGGCAAGTTGCTGCAAATCAGACTTGACTACACTCCCCGTAGGATTATCTAGCATGGCATCCAGCCAACCAGGAACACCGTATTGAAATAGCGATCGCATTGCTTGAGCAGTCATCGTTACATCACGCGTACCGAAGAAGTAATCGCCCTTCATCCGTTCTACGAATTGGTCGCGCTTTGCGAGGAATTCGTCGATTGTCAAATCAACAACATGCAGGCGCATCCCACAATTGATGTCAGAACCGACAGCACCAGGGATGACTTGACCCACAGTTTCGATGACTGAACCAATGGCAACACCAGCATCACCTGGGTGAAAGTCAGGCGTAGCACAAGCACGACAAACACATCCACCTGATGGGTGGCGGACGCTTGCTAAATTCGCTAACTGCTTTAATGCCTTAGCTTCTACGGGAAAATCTTCCGGTAGTAGCACTTCTGCTACAGGCGCATCAGGAGAATTAACTAAACGGACTGAATAAGTGCGATTGTTATAAGTTACATCTAAACCTTGGCGCTCTAAGGCACGCAGGAGACGTTTGAGATTTTTTGGCTGCATGAAAACTCCAAATAGAGTCTTAAAAAAGACCCTCGGTTGTGAAGAGATAGGGAGACTTGGGTTCAGCAGCCGCGTCTCAAGTAGTGCGGAGTGTTGTTTTCCCAGAACTGTGGGGAAAACAACAGGTTAATTCTGATTAATGTGGTTATATAGCATTAATAACACACACTTTCATTTGATGACAAGTGTTTTGTAGTACGTTGTATTTTTGATCGGCAACCATTTCCGAGCGATTTTGAGAAGGCAGAAATAATCTGGTGCAGTGCCTTGTTAACTGTATTAATCTCTAGAATGCATCATTGTGCCATTTCCAATTGCGGGTATCTTCTTGGGTCTTTTGTAGTGCTACTATTCGCGTTATCCGATCATCAAATATTCTTCGATAGAGGCTTGGTAAGAGAATCTGAGACCAAGTTTTTTGATTAATCGGAGACATTAGCCTCCTTGCAATCATCTTTTTCCATGATTTCAACACCTCACCATCCAGAGAATCATATTCCTCATAACAGGGATAGTTTTTCAAAAAATCAATTACACGTTTCACAGCTGGGAAAGAAACATCATCAACAACAAGATATCCTCCAACTCGGAGTAGACGGGAAGCATAGAAAGCATCTATGAGCGTATGGTCAAATGTGTGCCAACCATCTATAAAAACCAAGTCGAACTGACCTTCCTTTTCTTCCAATAGGCGTGGCAGTGCAAATTCTGACTTGACTTGAATGAGATCGAAAAAGTCAATTCCAGCCTCGTCTAAATTCCTTATACCAACGCCATCCCAATAAATATACTGGAATGGATCTATGATGGTATGGGAAGCCCCAACGCGTTCTTGGATGCCTAAGCAAATGTGCAGGGATGAAAGTCCATAGGCACAGCCAACTTCGAGAGTTTTTATAATTTTAGGATCATTATGAATGATTTTTGATAAAAACTCGCCCTCTTCGCGATCGATTGCAGAGTGTAGTTTGTGAACTTCCCCGTTTTGCCCTACAACTGTGCCCGTACTGTAAATATTTTCAATAGTCTGGTTTATGTGTAATGTTCTATGCGTCGCACTTTCTTTGTAATTATCTAACAAAATCGCATTACTCCCCTGGTGTATTTATGTCGCTTTCATAACACACACTTTCATTGGATGACAAGCGTTTTGTAGTACGTTGTATTTTTGATGGATAACGGTTACTTCTCATCTTGCACCTACCCCTAGCGATTAGAAATCGCGGCTACACAAACGTTCGCGTAGCGTCTCGCAGAGAAGTCCGCCTACACAAAATCAAGGCTTTTCAACCTGCGGAGGCAGGTTTTGTCTGTATAGCCGCGACTTCTAGTCGCCTGGTGCAAGATATAAGTTACTTGTAAAGAAATTTGAAGTTTAGCGAAAAACTTTTAAAAATCTCTAGACTCTCCAGTCGGCTAGAGAGTCTAGGATGAATTTAAGACGACCCTCAACCACAAATTTTGGCGGGTGAGGGATACATCTCAGTCATCCAGCTTGATCTGGCAAGGTTGTTCATTTTATCCCGTAAATCTATGACTCTCCAACTCACAGTTCCCAGCATGTCTTGTTCTGTTTGTGCAAGCAAGATCACCAAAGCACTTCAGGCAGTCGATGCCAATGCTAGCGTTCAGGCTGATCCAACAACCAAGCTGGTCAATGTAGAAACTCAAGCATCAGAAACAGCAATTAAGGAAGCGTTGGCTGCTGCTGGTTATCCAGTTGCTTAAGGGGATTGGGGACTGGGGACTGGGAGAATGACCAATTGCCAATCCCTAATCCCCAATCCCTAACTCCCAATCCCTAATCCCTAATCCCCAATCCCTAATCCCCAACATGGATACTCTCACGCTCAAACTTCGAGGCATGAGTTGTGCCGCTTGCGCCAATAATATCGAAAAGGCGATTCGCTCTGTTTCTGGGGTAATTGACTGTAACGTTAATTTTGGAGCAGAGCAAGCCACTATCAAGTACGATCGCTCTTTAGCAAATTTAGAGAAAATCCAAGGTGCGATCGCATCTGCGGGATATTCTTCTGACTCACTCCAGGAAGAATTACTCTCCAAAGAAGATGATGCTGAAAAAGCTAGTAGGCAAGCATTACAACGCCAACTCTCCCTCAAAGTAGCGGTGGGAGGCGTAATCAGCATTTTCCTACTTTTGGGGTCATTGCCCATGATGACTGGGCTAAATTTACCTTTAATTCCAAACTTCCTGCAAAATCCTTGGGTGCAGTTAGTGCTGACAACACCAGTCGTGTTGTGGTGTGGTGGATCTTTTTACCGCAATGGCTGGAAATCCCTGAAGCGCCATACGGCGACGATGGACACGCTGATTGCTTTGGGTACAAGTGCAGCATATCTATATTCTTTGTTTGTCACTGTTTTTCCAGAATTTTTGATTGCTCAAGGCTTGATACCTCATATTTATTACGAAGTTGCCGCCTTTGTCATTACCTTAATTTTGCTGGGGCGATTGTTGGAAAATCGCGCTAGGGGACAAACTTCTGAAGCTATCCGCAAACTCATCGGATTGCAAGCTAGAGATGCCAGAGTTATCCGTGATGGTAGAGAAATTGATGTTCCTATTGCCGAAGTCAGGATCAACGATGTGATTTTAGTGCGTCCTGGTGAAAAGATTCCGGTAGATGGCAAAGTGATTGCAGGCGCTTCGACGGTAGATGAAGCGATGGTAACTGGTGAAAGTTTGCCAGTTAAAAAGCAACCAGGAGATGAGGTAATTGGGGCGACGATTAACGGTGCGGGTGCATTTCAGTTTCGGGTGACACGAGTCGGAAATGATACATTTTTGGCTCAAATCGTCAAACTAGTGCAACAAGCGCAAGGTTCTAAAGCACCAATTCAGCGCTTGGCAGATCGAGTGACAGGATGGTTTGTACCAGCTGTAATTGCCGTTGCGATCGCCACTTTCGTCATTTGGTTTAACTTCACTGGCAACCTCACCCTAGCCACAATGACAATGGTAAGTGTACTGATTATCGCTTGTCCTTGTGCTTTGGGTTTAGCTACCCCCACTTCTGTCATGGTAGGGACAGGTAAAGGTGCAGAAAATGGCATTTTGATTAAGGGTGCGGACAGCTTAGAACTAGCACACAAAATTCAAACCATCGTTCTAGATAAAACCGGCACTTTGACTCAAGGGAAACCGACAGTTACAGACTTTGTAACTGTCAACGGCACAGCTAATGGTAATGAAATCCAGGTTTTACAGTTAGCAGCAACGGTAGAACGCAATTCTGAACATCCTTTAGCTGAAGCGGTGGTGAGATATGCCCAGTCTCAAGAGGTGAGTTTAATAGATGCAAAGAACTTCGTAGCTAATGCAGGTAGTGGTGTGCAAGCAGTTGTGGCAAATCAGCTTGTGCAAATTGGTACACAACGCTGGTTAACAGAACTTGGAATTAATACCATAAGTCTCCAGCAGTATAAAGATGCCTGGGAAGCCGCTGGAAAAACAGTTATTTTGATTGCTGTAGAAGGCGAACTACATGGAATAATGGGTATTGCCGATGCCCTCAAACCTTCGTCAGCAGCAGTGGTGAAAGCCTTACAGAAGTTAGGTTTAGAAGTAGTGATGCTTACCGGAGACAATCGTAAAACTGCTGAGGCGATCGCTCTGCAAGTTGGCATCCAGCGAATTTTTGCTGAAGTGCGTCCAGATCAAAAGGCGGCGATTATCCAATCTTTGCAAGGGGAGCAGAGGGGCAGAGGGGCAGAGGAGCAGAGGGGCAGAAGAGGAGTAAGGGGAGAGAATTCTGATAAATTCTCACTCAAAACTCAGCACTCAATTGTCGCGATGGTAGGCGATGGTATAAATGATGCGCCAGCCTTAGCACAAGCTGATGTGGGAATTGCTATTGGGACGGGAACAGATGTGGCGATCGCAGCCAGCGATATCACCTTAATTTCTGGAGATTTGCAAGGAATTGTCACAGCAATTCAACTCAGCCGTGCCACCATCAACAATATTAAGCAAAATCTCTTCTTTGCCTTTATTTACAACGTTATTGGTATTCCCATTGCGGCAGGAATTTTGTTCCCCATCTTTGGTTGGTTACTCAATCCAATTATTGCTGGCGCTGCGATGGCTCTTTCTTCGCTCTCTGTTGTTAGCAACGCCCTCAGATTGCGTAACTTTAAACCAAAAATTAACTCATAAATTTAGGATAATTTAGGAAATGTTCACTCAAAAAACGCTTTGGGGCGACGCCCGCCCGGTTCGTTGTAGCGTGTGATTATGCCTTCAGGATATTACTTCACACAGCTTCCAGGAGTTCGATCATTTTTTCGGCAACGCCTTTGGCAGAAGCGGGATTTTGGCCGGTGACGAGATTTCCGTCGGCAATACTGTATGCCTGCCAAGGTGCGGTCTTATGGAAGATAGCGCCTTGTTTGGTGAGGGCTGTCTCCAGATCGAAAGGCACATCAGCTTTAGCGTAGTTTTCTTCTTCCTCGTTTGTAAATGAGCTGATATTTTTCCCGGCCAGTAAAAAGGTTCCGCTACTCAGCTTGACGTTGAGCAGCGATACCGGGCCATGACAAACGGCTCCAACGACCGCCTTTCGCTCGTATGTCTCTTTGATAACCTTCTTAAGTAGCGGGTGTTCAGGCATATCAACCATCGGCGCCAAACCGCCAGGTATGAAGATGGCGTCATACTGACTGACATCCACCTCTGACAGTTTCTTGGCTTTCTGCATTGAGGCCCATCCTTTTCCTACCAAAAAGGCGAGATTGTCGGGGTCGTTAGCTAGATTGAGCGCGTCCAGAAACGGAGTATCTCCGGTAAGACTTGCAAAGTCGATTTGGTATTTTGCTCTGTCGAATTCAGCATAGGGATGCGCGACTTCGGGCAAAAAATTGCCTGTCCTTCTGTTGTGTGGGCCAATGACGTAAGCGTTTGAAACGACGATCAATACTTTCTTCGACATAATTGCTCCTTGGCGCGGTCAGTTTCAATATTTGGTTCGGAAAGCAGGCTTAAACGAGTTTGTTTACTTCCCCAGCCCCCCTGCTCTGCCATCTCACAAAATCGCGTTGCTCCCTCGTAAGATATTGAGGCGAGAGCCAAAAAGCCAGAGACATTGTATCATTGGATTGCTGCTGTTAATTAATTGCTTGCGTAATCAGCTAGTAATTTTAGTTATGTGGTTAAGTACGAAAAAACTTAATGACTTGCAGTGATAATAGCCGCCATCAACTACTGCTTAATATTCCGAACAAACCAGCCAATTCCAGAGCATAGAGCAACCTTTAGGCTTGAAAGTTGGGGTTGCGATCGCAGGTTTAGCCTTAACTGGATTAGAGTTATGGTGGTTTCTTCTCTATAAAAGGTTCTGAGTCCTAATTTCTGAGTGGATAATAGAGAAATTACTCAAATTTCATTTCTGACTTTTGATATCTCAGCACTAGCTCAACGCACCGCTACCGCTAACAGCGCTGAGGAGTATTTTGAATAATCGGACAAATTGTCTCCTCATGATGATCGTTGATATTCTTCCAGCCTGAAAGTAATCCCTTGATTTCAGAGCGTAAAGTTAGCAACTGATCTATTTGGCAATTTAATTTGTATCATGATAGCAAGATTGTCATCCCGCAAGAGTTAGATATTATCTAGACAATATTCAGATGTTCCCGAAATCACCATAAGATAATTAGCGCAGTATTTCTAAGATTGAGGAACATTTAATGACACTATTACAAGATAAAGTCGCAATTATCACAGGTGCATCACGAGGAATCGGCCGCGCGATCGCAATTGAATTAGCCTCACAAGGAGCGATCGCAGTTGTTAATTATGCCAGTTCGAGTGCGGCGGCTGAAGCAGTTGTTACAGAAATTATAAGTGCGGGAGGTCAGGCGATCGCTATCCAAGCAGACGTTTCTAAAATCGAGCAAGTAGACGCGCTAGTTAAGACCGTCATCGAAAAGTTTAGTCGTGTGGATATCTTAGTCAACAACGCAGGTATTACCCGCGACAATCTGCTTTTGCGTTTGAAGACAGAAGATTGGCAAGCTGTGATAGACCTTAATCTAACTGGTGTTTTCTTATGTACACGCGCCATCAGTAAAATTATGCTGAAGCAGCGATCGGGGCGGATTATCAACATTACCTCCGTTGCTGGGCTAATGGGCAACCCAGGTCAGTCCAACTACAGCGCCGCCAAAGCAGGCGTAATCGGCTTCACCAAAAGCGTTGCCAAAGAACTTGCGACTCGCGGGATCACCGTTAACGCCGTCGCTCCTGGATTCATCACCACCGATATGACCAGCGATCTCAACAACCCCGAAGATATTCTCAAATACATTCCACTTGGTCGCTTCGGTCAGCCGGAAGAAATCGCTGGTATGGTGCGCTTCCTCGCCGCCGATCCTGCCGCCGCCTACGTTACCGGACAAGTTTTTAACGTCGATGGCGGTATGGTAATGGCTTAAATCGTTGA
Source organism: Nostoc sp. (assembly GCF_036916655.1). Classification (GTDB taxonomy): domain Bacteria; phylum Cyanobacteriota; class Cyanobacteriia; order Cyanobacteriales; family Nostocaceae; genus Nostoc. The sequence goes on from NZ_JBALFY010000093.1 coordinate 271,725, forward strand.
GCTAAATAATTGAGGGGTAGCGATTTTTCGTAGTTGGTGCTAAAGCTCCAACTACGAACTTATTAAATAAAATTTGACAGACTAATTATGAAAACAGACTCTATTTTTTATCGTTTATTTCAAACTTTCCCCAGTGCTTTTTTTGAATTAATTAATCTGCAACCATCAGAAGCAAATGCATATAACTTCGCTTCAGTAGAATTAAAGCAAACAGCATTTCGCATTGATGGAGTCTTTCTTCCTGTTGCTGATAGTAGTAGTCAGTAGATTTATTTTGTGGAGGTTCAATTTCAAAAAGATGACGAATTTTATGCTCGTTTATTTTCAGAAATATTTTTGTATTTACGACTTTATGCACCTACTACAGATTGGCAAGCAGTAGTTATATTCCCTCGTCGCAGCCTTGAACCAATCCAAGTACAACCTTATCGAGTCTTACTCGAAAGCCAATTAGTAACAAGGCTATATCTAAATGAGCTTGGAGAAGTAACTGAATATTCTTTGGGAGTTGGTATCATCAAATTAGTAGTTGTAAATAAAAAACAAACTCCCATATTAGTCAAAAGTTTGATTGCAAAGACACGTTTGGAAGTGAGCGATAAAGCACTTCAAAAAAAAGTGCTAGATTTAATAGAAACAATTGTAGTTTACAAACTACCGCGTATCAGTCGTCAGGAGTTGATAAAAATGTTTGGACTTGGTGATTTTGATATCAAAACTACCAGAATTTATGAGGAAGTGCGTGATGATATCATTGAGGAAGTGCGTGATGATATCATTGAAGAAGTCCGTAATGAAGTCAGGCAAAAACAGACTCTAGAGGTAGTCATGCGTCTGCTGCGACGACGCATTGGTAATTTGAGTCAGCAATTGTCAGAACGCATCAGTCAGTTATCTATTGAACAGCTTGAAAATCTAGCCGAAGCACTGTTAGATTTTTCCACAGAGGGAGATTTAGTTGTTTGGCTGCAAGACAATTTAACTCAAGCTTGAATTTTTTGTGGACAGAATAAACCATAGTAGGGCTAGCATTGCAATGCTCACCCTACCAAGTAACTAAGGCTGTTGGCGTATTCTTTGCCAGACAGTAAAACCCAAAAGAAGGATAATGCTACTAGCGGTAGCCAGCATCACAGCCAAACTCATACCTTGTATTCTCATCGCCAGCAAGTTGAAAACTAAGGTAATTGACCAAAGGGTAAACGCAGCATGGCGCTGGGATAGTCCCCAAGCAAGTAAGCGGTGGTGCAGGTGGTCTTTGCCTGGAGTACTAAGAGGGTTATTTCCTGCTAGTAGCCGCCGCACAAATACTTGAGTTGTATCTAGCACCGGTAACAACAAAAATAAAACCGTAGGAATTAAGGCATAAACTGTGTTTTGTTGCAGTTTACCTAAAATACTAGTTGCTGCCAGCACATAGCCAAAAAAGTATGCTCCGGCATCACCCATAATAATTCGTGAAGGATGAAAGTTATGGCGTAAAAAACCCAGTGCCGCACCTGCCAAAGCTGCGAGTACTAAAATTGCCGCTGCACGATTGTTAAATTGGGCTGCAACTGCCAACAAACTCATTGCAGTAATAAAGCTGATTCCTCCTGCCAAACCATCCATTCCATCCATCAAGTTGATGGCATTGGTAATCCCTACTACCCATAGTACTGTGAGCAATATGGACAGGAACGAGTCGATGGGAGTGCCAAATAGGACTTTAACACTGATGCCATTAGCTACCAATAATAGTGCCGTGACAATTTGTGCCCATAATCGCACAGAGGGCGGTAAGCCGAACTGATCGTCAATAAAGCCCACAAGAACTAATATCGAACCCCCCAACAGAATAGTTAACACTTGAGCCAACACGGTTTGGAGTTCGATCGGTCGTAAAAGGCTAGCTAATACCAGCGCGGCAATTACACCCGCGTAGATAGCCAGTCCCCCAGCATTGGGTAAAGGTTCTCGGTTGAGTCGCCGGGCGTTGGGTTGGTCAGCCCAACCTACCCGCAAGGCGAATTTGCGTACTGTCGGAATTAAACGCCAAGTTACAAGGCAAGCTAAAAGGAACGTAAATACTACTGCCAACCAGCCGGTGCCGCCAGGGTCGGCAATACCAAGGGATTTAAGGGAGTTCTCTAGATTCATCTCCCAATTCAAGCATTACTGCCAGTATCTAATATGAGCATCACCTGTATATTAATCAATTTTTTTTATTTCCATTTGTAACTTGAGCCGCTTGAGAGATTAGCACTCTGGCGCTGTGAGTGCTAAATTGTCTAATGGAAGCGCTGGAGAAATGAAACATGGCGAAAATTATTGCATTTGATGAAGAATCTCGGCGAGCTCTAGAAAGGGGTGTTAACGCCCTTGCAGATGCCGTAAAAATCACCTTGGGGCCTAAAGGTCGCAATGTTCTTTTAGAGAAAAAATTTGGCGCACCTCAAATTGTCAACGATGGTATCACTGTTGCCAAAGAAATTGAATTAGAAGATCCTTTGGAAAATACTGGTGCAAGACTCATCCAAGAAGTGGCCTCAAAAACTAAAGATGTCGCTGGAGATGGGACAACCACCGCCACCGTTTTAGCACAAGCCTTGATTAGAGAAGGTTTGAAGAACGTCGCGGCTGGTAGTAACCCTGTTAGCTTGAGACGCGGGATCGACAAAACTATTGAGGCATTGGTACTAGAAATTGCCAAAATAGCCAAGCCAGTAGAAGGAAGTGCGATCGCTCAAGTTGCGACTGTCTCTGCTGGTAACGATGAAGAAGTTGGCCAAATGTTAGCTCAAGCAATGGAAAAAGTCACCAAAGATGGTGTAATTACCGTTGAAGAATCTAAATCTCTAACCACCGAACTAGAAGTAGTTGAGGGGATGCAGATTGACAGGGGTTACATTTCTCCCTACTTCGTCACCAACAACGAACGACAAATCGTCGAATTTGAAAACGCTCGGATTTTAGTGACAGATAAAAAAATCAGCAGCATCCAAGATTTAGTACCGATTTTGGAAAAAGTTGCCCGTTCTGGTCAGCCTTTGCTAATTATCGCTGAAGATGTCGAAGGTGATGCTTTGGCAACTTTGGTAGTGAACAAAGCGCGGGGTGTACTAGCCGTAGCTGCCATCAAAGCACCTGGATTTGGCGATCGCCGCAAAGCTTTGTTAGAAGATATTGCGATTCTCACCGACGGACAGTTGATTTCGGAAGAAATCGGCTTAAGTTTGGATACCGCTTCTCTAGAAGCGCTGGGAACTGCCCGCAAAATCACCATTGACAAAGAAAGCACCACAATTGTCGCTGGCAGTGTCACCAAACCAGAAGTACAAAAGCGGATTGGTCAAATTCGCAGACAGTTAGAAGAAACTGATTCTGAGTACGATCAAGAAAAACTCCAGGAACGCATCGCCAAGCTTGCTGGCGGCGTGGCAGTGATTAAAGTGGGTGCAGCAACCGAAACCGAACTCAAAGACCGTAAGCTGCGGATTGAGGACGCGCTCAACGCTACTAAAGCTGCTGTGGAAGAAGGTATTGTTCCTGGTGGTGGGACAACCTTGATTCACTTAGCTAAGGCAGTAGAAGCGATTAAAAAGACCTTACAAAATGACGAAGAAAGAATTGGGGCTGATATTGTCGAACGAGCGCTAGAAGCCCCCTTGCGCCAAATCGCAGACAACGCTGGTGCTGAAGGTTCTGTAATCGTCTCGAAAGTCCGCGAGAGCGACTTTAACATTGGCTACAACGCTGCTACTGGCGAATTTGAAGACTTGATTGCTGCTGGTATTATCGACCCTGCCAAAGTTGTGCGTTCAGCTTTGCAAAACGCTGGTTCCATTGCTGGTTTGGTCTTAACCACCGAAGCGATCGTTGTTGAAAAGCCAGAGAAGAAATCCGCTGCTCCTGCCCCTGATATGGGTGGCATGGGCGGTATGGGTGGCATGGGCGGCATGGGTGGCATGGGTATGTTCTAATTTCTGCTGACCCAGATAAATATTTTTTAAACAGTTTGTCTTGCCAAGGCAAACTGTTTTTTTGTAACATTGCTGATTCAGAGGCAATATGTTATACCAATTCGTAATTCGTAATTACGCTCTCTACGAGACGCTAAAAGAGTACGTGGACTCGCTACCGCTACGCTAACGTAATTCGTAATTGAGATTCGTCAAATTAAATCTGGCTGATGACCAAATTAGCAACCTAGTAAGTGCATAGTTTAGAAATTACCTTCTTTATATTAATTTTTATAAAATTACGTGTAAGCTGTCCTTTGTGATTTGTTCTTTACCAATGACAAATAACAAATGACAAATGACTATTAGGTAATATTGCATGGTACGAAAACTGCGTCGCCTTCCTAAAATAGCCACTAAGCGATATGAAGATGAGTTCCATCACCAACCAGGGACTCTACCAGGAACCATCATTATTGATGCAGATGCTCCGCTACCGATCATTTTCTTGATTGACTATAATCAAACCAATTTCACTCGCGAACAAATAGCAACCCCAGAGGAATGTGTTCCCTATCTGGAGATGGAATCAATTTCTTGGGTAGATGTACAAGGTTTAGGTAGTCAAGACATATTACAACGATTAGGTAATGTTTTTGAGTTACATCCTCTAGTTTTAGAAGATGTAGTCAATGTACCGGAGCGTCCCAAAACAGAGGATTATGAAGACCAATTGCTATTCATTGCCCGCATGGTAGTACCAAAGGAAAAAACATGTGGTTTTTACAGCGAGCAAGTGAGTTTGATATTAGGAAAAAATTATTTGTTGACAGTACAAGAAGAACCAGAACATGATTGCTTTGAAGGCGTGCGATCGCGGATTGAAAAAAACAAAGGTATCATCCGTAAACAGGGAGCGGATTATTTAGCTTACGCCGTGTTAGATGCAATTATTGATGGCTTTTTCCCAGTGCTGGAGCTTTATGGTGAGCGAATCGAAGAATTAGAAGAGGAGGTAATAGTCAGACCTACCCCACAAACACTACAAGATATTTATCAAATTAGGCGAGAATTACTACAACTACGTCGTGCTATCTGGCCCCAACGGGATGCAATTAATGCCTTAATTCGAGATGGCAGTGATTTGATTAGTGAAGACGTGCGAATCTACCTACGAGATTGTTATGACCATACGGTGCAAGTAATGGATATGGTGGAAACTTACCGAGAACTAGCATCTGGATTAATGGATGTGTACCTTTCGGCAGTAAGCAACAAAATGAATGAAATCATGAAGGTACTAACGGTAGTTTCAACAATTTTTATTCCCCTGACTTTTGTCGCTGGAATATATGGTATGAATTTCAATACTGAAAAATCGCCATATAATATGCCTGAGTTGAGTTGGTATTGGGGTTATCCACTTTGCTGGGCAATAATGATAGCGATCGCACTTGGTTTGCTATTCTTTTTTTGGCGACGAGGCTGGCTACAAAATTCTGTAGTAGCCAAGCGCAATTAAAAATTGCAGATGAGCAATAAGTCTGAATATATATTCATTAGCACCGGGAGTTAAGATTTTTGATTTATGAGGAGTAGCGACCAGAATTTAATAGTTTTGACGATTTATATTATCGGTGTCTCTTATGTTTTTAACCGCATGATTGAATCCATCGATGATCAAATTAAGTTTGAGTTTAAGAAAGGAACCGTTGATGAGCAACTCAAAGAACAAAATCTCGACGATAAAATTGGAATTTCCTTTAAACTCAAAGCCTCATATCCAATTGATGATTTGAAAGATTTAGGAATTAGCATTGAAAATAAATCTGATAATGTTGCCGTATACGTTGACTGGGATAACAGTTCTTTAGTAGTTGAACATAGTAAGCAATCGCGCCGCGTGATTCGGAAATCACCAGACTTAACCCGCGACTTAGCAGTACCCCAAAGTCCGAGCCTAATTGCTCCCAAGAAAACACTTTCGGAAACTGTGACAGCAGAAGATGTTTTCGAGCGCGATCAAGTAGCTGGAACCTATTCAGCAAAAAAACCATTAATTGATATCAATGGGCTACAAAAAGGGCAAAAAAAGTTGTACAACGACTTTATTAATAGAAGAAAGGAGTTAGATTTTTCCCTGCAACTGGTACTGAGGATATCTGAAGTGCGTTTAGGTCTAGCCCCAGGTCGTGATTTTCCTCCCATTAGTATTATCAATTGTCCTTTCACGGTTAGAAAACTACCTTGGACTTACGCTCTACCTTGGAATAAAAAAAAGCAATAGCAACCAGACACACTATGCCATCCAAGATTACACTGGATCTAAGGAGAGAGTAGGCGCAGGCGGTTGCAGATCAGTCTTAGTCACTGGTTTGAGGAAAGTCCGGGCTCCCGAAAGACCAAACTTGCTGGATAACGTCCAGTGCGAGCGATCGTGAGGATAGTGCCACAGAAAGATACCGCCAGATCAATTAAAAATTAAAAATGTAAAATGAACAATTTTTAATTTTTAATTTTACATTTTTAATTGATCTGGTAAGGGTGCAAAGGTGCGGTAAGAGCGCACCAGCAGTATCGAGAGGTGCTGGCTCGGTAAACCCCGGTTGGGAGCAAGGCGATAGGAACTATGGTTGGTCTTTTACCAGTTCCGCTCAATGAGAGCCGCTTGAGGCGTTTGGTAACAAACGTCCCAGATAGATAACTGCCCTCGCAAGAGAACAGAACCCGGCTTATGTCCTGCTCTCTCCCCTTTAATGGAGTATGAACCTTTCACGGTTTGTACTCTATTATTTTTTGTATGGGTTTTATGCGTAAGCGTACCCTTCAAGAAGCAAGCTACGCGTAGCGTCTCGTAGAGAAGCTCGTCGTAGACATCGCTAATTCATCATTATTCAGCGTGAGTTTGACGAATCATATAGTGTCCAACTAAAATCAGCCGTAAAAAAGACCTCTCCCTGGTTTTACTATGCAAAACTTTCCCTCTCCGACTCGGAGAGGGACAGACTTGAACTTTAGTTCAAGGCAGGGAGAGGTTTATCGAACTCAAATTAATCCATCATTTAAAGCATTCCCAATATCTCTAATGCTGTATCCAGATGCCATTTAACCCGATAGAGTCCAAACAGTTTCTCTTGGCTGTACCGTGCTGGATACTCTAGCTTCCTCCCCTCCATCGTCACCTTGAGCAATGCTGACTGCTCTGGTGTCGGTGTTCCCATAGCTTCTAGTGTCGCTTCTAGCGCTTCTACTTGAGAGAATATAGGAGACTTCAATCCTTTATTTTCCGACACTTGCTTGCAGGCGATAACAGGGAAGGTCAGAAGTGCATTAATGTATGATGCCTTATCAGCAGGATTCCCTATTCCTTGGATGCCATACTGTATCAGACATAAATCGCGTAACGCTCTCAAGCTTTTAACTTCTAATTCTGTGCGCGTAAACATAAAATAGAGTTACCTCTTGTAAAAGTGGAAATCGGTGGGCAACAAGTTTCTCAGGCTAAGATGCCCATCGATTTAACATTCTCCACTGATATACACGTGGAGAATAACTTTATTTGTATTTCTATACAATGTCTAAAAATAAAGGTAATCCAGATAACTTAAAACCATTCACCACGGACAGAGAGCGACCACTAACTGAATATCTACATTTGCGTGTCACCAAGGAAATGAAGGAAGAAGTGAAAGCTAAAGACGATCCTCCTGAATTTTGCCGTCAAGCTATCCAAGAGAAGCTAGATAGAGAGAAGTAACAAAAAGTTGTTAGAGTAATAGTCCAAGAACTTTAAGAATATAAATATAGATAGATAGCTTCCCCTGCTTCCCCTGCCCCTCTGCCCTTCCGCCCCCCTGCTCCCCCTCCCCCTGCCCCCTTCCCCTTATCATGCAATGCCCCTTGCCTATCCACGCCGTCAACGGCAACTTGAAAGTTTAGTCCAAAAATTTGGTTTGTCGCTAGAAGCACCTATAAAGTGGGAATTGCTAGATTTAGCGCTCACTCATCCCACTGTCTCTGATTCGGCAAATTATGAACAGCTGGAGTTTGTTGGCGATGCAGTGGTGCGCCTGGTGTCGGCTGTTGTGTTATGGGAAAATTATCCCGATTGTCCAGTAGGGGATTTTGCGGCAATTCGTTCGGTGTTGGTGAGCGATCGCATCCTTGCCCAATTGGCCAGAGTTTATGGTTTAGAATTATACTTACTAGTCGCTGGTAGTGCTACCGCAGATAAAGTTGGTCTAGAGTCACGACTGGCAGATGCTTTTGAAGCCGTTCTGGGTGCGCTTTACTTAAGTACTCAAAATCTGGAACTGATTCGCTCTTGGCTAGATCCCCACTTCCACCAACTAGCAACAGAAATTCGCCTCGACCCTGCCAGACTTAATTACAAAGCTGCTCTCCAAGAATGGACTCAGGCGCAATTTAAAGTTTTACCAGAATATCGGGTTGTGGAAGTCACTCAACCGCACCGCAATCAAGAACGTTTTATGGCCGAAGTGTGGCTGCACGGAAACAAACTTGGAGAAGGTAAGGGGCGATCGATCAAAACTGCTGAACAAGCCGCAGCTAAAGTAGCTTTTTTAGCAATTTCTAATCCGCAAATACCCTGAGCTTAAAAGAAGGACAATTAGTCGATAATCAGTTGATTGTCAGTGGTCATTTGTCCCTCATCCTTTGTATACAAATAACTAATGACAAATGACAAATGACAAATGACTAATAAATAATGACAAATAAAATTAATATTGCTGTCATCGGGGTTGGGCGTTGGGGAGTGCATCTGCTACGGAATTTCTTAGCCGATCCCCAAGTAAGTGTAGTTGCGGTAGTAGATCCCCACCCAGAACGATTAGCGGCGGTAAAGCAGCAGTTTGATTTAGATGAAAATGTATTATTAACAACTCAATGGCAAGATTTAAAGATACTGCCAGAGTTGACAGGAGTGGCGATCGCAACTCCAGCTACTACCCACCATGCTTTGATTAAAGATGCTCTCCAAGAGGGATACCATGTTTTGGCTGAAAAACCCCTAACTCTCGACCCAGTAGAATGTCGGGAACTTTGCCATTTAGCAGAGCAGCATCATTTAATACTCATGGTTGACCACACTTATTTATTTCACCCAGCAGTTGAGCGAGGAAAAACTGTAGTACAGGCGGGTAAATTAGGTGATTTACGCTATGGTTACGCTACCCGCACTCATTTAGGGCCTGTGCGGCAAGATGTTGATGCGCTGTGGGATTTAGCCATTCATGATATTGCCATCTTTAACGCTTGGCTAGGTCAGATCCCTGTGAAAGTACAAGCAACCGGTACGGTGTGGCTACAGGGAGCAGGGGAGCAGGGGGGCAGGGGAGCAGAGGGGAAGAAAGATACAAATCTTCCTCTGCCTCAAGGTTTAGCTGATTTAGTATGGTTGACACTAACATACCCAGATGGCTTTCAAGCTTACATTCACTTATGCTGGTTGAATCCTGATAAGCAGCGACGGCTGGGGATTGTGGGAAGCCTTGGTAGTTTGATTTTTGATGAAATGTCGCGATCGTCACCTCTAACCTTGCTATATGGAGAGTTTGAACAGCAGGATAATCAATTTATTCCTGTAAATCAAAAGCAGGTGGTGCTGGAATTAGAGCCAGGGGAACCATTGCAGAAGGTTTGCTCCTCCTTTGTTGTTTCTATTCTCAACAATACTCCCTCAGAAGTTTCATCTGGCTGGGTAGGTAGTGAATTAGTAGAAATTCTTGCTGCTCTAACAGTATCTCTTGAGCAAGGTGGGAAACCTGTTTTTCTAAATGCTCATCAAGCATCAATAATATAGCGGTTCATCATTCAGATGAGGTACGACATTAGATCGTAAGGTGTAGGGGCGGCAGTGCCCATACGTGTCAACTTAGCCCTCTTTTGTCACTCTCGCCAAAGTATAATTAAGTGCGATGTCTACGACGGGCTACGCCTACGCAAAAACTAAGACAGAGAGTATGGTTGAGCCTCGCCCACCTGCACCCACAGTAAAATTTGTGGACGAATACTGCCAGTTGTATCAAAACCTCTTTCCAGAAGTTAGGAGCTTTGAAGCTTTGAAGTACCTACACATGGGATATGTTTCTGATATAAAACGTAAAACTCTACCGAAAATAGCGAAAATTGTAGGGCTAGCTCCAGGCGAGATGTCAGCAGCATTGGAGCGGGTGGCACAAAACCAAACCCAGTTACGGCATTGGGCGCTACAAATTGTGCAAAGTGAAAAGATGTCTGCATTGGGTAACTTAGTCGCTGGGGTGGCTCACGAAATGAATAATCCCCTCGGTTTTATTGCTGCATGGTATTGATAGCACAATTTTAATTTTGAAACATCGTCTCAAGAGCAATGAACAACGTCCCGCTATTGAAGTGATAACTGACTATGGGAAATTGCCTCAAGTTGAGTGTTTTCCTGGTCAATTAAATCAGGGATTTATGAATCTTCTGGCAAATGCTATTGATGCCTTAGATGAATCTAACACCTGACGCAGTTTTGAAGAAATTCAAGCCAATCCTAACTGCATTATAATTACAACTTCAGTCGTAAATAATCTAGTTAGAATTGCCATTCGAGATAATGGTAAGGGGATGAGCGAAGAGGTGAAATCAAAAATATTTGACCATTTATTTACGACGAAAGCTGTGGGTAAAGGGACAGGTTTAGGGTTAGCGATCGCTCGGCAAATCGTTGAAGAAACTCACGGCGGAAAATTAAGTTTTAACTCGGTTCTGAGTGAAGGAACAGAATTTATCATTGAAATCCCGGTATAGTTTGGGCTTCAGATACCCGACAACTTTCGCGAAGTCGGGGATTTTTTTGGGAATACTAAATCTGGAAGTATTCAGGATTTAGCAGCATGGTTAGCACTTTAGTCAGTATTCCCGGATATCGCATCAGTGAAGAACTCTACAATGGTTCCAGAACCCTGGTTTATCGAGGGGTTCGAGAGACTGACTCGTTACCTGTAGTGATTAAACTGCTGAAAAATCCTTATCCTAGCTTCTCTGAACTCTTGTCGTTTCGCAATCAGTACACCATCGCCAAAAATCTTAACTATCCGGGAATTATTCAAACTTATAGCCTAGAACCATACCAAAATGGCTATGCGTTGGTGATGGAAGACTTTGGGGGCATATCCCTTAAGGATTTTGTCAAGGTAGAGAGGTTACATATAACCTCTCTAAAGGAATTTTTGCTCTCTGCTATATCTCTATGTAACACATTAGATATTGTCATTCGTCATCGCATTATTCATAAAGATATTAAACCCAGTAATATTTTAATTAATCCCGAAACCAAACAAGTTAAATTAATTGACTTCAGTATTGCATCTTTGCTACCAAGAGAAACCCAAGAAATTCAAAATGCCAACGTTCTAGAAGGCACACTTGCTTATCTTTCGCCAGAGCAAACTGGAAGGATGAACCGGGGAATTGACTATCGTAGTGACTTCTATTCATTAGGTATCACATTTTATGAATTACTCACAGGGAAATTACCATTTGTATCCGACGATCCGATGGAGTTAGTGCATTGTCATCTTGCCAAAAATCCCATTGCTGTACATCATCACAATCCCAATATTCCCTTAGTTTTATCTGAAATCATCAGCAAGTTAATGGCGAAGAATGCCGAAGAACGCTATCAGAGTGCCTTGGGAATCAAGCATGATTTGGAGATTTGCCTAAGTCAATTACAAGCCACCGGAAACATTGAACATTTTAGATTAGCAGAGCGAGATATTAGCGATCGCTTCCTCATTCCCGAAAAACTCTACGGCAGAGAAACCGAAGTATTAACCCTCCTCCAAGCATTTGAAAAAGTCAGCCTTGGAACAACAGAAATGATGTTGGTAGCAGGTTTTTCTGGGATTGGGAAAACTGCTATTGTCAATGAAGTTCATAAACCCATTGTCCGGCAACGCGGTTATTTTATTAAAGGGAAATATGACCAATTCCAGCGCAATATTCCCTTTTCGGCATTTGTGCAAGCATTCCGAGATTTAATGGGGCAATTGCTTTCAGAATCAGATGCACAATTACAAGCCTGGAAAACTAAAATTCTCGAAGCCGTTGGCGACAATGGACAAGTCTTGATTGACGTAATTCCAGAATTAGAACGCATTGTTGGTACTCAACCTCCAGCTATAGAATTATCAGGAAGTGCTGCCGAAACCCGTTTTAATCTCCTGATGCATAAATTTGTGCAAATCTTCACAAGTGTTGAACATCCTTTAGTGATATTTTTAGATGATTTGCAATGGGCAGATTCCGCATCGCTGAAATTGCTGCAACTATTGATGTCAGAAACAGGACATTTATTAATCTTGGGTGCATATCGGGATAATGAAGTCTCACCAGTTCACCCATTCATCTTGACTGTAGATGAAATCGTCAAAACTGGGGCAGTGGTCAATACGATTGTGCTGCAACCGTTAAGCGAACCAGATATGAATCAGTTGGTGGCAGATACCCTGAATTGCGAATTATTGCTAGCCCAACCTTTGACAAAATTAGTCTATCAAAGAACTCATGGTAATCCTTTCTTTGCTACCCAGTTTCTCAAGGCATTAAATGACGATCATCTAATTACCTTTAACTTAGAATCCTGTCATTGGCAGTGTAATATTGCCGAAGTCAGAGCCTTAGCAATTACTAATGATGTGGTGGAGTTTATGTCACTGCAATTGCAGAAATTGCCGAACCAGACTCAGAATGTTCTCAAACTGGCAGCTTGTATTGGAGCGCAGTTTGATTTGAATACGCTGGTGATCGTTTCAGAACAATCCCTAGAAACAACGGCGGCTGATTTATGGAAAGCGTTGCAAGAAGGGCTGATTATTCCGAATACGGAAATCTATAAGTTCTTTATTCAATCTGATGGTACTTCGGTTTCTAATGCCGCAGCTAATCCGATTTATCGGTTTTTGCATGACCGAGTTCAACAAGCAGCTTATTCCCTAATTCCTGATGACCAAAAAAAAGCAACTCATGTCAAAATTGGACAGTTACTTCAGCAAAACTTTTCCGAAATAGAACGAGAAGAAAAACTGTTTGATATTGCCCTGCATTTGAATTTAGGAATTGAATTAATTAATCAACAACAAGAACGAATAGCCTTAGCGCAACTTAACTTCAAAGCTGGCAGTAAAGCCAGAAGTTCAACTGCATACACTGCCGCCAAAGTGTATCTACAAACTGGAATTGATTTACTAGAGGTCGATTGCTGGCAACATCAATATGAACTAACTCTGAATCTGTATGTGACGGCTGCGGAAGTTGCGTATTTGAATGGTGACTTTGAGGGTATGGAACAGCTAGCCGCAGTGGTATTGCGACAAGCACAGACCATTTTCGACAAAGTGAGAATTTACGAAATTCAAATCGTGGCACAGACGGCTCAGATCCAAATATTAACGGCGCTGGCAGTGGGAACAGAGGCTCTAGCAGAATTTGGGGTGCATTTCCCGACGGAAGTAGACGAAGCTTTGATTGACAAAGCCTTACAAGAACTTAACCAGCAACTAAATGGCAGAGAGATTGCTGGGTTGATCGATCTGCCCGTGATGAGCGATCGCGGTGCGATCGCCGCGATGCAATTGTTAAGAATGTTGGTTGCACCTGTGTTCCAGGGAATGCCAGGTTTGCTACCCCTGTTGAGCGCGACGATGGTGCGGTTGTCGCTCCAGTTTGGCAATGACAAAGCCTCGACAGTCGGCTATGTGATTCATGGCATGGTGCTATGTTCAATTCTTGGCGAAGTCGAAACAGGCTACGAGTTTGGTAAATTAGCACTCTCCTTACTGGAGAGGTTGAATGCTCAGTCCATGAAATGCAGCACTCTCAACATGTTTGGGAATTTCATTCAGCATCACCAGCAATCATTCTTGGCAACCCTACCAACCATGAAAGATAGTTACACCATTGGTATGGAAACAGGTGATTTTCTCTTTGCTGGCTACGGCATAGCAAATTACGGCTATGTTGCGCTTTTTGCAGGTGTAGACCTGGACACATTGGCACCGGAATTGACTGGTTACAGTGCTGCCCTGGCTCAATTGAAACAAGATTCAGCGCATATTATTTTGGGCATGGTGCGGCAAACAGTGCAGCAGTTCCGAGAAACGGTGAGCCAGCCCCATTGCTTAATAGGCACTGCCTACGATGAAACGGTGATGATTCCTAAGCACTACGAAGATAAGAATCTCACCATGATCGCCTTTGTATCTACTTACAAACTGCTGCTTGCTTACTACTTTGGCAATTATCAGGCTGCCCTCGACTATATCACCCAAGGCAAGTCCTATTTGATGGCAGCATCGGGAATGGTGCATATTCCCACTTTCCATTTCTATGCAGCCCTGACGTACTTGGCACTTGTTCCCACAAACTCAGAAATTGAGTTTTCGGTAATTCTCGCCGAGTTTAAAACATATCAAACTATTCTGCATCAGTGGGCGCACAATGCCCCGATGAATCATCAGCATAAATGGCATCTCGTGGAGGCCGAAAAGTGTCGAGTTTTCGGTAACAAATTGGAAGCAATGGAGCAGTACGATCGCGCCATTCAACTCGCCAAAGAAAATCAATACCCCAACGAAGAAGCATTAGCCAATGAACTAGCTGCTAAATTCTATCTGGATTGGGGCAAAGAAAAAATCGCTCAAACCTATATGACTGAAGCTTATTATTGTTACACCCGTTGGGGAGCAAAAGCTAAAGTTGTTGATTTAGAAACCCGCTATCCCCAACTACTCGCCACAACTTGGCAAAAACAGCAACCATCTTTCACATCTACGGAAACGATGATTGCGATCTCTTCTCACACGATTCAGACTTCCAGCTTCAATAATGCTAGCCTCTCCCAAGCTCTGGATCTGGCGACCATTCTCAAAGCTTCTCAATCTCTGTCGAGTGAAATTGAGTTGGATAAATTACTCTCAACCCTACTTGAGGTGATACTGGAAAGTGCGGGAGCGGATAAATGTGCGTTGCTGATGCCTTCAGGCTCGCGCTGGGTAATCGAGGCATTATCCCAATTGGAACAGCCTAGCATTATTTTGCGAAGGCTGCCCTTTGACGATGGTCAAACAGTACCCGTTACCCTAATCAATCGGGTCAAAAATACCCTCACCTTGACTGTAATTGAGAATGCAGTAGTTGAGCCAACCCTAGCGGCTGACCCTTATATTATTCGCCATTCACCTAAGAGTATTCTCTGTGCGCCAATTCTCAACCAAGGCAAATTGATTGGCATTTTGTACCTAGAAAATAATCTGACAGTGGGAGCATTTACGAGCGATCGCTTACAAGTTCTCAAACTCCTCACGACTCAAGCAGCGATCTCTCTAGAAAATGCCCAACTTTATCGCCAATTAGAGGAATATTCTCATACTTTGGAGCAAAAAGTCGAAGAACGCACCCAAGAAATCACACGTTCTTACACTCAGCTAGAATCAACCTTAGAAAAACTATACTCGACTCAAGCCAAGCTCATTCAAGCTGAAAAAATGTCCGGTTTGGGACAGCTAGTTGCCGGCATTGCTCATGAAATTAATAATCCGATTAATTTCATCTATGGCAACTTAGAACCAGCCAGTGAATATGTTGCTTCCTTAATTGAATTAAATAACTTATATCAGAAATACTATCCCCAACCATTGCCAGAGATTGCCGCAAAAATCACCGATATAGAACTAGAATTTCTGGTGAATGATTTACAAAAACTACTCTTGTCGATGAGAACAGGAGCAGATCGCATCCGTCAAATTGTGCTGTCACTGCGAAACTTTTCCCGATTGGATGAATCAGAAATCAAACAAGTAGATATTCACTCTGGTATTGATAGCACGCTGTTAATTTTGCAACATCGACTTAAAAACAATAGCAAGCATTCCGAGATTACAGTTATTCGAGAATATGCAAATCTGCCTTTAGTCAATTGTTATGCTTCAGCTTTAAATCAGGTATTCATACATTTGATAAATAATGCCATTGATGCTTTACAAGAATCAATGGTAAATCGTACACCTACTATTATAATTCGGACGGAATTTTTAGAACCTAAAAAGGTATTAATTCGCATTGCAGACAACGGTGTAGGGATGAGCGAGTCCGTGCAAAATAAGATGTTTAATCCATTTTTTACGACAAAGCCGATTGGTAGTGCTACAGGTTTGGGATTGTCAACTAGCTATTCGATTGTAGTAGAAAAACATGGAGGTCAGTTAAGCTGCATTTCTAAACTAGGAGAGGGTACAGAATTTTTCATTGAAATTCCGTTATAGTTTAGTCCTCAGATCCCCGACTTCGTGCAAGTTGTCGGGGATCTTTTTTGGGAATACTAAATCTGGAAGTTTCACAGATTTAGCAGCATGGTTAGCACTATTGTCAATATTCCTGGATATCGCATCAGTGAAGAACTCTACAATGGTTCGAGAACCTTAGTTTATCGCGGGGTTCGAGAGACTGACTCATTACCTGTAGTCATTAAACTGCTGAAAAATCTTTATCCTAGTTTCCATGAACTCTTGTCGTTTCGCAATCAGTATACCATTGCTAAAAATCTCAACTCACCGCTAATTGTCCAAACCTACAATCTAGAACCCTACCAGAATGGCTATGCGCTGGTGATGGAAGACTTTGGGGGGATTTCTCTTCAAAATTATTTCACCTCTGACCAGGGGCGATATATTGCGTCTGGTGAAGAGTTTTTACGAATTGCGATCGCACTCTGCAACGCCTTAGATATATTGTATCGACAGCGGATTATTCATAAAGATATCAAGCCCAGCAATATTTTAATTAACCCAGAAACCAAACAAGTTAAATTAATTGACTTTAGTATTGCATCTTTATTACCAAGAGAAACACAAACATTAATCAATCCCAATGTTTTAGAAGGGACACTAGCTTATATTTCCCCAGAACAAACAGGCAGAATGAATCGGGGAATTGACTATCGCACAGATTTCTATTCTTTGGGTGCAACTTTCTACGAATTACTGACTGGAGTTTTGCCATTTCAATCAAAAGATTCAATGGAGTTGGTGCATTGTCATATTGCCAAACAACCTCCTTCAGTGATTAGAGATGAGATACCGCAGGTGATTTCAGATATCGTGATGAAACTGATGGCGAAGAATGCCGAAGATAGATATCAGAGTGCATTAGGTTTGAAGTTTGATTTAGAAAAATGTTTACATCAGCTACAGGTTGATGGTATAATTAAGGCTTTTGACATTGCACAGAGGGACGTGTGCGATCGCTTCATCATCCCCGACAAACTCTACGGACGAAAAACCGAAGCAGAAACTTTACTGCAAGCATTTGAGCGAGTCAGTCTTGGTGCAACAGAAATGATGCTGGTAGCAGGTTTTTCAGGTATTGGGAAAACCGCCGTTGTCAACGAAGTTCATAAACCAATTGTTCGGCAACGCGGTTATTTTATCAAAGGAAAATTTGACCAATTTCAACGCAATATTCCCTTCTCTGCTTTTGTACAAGCATTTCGGGATTTAATGGGGCAATTGTTAACCGAAAGTGATGTCCAACTAGAGCAATGGAAAAATCAAATATTAGAAACTGTTGGAGAGAACGGTCAGGTAATTATTGAAGTCATTCCCGAATTAGAAAAAATCATTGGCGAACAACCACCAGCAGTAGAATTATCAGGAACGGCAGCCCAAAATCGCTTTAATTTATTGTTTCAAAAATTCACCCAAGTCTTTACTAGCGCCGAACATCCATTAGTGATGTTTTTAGATGATTTACAATGGGCTGATTCAGCATCATTAAAGTTGATGCAGCTATTAATAGCTGATACAGGTCATCTTTTGATCATTGGTGCTTATCGTGATAACGAAGTCAATCCAGCCCATCCATTAATGCTGACTTTGAGCGAAATTCAAAAAAACCAAGCAGTCATTAATACTATTACTTTAACACCCCTGAGTCAATCTCAAATCAATCAATTAGTCGCTGATACCCTAAAAAGTACAGAAAATTTGGCATTACCTCTTTCACAATTAGTCTATCAAAAAACTAAAGGCAACCCATTTTTTGCTACCCAATTTCTCAAAGCCCTACACGAAGAAAATCTCATTCAATTTAACTTGGAGTTAGGCTGTTGGCAATGCGATCTGTCCAAAATTAATCAACAAGCCTTGACCGATGATGTTGTAGAATTTATGGCGTTGCAGTTAGAGAAGTTACCCTTAGCAACCCAGAATATTCTGAAGTTAGCCGCTTGTATTGGCAATCAGTTCGATCTAACAACATTAGCAATTGTTTCAGAACACTCAGAAGTAGAAACCGCAGCCAATTTATGGAAAGCATTGCAAGAAGGTTTGATTTTACCGATTGGTGATATTTATAAGTTTTATCAACAAGAGTCATTAGTCATTAGTCATCTGTCATTAGTAGATAGTCAAAAACAAATGACCAATGACAATGGACAAATGACAGTTTCTTATAAATTTTTACACGATCGCGTTCAACAAGCAGCCTATTCCCTAATTCCCGATGACCAAAAACAAACGACTCATTACCAAATCGGACAACTGCTTCTACAACAGATTTCCGCACAAACTAGAGTTGACCGTATTTTTGAAATCGTCAATCAATTAAATCACGGAACTGCTTTAATTACCCAACCAACTCAACAAGAAGAATTAGCTGGGCTTAATTTAATTGCCTGTCGCAAAGCTAAAACTTCAACCGCCTATCAAGCAGCGCGTGAATATGCGACAGTGGGATTGTCTTTGTTGTCAGAAAATACTTGGCAGCAGCAGTATGCAATGACCCTTGCCTTATATGAATTAGCTGCGGAAGTAGCAATGCTAAACGGTAACTTTGAGGGGATGGAACAGTTTATTGATATTGTCATTCAACAGGCACGCTCCTTACCTGAAAAAGTCAATGTTTACTGCTTTAGAATTCAATCTCATATTTCCCAAAGTAAATTGACATCAGCGATCGCGATCGCCCAACCAGTCTTACAACAGCTTGGTGTCACCTTTCCTGAAACACCGACACTATCAGATATTCAACAGGAAATCCAAGAGATTGAGGAACTCATTGGAGATCGGGAAATTGCCGATTTGGTCAACTTGCCTGAAATGACAGATGCAGAAAAACTCGGTACTCTTAAAATTGTCAATATCATCAGCCCAGCCGCTTACCTCACTGGCTCTGCGCTGTACCCATTGCTGAATACTTTGTCCGTTAAACTATCAATTCAGTACGGTAACACATCGACTTCTGCTTTCGGCTATGCGAACTATAGCAATATTCTCTGCAATTTCTTCCAAGTCGTGGATACAGGATCGCAGTTTGCTTCCCTGGCACTCCAGATTATTTCAAAACTCGATGCCAAAGCAAGTAAAACAGATGTTTTGATGATCTTGGGGTTATTTGTTGTACACCGCAACTCTCACATTCAAGAAACACTACCCCTGTTGCAAGAAGGTTACACCACTGCCATAGAATTTGGGAACTTGGTACTTGCTGGGTACAATGGTCACAGTTTTTGTCTCAATTCTTTTTGGAGCAGTCAACCCCTACCTACCTTAGAGCAGGATATTTGCGCTTACTGCCATAGTTTGACGCAATTAAATCAATTAACAACCGCAAATTATTGTCGGATTTATTGGCAACCTGTTTTAAATCTGCTAGGTTTTGCGGAACATACCACCCTTTTGTCTGGGAAAGCCCTTGAAGAAACAGAATTTCTCCAGCAGCTAGAGTCTGCCAAAGATGGATATGGATTGTATATTTTCCACTTGTATAAACTAATGCTTTGTTTCTTGTTTGGAGAAATTGAGCCAGCGAAAAATCATGCTATTGAAGTCAGGCGCTATTTTATGGCTGGTGCGGGATTAGTCACCGAACCAGTATTTTATCTTTATGATTCTCTGCTAACTCTGGCACAATTAAATCCCCAGTTAGATGAAACATCAGAAGCATTGCAGGGTGTCATAGAAAACCAAACCAAGTTACAGCAATGGGCGTATCATGCACCCATGAATTATCAACATAAGATTGATTTGGTAGCGGCAGAAAAATGTCGAGTGTTAGGACAAAAAGCCGAAGCAATTGAGTTTTACGACAAGGCGATAACTCTAGCCAAAGCTAACGAATATACCCAAGAAGAAGCACTTGCTAACGAACTGGCAGCAAAATTCTACCTAGATTGGGGCAGACAGCGCATTGCTGGGGACTACATGATTGAAGCCTACTATGCCTATGCTCGTTGGGGTGCAAAAGCCAAAGTCGCCGACCTAGAAGCTCGCTATCCGCAACTACTTAGACCTATATTAGAGCAAACCCGTTCTTCTCTCTCCACTCACGAAACTCTGTTCACATTGGCTAGTGTCACCTCCACCAGTTCGGCCATATCCAGTGGTAATGTTTCTGTGGCTTTAGATTTAGCTACTATTCTCAAAGCTTCTCATACTATTTCCGGTGAAATCGAACTGGAAAATCTACTTTCATCGTTGCTTGAAATCGTGATCGAAAATGCGGGGGCTGATAAATGCGTGTTCATGCTCATGCGAGACTCGCGCCTGTTAATCAAAGGGTCAATTACCACAGGTTCAAAGCCAGTTGTCTTGCAGCGTATTCCCATTGAAGATAGCCAGGACATTCCCCACAGACTGATTTACAAAGTCAAGCATGACAAGCAAACTGCTGTAATAGTTGATGCAAGTGCCGATCGCACCTTAGCCAATGACCCCTATATCATCCGTCAGCAGCCCAAGAGTATCTTGTGTAGTCCAATTTTGCATCAAGGGAAGTTGATGGGCATTTTATATCTAGAAAATAATCTAGCGACGGGGGTGTTCACAAGCGATCGCGTCGAACTCCTGAATTTACTCTGTGCCCAAGCCGCGATTTCTCTGGAAAATGCTCGACTTTATGAGCGATCGCTAGAGTATTCGCAACAAATAGAGCGATCGTTTGCCGAATTGCAGCAAAAATCAGAAGATTTGCAACAAGCTCAATTACAAATTGTCCAAAGTGAGAAAATGTCTGCACTAGGTAACTTAGTTGCTGGTGTGGCTCACGAAATGAATAATCCTCTTGGTTTTATTGCTGCCAGCCTAAAACTTGCTAAACCTACCATCGCCGATATTGTTGAACACTTAAAGCTTTATCAAGAAAGTTTACCCAACAAAAATGATGAAATTCTTGACCATGCCGAAGAAATTGACTTGGATTATACCTTAGAAGACTTGCCCAAGATGATTGATTCTATGTCTATGGCGTGCGATCGCCTCAAAAATATTAGCACCAGTTTAAGAACTTTCTCTCGTGCCGATCAAGACTACAAAGTGCCATTTAACATTCACGAAGGTATTGATAGCACAATTTTAATTTTGAAACATCGTCTCAAGAGCAATGAACAACGTCCCGCTATTGAAGTTGTGACAAATTACGGTAATTTACCTCAACTTGAATGTTTCCCTGGTCAATTAAATCAGGTATTCATGAATCTGATTGCAAATGCCATTGATGCCCTAGATGAATCTAATCATGGCCGAAGCTTTGAAGAAGTTAATGCCAATCCTAACCGCATTACCATTACAACTTCAGTTGAAACTAATCTAGTTAAAATTGCCATTGTGGATAATGGCAAGGGGATGAGTGAACAAGTCAAATCAAAAATATTTGACCATTTATTTACGACGAAAGCTGTCGGGAAAGGGACAGGGTTAGGGTTAGCGATCGCCCGTCAAATCGTTGAAGAAACTCACGGCGGAGCGATCGAGGTTAATTCTCAAATTGGCGAAGGAACTGAATTTGTGATTCAGCTACCCTTGTCGGCATAAGTACACCCGTAGGGGTACGGCAAACCTCGTTTCCAGACTCCGCCTGGAAATGCTGCTCCTGACGGCGGAGCCTCTAGGACAGCATTACAAGTCTCCGACTGGGAACGAGACAATCTAATCAAGGGAAAGAAACTACTTTGCAAGAAGCGCTTTTCAATTTCAGCAGAGGTGAAATTGCTCGGCTTTGCACTTGCCGATCAATACCATCTCCCTGAATAATCACCTGAGAACGTGACTGAATTAATTCTCCTATCTGCGGACAACCTAGAACAGGAGTCAGTTCTGTTAAAGCAAAGAAAAATTCTGTGTTTAATTTGTCTAACGATGGTCGTAATGTTTGGTTTAAGTCTGGGACGTTAGGAAAAGATTTATTACCTTGTTTTTGCCAGTTTTGAAAATCAGCCGTTTGGATGAGTTTTCCTGCATCTATTTGTGCTTGAAAAAATTCTGCAACTGTATCGGGTTCTAGGTTATGAGTTTTTGCTTGTTGTCTAACCTTTAATAATAACTCTTGTTCGCGCTTGAGATCCTCAATCGGACGTTTGTGATTCCATTTCCACCGGGCTACATCATGTGCAATTAGTAATCGCTGCTGGATCAATTTTAGTAATTTATCTACAGGTCGCTGCTGATCTGCGATCGCAATATCTTGATAATTTGCTGATTTTACTGACCGAGAGTTGTGAGTAGCAAAATATAATTTTAAGTTGGCTGCAACTACTGTACTACTGAAAAAAAGCCCAAAGAAAATTATGATGACAAACAACAGTGGATGCTTTCTGAAAAAACTTAAATTCATGTCAAAAAGTTTATAACCTCTGTTAACTATCAAAAATTCACAGTATTATGATAGGAATATAGTATTTTAAATCTTAGACAGAATATCTCATAGTTGCTGACAAAAAGCAAGTTCAGCACAAATAGCTGTTGCATTTGCTGGAAGATTCTGGTTCTGAGGGTGATTTATCAGACTGAGTTGCAGCTTACCTGCCCTGGCAATCAAATTTGCGCGCTACTTGCTCATGGAGGAAACCCTCTTCTCTGCGAGACGCTCCAGGTTCGGGGAGCGTTCTGAAAAACTCCTAAGGGAACTCCAAGAAATAAATTATCCAAATATTGTGGGGTGGGCATCTTGCCCGCCATACAGACTGGGCGGGCGAGACGCCCACCTCACAAGAGTTATAGCAAGGGACTTGGAGGTTAGGACATTAACTGATGATAAAACCTATATACAAACAGACTTTCAACCCAGTCCCCAGTTCCCAGTCCCCTGCTATAATTGCATATTTTTTTATTTGGAAGTCCCTAACTCTTAAACATCTACGAAAAAGAATGTAGAGACGTAGCACTGCTACGTCTCTACAAGGGTTCTGGATAACGCATCTTTAATTTTTGGAGATGTCTCTTGTACAGAAGCGATTAATCGCGTCTCTCCTTTAAGCCTTTCTGGCCACCACCGAGTTTTTAACCAAAAGTTCCACGGCTGCTTGATATTGCAGATCCGCTTCGGTACCAATCTGTTCGCGGTTAATGGCTGGTTGGGAAATAACCTGATCTGGCTTAATACCTAGTTTGTTAATATCCCGATGTTGGGGAGTTTCATACTTAGCAATTGTGACTGCCAAGCCCGAACCATCTGATAATTCAAATAAAGATTGAATTAAGCCCTTGCCAAAAGTGGTTTCGCCTACCAACTGGGCGCGATCGTTATCTTGGAGTGCGCCGGCGAGAATCTCACTAGCACTAGCAGTTCCTTGATTCACCAAAATCACCAGAGGATCTTTTGTCAGAGCTGGGCCAAGGGCTTCAAAACTACCCTGAATGCCTTGTCGGTTAACAGTGTAAACGATAGTGCCGGAGTCTAACCACAGACGGGCAATTTCAATTCCTGATTGTAATAACCCCCCAGGATTATTTCGTAAATCTAGAATGTAGGCAGCAGCGCCTTTTTTTTCTAGACTAGAAATAGCATGTGCCAATTCTGTGGAAGCGTTGGCATTAAATTGTGTAAGACGTAGGTAGCCAATGGGTGTGCCCTCGGCAGAAACACGCAAATCTGAAACCACAGGGTTAAGAGCAATGCGATCGCGCGTTAGTCTAATTTCCGTTTCTGCCTCTCCGTCCCGTTCGATTAGGAGAGTCACAAGGCTGCCACTCGGCCCGCGCATTTTAGTTGCCGCTTCATCAAGGGTAAGATTTTTTGTAGAAACGCCCTCAATTTTGAGAATGCGATCGCGTGGTCGAATCCCCGCTTTATCTGCCGGTGAACCGGCGATCGGAGCCACTACTTCTAACTTCCCAGTCTCAGGATTCAAGGCAATTTGCAATCCCACCCCAGTCAGTTCCCCAGAAGTATTGACCTGCAAACTGCGGTATTGTTCTGGATCTAAAAAGCGGGTAAAAGGATCGTCGAGGCTCTTGAGCATCTTCCCAATCGCCTCATAACTGGCATTTGAGTCTGCCAATGGCTTCTCCAGAACCTTTTGCCGCACAGCCGCCCAGTTTTGATGATTAAATGTCTCATCTAGATAAGTGCGATTAACAATTCGCCAAACTTCCGAAACCAGCTTTTGTTCCGTCGTCAAAGCCATCGACGGCTGAGTAAGCGTACCCAACGCCAAGCAAAACGCCATTAACAATGAAAATCCAACCCGAAAGACTTGTTTATTCATGAACCCCATTATCAATTCCACCTCAACCCAAATTGCTTAGATAATGTCCACTTCCCCTGTTGTTGATGAAATCTATCTCTCGATTATGTTACTTTTTTTATAGAAGTGGTGCATTTTTCTCATCAAGTTGTTCAGTCAACTGATGCATCGTATCCACTCACCAAAGGATAAAATCTACTTTGTGTCCACCATTTTGTGTGTAGGGGCGTAAAGAGATCGCAATATATTCCATCTTTACAGAATGTAAAGTTTCTGAAGTCTCTTAGCACGCCAAAAGCTGAAAAGCAAACAAAAAACTCCCCTTTACGAAAATCCCAAAATTGCTAATTGGGAGAGAAGTCTGAAACAAAGGCTTCTGCCGATTCAGAACTTCGGGATTTATCAACCGCAACCGACTTTTAGGAACTTGAGATTGTATGGCCAACGTTTACGACTGGTTTGAGGAACGCCTGGAGATTCAGGCACTCGCCGAAGATGTCACTAGCAAGTACGTCCCTCCCCACGTCAATATCTTTTACTGTCTGGGTGGAATTACCCTGGTTTGTTTTCTCATCCAGTTTGCCACTGGATTTGCCATGACATTCTACTACAGACCAACAGTCACCGAAGCTTTCTCCTCAGTACAGTACATCATGACTGAAGTAAACTTCGGTTGGCTAATTCGCTCCATCCATCGCTGGTCTGCCAGCATGATGGTGTTGATGATGATTTTGCACGTCTTCCGGGTTTATCTCACAGGTGGTTTTAAAAAGCCCCGTGAATTGACCTGGGTAAGTGGTGTGATTCTGGCTGTGATTACCGTTTCCTTCGGAGTTACTGGCTATTCCCTACCTTGGGATCAAGTTGGCTATTGGGCTGTGAAAATCGTTAGCGGCGTACCAGAAGCAATACCTGTGGTTGGCGTTCTGATCTCCGACTTGCTGCGTGGCGGTTCTAGTGTTGGTCAAGCAACACTAACCCGTTACTATAGCGCACACACCTTTGTACTGCCTTGGTTGATTGCAGTCTTCATGCTGTTTCACTTCTTGATGATCCGCAAGCAAGGCATTTCCGGGCCTTTGTAATCTCAGTTATTAGCGAAAGGCAACATTTGTCAGTTTTCAGATGAAGTTGTTTGTTTTAAACTTATGAAATACAAGAAATTAATGGCACATAAGTTCTAAAAAACAAATACTTGTATCTGGAGCCGAAAGCTGTAGAAAACCTCCAGGTGGCGAACTGTAGAGAGACAAACGCTGTTTGCCGCCTGCTGGTTGCCTAGTAGCTGATAGCTTTCACAAATGCTTTAATTTAACTTAAGCAGGAGAGCAAATTTCAAAATGGCAACACAAAAAAAACCTGACCTGAGCGATCCTCAGTTAAGAGCCAAACTCGCTAAAGGCATGGGTCACAACTATTACGGTGAACCCGCTTGGCCTAATGACCTACTTTACGTCTTTCCAATTGTGATCATGGGTTCCTTTGCTGCGATTGTCGCTCTAGCTGTGCTAGATCCCGCGATGACCGGCGAACCAGCAAATCCTTTTGCAACACCATTGGAAATTTTGCCAGAGTGGTACTTGTATCCAGTCTTCCAGATTTTGCGATCGCTTCCTAACAAGCTTTTAGGAGTGTTAGCAATGGGTTCCGTACCAGTAGGGCTAATTCTCGTTCCCTTTATTGAGAACGTGAATAAGTTCCAAAATCCCTTCCGTCGTCCAGTTGCAACCACAGTATTCCTCGTTGGTACCTTTGTCACCATCTGGCTAGGTGTTGGTGCTGCTTTGCCATTGGATAAATCTTTGACTTTGGGACTATTCTAAATTAGTCACCTCAAAGTGCTTTGACGCCTGTAGTTTCAATAGCAGATGCAGATGTGCTTTTGAAAACAATCAACAGGCGTCAATTTTAACAAGTCGCGCCAGGATTCTTCGACTTTGGTGCAGCAAGTCTCTTAGAATGGCGCTTCGGGACTGGGGACTGGGGACTAGGAAGAGTTTTCTTCTTGTGCGAACGCTGCGCGAACAAAACTTGATTTAGGTCTGAATCCGCGAACAATTTTCCCAGTCCCCAGTCCCTAATCCCCAATCCATTTTTCAACAAAAATTTACTTAACATAAGTTGCTAGTTAGAATCCTCAGAATGCCAAAATCTTTCATGTTTTGTATTTTGGTAAATATCATATATAAATTTAGATTTTTTTATGTCCGAGAAATTTTGCGGATAGCGCAAAATTTAATAACTAGTAGCTTGGGTTTACTTACATTCAAGTCACAGCTAATGTTTAGCATAGTGCGGCAAGAGCATCTGATGGTTAAGAGCGAACTCAGGCTCTTAAACCAGGTGCAAGAATGGTTTGAGAAATTTTGTCTGCAACACTTATCTGAACTTGGCTGGTCAAAAACCCAACTTGATCGCCTCAATTTAGCATTAGCAGAAGGCTTTACCAACGCTGTTCGTCACGCTCATCATGCTTTACCCCCGGAAACAACCATTGAAATTAAAGTTTATCTGTGGATTGACCGATTAGAGATTAGAATTTGGGATTATGGAAAACCTTTCAATCCTGATGCGATCGCAGAACCAGCCCCAGGTACTCTACAAGTAGGTGGGTATGGATGGTTTCTCCTGAGGCGGTTGGCTGACCGTGTTGTATATGAACGTGGTGTAGATGGTAGAAATTGCCTGCTCATCGTCAAATACTCTGTAGAAGGACAAAAGTAAACTACTTACGCTGCACCATTTTGCAGAAAACGTTAGTGTGGGCTTTTAGTCCCCAATCAAATATATGGTTATTTGATTGACAAAATCATACTCCTTTTTTAATTTGAATAATATGTTTTTTACGTAAAATCGCTTAGTTGCTATATTTTTTGTAAAATTCTAAGAAATATATTTGTATAAAAAGAATTAGTGAAGACAGTAAAGACAGCATTCGAGTTACATTAGCTTCTTTGTTAGGATTTATTAACAGTGTTGAGAGTCTTAATTTTGTTCTCCAAAAAATGCCATTTAGTGCTTAAAGAGATAGAAAGAATAGGGAATAAATGACCGAAAACGACTCATGATACAAGCCCCTAAATTTATTTATGGGGATCATTAATTTTGATTGAATTTTGAATTCGGAGCGAAGCGACGTGACTAAGACAGCCCTAGTTACAGGAATTACTGGTCAAGATGGCTACTATCTCAGCCATTTGCTCCTCAATCGTGGTTATCGAGTTGTCGGATTATTACCCCCGCATCGACAACCTAATTTAACAAAACTAGGAACACTGGCAAATCAGGTAGAAATTTTTACAGTTGATTTGCAAAATAGTGCGGCACTGTTGACCGCAGTTGAACAACTACGTCCCCAAGAAATTTACAATTTGGCGGCTCCCAGTTTTGTACCCGACTCCTGGAACGATCCATTGGGAACCTTGGATTTGATCACTGGTACGGCTACCAGACTCTTGGAAGCAGTACGAAATGTTGGTTTGTCTACTAGATTTTATCAAGCTAGCAGTTCAGAAATGTTTGGCGATGTATTTATTTCGCCTCAAGATGAAGAAACCCCTTTTCGTCCCAAAAATCCCTATGCTGCGGCTAAGATGCACGCCCACTGGACGATGGTGCATCACAGACAGCGCTATGGACTATTTGCCTGTAGTGGAATTTTATATAATCACGAGTCTCCTCTACGCCCACCTCAGTTTGTCACCCGAAAAGTTTCTTTGGCAGCCGCATCGATTAAATTGGGTTTAACTGATACTTTAGAAATGGGTAATCTGGATGCCAAACGCGATTGGGGGTTTGCGGGAGATTATGCAGAAGCAATGTGGCTAATGTTGCAAGTTGATGAACCAGAAGAATACGTGATTGGCACTGGTAAACTACATAGTGTTAGAGATTTAGTTAGCACAGCCTTTGAGTCTGTCGGATTGGATTGGACACAGCATATAGTATTAAATACTAGTTTGTTGCGACAAGATGAGCATTTTCAACTAGTAGCTAACCCCAGTAAAGCTAAAAGAAACCTTGGCTGGGAACCCCAAGTCAGCTTTGAGGAACTTTTAGAAAAAATGGTCAAAACAGATTTAGAAAGGTTACAAAGTGGTGCAATCGCTCCCTTACCGCGAGTGTAAATAACCTAACATGCAGATCGCTACAGTGACAGAAAACCTCAAGTTAGGTAATAAAGTTAACCAAAAAACTAACCATGTCTTCGTTTTCTTAGAAATTTTTGCCCACGAAGGTGGTATCCAATCATATATAAAAGATATTTTTCGCGCCTATTTGGGATTGAGCCAAACCTACAAGGCAGAAGTATTTTTGCTACGAGATAGTCCTGATAGCTTAAATCCGTTTGAAGATGAGAACTTAAAATTTCATTACTTTAAAAACCAGTCTCCCTATTTGGGGAGATTGCAAATGGCAGCAGCTTTACTGAAGTGCCTATTGCAAAGTCGTCCGCAGCAAGTTTTCTGCGGTCATATTAACTTAGCAGTATTAATCCAAACTCTTTGCCAGCCGTTGGGGATTCCTTATACCGTACTCACTTACGGTAAAGAAGTCTGGGAACCGCTGAAAAATCAAGAACGTCGCGCCCTGACATCAGCAGTTGGAATTTGGACAATTAGTCGCTACAGCCGCGATCGCGCTTGTGTTGCTAATAGTCTAAACCCGAAAACAGTACAGATGATGCCTTGTGCAATTGATGGGAGCAAATTTACTCCTGGTTCCAAGCAACCAGAATTAATCCAGAAGTATAGCTTAACTGGTGCTAAAGTGTTAATGACAGTAGCGCGGTTATGGTCAGGGGATATTTACAAGGGTGTAGATGTCACGATTCGGGCATTACCACAAATCGCTCAAGTTTTCCCAGAAGTGAAATATTTAGTAATTGGTCGCGGTGATGACCAACCACGATTGGCACAGCTAGCAAAAGACTTAGGTGTGAGCGATCGCGTTGTATTTGCTGGTTTCGTTGCCACAGAAGAGTTAATGGAACATTACCGCCTTGCTGATGCCTATATTATGCCTTCACAAGAAGGCTTTGGCATTGTTTATCTAGAAGCAATGGCTTGTGGAGTACCTGTATTATCCGGTGACGATGATGGTTCCGCCGATCCTTTACAGGATGGTAAACTAGGATGGCGAGTACCACACCGCAGTCCTGATGCCGTAGCAACGGCTTGTAAAGAAATGCTGCAAGGTGATGACCAGCGATGTGATGGAGATTGGCTAAGAGAACAGGCGATCGCTCTGTTTGGCATAGATGCCTTCCAACAACACTTGCAAAAAATACTTCTATTATCAGCAATGACTAATGACAAACGACTAAAATCGCTATCCTAGAAGGAGAGCAGGACGAAATTTAAAAAATGAGCTTTAAGTCATTTCAATTGAATCTTTTAAATCTCCGCCCTTGGCTTACCCTGCTGGCAGTTGTTTGGTTGCTAGCATCAGTGGGCTTGGGTTGGTTGGTCAATTCATTGCTAATTATTTTTGGGTTGCTATTGTTGGCACCTATTGTGGCTTTTTTTGGCTTTCGTTGGTGGCTACAACGCAACTTGATTGCCGATCAGTGTCCCGTCTGTGAATATGAATTTACAGGTTTAAATAACAGTCAGTTGCAATGTCCTAACTGTGGAGAGTCACTGTTAGTACGAGATAGTCATTTTCAACGCTTCACACCAGAAGGCACGATTGATGTCACTGCTGTTGAAGTTCCAGCCAAATCACTGGAAGATTAGTTATTAGTCATTGGTCATTAGTTATTAGTCATTAGTCAAGTTACTAATGACTGATTGTTTGCATTGGAAGATAAGATTATTTTTGTCAATTAGTATTTATGCTGAAAAAAATCAAAATAGAGTATTAAACTAACTTTTGTAGTAACTAGGCGTAGGCATCGCCTCACCAAAAATTGTGTTTCCTATCCCTTGCTAATGACCAATGACTATTTCTTTTTTTGCGAGATTGAGAGAGTGTAGTCATACTCTCGTTGCGATAATTCACCTACATATAGTAAGTATTTTCCTGCCTGCCAGTAACCAGAAAGTTCTGACTTACCTCCAGAGTAACTATCTGGTAGTACACAAAAGCGTCCCCCTGGCCCGTCAATCAGTAGCGTTGCCTTTCCTTTACTTTCTGCTGTTAATCGCAAATAAGGTAGTGACTCTGTAACTTGGATAACTTGATTAGGTTCAGTGGTAATATTGCCACAATTACTTTTGACAGTTCCCCCAGACTTTCCGTTCAAAACCAGTGGATCTGGTTGGAGATTCCGATTAATTTGGATTGTAGGTGTTTGTGCCAAATTAGCCTCAGTGAAAACCAAACTCATCGCCAAAGCTGTAGGAATAATTGCAAGTAGTCTAAGGGTTTTCATTTTAATTAATGCTCCAGATTTTTTGAGAGCAATCAATATTGTTATATTGATCTAATAGACGACAGCAATATGTCTTAGTTCCAAAAGCTGCCGTATAAAGTAATACCATTTAGTTAAGGTTTCTTTGTGAAGATTTGATAGATGTATTTATAGATATGTTGCATTGCAATGTATCTCAATTAATGTCTGGAAAATAACAAGATGAGTTTGCGATTAACAGACTTGATGCGGGATGTATTTAAAAACTTGATTGATGGTCTAAGTTGTATAATCTCGCTTGTGATGTGATTAAATGTGCAATGAAAAATATCTGGTTCAACATAAAGCAATTCTTTCGGCATTATGCAAAGTGTCGAATTCAATCTCTTGTGTTTATGGTCATTGGATGTGTTGCTGTATAGAGTGTGGTTACCTTTGGGGCAATGTATGTTCTGGCTCAATCGGCTCCAATCTCATCTGATATCGTGTCCGGTTAAAGACTTATCATTAAGACGCCAGGGCAGCAGGGAGCAGGGGGTAGGGGGAAAGAGGGTTTCCTGGTTTTTGCACAGATGCGGGAGTTATAACTAATTAGGCGGACATGATATGAACCTCCCGCTGTTAAAGCGCCAAATTTCGGGCGAAACTTTCAAGAAATCGGTCGTGAAGACTCAATCTTGATTTACGACTCAAAAAACAACCGCATCTATGAACACAATCCTCAACGTAATGCAACTGCGTTCGCTCCAGCTTCGACATTCAAAATTTTTAAAGCACTGGTAGCGCTAGAAACAGGTATAGTTCTTGATGATGTAGCGGTTTTCACTTGGGATGGAATTCACTGAGAAATTGATGCCTAGAATCATGATACAAATTTGCGTCAAGCCTTTAAGGATTCAACTGTTTGGTTTTACCAAGTACTGGCACGTAGGGCTGGATATGAAAGGATGCAGCAATTTATTAATAAAGTAGGTTACGGAAACCGTCAAATTGGCAGCGCCGCAGACATTGATCGTTTTTGGCTACAACCGCAGTTATTGCAAATTACACCCAAAGAGCAAATTAAGTTTTTGCAACGGTTGTATCAATTGAGATTACACGACGTAGCCTTAAGGATTTGGGTTTACTGGCTCAAATCAACTAACCACCCCCAACAATAGTTACCACTTCTAAGCGATCGCCTGGTTGCACTTTTGTTTGTGGCCAAAACTGGCGGTGTAAAATTTCGCCGTTATACTCCACAGCCACCAAACGGGGGTTAAAACCCAACTGTTGGAGTAAGTCGGGTAAAGAAGTTTGAAACGAACAGCTATGGGTTTCCCCATTTATCTGAATCGTAATCTCATTAGACATAATGTGTGTGGGGCATTGGGAATTGGGTATTGGTTACTCACTTTGGGCAAATGACTAATGACTCTTTTAAAGTTCTGGTTTAATGCGATTGAGTTGGGAGAGTAAATATTGTGTGACGAGGGTAGGCTGTTCGGCCTGCATGAGCGATCGCACTACGGCTACACGTTCGGCTCCAGCATCGATCACATCATTGATATTATTGGCATCTATTCCCCCAATCGCAAACCAGGGAATTGAGCAATTTTTGGCGGCATAACTGACATATTCTAGCCCTGTTGCTGCCTTACCTACTTTTGTGGGAGTTTCATAAACTGGCCCCACGCCAATATAATCTACACCTTCAGCAATTGCTGCTTGCATTTCTTCTTTGTTTGTGGTAGAGCGACCTATCAAACGTTGCGAACCCAGTAATTGCCGAGCAATGGTAATAGGCATATCTTGTTGTCCCAGATGCACTCCATCGGCATCGACAGCTAAAGCTAGATCAACGCGATCGTTAACAATGAACAAAGCGCCGTAGATGTGGCATAACTGCCGTAATTTTTTCGCCTGTTCCAGACGCAAAGAATCATCGGCGGTTTTGTCGCGGTACTGTAGAAGCGTTAATCCGCCTTTGAGTGCAGCTTCGACATTGTTCAACAAACTTTCATGTGGGGAAGTAACAAGATACAAATGCGATCGCCATAACAATTGATGGCGTTGATGACCCATTAAACTACTTTCTAGGGTATAAACTTGATAGCGCATCTGCTTACAAGCTTTAGCCATATTTGGCTGATAAAGCTTGCTGTATTCTTCCAACACCCGCAATGCTTCTTCTATGCGACAAAAGTTAGCCTGCAATACCGATTTGATACTAGCTCGTTGTTCTTCCTGAGGATGGGTTAACTCAGTCCCCGGATCGCCTGGTGTATCTCGCGCCGCCCGTAGTTCGGAGGTATGCCACTTGGCTACCTCTTGTCGCAAGCGCTTGCATTCAAGAGCCAATTGGGCATTATTCAACCCAAACCGACACCATTCCTCAATAATTCGCAAGCCCTCACGAGCGCGGTCTAAATTGGCATCTAAAATGCGGTAAACAACTTGCTGTATTTGCTCTTTTTGGCTGTATGGCTCGACCATTACAACAACCCCGTTAGTGCTTTCATCAAAGTGTGAATTATCATAAGCCCTAGTAACCATAGTTAATTAATTTGCTTTTTTTTTACTAGATTTTTGCTGAATCTACGCAAAACAACGTAGTAGTGAGGGTTATAGTCAATTATCCCATGTTCCTATAGACAGTGATAAGGGTAGTTTGAGGCTACAGTTTTGCACTAAGTTTAGTCAAGTGTTTTACCGGAAACGACAAGCTTACAAAGGACTGGGAAGAGGTATACACCAGAAAATCCACAATAGATATATCAGTGAAAAGAATGTAGGCACAATTCATGAATTGTGCCTACAAAAATTTTGGGTAATACTTAATTAATTTTTGGAGATATCTGATGAGCATTTATTACTCTGTATGAAATATCGCCAATTGGTCAATATATGAGTAATATTATCGACATAATACTCTGTAAGAGTATAAGAATTTATGATTACTTCTAAGGAGTCGTGTTAAATATGATTCTCCCTTATGTGTTTGATAAGTACCGTAGAGTAGATGTTCTGATTGCAAAGCTGAGGTTTATGAAATCAGCAAGGCTTTTATTCTTCAGTTTTTCAGTATTATTATTTACCGTCAGTCTGGGAGCAGCAAGTTTGGCGTTTCTGGGTTGCGCGTTCGCTCAGATTCCATCAACACCAGATTCAGCGCCTCTAGGTGAAAAAATACCTTCTCAGACTAACGTGCTGTTTGTCAACCCTAGCATCGGAGATGACAAGGCAGGCAATGGTAGCGAATCCAGTCCTGTAAAAACTATTACCCAAGCCTTGCGATTAGCTAATGCCAATACTGTAATTATGCTTTCCACGGGTACTTATAGCGCCGAGACAGGAGAGGAATTTCCCTTAATTCTGAAACCAGGTGTTTCAATTCAAGGCAACCCTAGCAATCAAGGTAAGGACATTATTATTCAAGGAGGCGGTGATTATCTGAGTCGGAGTTTTGCCGGACAAAATGTCACAATTGTGGGGGCAAACCAAGTTTTGCTCACTGGGGTGACAGTGACGAACTCTAACCCCCGTGGTTACGGTTTATGGATTGAATCTAGCAACCCGGTAGTTGCAGAAAATACATTTACTGGCAGTACTCAAGATGGGATTTCTGTCAGTGGTAATGCTGCACCTACTATTAGTAAGAATTACTTCGATCGCAATGGAGCCAATGGGATCACAATTGCTGGTAACTCTAGTCCCCAAGTGAAAGAAAATGTCTTTCACGAAACGGGGTTTGGGATTAATATTGCCCAAAATTCCGCTCCTGTAGTTATTGGCAATCAAATTCAGAATAATAGATCGGGGATTGTGGTACAAGCAAAAGCCCGCCCAATTTTGCGGAATAATATTATTCAAGATAATAAAGAAGATGGTTTAGTTGCGATCGCTCAAGCAATGCCAGATTTGGGTAATGCATCGGAACCTGGGGGTAATACATTTCAAAATAACGGCCGCTACGACATTAACGCCAGCGCTGCTAAACAGGTGATTTCTGCTGCTGGTAACAACCTTGTGAGCGATCGCATCAGTGGCAAGCTGGATATTAACGGGACAACAGCACTAGCAACCCAAAATTCTCAACCTGCTGCCAATAATGTTTTACGAGAAATACCAGCAAACGGTGAAATAAGCTTTTCATCTCCCGAAATCTCTGAAACTACTAATAGGCAAAGCAGCAACAACATTTCAGCAAATAATCCTGTTTCTGGCCAATTAAATAGTCAACTGCTGCCATTGGTGCCAGCTAACATATCACTTTCCACCGCTAGATCCAATCAACAACCACCCACCTCTAAAGTTGCCGGATTTCCTACTCCTAGCAGCTTGTCAGGTAGACTGCCAACTAACACTCAAGTTGCACAGCCACCTAATACACCACAGTTAAATTATGTGCGGATCGATCCTAATACGATTGAGTTTACTGCTCCTGAGTATCCATCTAATTCAGTTGCACAGCCACCAGTTCCAACTATGAGGAATCAAATACAGCAGCCATCACCAATACTGGAAACTGCTGTCCCAGATGCTTCCGCACTTTTACCACTTCCTAACAACAATATTCCCATTGCTAATACTCGCAATTTGCGAACAAGTTCTGCAAGTATTCCATATCGTGGTAACTCTGCAACACAATTTGGTGTGCGTTATCGCGTAGTAGTGCCACTGGCAACTGATAAGGATAAAGATTTAGTGCGATCGCTTGTTCCTGGTGCATTTCCTACAGTTTGGGAAGGTCAAAAAGTTATGCAGGCAGGAGTATTTAGCAGTGAATATAACGCTAAAGAAATGCTCAAAAGACTCTCTAGCAATGGTTTAAGAGCCATTATGGAGCCGTTGAATTAATTGGGGATTGGGCAGGTGTAGAGGGGAAAGACTTACATCCCCTCCAGTCTTTTTCTTTTCTACGAGACGCTGCGCGTAGCTTGCTTCCCTGTAAGGGTACAATTTTAAATTTTGATGTAAGAGATTGTGTTAAAGACTTCAGAGTGTTCGTCAACAAAACAAATTATCTCGGGCAGAAAATAGTCATGAATCTTCTCTTAAAACTTGATAAAAAAACACGATTTAAAGCTTTATTTTTGCTAGCATTTATTCCTTTTGTCTGGATTATATTGCCACCAATTATATATAATTTATTTCCTTTAAATTTTAGTAATGAAAGTTGGAGTACATCATCAGTAGGACTGGCTTCAATTGGCATGATGACTCGTGGTCAGCAGAGATACTTTTTAGAGCATAATGGCATTTTTAGTAAGTCGATTCATGAAATAGACATTGCTCTTAAAGAACAAATGTCAAACTCGTCAAAAAACTATAACTATTCTATAAAAATAACCCCAATTTCTGCATTCAATTATGCAAATCCCCGACGAGAGTATGTAAAAAAGGGATGGTTCGTCAAAATACCAGTAATAGGTTATGTTAGTGGTATCTTTATTATACCTAATACTAAAAATTCTAAAAATGAACTAAAAACTTTCGCAATTATATGTCAAAACAAATTACCAGGCACTATCCAATTAAGCGATCCAATTTATCAAAATGGTATTCTTACTTGTGGTTCGGGAACTATAAAATTGCAGAGACCGAAATAACTTGCCACTAGGATTCCCCTAAAACATCAGTAGAATTGGGCTGACATTTAATTCAGTAGAATTGGGCTGACATTTAATAATGATGATCGGGGAAATGAAGCATCTAAAGCACTGTTTCGAGACAGCCGCTCAAGAAAATCTGTGTATGAAGAATTATATAAAATCTTCAGTTCACTGGTGGATTTTCAAGAGCAAAACCCACGACTATATCAATTCTTGTACGAACACAAACGGGATTTTAGTTTGGCAGATGCAGTACTCTCACTTGCACAAACTTTGGCAGTTTTAAAACCAGACGAATAGCTCAGACGCAAGACTCTCATAACTTTTAAAACATTCTTTTACGGGTGGCTTGGTGCAGGAAATTTCCACACCGTAATTCCGTCCTGTGTTCCACTAAACAAAGTCTTGCCATCTGTACTAAATACCATTGCCCCTGACCAGTTGCTAACATCGGGCAGAGTTGCTTCCATATTTCCTGTTACCAGATTCCAAACCCGGTATGGTTTATATCCTCCACCAGCAATTAAAGACTGCCCATCAGGACTAAAGGCGATGGTGATCTGCGGAAAATAGAAGCCCCCAAAATCCTGCAACAATTTTTCTGTTGTCAGGTTCCACACTTTTACCTGCTTGGCACTACCACTAGCGAGCAACTGACCGTCACGACTAATGGCCAGGGTAGATATTGTACCATAATGTCCAGTCAAAGTGGCGCGTTTTCGTCCAGTTGCCAGATCCCATACAGTGATGTGATTGCTCGAATCGCCACTAACCAAAGTCTTGCCATCTGGACTCAGCGCCAAAGTTATTACAGCATCCGGTGTTTGTGCCAATGTGCTTGTTAATTGTCCAGTCGCCAAATTCCACATCTTAATGGTCTTGTCGGAACTGGCACTCACAATTGTTTGCTGATTGGGTGTGATCACCAGTGCATTTACAACTTCAGAATGCCCTTTGAGCATAAATTTGAGTTTTCCCGTCGTTAAATTCCACACCTTAATGGTCTTGTCTAAACTCCCACTCACCAAAGTCTGACCATCAGCAGAAAGCGCAAGGTCATAAATATCATTGGCGTGTCCTTTGAGGGTTAATTGCGGCTGCTGACTTGGCAGATGCCAGACGGTAAAGCTTTTGCCACCGCCGCACACTAAGGTGTGACCATCCCAAGAAAGGGCGATCGCTTCTGCTACTCCACTTAACTTTCGCACTACTGTCAAATCGCAATACTGGGAATGAGGCTGCGACAACTTGCAGATATTCGTTGCTCGGTAACTGCTCCAGAAATACGCTCCAACTTGTATCACAAAAATCATAACCACTACACCACGCAGCAGCCAAATCTGTTTTTTGCTCAACCAGTTGTCTAACATCAGCTCTGTTCTCTTTTCGGTAGGTAGTTAGTTGAATTGATCGCAAACGGGGTATGGGGTGTAGGGAAAGACTGTGTGCCCCATACCTTATAAGTACGAGCTATTGCATTTATGTATGTATTAAAAGAAAGATGTATTTCCATATACATAATAATACTTTCTTGTAGAGTTCCGTCGAACTCACGTAGTTTTAGGCTGATTTCTTACAAAATCAACACCGTAAGATCGGTTCTAATGGTGTTAATTTTAGAGTCTGTTAATCCCTGAATATCTTGATGAGAAAGTCCGGCGATCGCGTCTATCTCTGTGGATATTTCTGGTTGATCAGATTCTCAGATGACCTTAGCATTTTCGGAAGTATTAGTGGCAATTTCTTTTGCTTTTTGCAACCGATAATCCTGCACAGTCACAAGTTGCCAACTAGAATCTTGTGAGAGTTCTAAAACCCATTGATGATAGTTAAACAAACTTTCTCGATGTCCAACACTGATAAAAGTTGTGTTTGCTGATTGCAACTGTTGATATAAATTACCTTCATTATTCAAATCTAAAGCACTTGTTGCTTCATCTAAGATAGTGAAGCTAGGATGAGTAACTAATAGTCGGGCGAACGCTAGGCGTTGTTGTTCTCCCAGCGATAATATATTTTCCCAAGGAACTTCTGTATCAAAGCCTTCAACTCGACTTAGCAAGTTCTGCAAGTTGACTTGTTGCAAAACTTCTTTGAGTTCTGCGTCAGTCATTTGGCGATTTATATTAGGATAGAGTAACTGTTCGCGCAGAGTTCCCAAAATGATGTAAGGACGTTGGGGCAAAAACAACACTTCGGCTAAGGGAGGTCGCACCAGACGACCAGTTCCCGCATTCCACAAACCTGCGATCGCTCTCAACAGAGAACTCTTACCTCGACCACTCGGCCCTACAATTAATAAACCTTCTCCAGGCTGAACGTTTAATGATAAGTCTTCAACAATCATCTGTTCATAGTTGGGCGTTTGTAAGGTAACATTCTCAAAAGCCAGACGGTTTTCTTCTATAGTTTTAATGCTGCTAATATTTTCTGGCTCTTTGGTAACAGCTTCTAACGCATCTGAAAACTCAGTTAAACGCTCAATGTAACTCGAAAATCTTCCTGAAGTACCAAATTCACTGATGAGTGTTGCTAGCGCACCAGCAAATAGATTAGCAACCATATTAGCTTGGCTAACTTGTCCAAAATTAATTTCATCATTTATGTATAAAGGTGCAAGCACTAAAAAAGGAAATATTTGGATCAGGGCTTGATACCCTCTGGTAAATATGTCCTCATTTCTTTCCCAGTTAATTTTGCGTTGAATATTTTTAATAACTTGACTAAATCTACGCCTAATGATATTCGATTCTTGGTTTTCACCCTGAAAAAAAGCGATTGATTCGGCATGATTCCGAACATGAGTTAGGGAATAATTATAATCTGCTTCAACTTCCAGCTTTTCTTGATTAATTTTATTTAGTTCTTGAGTTAAATAAAGAGCGATTAAATTTCCTATGATTGTATAAACAAGTAAAACAGATGCAACAAATTGAGAAATTGACCAAAGAATACTCAAAAAAATCGCCATTTCTAAAACTTTTTCTAACAAAGTAGTTGAAAAACTAAGAACAGTTCTAGCAATAGGTTCAATTTCTTGCCCTAGACGTTGGTCTGGGTTATCAATATCAGATTTAAAATTGATTTTATAATAGGCGCGATTACGCAAATATTTTTCTAATATTTGATTATTTAACCATTGGTGCCAATCAAGAGCTATTTTTTTTCTAACAAATTTAGAAAATCCTACCAAAAGTGTTACAAACAGTAGACCAACAGCGTAGAACGATATCATTTGCCAAAATCTAGAAGCATCTTTCTCCTCAATAACATCTATTAAATCGCGAGTAATGAAAGTATTAAAGGCAGTTACGCTCACAAGTGCCATTACTAAGAATATCAGGAGAATTAACATCCCCCAGGAACGTATCACTTCTGAAAATGCCCTTCCTCCTACCTCTGTAGGAAACCAGTAAGGGCCAGCAATCATTTTGATGTTTTCCCAAAATTGAGTAAAACTTGAAAGAAAAAAAGTCTTTTTTAAAGATTGATTAGGAAAAGCTTGAGTTTGCATGAGTAGGCCGACAATACTATTTATAGTAAGGATAGGGTAGGAGGCAGTAAAAATTTACTTTCTATTTCATTAGGCATAGCAATAAAATAATAAAACATTTTATGTACAATTAAATGGTTTCACATAAAGATATTTTAGTGTTAGTAGCTGCTGAATTAAATTGCTTAGTAAGTTTTATATTTTCTGTAAATAAATTAGAATTAAACGTGGATGTTTCTAATAGCTGATAAAAATTTTTGGCGATTGTAGTTAAAGGATCGATCGCTTGGATAAAATCAATTCCATGTAGCTTAAGCGATTTGGTGAACAGATGAAATTCTGTACAACCTGAAATATAGGAACTGGTCTTATATTTATGTAACAAATCTTGGATATCTACAAGAATTGTGAGTGGCTCTTGTCCTCGTTTCAATACTCTATATATCATCTCATGGAGCGAGTATTGATCTTTTTCAGATAGATAAATAATGCGATTGGCAGCAGTGCAACCTTCGTGAAATAGTTTTTTGCGATAAGTACCTGCGCTTGCCAGTAAAAGGGCAGGTTCATCATGTTTTTGTAGTTGTTGGTCTACAATTGTAATTAAAGAAATTACTTTATTAGTCAGATGTTCTGGGATATAAGGCAGAGCGTAATGAGATGTACAACAACTAATTACTATACGGTCAACTAATTTATTGAGGCTTTCTAGATGTAGTTGCATAAAATCAATAAATTCTCGTTCATTCCCACTATTAATTGAATTGGTGCGATCGGGTGCAGAGGGTAGGGAGAAAACAATGACGTTGGGTGCTTCTTGTTCTTTATCAATAAACTGATTATATTCATAAATAGATTTGAGAAATTCAGCAGTAACAATAGGCCCCATACCACCTAAAACTCCAAGCATTGGTAGTTTTTTATTCATAAATATTCTTTGAATTATTGATTGCTATGGTATTCCAATTCGTAATTACAAAATATGTTGTCGAGTTTTATAAAGTTGGTATTAACTTTGTGCTTGTGCTTGCTGGATGTAGACTTTCAAGCGTTCGGCTAAAACTTGAACGTAGGGTTCAGACATCATAGTTACATGATTGCCAGGAAGAAAATCGACATTCACTGGTTTGCCAGAAAACTCGTTCCACCCCAAGGCTGAATCTTGTAACATCTCAGCAGGTAATTTTCTAGCATAGTTGTCCCCAAGAGGTTCACTGGCACGTAGAAGCTTAATCCCACCAGGATAGATTTGTTGTGGTACATAATCAATTAGAGATAAAGAGTTAGTTTTATAAGCTTGCAGCATATTTTTGAGTTGTGTAGTTTCTGCATTAGGTGGTAGCATATTAACCATTTTGAAAAGTTCTAAAATGTAATTTAGTTGCTTATTTTCAGGTAGCGATCGCAACGTATCTTCAGTAATATCTATCTTCGTTACCAGCGCAACTTCTACTGTTTTGATCAAGTCAATCAGCCACCTAGCACGATCCCAATCAAGGCAATCAAGACGTGTTTTTCTTTCATTCAGGGTTGGTGCAGTAGTATCAATAATGACAAGCAAGGCAACTTCATATCGCTGATGAAGCAACTGCTGCGCCATTTCAAAAGCTACTTTGCCTCCAAAAGAATGCCCTCCCAAAAAGTATGGCCCTTGCGGCTGAACACTTTGTATTGCTTGAATGTAACGACTAGCCATCTCTTTAATTTGGGTGGCTGGCTCTAATTCTCGATCAAACTTGTTTGGTTGAAAACCGTATAACGGTTGCTCTGCTCCTAAGTAACGCCCTAAGTGATACAAGTAGAAAGGCTCACCACCAGCACCGGGAACGCAGAAGAAAGGTAAGTTTGAACCATTAGGCTGAATTGGTACTAAACAAGATGAATTTGAGCTATCCGATTCTACTTGTACAATTGTCGCCAACTGTTCAATAGTTGGATTTTGGAACAGGCTGGCTAAAGGAATCTCTTTACCAAACTGCTGTTTAATTTGAGCCATTAAGTAGGGAGCCAAAAGGGAATGACCGCCAAGGTTAAAAAAGTTTTCTTGTACTCCCACTTTGTCAACTTTGAGAATTTTTGACCAAATTTGTACTAATTGCAGTTCTATTTGGTTACGGGGTTCTACAAATTTGCCCAAGTTATTGATGTGAGAAGGTGCGGGCAATGCTCGACGGTCTACTTTACCGTTGGCTGTTAGTGGCAAGCTATCTAGAAATACAAAACTAGAAGGAAGCATATATTGTGGCAGCTTGGTAGAGAGGAAGCCGCGAATTTCACTAATAGTTGGTGCTGACTCTCGATTTGGGATGATGTAAGCCACTAAGCTTTGTTCGCCCAGAACATCTTCATAGGCAATCACTACAGTTTGATGCACAGATGGGTGCTGTGCTAACGCTGTCTCAATTTCCCCAAGCTCAATGCGTATGCCGCGAATCTTGACTTGATAATCTTGGCGACCGAGAATTTCTAGAGAGCCATCGGGAAGATAGCGACCGCGATCGCCTGTATAGTACAACAAATCTTGGTGATCATTGCGAAAATGATTTTTGACGAACCGAGAGCGCATTTCTTCAGGGGCGTTAATGTAGCCCAAGCTGCGGAATGGTGTCCTCAAAACAATCTCGCCCGGTTCTCCAATACCGCACATTTGTTGATTTACACTCAAAACAAGTGCTTGAGTGTCAGGCATTGGCCTTCCTACTGGCTGTATTCCTGGTGTCGGTTCGCTGGGTACTTGGTAATAACACTTGACTAAAGTTGTCTCTGTCGCCCCATAAAGATTGATGATTTCTCCTGCTTGGGGAAAAGCATCCCGCCACCGCCGGATGAGTGTTTCCTTCAGAGGTTCTCCAGAAAAGAATAACCAGCGTAAGCTACGCAAGGAGACTTCAGAGGGTACATTAGCTAACCATGATTGTGCCAAGGAAGGAACTGTGTGTACGACAGAAATTTGTTCGCGTTCCAAGTAATGCAGAATTTTTGTCGGTTCTAAGTTATCCCCTGCTGCTGGCAGACATAAGGTTGCACCACTGGTTAAAGGTAAGAAGATATCTCTTAAGATGGCATCAAAGGAAAGTTTTGTTAATTGAGCAATGCGGTCTTGTTGACTAATTTTAAAAGTCTGACGCTGCCAACTGATAAAATGCGCTATCCCTTTGTGACACCCTAACACTCCTTTCGGAACGCCTGTACTACCAGAAGTAAAGAAAATATAGGCTGGATCGTCACCGGATATTTCCGGCATGGGTATTTTATTACTACTTTCCTGGTGATGATGATTTATCGGTTCTGCTGTGTCTTGATTTATACGTATAACAGTTAGAGATTGCCATATCTCCTGGGTTTCTGGGTGCTGACCATCAAGGTCTAATATGTATTTAGCTTGAGCTTCTTGGAGTATTAACTTTTGGCGATCGCTGGGAAGTTGGGGATCGAGTGTCATTAATACGCCGCCACTCAAAAGCACTGCGATCGCACTGGCAATTAATCCAAA
The DNA here is from genome assembly GCF_036916655.1 of Nostoc sp. GTDB lineage: Bacteria > Cyanobacteriota > Cyanobacteriia > Cyanobacteriales > Nostocaceae > Nostoc. The sequence continues at coordinate 315,110 of NZ_JBALFY010000093.1, forward strand.
ACTAGATATCCCATACAAAACAACAACATCTCCCCGTTGGATGCCGTGACTCAGCATCACTCTAGCTAAAGCTTGAGAGCATTTGCCTAATTCTCCATAGTTCCAAGTGCGAGTTCCTTGACGTACTGCTGGCTGTTCTGGGGTGCTATTTACCCAAGAGGTAAAAGTTGTTGTAACTAATTCGTATTCTGGTTCTGGTATAGCAGTTGTGGGATTTGGTAGTAAAAGTTGCGCTGGTGGTGTGACAAGAGAATAAGAGGCAATTTCACTATCAGGCTCAACAACAATTTGATTCAGCAAATGATGGAATTGTTGCAGCATTTCCACGATTCGTTCACAAGTAAATAGGTCAGAATTATAAACTACTTGCAGGTTTATTCCTTGTTCGTGTTCTGCAACATACAAACTTAAGTCAAACTTAGAAGCTGCTTCTGGTATCGATATCGGTTCTACAGACAATCCCAACAGTTCCGGTTGGGTATCTGCCAAGTTAATTAAATTAAACCATACTTGAAAAATTGGGTTGTGACTAAGATTTCGTTCTGGCTGCAATGCTTCCACCAACATTTCAAAAGGCAAATCTTGATAACTGTATGCTCCCAAAGCGACTTCTCGCACCCGTGCTAGTAGCTGCTTAAAACTAGGATTACCATCCAAACGGGTACGCAACACCAAGGTATTGACAAAAAAGCCAATCAATGGTTCTATCTCTGCACGGTTGCGGTTAGCGATCGGTGTTCCTATGCAGAGATCATCCTGCCCACTATAACGCCATAGCAAGATTTGGAATGCTGCTAACAGCGTCATAAACAAAGTTACGCTTTCTGTTTGGCTCAACTGTTTGAGCGCAACAGTTAGTTCTTTTGAAAGTGCAAACTCTTGATATGCCCCGTGGTAAGTTTGCACAGCCCCTCTAGGTCGGTCTGTCGGTAGGGAAGATAAAGTTGGTGAGGAAGCTAGTTGTTGTTGCCAGTACGAGAGTTGGCTTTGCAGTACATCCCCTTGCAACCAGTTTCGCTGCCATAACGCGAAATCTGCGTACTGAATCGGTAGTGGTGCTAACGGTGACTGCCGACCTTGAGAATAGGCATTATACAGCGATGCTAACTCTTGGATGAACACACCCATTGACCAGCCATCGGAAACAATGTGATGTATAAACACCAACAAAGCCTGTTCTGTTTCGGACAGTAAAACTAAAGTTGCCCTAACTAATGGTTCATCTGCCAGATTAAAAGGTTGAATAGCTTGTTGTTGCACTAATTGCTGTGTAGCAACTTCTTTTTCGGTGGTGGTTAAATGTTTTAAGTCAACAATTGAGACTGTCCAAAGCGTAGGGTCAGAAGTTCTTCCTATTTCCTGCCCCCTGCCCCCTGCCCCCTGCTCCCTGCCCCCTACCCCCTGTTCCCTAATAACTTGAGAAGGTTTTCCATCAACTGTAATAAAGTTGGTGCGTAAAGCTTCGTGGCGATGAATGATTTCTTGTAAGCTTCGTTCTAAGGCATCTTGATTGAGAGTTCCTAATAGACGCAAAGTTAGGGGCATATTGTAGGAACCACTGCCCGGCTGTAACTGGTCTAAGAACCACAAACGCTGTTGAGCATAAGATAATGGTAATATTGCATCCCTTGACCTTGGTAAAATGGGTGGGGAAGGAGGTAGAGACGTTGCTTGCGATCGCCCAATCAAATGTCCTAATTCCGCAACTGTGGCGGCGGCAAACAGACTACGCAAGGGTATCTGCACTTGGAAAACGCTGCTAATCCGTGATAGTAGTTGCGTTCCTAGTAGTGAATGTCCCCCCAGTTCAAAGAAGTTATTATAAATACCCACTTGCTCTACTTTCAATACTTGCGCCCAAATCTGCGCCAGCATTTCTTCAACGGGAGTACGTGGGGCAACATATTTATCTTCGGGTTTGCTGTGTAAATCTGGTGCGGGTAAAGCGCGGCGGTCTACTTTGCCGTTTGGGGTGAGTGGCAGGTACTCCAGAATCACTATTGCATTTGGAACCATGTACTCTGGAAGTTTTGCCTTGAGAAAGTGGCGTAAATCATTAATTGTCGGTGTACAGTCTTGATGTGCTACCACATAAGCAACTAAGCGTTTATCACCAGGAATATCTTCACGGGCGATGACACAAGATGCCTGTATATCTCCATGTTGGCTGAGTGCTGTTTCGATTTCGCCTAACTCAATTCGGAAGCCACGAATTTTAACTTGATTATCTATCCGTCCTATATACTCAATATTGCCATCAGGTAAATAGCGTACTAAATCCCCAGTTTTATAAAGTCGGGGATTGGGGATTGGGGATTGGGGATTGGGGACTGGGAAGAATTTCTGCTCCTCTGCTCCTCTGCCCCTCTGCCCCCCTGCCCCCCTGCTCCTCTGCCCCTCTGCCCCCCTGCTTCGAGCAAAGGGATTAGGAATAAATTTCTCCTGTGTCAACTCTGGGCGATTGAGGTAGCCTCGCGCTAATCCTATTCCACCAATGTGCAGTTCTCCTGGTATACCTATGGGAACTGGTTGTAAGTTTGAGTCGAGGATGTAAATTTGTGTGTTAGAAACAGGGCGACCAATGGGAATCGAGGATAAAGCCGAGTCACACATTTGGGCAGATAAAGGAAAGCTGCTAGCTTGAATTGTTGTTTCCGTAGGCCCATAACCGTTAATTAACTGTGGAGAAGTTTTATATAAATCTGAATTTTGTTGTATATATTCGTACCACAGCTTGATTTTTTCTGGGAGTAATCTTTCTCCGCCAATGGTTATTAGTCGTAGACTCGGTGACAAACGCTTGTTTGTTCGAGCCAATTCTGTAACTAATTCATGCCAGTAGGCTGCTGGTACATTCAGTACGGTTATTTGCCAACGTTCAATTCCTTCAATCAAAGCGAACCAGGAATTTAACATCTGTTCTGTACGCAATACCAGCGTGCCGCCAACACTTAAGCAAGGATAAATATCTTTAGCGAAGACATCAAAACTGAAAGAACTAAACTGGAGAATGCAATCTTTTTGGTTAATGCCCCATTGTGTTACCTCAGCTTTGGTAAAGTTGACCAAAGACTGATGCTCAATCATCACGCCTTTTGGTCTTCCTGTAGAACCAGAGGTATAAATCACATAAGCCAGATTAGTTGGTTGTATATCACTGATGAGATTATTCTGGCTGGACTGAGCTATCTTTTCCCACTGAGTATTTAAGCATACAAGCTTTGCTTGATTCTCAGGTAATTTATCAACTAAATGCTGTTGGGTGACTAATACTGAAACTTGAGCATCTTCAAGCATAAAGTGCAAATGCTCAGTTGGATACTCTGGGTCAAGTGGCAGGTATGCACCACCCGCCTTGAGAACCGCCAACAGTCCCACGACCATTTCTAAAGAACGCTCGACGCAAATGCCTACCAAGACTTCAGATTTTACACCCAAAGTTTTTAGGTAGTGCGCCAACTGATTAGCGCGGCTGTTTAATTCATAGTAAGTTAATTGACGATCGCCAAACACAACTGCCACTGCATTGGGTGTACGCTCTACCTGCTCCTCAAACAACTGATGGATACAGCGATCGCGGCGATACTCAATTTGTGTATTGTTCCATTCAACGAGTAATTTTCGTTGTTCTGCTGCTGTCAGTAGGGGCAATTGTGATATTTGCTGCTGCGGGTTAGTCACAATGGCTTCTAGTAAGGTCACAAAATGCCCTGCTATCCGTTCGATAGTACCTGCATCAAACAAGTCAGTGTTATATTCCCACATACCGACTAGTCCAGTGGCAGTGTTCTGCATTGATAAGGTCAAATCAAACTTTGCGGTTGCGCTTTCTGCCGCAAATTGACTGACTGTTAAACCACTAAGTTCTACTCCAGAGGCAGGTAGATTCTGAAAGGCAAACAACACTTGAAATAGTGGTGAATAGCTCAGATCCCTTTGTGGCTGCAATACTTTGACCAATTCCTCAAAGGGTAGGTCTGGATGAGCGTAAGCTTCGAGTATTACTTGCCTAACTCGACCTAGTAACTGCCTAAAACTGGGATTGCCTGATAAATCTGTGCGTAGAACTAAAGTATTGACAAAAAAGCCAATTAACCCTTCTATCTCTAAGCGATCGCGGTTAGCAATGGGTGTACCTACTACAATGTCATCTTGCCCTGTATAGCGATAAAGCAAGGTAACATAAGCCGTAAACAGCGTCATGAACAGGGAAGCTCTTTCTTGCCTACTAAAATTGGCAAGTGCTTCACTCAATTCAATTGGCAGTTGTATATATTGACGCGCCCCCCGGAAAGTTTGCACGGCTGGTCTAGGTCGGTCTGTCGGTAATTCTAATAAAGTGGGAGCGTTTTTGAGTTGTTGCTTCCAGTAATCAAACTGTTTTTGAATTATCCCTGTTTGCCACAACCGACTTTGCCAAATCGCAAAATCCGCATACTGAATTGGTAGCTCAGGTAGCTGTGGGGATGAGTTGTGGCACAGAGCCGAGTAAATGCTTGCTAACTCCCGCATCAATACACCTGTTGACCAACCATCAAAAACAATGTGGTGTATTGTCAGCAGCAAAACCTGTTCTACCTCTGTAAGTTGAAATACAGAAGCTCGGATTAAAGGAGAACTTACAAGGTCAAATGGTTGAGTAGCTTCTGCTTTAGCTGATTGCTGGAGGGCGATTTCTCTTTCACTTTCAGGATATTTTGTTAAGTCTACTACTGCCACACTTAAGGTTAAGCTTTCGGCAATTACCTGTACTGGTTGCTCATTGATAGTGCGGAAATTGGTACGTAAAACTTCGTGACGAGCGATAATTTTGTTGAGGCTTTGCTCTAGTGCCACGACGTTTAATTGACCATGAAGCCGCAAAGCTAATAATTCGTTGTAGAAGGGATTATCTGGTTCTAATTGACTCAAGAGCCAGATTTGTTCTTGGGCAAAAGATAGAGGTAATTTTTGAGTGCGATCGCTTTTAATTAAAGGTAAATCATGGAGGGTAGCAATTGCATTTTTCTGCTCAAGTAACAAAATCAGTTCTGCTTTATTCTTAGCAAGTAAGTCACGGGTTTCTACTGTCAATACTCCTTTGGGAGCATTAACACGCAACTGTTCACCTTCAACCCACAACTTCACACCTCGCTGAGAAAGCTCAGATACTAATTGTTTGACATTCACAGAAATTACCTCCACTTCACCTAATTCGTAATTATTTATATTGCGATTTCTTCTCTATCAATTGCATCTAAGTTAGTATCTAATTGTTGCTCTAGCTTGGGAGCTATTTCTGCTATTGTGGGAAACTCAAACAAACTGTCTACAGATAATTGAATAGCAAAATTATTTCGTAGTCGAGTGATAAATTGCACACCTATTAGTGAATCTCCTCCCAATTCAAAAAAGTTGTCATGGATTCCCACGAGTTTAATTGCCAACAATTCTTGCCAGATATCGGCAATTTTTTCTTCAAGCTCATTGCGGGGAGCTACATAGGAATTGGGCAAATTTGGTCTAGTGTGGATAGTAGATAAGTTTTCTGGCTGAGAATGATTGTAGTTTGGTGAAGATGTAATTTTAAAAAATTCATCGCTATGTTTTTTTGGTGATTCAATCCAATAACGTTGGCGTTCAAAAGGATAAGTTGGTAAGGGAAGACGAGAATACTCATCCTGACTATAAAATCCAAACCAATCTATCTTGACTCCAGCCAACCAAAGTTGACCTAATGTAGTAAATAAAACATGATTATCGGATTTATTGTCTTGGGGATGACGTACCGAAGTTAAAACGGTTTGTGTGGCGACTTTATCTGGATGTCTTTTAACAAATGTAGTTAGTGTATGTCCTGGCCCTACTTCTAATAAGACTTGTTCCGGTGTTGCCAATAATTTCTCTACACCTTGAGCAAACAGCACTGTAGAACGCAAATGTTGAGTGTAGTAATCAGGATTGGTGGCTTGAGTGACTGTAATCCAAGTACCAGTTAGATTGGAGATATAAGGAAGTTTGGGGGGATTTAAAGTGATTTTTTTGACTTCCTGTGCAAATGCGTCCAAGATGGGTTGCATCATCTGGGAATGGAAGGCATGGGAAGTATGCAGACGGCGGCATTCAATTCCTTGAGCAGCAAGCTGATTTTGTAGCGCCTCTATTGCGGCTACAGAACCAGAAACTACACACTGCGAAGGTTGATTAATCGCTGCAATAGAAAGTTCTGATCCTAACAGGGATTTTACCTTTTCTGCGGGCAGGGGAACTGAAAGCATAGCCCCAGTGGGAAGCTGCTGCATCAATTGTCCGCGTGCTGCTACTAGAGATAAAGCATCTTCTAAGGAAAAAACTCCGGCGAGAGTTGCTGCTACATATTCGCCAATACTATGACCGATCGCAGCTTGTGGTTCCACTCCCCAAGACTGCCATAATTGGGCTAGGGCGTATTCAATTACAAAAATAGCAGGTTGAGCGTAGATGCGAAGCAGCTTGTCATCAGACATCGCTGTTTGTTGAAGTTGCTGCGATGCTTCATCAATCTTGTCTTCACTAGGATAAAGAATATGACGTAAATCTAACCCTAGTAAGGGTTTAAGAATTTCTGAGCAGTAATCAACTTGTTCTTTAAATACTGCCTGAGTTTCATAAATTTCCCGCGCCATGTTGACATACTGAGAACCCTGACCGGGAAACATAAAGACCACAGGCCGTTCTGTAATCTCTGTATAATTGGTAAAAACTTGTTTTTGCTCTATAGCATCTTCTAAGTCTTGAGCAATTAACATCCGGCGGTAATTAAAACCCCGACGACCACTATTAATTGTATAAGCTACATCACCTAGATTAAGTTCTGGATGCTCTTTTAAATGCGTGATTAAGTTATTTGTTGCTGTTTCCAATGCATTCTCAGTTTTAGCAGAAAGAACCAAAAGTTGATAATTTCTCCCCTGCTCCCCTGCTCCCCTGCTCCCCTGCTCAAAAACTGGTGCTTCTTCTAAAATCACATGAGCATTAGTACCACCCATACCAAAGGAACTAACTCCAGCACGGCGAGGAGTATTATCTGTTTTCCATTCCTTTAAACTTGTATTGACATAAAAAGGACTGTTAGCAAAATCAATTTTGGGTGATGGTGTCTCAAAATGCAAACTAGGAGGCAGCATTTTATTTTGTAGTGATAATACCGTCTTAATCAAACCTGCGACACCTGCGGCTGTATCCAAATGTCCCAAGTTACTTTTTAGCGAACCAATAGCACAGAAACCTTTTTTATCTGTGGCTTGCCTAAAAGCTTGAGTTAAAGCGGCAATTTCAATCGGATCTCCTAAAGGTGTGGCTGTACCATGAGCTTCGATGTAGGAAATTGTTTCGGCATCTACACCAGCTATAGCTTGAGCTTCGCCAATTACTGCTGCTTGACCACTAACACTAGGAGCAGTGTAACCGACTTTCATCGCACCATCATTATTGATCGCTGAACCTTTAATGATTGCATGGATGTAGTCGCGATCGCTGATTGCATCCTCTAATCTTTTCAATACCACAATCCCAGCACCACTACCTGCAATTGTTCCTTGTGCTTTAGCATCAAAACTACGGCAATGTCCATCTGGGGAAAGAATCATTCCTTCTTGATACAAATAACCTGTTTTTTGGGGAACACCCAGAGACACTCCACCAGCTAAAGCCATGTCACATTCACGATTTAAAAGGCTTTGACAAGCTTGATGAACTGCAACCAAAGAAGTAGAACAGGCTGTTTGTACATTGACTGCTGGCCCGGTTAAGTCGAGTTTATAGGCTACTCTTGTCGGTAAAAAGTCTTTTTCGTTAGAAACTACTAATTGAAGGTAGTCAAGTGTTTCTAATAATTGATGATTAGAATATATATTTTTGATCGCATAATGATTCATCCCTACACCAGCATAAACCCCTACAGAACCATTGTATGTTTGTGGGTCATAACCAGCTTTTTCTATTGCTTCCCAAGCCAACTCTAAAAATAAGCGTTGTTGTGGGTCTATTAACTCAGCTTCTTTAGCACTATAAGCAAAGAAATTTGCATCAAACAATTCAATGTCTGATACAACAGGACTAGCTTTCACATAATTAGGATTATTCAATAAATTTGGAGAAACACCAGATTCTAACAACTCTTCATCGGTAAATATGGAAATAGATTCTACACCATTATGTATATTCTGCCAAAAAGATTCAATATCTTTGGCTCCGGGAAACCGACCAGCAACAGCAATAATTGCTATTTTTAAATTGTTATCACGAGCATTATTTATCTGGGAGTGATATTGTTGTCTGGATTCTAGTTGTTGGATATTTAAAGATTTGATTTTTTTAGGAGATTGATTATTAGAATTATTTTGCTTGATGCTATCTGTTTTGCGATCTTTCCTATTTAAGTATTGGCTTAAACTATGTATAGTTGGGTAATTAAACATATCAACTATTGAAACTTCAAAGCCAAACATTTCTTGCAATTGCTGATTAATCTTTACTAGTAGTAAAGAATGTCCTCCTAGTTCAAAGAAATTATTATAAATACCTACTTTTTCTACTTTTAATGCTTTTTGCCAAATATCAGCGAGAATTTTCTCCGCTTCTGTATTTGGCATCACATAATCTGATAATTCTTGATGTAAATCTGGGTCAGGTAGAGCGCGACGGTTGACTTTGCCATTGGGTGTTAGAGGTAGGGAATCTAATATCACAAAAGCAGATGGCAGCATATACCCAGGCAATTTATCGGCAAGGAACTGGCGCAGTTCGCCCGTTTTGAGTGTCACATTTTTTTGTGGTACTACATAAGCAACTAAACACTTAGCACCTACACTGTCTTCCTTGGCGATGACGCAAGATACTTTAACATCACAATTTTGGCTTAGTACTGCTTCAATTTCGCCTAATTCAATGCGGAAGCCCCGAATTTTTACTTGATTGTCAATGCGTCTGATATATTCAATGTTGCCATCGGGTAAATAGCGTACTAAATCCCCAGTTTTGTAGAGGTGCGAATGTCGGTTAGTGCTAAATGGATTAGGAATAAATTTCTCTTGTGTTAATTCTGGGCGATTCAGGTAGCCGCGTGCTAATCCTACTCCACCAAGGTACAATTCTCCTGGTATACCAATCGGTACAGGTTGTAAGTTTTGGTCTAATAAATAGATTTGGGTATTGGAAATTGCCCGACCAATGGGAATAGTAGCGGTTTTTATTGATAATTCCTCTACCAAATACCAAGCAGAAAATGTGGTATTTTCTGTTGGGCCATAGACATGAAGTAAGTGCTGTGGTGCGCCTTTGTCTAAGACTTCTTGCACCCATCCGGGGTTAACCGCTTCACCACCAAATAATAAATATCGTAAAGAACTAAATGCTTGCGGTACAAAACTGGCTAACTGATTGAATAAAGCTGTGGTTAAAAATAAGACGCTGACCTCACCAGAGTGCATATTTGCAGCAAATTCTTTCGGATTGAGCATTACAGATTGATTGAGAATAACTAGTTTTGCTCCGTGAAGTAATGCTCCCCAAATCTCGAAAGTAGCAGCATCAAAAGCAATATTCGCTGCTTGAGCAACGCGGTCATCGGGTGTTAATTGTATGTAGTTGGTATTGAAGATTAGCCGATTTACAGCCTGATGAGTGACGACTACTCCCTTGGGTGTTCCTGTAGAGCCGGAGGTGTAAATCACATAAGCTAGGTTTTGAGAGCTAACTGTGCTGTTGAGATTATCCTGATTTACTTCCTGAATACTTTGCCAGTCTTTATCTAAGCAGACAACACGCGCTTGATGTCCAGGTAGTGACTCTACTAATTTCTCTTGAGTCAACAGCACTTTGACCTGAGTATCTGCCAGCATAAATTGTAAGCGTTCTTGGGGATACTCTGGGTCAAGTGGTACATAAGCCCCACCTGCTTTGAGAATGGCTAGTAGTCCCACAACCATTTCTAAAGAACGCTCGACACACAAACCAACCAGGACATCTGCTTCCACTCCTAAAGACTTGAGGTAGTGTGCTAATTGGTTAGCCTGACAGTTCAATTTATTGTAGGTCAGTTGGCGATCGCCAAACACAACTGCAACTGCATCTGGTGTACGTTCAACTTGCTCCTCAAACAATTGATGGATACACTTATCATCAGGGTAATCGGTCTGAGTATTGTTCCATTCAACCAATAATTGATGCTGCTCAACTTGTGTCAGCAGTGGCAATCGGGAAATTTTCTCTTCTGGGTTAGCAACAATACCTTTAAGCAATGTCTGAAAATGCCCAGCCATGCGCTCAATTGTGCTGGTATTAAATAAGTCGGTGTTATACTCCCATACACTCACCAGTCCAGCAGCAGTGTTTTCTATTAATAAAGTTAAATCAAACTTGGTAGTTGTAGTTTCTGTGGGCAATGAAGTGACAGTTAACCCACTCAACTCTACTGGAGTTATGGAAGTATCCTGAAGAATAAATGTTACTTGAAATAGGGGTGTATGGCTGAGGTCTCTTTGCGGTTGTAATGCTTCAACCAGCATTTCAAAGGGGAAATCTTGATGATTGTATGCCTCCATTGTTATTTCACGAACACGACTTAGTAATTCGTGAAAGCTGGGATTACCTGCCAAGTTGGTACGCAAAACTAAAGTATTGACAAAAAAGCCGATTAGTGATCCAAGTTCTTGGCGATCGCGGTTAGCGAAAGGTGAACCGATACAAATATCATCATGACCACTGTAACGATGCAGTAAAACGGTATAAGCTGTCAGCAGGGTCATAAACAAAGTGACACCTGATTTTTGGCTAAAAGTTACTAGTTGAGAACTTAAATCTTTGTCAATTTGAAATCTGCTGGTGCTACCAGAAAAAGTCTGCACTGGGGGGCGCGGATAATCCGTTGGCAACTCCAATAACGGCGGTGCATCAGCTAACTGTTGTTTCCAGTAATCAAGTTGCTTTTGTTGAATTTCTTGAGTTAAACATTGGCGTTGCCAGAGGGCAAAATCAGCATATTGTATCGCTAACTCTGGTAAGGGATTTGGTTGTTTTTTAGTAAAAGCATCATAAATAACTGCTAACTCTTTGAAAAATACCTCCATTGACCAGGCATCAGTAATTATGTGGTGCATAGTCAATACTAATAAGTGAGATTCTACCGCTTGGCGCAGTAGAGTAACTCGTAGTAAAGGATCGATACTTAAATCAAAAGGTTGCTGAATTTCTTTAGTAACTAGTTGTTGAATTTCAACTGCTTCTAATCCTTCTACATCCACTACTAGGATGCTAATAGTCAAAGTAGGGATAATCTTCTGTATTGCCAATCCATCTACTGTTGGGAAAACAGTCCGTAAAGCTTCGTGCCGACGGATAATTTCATTGAAACTCTGCTCTAATACGGCTACGTTTAGCGCACCAGTAATCCGCAGTTGTACAATGCCATTATAAAAAGGGTTTTGTTTATCTAACTGATGGATAAACCACAATCTTTGTTGACTAAAGGATAGATGTAAATGCCTATCTCTATCAACAGGTAAAATAGGTTCAAAAGCTAATTTATTTTCACTTCTTGCTTCTTGAAGACAACTAAGTATTTCTTTTTTTCGCTCTATCAACTCCTGCTTGATGGTTGGAGTCATTACTCCTTTGGGAGCGCGAAAGCGCAGCTGGTCATTTTCAATCCAAACTTTTATGTCTAAACTGTTTAGTAAAGATAAAAATTCAAATACTGTGATTTTATTACTATTACTCATATCTTTTATATTTTACTAGCAAAGCACAATAATATATCTACTAATTTATTGCTGTTACGATAGAGCTTTTTATTTTAGAATCAACAGTATATTGCGAAAAAACTTTTTCATAGAAATGCGTTTGTTTAAATACCCTTTTATAATGATAAGAATGGTATTCAAATGAGATTTTTTCTCCCGTGATTTTAATTACTGATCCTTCTATTTTATAGTCTGGGTTCAGATTGTTATCGCAAAGTGAGCTACTACAAATGACTTCAAGTTTATCTCCTTCAGAAACTTGAATCCCCGGAGAGAAGACTGGAAAATATACAGGTAGCCAGCAATATTCATGCTCTAATACATCGATAACTTCTCCCTCTATTGTGTGTAGATTTAACCAGACAACAAAGCCATCCAATCTCGAATCTTTTAAAATGGTGAGATTGCCTTCGTGACTATATTCTGGTTCAACGATACCTGCAAAATCTAGGTCTTCAAAAGTCGAGCTAGTAGAGATTATGCTGGATTTAGAAAAATGTCTCAGACATAGCCTTAAGTCAAAGCGGTATCCAACTTGCTCAAATATTTTACGGGTATAATAAGCTGGAATTTCTGTAAAACCTGGATTTTGCAAAAATTCATCAGGTAAAGAAACACCAGCAATTTTATTAATGCTTCTTGCCGGAATCATTACTCCATCTTCTTTCAAAAATCTTCTGGCGTTATTTAAAATTACTGCCGCGCCTTCAACTCCTCCTATGGAGCCAACAATTTCTGAAACACAAACGTCTGCTAATTCAGGTAGATTAACTTTGGTGGCATCTCCTAAAATTAGGGTTATCTTGTCCGATAATCCAAGTTTGTTGATACAATCTCTGGCTGAGTTGTAAAACTTTTCGCTCATCTCAATTGCATAGACTTTCCGCGCATTGGCTTCTGCACAAAATCTAGCTAAAATTGCATCTTTGCCTGTTCCTATATCAACAACTACTTTATCTTTGACTAACTGATTAATAGCCGCTTTATAGCTGTCATTTCTGCGGCGATCGTTGGTGAGAACGTAGTACAAAAACTCGTCATAGACAAAGAACTCTGCTAATGATGGCCACAGTTCAATTTGATTGGGCTTTTCACTTTCTAACTCAAATATTGACTGGACATCAGTTACTAGACGTTTATCACCTCTGACATCTTTTGCTTGTTTGAGAAATGTAACTATTTCTATTTTTCGCTCCACTAATTCTTGTTTAAGATTTGATGTCATTACTCCTTTGGGAGCGCGATAGCGTAATTGCTCATCTTCAATCCAGACTTTGATGCCTGAACTTTTGAGTGAAGCTAAAAATTCAACTGTTGTCATTTTATAAACACCCCTCTTCGTATTCTTCTTCTATGTCAGTCTTCAAAATATCTTCTGTAGCAATTCGCAGCACCTCAATGTTGTGAGCTAACTCAGCTACAGTAGGAGATACAAATAAACGGTGTAAAGACAAATCAATAGAGAAAGCAACGCGCAACCGAGAAATTACTTGCGCCCCCAAGAGGGAATTTCCTCCCAATTCAAAAAAGTTATCGTGAATACCTACTTGGTCTACTTTCAGGATGTCAGCCCAAATTTTGACTAATATTTCTTCTTCTGGGGTGCGTGGGGCTACAAAACTTACCTCTATTCCCTGACGCGACTCTGGAGCAGGTAAGGCGCGTCTATCTACCTTACCGTTAGATGTCAGAGGTAAAGATTCCAGCATGACAAAAGCACCTGGAACCATGTAGCTTGGTAGTTGCTCGCTGAGGAAGCGACGCAGTTGTGCGACGGTAAGAGATTGTTCTTGATTCGACACTACGTAAGCTACAAGATGTTTGTTGCCCGGTTCCTCTTCTTGAACCACTACGACACTTTCCCAAACATTTGGGTGTGCAGCTAGTAATGCTTCAATTTCGCCCAACTCAATGCGGAAGCCGCGAATCTTAACTTGATTATCGATGCGTCCTAAATACTCTAAATCGCCATTGGGCAAATACCGCGCCAAGTCTCCTGTTTTATATAGTCTCGCTTGGAGGTTGTCGCTAAAAGGATGATAGATAAACCGTTCTGCTGTCAGTTCTGGACGATGGAGATAGCCGCGTGTCACTCCTGCACCACCAACGTACATCTCACCCCTAACACCAATTGGCACTGGTTGTTTATATTCATCCAGCACATACACCTGTAAGTCGGGTATGGGACGACCAATGACACTGGTTGTATGGTTTAAATCGGCTTTGCTCAATGGGCGATAAGTGACGTGTACAGTGGTTTCTGTAATCCCGTACATATTCACTAATTGGGGTGAGATGTCGCCATGTCGCTCAAACCAAGGCTGTAGGCTGTTGATTTCTAAGGCTTCCCCACCAAAAATTACTAAGCGTAAGTTTAATTCCCCAGGCGTTACACCTAACTGTTCGGCTTGAATTAATTGACGGAATGCTGAGGGTGTTTGGTTGAGAACTGTAACTTGTTGTTGAACTAATAATTGGTAGAATGATTCGGGCGATCGCGTCACTAAATACGGTACTACTACCAGTCTCCCACCATACAACAATGCGCCCCAAATTTCCCACACGGAAAAGTCAAAAGCATAAGAGTGGAAAATTATCCAGACATCTTGGGAATTAAATTTATACCAAGAGTCTGTGGCTGCAAACAGACGTACTATATTAGCGTGGTTGACTAATGTACCTTTCGGTTGACCTGTTGAGCCTGATGTGTAGATGACGTAGGCTAAATTATCGGTTGTAGAGCTAGTAACAGGATTATCTTTACTTTCTTGAGAGATGTCTTGCCAGTCTTTATCTAAGCAGACTACACGGGCGCTATGTTCTGGTAAGGTAGTAAGCAATTTCTCTTGAGTCAACAGTACCCGTACTTGTGAATCGTTGAGCATATATGCCAAGCGTTCAGTCGGATAGTCTGGATCGAGTGGGACATAAGCCCCGCCTGCTTTGAGTATGCCCAATAGTCCTACAATCATTTCTATTGAGCGTTCCACACACAACCCCACCAACACGTCTGCGCCTACACCTAAAGACTTCAGGTAGTGCGCCAAAGAGTTAGCACGAGTATTCAACTGTTGATAGGTAAGTTGTTGATTTTCAAATACCACCGCGACACCATCGGGGGTACGTTTAACTTGCTCCTCAAATAACTGATGGATGCACTTATCAGCCGGATATTTCGCCTGAGTATCGTTCCATTGGACTAATTGTTGTTGTTCAGGTTGTGTCAGCAAAGGTAATTGCGAAATTCGCCCTTCTGGGTTAGCAACAATTCCTTCTAGCAAGGTGACAAAATGCCCCACCATTCGGGTAATTGTCGCTTCCTCAAATAAGTCTGAGTTGTACTCTAAACTCCCACTCAGCCCTTGCTCAGTTTCCGTCATCAACAAAGTTAAATCAAAC
Organism: Nostoc sp.; assembly: GCF_036916655.1. GTDB lineage: Bacteria > Cyanobacteriota > Cyanobacteriia > Cyanobacteriales > Nostocaceae > Nostoc. The sequence continues at coordinate 330,268 of NZ_JBALFY010000093.1, forward strand.
TTGGCTGTCGGAGTTTCTACTTCTAAAGAATTGATAGATAAACCAGGCAATTCCAATTTTCCAGGCGGCGTATTTAGCAAAACGAACATCACCTGAAACAATGGAGAGTAGTTAAGATTTCTTTCTGGCTGTAAGGTTTCTACTACTTGCTCAAACGGCACATCTTGGTGAGAGTATGCTTCCGTTGCCACTTGGCGTACTCTTTGCAGTAACTCCCAAAAGCTAGGATTGCCAGAAACGTCAGTACGCAATACCAAAATGTTGACAAAAAAGCCGATGAGAGATTCTATTTCACTACGGTTGCGGTTAGCTATTGGAGAACCGACAAGGATATCTTGTTGATTGCTGTAGCGCGATAGTAAGATGACAAAGCCAGTCAGCAAAGTCATGAATAAGGTTGCACCTGACTTTTCGCTAAGGCTTTTGAGTTTTTGAGTCAGATGGTCATCTAAACGAAAACGCTTGATAGCCCCACGGTTTGTCTGTATTGCTGGGCGTACTCGGTCGGTTGGAAGTTCCAGCAGGGGAGGCGCACCTACTAATTGTTGCTTCCAGTAGTCCAGTTGAGTGTCTATGACTTGACCTTGCAACCATTGTCTTTGCCAAACAGCAAAGTCTGCATACTGGATGGGCAGATTAGGCAATGGAGAAGATTTACCAGTAGAAAAAGCTGTGTACAAAGCTGTGAGTTCGCGCCACAAAATACCTTCAGACCAACCATCAAAGGCAATGTGGTGGACACTCAGGAGTAAGACATATTCATTTTCACCCAACCGCACTAAGAAAGACCGCAACAGCGATCCTTGCTCTAAATTAAAAGGTTGTTGAACTTCGTTTTTAACTAGTTGTAAAACTTGAGTTTCTCTTTCTTGTTCAGGAAGTTCCTGAAGATTGACTACAGGTAAGGTCAATTTGAGGCTGGGAGAAATTACTTGAACGGGCTTGTTTTCCACAGCCACAAAGGTAGTCCGCAATGCTTCGTGGCGTTGGATAATTTCATTGAAACTATCTTCTAATGCAGTAATATTTAACAAACCCTGAAGATGAAAAGCAAAGGAAACATTATAAGTAGAGCTATCTGACTGCAACTGGTAAAGGAACCATAATCTTTCTTGAGAAAAAGACAAAGGCAAGTCTTCATTGTGAGATACAGGTACTAAAGCTGGAGCTTGATTTTGTACTTCGAGAATGCTTGCGATCGCTTTCCAGATATCTTCTCCTGTTTTTACTGACTTATTTAGTTCTACTAGTGGATTTATTTCCGCAGAATTACTCATTTTAGTCTTTTTGCTTCAGGTTTTCAGAGATATACTGGAGTTTCTAAAAATTATCAGCCTTGCTTTTCATTAATTAGCTTGACAATACTTGCTACACTTTGAAAATTTTCGGCATTAATATCACTAGCTACAAATTTAATCCCAAAAGTATTTTGTAGTTTCAGCACAAGTGTCATGGCATTAACAGAATCCAGACCTATGCCAAAAAGATTACTAGAGTCTGACAAATCTTCACTATTCAGATTTGGTAAAACACTTAGGACAACGTTTTTAGTTTTTACTTCAATTAAATCAATGCTTTTCATGATTTTATTGGTTCTGACAAGTTATCAATTAAATTTTTTCTTAATACTTTGCCTAATGGATTTTTGGGAATTTCATCACGAAATTCAATAATTCTTGGGATTTTAAAATCAGCTAACTTGCCACTACAATAAGTTAAAATATCTTTTTCATCACAACTATCTCGATTTTCAGGTACAATAACAGCTTTAATAATTTCTCCTGCATACAAGCCTTTGATCCCAACAACAACGGCTTCTTTAACTTGATGATAAGTTATCAAAATATTTTCTATTTCTAATGGATCGACTTTGTGACCACCTGTATCAATGAAGATTTGCTTTCTTCCAGTAATGTAAATGCGTCCGGCTTCATCTTTGTTACCTAAATCACCCGTAAAAAATGACCCATCTTTAAATACTTGTTGATTCAGTTCTGGTTTATTGCTATATCCTGGCGTTATTGCTTGACTTTTGATGACTATTTCTCCAATACTGCCAGTTGGAAGTTCTTTACCTGCATCATCAATAATCTTAATTTCAATATTTTTTAAAGGGCATCCTACAGAATCGTATGTGTTTTTTAGGTCTTCATCCAGATTAATCGCCACCGAACCGGCTTCTGTGCAACCGTAAAGTTGTCTTACAGGAATGCCGAATCTTTGAAAAAACTTATCAAAGATATCTTTTGATAAAAAGTTTCCCGCAGAAAAGCACAGTCTCAGTGTGGAAACATCAAATTGAGTGTCATCTGGTGTTTCTGCTAGAGTATTAAATATATAAGGAACAGCAGGTAAGATGGTAATTTTTTCTTTTTCTATAAGTTCTAAGACTCTGGAACGTCTAAAAACAAATGGCACTTCAATGGTTTTCCCTTGATGTGAAACTTGTTCTAAAATCACCAGAGTTGCACCATTACAAGTAGCTGCTAGTAGGCAATTTCCTAAGCCATGTGCGTGATAAAGTGGCACTACACATAAAATATTATCTGCTGAAGTTATGTTAGTAGTTTCAGTAAAATTTTTAACTTCGTGATATAAATTATTTTGAGTTCTACAAACTTTCTTTGGTCTGCCTGTAGAACCAGAGGAATATTGATAAAGTACATCACCTGTAAAAGTAGAGGTATTTTCTGTAATTGTTGAGTTATTTACTTCTTTAGTAAGTAGAGTAACATCATCAAGGACAATTAATTCTATTTTTTTGTCTATTTTTGAGATGATTTTACGACTAATTTCTGCACCATCGCTATTGGTAACAATTGCATTAGCATTGCTGTCAATAATGTAGTATTTAATTTCATTTTCTTTGAGAAGAGGATTGATTGGCAAAGCTACAGCATTTAGTTTAGCGGTGGCATAAAAGGCGATCGCAAATTCTGGAACGTTAGGTAAAATTAAGGCTATGCAATCACCTTGGCTAATACCAATTTTGCTTAAATGGTTACTTAAATGTGTAATATAAGCATAGAGTTCTTGATAACTAATCTTTAATTGATTGTAGGATATCGCAGTTTTTTCAGGGTCATTTTTGACAATTTCGGCAAGCCTTTGTTTTAACATTTTTATTCTTCCATTACTTGTTAAAAGTATACAGGCTTAAGTAAACCCGCCCTGATTTAGAAAATAAATCGTTCATTATCTTTGATAAAATAGCTTTGTGGGAACTTTTCTGTAATCATCATTATCGGTTGTTTATTAGAAAAAACCCGATAAGTCCGAGAAAACATTTTATCTTCTTTTGAGATATTAAAATAATGAAATAATTCTTCAGATGTTTCTATACCTGAATCAATTATTTCTTTAAAAGTTTCAAGTTTATGCTCTAACCAGAGCCTACCTATTGGTTCCTGCGATTCAATTAGTCTAGACTTGAATCTACTATCTAGTCTTTCAGGTACGATTATAGATTCAGCATAAATAAAGTTATTTAAACTAATCTTGCCGCGTAATAAAACTTTTCTGTTAATTACTTGAGTATTTACTTCTAAATCTAAAGCGGGAATAGGTTTTGCAGTTTTAATTATTTCTTCTGATAATTTAACTAATTGAATTTTTTCTAATAGATAAGCCTCTAAGATTTCTGTCAAGGTTCCATCCGTTGTAAGTAAAATTCTTTGAAAAGAACTTAAATTACGTGGTTCAATATATTTTGTTGTCAAGATTTTCTGCATCTTTCTAATTAATAGTTTATATAAATATTATGTTGGCAGAAATGTATATAAAGCTTGTATATCTACTTATAGCATCAATGCTGAGTCATGGATGGTGAATAAGAGTATTAGTCACTTGCGAAAAGTCTTATGCTTGTGTTTAGTCTGAAGTTGATATTAACAAATTTAAATTTATTTATTATTTATTGCTTTTTTCAAGTATACAACACAAAGATAATCTCAGTTTTATCAATAAAATGCAATAACAGTTAAGACAGTTAAGAAGATAGTTAAAACGTTTCATCAAGAAAGTTAAGCAATTTAAGAAAGTTAAGAAAGTTAAGCCAACACCGCCAACTGGACTCAATACTTATCGGTTAAGAACGAGAGTAAGCGCATCTCAAATGCTACTGACAAGCCGATTTAGAGGCCCCATTATATTGGGATAAACAAGCTGAATCGTCACATCGCTTCTCTACGACACGCTGCGCGAACGTTCTCCTGCCTCCTTTAAAAAAGTTTGGCGATCGCGATCCACAAGAGTAGGAGAACTTGCTTTCTCACCTTTCACTAGCACGATTATCATTTAATTAAAAAACTTGAGGATTTTAAATATTTGACAAAAGTTGCTTCATCTTAGCTCCTAACGGATGTAACCGCTAAACTCTCACCCATTTCAACACTTTGGGATCTTTATCATAGCGATAGATTAAGCCGTCCCTAGTAGTGATAGATTCTCCTTTGCTTGCCTTACTTCTAATAGTGGAAACCGAATAGTGCGTTAAGGCATTTATTTCCTTATGAGAAAGCCTTTTGCTTGTACTGATTTCTGACTCATTTTGGGATTGATCTTGAGATGAATTATCTATTGCGATCTCAGTATTCTTGGAAGTATTGGTGACAATTTCTTTTGTTTTTTGTAACCGATAATCCTGGACAGATACAAGTTGCCAACTGGAATCTTGTGCCAGTTCTAAAACCCATTGATGATAATTAAATAGACTTTCTCTATGTCCAACACTAATAAACGTTGTTTTGGTATCTTGTAACTGTTGATATAAACTTCCTTCATTTGCTAAATCTAAGGCACTTGTGGCTTCATCTAAGATAGTAAAGTTAGGATGAGTAACTAACAATCGTGCAAAAGCAAGGCGTTGTTGTTCTCCCAACGATAGGATATTCTCCCAAGGGACTTCTGCATCAAAGCCGCCAACTTTTTTCACCAAATTTTGCAGGTTAACTTCTTGCAAAACATCTTCGAGTTCTCGATCGCTGACTTGACGAGTTGTCTGTGGATAAAGTAGTTGTTCGCGTAAAGTTCCCAAAATAATATAGGGACGTTGAGGTAAAAACAAGACTTGTTCCAGAGGAGGCCGCAGCAGACGACCCGTTCCCGCATTCCACAAACCAGCGATCGCTCTCAATAGAGAACTTTTACCTCGTCCACTCGGCCCAACAATCAATAAGCCTTCTCCTGGTTGAACAGAAAGTGATAAATTTTCAACGATTACCTGTTCATAATTTGGCGTTTGTAAGGTGACATTCTCGAAAGCTAAACGGTTTTCTTCTATTGTTTTAATAGTACTGACATTCTCTGGTTGTTTGGTAACTGCTTCTAATGCATCTGAAAACTCAGATAAACGCTCAACATAACTGGAAAATCGTCCAGAAGTCCCAAATTCTCTAATTAATGTTGCCATAGCCGAAGCAAACTGATTACAAGCTACACTGGCTTGGACAACTTCTCCGAAATCAGCTTGACCGCTCATATATAAAGGTGCGAGTACCAGATATGGGAATATTTGGATAGCAGACTTATATGCTCCGTCAAAAAGTTCTTGATTATTCTCCCAATTAATCTTGCGTTCGACATTTTTCAGGAGATTAATAAATCTTCGTTGAATTATATTAGATTCTTGGTTTTCTCCCTGAAAAAAAGCTATCGATTCAGCGTGATTACGAACATGAGTCAGACAATAATTGTATTCTGCTTTCCGTTCTAATTCTTCTTGATTAATTTTATTCAGTTGTTGACCTAAGTAAATAGCAATCCAGTTGCCTACAATTGTATAAACAACTAAAACAATTGCAATAAATTGGGAAATTGACCAAAGAATTACTAAAAAAGTAGTCATTTCCAGCACTTTTTCTAGGAAAATAGCTGAAAAACTCAAAGCATTACTGGTAATCGGTTCGATTTCTTGGGAGATTCGTTGATCTGGGTTATCAACATCGGCTCTAAAGTTGATTTTATAATAGGCACGATTGCTCAAATATTTTGATAATGTGTGATTATTTAACCATTTGTACCAATCAAGAGCGATTTTTTTTCTAACAAGTTTAGAAAATCCGTTTAAGAGTGTTATGCAGACAAGAGCAGCAGCGAAAACTACTATTGTATTAATAAAGTTAGGATAATCTTTCTCTTCAATGACATCGGTTATATAGCGAGTAACGAAGCTATTAAAGGCAGTTACGCCCACTAGCGCGATTATTAATAAAATCAGGAGAATCAGCATCCCCCAGATCCGAATCACCTCTGGAAATACTCTTTCCCCGGACTCTGTGGGATACCAGTAAGGCTGAACGATCGCTCTGACATTCTCCCAAAACTTATTAGAAGCCGGAGGAGAAGGATCGTTCTTTAAGGATTGAGCGCGAGAAACTGTGGTTGGCATATTCTAAAATAAGCTGAACATCTTTTTTGGATTGAAAAACAGAAAAATTTAAATTATTAAACAACACAAGATTTGATATAGAACACAAATGTTAAGGGATTTCCAAATAAAAAATATTCAATTATTTACTGTGGGGTGGGCATCTTGCCCGCCATATAAACTGGGCGGGCAAGATGCTCACCCCACAAGATTGGATAATTTATTTCTTGGAGTTCCCTAAATCTAGATATAAACTTTTTACAATTTATGAACCAAATTAATAATTATTTTTTTAAAAATGGTGAATTTAAAAAAAATAATAATTTGTAACCTAGTAGAATTTTTAATCAACCACCACTATGCAACGCCAAATTTAGGATATCAAAGAAACTGCATCATTCTGACTAGAAGCTGTATCAGCAGCGATGCCTGCGGCGGGCGTAGCCATCGCAACTGCATTACTAACATTAGGCAGTTCATCTTCCACAAACCGTAGGCGGGGGTACAGGTAGGCAATAGAGGTTTCTAAAATGGTCAAGACTCCGATAATCATCAGTAGAAGTCCCATCCCACGACCTGACCCCACACCGATGATTTGTCCGATGCTTCCTGCTAAAGAACCGTTAGTAGCCATTAAGGGTTCAAAAACCTTCTCGGCTAAAGGCCCAATCGTGATGTAGCCTAAAGGGAAAGCGGCTGCTTCAATCGCTCCTTTGATCGCAAAAACTCTACCTTGTACATTAGGTTCTACTTTATTTTGCATGACAGCTTGTGTAGAACTGGAAACGATCGGTTGTGTTAGGAAAAATAAGAAAATACCAGCAGTGAAAATGACAAGAGAGGGTTGCAAACCGGCGACGAAAATAAATACGCCACTCAAAAGCATACATCCGTATATGGCATATATGTTGCGTTCTAGCCCTCCCCAAATGCTGACGAGCAAGCCACCTGCTAAAATCGCAATGCCAAATAGCGAAAGAATAGTTCCCAAAAAGCTTACTGAAACGAAATTTAACACTAGCGGAATAGTGATGACATTAATACCTCCCACAATATAAAAGCTGGAAGCTGAGAATAACACTAATCCCAGCAGTCCTGGTCGAGCGATCAAATACGTAAATCCGTAAGTTGCTTCACTTAGGAATGAACTTTTTGCAGTTGCAACATCACTCGTGCTGACTTCCGGGAACCGAACCAGCATCAGGGAGACAACAGCAATAAATACAGCGCTTACGTGAAACAAAATAATCCCTTGCAAATGAACAATGCTTAGTAAAACACCTCCAAGAGTTGGTGCAATGATTAGGGAAATACCATACATCAGACTCATTAGCCCGTTGGCACGATTGAGGTGTTGTTTCGGCACTATTAAGACTGTTGATGCTGTATAAGCAGGTGTGTGAAAAGCCATGAAAACAGCAGTGAAGGTATTGGCTAGGTAAATGTGCCAGACTTCTAACCGACCGATGACAAATAAAACGCCGATCGCGATCGTTCCCAAACACGCCAAGACATCAGCAAAAATCATTGTCTTTCGACGATCCCACTTATCTACCAGAGGCCCAGCGATGGGGGAAATTAAGATTAGCGGTAGAGTATTGAACAGAGAGACTAAAGCAAACTGGGTAACCGATCCGGTGCGATTATAAACCCAGATATCTAAGGCAAAGGCAGTGGTACTCGAACCAATTAAGGCGATCAATTGTCCTAGCCAAACAATAATAAATAGTTGCATTTCCCGTAAAACAGTCAGTCTGGTTTTTTCCATAATCTGTATGTCTGACATAATAATTTACTCTCCAAATCTGACCTCTGTATCTTTATGGTTCAAAAGCGAATTTTATAACCACAAAAACAATCTCAAATTAGCGGGCGGCTATCCCTCCCGCACCTTGCAAAGATGGAATTTGCATCGATTTCTTTTGAGAATTATGGCGCTGAAATAGTAAGGAAAGGTCAGTTAGGCGACATTCTGGATTAGTAATTAGCAACTCAAGCAACATGAGAAACTGAGTTACCGCACGGCTAATAGTAGTAGCATCAAACAAATCAGTTTTGTAACACCATTTTCCTTCAATGCTTCCTAATGTTGTTTGTTGGAGATAAATATCCCAATCAAATTCTGCTGTTTTGCTTTCAACTGACCAGGGATGAACAGTTAAATTTGTCAGTTTTAAATCTGATGGAGGTAAGAAGTTAAACATCACTTGATAGAGCAAAGAATGGCTTGGTTCTAGTTTTGGCTGTAGTGCTTCTACTAACTTCACGAAGGGAATTTCCTGGCGATCGCAGGCTGCCAAAAAACATTCACGCACCTGAGACAGCAACTCGCTCAGACTTGGATCGCCCCCTAAGTATGTACGTATTAGTAATGTGTTAATGAAACATCCAATCAGTTCTTTTGTTTCCAATTGCTGGCGATTGGCAAAGGGAGTGCCCACAATAATATCTGACTGTCCAGTGTAATAAAATAGTACTATTTTAAAGGCTGTTAACAGAGTCACGAATAGAGTTACATTGTGCTGTTGGCTCAGATGTTTAAGAGCATTTGTTAGGCTCTTAGGGATAATGAAGGTTTGACTTGCACCTTGAAAAGTTCGTATTGGTAAGCGCGTATAATCAGTAGGTAACTGTAGCAAAAGTTTGCTGTTTCCTAGTTGCTGCTTCCAGTAGTTAAGGTCAGATACGAAAGCAGGACGAGCAACCCACTGCTGTTGCCAATGGGCAAAGTCAGCATATTGGATGGGTAAATCGGGAAGCGGTGAAGGCTGATCGTGACAAAATGCTGCGTATAATTTTGTTAGTTCCTCTAAAAACACACCCACAGACCAACCATCACAAACTAGATGATGGATAGTTATTATTAGTAAATACTCGGCATCAGAGAGCCGCAGCAACTTAATACGTAATAAAGGCTCTTTTTCTAAATCGAAAGGCCGGGTTTTTTCCTCATTCACAAATCTTTGAACCAGAGTCTTTCGCTCAGTTTTAGAGTCAGAAAGTTTTCGCAAATCTACTACCGAAAATGGCAATACGGGCTGTTGAGCAATTTTTTGAACTACTTGTCTATCTGCGATCGCAAAAGTAGTCCGCAGAGTTTCGTGACGACGGACAATTTCAACGAGGCTTTGCGCTAGAGCAGTGACGTTGAGTAAACCCGTCAAGCGATAAGCCAGTGGAATATTATAGACGGGAACGCCCGGATGCAATTGAGCTAATATCCAAAACTCAAGCTGAGTCAAAGAGATTGGCAACTCTTTTGTGTTTCTGGCTACTGGTTTAAGAGATGGAGTCAGAGGGGCAGAAGAGGATAAGAAAGAATGATTATTTCTCCCCTGCTCCCCTGCTCCTCTGCTCCCCTGCTCCCCTGCCTCTTTTTGGCGATATTCTGAAATTTGCCGATCTAGCTCAACTACCGTCGGGTAATCAAACAAACAGCTTATAGGTAACTCTACTTTGAAGGTTTCTCGCAATCTAGAAATGACTTGCATTGCTGATAGGGAATGCCCTCCCAATGCAAAGAAGTTGTCGTGTATACCAACTTTTTCTAGTCTTAAAACATCGCTCCAAATTTCTGCTAGAACCTCTTCAGTTGCAGTCCGGGGTGGGATTAAGTCTGTAGAAACGTTACGTATTTCCCGACTCAAAGGTGCTGGTAAAGCACGGCGTTCTATTTTACCACTGGGGGTTAGAGGTACATCCAGCAACTTTACAAAAGCAGAAGGTAGCATATATTCGGGTAGCTTTTGTTTGAGGTAACAAAGCAGGTCGCTGGTGTCTAAGTGTTGTTTGGGGACAATGTAGGCGACTAGGCGCTTGTTCCCTGGTTCATCTTCTCTGGGAATAACTACAGCTTCTTTTACCTGTGGGTGTGCGGCGAGTACGGTTTCAATTTCTCCCAGTTCAATGCGAAAGCCCCGCACCTTCACTTGATTGTCAATTCTACCGAGAAATTCGATGTTGCCATCAGCTAAATATCGACCGCGATCGCCTGTCTTATACAAACGATTTCCATCCTTGGCAATGAATTTCTCAGCCGTCAATTCTGGGGAATTAATATAACTTCTAGCGATCGCAACACCGCCAATATACAGTTCTCCAGCAACTCCAATTGGTAATGGTTGCAGATGGCTATCAAGGATGTAGATTTGCGTATTTGCGATCACGCGACCAATAGGCGGAAGTGGCGAAGCATCTTTTAAAGTAAAACTTGTTACTACATGGCTCTCCGTTGGGCCATATTGATTTTGTAGCGTACAACCAGGAAGTTCTCTAAAAAAGTTGGCTAAAACAGGAGTAACTTGTAACTGTTCTCCAGCAGTCATAATCTGCCGCAAAGATGCCGGATAGGTTTGAGCAATAGAGGCAGCATTGGCTAATTGCTGGAGGGCGACGAAGGGCAAAAATAGTCTTTCTATCTTTTCTTTGTCAATTAGCTGTAATAATGCAAACCCATCCTTCTGTATTTCTGCGGTTATTAAAACTAGAGTTCCGCCACTACACCAGGTAGAAAAGATTTCTTGAAAAGAGACATCAAAGCTGATGGAAGCAAATTGCAAGGTTTTGGCATTGGAAGTATTTTCGCCCATTTGCCAATATAAAAGGTTCACTAGAGAACGGTGACTCATAGCTACACCTTTGGGTTTGCCTGTAGAACCAGAAGTATACATGACATAAGCCAAGTTCTCTGGTGTGACTTGACTCACAGGATTTTCCTCGCTGTTTTGGCAGAAATCCGATCTATCTAAGCAAACTACTGTTAATGGTTGCCCAGATAAAGTAATTGATGAATCTGTCAGCAATACCGACGCTTGAGAATTACTCAACATATAATTTAAGCGTTCTTGGGGCGATCGCGGATCTAGAGGTACATAAGCACCGCCAGCTTTGAGGATTGCCAAAAGTCCTATTACCATCGATAAAGAACGCTCAACCCAAATCCCCACCCGCACTTCTGGTTTTACCCCCAGGTTTTGTAGGTGGTGCGCTAACTGATTAGCCTGACAATTTAATTGCTGGTAAGTCAGTTGTTGAGATTGAAAAGAAACCGCTACCGCATCCGGTGTCCGTTCCACCTGTTCTTCAAACAACTGAGCGATACATTTGTGAGGATAATCTACTTGGGTATCATTCCATAGCAAAAATTGGCGCTGTTCGGCAGCAGTTAGCATAGGTATCTCGCCTATCGTCTGCTCAATGTTAGTCACCATACCCTCCAACAAAGTCACAAGATGCCCCATCATCCGGTTAATCGTTTCCCCATCAAAGCGGCTACCATCATAAAGAATGCGTAGGGATAACTCTTGTCCTGGTACAGCAATGACTGTGAGCGGATAATTGGTTTGTTCAATGACGCGCCGTTTGGTAATCTGGATACTGCCACCTAGATTTGATAAAGACGTATCGTGTGGGTAGTTCTCAAATACTACAATGCTTTCAAACAAAGGAGATTCTGGGGGAATTTCACTAACAACCTGAATTTCTACTAACGGACACCAAGAATACTGCGATCGCTCCACCTGTTGAGTCTGCAATTGCCTCAGCCATTGCCATAAAGGCTTGGCTGTTGGGATTTTCACCCTCACTGGTAAAGTATTAATGAATAGTCCCACCATCGATTCCACCCCCGATAGAGTGGGAGGACGACCAGATACAGTTGCGCCAAATAACACCTCAGACTCATCAGTATAGCGACTGAGTAAAAGCGCCCAAGCTGCTTGCACAAAAGTCGAAAGTGTCAAATGATACTGCTGTGCCTGGGACTGTAAAGCCGCAGTTATAGTTGCCGATAAACAGCACTGCTGCTCGTGGTAAGTTTTTGGTTGTGATAAAATCTGCACCTCACCCCGATTTAGTTGCAACCGGGTAGGATTAGTAAAGCCTTGAAGTTGTTGTCGCCAAAATATTTCTGCTGCTTTTAAATCTTGTTGCTGTAACCAATTTATGTAATCTCGATAAGGACGAGGAGTATTTAAATATAAATATTTGCCTTTAAGTAAGGCATTGTAAAAAGCAAAAACTTCTTTGCAGAGAATTGGCCAACTCCAGCCATCAATTAGTAGGTGATGAAAACTCCAGACAAATTCGTAAATATCATCAGCGATTTGAATTAAGCTAAATCGCATAAGTGGAGCTTTGTCAAGAGCAAAACCTTGGACTCGATCTGCTTCTAAAAAAACTTCTAACTGCTCTTGTTGTTCTTCCAAAGATAACGAACGCCAATCATAATTTTGCCAAGGCAACTCCACATCCTTACATACTACTTGCAGAGGCTTTTCTTGCTTTTCCCAAACCACAAGAGTACGCAGAACTGGGTGACGCTTCATAACTCGCAAACAGGCTTGCTGAAGCACCCCAATATCAATATTTCCAGAGAGCGTTAAACAGAACTGCTCAAGATACACCCCAGATTCCGGCTCATACAGAGTATGGAAAAGCATACCCTGCTGCATAGGAGAAAGAGGGTAAATAGATTCAATATTCTTATTTTTAATTATTTCCAACTTGGTCATAATTCGTAATTCGTAATAATAAACTACCCATCTCCTATCCTTCTCTGCGCCTCTGCGTGACACTAAAACTGAAAATAAACAAAAGGTTGAGGATTGATGGCTGTCAGTCGAAATATTGCTGAAACCAACACCCCAAAGAAAACAGCAAAACTCCAACTAGGAATTTTCCGCCACCAATCAGCAAACCAACCCTTATAAGCTGCCCAGTGGAGCATAATTAAAGGTATAAAAATCCATGCAATTTGGAGATTTAAGTTTTGAGAGCCAAGAGAAGTGAAGAATAAAAAGGATTTCTCTATTTGTATTGCACTGTTGAGATCCTTACTCCCAAAAAATGGGGACAAAGCACAAAAACAGTAAAATGTTAGGGGAATACCTAGCATATTTCTCAGTGGTATCAATTGCTTATAAGGAGCAACCCAAGATGACCATTGCTTTTGAATAACTAAGATGATTCCATGTAATCCACCCCAAAAAACAAAATGCCAAGCTGCTCCATGCCAGAATCCTGATAAAAGCATCAAAATGAGCAGATTTCTGTACTTAAACAGTTCTGTGCGTTCAGGTTTTGTCCGCCTTCTCATTAAAGGAACATAGACATAATCGCGCAACCAACTATAGAGGGTAATGTGCCAACGTTGCCAAAAGTCAGTCATATTGCTGGCAAAGAAAGGAAATTTAAAGTTCAGAGGTAGTTTGTATCCAAGTAAACCGGCTGAAGCGATCGCCATATCTGAATAACCAGAAAAGTCGCAGTATACTTGGATGACAAAAGCAATAACAGCAACCCAACAACTCAAGAAAGTATAATTTTCTGGATTCCTAAAATACTGTTCTACTAAAGGTGAAAGATTATCCGAAACACACGCTTTCTTGAAATACCCCACAAAAAAAAGTATTAAACATCCTCTAAAATCAACATCGCCTAAATTTTTCGGGGTTAGCAGTTGCGGTAAAAAAGTAGAAGCCCGGACAATAGGCCCTGCAACCAGTTGCGGGAAAAAAGTCACAAATAGAGAAAAATCCCAAAAATTTCTCACAGGTTTGAGTTTACCTAGATAAATATCCAGGGAATAACTCAGAGTTTGAAAGGTATAAAAACTAATGCCTGCTGGCAAAATAATATTAAGGGTTTTAATACTTAGGGGTAAACCCAAAAAAGCTAATAAATTGGCAGCAGAATCGGTGAAGAAATTATAGTATTTAAAAAAACCTAATATTCCGAGATTTGCTACTAAACTAAGTATCAACCATGCTTGACGTTGTTGCTGATTTTGTGGCTTGTTCAGTAAAGAATCCCAATTCCAAAAACTTGTAGTTTCTTTTTTTTGTACTACCTCAGTGCTGGCAATCTCTTGTATTTGCAAATCATTAATCTGTGGTCTAAATAGCATTAAACCGACAAAGTAATCAATGACTGTCGATAGCAAGAGCAAAAAAAGAAAGCGCCAATCCCAAGCACTATAAAAGATATAACTACAGATTAACAGCCAGAATTTACGATGATTGTGTTTCTGTAAAGCCCAATAGATGCAGAAAACAACCAGGAAGAAAAATAGAAACCGAAATTCCGTAAATATCATAAATTATTTAAGTATTGAGCAAACTTTGATGCTAATAAAAGTGTGAATTCTTGAGCGCCTTGGTAATTGAGATGGGCGCTATCAATTCTGCGATCTACCTCATATAAATTACTAAACTTGTTGGGATTATTAAAAGCAAATAGGGTATCTATATATCCTGATTGATATGCTTTGTAAAGAGCAGATGGGTTAGAATCAGTCTCTAGGAGTGGCGGAATAAAAAAGACAGCTTCAATTTTCTTATTGTTAATTTGCTGTTGTTCAATTCGGGAAGCAATATTCTTCACCATTTTCGCTCCATATATTATGGATGGATTATTAAATGCACTTTCTGAATTTAAAGTGGCTAATTTTATTTGTTCATTTTTGAGATTTTTTTGATAAGTATCCAAACCATTTGTTCGGAATATAGTCTTCCATTTCTCAGCTTTTTTTTGCCAATCTATAGCGTAATATCCAGATTCTTGTAGGAGTCTATCTTCAGATACTTTTGCTAATGGATCTGCATTTGATAAATCTAAATTTAATATTCTTTCCTGCCAGAAAGTGGAAAGCTGACCAATTCCTAGCCATCGGTAGATAAAGCTTTGAAAATTGGCGTAAATATATGGAGCTTTTACTTGCCAACTATCGATTGACGATTCCAGAATTAATTGGAAATTTTCTATAGTTTTACGAGGAGTATGCCAGTATATTTCTTGAGCGGAAGTAGAGCCAATATTGGTAAATAAGTCAACTGAACAGTCAAGAAATATCCACTTTAAGTTTACTGGTTTTAAAGCCAGAATTTTTTGTAAGTAAAAATCTATTTCTGATACATTTGCACCTGCTATACCAAAGTTGAAAGATTTTACACTTTTACCCTCTGTTGTCATGTATTCATCAAATAATTTTGGAATTACCCCAAAATAAGTAGTACTTGGCCCTAGAAAAATAGCGTCATAATCATCTTTGTGTTCAGTTAAATATTGCCATTTAACACTAATTTCACCAAGATTTTGGATAGTCTTGTAATAGGGTAAAGCTATATTCAATAATCCCGAAGAAAGAAATATAGTAATTATAAAAATGAAACTATAGCCAAACATTACTAGTGGTCTTAACATGATTTTTTCTTAAATATCTACAACTACATCTGTCTTTGTTAATTGCCAGTTCATCTTTAGGTTGAGCCAGAAATTCCAAAGTGTCACACAAGCGATCGCTACCAATTTGGCGATGTATTCATTCACTTGAAATTGATAAAATAGCAAATTTACAATTAGGCTATTGAAAATCAGCCCAATTAAACAAATGAGATTAAACTTGACAAAGCGTTGCAGCCTTTGGCTATTTTTTTGTTCAAAAGACACATCACCAAACGTCCACAAATCATTCCAAAGAAAATTATTAATAATTGCTATTTCTGTGGAAAGCATTGCACTCGGAGTTAACGCCAAACATAACGAACTATGAAAGCAATAGAATGCTCCCAAGTCTACAAATACCCCACTAAAACCGACTACAGCAAAGCGGATAAATCGGCTAAAAAGTGCCGAATGGAGATAAAAGTGGACTTTACCTCTCAGATAACTAATATTAAAATAGTCAAGATATTGTTTCATTCAACTTCTAATTTTTTTATGTTTTCTGATTTTTGTCGAGTTGCCAAAATCCTTCAAGTGGGTAGACTAATTTCAGGGAATTAGTTTTATCCTGCTGGAGTTGATGAGCTAAACTATTTTCCAGGTCGTCAACAAAGAAGATAGATTTATAATCTTGAGGCATTATTGCTAATTGGTTGTTTTGTATGGGAAGTAAGGAAATTTTTGGTTCTAAACTATGACTTAATGTAAGGATGACTCCCAAGTTATAATCATTTTTATTACTTACTAACAAAACATTATTAGATTGGTTAATACGTTTACTCATTGCCAGTAAATTCTTGCCACCTATTTGTGGCCACCAAGTTTCAGCCTGAAAAAATCTGACATCAGAAACTAGCCCAAAAACGAGTAATCCCGCCAGAATGAATTGCCAAAGGTTTTTATGCCAACTCTTCGCCAAGAAAAGATGGAAAGCTAAAATATAGACTACAGCAATTTGGATGCTGAGGTATAACGGTAACTGATAGCGAAAATGAATAGAGCGGATTCCCCCAAAAGCTAGGTCATAAAAAAGCAATGTTAACCCTGGAAATCCGCCTAATAAAGCAATAAATAAACTAGCGTTAGTTGATGGATACTTGGTCAAAAAAATAATAATATAAATAATTAAAAATAAGCTAAATATTATCGTAGGAATACTATATAATAAAGGGCTTTCAGAAGTTAAGTTATTGACCCAAGCATCATCAGAAGCCAAATTAAAATCAAAAAATATACGGCTAATTCGACTAAGCCAAATCCCAATCAGGTCGAAAGGACTATCTGTTTTAAATGTTATCCATGACAAGAGATTTGTGGCTGTGTGAACCTGGGTAATGAGTACAATAAGCCAGGGTGAAAATATTAAGCAAGCGGCGATGGAACTCAGCAGATAATTACGCAGAGTTTGGTTAAAGCGAAACCGTTGACTAATAAGTACATAAATGCCATGAGCGATCGCAACCATTACTGTCAATAAATGGGTGTACAATCCTAAAGCTAGGGCGAGAGCATACATAGCCCAACTCAAGTAACTTCCTCGACGCATGGCTCGTAATAAAGCAGCACTTGATACTAAAATTGTCACCATCCATAAACCGTATTCTCGTGCATCTTGGGCAAAGAAAACCTGCAAGGGAGAAATCCCCATCACAGCCATTCCCACCCACCCCACAAGTGATGATTCAAATAACTCTAAACACAGCCAATACACACTAGGAAATACCAACAGACTAATCACTGCCGATAAACTCCTAACTCCCGCCGGCAAATCCCCAAAAACTTGCGCCCATAATCTCACCATCACATAATACAAAGGTGGATGTTGTGGATCTGAAGTTATCAAATAGCGCACTGTATCAGCAACATTTCGATCTGGGTTAATGCGTTGATATTTATCTAAAGTAATAACAGGAATTACACTTTCATTATTATCCAAATTGCTAAAAAATTCTTGTTTAACCTCTACTAATGAATGACCAGATATCGCCAGCGATGTAGCAGTTTCATCGTACCAATACACTTTTTGCCCTAAATGGGTAAAGCGAAAAAAAATACCTAACCCAATCAGGCTAATTACCAAAATTTTTAACCAACTTGGAGGATTTGACTTTGCTAGCAATTGTAGTTTTTCCATTTATTGAATCTAAATTAGTAGCTATCCTTTTGGCTGCTTGAAATATTCCTGTGCAAGAATAGGTGGATATTTAGGCACTTCATCTATCTCCAAACAAGTCTTAATAGAGTTAATTGAAGCATCGTAATTAGGCCCAGTAAAAAAGGCACATGAATACCTTTGTTTAGCACTATGAGATTGAGTTGGAACTATAACTCGATGTCGTGTAGCGCCAAATTTATCGTTCGTCCATCGCTGCATTAAATCTGCCACCAATACGATAATTGCATCAGGAACGAAGGGCGCAACAACCCATTCTCCAGCATTTGTATATACTTCTAACCCTTCGGAATCTTGAAATAAAAATGTCAGAGTACCTATATCGGTATGTTCTGCCAGATAAACTTTTCCTAGTTCGGGAGGCTGATATATAGATGGGTAGTGATGCAAAACTATGCCGTGATTCTGTTCAGAATATAAATTTGTAAAGTAATCTTCTGGAATTCTCAGGGAAATAGCCAAAGCTTGGAATACTTTCAAGGCGCTTTCGTGGCAACCCGTGAAAAATTCCAGCATCACTTCACGAAAGTGAGCCGGATTTTCAGGCCATTTATTCGGTTCAAAAAAAGGATCTTCGATAATACCAACTTCATCTAAAGTAATTTCTTTTCCAAAATGAAATCCTTCAGTCATTAACTCATTAGCGTTGTGTTTATCTTCACTTTTTTTAAAGTTATGATATCCGCGAAGATTCCTGTCTGGAAAGAAAGATACTTGTTCTTTTTCTTGCTCAGGGAGTGCAAAAAAAGACTCTGTTTGTGAAAAAAGTTGAGCGATTAGACTTTGAGAAATACCATAATTTTTGAGGTAGAAACATCCGACCTCATGAATAGCAAGAGAAATTTGTGCAGCGACAGCTTCTTTTGCAGTTGAGTCACCTGTTGTAAGAAAAGGATGGAAATCAATGATAGGAATTTGCATACAAACGATATCCTCTTTAGTTAATATCAGTCAGTTTCAAGTCGTAAGAGTTCCAAAATGTTCCTAGTAGGGCAGAGTGTTCAATACCTTGGATACGATTTCGTACTGCCACCATTGATAAAGGGTTAACTAGATAAATAAATGGCAGATAATCCTGAGTAATTTGTTGAGTTTCTACATAGATAGCTTTACGCTTTGATTCATCCACTTCGGAGGCTGCCTGAATGTATAAATCACTAATTTTGCGTTCCCAATCTGCTATCTGTCGCCCCATTATCGGCGTTTGTCCTGTTTGCGATTGTTGATTAAAAAAGTGCCACCCCGCTTCAGTCAACCAAACATTAGCCCAATCATTTGGTTCTTGACCGACAGCAACCTCAAGCAATTGACACTCCCAATCGAAAGTTTGAGTCAATTTGTTGATGAAAATGCTAGCAGCTACGGGATTGAAATCAACAGTTATGCCAAGGTTACTCAAATTTTGTTTTATGTGTACTCCCATCGCCTGCAATGCGTTATTGGTACTATTCGTCATTAGGCTAAAGCGGACAAGATTGCCTTGCTTGTCTAATAACTGACCTTGATTGTTGTATTTAAATCCCGCTTTTAGAAGTAATTGTTTCGCTTTTTTAAGATTGTATTCATAGACAGTTTGGACAGGATAATAATACTTGCTCTGTACAGCAATGGGTGAATTTTGCAGTTTACCCAATCCCTTATAGATATTGTTGAGTATTTGTTGGCGGTCAATTACATAGGCAACTGCTTGTCTAAATTCCACTGTATTGAACCAACGAGATTTTATGGGGTCGACCAGTGCTTGACCATTCCTACTGCCTTTATTGAGATTAAAAGTAATAGCAGTTGAGCCGACAAAAAGACCGCCATTATAGATAGTAAACTTTCCTTTACTTTCTTCATGTTTTAATAACGAAAAATAATCAGTATTAACATTGATGTAATCCAATCCTCCAGAACGAAATTGGATTAAAGAAGTATCTTGACTAGGAATAATTTGCCCAATCACACGCTCGATATAGGGTTGTGAATTGCCTTGAGTATCTTTACGCCAGTAGTAAGGATTTTTGCGGAAAACTATGCGTTGGCTGGGAGTGTAAGATTCGATTGTGTAAGGGCCGTTGACAATAATATTTTGTGGTGGGGTATCAGTTCCCCAAGCAGACATAAACTTAGGACTACCTTCCTGGTCTTTTGTTTTGACACTTTCCCTAAAAATATGGGCTGGTAAAATTTCTAGTTTTGTAGCCCGAATAAATGGAGCAAATGGTTCAGGTAATGTAAATTCAACTCGCAAATTATCAAGCTTTCGCACAGTAGGGAAGGTACGATTTTTACCAATTATGAAGAAGTCTTTCGCGTAAGTAGGAATGTCTGGATTACGGTAAATTTCATTGTAGGTAAAAACGACATCTTCAGCCGTTAGTGGTTTTCCATCTGACCATTTTAGCCCTTTTCTGAGGGTATAAATTACTTTTTTATTATCTTGGGAAGTTTGCCAAGATTTGGCTAGATTAGGTTCAATTTCTCCACGAGCATTTTCTTTAACTAGCCCTTCATAAGTATAGTTTAAAATATAAGCTGATTCTAGGATTAAAGCTGGATTGAAAGTTGTAGGTTCAGTTGGGAAAGAGACAATAATTTCAGATATTGGTGTTGCTTGGTTTTTTAAAGTAATTTGATGATAGATAATTATGGCGATCGCAGTTACAAAAGCCAGTACAATTACTAGCCAACGATGGCGAATTAAAGTATATTTTTTATTGTTTTTTAATAACTTATAATCCAACATCGTGAAACCACTCCGCAATTTATCTTAAATCCCCGACTCTAACTGTCTTTAATTTTGAATTAATGAGTAATCCCCATTACTTATTACTCATTACTCATTACTTATTACTCATTACTCATTACTCATTACTTATTACTCATTACTCATTACTTATTACTCATTACTCATTACTTATTACTCATTACTCATTACTCATTACTTATTACTCATTACTCATTACTTATTACTCATTACTCATT
>NZ_JBALFY010000094.1:0-59739 GCF_036916655.1 Nostoc sp.
ATGGGGTTGCCGTGAATATCCCACAAGCGCACTGTCAAATCATTGCTGGCACTGACAATCCACTGACCATCAGGGCTAAAGGCGACAGAATTGACTTCTTTTTCGTGTCCCTGCCAAGGTTGACCAATGGGGTTGCCGTGAATATCCCACAAGCGCACTGTCAAATCATTGCTGGCACTGACAATCCACTGACCATCAGGGCTAAAGGCGACAGAATTGACCCAATTCTCATATTTGCGCTGCGATCGCCCGATGACCCGATCTTGTAATATTTGATGTAGCTCCCATAAACGCACAGTGCGATCGCCACCACTGACAATCAGCTTGCCATCGGGGCTAAAGGCTAAGGAATTAACCTCTCCTTCATGTCCCCGCCAAGGTTGAGTAATGGGCTTGCCATTGATATTCCACAAGCGTATTGTGCGATCGCAGCTACCACTAATAATAAACTTGCCATCAGGGCTAAACGCTACAGAATTTATATGTCCTTCATGCCCGTGCCAAGGTTGACCGATGGGATTACCTTGGATGTCCCACAACCGCACTGTAGAATCACTACCACCACTGACAATAAACTTGCCATCGGGGCTAAAGGCGACGCAAATAATTTTCGCCTCATGTTTGTGCCAGGGTTGAGTGATGGTGTTACCTTGTAAATCCCACAAACACACCGTTCCGTCAAAACCAACACTAATAATGCGTACCCCGGAGGGGTTGGCGCAGCCATCGCTATTTGGGCTGAAGGCGACGGAAATAACTCCTTCCTTATGTCCGCGCCAGGGTTGAGCGATCGTGTTACCTTCTAAATCCCACAAACACACTGTACCGTCAAAACCAACACTGACAATGCGTACCCCGGAGGGGTTGTCGTAGCCATCGCTATTTGGGCTGAAGGCGACGGAAATAACTCCTTCCTCATGTCCCTGCCACGGTTGAGTAATGAGATTACCTTGTAGATCCCATAAACACAAAATTCCGTCAATACTGCCACTAACAATAAACTTGCCATCAAGACTAAAGGCTAGACAATTAACCTCTTGCTCGTGCCCCAACAAAAATTGAGCAGTAGGATTACCAATGATATTCCACAAGCACACCGTAGAATCGCTACTGCCACTGGCAATAAACTTGCCATCAGGACTAAAGGCTAGACAATTAATCTCTTGCTCGTGTCCGCGCAAGCTATTTGCCTCTGTAGGTGTGTTCATTGCTTCCTTTAAGCTTCCCAAAACAGGAGCTAGAAGCTGGTTTGGGTATTTCTCTAAATTCTCACCCATTGTTTGAATTGCCAGCACCAAACCCTCTAGCGGTTGGACAGGAAGTAAATTCAAAACCCTGGCGGATTGCTCGCGCAGTTTTAATTCAGTCAGTGCAAGGTTTAACTTTTGAATTTCTTGTTCCTTTTCTCTCGAATGGCGATCGTGCCATCCAACACTAGTATTAATAAATTCATTAGCTTGTTCGCTTAAATAACCAAACGTTTGCTCTTTTAGTTCTTGATAAGTCTTTATCTTCAGAACCCCGTTTGCAATATCTTCTTTTTCCCACAATACATTCAGGGTGTATGCCAGAAGTGGTAAATAATCATTTTGTTGGTGAAAATCATGAATAATTTGTTCAACTAACCCTTGTTCAAAGGTAACGCCATTTTTAGCAGCAGGTTCAGCGATCGCTAACTTTAATTCTGCATCGCTCATTCTAGTGAGTATACGACTATAGCGATCGTGAATCTTCGCAAGTTGGGGATACTCACTAAATTTATCCAAAAAATCAGACCGCATTGCTAAAACAATTTTGACAGAGCTATCCTGCTGCTGGAACTGTTGAAATAGACTAGCAACAAATTTATCGCGTTCCGGCTTTTGAGTTTTCGTAAACAGTTCTTCAAATTGGTCAATAAAAATCAGAACGCACTGATAATCTTGTTTGAGGAATCTGACAACTTTAATTAGGGTATTTTCTCTTGTTTCTCTAGTAATATCCGCTATTTGCGATTTTTTACCATAAGTAGAAGCAAGACACTGGTAAAGAGATTTAAAAGGATTTTTATCTGGGTGAAAACTTATATTAATTAAGGAATTGTTCTTATTTCCCAAATAAGGAATTAACCCAGCCTGAATCAACGATGATTTGCCAGTACTTGATGCTCCTAAAAGCAAGAGTATACTATCTTTTTTTAAGCGATCGCCCAGATTAGCAATCCACTTCTCCCGACCAAAAAAATTGTCTTTATCTTTAATTCTAAAAGTTTTTAATCCTAAGTAGGGCGAGTCTGTTTTAAGTGGATAACAATGAATGTCCTCAAAATTACTGTCAGAAAAAAAGTCGTATTCAGAAATACCTTGGATATTACAGCCAATATTTATATCGCCTTTAGAACTGTTAACCATCTTATCTCCTTACTTATGGACATCTCTGGCTAAATCTTTACCTCAGTTATAGTTCTTCGGCTAATCTTTGTAAGTAACTCAACAAAATTAATTACACATTCTCTTGTAAAGCTTTCCCTGTCACCACCCTATAGGATCACAAGTCGAATTACCCCCCTTGTCAAGGCTACGGTGTACACACAAGTCGTGAAATTCTACCTGACACTTGGTTTCGTCCTCTAGCTTTAGGTTGTATATCATAAGCAATAGAAATCTTCCATCTGCCATTTGCTCTTGCCCTGACAAACCACTGTTCTCGCAAAGCTAGTTCACAGTTTTACAACTGATACGAAGCCGTCAAAGCCACTGCTAAAGCATCCGCAGCATCATCAGGCTTAGGAATCTCATCTAAATCTAACTCCCGCGCCACCGCTTCTTGCACTTCCGACTTATCGGCATTGCCATAGCCTGTTAAAGCTTGTTTAATTTGAGCAGGGGTAAACTCTACGTAGGGAAGACGACGCTGCCCCAACACTAAAATAACTATACCCCGCGCTTGTGCAACCAGGATTGTACTTGACATCCGATAGAAGAATAGTTTCTCGATCGCAACCAAATCTGGTTGAAATTCTTCCATTACGGTGTGTAAGTCATCGAATAAGGTACATAGGCGCTGTCCCATTTCTACATCTGCTGACGTTTTAATTACTCCAAAATCCAGCATATTTACTGTAGTCTCTGGTATTTTATTGGGATTTTGTGTGCAGCTAATTGCTCCAAATCCTAAAATTGCCAATCCTGGATCTAATCCTAAAATTCGTTTTTCCATTAAATTTACTTTTACCAAGCCAGGATATTTTTTACAGTACTTTTCAAGTAATTAAACTACACCACTTCTTGCTCAGTCTCTCAGTTGTGGTCTAAATACCTAAAAAATGCTCTCATTAGGAATACTGGCAATCTTGACCACTTATTCTTAGTCTAATGGGATTGACAAATATAATAGTTTCACACCTATGGTTTTAAACCAAGTGGTGTACGTTTTCTGTTAATTATTGTTTGTAGCACTGCTCCGAATCAGGTATGTCAATTGGTTTTCTGAGACAAGCCCTCAACGCCCTGCAAAAGCAGTCGCGCTCTCGTACTTCCTATCGAGTTAACCAGTGGTTCAAATGGTTATCCCCTGGACTATCGGTAAAACGTTGGTTGTTGATTAGTGTTGGGGGTGTACTGCTGGCAAGTTTGGGGTTAGCTATCTGGATTAAGCTGACTCCAATTTTTTTGATGATTGAGTTGATTAAGAATTTCCTGGGAGTAATCACTAACATCTTACCCAACTATATCAGTGGCCCTTTGGTATTGCTCGGTGGTCTGCTGTTAGTGCTTTGGGGACAAACTCGGACTGTCGGCTCAATTACTAAGGTACTGAGAGCAGAAGGCGGAGAAGAACTCATTGATGTCTTGATGGCTCATCGTCGATTGTACCGAGGCCCAAAAATAGTGGTAATTGGTGGTGGTACGGGACTTTCTACATTGTTGAGGGGGTTGAAAACCTACAGCGCTAATATTACTGCAATTGTCACTGTCGCCGATGATGGTGGATCTTCTGGACGGTTGCGCCAAGAATTTGGAGTGCTACCACCGGGGGATATTCGCAATTGTTTGGCTGCACTAGCTGATGAAGAAAAGTTATTGACAGAATTGTTTCAATACCGTTTTCGGGCTGGAGATGGGTTAACGGGTCACAGTTTTGGCAATTTGTTTTTAACGGCTATGAGTGATATTACTGGAGATTTAGAACAAGCAGTTGCAGCTAGTTCTAAAGTGCTAGCGGTGCGGGGACAAGTACTACCAGCAACTCTCAGTGATGTTCGCCTCTGGGCAGAATTAGCCGATGGCCGCCGTATTGATGGGGAGTCTAGCATTCCCAAAGCTGGGGGTAAAATTGTCAAAATTGGCTGCATTCCGGCTAATCCTCCGGCAGTGCCAGCAGCAATTAAGGCACTTAAAGAAGCTGATTACATTATTATTGGTCCAGGTAGCCTTTATACAAGTTTGATTCCTAATTTATTAGTACCAGAAATTGCCGATGCGATCGCTCAAACAGATGCCCCCCGTATTTATATCTGCAATATAATGACTCAACCAGGAGAAACTGAAGGTTACACTGTTGCCGACCACATCAGAGCAATTGATGCTGCTTGTGGGGAAAGACGGTTATTCGATGCTGTCCTAATACACAAAAAATCCCCTTCAGAGCAATCACTCATTCGTTACGCCCAACAAAACTCCCATCCCGTTTTTCTAGATAGAGAAGCCGTAACTCAGCTAGGGCGAAGAATTGTTCCAGCTAATGTTTTATATGAAGATGAAACAGGTTTTGTACGTCACAATCCGCAGAAACTAGCACGAGTGTTATTGCGGTGGTACGGTAGAGGTCAGCCCCTTCGGGGAATTCAAAATTCAAAACTCAAAATTAAGGAAGATGACCAATGATTAATGACTAATGACTAAATTATGAAAATTTTTCTTGCAGATGCAGAAGCGACGCTACGCTTAGGTATTACTCTTGGTGAATCCTTGACCCCCGCCAGTGTAATTTTACTAGAAGGTGATTTAGGGGCTGGCAAAACTACCCTAGTTCAAGGTATTGGCAAAGGTTTGGGAATTGTTGAACCTATTGTCAGTCCCACTTTCACACTGATTAATGAGTACACAGAAGGACGCCTCCCCCTTTACCACCTGGATTTATATCGCTTAGAACCACAAGAAGTTGCAGCCCTGAATTTAGAAAGTTACTGGGAAGGTGTTGAATTTATATCAGGAATTGTGGCAATTGAATGGGCTGAACGATTACCCTACAAGCCAGATAGTTATCTGAGTGTGAGTTTGACCTATGGAGATGAGGCTACTCGTCAAGTCGAACTCGTACCATTCAATTATGATATTAGCAAAGTCATTACTGTGATTTAAGCTTATCCCTCTTCTGTCACTCTCCGGGAGGGCGATCGCTAGAAGCCTGATGAGGCAATCAATACAAGCTATACTATTAGAAAAAAATTGGTCTTGTATTTGTTATTAGAAAAGAATCGCGCGATCGCTTGCTATACAAAAGCTCTAGAATCCAGAAATGGCAAATGTTTTCGGAGAGTGACAAAAGAGGGTTATAGCGGTTCTCATTCACGTGAGGTACACCTGTAGGGGCAATTCATGTAGACGCAAAGCGGCTTACCGCAGAGTACATTGGTGTCAACTTAACGTGAAAGCAAGTCTAGAACTAGCTTTTAGGGAACTCCAAGAAATAAATTATTCATTCAACATTGTGGGGTGGGCATCTTGCCCGTCCAGTCCATAGGGTGTCAACTTAACGCGAAACCGCTTGTCCGCCGGGAATTGAAATTCCCGTCTCATCGCTAAAGTCATCTGAAGATGACTAAATATCGCCAAAAATCTCCAGTCTACTGAAGTAGACTTAAGCTATTAGCCCGAAAATTTATTTCCGGGCGGGTATGGAAGTTAACAGATAAGCTATTTCCAGCTAAAGTTGACACCAATGGCGAGACGCCCACCCCACAAGAGTTAATTGAATATTTTTTTATTTGGAAGTCCCTTATAAAAAATTTCTGCAAATAGTCGAGAGTGAAATTTACACTCCTCCTATCTGCCACTACCACGTTCACCACTGTCAGTTACTAACATTGTTATCTCAACTAAAAAATCTCAAATTGACTTTTCTTGAATCCAAAATTGGCACTCAGCAAAACTGACGCCAGTTACTATAAGTTTGGAAAAGTTTGTAACGCACTGGCTCTCTTTCAAAAGGGAGACTACTTTTCCCTTCATAACCTTAAAAAGGGAGTCAATCTAAGCTGAAGTATCTTATCTGAATAGTATTGAACCTACAGGATTCTTAACTGAACGAGATATATATTCAGGATTTAGCATCTAATAGCTTTATTGCTGTAATAAGCAGTTCAAAGCTAATTTAGATGGGTGTACGAATCAAGCAAGCGTAAATAAACTGTTGTTGGGATAAATGAGAGTTTTTACAGAATTTAGTCAGTTTTGCTGAACCAGATTAGTTCCTGACTGTCATTACAAGAAGCAATCTGAATTCATTTAGCAACGAAATCTAGTAGAGAAAAATTAAACAATAATCAAGTTCTGTATACATCGCTTAAATTTCCTTACATTTAGTATTCCCAAGTTAAGTTCACAATCTATACATAAAAGATACTAATTTTTATTTTTTTAAATTAGATTTAATACTTATAACTAGCAATAAATTATTATATTCACATCTGTAATTAGCACTGATATCAAGAAAATATTAACTAAAACATCTCGTATTTCTACAGAAATTATCGTAGAAATACGAGATGTTTTATCCTAAATTAATTGAAGTTTATATACCTACGTGGATGCACTGTAGTCTGTCAAGTTGAAATTATTGATGGTCAACAAGTTTGTAGTAATGACTTGACTACGAAACCTCAAAGCCAGCTTGACAAAGTACTAGTTATCTCTAATGAAAGAGGCGATCGCCTTTTTGATCGGATAACCAGAGTCGTCTCTGGTATAGTACGTAAGACCTCGATCGATGAATGCAGAGGTGGTATCTATTAACTGCTGAAGAATCTCGGAATTAGTATTATCTATTTCTTCAGTTACTTTTTCTCCTGTAAATCGGTTTGTTCGATCTTCTGGAGGTAATACAATACGAGGATCTCTATAAGTCTCTTTCGGTTTAGGTTTAAATGTTTCATTTAAATCAAACTGAAGACGTAAATAACGTTTAGAATCATATCCACCCATAATTTGTCGGCAAATCGTACTACCAATCTCAGATGTAGGTTCCATAAAGATGTTAGTAAGATTTTTTACCCAGTCTAAACCTCTCCAGTTTTTTATTTGCTCATATTGATATGGTTCACCAGTTTGGCCAGTGCCAATAGAAAGGATAGAAATATCTTCCAATCGGAGATTATCCAGTTTATATTGTTCCTTGATTTCTTGAGGGACTGAAGACTGACTGACCCTCATAACTAGACTCAAAGCGGCCAGAGAAGGGTTATTAGCAGAAACTCCTCCGTCAATGTGTGGGAATTCCCAATCACCAAATTTTTGTTTATCTACAGGTTCTAATTTATATGGTGGGAAAAAAGTGGGTGCTGAAGCAGAAGCGGTACATATTTCCCATAAATAACAGTCGTCGTACCATCGATCTCCTAAGTCGGGATGACAATTTGTAAAAAAGGTTGTGTTGCGATATAGGGTATCGTAAGCAAGAATCAAAATAATGGGTTTTTCAATATCTTTGATTCTTTTATAATTATATGCATCTTTGAGGACATTAGTAATTCCCTCATGAGAATATTTCGATGCTGAAAAGACCTCAAGAATTGATCTGATGATAGATGGAAAGTTTTTATAGCGCTCTTTTCTATCCACTGGAAATATATCTTTACCCCGTTCTCTATACAGTTGAATTAGTTCATCACTCGTCTTTCCGACAGCAATTCCTCCTGTTAGTATTGAACCAGTAGAAGTGCCAGCAATCAGGTCAAAATATTCGTGTAAAAACTCTCCTTTACCCTGATTTCTAATTTCTTGTTCTACTTGTTGAAGGATTCGTGCTGCAACGATTCCGCGAACACCACCGCCGTCTAAAGTCAAAATTCTGAAGGACATAGCAATTCTCCTTGATTATTTCTATGGTTATGTTTCCGGGCATAGTTTCTGGGGAATACATTACCTGGATTAAATGAGATTAATTGCAAGACAATCTCATTTTGTTTACTTCTATCCGACTGAAAGAATACCTAAGCTTTTTTACGAACCGCTAAGGACGCCAAGCAGGGGAAAGAAAAATAGGTAATCTTAAATAGTGGAAAGAAAGTAATTATTGAAGATTTGACTTGAAACACTTATAAATAAATTCAGTGTTTCAAGTTGCAATTTTTGATGCAGGGACAAGTCAATACCCTTTGGTTAAAAGGGTAAAGGGGGAAAACAAGGATTTTCGCCTTTTGGTTTTAACCAAACCGCATTGGTTTAGTCTTGACTCTGGATAGATGAAAATCTTGCCAGTTCAAGTATGGCTTTGATGTAAAATTATTTGTCTACTACGTAAGCTTAAATAAATATTTGCTATAAGAAAGTTAAAGCTTGACCCCGCACTTGCGTATTTACCTGGCCTTTGTCATAAACTATTTCACCGCCGACAATGGTGGTTTTAGCCCAACCAGTAAGGTTCCAGCCTTCAAAAGGACTCCAATGGCATTTGGTTAAAAGTTCTTCGCGCCGCACTGGGCGGTATGTGTTTAAATCTACAAGTACTAAATCGGCATCGTAACCAGGTGCGATCGCTCCCTTATTAGGAATACCATAAGCCACAGCTACAGCTTTAGACATCCAGTTCACAACTTGGGCTACAGTACACTTTCCTTGCATCGCCGCAGTTAACATCAAAGCGAGGGAAGTTTCTACCCCAGGCATTCCTGAAGGAGTATTAGGATATTCTTGGGCTTTTTCTTCTAAGGTGTGCGGTGCGTGATCTGTGGCGATGAAATCAATCACGCCATCGCGCAAAGCTTGCCAGAGAACTTCGTTATCGTGGGGCGATCGCAAAGGTGGATTCATTTGTGCTAATGTACCAATCTCCTTATAGGCGCTAGTATTCAACAACAAATGTTGTGGTGTTACCTCAGCTGTCACCCAGCTTGGTTTCTCCTGACGCAGCAAATCTGCTTCCAGTGCCGTTGACAGATGGAGAATATGCAGCCGACGTTGATATTTTTGAGAAAGTTTTAATGCGAGTTGGGTTGCCAGCAACGCCGCTTGATCGTCTTGAATTTGCGAGTGAACGGCTGGATCGTGAATGTTGGCAAATTCTTGGCGGCGTTGGTTAATTCTAGCTTGGTCTTCGGCATGAACAGCAATCAAGCGAGCCTGCTTCGCAGGAGCTTCGCTAACGCCTTTCGCAAATATCGCCTCTAATGCTGCTTCACCATCAATTAGCAACTGACCATGCATCGACCCCATGAAAATCTTAATTCCCGGTGTTGGCTTTGCTAAAAGCAAATCTGGTAGATTCTCTGCTGTTGCCCCAATAAAAAAGCCATAATTAACCAAAGACTTCTGTGAGGCACGTTCTAGCTTGTCGTCTAAAGCCTGCTGTGTGGTTGTCAGAGGGCGCGTATTGGGCATTTCCAAAAAGGAAGTAACTCCCCCTTTCGCACAGGCACAACTGGCGGTAAATAAATCTTCCTTGTGTTCTAGTCCAGGTTCCCGGAAATGTACCTGCGGATCGATAACTCCTGGCAACAAAGTTAAGCCTTCTGCGTCAACTTCAGTGACTAGTGTCGTTTGGGGTATTTCTGGCGCAACTTCGACTATTTGGCGATCGCGCGTCAACACATCCCCAACCATCAGTTCACCATTGGGTAAGATGATGCGAGCGCGGCGAATTAGTAAACTTTTTGGAGATGACATAATGATAACCAAGTTTAGACAGGAGGCTATGTATTACACAGAACCATGCTTTTAGGTTAAACTTATTCGCGATCGCAGTCACAAATTTTTGCCGCGCTTTAAAAAAAAGTTTATTTTTAACAAGAGAGGCAGCAAGGGTTTAATTCCACAAAATCTCCCATTTAGTGGGCTGGAATTAGATTTAGATAGGGTTGAACATGAGAGCGTCTCATCTAGAAGCCTCATCTAAATTCAAACCTCCTACCTCCTTCAAAATCTAAAATTGGTAGTCAAGATGTAAATATACTAGGAAATTAAAAATTTCCCGTTAAGATTAACAGATAAAGTCTCACTAGGCGAGTTAATTACCTACATCTTTTGTTAAGTTAAGTAATTTCATGCATAATCAAGTGTCTGATAACAACTCTAGTCAACAACCTGATAATTCCTGGATCGCAGAGCTAGGTAGAACAATTGTATTGAGCATTGTTCTAGCTCTGGGAATTCGTACCTTTGTTGCAGAAGCACGCTGGATTCCTTCTGGCTCAATGGAACCGACTCTGCATGGTACACCAAACCAGTGGGAAGCAGACAAAATTATTGTCGATAAGTTGAAGTATAAATTTGCTGACCCGCAACGGGGCGACATAGTAGTATTTTCACCGACAAAAGAGCTACAAAAAGAACAATATCAAGATGCTTTTATTAAACGTATAATAGCCTTACCTGGAGAAAAAATACAACTTAAGGATGGCAAAGTTTATATCAACAGCAAACCTCTCCCAGAAGCAAATTACCTCAGTTCTGGACAAACCACAGTTATTGATGTTTGCCAATCAGGGCCACAGCCGCCTTTTTTAGCAAAACCCCAGACCATACCAGCTGATTCATATTTAGTATTAGGTGATAATCGTAACAGTAGTTACGACGGCCGTTGTTGGGGTCTTGTCCCCCGCCAGAACATTATTGGACGTGCTGTAGTTCGCTTCTGGCCTCTAAATCATGTTGGCGGAATCGATAAATCGCCAGTATATCCATAATTAAGAATTCAGAAGTCAGAATTCAGAATTCAGAATTCTGACACCAATTTTTAATCCCAAATCCAAATTGCGCTGGAAGCGCAACAAAAATGTGACCTAAAATCTAAAATTGCTATGACACCTTACCTAGCAAAAGTTTTATTGTATCCAGTTAAGTCATTAGATGGTGTTGAAGTTGAGAACGCTAGAGTTCTTGCTAGTGGGGCACTACAGTATGATCGAGAGTTTGCCATTGTTGACGAACAGGGTAGATTTGTCAATGGCAAGCGTCATCCTAAAATTCTTTTACTAAGGGCACAATTTGCACTATTAGATAGAACTATCTCGTTGCAAATCCCAGGTGGCGACTCGCTACAAACTTTTCATCTGGATGAAGAACGGCAAGCATTAGAAGCAACTTTGAGTGATTTTTTTGAGTTTTCTGTCACATTGAGACAAAACTCTCTGATGGGTTTTCCTGACGATACAAACTCACTTGGCCCAACGGTAATTAGTACCGCAACGTTGACAGAGGTTGCTTCTTGGTTTTCCGGTTTAAGTGTAGATGAAATGCGCCGTCGGATGCGTGCCAATATCGAGATTAGCGGTATATCAGCATTTTGGGAAGATCGGCTATTTAGTGAACCAGGTGATTTAGTCTCCTTTCGAGTGGGAGATGTAGACTTTTTTGGGGTTAACCCGTGTCAGCGTTGTACAGTTCCAACACGCGATTCGTTCTTAGGGGAAGCTTACCCAAACTTTCAAAAAATCTTTGCAACCCAACGACAAGCAACTCTGCCAAATTGGGTTTCTCCAACGCCTTTTAAGCACTTTTACAGCTTGAGTGTCAACACCCAATTACCCCCGTCGTCAGCCGGAAAAATTTTACAAATTGGTGACGAGGTTGACATACTTCCACAACAAAGTTAACATTTCTTAAAAATAGAAAATACAAAGTAAATTTTTTTGGATTTTTTTGTTTTTACTGTGTATTTGCATGACAATTTTAAAATTGTTGTAGTAAAAGATAAATTTTTCAGAAGCCTAGAGGTTTTGATACCGGAAGATCAAGACATCAGCAATTAAAAATTCAATTTAGGATTGGGTGCTAATGGCGACCTGAATTTTAGAATGGCATACTGGAATCGGTTAAATCTCAGCTTATCTGAGAACATCTGTTGACACATTGCCAGATAAAAATGAATTCAGGCGCGATCGCGTACCCGAACAGCCTTGGCAGTCGCAAAGTTTGAAAATTAGGCGTTGGAGGAACTCAGCTAGTTAAGCAAGTATAAAAATGTAGTTTTTTATACTTGTAATTTTTGAAGTATACTGTAGAGAAAGTGATAGTACGCCGTAATTATGCTGATACACGATGTAGCTGATATGGCAGAACAGCCCTAAATATGCTAGGGAAGAATTAAACAACAATGTTATCCAAACTTCAGCCCGTCAAATCTATTAATTATTTAGTTGGCAAAGTTTATGCCAAAATGCCCCTACGATATGTTCTGATTGTGCCCTTTATACTACAAATTTGTGGGGCGGTGGGACTTGTAGGTTATCTTTCGTATCAAAACGGTCAAAAAGCCGTAAATGAGCTTGCGACTCAATTAGAAAATGAAATCTGCGATCGCATTGAACAGCATCTTGATCGCTATTTAACAACCCCGAAGCAAATCAATCAAATCAACTTAGATGCAGTTGAGCTAGGTTTGCTGAACCTTTCGGACTTTAAAACCACCGGCAATTACTTTTGGAAACAAATGCAGGTTTTCAATGTTGGCTACAACAGTTTTGCCAATCCCAAAGGTGAATTTATCGGTGTTGAACGTCTAGATAATGGCAAGCTCTTGATTAATGAAGTTAGCCAAAAGAATGGTATAGGCAAACTTTATATTTATCCTACAGACAAGCAAGGAAATCGTCGCCATTTGCAGCAAGTCAAAAATTACGATCCTCGCCTGGAAGCTTGGTATGCAGATCCAGTCAAGAGCGGCAAACGAGTTTGGAGTCAAATTTATCAATGGGAAGATAAACCAGAAATTTTATCCATATCTTCCAGCTATCCTGTTTACGATAAAAATCGCAAATTTGTTGGGGTGATTAGTGTTGATTTACTCTTATCACAAATCGGCAAATTTTTAGCAAACTTAAAAATCAAAGAGTCGGGTAAAACTTTTATTTTAGAGCGTTCTGGGTATATAGTAGCTTCTTCTACAAGCGAGCCACCATATACCATCGTTAATGGTAAAGGAAAACGTCTATCAGCATTAAATAGTCAAAATTCTTTAATTAAACTTACAACACAGTCTTTAATTAAACGTTTTGGCAATCTGGGGTTTATTGGGGGAAAGCACCAGCTAAGTTTTATCGCCGATGGTATGCGTTATTTTGTGCAGGTAAAAAGCTGGAAGGATGAACTGGGTTTAGATTGGCTAATTGTGGCGGTGATTCCCGAAGGCGAATTTATGCAGGAAATTAACGCTAACACCCGCATTACTATTTTGCTGTCCATAGTTGCTTTTTTAGTAGCGACAAGAATTGGGATTTTGACTGCTCGGTGGGTAATTAAACCGATTTTACAATTAAATGCATCAGCGAAGAAAATTGCTCAAGGTGAATGGGAGCAAACACCAGAAATTCAGCGTTCCGATGAACTGGGAGAACTAGCAAAGTCATTTGAAACTATGGCAAAGCAACTCCAAGCATCTTTTAGTGCTTTGTCAGCAAAGAATGCCGAGATGCAGGTTTTAAATGAAGCTCTATGTCACAGTCAAAGTCGGCTCACTCAATTTTTAGAAGCCATGCCGGTAGGTGTATTTATCATAGATGCTGAAGGTAAACCTTATTATACAAATCAAATTGGGCAGCAAATTCTTGGTCAAGGAACGATCGCAGAAGTTAGCGCCGAACAATTATCAGAGGTATATCAAACTTACCTTGCTGGGACAGATCAACTTTACCCCAACGAGCGCATACCGCTTTTGAGAGCATTGCTTGGGGAAAGTATCAGAGTTGATGATATGGAAATTCGCTATGGTGACAAGATTACTCCTATTGAAGCTTTAGGAAAGCCAATTTATGATGAATCGGGGAATCTAGCTTTTGCGATCGCTACATTTTTTGATATCACTGAACGCAAGCAAACAGAAAAATTATTAGCAGAATACAATCGCAACTTAGAGGCTCAAGTCAAAAAACGCACTGAAGAGTTTCAACAAGTGATTGAGCAACTACAAACCACCCAAGAAGAACTGATTGAATCGCAAAAAATCGCTGCACAAGAGCAACAAGCCGCTGTTCGCGAAGCCGCACGAAGCGCCGCCGCCAACCTTGCCAAAAGTGAATTTTTGGCTAACATGAGCCACGAACTGCGTACCCCACTCAACGCCATTCTGGGTTTTACCCAAGTTATGAGCCGAGATTATTCACTATCTGGCGAACATCAAGAAAACTTAGCAATTATTAACCGGGCTGGCGAACATCTACTCAACTTAATTAACGAAATTCTAGAAATGTCCAAAATCGAAGCTGGCAGAATCACATTAAATCGCAGCAGCTTTGACTTAATTCATCTGTTAAAGAACTTAGAAGAAATGTTGCACTTGCGTGCTGCATCTAAAAATTTAGAATTACTGTTTAAATATACACAAGATATTCCTAAGTACATAGAAACAGATGAAAATAAACTGTGTCAAGTCTTGATCAATCTCTTAGGAAATGCCATCAAATTTACTGATTCGGGGAGCGTGACATTAAGTGTGAGACTGGGGGCTGGGGACTGGGGACTGGGGATTAGGGAGTTGGGAGTGGGGAATAGGAAGCAGGAAGCAGGGGTAGAGGAATTAATAACCAATCCCCAATTCCCAATTCCTAGTCCCCAATCCCCACTCCCTACTCCCCACTCCCTAATCTTCGAGATCCAAGATACTGGCTGTGGTATTGCACCCCAAGAAATTGACTTGTTGTTTGAGGCTTTTGAGCAAACTGAAATCGGCAGAAAATCGCAACAAGGGACGGGATTAGGTTTGGCAATTAGCCGCAAATATGTACAACTGATGGGGGGAGATATTACGGTCAGCAGTATACCTGGTGTCGGTAGTACATTTGCCTTTAATATTCAGATTGCTCTCACTTGTCCTAGAGAAATTCCGACAAATCAAATTAAATCCAAAATTATAGCTTTAACCCTTAGTGAGAAAGCATACCGTATCTTAGTAGTTGATGACTCCAAAGAAAGCCGTTTGCTGCTAGTTAAAATTCTCACATCTCTAGGCTTTGAAGTCCGGGAAGCTACAGATGGTTGTGAAGCGATCGCAAATTGGGAATCTTGGCAACCACACTTGATTTTTATGGATATGCGAATGCCTGTTATGGACGGTTATGAAGCCACAAGAATAATTAAAGCTAGAGAAATTGGGCATGGGGCAGCCAATAAGTTGCGGAGGTTCCCAAAATTCAAACAGCTGGCATCATCGGGAACCCATTACCTGACGGGAGGGTTAACCGATTCAGCTAACTCTGAGACAATCAAAGTTGTACGCAAAGCTTCTCCCGTAGGCGAAGCAACTGGTGTATCCACGTTCGCAAAGTTGATGCCAACAGCCTTGGCTTCTCCTTACAACTTCTCGGAAGCAACGCCAAATCGCCCCAATACACACACGATCGTTATTGCCTTAACTGCTAGCGCCTTTGAAGAAGAACGACAGAAAATTTTATCCATTGGCTGCGACGATTTTATTCGCAAGCCATTCACACAGGAAGTATTATTGGAAAAACTGAGCCAACATCTGGGTTTAAAATATACCAACCAAGTAGAAACCACAAACACTGTTTTTGTGGATCAATCTACACAGGTGTTTGTCAGTGCTGCCGAACTCCTGAGACATTTATCACAAATGTCACCTGAGTGGCTCCAACAGATCCACTACGCCGCAGCCAGCTGTAGCGATGAACTGATTTTAGAGTTACTTAAGCAAATTCCATCAGATAATGGTCAAGTTTTCCAAGTTCTTAAGGATTTAGCAAATAACTACCAGTTTGAGAAAATCATGGAATTGACTAGAACCAACGTAGAATGAATTACGAGCATTTAGACCCTAATAAAAAAGATATTTTGATCATTGATGATATGGCGGATAACCTCCGAGTTTTATCCTCCATATTGACAAGGGAAGGGTATAACGTTCGTAAAGCCTTAAACTGGCAAATGGCACTGACAGCAACGCAAACAGTATTACCGGATTTGATTCTACTCGATATTATGATGCCAGAAGTAGATGGCTATGAAATTTGTCAGACCTTTAAAGCTTGGGAACTAACAGCCGATATTCCGGTGATTTTTATTAGCGCTTTAGATGATGTTTTTGATAAAGTTAAAGCCTTTAAGGTGGGTGGTGTAGACTACATTACCAAACCTTTTGAGTTTCAAGAAGTTTTAGTACGCGTGCAAAATCAACTGGCATTGAGATCGGCGCGATTAGAAATATTGAAACTAAATGTCGAACTAGAAGATCGGGTAAAAGAGCGGACTAGTGAGCTAGAAAAAACTCTCCAAAAACTTCAACAAGAAATCCATTCCCGCCAGAAATTGCAAAGTCAATTGCTAGATATAGCATTGCATGATTCCCTGACTGGATTACCAAACCGAGTTTTATTTATTCGGCGACTAGAAAATGCTCTGAATCGGGCGAAGCAAGAATCTAGTTATCAGTTTGCAGTGCTTTTTTTAGACTGCGATCGCTTCAAAGTTGTCAATGATTCTCTTGGTCATTTGGTAGGAGATGAATTGCTGATAAACATCGCCCGCCGCCTGCAAGCATGTTTGATTCCTATTGATACTCTAGCACGATTGGGTGGTGACGAATTTGGCATCCTCCTAGAAAATATCACAGATATCAATATAGCAATCCAAGTTGCCGAACAGATTTTACAACAGCTATCCCTTGCTTTTAAACTGTCAAGATATGAAGTATTTATGAATGCCAGTATTGGCATTAGTTGGGGTAATAAAAATTACGAGCGCCCAGAGTATTTATTGCGAGATGCTGATACGGCAATGTATCGGGCTAAGGCTCAAGGAAGAGGTAAATATCACGTCTTCAATCCAGCAATGCATCAGGAAGCTATTCAGCTTTTAGAGTTAGAAAATGACTTGCGAAGGGCTGTGGAAAGGCAAGAATTCCTCGTTTATTATCAGCCAATTGTTTCTTTGAATACAGGTATGATTTCTGGATTTGAAGCCTTGGTGCGCTGGCGACATCCGATTCGTGGTTTAGTTTCTCCCACAGAATTTATTCCTGTGGCTGAAGAAACGGGTTTGATTAATGCTATTAATACTTGGGTATTACAATCAGCTTGTCATCAATTAAGCATCTGGCAACATTTTCCAGTGACACCAGAACCTCTAACTATGAGTGTCAATTTGAGTGCTAGATTATTTTTACAGCCGAATTTTGTACAAAAAATTGACCGAATAATTTATGAAAATAAAATAAATCCGGCATATTTGGAATTAGAAATTACCGAAAGTGTAATTATGGAAAATAGCCATGCAATTAAACTAATTCTGCAACAACTCAAGCAGCGAAAAATTAAGTTAATTATGGATGACTTTGGTACAGGATATTCATCTCTAAGTTACCTACACAGCTTTCCTTTTAATGCACTTAAAATCGATCAATCTTTCGTCAAACGTATGCAGGAGAATAAAGAAAATATGGGGTTAGTACCAGCAATGATTGGTATTGCTAACTCAATGGGGATGAGTGCGATCGCAGAAGGTGTCGAAACAGAAGAACAGTTAGCACAATTGAGAACTTTAAATTGTAATTTTGCTCAAGGATATCTATTTTCTCAACCCATAGAACAACAATTAGTTCTGAAGTTGCTCGCCGCAGCGCCTCAATGGTAACTATTAAATGAGAAGGTAGGAGGGAAACTCCATAAGTAAATTTAAGGATTTAAAACAAGTACACCTTGTCTTAAAAAGTTCCTCCCCTTAGATAAAGCTCATAACTGGTTAATAGCTTTTATATTCAGCAAAACTCTCTAGCCACCGGGGGAGTTAAACTATAAATATAAGTATTTAGGTGAAATTGATCAGCAAATTTTAGGGTGATTTCAAATAAGCATTTACTATCCTCAATAATTATACGTATAACTTCTGATAATAATGCATTTTAATCAAACTAACAATTACAAAAGAAATATTTTGGTAGTAGATGATACGCCAGATAATTTACGGCTTTTATCAGCGATGTTGACTGCACAAGGTTTTGAAGTTCGCAAAGCCTTAAACGGTAAAATGGCACTGACTGCATGTCAAATGGTTCTGCCTGATGTAATTTTGCTGGATATCAACATGCCAGGGATGGATGGTTATGAAGTTTGTCAACAACTGAAAGCTGACGAGAAAACTTGCGAAGTTCCAGTAATTTTTATTAGTGCCCTAGATGATGTTGTAGATAAGGTAAAAGCTTTTGATGTTGGTGGTGTAGATTATATTGCCAAACCGTTTCATGGGGCAGAGGTGGTATTGCGAATTGAAAATCAGATTAATTTACGTTTGCTCCAAGTTAAACTACAAGAAAAAAACTTTTTACTCCAACAGGCTTTAGATAATTTGCAAGCCTCTCAAGTTCAACAAATTCAGAACGAAAAGATGGTGGCGTTGGGACAGTTAGTAGCTGGGCTGGCTCATGAGATTAACAATCCGATCAGTTTTATTTATGGGAATCTCCAATATGCTGGTCAATATGTAGAAGACCTAGTAAATATGATCGAGGTCTATCAACAGGAATATCCCAAACCCACACCAAAAATTCAGGCAATAGCCAAAGATATAGACCTGAATTTTATGATTAAGGATCTACAAAATCTGATAAGTGCAATGTATAGAGGCTCCGATCGAATTCGGGAAATTGTACTGGCGCTACAACACTTCTCTCGGCACGATGAAGCAGAGATGAAGCGGGTAAATATCCATGAAGACATTGAAAATACTTTGGTGATGTTACAACATCGGCTCAGAGAAACAGCCGAACGATCGGCAATTATTATAGTGAAAGATTATGGTAATTTGCCCCTAGTAACTTGTTACGCGAGTGAACTCAATCAAGTATTTATGCATTTGTTGAATAATGCTATTGATGCAATAGAAGAGGGAGTGGAAAATAAATCTTCTACTTCCTACTCCCTACTTTCCACGCCCCAAATTCGGATTCATACAGAGGTGACAGACTTAAATATGGTCAAAATTGCGATCGCAGATAATGGTCTTGGTATTGAAGAATCATTGCGATCGCGTTTATTTGATCCATTTTTTACCACAAAACCTGTGGGTAAAGGTAGTGGGCTAGGATTATCCATTAGCTATCAGATTATCGTCCAAAAACACCGAGGAAATATTACCTGTAACTCATCTGTTGGCAAAGGAGCAGAATTTGCGATCGAAATTCCCATAGAGCAACCTGAGGTTTTATTGCAGGTTTGAAGGGATTGGGGATTGGGACTGGGGACTGGGGACAAAGGACAAGGGGATAAGGGACTGGGGACTGGGAGACAAGGGGACAAGGAGAATAACCTATGCCCAATCCCCAATCCCCAGTCCCCAGTCCCCGATAAAATCTAATTAATCAACAATTCTGGTGCTACTAATCCTTTTTGGATAGCTAAAACTGCGGCTTGAGTGCGATCGCGTACTTCTAGTTTCTGTAAAATAGCATGAACGTGAACCCGCACTGTACCAGGGGCAATGTAGAGAATTTCAGCAATTTCTTGATTGCTTTTGCCAGCTGCTACTAGTGCCAAAATTTCTTGTTCGCGCTTCGTTAAGGGATTTTCTAAGGATTCCTCAGTTTTTGCGGACTGCATCGCCATCGAATTGCCCTCAAAAGCGGCTCTAATTTCTGTGGTTGCCGTTTGATCCCACCAAGAAGCGCCCGCCGCAACCGATCGCACCGCCAATATTAGAGACTCAGCAGGAATACCTTTTAAACAATAACCTTGGGCCCCAGCAGCAATTAACCGCGAAATCAGGGGCTTTTCAGAACGAGATGTTAAAACGAGAATTGGTAAATTTGGGTGCTTCTGCTTAATTTGGCGACAAGCCTCAATCCCGCCAATTCCCGGTAAACCTATATCCAACAAGACCAAATCCAGAGGATAGCGATTTGCTAATTCTACAGCTTGTTCCCCATCTTCTGCTTCTGCGACAATCTCCAAACTGGTTTCTTGTTGCAACCGCATCCGCAAACCAAGCCGAAATAATTCATCATCTTCAACGAGTAAGATTTTTGTCATTAGTAATTGGGGACTGGGGATTGGGCATTGGGTATTGGGCATTGGGAAAGAGAAAGCAGATCGCGCAGCGTGTCGTAGACAAGGCAAGAGTTTTTTAATTTTTAATTTTTAATTGATTTCTCAACTCCCCGGCGGTGGACAAGCAGGGAGTCGGAAACCAAAGAGTGCGCCGCGTGGTGAGCGATTCTCTGCCCAAATTGTACCCCCATGAGCAGCTATAATTTGCCTGGTCAAATAAAGCCCTAGTCCAGAACCGGAGACGTGGCGATCGCTATTTCCTTGATAAAATCTCTCAAATAAGTGGGGTAATTCTTTTTCGGTAATGCCGGAACCAGTATCGAGTATTTTTACCACTTGATCGCTAGAATAACCTTCAAATACTATTTCCACTTTACCGCCACGAGGAGTATGGTTAATGCCATTACTCAGGAGATTGGTGAAAACTCGCCCAAGTTGCAAAGAATCGCCGTTTACCCAGAGAAAACTCCGAAAATCTGATTCACCATAGTGCAGAGAAATATAAACCTGGCGTGTTCTCGCTAGTTCACTCAGGGTAGCGATGATCTCCTCTGCTACTGTCACTAAATTAACGGGTGATATCTGGAGTTTTAGCCCTTCGGCATCATTGCGGTACACATCTAAAAGAGTTTGGACTAATTGCAGTGTACTCCGATGACTACGAGCCATTGTTTGCAAGACTTTTGCTTGCATGGGCGTGATTTCACCAAATTGCTCATTTTGAAAATATTTCAGCGTTTCAATTGCTCCTAATAGGGGTGTTTTCAAATCATGCGTTAGGGTAGAAACGAAATCTTCACGCATAATCGCTAGTTGTTCTTGAGAGCGTAATTGTGCTTGAGTATAAGCGATCGCTTCTTCATGACGGTGGTTGCGATCGCTTAACCAACCTGTTACCACCAACGCTAATACTGCAATCAATCTATTTGCCACCGTTGGGAGAGAAATTATTTCTCCTCCTGGGATAAACAAATTCAATAATGTTAATCCTGTAGCGGCAAGAGTGATGCCCAAAACTGCTCTCCGATTCAATCGGGAATCTGCTAACAAAATTGTCCCTGTGTAGAGATAGCCAAATACATACTCAGGGGGTGTCAAATATTCCAGCACTATGACAATCGCAAAGGCGATCGCTATTAGGCTATAAGTCTCCCCACGCTCATTGATAGCTTCTTTTATAATCAATAATCGACTTAACATTTATTAATTTTTAATTTTTAATTCCCCTTGGCGGTACTATAGCAATTCCATTTGATTTCTGAATCACTCGTAGAGGTAAGGGACTGAGGACTGGGGACTGGGGACTGGGAAGAAGGAATGAAGGTGTACTGAGTTTTGTTCAAAAATCAAATATGAGTCATATAGTAGTCTGTCAATAAATAATTGATGGATAAATTGTTTGTAGAGACGGCGATTTATCGCGTCTCTCTAACCGTCAAAATGAAGTTACTAGTACAACACGGTGTAAATAAACCACCCATTTCA
The DNA here is from genome assembly GCF_036916655.1 of Nostoc sp. Lineage (GTDB taxonomy): Bacteria > Cyanobacteriota > Cyanobacteriia > Cyanobacteriales > Nostocaceae > Nostoc. Next base: position 21,671 of record NZ_JBALFY010000094.1, read on the forward strand.
AATCAATGAAACGCTTACGCTGTATTCATTTTTAATTTTTAATTTTTAATTCCACCTTGCGGTACTAGTTTGATTCAGGCTGCGGGAGTGTCAGAAATTGCCAAATTACCCATACTGCAAAAATTGGTGCGCCAATTGTCGCTGCTATTAATAACGGCTCTAGTCCATTTAGTAAGGTAATGATGGGAAACAAATATAACACGTCTTCAATATCAAACCCGGCGAAATTTGGTTGACGGTTAGCCTCTTTACCTGAACGCTGTTCTATTTGGTTTCGCAAATGAAAGATGCAGGCAACAGACACGCCAGAAACTATCCCCATCAGCAATGCCCACCAACCAAATCTTCCTTCCCTAAGACCGTATCCAATACACACAAATAAAAGAATATGGATGATGGCATCACTAGCAAGGTCATACTGATGTCCCCATTTGCTGGTTTTTCCACTTAAACGGGCTAATTCCCCATCTGTGTGATCTAGAAAGTTGGAGAAAGCAAACAACGCTGCTCCAATGTTAGCCCAGATAACATTGGTAACTGCATAGGTGTAGCCGGTTGTAGACATCGCGATGGCAGCCGCTAACCCAGTTACAAGCCTGACTGTGGTGAGATGATTAGGGTTTACCCAACTATCTTTTAAAGGTTTAACTAGCCTGTAAGCAAGTTGAGCATCCCAAGGCTTTGTGGTCATAGATAAACTTAGATTTGATCTGGTCTTGAAATATCATAGCGGTTCTTATTTGGATGCAACACACCGTAAAAGCCTACCCTGGCGAATGGAAATCGCCTGGTATATTTGCTGAAACTACACTCTTCGCCTCTAACGCAGCTGCAACCCGTAAAATTAATGCTTCATTATATGGTGCTGCAATCAATTGCACACCTAAAGGTAAGGTATTTTGGCGCTCAATTGGTACTGATAAAACAGGTAAACCAATGAAAGATAATGGTTGAGTAAATAGCCCTAAATGAGGACGGACAAGAATTTCTTCGCCATCCAAAATCATGGTTTGTTGACCAATTAGCGGTGCTGAAATTGGTGTGGTTGGGGCAAGAATGACATCGACATTTTGAAAAACTTCCCGCACGCGATCGCGATACCATTGTCTAAATCGTTGTGCTTGGAGATACCAGCTACTTGGAATTAACGCCCCAGCCAAAAAGCGATCGCGTGTTGCTGGATCAAAATCTTCAGGACGACTTTGCAACTGATGCAAATGCAGATTTGCACCCTCGCTAGCTGTAATCACAAAAGCTGCTGCACGGGCGCGGTGCGTTTCTGGTATGGTTACATATTCAGTGACATTTAAAGCATCGGCTACTTTTTGGACTGCTGCTAAAGCTTCGGGTTCTGCACCTTTAACAAAGTAATCAGCTGCAATGGCAATTCTGATATTAGAAATATCTTGTTTAAGTTGTGGTAAAACCAATTCAGGCGGACGCTTTGTACAAACTGGATCGCGATCGTCTTCTCCCTGAAGCACATCAAACACCGTAGCGATATCTTGCACCGAACGCGCCAAAGGGCCAATGTGGTCAAAACTGCTAGAAAATAAAGCTACCCCAGCACGAGATAATCTTCCGTAAGTCGGCTTAAAACCAAAAACACCACACAACGCCGCCGGAACCCGAATTGAACCATTAGTATCAGAACCCAATGTCAACGGTACTAACCCAGCCGCAACCGCCGCCGCCGAACCACCCGATGAACCACCAGCAACTCGCTGTAAATCATGGGGGTTGTGAGTAGTACCGTAATGGGAGTTTTCCGTGACAAACCCATAAGCGTACTCATCCATATTCAAAGCGCCAACTAGCACAGCACCCGCTTGTTTCAGCTTGGCTACTGCGGTTGCGTCAAGGCTTGCTACTGGATTTTCTGCATTGATTTTCGATCCCGCCAGAGTCGTTAACCCAGCAATATCAAAGAGATTTTTCACCGCAAAAGGTACACCAGCAAGTATTCCAGGATGATTACCTTGGGCAATTTCTCTATCAATACGTGCTGCATCTGTTAAAGCTGTCTCAGCAGTCACAGCCGTAAAACAGTTGAGTTGATTATCCCCTGCTGCGATTCTTGCTAACGCAACCTTGGTAACTTCCACCGCACTAACTTTGCCTTCACGCACAGCAGCAGCTATTGATACAGCATCATTCATGGTTGAAAAACTGGTGCAACTTCAACATCCTCTGGTAAAGGGAAAGAATTTACAAGATTAGCGATCGCCTTAATTCTCTCAAAATTTGCCACCACCCCATCACGATACTCATCTCTTATTTCTAAATCCAACAACAACCCCATTTGATCAACATACTCACCCACATCAAACCCTTCTCTTCTCATCTCTCTTCCTTTGCGTCCTCTGTGCCTCTGCGGTTAGTTATTCTAAACTAATAACTTCTTGCGACAACTGAAATGCGATTAATCTTATACAGTAAACCCGGCTGTCATTTATGTGAAGGCTTGCAAGAAAAGCTAGAACAAATCCAAAATCTCAGTTTCGAGTTGGAAGTTAGAGATATTACAACTCGTGAAGATTGGTTTGCTACGTATGAGTATGAAGTGCCGGTACTTTATTTATCGAACCGCCATCGCGCAGCGTCTCGCAGAGAAGACGCAGAGGACGCGGAGGGGAGTGAGAAATTATTGCCGCGTCCTTCTCCTCGTGCTAGTGTGCAGCAGTTGGAGCAAATGTTGCGTAAGTATTTAGCCAATTAGAAAAAAATAATGCACAATAAGCGCAAGACAAACATGTTAACGAAAAAGAAAAGGATACAGAGCAACTGAGTTTATTGATTGGGCTTGTTAATTTTGAATTTTGAATTTTTAATTCGGAACGAAGCGACGTGACGAGGTTCACAAAATGAAATTGCGGGAATTACTAACAGCGGTAGACAGTGTTGAGCAATTACCTAGCCATCCGATAGAGGATGTGGAAGTTAGGGGTTTAAAGACGAATTCTCATGCTTGTCGTGTGGGAGATTTATTTATTGGGATGCCAGGAACGCGGGTTGATGGTGGGGAATTTTGGCAAAGTGCGATCGCATCTGGGGCTGTTGCTGCGATCGTCTCTCCTGAAGCGGCACAAAAAAATCCTCCCACAAATGAGGCTGTAGTTATCAGTGCCAGTAACATAACTCAAGCTTGTGCCCAAATAGCCAGTGCTTTTTACGGCTATCCAGGACGCAAACTCAAGTTGGTGGGCGTGACTGGTACAAATGGTAAAACTACAACTACTCATCTAATCGAATTTCTGCTCATCAAAGCTAATTTAGCGACAGCTTTGATGGGAACTCTCTACACTCGTTGGGCAGGTTTTGAGCAAACTGCTGCCCACACTACACCCTTTGCAGTGGAATTGCAACAGCAGTTAGCAGAGGCCGTAAAGGCTGGTAGTGAGTTCGGGGTGATGGAAGTAAGTTCACACGCTTTGGCTCAAGGTAGAGTATTGGGGTGTGAATTTGAGGTAGCGGTGTTTAGTAATCTTACCCAAGACCATCTCGACTATCACAGCGATATGGAAGATTATTTTGCGGCCAAAGCCTTGTTGTTTAGCCCGAATTATCTCAAGGGACGGGCAATAATTAATGCTGATGATGCCTACGGGAAACGGTTAATTGCTTCGTTAGATTCTGAGCGTGTTTGGAGTTACAGCGTCAACGACAACAGCGCTGATTTATGGATGAGTGATTTAAATTACCAGCCCAATGGTGTCAGTGGGACATTACATACACCAAAAGGTGAGGTGGCTTTTCGATCGCCCCTAGTCGGACAATATAATTTAGAAAATCTTCTCGCAGCCGTCGGAGCAGTTTTACACTTAGGGCTAGATTTACAGTTGGTGGCATCTGTAATACCTGAGTTTCCCGGAGTTCCCGGACGGATGGAACGGGTACAAATTAATACCGAGCAAGATATTAGCGTGATTGTGGATTATGCCCACACACCCGATAGCTTAGAAAATTTACTGAAAGCTGCACGTCCGTTTATACCGGGTAAAGTGATTTGTGTATTTGGTTGTGGAGGTGATCGCGATCGCACCAAGCGCCCAAAAATGGGTAAAATTGCCGCTGAGTTAGCTGATGTAGCAGTAGTGACATCAGATAATCCCCGGACTGAAGACCCAGAAAGGATTTTGCAAGATATTTTAGCGGGAATAGCTGACACAGTACAGCCAACTGTAATTTGCGATCGAGCGATCGCAATTCGTACCGCTATTTTACAAGCAGAACCCGGTGATGGAGTATTGCTTGCCGGTAAAGGTCACGAAGATTATCAAATTCTCGGCACTGAAAAAATCCATTTTGACGACCGAGAACACGCACGCAATGCTTTACACGAAAGACTGAAAATATAACAAATTGGGCATGGGGCATGGGGACTGACAAATAACAAAATATTCAATTAACTCTTGTGGGGTGGGCATCTTGCCCGCCCTAATGATGCAAGTTAAATGTGGAACAGCTTAATCAGCATTTCAGAGATTGTACGGATAAGGATTATGCAATTAATGGAGTGAAATCCTAGCTGGAGTTATGATAAAAGCACTTTTTTGGGGCTGTGAAATTTCTACACTTACCCTTTGGTGCATTTGAGATACAGGAACCTAGCTAGAAGGGGGTTCAGCAAAGAAAATTGTTTCGTCTCGTGGCTGTTCTCCGCCAATGCGTTCGACTTTTCGCTGACAACAGCCACAGAGAAAATAAAAGCGAACGCTGTCTGTGTCGGGTTTAATCAATTTTGCTAAACGCGATCGCAGTTTAGCATACTGAGTGGAAGTGATATCACACTCAAATACACTCAGTTGCATCCATTGTCCATAAGACTTAAGAATCGAATGGATTTTAGTCCGACGCTTATCTTCTGGAATGTCGTAGCTGACAACAATATACATGGGAATGGGACAAATAATTACTAATTCGTAATTCGTAATTCGTAATTGAAAGATACAGATTTGAGAACTGAGGAGGTTTATTTGAGAATTAAGGGGGGATATTTATCGATTTGGTTCATGAGGTATTTAGCCAGTAACCTAGCTTGAATTTCAAAAGCTTCTTGGTAGGTGCATTTGTTTCCTAAAACTGGATGTTTGAAACTCGATAGTTTCTTTTGTTGATAGGCGCGAAGAAATGTATGCAATCCTTCTTTGGTTAAAGACACAGCACCACTGAGCGGTTCGGTGGTAAAATCAGTTAGGGTGAGCGATCGCTTGTTAATCTGCGACAACACTACAGCATCCACTATTAAAGGACGAAACTCTTCCATCAAGTCTAAGGCTAGAGAAGGTCTACCATAACGCTCGACGTGTAAGTATCCTAGATAGGGATCGAAGCCAACAATATTTAAAGCACTTTGCACATCATGACGTAGCAATGAATACCCAAAACTCAGTAGGGCATTAACCGGATCGGTTGGTGGGCGGCGGCGTCTGGCTTCAAATCGAAATTCTGAGGTTTTGATTAGCTGTTGAAAGGAACCGAAATAGGCTGCGCTACCAGCACCTTCTAAGCCTCTGAGGGAATCAATACTGCTAGTTTTTTCAATTGGTGCGATCGCGTTTTCCAATCGAGTGATGTTATTATTCAGGTCAGTATCAGGATGTTCTCGTTGAGTGCGAAGTAAGGTATGGCGGTAATTTTTCAATTTACCCCGCACAAATCCCCTAACTAAATGTATTGCTGGTTCTGATTCTCCCACAGCTTGCCATTGGGCTTTACGAACAAAGATATTTTTAGTAGCTTCTGGTTCTAAACGTCCTAAATATCGTCCGTTTTGTGTGAGAAATGTTAAACAAATGTGACGTTCTAAAAGTTCACTAACGACGGCGGGAGAAATAGTAGCCCTTCCTAGTACTACAATTCCTTCTATTTTAATTAAAGGGATATCTAAGATTGTTTTTTGTTCAGCTTTGACGGTGAGACGTTCGTCAACTTTACCGATGAAAGCATCGGCTTGTGTTACGTAAAGTGTTCCCATTTTTGATGATTCCTAGTAATAATTGGGGCTGAAGTCAATAGAATTTGCTAAGACGATGTTTGAAAAGTATTAGCGAATAGAATTCGCTGCTACACAAGCAAAGTCCACCTCCGTGGACTAATAATCAAGGTGTTTTCTAACCCACGTTCGCGTAGCGTTCCGTAGGAAAGGTGAGTTTTGTCTGTGTAGCCGCAACTTCTAGTCGCCAAGGCTAGTAATAAATTGGATGATTTAATTCACTTCTTGATAAGTTTTGACTTTATCGGTTGCTTTGGGCAAACATTGCGAATAAAGACTGCATCCTTGGCAGCGTTTGCTATAAACTGGTTTTGGCATTGCTCCTGTTTCTAGGAGATTTGTAACAGATTTAATAGTAGCGATCGCACTTTGCCGTAATTCTGCATTAATCTCTACTAATTGCCGTTGATGGGAGTGGGCATAATAAATATATCCAGTAGTAACAGATTGTCCTGTCATCTCTTCTAAACATAAGGCTTGGGCGCAAACTTGCAACTCATCGTTATCCCATTCGCCTTTGCGTCCCCGTTTGTATTCCACTGGATAAAGTTGACCTGATTGTTCTTCAATTAAATCAGATTTGCCGATGAGTTTATATAGCTCAGACTTCAGCCAAATTGCCCGAATCTGCCAAGTTTCTCCTCGCTGTATATCGCTTGTGGTGTGGACGCGATCGTGTAAAGTTGTGCCTTCAATTGTGTATTGATTATCGGTAAACTCCCCGGCACAAAACATCCGCCAACACCGATGCGGACAATAGGCATATTGATTCAATGCCGCAATGGAAATATATTCGGTTTGATTCATAATTGAGGTGGTTTTTAAATGATTATTAGAATTATGGAGAATATAGCCGTCGTGTCATTCCCATTCCCATAGTTGTTTTACGACCGATTCCTGCATACAAAGCAAAATCAGCTAAAGCATTAAGTTGTTTAATTTGTATTGGTTCAATTTGTCCCAAAATCTTGTAGTTAACTTCGCCAATAATGCCAATAAATTTGCTGCGAGAATCAGCTAATATTTCTGTGTGAATGTTGACAAATGAGGGAAATATTGATTCGATCGCAATCTGAGGAAATTCTATACCACTGTATTTATTCCACCGCGAAAGTAGGGAATTAAACACAGATTCTCTGGTAGGAAGGGTACTATCATACTGTCCTTGGCGGAAGGCGGTAGGCGTGGAGAAGCTAAGGTTAATGGAAGAATTGCGCTCGCTAGCTTCTTCGTATAATTGAGCATAAGTACTGGCATTTGCCCAAGGTTGAATAGATTGGGGTGTGCCTTGAATGCTGGTAATATACAAATCAGCTGGGCCAAGATGCCAAGGGCGATTGGGATTAAGATTTAGCCACAGTTGGGTAAGTTTGCTAAAGAGTGTGTCATCTAATAAGGAGATGCGCCACCAACAAGGAGTACCGGCGGGAATGGGTTGTTGATGTGAGTATTGCAATTTAGATCCCCCTTTACCACCCTTCAAAAGGGGGGAATTAATTTGTAAGGGAGAGAGGGTGAAAGCTTTATCTGCGGTAGAATCGTGCAAGCGATCGCCCAAACTTTGATCTACAGAACTAACAAGGGTTAAAAATAGGGCGTGGAGATGTCTACCTGTAAGATACTGTGGCGGAATGGGCGATTGAGGTAGCAAATTCAACACTAAACTATGAGGCATACTTTCTCTTTTTGGTTGTAGACTGAGTGCTTCTTGACTCTACAGTAAACTCAGGAATTTCCTGGAGTTCAACTTCACTCAAACTATACTGTTCACAAACTAAACTTAGGCGATTTCCTAGGGTTTTGACAGCGTTAACCGAATGGGTTAAATCACCTTGAAAATAAACTAAAGTATTGAATTGGGGCTTAACTTGCCCAAGTTGGCGTTTGTGCGATCGCAAAACCAGTTCTCCCCCTTCCATATCCGCAGGTACGCGCACATAAAGCACACTGACAACCGCAGGCGGTTCAACAGTTTTGCTATAGGAACGTAAAGAGCGATCAATATGCGGATCGACGCGGGAGCCTTCTTTGAGTTGTAAAGGATTGAGGTAAAAAGCATTACAATTCGGCTGGAGAGCCAAATCAAGGTAAGGTTTGAAGTAGGGAAACTGCTGTTCCACTTTTGCTAATCCAGAACGCTGAAATACTACAGAAAATCCTTTAGTGGCGACAAAATCGCGGTTGAGGTTGTTGATAGCAAAGTAAGGACAAGCTTGGATTTCTCCCCACAAGTTGTTTAGGTAATCGCTGGGGAAGGCGTTGGTTTGTTGTTGATAGTGTTTCACTGGGGATGTGAGAGAAATATGCTTATAAATCGATGTTCTACAAATTCTCGCACCATTGGTGCGAGAATTTAATTATTTATCCCGCAATAAAAACTTCATCATCTGGAAGACGTAATTGTTTAAACTTCATTGCCATTGTTAAAATTCCTGACAAGCCTGAAAAGAATCTATATTCTTTCTCCATATCATTGCAAACAATGTTTATTGGATAAGAAATAATTCCTTGCTTGTTTAATTGAAAAATTACAGCAGCATTTGTTCTTGGGCAAATAATTACTCCTGGTAAAAGATGCCTACTCAAAGCTCGTATTAGGGGTGTGGGTCGTATTGCTCCTCCTGCACTGCGGATAATTTGACAATTTTTAAAAGCTGTTAGTTTGTTCAACTCTGTACTGATAAGTTCTTGCCAGTTATCAGTGTAGCGTAATTCAAAACTCAATTGATAAGTTTCAGTAGCGCGACTAGTGACTTCAATATAATCACCATTTTGGACAAATTCGTAATAGCGTAATAGGTGAAAAGGATCTAGTCTTGTTTCCTCCGATTCATCTAGAATAAAACCATGAGGGTCACGAATGGAAAGACTTTCAAATAGACTAGAACGAAAACTAAATAAAGGTGCATAGCTTGTACTAAAAACTTCAGCAAATTCTTTTAACTCAGCTAGTGCATCTTCATCTTTTTGAAATAAATCTATGTATTCGTCTAAAGTTGTACGTCCAGCCTGTAAATCATCCCAATCTTCAGGAAATTTAGCTTTGATAAAACTTCTGACAAAAGCCTGGCCACCTTTGATATACTTCCAATCCTTTTTGATTTCTTTGGGAGTTTTTTTCGCAATAGTTTCAGCGCCTCGTAAAAGTTTCATTCTATAGCGATAATCATCCCAAGTTCTGTTTCCTTCAAAAATCGATTTTAGAGTATTGAATAACTCCAAAATCAATTTTTCTTCAGCTAAACCTTCAAGCATTTCTTCCAATTCCAACAAGGGACGGGCAATTTCTAGAAATGCTTCTGAACGCCAATAAGCTTTTAAAAAAGGCTTATCTAAGCAGGGAAGTGTTTCAAGTAAGTCTTTTAACGCTGTACGTCCCCCAGTAGTATCTAGAGAGGTTAAACCTTCTTCCCAGGCGTTAGCAGGTAAGTATACAATAGCTTCTGAATCAATATTGGTTTCAGATTTACCCAAAACACGCCCTACTCTACCAATTCTCTGCCAAAATGCGGCGCGATCGCGTGCTGAAAAAATCAACCAATCTAAATTTTGCCGTTTCGGTTGAGGATGTCTTTCAAAGTTAAATCCTACATCTACGGTGCTAGTAGCCAAAATGATTTGACTCTGCATAGCCCTTTCTCTATCTTTTTTGGGTGCAGGGCCAGTTATGCGTCCGATGTCATCACCAAGTCCTTGCTGTCGCAGCAAATCTGAGAGACGATTAATATTATCAAGAGAGTCAAGAATTACAGCACCATTTTCATTAGGTCTTTCTCGAAAACGTTGGACAACTTCTGCTGCTAACTCTGCTAACCACTCTTCCTTACTATCTGGTTTTGGTCTTAATTCCAGATTAACTGCTGTTTGTGACGGTAAAAGATTAGTATTACCTGCTTCTCCATCAATTGTTGCTATCTTCACACCAGCCTGTTTTAAATTCTGTAATGCTAATTCACAAGCTGGTTCTGGTGTCGCTGTCAGCAATACTACTTTGCGTCCGTTCTCAAAAAAGCGAAAAACGTGAGAATAAGCGAGATAAAACAGCATTCCTACTAGCTGTTTAGCATCGTAGAGGTGAAATTCATCAAAAATGACTGTCGAAAATTTGGTGTAAAAACTACTGGCGATATTACCTCTATCTAGGTTGTTATATGCAAAGAAAGTTGCATAGTAAAAGATGTCAGGATTTGTGACTAAAATGATGGGTGTATTAGCTCCAACATCAGGAAAGACTGTAGCTGGATTCCGTAATACGTTATACAGCTTTTCTCCTGAACGACTGCCGACTTTATCGTTAGACCAGCTTTTAATATCTTTAGCAGAAGCTGATTTGACGACATGAGGTAAATTAGCATCACTAACAAACTTTTTTGCTGCTTCTGTTTGCTGTTCAATTAAAGCATTAGTTGGAGCAATGTAAACAGCACTTTTATTTGGCTGATGTTTTAATACTGTTAGTCCTGCGTTGGTTTTACCTGTACCAGTTGGTGCTAAATCAAGGATAATATCTGCATCCTTAGATTGTTCAAATACATCTACTTGATGCTGAAGTGCATTCCCCATAAAAGATAGTTCATCTGGCAAAGATGCACAAGCTGAAATACTGCGCGGTTCTAATCTGATAACTAATCTTTGATTACTCATTGTTACTTTCTCTACCGCAAAAATGCAAACCTGCTGGTACAACCATTTCTCCAACTTGCCAAGCAGCACCCCGAAAACGCAGATTTTTAATGATGGGTGCAGGAGGAATAGAAATTAAATCAAACGCTAAAGCCTCTATTTGCTGTGGTAAATCAGCAGCATTTAGATAATGTTGACTTTGATATTCACCTTCTGGTAGTAAAGTTACAGGAAATTCATTAAGCACATTCACCTTGACTTTACTCATGAATTTACCAAGGCGAATATAATTTGGTAATTGGTAATTTCCAAATACCAAAGTTTGAAATTTGTTTCTGCGTTCAATCATCCGCAGTCTTCCAGTTTGCGGAAAATTACTTGGTCTAAATGAACTAGGTTTTTTACCTTGGCGTTGTAATGGTAAATCTTCCCGCGCCGTAGCAACACGGTTATTAGTCATTGCATACCAGTAAGAATCAGAAAGAGCATTGAAACGTTCAAATCTGAATGTAACTCTACCTACTGGTGAAGCTGGTAATATATAAAAATCTTGTGCGATTGGTTGTAAATCTTCTTTGTAGGTTGGTCGTCCGGTAGCCTGACCTTGGAGGCGATAGGGGGAATTTACTCTACCTAAAGCATAGGTAAGAGCATAATTCCCAATTACCCCCTCAGTGTAATAGGTATCAGACAACTCCCTAGAGGCAAAAAAGACTGGTTCAAGACAGTATAATTCAACAAGTTTTGCCTGCTGAAAAGGAATTGTTGACATAACCTAAATCTCTACTTCAACTGGTGTATTCTTGCCTTTCGCCTTAGCCTTTTTCTTTTCAGGTGCAACCTGACGGAAGGATTCATAGGATTGCGTTAAACGCTTGAGAAAATTATCACGTTCAGCTTCTGACCAATTAGTTTCTACATCAGTCACTAAGTTGGCTAACTCTTCTTCAGATAGCTGCACAGAAACTCCTCTCTTATTTTTCCAATTGGCAATTACTTGTTTGCTTGCTGTAATTAATTGATTAATATTCAAGGGATGTTCTAAAGGTTTACCTAAGACATCATAAGTAGCTTGTACAAGTTCCAGAGAACTAGGAAGTTCGGTAATACTACCAAATACACCTAATATCTCGTTTTCCATGCGTCCAACACGACTGGAAACCGCACCATAACGACTTGTAAAAAGAATATTACCGATGATATAGCGCAGTTCATCCGCAGTTACATCTTTTAGGGTGACGACATCTAAAAAATGCACACCTGGTTTGATGTATTCGCTGGTATTTAAAGCAGTTGAGGCGTTACCTTTTTCATCGCGCATTGTACCAGTTTCGTAGATGGCATTTATGGTGCGATCGCCTACAACATCACTAGCAGGTAAAATACTAAAAGCGTCTTCAGTCCAAATGCGACTTTTTTGAGCGCCACCCCCACCAGCCGCGAAGCCGTAGAGGAAACAATCTACACACATTTCACAAGGTGCATTAGTATTTAAAGAACAAAGAGAGCCATCTTTAGGGTTAGTATATAAAAGCTCATGCGCTCTTAAATGTTCTCGTCCGTAGCGTCTTTCTGGTGCTACTTGTTTACGCTTAGTCATTACCAAGCGTTGAATTATAGTTTTTTGATTTTCACCCTCTAAACCAGCTTGAACAAATTCGCTACACATTGGTTCACCTGAACCTTCTGTGCGAAAGATAGTTTCAGAATGGGTTGTTCTTAAAACAACTAAAGTAATAAAACGTCCTTTTGGAAAATTCTCATAACTTGTTGCTAGAACTGAAGAAAGTTTTGAAATTGACATGATGAAAAACTCCTAATTATTTAAACAGTTGTAGTTGTTTCGACAGAATCATCTTGAGATTGACTTTTAAGTTGTTTACGTGCTTCTTCAAGGAAGAATAAATAAGCAGCTTCTAAAGTTTTTTGGTCAGACAATAACTTTTCAGGACGTGCTGAATAAACCTCCTCATATAGTTTTCGTAATAGCTCGTAATAACGCTTGACCTGTTCATACTTTGTTGCACCTACGCCATGCTCACGAATACGGTCTAAGCGAGTATGATATTGCTGTACTAAGGCCGCAAAAATTACATCTAATCCCAAATAAGATTTTTGAGAACGAATAGCAGCAATAAAGGCTGTAAACGGTTCTGCTTGAGCAGTTCGTTTAAAAGAACTTCCCCAAATTTTTCCCTCTGCTGCAACTTGAGCAGCTTCTCTAAGATATTTAGTTAAGAGTAAGTTTTCATCCGGCATAAAGCTCTCCAGTAAAGTATTTAACGGCTCACAAATCCGACTCCAAATAACACTCAAGTTTGGTTCATCTTGTTCTCGCAGAGTCCAACGTAGCAAGACATAATAAAGTTCAATTGGTCTGACACAAGCACGAGCCAAATCATACAAACAATCATCAGCTTTCTGAATACTTGCAACAGATGTTGCTAATTTGCCAATGCAACGTAGTCGCTCAAGAATTTTTTCTGCATCTTGGCGCTGTTGATATTGTCCATTTCCTAATAAAGTTTGCAGTGCAGAAGGAATTCCCTCTATTCGTCCGTAAACATCATTAGATAATTCCACCTCTAGATTGCTACTCAAAGTAAAAGGAAAGCCAATATCTAAAGACAAGGAAATTTCTAAAGCAAGTCTCAGTGATTTTAGTAAAGCTAAAGAATTATTAACATCTCCCCAAAGTAAAGGAATAATGACAGATGTATGAACAAAATCAGGACGCTTTGGTAATGCTAAACCGACTACTTTGTTAGCTTTAAATTCAAGCTGGTTATCTCTATACAATTTAAATTCATCAATAGTGACAGTACCGCCTTCAGCATTTGTCGCTGCAAGTTGTTTTAAAAGTCCACGCCAAATTCTCAACAGTTCTGGAGCAGAACCTTTCGGTAATGCTAAGTGCAAATAAAGCGGATCTTGTTTTTTAACAGCAGGAAAGTTCGCGCCGACTGCCATTAATTGATAGGCTAAAGCTGCAATTGAATCTGCTTGTCTTTTCGGTTCAGCACTAATACCACCCGGTAAGCGGTTAGAAAAAGCTTGTACTTTTGTACCAGGAGGCATATTATCTGAAATTAGCTCATCTATATCAGTAGAAGTAGAACCTAGAGAGCATCTTTGTCTAGGATTTGCTTCTACATAAGCATTTAAATCATCGACTCCATTTAGCCGAATAGCAAAAGGTAAATTTACCATTCGGCTAACGGCTGCAATTATTTCTTCAGATACTTCTGTTTCTTCAGATATTTGTGCACTTTGCTTTCTTAGTTGGAAAGATTCTTGTAGAGCTTCTTTAATACCCTCAATTCCTTTAACAGCAGCCTTAGCAGCAAATAAAGGTCGCCCATATTGACCATTAAATGGCTCAATTGCAATACGTTGCTGTTCAGATATACCTGTATGATGAGCGATTTTATCCCAAACTTCTTTAGGGCTTAATCCGGCTTCTCTATAACTGAGGTAAGCTGCTTTTAAACCTTCAGATATAGCAAATTCTTCTGCACTGCTTACAGGTAATAACTGAAGTTCAGCCGCTTTTATTAGTGCATCTTCACCAGCCGCATCACCCCATTTCGTTACATCTTTAGCAATCTTGTCTGATTTATAACCAGCTTTCTTCTTTTCTAAAAGAGCCTCAACATTTACCAAAACTTCCTCAATATTTTGTTGGATGGCTTGATAAGTAACTTTAATACCATCCTTCGTAGGTCTGACAAGTCTTTCGATATTATTACCAAAAACTTGGTCAATTTTACTTTGCCAAACAGCAGCTATTTCTTTTGTAAAATCTACATTTGCTAAAGCTTCCCCTTCAAAAAGTTCGCCATCAGGGAAAATTGCTAAAGGATTTAACCCATACTTTTGTAAAACCTCTTCGCAAGCACCCAGCAATAGGGCTGTAATATAGCCTTTGTCTTCAGAGATACTGATTCTAAAAAGGTTACAGCTTCGCCCAAAAGCAACGGTTAATTCTTTTTCCAGTTTGCGAAAACGTTGTGCATCTGGAATTCCTAAATCAAATAAGTCCGCAGCTGTAAGCATCGCCGCCCAACGTTCAATATTTGGGTCTTCTGGTAAAAATCTTGCACCATCGCTGACGTTATGACCTGAATGACGTTCAATTAGCTTTCTGACTAACTCCAAATCATCTTCTGAGACAACAAATCTAAGCACACAAGCCTTTTCAAGTTGTTCTCGTAAAAATTCCTGATTTCTAGCCAGGGTTTTAACATTACGTCCTTGAGTATCTAATTTATTCAGGTCATGAACAGCAGTTGCAGCTAGTAGCAAAGGTCTTTTATCTTCTGGAACTTCTGCGATTCGGCTGACTGTCAAAATGAACTGACACGCAGAATCGAGGTGTTCTGCAAGGGTCGTACCTTTTCTTACGCCGTATTGATGATGATGTGCATGATTTTCGTAAAGCTGGGGGCGAATTTCACTGAAATAAATCTCCTCCAAAGTCTTAGGAGGATTATTCAAAAGCCTATTGCGCTTGGACATATAAAGATACTCCAATCCAAAATCGAGTCTAGGTTGCAAAGTCAACTTTTGAGATGAGTACTTATACTGAGATAACCTGACAAACTCAAGTTATGTCACTGCACTTTTTTGCAACTAGACTATTTATAATTACATCTATGAATATGACACAACTAATTTAAAAGTGCAAGTACATTTTGTAAATGCCAAGAAAAAAAGAAACGATTACACTGTCAATTCCGCCAGGAACTAAGGATCAACTAGAAGCGATCGCTCGCCAACTCAATATCACTTGGGGCAAAGAACCCAGTATTTCGGGCTTAATAGTGGCGATCGCACAACAATCTGTAGAGGTCGGAAAGCCCTTTACGCTTGACTCTAACCAAATTAATGCCTTACAGCAAGCGATTAAAGCTTTAAACGATGCAGGTCACATAGGAGAAGCTCAAACTGTACTTGCACTTTTGCTAGAACGCGGCAATCTCGAAGCGCCTCTTCGTCAATTGCTGATGAAACAACTTAGTCAACCTATCCAAGAATGGCGAAATACCATAGAAGAATTAAGTAAAGCAAAACAGCCTTTCTACATTCTCTATTCCAACTCTCAAGGTCACGAGTTAGATTACAAAGTTCGTCACGCTGAGGTGAGGTTTTTTGAGAAACGCTTTTATCTCATGATTTGGTGTGAAGAGACAGCAGACGTAGAAAACGATATCCCAGAATTACCTGAACTTTGGCACAATCGTTGCTTGAGCTTTGAGCGAATCAAGTCTGTTGTCCCGACAAGTGGAGATTGGCGGGGTGAACTTGATTATGTAAAAGTGCAATTACACTTTCGAGGTTGGTTATCTAAAGCCTATCAACCTAAAGAAGATGATATTGGGGATGACATGATTAATGATGTGCGTCAGGTGGTGCGGCGAGTAGCTAATCCTTTCTGGCTGATTCGAGAAGTATCACGGTATTGGGAAGATTGCGTGATTGTATCACCTGAGGGTCTACGCGATCGTCTCAAACAAAAACTCCTCACCCTATGCAATTTATACGATATCGAAACTAGGTGTTAAATTTTAGTAGCCCTAGACTTCCAGTCTGAGGGCATAATTTCATTCATGCAAGAGGTCTATTTTTCAAGCTGCAAGCATTGTCGAAGTTCCACCATTACGCCTAAGTTTTACAGGGTTTTGGGAATTAATTAATTCCCAAAACTGTTGTTAGCATACTTCCAGGTGTTGAGGATGGAAAAATGATTGAGTGATCGCGCCGGGGTTACGTAAATTTCCTGTTGATTGAGTGGCGTTAATGCTCCTCATATTTTGGCACTTGTTCTGGGCAAAAATAGCGATAAGAATGTTCTTCAGCAACGGTAGTAGAGTAGATTTGGCTATCAACTAAACCCAGTGCAGAACAAAGAGCGTAATTGTGAATTATTGGCTCTGTTTCATACAAGCGTCCGATTTCACGAGTTGCGAAATAAAGGCTGTCATGTAGTTCTATTTGACAGCGATAAATTGAAACCATCTTGCTTACTCCGCTACAGCAGCAGCTTTCTTATTATTCCTGGTATCTTTCTTAGAGTCTTTCTTACCTGATTTGAAAGTGACCAACCTTTAGATAATTTCACCCCGTCAGGTGTAGGGACGGTTTGAGAATAAACAGGTTTGAGATTTATGCTGTAATTTTCAGACATATTTTGATAATTCCTTTTGAATGCTTGGTTTGTCGGAAATTTTATGCAAAAAGAATGACTAAGAAATCTTTGAGATACACCACACACTCATTTTCATTCTTGGGACAATGCTTAATTTACAGGACTTTCAGCCTTAACTGAACCGTATTGGAGTATAGTGTATCGACAAATACAGCATTTCATAGATGTATTGCGATCGCTATAAATAGAGGAATTAATGTGGGTGAAAGCAGCAAGAGTGAGTAAGCAAGCATTGTCACAAAGACCCAATAGTTTGCCGCTAACTAGCTTTTAATAGTTGGGAACCAAATTTCTTCAATATTTATGTAATTTAAAGACAAAAATCTTTGAACTTTCTTTCTTCTACTTTCAAAAAATATGGGGATAGGTAAAGCAGTAGCCAGTGCTTCAATGCTAACAGTTTTAATAGATTGTAATAAATTTATCAGGATTTTTAGTAATAAATATTCTGCACGTCCCAATTCTCGCTTGAGGTTTGTCTCGTAAAATTCTGGTAATATTATCATTAAATAGAGATTATTGCGAATAAATGCTCTTTTTCTTTTAGCACAAATTGCTGCACTCTTTGCAATATAAGCATTCTAAACCATTTTGTCCCCCCGCAAGGAAGAATATCTAAGCTCATAGATATTATATATTCCTCCGATCGCATGAGTACAGAATTCTGTAATCTTGGCACACTAGTATCCTAGAAGTTCAAAAATTTAATGACTTCTAGAATTGTCGGAGGTAAATATGAAACAAATTTTTTTGCTGGCAGCAGCCTTACTCAGCACACTATCTTTAGCTGCTCCCCTTTCCGTCAAAGCTGAAAACTCCGCCGCTGTTCGGCGCTTGCTGGAAACTAGAGAATGTTCTGGATGTAATTTAACAGGAGCAAACCTCAAAGGCGCTCACTTAATAGGTGTTGACCTCAGAAATGCAAATTTAAAAGGAGCTAATCTCGAAGGCGTTAACTTAGAAGGTGCTGATTTAACCGGTGCAAATTTGAAGTCTGCTAATCTCACAAAAGCATTCATCAGCGATAGTATCTTAAATAATGCCAATCTCACCAACGTTAATTTGAGTAATTCCCGTTTATATAATAGTGATGTAGATGGCGCTATTATGGCTAATATTGATTTAAGCGGTGCTGATGTATTTAATACTGCCATTAGCATTGGTGGTGAATACTGATGGTGAATAATGATTTCAAAGTGATGAGTTAAGAGTTATATTCGACTCTTAACTCTCTACTTTCTAACTTTTACTCACCAGTAATTGATAGTTCATTAACCCAGATTTTTGGGCAAACTCCCCCTGGCGTTAACTCTGGCTCTTTCTCTACATAAATAATTGACTTCAAGAGTTCTAAGAAATCGCCGGCAACTGTTGCTGACTCAATACTCGTCTTAACACCCTTGTTAACTAGCCAACCATCAAACGGCAAAGAAAAGGAACCCTGCAAGGCTTTAACTCCGGCATGGAGAGCTTGTAAATCATCTATAAGAATCACATTTTCAGCCGTTTCTAAGCTCAACTCTTGCTCAGGAGTTGTTGTTGAAAAAACGTGATAAAAGTTGGGACTGACGCTGACTTTTGCGCCAATACTGGCATTACCCGTTGGCTGGGCATTTAACCTTTTAGCAGTGCCGGCACTATGGAGAAATCCTGTTAAAACACCATTTTCAATCAGCGAAATCTGACGAGTAGGAGTTCCTTCACCATCAAAACTTTCTGCACCTACATTAGCTGGGTGAAGGGCATCATCGTAAACTGAAAGTAGAGGAGAAGCAATTTCCTTTCCTAAATCATCAGGAGTTGATAGGCTTTGATTGTCCAAAATACTTTGGGCATTGAACAAGTTAGAAAAACCACCCAATAGACTTAAGAAAGCTTCCGCAGAGAAAACAACTCGATATTTACCAGTCGGAATTTTTTCATAATTCAAGTGGCTGATAGTTTTATCGGCGGTTTCTTTGATGCAACCATTAATATCGAGATTGTCTAAACTTTGGTTGATTCTAAAAGCACCTGCACTGCGAGGTTTTTTTCCTTCTTCCTCAGTTTTGCTGTAAAGATAAACTGATGCCAAAGAGTGAGATTCAGTTCTCACAGCACCATCGCTATTGAGATAGAATCTGTCAACATCTCTTTGTGATAAACCGTTATAGGGTACACCTTTAATTGCTGGATGCGCTGCTAGTAATTCTTTTTCAGCTACCAACAATTTTTCTATGAGTTCAGCAACAGGTGCTTGG
Organism: Nostoc sp.; assembly: GCF_036916655.1. Classification (GTDB taxonomy): domain Bacteria; phylum Cyanobacteriota; class Cyanobacteriia; order Cyanobacteriales; family Nostocaceae; genus Nostoc. Next base: position 40,737 of record NZ_JBALFY010000094.1, read on the forward strand.
GGTGCTTTATCCTGATGTTGATTTGGGATAGGAACAGTAGCCTCTGGACTAAAATCAGGAACATTCTCTTTAACACCAAAGAAACTAGCTTCGTAGGCAGTTTTCAACGCTAATTCTAATCCCTTGGGGTCTACGTCTGTAGTGCTGGTGACACCCATTGTATTATCTTCATTCCAGACACGAACAGTAACACCAGAACGATTTGAGGCTTTAACTTGTTTTGGCTCACCTTGGTCTACTTGTACGCTAGTATCATCTACTGTTGAGCCATAAATGTCGAATTTCTTAATGCCAAGCTTCTCAGCATTGTCCTTGGCAGAATTTGCAATCTCATTGATATTTGGCATAGTCAATTTTGGATTTTGGATTTTAGATTTTGGATTGGCAGCGATTCTATTTTGAATATTAGATTTTAGATGTTATTGCTTGTACTTCTCTCGTGAGTTCTGACTGAAGTAATACTCAAGCAATTTTGGATTTTAGATTTTAGATTGAGCCTACGGAACAATCAGGAAATTTGAGCATTTTGGATTTTGAATTACAATATTCAAAATCCAAAATCTAAAATCTAAAATTATTATCTTCCACCGACGGTAATAGAATCAACCTTGATATGAGGTTGTCCAACAGTGGTGTAAATACTGCCACTAACGGAACCACAAAAGCCTGGTGCAATTTCCAAATCTTGAGAACACATAGAAATTTTATTCATAATTTCCTTAGCTTCACCGATGAGAATTGCTCCCTTTAGCGGTTTGGTGATTTTGCCATTTTCAATCAAGTAAGCTTCATCAACACTAAAGTTAAATTGACCTGTAGCACCAACGCTACCGCCACCCATCTTTTTGCAGTAAATACCTTTATCAACAGAGGCGAATAATTCATCAATGGTGTATTCGCCAGAATCGATATAAGTGTTACGCATCCGACTAGCGGCGGCATAGGTATAATTTTGGCGGCGTCCACTTCCTGTTCTGGGGTGTCCGGTACGTGAGGAACCTGTTCTATCTGCTAAGAAGTTTTTGAGAACGCCTTTTTCAATTAATAGGGTTCTTTGAGCAGGCATACCTTCGTCATCCATATCAATTGTCCCGAAGGCATTTTCAGAGCGCCCTTCATCCCAGGCTGTCAAACTTTCGTGGGCAATTTTTTCGCCTTTTTTGTCAGCAAAGGGAGAAGTATTGCGTTCGATTTGGGTAGTTTCTAGCAGGTGTCCGCAAGCCTCGTGGAAGATTACGCCGCCAAAGTGGTTGGCCATAATGATGGGGTAAGTACCCGATTCTACGTAATCTGCATAGAGCATTTTTCCAGCCGATTCTGCTATTTTCTCGGCGGCTTGTTGAGAATCCCAAGTTCTCAAGAAGTTGGCATCACTAGTATTACCTGCGCGATCGCCAATTGAGGTACGATTAGCACCATCAGCACACAGTAGGTTAAATCCTACTGACTGGGTGAGGCGAATATCACGAGCAAAAGTACCATCACTGGCGGCGATTAAAACTTCTTGCCAATCGCGGAAATAGGTAGCACGCCTCGATTGGACGTGACTAGCTTTTTGCTTCAGGTTGGCAGTACCCTCAAGGAGGATTTCTCCCATTTCTCGGATGGAACTACACACTGGTAGCCAGGCATCTTTACCTCTTTTGGTAGCATAATCTCTCAATAATTCCAGATTGATTTCTGGGATGAAAGCCTTCGCTGTGGGTAGTTGTAATCCCAAGATAGAAAGACCTTTTTCTAAGGCTGCTTTCAAACCGGAAAACGAAAGGTCATTGGTGCTAACGTAGCAGTCAGCTTTACCGCGAAATACTCTGACTCCCGCGCCTGTAGATAGACTGGGTGAAATACTAGTGATGGCGTCGTCTTCTGCAAGAGAACTAATATAGTTGCGACGTTCTAAAAATAATTCGATGAAGTCAGCACCAGCGGCGCGTCCTAATCCCAGAAGGGTAGCCAGGGGGGCTTCCCAGGTTTCGTCAAAACGCTCTGGTGTGGAAGAATATTGCAGGGTGGGAAGTTGATTCGAGAGAAGTAGCGTACTTGTAAGCATGGGTAGCCTCGTCTGCTGGCGTAGTTCAGAGATTTGACTGAAAAATCCTGGTGTGTTCAGTCTAACAAATGAGTTAAAGTCACTGTTGGTTGAAAGGTGTGTGGATTTTACTCCTCTTCAGCAACGCCTTGGCAAATTAGCCCATAGAGTAAAAGTTTGGGAATACTATATAACAAAACCCGCCTTTGCGGGCTTTATTTTGAAAATTCATACCCTTGAGGATGTCTTCAGAAAATGAGATGCACCTATACATTATGTATTTAAGTGGCACTCTTCTTAACGAAGAGAGTTATGAGTTAGGAGTAGAACGCAAGAAATTCCACCTATGGACAGCATACAGAGGCTTTTGGACGACTAACTCATCTTAAATATGTAATCTTGTTTACCGCAAATGCTTAATTTAATCCAGACTATCCTACTCAGATTTATTTGCGATTTGCCATTTTCAAGGGAATTCTTGCTGTTTCTTGCTCATTGAAAGGCTGACCTAAATTAGATGTTGGTGCTGTCGATACTAAATTCTTAAACAATAGCTTTAGGGTTCGAGTAATAGTTTTAAGAATTTTCATTTTGCTAGCACTAGGCTTTTGATCGTATCTCAAAACCATTGGAATTTCTACGATGTTTGGTTTGAGGACTTTGGCTTTCAGCAGTAAATCTATCATGCAGGCAAATCCACTTTCAGTGAATAGATTGTCTCCATAATACATATCCAGTTTAGTGAGGAAATTACGGTTATATAGTCTATAGCCACAAGTGTAGTCTCTTACACCTCGTACACGGGCGGCAATTCTAAAAAGCCAGCTGGCTCCATAACTCATAAACTCTCGGAATTTTGATAAGCCTATGACTTTAGAACCTTTTCGATATCTGGATGCGATCGCAATATCATAGCTCCCAGCTATCATAGTGTCATACATCTTTATTAACAGTTCTGGTGGCTGAGTGTTGTCGCAATCCATCGCCGCTAAAAAATCGCCTTCTTGAGATATTTCTAAGAAAGTCGTGAAACCTGTTTTAATTGCTTGACCTAAACCAGCATTTTTGGGATGTTGGACTAATTTTAATAATATACCCAGTGATTGAGATTCTTCTAAAGCTGTTTGGGCAGTTGCATCACTACTACCATCATCAACTAGAATCAGTCTTATCTCCATCTTAGAGATTTGCTGCAATGTCTGAAACTTTTTGAACAAGGGGCGAATTGATTCTTGCTCGTTGTATGCAGGTAAAAGAACAAAAAGACTCATAAATAACTCCTGTGATTTTTAAAATAAAATATCATTACTCAAATTTCAAGAATTCAGCAATGTTGATTTTTTGAGAAATTCATCAACCTGTCGCACAACTGCGTTATTGTTGACGCTATCATTGACCAACTGTGAGGTATTGACGACGAAAAAATCATCGTTTTCTGTACTCACTTTGGGAACAAGACTTGAATAATTTAAAACTTGTAGTGGCTGCACTTTAATAGCTCGATTGATGTGTGCTGCTACAATGTCATCCTCTTTGAGTTCTGGGAACATCAAACGTATTCCCTGGAAAAATACTTGGCGTAATTCCTCATCTGGTTGTTTTAACAAGGCGTCAGTGGAAAGTATATATTTGGGTAGGAATGTCATGTGATATCCTGCTGTCTCTTGTAAAGAAACTAAGTTGCTCATGCCGATAACTCCGGTAAAGGGAATACTTCTATCGGCTATATTTACTACGTAATAAGGAATTAAAGCCTTGCGAGTAATAAGTACCATACAAATTACACCCAGGTATTCTACTGTTTCACTACTGTCTGAAACTTTCACCAGTTCATTAGCAGTAACCTGTTGCAAAATGTTAACTGGGCCAGTAAAAATGACTTTATCAAAATGTTCTTTTTTCCCCTGATATTCTACCCACATTCCACCCCCTTGATGAGGTGCAATATATTCTACTGAAACACCTGTGTGGATATGACCTCCAGCCGCGTAAATTAATTTTTCTATATGGTCAAAAACTGTTTTATAACCTCCTGAAACATAACCAAGTTGTTCTTTATTTAATGAAGAATCACGCGCTGAAAATAGCCGTTTAATATAAGCCCAGATAAAAACTGCTGATATTCGCTTATAATTCTCTCCTAATTTGGATAAGAGCAAGGGTTTCCAGAGCTTCTCGTATGTGTTTCTTCCACCGAGTTTTAGTAACCAATCTTCAACTAAAATCTTCTCTAAGCGCCGCCAGTTATTCAGCCGTGAACCATACAGAAGAGTAAAAGCTAGCCTAATTTTACCGATAAGTCCAAAAAGAGGAAAGCGCAGAAATTCTATAGTATTACTAATAGAATAAAACTTTTTATTGTCATAGAACCCTGTTAAACTTCGATGCCAACGCAGTTTATCTCCAAGACCAATATCTCTAATAAAATTTATTAAGTGAGTATCAGAAGGGAGGATAACGTGATAAAAGCGATCCCAGGTAAACAATCCATAATCATGATAAGTAGTAAGTCCACCAAGCTGCTTATTACTATCAAAAACAGTGACTATATGTCCTTGATGTGAAAGACGTTGAGCTAATACCAGCCCAGTTATACCCCCGCCAACAATACCTATATTCATAAATTTAGATTTTTGTAAAGATGCTTTTGAGATTTATGTTTAGAGGATTTTATTTTAATATTAATAACCTGGGTTATTACCTGTACAGCTATTAGTTTACAACAAGAATTACACCAGTGATGATAATGGAAATTCCTATCCACTGCTTCAATACAACTTGCTCTTTGAGAAGATAGTGAGAAGCAATTGGGATCAGTGCATACATTAATCCAAGAACTGGAAATGCTTGACTCAAAGGAATTGTCCGCAATACATAAAGCCACAAAAGAGTCATAAATGTATAGCAGATAAACCAAATCAAAAAATAACGAGAAAGTAACAAATTTAGGATAGATGGGCTTTCTCCATTAGTAGGGCTAGAAATGTAAAGTCCATATTTTAGTGACAGGTTAGCTATTGTTCCAAATAAAACTACAACCATTAAAAGTAGCCAAGTAGTGATGTTCATTTGTCAATACTTTAGTTGTGGAATTTACTATAAAGTTATATAGACTTTTTCGGTGGAATAGCCACTAAAAGTACACCCATAAAAATAGTTATGACTCCTGCTATTCGAGTCAATGTAATCACCTCATTAAAAAAGTAGTAGGAGCCAAAAAGTATACCGACATAATTTAAACTAGTTAATGGATAAGCAATACTCAATTTTACAGAGCGCAAAGCCAATATCCAATTTGCTATTCCCAAACAATAAACACTAACAGCTAGTGCTAATTTTTGAATAAATTCCCATGTCAATAGTCCCTCATTTGCATGACTCATGGTGTATTTCATCAGCAATTGTCCAGAAATACTAAACAAAATACTGATCAACAAGATGATATAGGGAATTATTTTAAAGTTGGAAGTTTGGGACATAGATTTCATCGTACATTTGCCTCTATTCAGATATCAGGTATGAACCGGACAGTAAACAGCCCGTTGTTTTGAATGTTTCGGATCTCGGTTACACCTTCTCTGCAATTCGACCTCCACTTCAGTCAATAGACAATAAAGTTAGTAAGGCTGACTCATAATCAAAATAATCGTTGAAGCTTATTTTCTAGGGTTAGTAACTAAATAAGATGCGATGCAATTTCTCCGATGGTTAGTTTATAGCAGCGTTCGATATGATTCGGAGTAGAGCGCACTGAATTGGTTTACCGAGTTATATTCCCAGGCTAACCATTTTTCCTGCTTGGCAATTGGCACAATCAATTTCGTTTTTGCCCAACTGTGAATTGCAGAAGTTTTTAGTATCAGCCAGTTACCCTTCAACACTACTTTGAGCGCGATCGCAATATCTAGGCTATAAAAGATACAGATGTAATAAAGGTTGAAAGCTTTGCCACAAAACATTTCTGGACAAAGTTTAGCAGGACGTTTAGGTGTAGCCTGTAGTAGACATCGTTTATCCTGAACTTTGACTCTAACCACATCTGCAACAGGTGCAGCTAAACGAATAAAAATGGATTGCCAGAATTTTTGATTAATCCATTCATTAACTTTCATCTGTTGTATCCTGCTGTAGAAATCTTGTTGAAGACACTACTGAACTTCCCAAGCCATCAACTCATAAATCAAAACTTAGCTGGATTGATAAATCTATTTGTTCCAGAAAAGTTGATTATACTGATACACCGTAGAAATTATCGAGGCTCACCAACATATCTCTAAATCTTGGCTGGGAACTAAACCGAATAATAAAAATTTGTTCGTACTCAAACTAAGTGTGTATACATACTTAGTTTTCGATATGGGAATACAATTATTAACAGAAGTCTGTTTAACTGCGTAAATCATTGATAAATCAACTAATTTACTAGAGTACAGTTTACAGCTTACTAGATAATTTTACTGAATGCCCAAATATAGTTTTTACAAACACTAACTGCTAATGCGGCGCTCAACTCGGAGTTGACATTGATTGCATTAGATTTGAAATGTTTTTAGACTATTTAGTATTAGGTTTGCTTGATTGTTCTTCGTAATTCTAACTAGGGTTTTCTCTCCAAGTTTATTGCTACATGTGATCACCTACTAGAATACCACGAGAAAAGCGTGTTGCAAATTTATCGTCATACTTCATCAAAAATTCATTAACCGAAAATATACTTAAACAAAAACTTCATAAAATCGCAACTTTCCTTTATGTGAATTTTTATTTTGAGGATTTGTACATTTATGAAGTACTTTCTGGGTAATAAATTTGCAGAAGTAGGGACTTAGTATCAGATTTGATAAAAGGCTGAATTTAAGCTTGAACAACAGTACAAACAATACTTTTACTTGTAAAAAAATATACTAATACGTACTGGATATTATAGATGGTAACTCGGAGTCGGAATCGGTTTCTATTTATCTACACAAATACCCAAATTCACATATCTCACACCGAACGAGGTTGACAGTTAATTCAGATTCCAAGTCAGCCTAAAGCCCCATTAATGATTTGAACATTAAGTATTATTTGATACCCTCTGGTATTGTAAGTATATTTTTAAAAGTTGGCGTGGTCTTATTGGTAAACAATTTTAGAAATACCTAACCATCGCCTTTATAGGCTAAATGAGAAGATAAAAGTTAGTCATGGTTAGGATATTGGGATTATTCAGTTTTTTTAGGTTGTTTTTCTATTGTTTAGACTCATTTTTCTGCAAAAGCCTGTTGCTAATTATGAAAACAACGATTAACAATCCAAACTGAATCTGCCAAGGTGCTAATACCAAACTTAAAATCAAGCTAATAGCTGCAAATACACCTGCAAGATATGCAATTTCATCATTACTCTTTTTAAACAAGTAGCCAGTAGCTAAAGCAGTACACAGTGGTATCAAGAAAAACAAAGGCATTCTACTAACCTCTGGACTAAAAGTTGTTGTGCTTAGAAAACGAAATTGTTTTTGTAATTCTGGTCAATTCTACATCCAATCAGGTTTCAGCCACAACAACCGATCGAAATAAATATTATAGAAAATCAAAATTATGTAACGTTATATATTACACCAAGAGGAATAATTCTGGCGACAGATGAAGCATCCAAAAGCTTGTTTTTATATAGTTGATGGTGCGCCAAGCTTGCTTTCAAAGTAGGTTACAAGATGCTACACGTAGCTTGTTTTTGTGTATAGAATCCTTTTTGTGATACTCGTTCTACTGCTCTCTAACTTAGCATATAGCAATCCTACTCGATTACTGAAGATACTTGTATAGACAGGGAAGAGGGAAAGAAGGAAATAGATGTGTACTGAGGTTTTTCAAAAATCAAACCGGATTCCGATAGCTGCGCTATGCTATACAAACTCTCCTTCATCTACGCGGATTGAAAGGGTTTAAAACTTGCGTGGGTGGGTTTTGTCTATTTCGCCAATTACACTCTTGTGAGCAATCATCAGGTAAATTGGCGTAAAACTTTGGCCTTGCGCCAAAATTAAGAATCTAGCATATTACCTTTAGAAGTCACATTTTCATTTTTTCATTTTAGACACCTAATGCTGAATATTCCTCAACTACTGGCAACTGAAATAAACCTCAAATCCCATCAGGTGCAAAACGCGCTGGAACTTTTGGCGGAGGGTGCAACAATTCCCTTTATTGCACGTTACCGTAAAGAGCGCACTGATGAGATGAATGAAGTGCAACTACGTGAACTGTCCGATCGCTATACTTACTTAACAGAACTGGAGGAACGAAAATCGGTAATTTTAAGTGCGATCGCTCAACAAGGTAAACTTACGGATGAACTCAAAGCCAAAATCTCATCCTGTTTACAAAAAACTGAACTTGAGGATTTATACTTACCCTATCGGCCAAAACGACGTACCCGCGCCACCATCGCCAGAGAAAAAGGACTCGAACCACTGGCTGAGTTCATCAAATCTTTAAATATAAAAAATGCTACAACAGCTTCCCTGGAAGAAGCAGCGACTAAGTATATTTCGGAAACCAAGGGAGTCAAAACAGCAGAAGAAGCACTCAAAGGTGCTGCCGACATTTTAGCGGAAGAAGTCGCCGAAAAAGCTGAGTTACGCGCATATATCCGCGATTACCTTTTAGAAGAAGGTGTATTTGTCTCCCGCATCAAAGATGATTATCCTGAAGGTACGACCAAATTTGAGATGTATCGTAACTATCAAATTAAGGTAAAAAATATTGCCCCCCACAATATGCTGGCGTTGTGTCGGGGTGAAACTGAAAAAATATTAAGTTTTGAAATTGCTTTTGATGAAGATACGCTACTTTACTATCTTGAGTCGCAAGAAATTAAAACCAAAGTTCGGACAATTCGGGATTTTTATCAGGCGATGCTGAAGGATGCATTTAACCGTTTGATGAAAATATCTTTGATGGGAGAAGTCATTTCTGAGAAGAAAATTTACGCAGACATAGAATCAATCAAGACATTTGAAACTAATCTGCGGGAGTTGTTGCTGTCTGCACCAGCCGGGATGAAACCAACACTGGCGATAGACCCTGGATTTAGAACTGGATGCAAAGTTGCAGTCCTCGACCAAACGGGAAAATTTTTGGAATATCAAGCGGTATTTCCCCACCAAGCAGCCGAACAGCGACTCAAAGCTGCACAAACTGTCAAAAATCTCATTGAAAAGTACAAAATTGAGTTAATTGCTATTGGTAACGGTACAGCTTCGCGCGAGACAGAGGAATTTGTCACGCAAGTTTTAGAAACCATAGAACGCAAACCAGTTAAGGTAATGGTGAATGAATCTGGTGCATCTATATATTCTGCCAGTACTGTAGCCTTAGAAGAGTTTCCCGATTTAGATATTACTGTGCGCGGTGCAATTAGTATCGGTCGCCGTTTACAAGACCCTTTGGCAGAACTGGTGAAAATCGATCCCAAATCTATTGGTGTGGGACAATATCAGCATGATGTCGATCAGAAGTTGTTAAAAAAGAAATTAGATGACACCGTAGAAAGCTGCGTGAACTACGTCGGCGTAGACTTAAACACCGCCTCCAAAGAACTGCTAACTTCCGTCTCTGGGATTACGGCAAGTGTTGCCAATAATATTGTCGCCTATCGCAACCAGCATGGAGCCTTTAAAAATCGCCGACAACTGTTGAAAGTTCCGAAGTTGGGGCCGAAAGCTTTTGAACAAGCAGCCGGTTTTCTGCGGATTCGCGGTGGTGATAACCCATTAGATAATACAGCAGTGCATCCAGAGAGTTATTCTGTAGTAGAAGCGATCGCATCCGATCTAAATGTGCCATTAAATCAGGTGACACAAATTGCCGAAAAACTCAAAAAGACCAACCTGAAGAAATACGTTACTGATACTGTTGGCGAACCCACACTAAGCGACATTCTCAGCGAACTAGAAAAACCAGGTAGAGATCCTCGTGCTGAGTTTAAGTATGCCACCTTCAGAGAAGGAATTAAAGAAATCAGGGATTTAAAAGTGGGAATGGAATTAGAGGGAATTGTGACTAACGTCGCCAACTTCGGTGCTTTCGTCGATATCGGTGTACATCAAGATGGCTTAGTGCATATATCTCAACTTGCTGATAGATTTGTAGACGATCCCAACAAAATTGTCAAAGTGGGACAAGTAGTTAAAGTGCAGGTGTTAGAAATCAACGAGAAACTCAAGCGGATTAGTTTGTCGATGAAAGCAGTTAAACAATAATTAGAAATAGCAGATGGCAGTTTATCAAGTTCGATTCATCAATCCTGCACTTGGATTAGATCGCACCATTCTAGTACCAGACGATCAGTATATTCTGGATATGGCAGAAGATGCTCATATCCGTCTACCATCTGGGTGCAAACAAGGCGAATGTTCTGCGTGTATTGCTAAACTTATTAGTGGTGAAGTTAACCAAAGCGAGCAAAAATTTCTGCGTGCAAGTGAAATAGAGGCTGGTTATGTTGTTACTTGTGTAACTTACCCTTTGTCTGATTGCACTTTAGAAACCCATCAAGAACAAGTCTTATATAAATCAGCCCTTTACTATAAGCCTGAGTCGGGAAAATCTGATTAATTTTTGTCTTGTCAATCCTTTATCTGTCCCAACACTTCAGAACATTTTAGAATACTACCCTATTGGCAGTTAACCCCCGTTAATTCTGGAAAAAACTCCTTTGCAGCACAAGACACTAACATCGGATCTTCAATGGGGGGATTCGTTTTTGCAACAATGTGAGCAGCAGTAATTTTTTTGAGAGTCCATTGAAAATCTTCTTTCTTCTTATTCGCAATACTTTTTACTTGAGTGTAGAAATATTCGCCACGAGCCAAACGATTAGAACCTTGTTGTGCATCGCACTTATAGGTATCATGGTCATCCGATAAAGGTTTGTTATCTTTAGTACCTAAAATGATTGTCATTGGTGTACTGAAAGTCGTTTTCAAGTCCACAGATGGCAGTTTTTCTCCGGTTTTTTTATGGAACCCGCAAGGATAATCCCTATGCTCATCGGGTATTATATACGAACCAGCTTCGGCAGCGATCGCCTTTTTAATATGTGCATGGGGCATAAAGATGATCATCCGATGTACGAACTGTGCGCCAGCAGAGTGACCATAGAGATAATAATTGGTTGCGTTAACTTTGGTGCTTCTTTTCACAAAGTCAAAAATATTTTCAATTTGAGTAAATGCCCATTGGTTTCGAGGATTTAGAATCTTCAAATCTTCTGTAAACATATTGCCAAGATTATACCCTGTAGCTAATGGATAGCGCTTTTGCTTAAACTGGGGAGCAAGCAGGATAAAATTTGGATTGTTGCTGCCCTTGTGGTTGTAAATATTTCTCCAGTTATTTCTATAATCTTCAGCATTCCGTTGTTCGCCATGCATAGCGAATACCACTTTCGTATTTGCCTGCAATTGATTAGGTAGGTAGTAGTAAACAGGGATAGAGAAATTGCCAGCTTCAACCTTGTAAAGAAAACAACCCTCTCCTTTTTTCAACATCCTTAAAGTACAACTATGATCTGAAAGTGTTGAGATTGACCCAGATGCCTTGACAAGATGAGCGAAATCAAAGCAGAGGAAAGCAATTGTAATAAAAGCAAGCAACCGTTTCATGAACCAAAACCTAGATGTGTGTACACCGTAGCCTTTCCTTGTAGGGAAGGGCTGTTCTTGTTAGGTCTGTATTAGACTCAACAGAGAAGCGCTCGATCAATGAATGATAGACCTAATGGTAGAAAGAAATTCTATCTTGCAAGAGAGGTAAAAACCTAGCAGATAGTTAAAGATGATATAAGAAGTTGCAAAAAAATCTCTATTAGGTAGAAACGATGTTGACTCCATTTTTAACCGCCCTAGCTACAGCCTTGAGCCTGTTGATTGTTGATTTAGTTGTTCCAGGCGTTAACATTGCTAATTTTCCCGCAGCGTTGATTGCCGCTTTAGTAATTGGTCTAATTAACGGTTCAGTTAAACCAATCCTGTCTGCTCTTTCCCTACCACTTAATTTTCTCTCATTTGGAGCATTCTCGCTCATCGTCAACGGTTTATGTTTCTGGTTAGCAGCAGTATTAGTTCCTGGGTTCGCAGTTCGCGGAATCATTGCTTTCCTTCTTGGCCCAGTAATTTTAACCTTTGCTAACACCTTCATTAACAACTACTTTGTTGAAAGAAATCTTTTAGCCAGCAGTGGTAGTGTAAAGAATCAAAGTGAGTTACCTTCTAGATAAGTTAGAAGGAGTAGAAACGCTAGTTAGCTCACGTTTCTTTAATTACATAAAATCTCCGAATCTGGATTTCCTAATTCGGCATCCTCAAATGAATGTCACTAAACAAAATCACAAAGTTGTAAAATCATGAAATTAGTTCGTTTTCTTCTAGGTCTATTAGTTCCTCCTTTAGGCGTTTTCTTGACAGTTGGAGTTGGCCCAACGTTGATTATTAACATTTTGCTCACAGTTCTAGGTTGGCTTCCTGGTAGTATTCATGCAATTTGGGTTATAGCCAAGCATGACGAACAAGTTAACCAAGAAGGACGTATTTACTAATACGCAATCAGAAGTTTATTAATCGGTAATTAAACCATAATTACCCATTTTCTAACCAGATTCCCGATTTCTTCAAGAAGTCGGGAATCAATATTAACGTGAGTTCGACGAACCTCTCTCTGCCTTGAACTTTAGTTCAAGTCTGTCCCTCTCCGACTCGGAGAGGGACGGTTTTGCGTAGTAAAACCAGGGAGAGGTTTTTTGATTGAGCAAATTGGGTAGATATTATATGAGCAATCGAATTCACGTTAATATTATTGCAGTTTTTATTATTTAACAAAATAGGGTGAGAAATCTCCCACCCTATTTTTTAATTCAATTAAACATTAAAGCAGTCTATTTATGAATAGTCTCCCGTTCTTTATCAGCAGGTTCCTTATCTTTGAATAAGTCAGCTGCGGTTAAGAGTAACTCTCGCAACGTTTGTTTGATTTGGCGTTCTTTTCTGGCGAGAGATGTGCCAGCTTCACCCAGTTTATCTTCTAGCTGCGATCGCTTCTGTTCTACCTGTACGACTACAGACTCCGCTTGGGGACGAGCTTTATCATACCAGTGTTTAGCCTCGTCTAGATAATCTTGAACCTCCAGATTACGTCCGCCATAGCGTGCAGCTAAGTTGGCTCGGACAATGGCTAGCTGCGATTGCAGTTGCGCGTAACGTTTCTTTAACAGTGCAACCTCTTCACTATCTTTAATGGCATTGACAGCAGAATCAATGGCAGTTTTGGTACTATCAGATTTTTCCTTACCTGTCTCTTCAATCTCTGCCAAAATTACATCAACTTCTTGCTGGAGTTGTTCTTCTTCACCATCTAGTTGAGCCTGTAGGCGCTTGATATCTATCTGAGTTTTAGCAATAGCTTCGTGTCTTTGACTATTAATTCCTTCCAGCGCTCCTTCAATGGAAGCTGTCACTTCATCTTTGAGTTCGCCACCTTTTTCTTGGAAGTTTTCAATGACAGCAGAAACAGCATCTCTGACAATGCTACGAACTTCACTAGAACCTTGTTTAAACTCAGAAGCTACTTGAGAAACTGCGGATTTGACAATTTCTCGAATCCGCTCAGTTCTTAATTGTCCAGTTTCTTTTGCTTGTTGCAAGTCGGCTTGAATTTGTTGTTTGATATTGTTAGGCATTTTCAACTCGGAGAATTTAACTAATTGGGATAAAAATTTCTAGACATGTTCCTACACCCACATTATGGCGTAGTCTGATAGAGCTAGGTACTTCCTTTAGATAGAAAACTCCAGTCTCCAAGAGGTGACGTGTAGTATGTTGCCCATTTGTGAGATGATAAATATTTAGTGGTAGTAATTAGGAGTGAAATATGTGGCGAGTAAATATTACTTGTTCGGGCGATGCCTGGAAAGTCTATGGTGTTGATTTTAAAGCGATCGCAGAGAAATATCAAGGTGAATTGATTGGTTCCAAAAAAATGCCAGATGGGACGCGCATCATGTCTTATAAAATTGAAGATGTTAGTGATGCAGAGTCTTTTCAAGAAGATTGTGCAATTTTTGCTGGATTTACAACTGACTTTGAATCTCTCTAGGATTGCTTCTGACACTTATGCCTGTAACTAGTATGTCCAAATCTGGAGAAGTTAATTGAAAAAATTACTTAAATTAGTATTAGTAACCTTTTTGTTATTAATCAGTACTTTTACTTTGCCTGCTAACGCCGCAAACACAGTTAACGGTGAACAAATCTTTAGTGTTCATTGTGCTGGTTGTCATATCAACGGTAGCAACATAGTTAGGCGGGGTAAAAATCTCAAAAAGCAAGCCCTGAAAAAATATGGTATGGATTCAATCGAGGCAGTTACATCTATAGTTACCAATGGTAAAAATAATATGTCAGCCTACAAAGAGCGTCTCACTGAACAGCAAATTCAAGACGTTGCTGCTTACGTTCTCGAACAAGCTGAAAAAGGCTGGCGTTAGAAAGTTAGGAGTTCAAAGTTAGGAGTTAAGAGTTAAGATTTAAGAGTTATTGATTATCGCTGTTATAAATGGTTCTTAGAAGGTATAAAAGCGAAGGATGTTGTAATAAGATGCTTACGAACTCCCAAATTCTTCATTCTTCTCACTCCTAACTCCCAACTTCTCACTCCCAACTCCTCATTCCTAAACTTGAAAATGAATTTACCCGCAGCTAGCCGTCTCCAATTCACTCCCGATTTAAACATCTGCCGCATTTTAAATGGTATGTGGCAAGTATCTGGCGCACACGGAAAGATTAATCCCCAAGCTGCCATTGAGACTATGTTTCAATATTTAGATGCAGGCTTTACTACTTGGGATTTAGCAGATCATTATGGGCCCGCAGAAGATTTTATTGGTGAGTTTCGCTGTCAACTAATTGATACTCGTGGAAAAGATGCTTTATCTCAGATACAAGCCTTTACAAAATGGGTACCTCGTCCAGGTAAAATGACGAAAAAACTCGTCGAAGAAAATATTGATATTTCCCTGAGAAGGATGAATGTGCAATCGTTGGATTTGATGCAGTTTCATTGGTGGGAATATCAGGATAAAAATTATCTGGATGCCCTCAAATATATGGCAGAACTTCAGACTGAGGGTAAAATTAAGCATCTAGGTTTAACTAATTTTGACACAGAAAACTTAAAGATTATTACCGAAGCAGGTATCAAAATAGTTTCTAATCAAGTGCAATTTTCGCTGATTGACCGCCGCCCTGAAGTTAATATGGTGGAGTTTTGTCAACAGCATGACATCAAGCTTTTTACTTACGGGACACTATGCGGCGGTTTGTTATCAGAAAACTATTTGGGGAAACCGGAACCGCGAGGATTTGATCTCTCCACTGCGAGTTTGAAAAAATATAAAAATATGATCGATGCTTGGGGTGGTTGGCGCTTATTTCAAGAGTTGCTAGCTATCTTAAAGGAAATTGCTAATAAGCATGGGGTAAGCATTTCTAACGTGGCAGTGCGTTACATTTTAGATCGGCCAACTGTGGCAGGTGTGATAGTTGGTGCCAGACTTGGGGTATCTGAACATATAGAAGATAACGCCAAAGTATTTAGTTTTAGTTTAGATGCAGACGATCGCGATCGCATCAGTGCAGTATCTCGCCAATCACGCGATTTGTACCAGCTTATCGGCGATTGCGGCGACGAATATCGGCGATAATCTCAGGAATTGGGTGATAATACGGTGAAGGTTACTGTGCAAATCACTGCTGTCAGCCATGCCCCTAAACTTCACCTTCGCCCTCAGTCAACAGCAAACTTTTGAACTGCGCTGTGATTATGGCTCACGTCGCCTGGATAAAACTGAGTTGGCAGCACTCATTGATTTGTGTGAGCAAAATTATTATGCTCAAGATGAAGATCGCCTACCCTATCTCACCCAGTTGGGACGGCAACTTTATCAATGGCTGGATGGTAAAGAAGGATGGCTGAGAAAGGCGCTGGATGAAGCCGATGAGCAAACGATTCTTCTAGATTTGATTAAAACCAGCGAAGCGCAGGGGTTGAACCCAGAAACAGAAAGGGTAGCGCTGGGATTGGCACATTTACCCTGGGAATTGCTACATGATGGTGCAGGATTCTTACTGCAACGTCAAAATATTTCTGTCCTACCAGTGCGTTCTGTGCAGCAGCGTCAAACCCCATTAATTAGCGTGCAAAATCGCCCCTTGCGGTTGCTGTTCATGGCGACTTCTCCTGAAGGGATAAAACCAATTCTGGATTTTGAGCGGGAAGAAGCGAACATTTTGCAAGCAACTGAAAATCAGCCCTTGGCGTTGATTGTTGAAGAAAGTGGCTCGGTTGCAGAGTTAAGCAATTTGGTGCAATCCTACTCAGAAGACTATTTTGATGTCTTTCACCTCACAGGACACGGGATAATTTACACCCACAAAGATTACGGCTATTTGCTGCCAAAAGGTACAGCATTACGAGACAATACACCTTGCTTCATCACTGAAGATGAAGTGGGGAATATCCAACTGACTACCGTCAAGAATTTAGCTGAAGCCTTTCGCGGCCGCTGGCCACGTGTAACTTTTCTCTCTGGTTGTCATACAGGACAGGTTTCTAACAAGGGGACAGTACCCTCGATGGCGCAGGCATTGGTGAAAGCGGGGGCGGGTATAGTTTTAGGCTGGGCGCGTCCGGTGTATGACCGCACGGGTATTGTAGCAGCACAGGCACTTTATCTAGCTTTGGCGACGGGGGCAACTGTTGAACAGGCTGTTAAAGCAGCGCAACAGAAGATGATTGAGGAAATATGCACCGACTGGCATCTGTTGCGGATGTATCGAGATACGCGCCCCATTAACCAACTGGTGACACCACTAATCACAAGAAATCGGGAAAAGCTGAAGTTCGCAACGCCAGAGCAAGAATTTCTCGATGAGAATAATCAAATTAAAGTTGCCAGTCGGTTTGAATTTGTCGGACGCAGACGACCTTTGCAACGGTGTCTCAAGGCTTTACGGGAAACCAACAACCAAATAGTCGGCGTGTTTATTGCCGGAATGGGCGGACTAGGCAAGAGTACCCTGGCGGCGCGGTTATGTACGCGGGTGCAGGCGCAGCGTCCTAACTTTGCGCGAGTCGTGTTGATTGGCCCTCTGGATGAGCCAGGTTTGCTCAATAAACTTTCTCATAAATATCAGCGATTTGCAGATGTGCCAGCACTTTTGAATGAACCAAAGGTGTCTCTAGAAGGGCGGTTGCAAAACTTTTTTGAAGCAATAGAAAAAATTGACCAACCCTTGCTGTTAGTACTGGATGATTTTGAGCAAAACATCCCCAAACCTAACATTAAAGATGGCTCACTGCGGATGACGACAGATGCTTACAAAATTTTAGGGGCGATTTGTGCAGCATTGGCAGAAACCGGCGCAGAAAGTCGGCTGATTGTCACCTGTCGCTATTTGAAAGCAGACACCTTACCAGAAAATCATCGCCTGCACTTGGAATCTTTGGCAGGGATGAGCAGCAGTGATATTGATAAAATCTGCTTTTCTTTAGATACAAAAGTTAAGCAGCAGCTAAGAACTCAGAGGATTATTCACATTGCTGATGGTAATCCCCGGTTGCTGAAGTGGTTGTTAGAGGTGATTCAGCAACCAGGAATAGCGGCGGATGAATTACTGAATCGGCTAGAGGCGACTGAGCAGAAATTCCGCGAAGATATCTTGGCACAAATTCTGCTGGCTGCTTTGGAACCGGAAGAACAAAAGTTTCTCGCACGGTTGAGTGTGTTTCATTTGCCGGTGACAGAGGAGATTGTCAGGGCAATTTCTCCCGTCGGGGAATCGAAGTCTCCGACTAATAGCGAAAGTCCTCTTCAGAGGACTGAGGATTTAGGGGAGGGAATTTCTAGTCCACTTGAGCGGACTTCGGCTATGAGCCAGGAAATTGATTTCCTGGCGGTTGTGGGCAAGCTTGTCAGCCTGAGTCTAGTTGAGTCTGCCACGACTCACGCCAACCAGTCAGCTAATTATCGGGTGACGACAATTTTAGAATCGTTGTTAGAAGCAGTGTTGAGTGAGGAAAAATGGCAAGCAGCGCGACAGCAAGCGGTGAGGAAAATCCATCAAGTTTGGTGGGAGGAGAATGACAACGCCACGGAAGCAGAAGTACTGGAAATTGTGCGGTTGGGATTACTGGCGAAAGAGCAGGAGATTGCTGTTAGCGTTGGGGATAGAATTGCAAGCCGTTGGGTGAACGATTCCCGCTTTGTGGAAGCTTTTGATTTATGTGAGCAAGTTCTGGCAGTTTTTCCAGACTACCGTATCTTGGGAACCATTGCCCGTGCCGAAAAAGTTTTGGGTTTTGTACAAGAAGCTGTTACCCATTATCAGCAAGCTTTAGACCTTTGCCCTGAAGAGAAATTGCAAAAAAAAGCCAATACCCTCAACAACATGGCACTGGTAATCGCCGACCAAGGGGACATCCCCAGAGCGATCGCACTCTGGGAGCAATCCTTGGAAATAACTAAGCAGATTGGCGATGTCAAAGGTAAAGCCACTACTCTCAACAACATGGCACAGGTAATCGCCGACCAAGGGGACATACCGAGAGCGATCGCACTCTGGGAGCAATCTTTGGAAATAACTAAGCAGATTGGCGATGTCAAAGGTAAAGCCACTACTCTCAACAACATGGGACTGGTAATCGCCCAACAAGGGGACATCCCCAGAGCGATCGCACTCTGGGAGCAATCCTTGGAAATACAACAGCAGATTGGCGATGTCAAAAGTAAAGCCACTACCCTCAACAACATGGCACTGGTATTTGCCCAACAAGGAGACATACCGAGAGCGATCGCACTCTGGGAGCAATCCTTGGAAATAAAGGAGCAGATTGGCGATGTCAAAGGTAAAGCCACTACTCTCAACAACAT
>NZ_JBALFY010000095.1:0-41015 GCF_036916655.1 Nostoc sp.
ACAAATGCTCTCAATGCAGTAACTAAAAAAGACATTATTGGCTGGTTCACTCACTGCTGTTACTATATTGCACCCAACTGAGAACCGCTATATAATACCAGTCTGATATCTAAGTTCTTCTGTAAGGCAGAAGATAACATCTCACTAAATGAGGATAATCCAACAATCTGATAATTGTTACTATTATCTAGTTCAGAATTATCTTATGACTAAGGAGTATTAAAGTATGGAAGTTAGCGCTCGTAATTCCTTAAAAGGAACTATTAATAAAATTCATCCAGGAGCAGTCAACTCTGAGGTCATATTAGAAATTGTGCCTGGGGTGGAGGTAACTGCAATTATTACCAAGGAGTCGGTAGAGCATCTCCAACTTCAAGAGGGAAAACAAGTGATCGCTGTGATTAAAGCATCAGATGTCATAATTGCTACAGAATAGCTCGAAATGAGTAGATAAGTTGTGGCGATCGCTCTATAAGCGGATCGCTACAATTATCTAACTATTTTGGTAAAAGTTGTAGCAGACTACGAAAATAAAGGACTCTTTGGTATCTGCTAATCCCTGACTGTTTAACGCTCTTTTGTGTCTCTGGTAAGATATAAAATGCTCTGATTTGCTGAGATTCTTGAAATCTTAATAATTTGATAATCAAATGGTTTAAGACTCTGGTAGCCAAAAGCAAGTCTGTAGATGCAGACGGTGTTGAGTTGCATTCAAGGAAATAGGAGAAACCATGTGCCAAGAGCGATCGCAACGTACAATAGCAACTGAATATTGCGGCAAGGGTGGAACTTCTTTAACTACAGATGTAGTCTGATTATCTTTAAGAACTTGAAAATACCCTCCCCACCCTGGGTTCCATCCCTCATTGAGATAGAAAAGTTGAGTAACATGTTTACGCGGGATATCTGTATGAGGACGGTTCCAGAATCCTAAATCATGTCGTGTTAAATAAATTGTTAGTGAATGGTTTTTCAAATCCAAATTAGTAAGATGCTCCATCGCCTCTCGATAATCAGGAGTGAGAAGTTGTTCAATCAATTTTTGCCAACTAAGACTCAGATCCTTGATATCTTGTAGACCTTTGTACTTACTTTCATCCAGAATGCAGCGTGCAAAAAACCTGTAGTCATTATATGTATATTCCGGGTATTCATCTGGCTCAAAGTCTCTAGCATGATATTCTTTATAGTTTGTAGTCGGAAAACTATTTGCTAGTTCAGATTGTACTGAAGTGTCAAGCAAGTTTTCAAATACAATCCATTTATAGGGAATTGACTGCATAGTTGCATTACTAATTGCACTCAAGTTCAACATAATCCCTCTTAAAAAACTTTTAAATAGTTTATTGCTGTTTAACTAAATATAGCTCCAAATCGTCTATCATCCGATTGGCTGCAAGGGGGCCAAACTGAACCCAGTAAAACCCCACCTCATGAACTTTTTCCTGTTGGACAACTTTCAACTTTGACCACAACGGTTCTGCTTTCAGTTGCTCAAGTATTGGGTGTAAATCCCTTGTGCCCAGTGCGTCTTCTGATACTAGAAATAAAATATCCCCGTCTAACTCACTCAGGAGTTCGTTTGATAAAGCATAGGCAGCAGGGCCACCCCCTAGACTTAGGGTTGCTTGACTATCCAAAGTTTGAGAGTAAGGACGTGCAACACCCGCATCTTTAAGAATAACTCCTGAAAAACTTGCCTTCGCCCACAGCCAAAGTGCATCAGTACGCAATTCGGCAACCGAGACTAAAGTTGTGTTCAGGCGTTCCCGCTTCGGGTTGCCGTAGGCATCGCCCATTTTTGCTTTTAACTGTGTCAAACGTGCATAATAATTATCCATTACCTGTTGGGCTATTTTAGTTTTACCCAGAACAGTGGCTGTGAAAGCAAAAGATTCTTTCCAAGCTCCACTGGCTCCAGGAGGAGCCAAAACTGTGGGTGCAATGTGTGATAACAGTGGATAAATATCTTGATGAAAATGCATGCCAAGAATTAGGTCTGGCTTGAGAGCCAATATCTTTTCTATACTAGGAGACAGCCAATCCACATTCTCAATGCCTGATAAAGGGCCTACTAACCGCTGCAATTGTGAGACAAATAACTTTGGGGCAGCTATAGGTTTGATCCCCAACGCCAAAGCATTTTCTAAACAACTACCACTAAGCACAACAACTCGTTGAGGATGAGCAGGAACTATTGTCTTACCCATTAAGTGCTGAACTACTCGAACCTGACTTAAAGAAGAAACACTCTTAGAATGGCTAACTTTTGGGTAATTAAAAAAGAAACAACCGTTTAGCCACACTACCACAGCAAGCAATCCTAAAAGGGGCAGGGATATGACAAAACACTTGGCTAACCAATGAGTTGTTCTCATTAAAATTCCCACTTCACTGTCAACTGTGCTGTATACGGACGACCAGGAATAATTCTTTGGAGATAGTCAAAGCTTGCTTCATAATATCGAACATTAAATATGTTATTCAAGTTGAGTCCAATGCTAAAGTTATTATTCCGATAGTACAGAGCTGCATCAGTAAGAAAGTAGCTTGGGATCGTATATGTATCGAAATTATCTGGTTTATTATCTCCAACGTAGTTAAAGCCAATTCCACCTCCAAAACCTTTGAGAGAGCCAGTACCAAAGGTGTAAGTTGTCCACAAACTAGCGACATGAGCTGGTACTCCTTCTACTCGATTCCCGACTGGAATATCATTGTCTTTGATAACGCGTGCATCTGTATAACCGTAGAAGCCAATCACATTCCAACCGGGAAGAATCTCTCCGGTGACACTCAGTTCTACTCCCCGACTTCTTTGTTCTCCTGTTTGCACACTATAATCAGGATCGGTAGGATCGGTAGTCAAAACGTTAGTTAGTGTCAGATCATATAAAGCAAGTGTTGCTGAGAGTTTGTTATCGAATAAATCAGTCTTAACGCCCACTTCATACTGAGTACCCAGCCGTGGTTTAAAAAGATTGTCATTTTTATCTGCACCCGTTTCTTGTTCAAAAGAGCGGCTGTAGCTGACGTAGAGTGAGACAGGCGCTATGGGTTGATAAACTATGCCTACCCTTGGACTAAAGGCAGAATCAGACTGGACACTCGCCGTTGAAGCAATCCGATTGGCAAACTCATTCTCTATCAGGTCATAACGTCCGCCCACAAGCAGTTTGAGGTTATTGGCAAGTGTCACTTGGTCTTGAAGATAAAAGCCTAAAGCATCATCTCTAAAGTAGAGATCAAGTCTTCCAAAAGTATCACCTAGTGGTTGACCATACACTGGGTTAAAAACATCAAGAGGGGCCACAGCTCTTCTAAGTATATTAATACTTTGGGTTTGTCTAAATAAGTCAAACCCCGCCAAAAGTTTATGTTTTATACTACCAGTGTTAAAATCACCAATAACATGAGTATCTATTGTATAAGCTTCATACTCTGTTGGCTTTGGAAAAATAGTCTGTCTTCTTTCGACAGTGCGGTTGTCTGCTTCCAGTAGACTGGTAACAGCTGTTTCACGTAAATCAAGGGTTAAAAATGCAGCTTGAAATGAATTACTAATAGACCAGTTATCGTTAAAGCGATGTTCTAGATTGTAATTATATCTATTAAGCTGGCGGTTAAAGAAATCAGTCGGTTCCCCTAGATAACGGTTAATAGGGATTTTGCCATTTGGGTTAGGAAGTATAGTTGCACTAGCAATCTGCTCCAAACCAGTACCTAGCGACTGTTGTATGTCTTCATATTCTGAATCAAAAGTTAGATTTGTATTTTTCCCTATACGCCAATTAACAACAGGCGAAACGAAAAAACGCTTTTCATTATAAAAATCAGTAAAGTCTTCTGCGGTTCTGTAAGAAGTGTTTAAACGATACGACAGACTGCCATCTTTTGTTACAGGGCCAGAAAGGTCAAGTGAAGGTTCAAAAAGTTCATAAGCACCACGCCTTACCTCTAAAGCATAGTAAGGCTGACTCAAAGGCTTTTTAGTAACTACATTAATGATTCCACCTGGATTGACTTGACCATAAATTACAGAGTTTGGCCCTCTAACAACTTCTACTCTATCTATATTTGTCAGCGAACTTGAGAAAGCAGCACCATCTGCAAAGCGGTCTTTGATGCCGTTCCTATAAACGTTTCTAGCTCTAAAACCTCGAATAGAAAAAGTGTCTGCAACTCGAGATGAAAAATTATTTTGGACAACGCCAGCATTTCTGAGTATCCCAATTAAGTTACGCGGTTGTTGGTCTTCGATAACTTGCTGAGGAATTACCTGAACTGAAACAGGAATATCACGCAATGGTGTATCTGTTTTCGTTGCAGTGGTTGCATCTGGTATCCGATAATTTGTATCTGGTGGAGCAGTCACATTTAACTCAATGGGCTTTTCTGGCTCTGTTGTAGATGGTTTTTGTTCTGGTGTTGTTGTTGGCTGTTGAGCAGTAGAAGTACTAGGGGTCACTGCAAAAACTAAACCTTCTTTTGTACTATCAAACAACTCCACCGCAGGCGCACTCATTTCCCCAGTCACCGTTACTCGCAATGTGTTCGCATCTAAATTTGCAACTGTAATTAATGCAATTCCAGCTACTGGCTTTGATTGTCTAAAATCCCCACTTCTTAGTTGCAACTTGGCATTAGGGATATCTGCAATATAAGAATTACCCTCAGTTTTCGGTAAAACTTGTAATTTAAGAGAATTAGCTGTGACTAAAATTAACTCTATCCCTTTATCAGTAGAGTTAACCTGAACATCCGTAACTAATACCATATCTGTAGTTACTTGACTAAGTTCGGGAAATTTATTCTGTCTGGGTACTCTCCATAAATATGAAGTATCAGTTTTAGGAAACTCTAGCTGATTCAATGTTTGAATTTCTTTAAAAACTTCACCTGAGCGTACTAAAGTTTTTTTGACTAACGGTTGTTCAGAATATGCTGGATTGGCTAAAGTTAGATAAACAACAGATATTAACCAGCAAACAGCAGGATATGGTAGTCTGATAAACATTTTTACACACATCACTTAGTGAATAGTAAGTATTTAAATTGAGAATTAAGTATAATTTTCCTTTCAGTCCGTAGCTCCCAATTACTATTACTAACTAAATTGGTAAAAAAATATATTTATACCAACCCAATTATTGTAAAAATATATAACTTTTGAGTGTTTGCGTCTTATTCGAGCCGGAATTTTTTTTATTCGAGACGGAATTTTTATCTCTGACAGGACTTAGGACTTACCCCAAACTTCTTACGGAAAGCATTACTAAATGAAGGTAAGCTAGCATAACCTACTGTTCTGGCTACTTCTGTGACATTCATATTTCTTTCAATAAGCAGCTTATAAGCTAGTTCCATTCGGCAGTGATGCAGATAGCCAAACACCGTAGTCCCAAAAACCTGCTTAAAGCCTTGCTTCATTGTGCAATCATTTAAACCTACTTGTCTTGCTAGTTCAATAAGAGATGGTGGTTTGTCTAGATGTTTCAACAGAATTTCCTTAACATTGTAGATGCAGTCAATATCTGATGGCTTGAGTTTATTGATTTGGAAGCAACCTTGGTTGATTTCTACTTCTTGCTCTACTAGCATTGCTACCAGTTCCCAAACCTTACCTTCAAGATAAATTTGTTTAGTAAAGCCTTGGTATGGACATTGAAGAATTTGCTGTACTGCTATTTGCATTGCAAGAGTTTGAGTTCCATAGCGTTCATAAGTTGGTTGATCCCAACATCTAATTAGATGTTGTAATTCTTTTGGGAGTTTACCAGATGTATTTTCTGTAAAGCTATGAAACACATTTGGATGTAGGTGAATAGCTACTTCTACTATCCGCGCTGATGGCTCTAATACAGCGCACTTAGATGCCATACCACTACCACTTAAAAAGTATTCTCCTGTCTTGAACTCAAGGTTTTTAAATTCGCTCTCTAACAAAATAAGGAATCGAAATTCTAATGGATGCTTTCGCTCATGAAGTTTTAAAATGAATGATTTGGGCTGCTGATAATTGGAAATTTCTAAAAATATGCTATCTCGTAGCTTAATCTGTCGCCAATACCCTTGCCCAAATTGATACTTTCTAGTGATCTCAAAATTATCTAACCTATCATTATTCTGAATTATTTCTGCTTGGTATAATAGTTTTACGTAATCTGGATACGGGAGTATTAATGTCATTGTAATGGTAAGCTACTATGAAGTATTTAAAGAGTCCAAATAACAGAGACTTGGCTCATCTAGTAGATTCGGTTGTTTATAAAGATGTTGTTTACGAATTTTCCGAACAAGAACTATTACCACACACCAGACAAGAAGGATCGCGATAAGAATGTCGTTTGGCAAATTCCATTCGCATCAAATCGATTGTCAGCAGTTGTGACAATAGGGGTTGACTAAACTTAGTAATCAGCTTTATTACCTCTAATGCACTAAGACAAGCTAGTGTCCCAGAAACAGCACCGAGAACCGCGAATCCACGCTGATCCCAATCCGGCTTTTCTGGAAATAAGCATGATAGACAAGGAGTGACGCCAGGAATAATCGTCGTCAGGTAAGCTTCCATTCCGTCCATTGCAGCTTCCACCATTGGTTTTTGCCAGCGCACGCAAGCTTGGTTGAGCAAGTTCCGCTCTGTGAAATTGTGGGCGCAATCAATAGCTACATCAGCAGATTGCACTAAAGAATCTACATTCTCTTTCGTAACGTAATCATGAACTGCTTCCACCTGAATATCAGGATTAATAGCTTGCAGAGTTTCTTTGGCTTTAATTACTCTTGGCTTACCTACCCAATCATTTGTCATCAGAACCTGACGATTCAGATCATCTAGCCGTAAGTCACCACCCCGAACTAAAATTAGCCGCCCAACACCTGCTACTGCCAAATAAAGTGCTGATGTACCGCCTAATCCCCCTACACCTGTAACCAAAACCGTTGCAGACTTCAAGCGCTTTTGTGCTGCTTCTCCAAAATTGGGAAGCATCATTTGGCGGTGATAGCGTTCTAACTCACTGGGTGTTAAGTTCATCGCTTTTTAATTCTTTATCAGTCGTAAAATTTATCACTTAGTTGGTAGGAAGTATTGTAGTTGTCTATACACTTTTCTAAGTTTTACCTGCAAAGTTGGTATTAATTTCAGGCACTATTAAGGGAGCTAAGTGCGGAAATGTCGTGATAGTCCTTTATTCGATCATCCCTGCTCTTTGACCAGCACCGATCTATTACTGCCAGTTTGCTCTTTGCCCTGGATTGAATGCCCAATGAATAAACCCCGCAGCAAGGACATGGGGTCTTTTAAGTATTATTGCTTTCTAGTGGGGTATACAGAAATGGCTGATGCAAGAATCAGTACGGCATCTATAACTGCTGGCTTTGGGTTGAGATTTATCCCCCTTCATAGTGCGCGATACGACTTGATAATTCTTAAAGAATACTTGGAACAATCACCAGTACAGCAGTTTATCAAAATATTTGGACATCAGAAGCGTGCGATCGCAATCCTATGCAGACATTTGCTGATGTGGCTAATAGACTAAATATCTTTGGTTTAGCTTATCTACATATTATTGATAGGAAAGTTGTAGTAACGAGTTACCTACCCGTAGGCGTAGCCCGTCGTAGACATCGCTTTAGAGGGGGCAATCAAACTGCCCCCCCTTAATAGAATCTCAACAATTACTTTAGCCTACGGCAATAATTACGTCTGA
Source organism: Nostoc sp. (assembly GCF_036916655.1). GTDB lineage: Bacteria > Cyanobacteriota > Cyanobacteriia > Cyanobacteriales > Nostocaceae > Nostoc. The sequence goes on from NZ_JBALFY010000095.1 coordinate 7,719, forward strand.
TGATTTAATTATGGCGTGGACTTCTTTTCCTTCAGTAAGTTTGAGATTTTCTGCTGATGATTTGGTAATAATTGCAGTCACCTCTACCCCTGGTGCTACTTCTATCGTTACTTCACTATTTACAGAGCCAACGATAACGTTTTTTACAGTTCCTTTGAGAGCATTACGAGCGCTAACTTGCATTTGATGACCCCTACTGGTTTTTTTTTTACACATAGATAATAACAAGCAATTAAATTAATCTGTATAGTTACAGATAGAAAATATATGAATTTTTACTATCCATTAATATAGAAAATATACGCGAATAATTTACTAAATAATTTGATAACTACATCTTTTTCAACCAACTTATTTGGTAATAAAAATAATATAAAGTAGTTAGTTCAATCAACCATTTATCAGACTGTTATTTGACATATGTAAGATAAGTTTTCGGTGCTAGTTCATATTTTTTGAGGTCTTCGCACTCCAATTCGAGCATTCCATCGAGTATCCTTCTCCTGTCGGAGACGCTATGCGTAGCTTGCTTCCACGTTCGCGTAGCGTCCTGTAGGGAAGCGGTATGGGATCTTACTACATTTCAGAACAATATTTGGGTAAAAATTCGTATTTCCTTCTACAACGGCAGTCTCCAGAATTCGGAAAAGCGTTCTATTAACAAGTCGGCAAAGCGACCTAGCAGACTATTTCCCTGTTGTAACGACTGCCGTCCTTTTAATGCAAAATTATCTAGAATCGGAATGTAGTACGAACAACTCCTGTATAGATAGTGTCATTATTGCTGTTCTGTTCTGGGTTAAATATCACAATCAAGCCTGGTGTAATTGAGATATTGTTATTCACTTGGTAGCGATATAGTCCTTCTAAATGGAAAGATGTATCGCTATCTTCACGAAGATTACTAGTAGCAGTAAGAACAGCAGGGCCAAAGTCATTACTCGTCACCTTGGGTGGTTGACCAAAGATTAAACCTCCCAAGTTACCCTTTTTGCCTAAATCAGGGAGAGCTAAAGTGACCGCCCAGTTCCAGATGTCTGCCTTATCACCTCTATTAACATTTGCACCAGAACTAACCTCTGCGATCGCTTGACTATATCCAACCCAACCAGAAAGTACCAATTTGGGGTTGAAACGATAGCTAGTTTCTATCCCATAATGATTGGCTGGGTAACACCAGCACCAAATGGGGTATTAGCGAAAGCGCTACCATAAGCCCCTGAAACGGAAACATCATTATTACTACCACTAAAGTAATACCAATTCTTTATGAAGCTGCATAGAATTCGATCCCCCCTAGCCCCCCTTAGAAAAGGGGGGGAACCGGAAAATGTCTATCAAAGTCCCCCTTTTTAAGGGGGATTTAGGGGGATCAAGATATCTGCAACTTCACATTAAATTGGTATAAGAGTGTGCATAGCTCAAAGCAAGAGTTAAGTTTTGGGGGAGGAACGCGATTTTCTGAAGTTGGACAAAAACCGAGCGATCGCTAAAACATACATTTAAGTAGGAAGTTACTTGTGGGTTTGCACATAAGATGAAATTTTCCATTTCCAGTATTACTGCCATTAGCAGTAATACTGTGCCCGCATTTTACCTTTTTAGGCTGTCATTTTTACCAATTTAACTGGTATACTTTCTGGAAACTATACAATTAATGACAATTTGCTATATCTGCTACATATTAACTTGAGCTACGTATCGTTGATAAAAAACACAATAGTCAAAATTTTCAGTAACAAGGCTACAAGGTTTGAAATATTGCCATGAAATTCAAACTCAAATTTACCTAAGCATTTAAATTATCCATGAACATACATATTTTTCGTCCACAAAAACACTACATTCGTATTTTCAGTTTAGGTATTGGGATATTAGGAGTATTGTTAGGCATATTTGCCAGCATTGCCTATGGTGCTGCTGACATTTCCATTGCCAAAATACTGACTGCATTCACTAATTATGATGACTCCAATGAACATATAATCATTCGTTCAATGCGCTTACCACGCACACTAATTGCAAGTATGGTTGGTGCTAGTTTAGCTATAGCCGGAGCCTTAATGCAAGGACTGACTCAAAACCCCCTAGCCGCACCAGGAATATTAGGGATTAATGCAGGTGCAGCTTTAGCAGTGGTAGTAATAGTCTTTGGCTTAGGTACATCAACACCCGCCCTGATTACCCTTGTAGCATTTCTAGGAGCGTTTTTAGCAGCCTTGGCAGTTTATTTCCTCGGTTCTCTTGGACAAGGGGGTGCAACACCATTAAACTTGACTGTTGCTGGTGCAGCCCTTACTGCCTTGCTATCTTCAATTACCACAGGTGTACTGATTTTGAGTGAGCGCACTCTTGAAGAAGTCCGCTTCTGGCTAGCAGGTTCTCTAGCCGGACGAGACTTCAATCTATTCCTGACCGTGCTGCCCTGGATGGTAGTGGGGTTATTAACAGCTTTTGCCTTGAGTAGACAGATTAATGTTCTCAGTTTAGGAGAATCAGTAGCCACAGGCTTAGGTCAGCAAACAGGTTGGATCAAGTTGGCAACAGCATCAAGCGTTGTCATATTAGCGGGAAGTGGTGTAGCACTAGCAGGGCCTATCGGCTTTGTCGGTCTGGTAATTCCCCATCTAGCGCGGGGAGTGATGGGTGTTGATTATCGTTGGGTATTACCTTGTGCGGCTGTGTTTGGTGCAAATTTACTAGTATGGGCAGATTTAGCAGCCCGTTGGTTAATTAGACCCCAAGAATTGCCTGTTGGCGTTATGACAGCACTTTTGGGAGCGCCATTTTTGTTGTACCTAGTGCGTTGGCGGGTAAAAAGAGGATGATAACAATTCAAAATTCAAAATTCAAAATTCAAAATTTAATACTCGGCAAAGAGTCTGTAACCAGAGTATTGTTAGTAGTGCTATTAATAACCCTCGCTGTTTTGGGGATGAGTCTCAGTTTGGGAGATTATCCTGTCTTACCAGTAGACATAGTGAAAGCTGTTCTGAGTTTACCTACACTTGACCCAGAATCTCCCTTTGTTGTTATTACTTTGCGTTTACCGAGAGTATTAATCTCGTGGTTGGTAGGAGTGGGCTTGGCAGTTTCTGGTGCAATTTTACAAGGATTGACACGTAATCCTTTAGCTGACCCTGGCATCGTTGGGGTAAATGCAGGTGCAGCCTTTGCAGCCGTTACCTTAATTGTATTATTTCCGACTGTACCCACTATGTATTTGCCTTTTGCTGCCTTTGGTGGTGCTTTTGCTATGGCGTGTCTGATTTATTTGCTAGGTGGTACAGGAGAAAAATCACCTCTGCGCTTAGTATTGGTGGGAGTAGCACTCGCGGCAATTATGGGAGCTTTCACGACTTTGATGTTGACTTTCGGTCAAATCAATGACGTTAGTAGAGCGCTGGTCTGGCTTGCGGGTAGCGTTGCCGGGAAAAGTTGGGAACAAGTCTGGCAACTGCTACCTTGGATAGTTATCTTCGTTCCCTTGGCGTTACTGTTGGCGCGTGAACTTGATACTCTGCAACTAGGTGATGCAATAGCTAAAGGACTTGGTAGCCGAGTCACATGGCAGAGGAGCAAATTATTGTTGGTAAGCGTGGCGCTGGCAGGATCGAGTGTGGCGATTGCCGGTACAATTGGCTTCGTTGGGTTAATGGCTCCCCATGTGGCACGTAGACTTGTTGGGTCAATACATCAAAATTTATTGCCAGTCGCCGCTTTAATTGGGGGATTATTGGTCGCAGCAGCAGATTTTCTTGGTAGAACAATGTTTTCTCCAACAGAATTACCCTGTGGTTTGTTGACTGCTGCTTTGGGAGCGCCTTATTTTATCTATTTAATGTATCAAAAAAGGCGGCGATGAGTAAGAGCAGAGTTCCAATTCTTTGGAAGCATAAAATTCAGCCACTGTTAACTATTGGTCTGTTCATGGTGCTTTTACTGTGTGCTTGTAGCCAAACAGCAACCCATCATCAGAAATTTACTTCCAGCCAGGAATCAACACTTGCCAACTTCCGTATAGTTAAACATCAAATGGGTGAAACAAAACTCCCCATCTCTCCCAAAAGAGTGGTTGTTCTAGATGGGGCTTCAACCGAAGCTGTCTTGGCTTTAGGTGTCAAACCAGTAGGCGCTCCTCTTAAATTCTTAAGCTATCCCCTATCCCAAAAGCAACAAGCAGGTATAGAGGATATAGGGGCGCGAACCCCGAACTTAGAAAAGATTTTAGCTCTCAAGCCCGATCTAATTTTGGGGCTTTCCGATAATCAGGAAATGTATGGTTTATTATCGCATATAGCACCCACAGTCTTAATTAACTACAGCTACTCCACATGGAAAGAAATGTTTTGGTCAGTTGCTCAAGCCTTGGGTGAGACCACGGTCGCAAAGCAATGGATGTCTCAATACTACAAGCGCATATCTGAATTTAAAGCTTCTATGAGCAACCGATTAGCTTTGACTCATATATCTGTCTTACGGATTGCTGGGTATACTATGTTTATTAAAGGTTCTTTCTTTGGAAACATCTTGAACGATATCGGTCTGTTAAATTCTCTTTCACAGAATCTGGATGCTCTTACATCTCGTCGGAGCATATTTACGAACGGATATGTTTATGTCCTCTCTCCAGAACTATTGAACGAGGCCGATGGGGATGCTTTATTTCTGATTTCCGACACCAGCTTTGGTCTGGCATCTGCCCAAAAAGCCAGAGAGCAACTACAAGTCCAGCCTCTTTGGTCGAAGTTAAAGGCTGTTCAGCAGGGCAAGGTTTATATAGTTGGAAGTTACTGGGTCTGTTGTGGTCCGTTGGCGGCTAATCGAGTTCTCGATGACCTGTCTAAGTATTTAGTTGAAACATCCTACTTGAAGTAAATCATTCTCCTTTAAGATACTTAAAATAAATCTGCTGATCGTAAAATCTCACCATCAGATGCTGTCTCTCGCAAAGTGCAAGAGGTGAAATTGGTGCGACTACGTGCCAAGCGTTATGCTCACATATAAAAAGAACGGAGTTACCTAATTGTGGTGGAATCTCTTGAAAAACAGATTCGCGTTGCTCATTTTCTAAAATCTGGAGACTCCCTCCCCACTCGCTGTTCCAGTCTTCACTGAAATAAAACAGGTGAGAGAGAGCCATTCCTGAGTCCCTATTGTTCACAAACCATGAGTCTTTATGAGGTGCTAAACTTTTGTTTGCAGTGCTATCTATTTGAGATAAAGAAATACGGATTAGATAGCGATCGAGATTTAATCCAGTCAATTTGGTAACAGCTTCTCGATAAGCAGGGCTAATCAATTCGTCAACCAAAGTTTGCCAAACACTATTCAGCTTTGGGCTAGGAGGAATATAACACTTGTTTTTGGTAGCATCGTAAAACTTTTCTGCATTTGTCACCACTTCTGCCCCTTGATCCAAAATCAATCCTCCAGGTCTTTCTGGAAATTTCTCATATGGAAAACTGTTGAACAACTCAATTAGCTCTTGTTTGGGTATGAGATTGTCAAAGAAAATCCAGCGATAAGGATATTCTTGTATTACACCATTACGAATAGCGTCTAAATTCAACATCAAAGTTATTTTGGTTGATTATTTATTACTAGTTAGGCTCTCGCTCTTTCTAATAAAGTCATTCGGTCATAAAATCTAACTAGAACATTAAGTCTATCTTGCGATGCCTCTTGTGATGAAACTGGAGAGACGTTGTGCCAAGAATTTTCCGAACGCACTATAATTACGCTCGTACCATTACGAGGAGGAATTTCTTGAAATATAGATTCGAGTTGTTCGTTTAAGAGAATTTGAAGACATCCTCCCCATTCGGTTTTCCAATCTTCACGACCAAAATAGAGCAGGTGTGAGAGGATAATTCCTTCAGAATCCGAATGAGAACCATTTACAATTGGGTCTAATCGACTTAGAAAAATACTTATAAATTGCTCCTCCAGGTTTAACCGGGTTAGTTTTGCAATGCTTTCTCGATAAGCACTGCTATGTAATTCCTCAACTAATACTTGCCAAACACTGCTCAAACCTGTGCTTGGATAAAAATTTTTTGTTCTACGATCGCCAACAAACTCTTGGAATTCGTCGTAAACTAAGATTGCAGATCTGTGGTGGGGTTGCTCCCTTTTTGGGGAAACTTCTATTGGGGGAAAAGAGTTTCTTAACTCAATTAGTTGGGTTTTAGGTATGAGATTGTCAAAGAAAATCCATTCATAAGGATATTTTTGCATTATCCCATTACTAATTGCATCTAAATTCAGCATCATCTACTTCATTTTTGTCAAACATCATTTTTGTAGAAACAAGATAGTTTTCAAAACTTCCACCCTAGTGTAAAGTTAACCGTAAATGGGTATCCATAATAGACTGTGGTATTTATTGGTGTACTACCGAAAGCACCCTCAAAGTAATTTACGTCAAACAAATTCTGGAAGTTGAGTGCTGCATCGAATTTTCCCTGGCGGTAGAAGAGGGCAGCATCAGTGCGGACATAATTAGGTAACTTAAGAGTGTTAGCTGAATCCACAAAGCGATCGCCCACATAGTACAAACCCAAACCTGCACCAAATCCTTTGAGGTTTCCTTTAGGAATAATGTAAGTCGTCCAAAGACTGGCTATATTTTGCGCTGCTCCAGGGAGTTCTTTGCCAACAGGAATGGAGTTATCTTCGGTAACGCGGGGATCGGCATAGGCATAAGAAGCAATCACATTCCAGCCTGGGGATATTTCACCTGTAACAAACAACTCAACACCTTTGCTATTTGCCTCACCTACAGGAATAGAAAAGCCAGAATTATTGGGGTCATTAGTGAGGATATTAGATTGGGTAAGGTCAAACAAAGCTAAATCTACCGAAAGTTTATCACCGAGCAAATCTGCTTTAGCACCAATTTCGTATTGAGTTCCGTGCTGTGGTTGAAATGCCTGCCCAGTTGCGGTTAGTCCAGCCTGGGGAACGAACGCGAGCGTAGCTAGCATAAAGGCTTAGGGGTTTAATGGGTTGATAGACAATACCCACACGGGGACTAAATGCTTCACTTGAAAAGTTGGTTGAGGTTGAAGCGAGTTTGTTATCATTTGTCTGCCATGTCCAGTCATAGCGACTACCCAAAACTAGCTTGAAGTTTTGAGATAAGGTGATTAAATCTTGAGCATACACACCCAGATTATAAGCATTGGTTGAACTGCTGGATTGGTTAGAAAGTGTACCACCTCCTCCAAACCCATAAACTGGATTGAAAATGTTGATTGAGGAAGCAGTAAAATTCTGATTATACCCATTAACAAAACTCCAAGCATACTCCGTTCCTACAATAAGTTGGTGTTCCAGGCTTCCAGTTTTAAACTGTCCCGTAACCAGAGTATTTAAATCAGTTCCATTCTGGAAACTCTCACCAACCTGAACAAATCTGCGTCGAGTCAAAGTCTCATTATCTGGCTGTAGGGCAATTGGAACTCCTCTGCCTATTGGGGAGTTGTCTATTTTAACATTCAGTAATCCAAAAGCATTCTCAATTGACCAATTATCATTGAAGTGATGTTCTATTTTGTAGCTCAAGCGAGTAGTAATAATATCTGTAGTCCCTACTTCTCCCACATAACGACTAATAGGCACTTTGCCATTGGGATTTGGATACAGAGTGCCGATCGCGGGCAACCCTTCGTTGGTTAGACTGCTATTGTAATCACCATAACTAGAATTAAATGTCAGTTTTGTATTACGATCTATATCCCACGAGAGTGCCCCAGCAAACTGATAGCGTTCCTCGTTGTAAAAATCAATAAAGCTATCAGAGTTGAGGTAAGAAGCATTGAAGCGATAGGAGACATTTTTATTTGTTGTTAAAGGCCCAGAAAAGTCAAGTGAACCTCGGTAAGAGTTGAAATTGCCAATAGAGAAGTCCGCAGAATAGTAAGAGTCTTTTAAAGGTGGTTTAGTAACTAAATTGACAACACCGCCAAGCCCAGCTCGTCCGTAAAGCACAGAGGCTGGACCTCGCAGAACTTCTACTCGCTCGATATTGTTGAGATTGAGAGCAGCAGATCCTCCCAAAGAGAAACCTCTGAGTCCGTCGATTAAGATATTGCCAAAGGAAGAATTAAAGCCTCTAATTATAAATCTATCTTGCGAACCTGGCTCGCGCTCTGCTGCTACACCAACATTTTTCAATGCATCTCCAATGTAAAGAATATGTTGGTCTTTAATCACCTGTTGAGGGATGACATTAACTGTCTGAGGAATGTCGCGTAGTGGTGTATTTGTTCTAGTTCCAACAGCGGTATCAGTAGGGTTGTAGCCTGTTTCCGGGGGAGCAGTCACCTCTAGTTCTATCGGTGCTTGGTTTTCGCCAGATTGTGGTTTTTGCTGTGCGGTGATTGCACTATTAGTCACTCCAAATACTAACCCTTCATTACTATCAAACAACTCCACTGCTGGCGCACTCGATTCACCTGTGACTGTTAACCGCAGGGTACTACCATCGATATTAGTAATACTTACTTCAGTAATCCCCGCTACTGGCTTTGATTGCCGAAATGTATTGCCACTAGTCAAGCGCAACTGAGCATTAGAAATGTCTGCAACATAAGAGTTTCTCTCAGTTTTGGGAGTTACTTGCAAGCGATCGCTTTTGACTCCCGTCTCTAAAATCACCTCCAAACCCTTATCAGTGCTATTCACCTTCACCCCTGTCACTGATATTGTTTCTACTTTGCCAGTGGGTATTGGCGACTGTACTAACTTTTGGGCATTGGTAAGCGAATGCTCTACTTGGTTTAAACTCCGAATCTCTCTAATCGGTACAACTGACTTTATAATTGTTGTTTGAAGTAATAGTTGCCCTTTATTTGCTGGTATTTGTGTTGGTATAATGGGGACAGCGACAACACGTAGAGGCTTATTTATAGACACCAGCATTGAAGTAGTGAATAATAGACTCTGCCAGGAAAAATAGTTTAATTTTTGCGGATTCATTGAAAAATACTCACACACATTTGCTCAAGAGTCACTCACCACAAGCTTAGTTAAGGAGTTAAGGTATGAAGAGGAAGTGGAAAATCTATTACCCTCTATCCAAAACTCCATAACAATTTCACCCAAAGATTCGTGTTCCTCGAATTGGGACTGCTGCATCAGGTACGTCATTTAACGTAGTCTGAATCTTACCAACAAAGTTGAGTAAAATACTAGATATATTTTTGATCCAAATCTGAGAAAGAGTATTCTTTGGGTTGCTGCTCTAATGAGCATAATTCATCATTGGCCGACTATGATTGAGTACTGAAGCCGTTTTTAATGAAAATCATTCGGCAAACTAATGTTAAGTTGCTCCAAGTCTTTTGTCAGAGTATCTTTACCAAATGCAGTATTAACTCTGTTTTGTCACTCTAGGCAGAGGAATCATCGCTCGAATTCATACTTCAATTATGCAACTCTAATTAAAACTAACAGGATTTACGCCATACAAATAACCAAAATAGACCCCACGCCATAATCACACGCTCACGCAAATCCTTTGAGTAAGATACTGCCATCTATTCATACAATATTATTTCTTCAATCTAACTTAGCTTGTGGTTCAATTACCTGAAAATTGCTGTAAATACCGTTAGTTCACTCTTTTGTCAGCTAGTTAGCTGATGATAACTGCCTTCTGTCATGCTGCAAACCAAAATACTCAGAGTAGGAATAGCTACGAACCGAGCGCGTGTGCCACTCGGTGACAATAGCTTTGCGGGTGAGTGAGGGATTGGGCGCAGGCATAGTGCCATGAATTACGTTTGGATCGAACAGCACCACATCACCCTTGTTAATCGAGAACGGAATTCTTGGTAGACCTTTTGTGAGAGAGGCTGTCTTCTGACAAACCACTTTCCAAATAGCTCGGTTTTCGAGAAACGCACTCTCTGAATCATTCGGTGACGGTGAGCGAAGTATCTCAAAAATCTCAGGATGGCTGTTGAGAACCTCGTCATAAATACGAATCCGCTCATTGTTGTGCGTTCCAGGTATCACATAAAACATTCCGCAGTCTGGATGGATATCTTCGAGCGCACACCATGCACGACAGACTTTATCAGGTGGGTCGCGGAACAACATCACTGTGTCCGAGTGCGGTTCGCGGCCTCTCTCCCATAAACTTGTAGAACCGTATTTGAGTACCGCCTCTTCTTGGAAAAGGGTATTTAAATACCAACGAAGTGTTGGGTCGTTTCTAAGACTCTTTGTGGGTTCATGGTTATCATCGAGGGCTAATAATTCCTCACAAAAGGCTTTTTCGTTTTCCAATGGCTCTTTTCTCCAAGGAAATTTCTGATAAATGCCATGTCGGCGTTGAATTTCCTCACAAGCTGCTACATGAGCATCTACTAGTTCTAAAGGCAGAATCTTTTCGAGTACGACGTAACCGTGCTTACGGTAGTGGTCGATCCAGGAGCTATTAGCTTGTTCACTGTTCATGACTATACATTTAGCAAAGATTAGTTTAAAAGTTTGATTGAGATTGAGAGATAGTTAAATTTATCACCTTAACTTGAATGAAAATCGTCAAAGATAATACCAGTTCACAAAGATTTACCAATATAGTTGGTTAAAAGTGGTGATCGCATCTAGTTGTAATTTGTCAAAGTTTTATCACCAAAAATGTTGGTATTGCACATGATAGTTGGTATTGTATTAGCATTCCTGTTGCTAAAAGATAAAAGCTGATTGCTGATGCGATCGCCATATCTTTAGCATATTTTGTGGTGTGCTGACTTCAAAGAAAATAGCAAATTTTGAGGAGTGATAGTGGCTTTGGAAAAACTTTCTATCTTGTTTTGGCAGTGTCTTTTATTAACTGCCTCAATAGTAACGTATACTCATCCTGTTCTAGGCCAGGAGACAGCAAATGCAACCTCTAAGCAACCGTCACTCCAACAGACAGCAGCTAATCAAGTTGAACTCAGTCATCAGATTTTGAACCTCAGCGATGTACAATTTGCTCTTACCAGCGCTACATCCTTATTAAGGACACCCCGTCAGCAAAACTCTGTCCCCGAACTTAGCCAAGCAGTAACTCTCGTGGTGTCGGTAACAGATGTAAAACTAAATACCACAAATAAAGGAATAGAGGTAATTTTAGTCACGCCCAGTTCTGAGAAATTGTCTGTTTCTGGAAAAACTGAAGGTAATTCCTACGTTGCAGAGATCAAGAATGCCCAGTTGCAATTGGCTAGTGGGAAGAGTTTCCGACAAGAGAAACCAGCAGTAGGTATTGCCAATGTAATAGTTGCACCTGTGGATAGCAATACATTGCGGTTAACAGTGACTGGAGAAACAGCAGTACCAGTAGTTGAGCTGTTTGATAGTCAGACTGAGGGGTTGGTATTTGGAGTAACTCCTACTGCTACAACTGCACAACAACCAACGCCGCCACAGCAGACACCAGAGAAGCAACCAGACATAGAACTAGAGGTGACTGCTCCATCAGACACAGGTTATCGCGTGCCTGATTCTACTACAGGAACGAGAACTCCTACGCCGAACCGAGATATTCCCCAAACGGTTCAAGTTGTCCCAAGGGCAGTGATTGAAGATCAAGCAGACAAACGTGTTGGCGATGTCCTGAGAAATCTTGGTATCGGTCAGAACTCGGAACCAAGCCGCATTGGCGAGAGTGTGATTATTCGTGGTTTTGATGTTGAGGCTTCAAGTAGTCTTAGAGATGGCTTGAGAGATAACCTCACTAGTTTTATTGGTACTCCATTTCAAAATGACCTTGCCAACATAGAACGTGTAGAGGTATTAAAAGGGCCAGCTTCGGTACTTTACGGAAATGGCTCACCGGGAGGTGTGTATAATCTCATAACTAAACAGCCACTCAGTACACCTTACTACTCAATAGAGGGTAATGTCGGTAGTTATAGCTTATATAAATCCTCCATAGACTTTACAGGTCCTCTAACGACTGATAAAAAGCTGTTGTATCGCTTCAATGCTGACTACGAAAATTCCGGCAGCTATATTAATCATGTATACGCAGAGCGGACTTTTTTTGCACCCGTGATTACTTGGCAGCCGAGTCGTGACACAAAGTTGACTGTATCCGGGGAGTATCTCAGTTCACGACAAGCGGAACTCTCCCCTCTGGGTTTACCCGCAATTGGAACAATACTACCAAATCCCAATGGCAAGTTTTCTCCTAACACCTATGTGGGAGATCCGACGCAAGACAGAGAGAAGGTGACAGTAGGACGAGCTGGCTATAAATTTGAGCATAATTTTAGCGATCAGTGGTCTTTGTACAATAGCTTGAGCTATGCGTTTGTAGAGCGACCTTATACTACTAACGTCACACCAACAAGTTTAGAGGCAGATAACCGTACTGTCGATCGCTTTGAGCAGATTTGGGGTCCGACTAGCGTCAGCAACCTTTCTCAAGATACCCATGTGGTAGGTAAATTCAACACTTTTGGTCTAGAACACCAATTGCTCGTTGGCGTTGATTGGTATCAACGGATAGTTTCACCCTACAGTTTTATAATCCGAACTTTTCCGTCGCTTGATATTTACAATCCAGTTTATGGACAGACACCAGGAAATATTATAGGCGGTCGCAAAGATAAGGAGAGACTCGATGACTTAGGAATTTATTTTCAAGACCAATTAGCGATCGCACCTAATTTGAAGTTGATCTTGGGTGGACGTGGTGACTTTGAAGATCAAAAGATCCTTACATTTGACCCCGCAAGTGTAATAGCCCAATCAAATTCAGCGTTTAGCCCTCGATTGGGCATTGTCTATCAACCGATTCCACCTGTTTCACTCTACGCTAGCTACAGTCGCTCTTTCGATCAAGTTTTAGGTACAGATGTTAATAACAATTCCTTTGAACCTACACGCGGTACTCAGTATGAAGTTGGAGTCAAAACCGACTTGCTCAATAATAAACTTTCCGCAACACTTGCTTTGTACCAACTCACCCAAAGCAACATTGTAACAACAGATCCAAACGATCCCACCTATGGTATCCAAGTTGGTGAGCAGAGAAGTAGAGGTGTTGAGCTATTTTTCACAGGGGAACTTGCCCCAGGATGGAATATTATTGCCGCTTACAACTATATTGATGGTCGTGTGATTCGTGACAACACTTTTAAAGTCGGAAATTTACTTACTAATACTCCAGTAAATAGCGCTTCTTTATGGACAACTTATATTATCCCCAAAGGCAAACTGCAAGGGTTGGGAGGCGGCTTGGGTGTGTTCTATTTTGGTGACAGAGAAGGTGATTTGACTAACACCTACACGTTGCCGAGTTATGTTCGCACCGATGCTGCTTTATACTACCGCCACAACAAATTCCAGGCTTCCCTCAATTTCCAAAATTTGTTTGATGTTCTTTATTACCAAGGCGCGTACAATATTAATCGTGTTTTTCGCGGCGAACCGTTTGAGGTAGAGGCAACTTTAAAGTGGCAATTGTAAAAGTAACTATCATGCAAAAGTGGCTATCTTTAATGGCATTGTTACTACTTTTATTTTTGTATAGTTGTAACTTGTGGACGTTACCAGTTAACAAAGGTTATCTGTTAACTAAATCACCTGATAAAACAAGTATGCGCGTGGTTAAACACGTCATGGGTGAAACTATGGTTCCTGCCCATCCACAACGGGTTGCAGTTTTGGTTCCCGCTTTAGTAGAACCTACTTTTGCCTTGGGAGTCAAGCCTATTGCTGCCCCAAAAGATGCTGTAGATAACTTGCAGCAATTAGTAGGCAAGCTTAAAGGTATTGAAGATATTGGTTTTGAATCACCTAATCTGGAAAAACTTTTGCGAATCAAGCCAGACTTAATTTTAGGCTTAAGTTCCCATCAAGACATTTACAATCTGTTGTCTCACATTGCACCTACAGTTTTAGGTACTTTTGACCCAGATGCACCGTGGAAAGGGTTCTTAGCTTTTACTGCTGATGCTTTGGGAAAAACTGATTTAGCACAGCAGTTAATGGCTAACTATTATGCACGTTTAGCACAGTTGAGAGCTTCTATGAGTCAGTCTCGGTTAACTACAGTTGTGTCAGTGGTTGAATTGCGTAGTGATGGGCTTATCCTACCTGAAGCTGCAAGTTTTGAAGGAGAGGTTTTTCGCGATGCTGGTATTAAACGTCCGCCAAATCAATTACTAAGTTTTGAAACGAGTATCCGCTTGCGCTTAGGAGGACGTTACGCTTTTCTTCCCATATCTGAGGAACTTTTGCACGAAGTTGATGGAGATATCCTATTTCTAGTTAAAGATTGGCCAGCAGCAAGTCCAAATCTTAACTCAATACAACAGCATTTACTAGTATCTCCACTATGGCATAAGTTAAAAGTTGTGCAACGCTCAAAGGTGTATGGAGTTGGCTCTTACTGGCGTGGTATGGGCCCAATCTCCGCAAACCGAATCATAGATGATTTAGTCCAATATTTGACAAAATCAATTAAACAAACTACCACACAATAACTGTACTGTAGTCAATGTTAATTTGTTTAAATTAACAAAAACTTAATCAATTGTTCTCCACTAAATACTTAAACACATCATCTAGCACAAGATTCGCAGATAAATAATGACCAATCAGCCAATATTGCCCCACTACATGAACTTTACCTTGCTTGACTACATTGAGTTTTGACCATAAAGGTTGTGCTGTCAACTGTTGAATTGCCAGTTTTGCATCGTCGGGTTGAGAAAAGTTAGAAGTTACAACAAATAAAACATCTGCATCTATCAAACTCAGAAGTTCAGGGGATATAAAGTACCAACTAGTATTACCAAATATCTTAGTAAAATCTGGTACAGCACTCGGTTTTTGGGAGAGTGGACGGTCTAAACCAAGCTCCTGTAAGATTGAACCAGAAAACGAGTTTTCAGTGCGGATAATTATCCTACCTGGAAAAATATGTACAACGGATACCTGAGTGTGTTTGAGTTTTTCGCCCATGCTTGCTTTGAATTGGGCTATTCGTGCATTGTAGAGCGCTGCTATTCGTTTTGCTTTTTGTGTTTGATTTAATGCTTGGGCTAGTTGCATGAATGATCTTTTCCAGCCTGCTACGTCTTTTGTAATTTGGTATACAACAGTCGGTGCAATGTGCGACCATAAATTGTAGCTTTCTAAAAAACCGAAATCAATGCTTATTATCAAATCAGGCTTCACAGAAAGAACCTTCTCAAAATTAGGTGGTAAGCCAATGTCTACAGCATCAGAACGCTGCCATGATGCTGGTATTTCTTTTTGAGGATAGCCGAACAGTTTTACTCCCAAGCTAATAGCTACTTCCGTAGATTGGGGATCTAAAGAAATAATCTTTTGGGGGTGTAGGGGAACAGCTGTTTCACCCATTGTATGTTTGACTATGTGAACATCTGCTTGAGATGGTGATTTAGGTAACGGGCTATATGAATATGAAAATAAACTGCAAGCACACAATGATAAAAGGCAAAAAACAGAAAGAGTGCGGATAAGCATAACTATTGGTAGTAGTCACTAACTATATAATTGATAATTGCCAATATTCAATGCTCAATCAAAATTTCCATTCCAATGTCACAGTTGCAGTAAATGAACTATCAATATTTATTGCAGTGAAGAGGCATGGTATTAGACTATAAACGAATGGCACTAAGAAAAGAGAAAATCGTTGAGGCAGCAGGGGTGCAGAGGAGCGGAGGTGCAGGGGAGAAAGAAGAAGTTTTAAGCTTGGGTTCGGATATTTAGAAATTCCCCTCTGCGCCCCTGCCCCCTTGCTCCTCTGCAATCCTTACACTGCATACCCTTCAGCTTAACTTAGTGCCATTCGACTATAAACCTGTTATTACTCATAGCTCCAATCTAATACCACTCCTAACATCAGCAGTCTAACTAATAGCAGTTGCTCCTGTACTACATACAGCTTAAAATTCATAGCCCACGCTGAAATATGCCTCAAAGGGCGCACCCGGAAAAATTTGCGTTTGACCGTTAGCCCCGACATAGTAAAGAGTGTCAAACAAATTCTGGAGATTGAGTTGTACTCGCAAGTTGTTGCGGCGGTAGTAAAGAGCAGCATCAGTGCGGAAGTAAGAGGGCAATGTAAAGGTGTTTGCTAAATCTCCATAGCGCGAATCCACATAAGAAAGACCCAATCCACCACCAAATCCTTTCCAAGAACCGGTGGGAACAATGTATGTCGTCCACAAAGAAGCAGTGTTTTGAGGAACGTTAAGAAAATTCCCCACTTTGATGCTGTTGTCTTTAGTAACGCGCGGATCTATGTAGTTGTAGGAGAAAATCATGTTCCAACTCGGTGTGATTTCTCCAGTAGTATAAAGTTCAATCCCTTGACTTCTTTGTTCCCCAGTTTGGATTCTAAAGCGAGAATTATTCGGATCGACTGTTGTCAGGTTAGTCTGAGTCAAGTCATAGAAAGCTAAAGTGCTAGATAATTTATTATTGAGTAAGTCTGTTTTTACTCCAACCTCATACTGAGTGCCACGGCTCGGTTGAAAAGAATTCCCCCGCGCATCAGTACCGATGACCTGCTGAAAAGATTGGCTGTAGCTGGCATAGAAGCTTAGGGATTTAATCGGTTGATAAACTACGCCTAAACGTGGACTAAAAGCATTATTATCTTGACTAGTACTCCGCCCATTCAAGTTGTTGAAAGAGCTTCTATTTAGCCAGTCGAAGCGTCCTCCTAAAAGGAACTTGAGGTTGTCAATTAGTGAGATTTGGTCTTGAAGATAAATCCCTTGAGCATTATTGGTACTAGAGTTATCACTACTACCCGTAACCGAGCCTACAGGCGTGCCATACACCGGATTGAACAGGTCGATTGGACTGCGTGTATAAATATTTTCCTTAGATTTAGTATCTAACCAAAACAAATCAAAACCAATTAATAGTTTATGCTCGATGCTACCAGTTTGAAATTGACCCGTCAAATTGGTATCTGTGAAGTATTCGTTATCTATTTCACTGTAATCGGAAGCGATGCGGTCTAGCGTGCGATTATCAGCTTCTAGACTATCTGAGAATGTGGCCAAACCCCGCGCAGGGTTAGTGTTTTTGTTTCCATATTGGAAACCATTACGTAAAACCCAATTATCACTGAAGCGATGCTCAAGATGGTAGGCAATTCGACTCTCTTGAAAACGGTTACTATCTGAAGGCTCGGCTAAATTACGACTGCGTGGAATCTTGCCGTTGGGATTTGAAAAAACAGTACCATTAGCTATTAACCCCGCCTCTGGATCACCATTTGGATACTCAACATCCTGATATTCACCTTCTAGTGTTAAGTTGGTGTTTTTACCAATTAGCCAAGTCAAGGCTGGTGCTACAAAATAACGCTGTCGGTTTACGAAATCTACAAAGCTGTTTGCACTCTCGTAGTTGGCATTCAAGCGATACAACAAAGTCCGATCTTGATTTAACGGACCAGAGATGTCAATTGAGGGTTCAACAGTTTCCTCAGTTCCAACACGTATCTGACCAAAGTAATACGGTTCTGATAGTGGCTGTTTAGTAACACGGTTGATAACACCACCTGGGGATAGTTGTCCGTATAACACCGAAGCAGGGCCGCGTAGGAGTTCAATTCGCTCTGTATTAGCAGTGTCAACAGTATTTATTCCTGATAAATCTTTCAAACCGTTACGAAATAAAGTACTACCAAAGCCTCGAATGGAAAAAGAATCAAATAGGGTCGATGGAAATCCAGTTGTAATAATGCCTGCTGTTCGCAGTACCTCTCCCTGGTTTTGCGCGCCCAAATCATCGATTAGCTGGCGAGGGAACACTTGAATTGATTGAGGAATCTCAAGTAGACCTGTTGGTGTCTTTGTTGCTGTAGTTGTATTATTGACTTTATAGCCTGTTTCAGGCGGTGCTGTCACCTCTAGTTCAATCGTTGCTTGATTTTCACTAGTTGGCAGTTTTTGCTGTGGCGGTGCTGGTTGCTGTGCTGTGGATGTGGTACTTGTCACCCCAATCACTAATCCTTCAGGACTGTCAAACAACTCCACTGCTGGTACACCCACCTCACCCGTCACTGTCACCCGTATGGTATTAACATTAATTCTCTGGTGAATAAAGATGCTCTGGAGCCATACCACTGCCACTCAAGAAGTATTCTCCAGTGCTAAAGTTAAGATTTTTAGATGGCGAATCTATTAAAATAAAAAATTGAAATTCTATCCAATGTTGTCTGTCTATATATTCTACAGCTATTGATTTTTTTAACTGATAGTTGTAGATTTCTAAGGATATACAATCTCGTAGCCAAATTTCTCGACGATATCCTGACCCAAATGGATGCCGACGGGTGATATCAAAGTCATCAGTGCAGTTATTCTGTTGAATCGGCTCTGCTTGATAAAGTTGTTTAGCGTAATCTGCTAATGAAAGGATTAGTGTCATAATAAAGTTAACTTACTAAATTTTTAATTTCCAACTCAATGAGTTAATTAAATTCCCAGGTAGTAAATAGAAAAATAGTAATGTAATATTGCTTAATATATGCTCGATAAAAATTAGAAAAGCATATTAAAAAATGGAATTTGATTTTGTGGTGCTGGGACTTATCCAATAAAATTTAGCCAAGAATCCTTTGTATCAAAAGGATTATAGCTAGCTGATTACTTATGGCATTGTCAAAACTATCAAACAACTCCACTGTTGGGACACACGCTTCACCCGTCACTGTCAACCGAACATTATTAGCATCAATATTGGTAACGGTTACTTCAGCTATCCCTGATCGTCGTTTCTCTTGACGAAAACTCTCTCCACTACTCAAGCGCAACTGAGCGTTAGGTATGTCTGCAATATATGAGTTGCCTTCAGTTTTCGGAGTTACTTGCAAGCGATGTCTATCGACAAGCCTCTGTGCGTCTACGCTCTTGACTCCCCTCTCTAAAATTACCTCTAAACCCTTATCATTGCTATTGACTTTCACTCCCGTCACTGATATGGTTTCTGGTTCACCAGTTGGTGTCGGCGACTGTACTAACTTTTGGGCATCGGTAAGCAGATGTTCTATCTGAGCCAGACTCCGAATCTCTCTAATCGGTGCAACTGACTTTGTGATTGTTAATTGAGATAATATTTGCTGGTTACTAGCTGATATTTTTGATGCTATAATCGGGAGAGCAACAACACGCACAGGCTTATTTATAAACACTATTGAAGTAGTCAGCAATAGACCCTGCCAGAAAAAATAGTTGGATTTTTGCGGATTCATTGAAAAACACTTATACACATTTGCTTATCCGTCGCTCACCACGAGCTTAGTTTTAGAGTTAAGGTATGAAGGGGAAGTAGAAAATCTATTACCCTGTATCCAAAACCCTATAACAATTTCACCCCAAGATTCGTGTTCCTCGAATTGGGACTGCTGCATCAGGTACGTCATTTAACGTAGTTCAAATCTTACCAACAAAGTTGAGTAAAATACTAGATATATTTTTGCTCCAAATCTGAGAAAGAGTATCCCAAATATTGCTGCTAAATATAGGCATAACTAATCATTGGGCGACATGATTGAGTACTGAAGCCGTTTTTAATGAAAATCATTCGGCAAACTACTGTTAAATTGCCTCAAGTCTTTTGTCAGAGTATCTTTACCAAATGCAGTATTAAGTAGCCAAGATTATTGGTAATATCATCACAATACAATCTAAATATCTATCTTGAAGGGCGATCACCCTTGAGAACTATCCTTGCTCCCTGGAAAGTCCTATGGAAAACACAGTCCTTGAAACTCAACACCTGGGACTCGGTTACGACGGCAAGCCAATTATATCTGGTCTGAACCTGTTGATTCCCACAGGACAAATTACTGCTCTAGTCGGCCCCAATGGCTGCGGGAAATCTACTTTACTGATGGGTTTGGCTAGATTACTCAAACCCCACATTGGTAATGTATATCTCAATGGCGCTGATATCTTTCGACAGTCAACAACCGCAGTTGCACAACAACTTGGTATTCTACCTCAAGGGCCAGTCTCCCCAGAAGGATTGACTGTGCGAGATTTAGTAGCACAAGGTCGTTATCCATATCAACATAACTGGTTTCAATCTTGGACGGCTGTTGATGAACATCAAGTCAACAAAGCATTAACAACTACAGACCTTAACGAATTAGCGAATAGAGCCGTAGATACCCTCTCTGGTGGACAGAAGCAACGTGCTTGGATAGCCATGACTTTAGCACAAGATACACGAATTTTATTATTGGATGAACCGACTACTTTCTTAGATTTAGCGCATCAAGTGGAGGTGCTGGAATTACTGTGGGATTTGAATCAACTTGAGGGAAGAACAATTGTCATGGTGTTGCATGACCTGAATCAGGCGTGTCGTTATGCTCATAACCTAGTAGCTTTACGTGATGGCGCTGTTATGGCTTATGGAAATCCAGCAGATGTCATGACAGAAGAAATGGTGCAGGAGGTGTTTGGATTAGCTTGTCGAATTGTGCCAGACCCAGTAGTGGGAACACCTTTATGTTTACCTTTGGGACGACAATCTCATAAATACCGAAAGTAATTACTCTAGAGCTTCAGGAACTATTATATTTAATGATTTAAATCTTATATAGCAATCCTAAATGAGTCGTGAAAAATATAAATAAGGAAACAAACCGCCAAGAACGCCAAGGACACAAAGGGAAGAAAGAAGAAAGAGATATAGAATTTTCACAAATGATTTAGGACTGCTATATACACTTTGTTCGTTATTTAAAGTTTTCTGTTCACTGAGCTAATTCAAGTAATTAATTTTGGAAACAGTAAATTATGAGCCTTTCTGAGACTGTATTAAAGAGCCGAGAAAAAGAAGCCGCGACACTAAAATCTTTCATTGCTTTTAGTTTGATTGGCTCATTTGCATTACATATTGGATTACTAGTTTTAGCCATTTTTGCTGTTAACAGTTTATTAGTAAAAGCCCCATTAAGTAAAAACGAACCAATTGAAGTGACTATTGTAGAAACACCTGCTAAAGAGCTAGCAAATACACCTATACATTTAAAACAAGAAACGCTAAAGGAACCAAAAAATAGTTCTTCTATGACTCCAGTACAAAAACTTACCAAAGTAACTGAGCTGAAAAATTCACCAGTAGTTGCAGAAAAACAATTTCCGATAGAAACAATCCCAACAAAAAACTTTTCTCGTAGAGAACCTCAAAAAACTATCTCAAAAACCCCAAATCAGGAATTAGTAAAACAACTACAAACATCACCAACACTTGTAAAACCAATTAAAGTAGCGAACCAAGAAACTATTAAAAAATCATCAACGGCTCAATCTACCTCATTTGCTACTAATTCTTCGTCAACCCATTCATCTGAAAATGAGCGAGGCAATAGTAGCAAGCTCCAAAATTTGCTGCGAGATATAAGAGATTCTAAAACACTTGCTGGAGGCACTAACTCTATCTTAACGGGTAGCTCTAGCATTGGTTCTGTTCATGTTAGTAGAAATGGTACTGGCATTAATGAAGATTTAGGTCGCGGCAGTGGTACTGGCACTAACAGCAACTCAGGTAGAGGTAGTAGTAATGGTACTGGCACTAGTGGTCATTTAGACATCGGCAATGGCAATGAAGGACGAAATGGTTCTACAGTAGCTACATCTTCCTTGACTCCAAGAGTAAACGCTGGTTCAGAAAACAGTGCTGGCACTGGCGATAACAACAATTCCGAGAACGGTCGCGCAGCTTGCCGTGAAGACAGTTGTCGTCCCAGATATCCAGAGTCAGCAAGACGGCGAGGAATCGAAGGTAGGGTAGAGGTAAGTGTTGATACTGATGAACGAGGGAATGTCACAAATGTGCATATTGCTCACTCTAGCGGAAATCATGATTTAGATGAAGAAACATTGAGACAGGCGCGGGATTGGAAATTAAAACCGACATCTAAAAAAAGACAAGGTGTGTCTATTGCTACTGAATATGCCCTAGAAGGTTCACAGCATTACCGTGAACTTCAAGAACGCAAAAGACAGACACAAGCACAACAAACAAACCAGAGCAATGCGAATAATTCTAGTTCTACTACAGAAACCCCCAGACGCAGGCGGCGGTTAACTTCAGGAACTATTGCTGATGTGAATCCCGAACCCACAAGGCAGCGTGAATCTGTTACACCAAAACCATCTGTTGTCAAACAGAGAGAATCTATTTCGGTTCCTCGGCGGCAAAATGTGGAATCTGATGCATCTAGTCAGCCCCAAGCAACGCCCCGCCGTCGTCGGCGTGGAGAATCGGATATATCAAGTCCAAGCCAGTCTCAAGTTAGGCAGTTACTACGGCATCAACGCCAGTCTGAATCTGATTCCATAAAATCTACAAGTCAGAATCGATTGCGCGATTCCTTACGTCGCTATCAACAGCGCTTTCAATCTCAGCCTCCCGTTCCAACTCCTCATGCTACGAACAATTAATAAGTTAAGACTTAATCGGGGTTTCAAGGAGGTGAGTTAAGAGAAAGGTTTCTGCTACTTATTTGCTTGATTTAAACAGCAGTGCTATTTGTCAAAGTTTTGTAACCAAAAATGTTGGTAACTGTTACCAACTGTTGGTATTGTTTTAAAAATATGAATGCCAAAAGATAAAGGATGATTCGTTCTGCGATCGCCCATATCTTTGGCATATTTTGTGGTGTGGTGATTTCAAAGTAAATAGCGAATTGTGAGGAGTGATAGTGGCTTTGGAAAAATTATCTATCTTATTTTGGCGAAGTCTTTTATTTACTGCATCAATGGTAGCCTATACTCTTCCTGTTCGGGGTCAGGAGACACCAAATGCAACTGACAAGCAACCATTACCCCAACAGACAGTAGCCAATCAAGTTGAACCGACCCCAAAGATTCATAGTTTGAGTGATGTGCAGTCTGCCAAAAGCAGTGCTGCATATTTATTAAGAAAACCAAAGAATCAGAACTCTGTTTCTCAAATAAGTCAAGCCACAACCGATGTCGTGTCAGTGATGGATGTGAAGGTAAACACCACCGACAAAGGAATAGAGATAATTTTAGTTACACCCAATTCGGAGAAATTATTCGTTTCTGGGAAAACTGAAGGTAATTCCTACATTGCAGATATCAAAAATGCCAAGTTACAGCTTACTAGTGGGGAAGGTTTCAAACAAGAAAAACCAGTAGCAGGTATTGCATCCGTAATAGTTACACCTGTGGATGCAAATACACTCCGGCTAACAGTAACGGGAGATAATAATGCGCCAGTAGTAGAGTTGTTTGATAGCCAGACTGAGGGGTTGGTATTTGGGGTGAGTACTACTGCATCTACGGCGCAGCAACAAACGACTCCACTGCCACGACTAACAACTACACAAAAGCAACCAGCCATCGAATTGGAGGTAACTGCTTATCCTGAGACTGGATATCGAGTCAATGATACAAATGTGGGAACGAGAACAAATACGCCACTGCGGGATATTCCACAAACAATTAATGTTGTTCCCAGGCAGGTGATTGAAGATCAATCATCGCAAAATCTTGGTGATGTATTGAGAAATCTGGGAATAAGCAATGTTATAAATACAAGCCGACAAGTTGATAATGCTTCGATACGTGGTTTTGAAATTCGCGGTGATAACGGAATTCTGAAAAATGGCTTGAGAGATGCGGAAGCAGGTCAAGGACGTGGAAGCAACCTTAATAACATAGAACGGGTTGAGGTTCTCAAAGGCCCAGCTTCTGTACTTTACGGGCAACTACCACCAGGAGGTGCAATTAATTTAGTTACTAAACAGCCACTAAGTGATCCTTACTACTCAGTAGGGTTCAAAATTGGCTCTTATAGTGAATACGAACCCTCCCTTGACTTTTCTGGGCCTCTAACAGCAGATAGAAAGCTTTTATATCGACTCAATGCTTCTTACAAAAATTCCAGCAGTTTTGTCGATTTTCAAAACATAGAGCGAATTTTTGTAGCACCTGTTATTAGTTGGCAACCATCTAGTGGCACAAAGCTAACTATTGAAGGTGATTATCAAAACACACGACTTAACATCGAAAATGGTCTACCGATTGTGGGAACCTTACTGCCAAATCCAAACGGCAAAATTCGCCGAAGCTTATATACTGGAGAGCCGAGTGTAGATGGATCGAGGATTGTTGAAGGTCGAATTGGCTACAACTTTGAGCAACGCTTGGGTAATAACTGGTCGTTAAATAATGCTTTTCGGTTTTCGTATCTACAAAATGTTTACTATAACTCCACAATCAGTGATACTGACACCTTAGAGAGCGACAATCGTACTTTAACTCGTGTAGTTCAGTCCTTCTCTCCCTATAGTTCCAGCAACTTTGCTCAAGATACTCACGTAGTTGGTAAGATTTACACAGGTAGCATAGAACATAAATTACTCTTTGGTGTTGATTACGCTCATAATGTGCTTTCTAATTTTAGCTCTTACGGTCGTACAATTGGTTCACTTGACATTTTTAATCCAGTTTATGGACAAATACCAGGCCCAACTCCTCCAAGAACTTCTCCTTTTATAAAAATAACTAATGCAGATCTAGGATTTTATTTTCAAGACCAATTGGCATTGGCTAATAACTTGAAGTTAGTCCTTGGTGGACGTGAAGATTTTGTGTCTAATGCTTTTCAGTTCATTTCTTCAAGTGAGCAATCTGACTCGGCATTTAGCCCCCGTGTAGGCATTGTTTATCAACCAATTGAACCTGTTTCTTTTTATGCCAGCTACAGCCGCTCTTTTGAACAACAGACTGGTCTTGATTTCAATAACAATACATTTAAACCCACTCGTGGAACGCAGTATGAAGTTGGAGTAAAAACTGATTGGCTCAATAATAAACTTTCTGCAATTCTCTCTTTGTACGATCTAACCAAAACTAACATTCTCACTGGTGACCCCGATCATGAAAACTTCAGTATCCAAATTGGAGAGCAGCGAAGTCGAGGTATTGAGTTGTATGTTACTGGCGAAATAGCTCCTGGATGGAATATCATCGGCTCTTATAACTATACCGATGCCAGTATTACTAAAGACAACACCTATAAGACCGGAACTCTACTTCCTGAAGTGTCCAAGAATAGTGCTTCTTTATGGACAACGTACATAATTCCTTATGGTTCATTCAAAGGATTTGGAGGTGGCATAGGTATTAACTATGTGGGCGATCGCCAAGCAGATTTAAATAATAATGTTACCGTGCCAAGTTATGTCACCACTGATGCTGCTCTTTATTACCGTGCTAACCAATTACAGGTTGGACTCAACTTCAAGAACATATTTGATACTGTGTATTATCAAGTAGGCACTCTTCCAGGCGAACCCTTTAGTGTAGAGGCAACTGTGAAGTATCAGTTTTAAAGATTTGACATAATCAATAAATTCATGAGAGATAACACAAGGAACAGGGGCAAAGTAGTATTTTTAGGATTACTGATTTTACTACTGTTAGGGAATTGTAGTTGTGAAGCTAGTCTCCCCAAAATCAGCAACTTAAACCATACCCAAACAATTCCTATCAATCCTAAACGGTTGGTCGTATTGGATTCTAACTTTTTTGAAGATGTACTGGCATTAGGGATTATACCTGCTGGCGCTCCCAAGCAGTATGTCTCCTATTTACAAGAAATCAAAGGAATTTCACCAATAACTTGGCAGAACATTCAAGAGACAGGTGCACCTTGGTTACCCGTCAACTTGGAAAATATTCTTGCTATGAAGCCAGACATGATTTTGACTAGTAAATACCGCCAAGAAATATATCCTCTGCTGTCGAAAATAGCACCAACAGTCTTGATTGACCCGAAAAGTGGCAATTCGGACTGGGAAACTGTATTTTATTTAATTGCTGATGCCTTAAACCAGAAAAATAAAGCTGTTGAGATCCTCAGCGATTATCAAAACCGTTTGCAAAAGTTTAAAAAGCAGATGGGAACTCGACTTGCTTCGACTCAAGTTTCTATCGTCTATGCGAAAGAACAAAGTTCAATTTCACTATTCAATAAAGAATTTTTTGGAGGAAAAATTGTTGAGCAAATCGGATTATCACGTCCACCTTCTCAAACTGTAGATGGAACATTTATTGCTAAAATGTTCCCCGGCTACGGTTCAATTTATCTGATCTCGTGGGAAAAGTTAAGTGATGCCGATGGCGATGTGATGTTTGTGGTCTCTGATGACATTAGGCAACGAAATACAGCTTGGGAGCAAATTCGCACACAGCCGTTATGGTCGAAATTAAAGGTTGTACAGCAGCACAAAGTTCATCAAGTCAACTTTTATTGGTTTGGCTTTGGCCCAATTGCTGCTAACCAAGTGGTGGATGATTTGGAAAAATACGTCTTGTACCAAAACGAAGGCATAAACTAATGTCTCTAAATTAACTAATGGCTAAGTAGGAGATGAGCCTTGACTAGTAGTCAATCACAAATAGTAGTGCGATCGCTGAAGAGATTTTTGTTAAAGCGAAACTCTGGGCAAATATTCAAAGTAATACTGATATTACTACTGTTAACTTTTGCCATTTTAGTAATCAGCTTGACCGTGGGTAGATATCCTGTCTCACCAGCAGATATTGTCAAAGCTATTCTCGGTTTAAAAACCCAAGATCCACAGTCTCCTTTTGTAATTGTCACTCTGCGTTTACCCAGAGTCTTAATTGCTTGGTTAGTAGGAGCAAGCCTGGCAATTGCCGGCGCAATCATGCAAGGACTAACACAAAATCCTCTAGCCGACCCTAGTATTACTGGTGTGAGTATGGGTGCAGGTCTTGGTGCAGTGATTGTAATTGTACTGTTCCCACAAGCTCCACCTTACACTCTACACTTGGCTGCTTTGAGTGGAGGTCTTGGCATAGCAATACTTCTTTACCTATTAACTGGTATTGGTGAGAGGTCGGCTTTGCGTTTGGTTTTAGTAGGGATATTGCTAGGTTTATTTGCACAAGCAATCACCACCTTATTACTTACCTTCGGTAAGATATACGACGTTAATCAAGCTTTGATATGGCTAGCTGGCAGTATTTCTGGTAAAAGCTGGAAGGATTTTTGGCCCTTGCTGCCTTGGACTACAGTATTTGGACTACTAGCAATACGGCAAGCGCGTGAATTGAATACTCTACAAATGGGTTTTTTCGTCGCTACTGGCTTAGGCAGTCGGGTGAAGTTGCAACATACTATATTACTGCTATTGAGTGTGGCTTTGACTGGGGCCAGTGTCGCTACAGTTGGTATGATTAGCTTTATCGGATTAATAGCTCCGCATATTGCACGGCAACTAGTAGGGTCAATGCATGAAAAACTACTACCAGTAGCTGCCTTGATGGGTGGATTGATTTTGGCTGGGGCAGATTTTATTGCTAGAACTGTTTTCGCTCCGACAGAATTCCCCTGCGGTTTGCTAATTTCCGCTCTTGGCGGCCCTTACTTTTTCTATTTGATGTATCGTAATCGAAAAAGATGAATCCTGAGTTTTTCTCAAATAGCAGCATGATTTACGCTTTAGCTCAAGTTCATATCATAAGTTAATGAGCATTTAAGTTGATAAAACCAAGGCTGAATCCCTTACTACAAAAAACTCATTCTGGAGAAATGAATGACGATTAGCTTAAAGCAGTAGGATGAGCGTTTAAATATCAAGCATAAAATACGTAATTTTCCTCAAAAACTTTTAGGAGAATATGAATGGTCAGTCCCACTCAAAGACTACCCCCAAAACAAAGATTCCGATGGCGTTCTAATCGGAAGCTTTGTATGGCGTTGGCATTGCTTGTACTTTTGCTAGGCACATTCGCTAGTTTAATTTATGGGGCCGCAGATATCCCTTTCAGCAGTATTCTTACAGCCTTCACAACATTCGACGGCTCTACACAACACCTGATTATTTTGACAATGCGGCTACCACGACTGCTGACTGCGACTATGGTGGGTGCAAGTCTAGCTGTAGCTGGAGCGCTCATGCAAGGATTAACCCAAAACCCCTTAGCCGAGCCAGGGATTTTAGGTATTGAATCTGGTGCTGCTTTGGCTGTAGTCATAGTTATATTTGGCTTCGGTATATCGTCCTCAACCTTAATTACCTTTGTCGCCTTGTTTGGAGCTTTAGTGGCCGCACTTACAGTCTACTTTCTTGGTTCTTTAGGGCCTGGTGGTGCGACCCCGCTCAACATTACCGTAGCTGGAGCTGCTCTGACTGCTATGCTGTCCTCAATTACCGCAGGCGTACTCATTCTCAGTGACCGAGCCTTAGAAGAAATTCGTTTTTGGCTAGCTGGTTCTCTAGCAGGTCGAGACTTCAATTTATTTTTGACGGTAATGCCTTGGATGATAGTCGGGCTTTTGACCGCTTTTGCTTTAGGCAGACAACTCAACGTACTCAGTTTAGGCGAAGCGATCGCTCAAAGCTTGGGTCAACAAACTGCTAGAGTCAAAGTCATAATCACAATCACTATAGTCATACTTGCAGGTAGTTCAGTTGCATTAGCTGGCCCAATTGGTTTTATTGGACTGGTTATGCCACACATAAGTAGAGGAATTGTTGGCTTAGATTATCGCACTGTTTTGCCGTTTTCTGCCCTACTGGGAGCCTCTATGCTAGTCTGGGCTGACTTGGGCGCACGCTCTCTACTCCGACCCCAAGAAATACCAGTCGGTATAATTATGTCGTTGTTAGGAACACCCTTTTTACTTTACCTCGTGCGTCGGCGGATGAACCGTAAACAGCAGTGAAATTTTATCTAAAAATGAATAGCAATAGATTTCCTAATCATTAAACGACAAATGAACCAGAAATACTGCCAATTCTAGTCACAAAAGACAACACCAATTAAAACGGAAAAATTGTGTAATTACTACTCTATGATCGATAACCAAAATACTTTTACACCTGTTGATATCAATTTATTCTCTCCTTACAATCTTGGCGAGCTGGAACTACCTAACCGCATGATTATGGCTCCCTGCGGTCGTGGTCGTGCAGGTGTGGGCAATGCACCTGTTCCACTCAACGCTATCTATTACGCCCAACGTGCCAGTGCTGGACTAATTATTGCAGAAGCAACCCAAGTTTCCCCATCGGGTGAAACTAACTATCCTAACTCACCAGGCATTCATTCCCCTCAACAGGTGGCTGGTTGGAAGTTAGTAACCGATGCTGTGCATGAACAAGGTGGAAGAATTTTCCTGCAACTACGACATTCAGGACGTATTTCTCACCCTGACTTGCAACCAAACGGTGCATTACCTGTTGCCCCTTCTGCGATCGCTCCTACAGGCAATGCAATGACTCCTTCTGGCCCCAAACTTTATGTCACTCCCCGCGCAATAGATACTTCTGAAATTCCTGATATAGTCGAACAGTTTCGTCAAGCAGCAGAAAACGCTCTTAGTGCTGGTTTTGATGGAGTTGAGGTTCACGGCGCACATGGCTATTTACTAGACCAGTTTCTTCGTTCTGGCAGCAATCAGCGCACTGACAGATATGGTGGTTCAATTGAGAATCGCGCTCGTTTACTGTTAGAGGTGATGAATGCTATGGTTGGTGTCTGGGGGAGAAATCGTGTAGGAGTAAGGCTTTCTCCTAATGCCACACTTTGTGATATGCATGATTCTAATCCTCTGGAAACATTTGGCTATGTCGCCACTGCACTCAGTGACATAAGTTTAGCTTATCTGCATTTAACTGAGGAAATGGCAGATTTTGGACGCGAACATACTACTGTGCCAACCAGTTATATCCGCGATCGCTTTCGTGGCACATTAATTGTTAACGGTGGTTATAATCAAGAACGAGCTAATGCTGTGTTAACAAGTCAACAAGCAGATTTAGTTTCATTTGGCAAGTTATTTATCGCCAATCCAGATTTGCCACGGCGGTTCCTATTGAATGCACCACTAAATCAGGTTGATCCTACGACATTAGGAGGTACTAGAGAGAAAGGGTACACAGACTATCCATTTTTGACTCCAATTACGAATGACTGAGCAAAAACTACTCAAAAACAAGCGATAATTAATTTACGGGTATCCCACCATTACCTTTAAAGAGCATACCCGCTGACTTATGAATAAGATATCACAGACGATTCCAATTTTTCTGTTAAGTACTAGCTTGGTCGTCTTCTTGCCTAAAATTTGTGCCGCTTTCTCACTTCATCAAGAATTTTACCTCGCGCTGGCATCAATTAATTATCCAATAGTCAAATCAGCAGGACTATCCCCTGATATGGACGTACCTTGGTCAAAACCTGTAAGAGTCAGCGATCCTTTTGAAGGGGGATTTCTTGCAGTCTTTGACCGCAATTATTTAGGTGGCTATTTATATAATCAGGGGTCAAAGCAAATTATTAGCTTGTGGACTCATAAAGACGTGCGAGTGCTTGTTACAGTCAATTCTGGGCTAGCAGGGTCTTTCGACAACATCGGTTTTCTGTATAACGGACATTTCGACTTTCACAGGCATTTTTACAGTGCCGGACTAACTTATCCTCGCCCTGACTATCTTCAACTTCTAACAACAAAGAAAGTTACCAAATTCTTGCTCAAAGTAGGAGAACAGGTTTATCAATTAGAAGGAACAAACAACACATTTGCAATTAATAATAAGTTAGCTGTGGCATTGAAAAATGCTCCATATAAGAATTTAAATATACGACTAATGTTAGAAGGTGGCCAAACAGTTGATAGCGAAATTGGTAAGGAAACAGTGAAAGCTTGGCAAATCATTTACTGAAAAATCACGGTTTTATTGGGGATTTTTTAGCAATCGCTTCCGTATATTCTGATGGATAATTTCGCTCCCTAACACCCAATACCCAAAAATCCCTCAAAGCGCCCACGCTTCGAGGGATTTGCAATTTTCATGGTCATTGGTGACTTGCTAGCCCAAAAGAGATGACCACACAAGTAATTGACATCAATATCCTTTGACATTCCCCAAACACTCACCCAGGTGGAAAGTACTACTATTAATGCTCTAGTTGAGCAATTCGTTGAAAAAAATAACCACTTCCTCTTGCTGTGAGTATATATTCTGGATTTTCCGGATCATCTTCTAACTTCGAGCGCAAACGTGAGATATGCACATCCACCACACGAGTATCTGCATGTTGTTCTGCACTATAACCCCACACTTGCTGCAATATTTCTCCACGGGTAAAAGATTTGCCTGGATAGCTCATCAATAACTCTAGTAAGCTGTACTCTACACCTGTTAATAGAATCCGCTCACCAGCTTTGTAGACTTGTCGTTTATTGGTATCAATTTTGAGATTGTCTACAACCATTACTCCCAAATTAGAAATAGCAGCAGTAGTTGTTCTATCGTTTCTTCGTCGCAACAACGAGCGAATTCTTGACTCTAATTCCTTGGGAGAGAAAGGTTTTGCCATATAATCATCAGCCCCTAATTCCAGCCCAGTGATCCGATCTGCTACATCTGCCAAAGCTGTGAGCATGATAATTGGTACGTCTGATTGTTTCCGTAATTCTTGGCAGACACCATAACCATCTAGTTTTGGCATCATTACATCCAGAACTATTAAATCAGGGGTCAATAGGCGAAAAGCTGACAAAGCTTCTTCACCATCACTAGCTGTAACTACGCTGTAGCCAATCATTTCTAGACGCGTCTGTAAAATCCGGCGGATGCTAGCTTCGTCATCAACTACTAGGATTGTGCCTTTATCACCTGGTAAGTTTCTCAACGCTGTTCCTAATGAGCGAGAACTCTCAACCATTCATTATCTGCTTATTAGGAGTCAAAAACGCAAAACAATATTGACCCACAGTCATGAGGAAAGAAGCGATGCCTGCGGCGAGCTACGCCTACGCTTAATACTTGGATCTGTGCAACAGATTATGCTGGGGCATCTGCACTAAAAAGAAATTTGTACTCAATTGGTAAATTCTTCAGCAAGAGACTCGTATTTTCCATGAATTTGGTGTATCTTATTAATTCTGTGCAAATTATTTATACCTAACTTCTCCCAAATTTACCCATCCAAATTTTAAGCCAATGCCTTCAAGGGAACAGCCAATGAAAACTTCTAATGATACAGATATTAAGAAGATCATCAAAAAATCCGACAAGCTTACCCTGAGACAGATGAAGCTAATCGAGGAGGCTGAAGACCAACAACTTCAAGCTAATACTGTCAATTCTCCAGCCCCTGTGGTTGAGGTTGAGGAGAAACCAGTAGCGATTTCAGAGCCTAGAGTTCCTGACTATATTCCATTGCTTGACAATCCTCCAGTACAATCGGTGGGCAATTCCGGCTGGCAAGTGTCTGATGTCTGGCGGGATATCCGCGTTGATGATTTTTGTAATTAAAGCAGGCAATTTGTATTCCCAGACGGTTCTGCGTCGAGGCGGTTGCAATTATCCATGATCCGAATCTTAGAGATTGAGGGACAGGCACCTGATCAGGGAGAAAAGTTTTCCCGAAGGCATACTTGTGCAGCAATACCTCAATACTTCATTAAAACGATAATATGCAACCGCCTGAGCAATTTTTGTAAACTATCTTTGCACTCAGTCAAAGCTATAGTTGAATTGTGCCTATAATAAGTTACGGCTAACTATAACTGGAAGTTAGCACTTCAAACCTGTATATTGCTTGACTTACGCATTATAGGCGATACCAGGGATAACCAAAATTTATCGGCAGCGCAATAGTTCCTATTCCGTTGCCAACATGCACCCTCCGCGATCGCATGTTGGTGGAAGTGTTGTGTCTCAAGGGAAGTGGTATTAATCGTAGATTATATCGGATAAAAGATAAGGGTTTCTTATTTTGGGTTGCTGTCACTTAAAACTGTTGTCACTGAAAGCATAAGATGAGCAATTTGCTCACTTTATGGTTTCAAAACAGGTCGCTCATCTTATGCTTACAAAAGTAGAGGTAGTGAACTCAAACAGAAAGTAGCTCTGTTGCTCGATTTCGGTTTTCATAGCAGCTATACCGAACCAAAGTTTTAATGCTGGGCATGAATATATTTGCTCACGTTAGGGTAACAAAATAAAACCTTTGCTCATGTTATGGTTTCAAAACCTGTTTTCGATAAATAATTTCCGACGTAGTATAAAGGCTTTGGGCTACGTAATTGCTCAACTTATGCTTTCAAAGTTGCTCATCTTATCCTTACAGTGACAACTGTATTAGTTTTATGGCAGAAGAAATTTGCTGTCACTGGAACGATAACTTGGCAGAAAAGGACGGCTTATGCTTCCAATCGCCAAAAGGACAAATTATGGTTCTAAGCCCCAAACTTAAGCCC
>NZ_JBALFY010000096.1:0-5261 GCF_036916655.1 Nostoc sp.
ACTCACTCCAGTCATTCGCTTAAATTTTTTTGCAGTAAGCTGCTTGGCTTTCTCTATTTTCACTGCTCCTCAAATTCCTGATCGAAAATTGCCAATCCTTTTATCATACCATAGAAAACTTTTGCAAGAGTTCTAGTAACTTTGATTGTCCTGGAATGCCTTAGATTGCTTAATAAAGTTAATAACATCTTGTGTAATTGAGTCTGGTTCAAACCATAAAGCTTCGGGTAAGGTCAGTTTACCTTTTGGTAGTTTGCGATTTTGCTTGTCAAAGTTCCATCAACCACCAACAGGTTGCTTGCCAGACATGAGAATGTTGAAGTGCCGCCGTCCTTGACGATAAAAGTCTTCCATGATTAAACGTTTGCGACCACTGGCCCATTGTTGAAACTCTTGGTCACTCCAGATGAAGCGATTATTGTGTGTAAAAGTGACTTGAATTGTCAGTTCTAGCTTTTGAATCAATAGACCTATCTTTAAAATAAATTTTGTGGGAAAATAAACAGAAAAATGTAACTATGTATATCAATAATGACAAGTCCCTTAGAAAGAATAGAACTATACCCACAGGAATCAAAAAGATTAATTGGGATTAAGTATGAAGACTTTATCACATTAGTAGCGTTAGCAGAAAAAAGGTATCTAGAGAAACAAGCAGAAATTGAAAAAAGAAAAATTAGGTTAATAGCATCTGGCGGAGGACGTAAAGCAGAAATGACCCCAAGACAGGGAGTGTGTCTATGCCTAGTATACCTGAGACAGAAGCCAACATTTGAAATTCTCGGATTATTGTTTGATGTATCGAGGACAAAAGCAAATAACACATTTAATTATTGGGTAGAAATTCTGAGGGAAATTTTACCTGCCTCCCAAATAGAAGAAGCCAAAAAAGATGAGCAAAAATATCAAAAATTATGCGAACGACTGTGTGAGTATGAATTAATAATAGATAGTGCAGAACAAGCTATACAAAGACCAGGCGATTATCAAGAGCAGAAAAAATATTATTCCGGTAAGAAGAAAATGCACACGCTAAAAAATCAATTTATAGTATTGCCAAGAGGTGAAGATATAGTTGATATTTGTATTGGACAATTAGGGAAGATAAGCAATATTACACTATTTAGAAATAATCGCCAAAACCTAGATGCCAAACAAAGATTTTTGGGAGACAAAGCTTATATAGGAGAAGAATTTATTACCACACCTTATAAAAAGCCCAAAAAAGCTGAACTTTCCGAGATTCAAAAAGAAGAAAATCAGAAATTATCATCAAGAAGAATTGGTGTTGAACATCTCATCTGTAGAGTCAAAACTTTTCGAGTAGCTAGTGATAGATTTCGTTTAGCTCGACATCGTTATAATCAGGTGATAATGGCAGTATGTGGATTAGTTAGGTTACATCTAAATCATTCATTTATACTAAGTCATGATATTTGAATTATCAGCCTTGAGATTTTCTTTTTCACAAAGCTATGTTTCTCAAAACTTTTAATAATTTTGATATTTTCATCCCCAAACCCTTATTTTTGCGTTCACTCATAAGAGGGTATTTCATCCCACTTATAGTTCGTATAACGCTTTCACAGTAAGCTTTTTATCTTTTGTGGACAAGTCTAATGTAGCAAAAGGGCGATCTGTTGGAGTCATCACCCGCAGTTCGGTAATTTGGTATTGTTCAATCCATTCGAGTAAAGGTGTATTGAAATCTTGGCTTTGAGCGTATGTTACTGGGAAGCCAAGCGATCGCAATTCGGCAGCAAAGTGACGCATGGCTCCCCAGACCAATACCAGTTTTTGCAAGTGATAAGGAAGTTGCCCTGCATGGGCAAGAGATTCGATAAAAATCACGGGAGTCTGTTGCTTTTGTTGCAAGCAACTTTGCAGTGCTGACTGCTGTGACCAAAGTTGATCTCCGAGAACCCAAATACCAATGGTCATTCTCTTGCTCCCTCTCATATCGTGCGTTGGCAACGTGACGACAAAATTCTATTCAATCAAGTGTAACGTTGTTGTTACAAATGCAACCCCCGCCACTCGATTGTAGTGCCAAAAAGACAATAACACCAGATTATAAAACCCATGAAATCTCGTAAAATTACAAGCCAGAAATATTTTTTAGCGCTCGAATCTTGGAGATATTTGACACCAACAATCCAGCCCATTATTAAACGTACTATCCAGGTAGCAGCTAGCGCAGACCAACACAAAGTAGACCCTTTTATAGTCATCATTAGTATTAAGCTAGTGATGTTACCGTAAGTAAAAATTAGCCCAATATAACCCCAAGGGCGAGAAACTCGAATACCACGCAACCAGCGAACCTGATGCTGAATAGAATCAATCAAAGTGTTAGCGAATAATACGTGGTCTACTATATAATCAGAAAGCATGACCTTGTAACCTACTTCGGCAGTTAGGTAGCCAAGTTGAAAATCGTCTGCGAGATAATCGGCGATCTCTTCAAATCCCCCGATTGCTTTTAGCACTTCTTGACGAATTACAATCTTTGAGAGGAGTAATGAGTAGTGAGTAAGGAGTAAGAATGTACAAGTTCTTGCACTGGTATTGCGCCTCTTGCTCTTTTACTTATTACTCATCATCAAACGCAAAGGAGCTTGTGAGAAATGCGGGATTTGTAGCTTTGGACTGATGTATGTTTCAGCTTGAGACTGATAAAGTATGAATACCAAAACAGAGTTCTAATTATGAAGCGTTCAGACATATCAAAAGTTATTGGCTCTAGCATTCTAGCACTGGGCCTTGCCGTAATTCCTTTAATTATGCCCGCCTCAGCCCAAAGCAGCACCTCTGGGGATACAAACACTACTTCACGTACAAATAACACCTCTACTCAAGGGGCGAATAACAGAGATGATAACGGTTTTAGCTGGGGCTGGCTGGGCTTGTTAGGGCTGGCTGGTTTAGCTAGTTTAGCTAAAAAAGACAATCGCTCTGAATCTACTGCTTATCGTGACCCGAATGCAACTCGTTAGCACGACTTGGATGAATTAACTTTTAGCCACAATATCAGTTAGACAGATTGTTTAACCCTAGATGAAATACTGGAATTTCTGATATTTTTGGCATTGCTATCTACCCTAATGCTTACTTAGCTTAGGGTAGATAGCAGTAAAATGGAGCAATTGAGGCAGCTTCATGTTTAAAACACAGTAATTTGATTAATTTTAGCTGGACTAAAAATTGCTAATTTTTGATTACAGTATTTATATACTAAACAAATAATGTAGGTTCCACTACTCTCTCTAGGAATGGATAAAACTGTCTTTAGTCAGAGAAAAAAACGCTCATATACGCCTACTCTTAGTACTACATTACGTCTGTTTAGAAATTTGCAAATAAGTCTGTGCAAAGCTTCAAAAGCCAATTTCAATATTTGTATAGAAACCAAACCAGGAGATCTATTTAGTAATAGGTGAAAGAGGGTAAAGTTTTGACTGGTTTCGACTTTTAAAACATCTTCTAATAGGGGAGTTTAGGCAATTTAACGATAAAGCTTGTCCCCTTGCCCTGGGCACTTTCAACTTCAATCGTCCCCTGATGCGCTTCAATAATGCTCTTTGCTAAAAATAATCCTAACCCCCATCCTGTTTGATCCCCAGCAGAAATGGTTCGACGAAATTGTTGAAATAAGATTGATTGAGCTTCTGAAGAAATCGGATTACCTTCATTGTGTATAGTGAGGCTGATATGCGTTTCAAATTGCTCGAGTGTGAGTGTAATTGGTGTATCAGCAGCACCATACTTCACGGCGTTAATAGCTAAGTTTTCAATTACCCGTCGTATCTCTTTACGGCTGCAATTGCTCCTGATAGCAGTATCAGAAACTACAATAAACCGCTCTCCATAAGCAAAGTTCAAATCCTCTACTACGTCCTGAACAATGCTCTCTAAATTGCATTCTTCAAATTCAAACTTTAAACTCTGACCTGCCCGCAGCCGACTAGCATCGAGCAGATTTTGAATCATCGAATTCAAACGCTCGACTGCTTTTAGCATTTTCGCCGCGATATTGGCATGAGTATCTCCTTGTTCAAGCCGGCGCAGAGTCAGCTGAGTACCCATTTTTATGACATTGAGTGGGTTTCTAAGATCGTGGGTCAGTGTCACCATAAATAACTCTTGAATATCTCGCAACGTCTGCGAAAATTCAGTAGCTGCATCGTTAACGGCTTGCTCAATGGAATCGATAATAATATCTCGTTCCCTGACCTCTAAAGCCGCTTCTTCTTCTAAAATTTCAAATATGACCTGACGGAGAATGTGGTACTCAAAAATCATTTGAGTCATCGAGTAGTCAACAAAACCCGCCCGCTCATGTCCATGCTTTTTCCCAATCCGAGTGCTTTCTAGTTTATCGGTTTTTATTCTGGCTGGTGTCCTTTCAATCTTTGTTGACAGTTCATCCACTAATTGCTCTAGATACTCAGGTAGCGAATCTTGTAGCATCAGAGAGTCCTGATGTATTGATGCACCAACTTCATCACGCGCCCGCTCTTCCCACCTCTGCATGATTCTTTCAGCATTTTGTTTAAGACGCTTAGATGTTTGGTTAGACATAGATTGTAAAAATACCAAAATTAGCAAATAGTTAGTTTAAAACTGGTTGATAACATTAACCCAATTACATGAAGATAAAAACTTATTATAAATAATGAATATTAAACTTAATAAATACTGTCATTTACCTGATTCAAAACCTTGATGAAAATTTATTTTTTACACATTATTACTAACGCTATTTAATTAATTTTAAGTGGGCTGAGAACCGTTAATTCTTAATTGCAGTATTTATATATTAAACAAATAATATAGGTTTCATTACTCTCTATAGGAAGGGGTAAAACTATCTTTAGTAAGAGAAAATCGGCGCTCCTATATGCCTACATTTAGTATTACATTACATCTGTTTATTAAATTTGCGAATCAGTCTGTGCAAAGCTTTGAGAGTCAATTTTAATAAAATATACATTTTAGATAAGATATACGCTATTAAAACATCTATTCAAACATAAACTCTAACAATAGGATGTTATCGTAAACGCTGTTGATGAAGTTAATGTTTAGTAGGTCAACTATCAAAATCCGATTTGATTGGTGAGGGAACTGATTCACCAAGTAATAACACTTGCGGGAGAGCGAGGCAAAGCAGTGCCAGCCATCGCTCTGACAGGCGCTGTAACTGAAGATATGTATCAACGTTCTCTTTTAGCTGGGTTTAGTCTATGCTTTGCTAAACC
>NZ_JBALFY010000097.1:0-3463 GCF_036916655.1 Nostoc sp.
ATTCATGAATGAAGCTGATTTTAGTGACGCACAAGGCAGGATTTACCTGCCTTACTTCATCTTTAGGACTAAAACGCCATCTCAAGAGCAGCTTTTGTTACAGCAATTGCTTGTTTACTGACCTCACGCCAGTTCGTTTCTTCGTTGTAGGATGCCATGACTAATTCCGACCCAACCCATACCCGACAGAATAAGACGCTTTCATCTGTCGTCCCTGGAGTCGGCTGTAGTGTAATCGGAGAATATAGTTGTTCTGGAGTAAGAGTTGCGATCGCGGTTAACAAGCTTTTAGAAAAGTGAGTATCATAACCGGATTCTAAGATATACGTCCGGTCTGCTTGCATAGTTATCAGTAACTTGCAGGTTTCTTTTTTGCGGCGTTCTGTATTCTCAAACCGTAGTTCTTTAAGATATCCAGTTAAGGCAGTTTGAGGGACATTACTCGGTTCACCATTTAGTATGTACCACAGTCCCCCGTGCTGACGATTGCAGTAGATTTTGCAATTGCCAGCATCAGAGTGCAATCCCAGTTTTGGCTTATTGATTGCTGCGACTAACTGCTTAAGTAATTCTTCCTGGCGCATTAAGGCAGCAAGTAGTTCAGCATTTTCTTGAGGGTTCATTGTTCAATACCAATACATTTCACTTTCACATTGGCGAAGCCGTTGATTTCAGATGTATCAAGTGCAGAGCTAATAAAACAGCGCTCTTGTTACTACAAAAGCGCCTCAAAATTTGGTAATTTGTATTAATTAAATTATTCTTCTGGGCTGTTCCTCTGACGCAATAACCTGAGAACTTCTTCTAAGCCTGCGTTTAAGTTTCTCAGATCAGATTTCATTTCTCTAATATCTGCTTTCACTTGCCGCATATCCGAAGCTAAACCAGTTGCCAACGTCATTGTCTGAGCGATGGCAGTTTGAGATGTTCCAATGGTTCCTGCTTGAATTTTTAGGTTTGTAACATCTTGTGTCAGTTCATTGAGGCGTAGGTAAATATCGTCAAATCTAACATCGTCTGTCATTTAAACCTCCTTGCTGACATCCTCAACTACAATTTTAGCGGTATCGCTGTGTCATCTCGTCATCTATTCAAAGAGGCGTAGCTAAAAACAGAAACCAGCAGGCGCGACCGATGTAGATTTCGATCACGCCTTCTGATTTTCTTACGCCGCTATTTCCTCTATCCGCGCCAAGTCAAAGTCTGTAAACCTACCGCAATCAAGAGGCTCGTCTGAGGGTGACTGATATTTCCGTAGCTGTTCCTATCATTAGCTGTTAGTCGATCAAACGGCTTATCCAGCAGTTCCTCACTAGATGGTTGCGTCAGTTCTACCATCGATAATACCCACACCGCTTCCCTCGCAGAATCACACGGAACTTCCTGCTGATGCACTGAAGTTGCTCGAACAACCCACCATCTGCTGTTAGTACAGTCTACTTCGCCAAGCTTTTGATCGTGGTCGTAGATACCATCGTTTAGGATTTCAAACCCGTACTTTTCGCATTCATCAGCAATCTGTACCATGATTTCGTTCCCCGTTGTAACGACTGGGGTTTCTTCTTCTTGTATGGGCAGTGTTCTGCGCTGGTAATGCCATGTGATGTAGCTGTGACAAACGCCAATCAAGCGAAGTTTAAAAACCATTTGTACTAAAAGTCACTCTTACTTACTTTAGGATTCCCAATTTCAGCCAAGCGATCGCTAGTTAACTCACAAATTATTTTTATGTTTTAAAGTAGAAAATAGTTTTATTGAAAGTGATTGTTAGTACCAATGAAAGTTTTAAGGTTAGTCCTACCAGCCTTGTTGCTGCTAGGCACGCCTGCAATGGCAGTTGAGTTCAAAGGGCAAAATATTGATGGTCAAAAGCTGCCTGCTAGAGCTTACTATTATGCAACTGGTGGTCTTTACTCTCGTTCAGGTCAGCTTTCACAACAAGCGGGCCACAATTTACTTTGATGACGGCAACCAAACAACTATACAGTTGAACCAACAGGTAATTACTGACTCAAACAATATTGAAGGTTTTGGAAAAATAGGGCAATATCCTGTAAGTAGCACGTTCAGTGTTGGCTTGGTGTATGACAATAATTGGTTTGGCAGCAGTGATAGTCAATTGCAACAATCCAATGCGCTAGATGGGTTGTGGAAAATTAGTTTGGAGTGAAAAGTAATGTTGACTAATTTTCTCCCATCACAAGTTAATCAATTAACAGACCCAAAAGCGATCGCTTTTGCCCAAAGTATTGAGAGAATTGCTCTTGCAACCTCCCTGAGCCAAAACCAAATCCTCACAACCTATATTCAAAAAGGTAGTGGGGGAACACCAATTCTGCTGCTACACGGTTTTGACAGTTCCATCCTAGAGTTCCGTCTTCTGTTGCCATTACTTGCTACTCAAAATGAAACATGGGCAGTAGATTTGTTAGGTTTTGGCTTTACACAAAGGCAAAAAGAAATAAATTACAGTCCAACTACAATCAGAATTCACCTTTACGATTTTTGGAAAACTTTAATCAACAGACCGATAACACTAGTGGGCGCATCAATTGGAGGTGCAACTGCAATTAACTTTACTCTTACTTACCCTCAAGTTGTAAAATCACTAATATTGATTAATAGTTTAGGTTACACTAGTTCTCCCGTCTTTACCAAATACTTGTTTCCTCCTTTTGATTTCTTGGCTGTGGAATATCTACGTCAACGCCACATCTTAGCATTAAATATATGTAGTATCTTACCTAATCTAGATACCAAAATACTTTTGGCTATTCAATGTGCCATGTTACACCAAGAAATGCCTGGTTGGAATGATGCCATGATTTCTTATGTAAAATCTGGTGGTTATAGTGAATTAGCAAATAGAATTGCCCAAGTTGACAAACCAACACTCATTTTATGGGGAGAAACTGATGATATGCTGCCATCTGAAGATGCAGAAAAATTTCAGAAATCTATTGTCAACTCTCAACTAATATTGCTCAAAAATTGCAGTCATACCCCTCAAATTGAACAGCCAAAAATCACATCTCAACATATTTTACACTTTCTGAATAGTGGGAAATTTTAATTTAGTTTAAGAGGATATTTTAAAAGTTTCACTAGGTATGATTTAGCTGTTATGCGCTTAAGTTAGTGTAAAACAGAGAAATTGATACAAAGAAGTCCAATAATAAACTAGAGCATTGCTCATTGCTCTTGATAGCCTTGCTCTCGTGTCGATGCTTTAGGCGATGTCTACGCCAATTTTGGTTTTCGGCTGATAATAGTACGATGACGAGGATCGCTAGCAATTGTAACTGCTTTCTCAAAGCCCACTTGTTCTAATGCAGTTTCAATATCAAAACTATAGTAATCGTCACTCCAAGCCCGGATTTCTCACAAGCCGAAAAAAAATAGGGGTCAAAAACTGTCAAAATGTCTATTGCACATGAATTTCAGCAGTTTTAAGCATGACCCC
>NZ_JBALFY010000098.1:0-28249 GCF_036916655.1 Nostoc sp.
TACAAATGCTCTCAATGCAGTAACTAAAAAAGACATTATTGGCTGGTTCACTCACTGCTGTTACTATATTGCACCCAACTGAGAACCGCTATAATATCTAAAATCATCACTTGGAGAAGTGTAACTGCTGTTCAGATCAAGATACAACCTAGCAATTATCTGCCTACTCTCAAATTCATTAATTGTGGCACATTTGAATGTGGCACATCCAACTGAAATTTCACTGGAAACTTTTCACTAGAATATGTATATATCATTACTACTTTAAAAGCCTGTTGGAGGGCTACTATGAAATACTGTCGCCCCCGACTTCAGTTTAACGGTGGCTGGTTGGTAGCTATACTTACCGCCATCACAGCTACCCCTGCAATAGCAGAGACAGCGAATTTTGGCACTTTCAATTTATCAACAAACTTTCATCCAGCACAAGGAACAGTGCAGGGGTTTACGGGTGGTTCTTACTCATTGTCTGCTATCAGTAACCGCGATCGCGATCAAAAAGCCTGTATTGGCTTTGCCGATCCCAATCCAGATCACATTATGGTTTTGGAAAAGGACTTTTCTCAGCTGACAATTCAAGTAGATAGCAACAACAACGACACCACCTTACTGATTCAAGGCCCAGATCAAACTACAATTCGTTGTGGCGATGATACTGGCAAAAGTAAAGATGCTAGCGTTAGCGATCGCAACTGGAAAAGTGGCACTTATCGGATTTGGGTAGGTACATTTAATCCTGGAGTCAAGCGCGATTACACTCTGAAAGTAGAGCAGTAGTTATGGGAGTAGGGAGTAGGGAGTTAGGTGTTGGGAAAAATTCATGCCCGATTCCCAATGCCCGATTCCCAATTTTTACGTGTAACACCTGAGAGGATAATATGGGATAGTAGCTTGTTGTGCTTTCCGAGGGTGCTATCTCGTGCTATCTATACTGCGTGCTGACTTTCGTATCATATTTGAACGTGACCCAGCTGCTCGTAACTGGTTGGAAGTTTTATTTTGTTACCCTGGTTTGCAAGCCCTGCTATTCCATAGGCTGGCTCACTGGCTGTATATTATTGGTCTTCCCTTGATTCCGCGCCTGATTTCTCACCTGGCTCGGTTTTTGACTGGAATTGAAATC
This sequence comes from Nostoc sp., assembly GCF_036916655.1. GTDB lineage: Bacteria > Cyanobacteriota > Cyanobacteriia > Cyanobacteriales > Nostocaceae > Nostoc. The sequence goes on from NZ_JBALFY010000098.1 coordinate 1,124, forward strand.
CACCCTGGTGCAGCAATTGGGCAAAGTGTGTTTATTGACCACGGTATGGGTGTAGTCATTGGTGAAACTGCGATCGTTGGAGACTATGCCCTAATTTACCAAGGTGTCACCCTGGGGGGGACTGGTAAAGAATGTGGCAAGCGCCATCCCACTGTGGGCGAAAATGTTGTAGTTGGTGCTGGAGCGAAGGTACTGGGCAATATTCAAATTGGCAATAACGTCCGTATTGGTGCTGGATCTGTTGTTCTCAGGGATGTACCCTCAGACTGTACTGTAGTGGGCGTACCTGGACGGATTATATATCGTTCTGGAGTTCGGGTTGCACCTCTGGAACACAATAACTTACCAGATTCCGAAGCTGAAGTCATTCGTGCTTTAGTAGACCGGATTGAGGCGCTGGAAGAACAAATACAAACTCTTCAGCGCACACAGTCTTCTGAAAAAACTCCTGTTTTAGTGGGTCATTTAGTCACTCAAGAAGATGAGTTAACCCACGATACTCGCTGGTGCAATCTCAAGGATAAGACCATCCAGCAATTTCTAGATGGTGCTGGCATTTAAAAAAGTGAGAAGTTAAGAGTGAGGAGTGAGGAATAAAAATCATAAATGTCAGGTTTGCACCTTCAAACTCCTACTCTTAATTCAATACGCTTGGGTTAAGGACTACTGGTAACAATTTTGGGTTTTCGAGACGCGATAAATCGCCGTCTCTACAATTGTTTTGTTGCTCATTCTGAACTATATTGACTCTTAATTGACAATAAGCAGTTAAACAAAATTAATTACACAATGTCATTGCGAATGCAGCGGAGCGAAATTAAGCAATCGCAAGGGCTGGGATTGCTTCGCTTCGTTCGCAATGACTGTAATTGATTTTGTGTGGTTACTTATTCAAGGATTAATCGTTTGACTAGACCAATCTTGCTGGTCGTCACGGCGGTAAAGCCACCGATTTTGTGGTTCGCCGCGCAATTCTAAGTGATCTACCTCTACCGGTTCGAGTAGCAAGAGACAAAAATTAGGTACTGGCTGTATAGGTTCGGGTGCTGGTGGTGCAAAAGCTTCTGGGGTTTCGACTCTGGGTTTACCAGGATGAGGCCAAGCAAACTGTAAACGCGCTGCATCACTCAATTCTTGCCACATTGCAATCCGCGCTAGCTGTAAAACCTGATCAGAATCATCACCACTTACTAGGGTCAAACAACCAGTGATGCGGAATTGTTCTCGTGTATTGGGGAAGTACCAGCAAACTTCTGCCCAAGGTTGTTTGTGTATCTGGTCCGCTTTAGCGCTACGGATATCAGTGATAAATTTTAGTTGGTTTGTATCTTCCAGAAAGCCGCGAAAGACTAGGGTACGATTAGCAGGGCGACCGTTTGCCTGTACCGTTGCTAGTTGGAGGTAACGGGCATAAACAAGGCTGCGATTGCGATGGAGTGCATGAGCGATCGCGCTTCGCCAAGGAGCAAGAGGCATACTAATTGGTAATTGGTAATTAAGAAAGTCAGATTAAATCTGGGTTTCCAGGTTTGCGTCTGTTGCCTTATTTTAGGGAGTTTTTGTCAGTCATAGTACTTAAAAACCATAACTAGCAAGATTGATATGCGATCGCATTCATCCTTCTGGGCATATACTTTAAAGAAATGTCACATTTAATTGCGCTATTGTAAAAGTCAGCTTTACATAAGTTCAGTTATGAGCCAGCCTGAATATACTACAGCCCAAGCAACAGCCCTGACTAACCACGATCGCAAACCTATTCACATACCTGGCTCTATTCAACCTCATGGCGTACTACTGGCACTCAGTACTCAGCTAGAGATATTGCAAGTTAGCAACAATACCCAAGCATATTTAGGCAAAGAGCCAGAAGATTTGCTTGGTCAACCTTTGAGCGATTTGTTTGAAGCTCGGCAAGTGGAAATTGTCAAGGAGTGCTTGGGGAAAAAAATTGGCAGTTCTAATGCTTTTAAAGCATTAATAAATACCTTAAATGGGGGAAAATACTTTGATGCTATTGTTCATCGTCTAGAAGAAACTGTGATTCTGGAGTTAGAACCGACCAATTCCGAATCTGAGTTGAGTTTCTTGGGCTTTTATAGTTTCGCAGGTGAAGCGATCGCTAAAATGCAAAGCACATCTAATCTGGTAGAATTTTTGCATTTGGTGGCTGAAGAAGTTCAAAAAATCATCGGTTTTGATCGGGTGATGGTCTATCAATTTGACGAGTCGGAAGCGGGTTCTGTGGTTGCAGAAGTCAAACGCGAAGATTTATCACCGTATTTAGGACTCCACTATCCCGCTACAGATATTCCGGCGCAAGCTAGGGAGTTATACACGCGCTGCTTTCTCCGATTTCTCCCCGATTTGACTGCCGAACCGATTAAATTAGTTCCAACAGAAAATCCGACGACACATCAGGATCTAGACTTAAGCTACTCTGTGCTACGAAGTTTTGATTGGTGTTGTGCAGAATATCATCAAAATATGGGCGTGAAGGCTCTTTTGGTGATTTCACTGATTCAAGAGCAGAAGCTTTGGGGATTAATATCTTGCCACCATCAAACACCAAAGTATATTTCTTACGAAATCCGCAAGATGTGCGAATTTTTGGGACAGATTGTGTCTTCAGAATTAACGCACAAAATTAGTTATTCGGAATGGGATTATAAGGTAAAGCTCAAATCGCTACAGTCTGAGTTCCTTGAGTCCATTTCCCAAGCAGACAATTTTATCGATGCCCTAATTAAACCTGAAATCCGCTTGCTCGATCTTGTTAGTGCTTCAGGAGCAGCAGTTTGTTTGGATAATGAAATTACCCTTGTGGAAGCAACACCGAATATTGATGAAGTTCGGGTGTTAATTGAATGGGCGGATACCCAAGTTAGTGACAACCTGTTTTCTACTGATTCTCTACCCAAGCTTTACCCAGGAGCCCTGAGATTTAAAGATACTGCCAGTGGGCTGTTGCTGCTGCGAATTTCTAAAGTCCGGCGCTATTACATCCTTTGGTTTCGCCCTGAAGTTATCCAAACGGTACACTGGGCAGGAAATCCCCAGGAATCTATTCAAACCCAAGCAGATGGTAGCCTTAGCCTATCTCCACGAAAATCCTTTGAACAATGGCAAGAAACAGTTAGATTAACTTCTCTACCTTGGAAAGCTTGTGAACTTGACAGTGCGATCGCTCTGAGAAATGCGATCGTTGGTATTGTACTCTCGAAAGCGGATGAATTAGCTAAAATCAACCTAGAGTTAGAGCGCAGCAACCAAGAACTAGCATCCTTTGCCTACGCCGCTTCCCATGACCTCAAGGAACCTTTGCGGGGCATTTATAACTTCTCAACAGTGCTTCTAGAAGACTATAGTCAAGTATTAGATGATGACGGAATCGAGTGCTTGCAAACAGTAGTATCCTTGTCTGTACGCATGGAAACTCTGATTAATGCTTTACTGCGGTTATCGCAGTTAGGACAAGCACAACTACGCTTGCAAGCAACTAACCTCAACGAATTACTCACCCAAGTGATTGAGGTTTTTCGTGCTAGTCGTCAAGATTCTGGGCTTGTGGATATTCGCATTCCTCGCCCTTTACCAACTATTTTGTGCGATCGAGTTCTCGTTAATGAAGTCTTTAGTAATCTGCTTGGTAATGCCTTCAAATACAACGATAAAGCAGACCAATGGGTTGAGATTGGCTACTTAGATGAGGGACTAGCGACTAGGGACTGGGGACTAGGGAAGAGTTTTCTTGACCCAATCCCCAATTCCCAATCCCCAATTCCCAATCCCCAATCTCCAATCCCCAATCCCCAATCCCCAATCCCCAATCACCAATCCCCAATCACTTTTTATATCCGCGATAACGGCATTGGAATTCCACAGCATCATCTAGAAACTATCTTTAGATTATTTAAGCGGCTCCATTCCCAAGAAAAATACGGTGGAGGAGCCGGTGCAGGACTAGCTATTGTTAAGAAGATTGTTGAGCTTCATAACGGTAAAATATGGGTTGAATCTACCCTTGGCGTTGGCTCAATGTTCTACTTTACGCTGGAATAGTTTAAGATAATGACTAAATATGTATTTTTGTTAAGCTCTTTTAAGATCGCGAATGACAAAAAAACTTCATGAACCGCTGCTCGTTGTTGAGGACAGCAATGAAGATTTTCGGATGCTGCAACGTCTAATGCGGCGTATGTCCGTCCAGAACCCCATACACCGTTGTACTAATGGAGATGAGGTTTTAGAGTTCCTCTATCAACTGGGGAAGGATACCTACGCTAAAGATGAAAGTCCACCCAACCCTAAAATAGCATTACGACCCTCTGTGATCTTGCTCGATCTCAATTTGCCAGGTATTGATGGGCGTGACATTTTAGATCGGCTTAAGCAAGACAAGAGTTTCAAGGGAATCCCCATCGTTGTTTTTACCACATCATCTAACCCCAAGGATATTGAATTGTGCTACCAAAAGGGCGCAAATGGATATCTGGTAAAGCCGATGGATGCTCAGGAACTAAAAAAGACAATTCAGGCATTTGTGGATTACTGGCTTGAAGCCAATACGCCGCCACTGTTGGATTAATTTGTTTATTTTCTGTCGATGAAACAGTAGGAACTAAAGGGACAGCTCAGAGGGCACAGCGACATTTTCCTCTTTGAGTCACTGTGTCTGCTTGTCTCTGGTAGATGCGTTTTCCCCATCTTCCTGTTTTGCCTACCTTGTTTAATTGCTTTAGAATTCCTAAAGAATTTAGATTTTATTCATATTTATTTTATATTATTTTTAGAATTATGCAATAAAAACACAATCTGGATAAAAGGGATCTACATAGCTCCCCGATCCTCATAACCTTATGTTGGACATACGGACGCTACTCATCATTGATGATTGTGCAGCAGATCGAAAAATCTATCGTCGGTATCTTTTGAAAGATCCGCACCAGTCCTATGAGATTTTAGAGGCAGACTGTGCAGAGGAAGGACTTGCTTTGTGCCGAAAAGTACGCTGCGATGTGATTTTGCTGGATTTTTGCCTACCTGATATGAGCGGGTTAGAACTCTTCGATCAGATACAGCAGGAGATATTTAAGACTTCTGTCCCTGTGATTATGTTGACAGGGCGCGGCGATGAAGAGGTTGCTGTACAAGTGATGAAACGGGGTGCTTTGGATTATTTAGTCAAGCAACACCTGACACAGGATGTGCTGCAACTAGCAGTCCGCAATGCCATTAAGCAATCGTGCTTGCAAGCCCAACTCCAGAAAACTCAGGAGAGACAACGCCTAATTGCGACGACTGCTTTACGAATTCGTCAGTCTCTTAACCTAGAGCAAATTTTAAATACAGCTGTGTCCGAGGTACAAGAACTTCTGAAGTGCGATCGCGTCATGGTGTATCAGTTCGCTCCAGATACAGATGGTAAAATAGTCGCCTCATCAGTTGAGTCATACCGCACTGTGGCATTGTGCGATCGCGTTGGGGATTGGGAAAAAGTAGGGGAGCACGGGAGCACGGGAGCACGGGAGCACGGGAGCACGGGAGCACGGGAGCACGGGAGCACGGGAGCACGGGAGCAGAGGAGCAGGGGAGAAGTTGCAGTAGGTCTTTCCCCTCTGCCCCTCTGCCCCTCCGCCCCTCTGCCTCTTCTGCCCAATACCCAATCCCCAATCCCTTACATTTATGAGCTTGGCTTGTGTAATTGTGTCAGCTTAAAAGAGCAATTTAATACCAAGGCAAATTTGGTGGTTCCCATTAATCTGAGTAACAATGGGAACCCAAGCCCTAAGCTTTGGGGTTTGTTGATTGCTCACCAGAATTCTGGGGAACGACAATGGCAAACTGATGATGCAGAAATGCTCAATGAAGTTTCGGTACAATTAGCGATCGCAATTCAGCAGGCGGAATTGTTAGCCCAAACTCAAGCGGCCCTTGCCAAAGAAAAGCAACTCAATGTATTTAAATCCCAAATCATTGCAACGGTTTCCCATGAGTATCGAACGCCCCTAACTTCAATTTTGGCTGCTGCATCAACTTTGGTAAAACATAGCCAGCAATTGGATGAATCTAAACAAGAGCGGTTCTTGGGAATCATTGAACAGAAAGCCAGGTATATGTCCAAACTCGTGGATAATATGCTTCTGGTTAACCAATTTGAACTGGAAAAACCCAAGTTTAAACCAATCCCATTAGATTTACTACAATTTTTTTCTGACCTTATAGAACAAGAGCGAGAAACAGCAGGCGATCACCACGAACTAATTTTTCAAATTACTGGTAATCATCAGGAATTTTGGGGCGATCGCGGACTTTTGCAGCAAATTTTTATTAATTTAATGTCCAATGCGATTAAGTACTCTCCAAATGGAGGTACTGTAGAATTTCATCTGATTGGCAAAGAATCAGAAGTAATCTTTTACATCAAAGATCGGGGAATTGGTATCCCAGTGACAGATCAAGAGAATTTGTTTCAATCTTTCAGTCGTGGAAGTAATGTTGACACAATTCCTGGTACAGGTTTAGGGCTTGCGATCGCTAAAGGTTGTGTCGAGTTGCATGGCGGCAATATTGCCTTGTGGAGTGAAGTGGGGAAAGGAACTCAAGTTACAGTTAGCTTACCGAAGATATGCCCAATACCTCAACTATCCCCATTATCTACTTGATATGTATAATTTTAAAATTTATCTTGTAATTATTCATCTTGAATTTCTATCTTGTTAATCAACCATTCTTCGATTGTTTTTCCACAAGGCTCGGAACTTTGGCAATCACTGACATTTTCTAAAGAATAATACATTTTTACTTTTTTGTTAACGTATTTATCGGGTTCGCAAACTTCAAAGACTGCACCGACACCTTCGTATAGTTTACCATTCTCATCGACAACAGTAACGTAGCATTTTAAGTCTCCATTTTGCATATCTTTGATAGTACCAAAAATTGGGTTATCGTTTTCAGTCTCTTTGGATTGATTATCTTTAAGAGATGCTGAATTAATCGGCTTTTTGCTATTTTTGCTGTTATCTAGTTTTACTTGATTTACAGAAATAGATTCAGAATTAACTTGGATAGCTGTTGCAGTATTTGCTTGATTAACTTGCTTCTGTTGAGAAGCACTATTGCCAGAGTTACTACAACTCATAATCAACATAGAACAAAAAAATAATGTAGTCGTAAAGATTGTTTTTTTCATTTCATTTATGTTCATAAAACTTTATCGATTTTGTTTTGTTAAAAGCGCTATGGGTAAATTATCTGATTTACAATGAAAACTTTCATTAAGTTTTCTGTGATGTTTGTTGATTATTACAGTTTTATATCTTGGAAGTTATAATTGACATCGTGATATTTGCGGAAAATACTCGGCGTAATCTCAATACGGTTCGGTTAAGGTTTTTTAATGAAAATTATAGATCGTGAAGATCCGATAAATCATCACAAAGACGGCGATTCATCGCATCTCTGCTTAGGGAATATCTTAATGCTGGTAAATTTGTATAAAATAATGCCGAAATAAGCCTTGATTACTAAATATTAATGCTTTGAGCATTAAATGAGTATTTAATAGAGTTTAGAAGCTGTAAGTATTGATTTTGTGTTATTTCAAGGTTTTCTCAACTTAAACAAACCATTTGGCTGGACTTCCCACGACTGCGTGGCGCGGGTGCGAAAATTATTGCGCCTCAAGCGTGTAGGACATGCGGGAACCTTAGATCCAGCAGCAACAGGGGTTTTACCGATCGCACTTGGTAAAGCCACACGATTATTGCAATATCTCCCAGAAAACAAAGCTTACAAGGCTACGATTCGCCTGGGTGTGCGGACTACAACCGATGATTTAGAAGGTGAAATCATTAATTCTCAAGCTTGTCCTGAATTGAGTTTGGCTGAGGTGAAAACTGCACTAGCGCAATTTGAAGGCAAGATTGAGCAAATACCACCGAATTACAGTGCAATTCAAGTGGATGGTAAACGTCTCTACGATTTAGCGCGTAAAGGTGAAATAGTGGAAGTTCCAGTGCGGACTGTGGAAATTTTTCACATAGAAATTTTGGATTGGAGGGAAGGGGATTTTCCCGAATTGGATGTGGCGATCGCCTGTGGATCTGGTACATATATTAGAGCGATCGCTCGTGACTTAGGTGCAATCTTAAAAACTGGTGGCACTCTTGCAGCTTTGATTCGCACCCAAAGTAGTGGTTTCGATTTAACAGATAGTCTCACTTTGACTGACTTAGAAACTAAACTCCAAGGCGGGACATTTCAACCTCTCGCTTCTGATGCAGCTTTACAACATTTGTTGTCTGTGACTTTACCAACAACATCTGCTCAAAAATGGTGTCAAGGTCAGCGAGTTTCTCGAAATTCTGATATTACTGGGATAGTGCGAGTTTATGAAGAAGAGACTCGCTTTTTAGGTGTTGGACAATTACAAGATGAGGTGTTAATTCCTCAAATGGTTTTTGAGCCAATTTCTTGAAGAAGAATTCAGAATTCAATTCTGACTTCTGACTCCTGAATTCTTTCTTGTTAAGGAAACTCCAAGAAATAGATCAATCCAATATTGTGGGGTGGGCGACACGAGAGCCATATCAACTGGGCGCTCATGTTGCCCACCCCACAAGAATTAATTGAATATTTTTTGATTTGTCAGTTTCTAAACCAAATAACTTGTATTTGGTACGATCGCAAAGAAAGCATACTCATACCAAGCAGTCCAAATGAAACTGCGAATCCATCGCTGGCGCTTTTCGGGACTCAATTCATATTCAAACGCCCCACGAGATACATCAATGGAAGATAGATGAGAGTTGCAACCGCAGCCATGCTGATAGGTAAAACCGTATTTAGAAGCAATACTTTGCACCTTCATTTGGATAGCAAATACCTTACCTGCATGGAGTATGGCATCCCAAGCGCGTTTGTGTTCGATATCGCGTTGATCAAATCGTAAGGCACGTTCTTCAAAAACGTGATCGCGGTAAATAGGTGCTAAATGCACATGATAGAAGCTGGCAGGTAGTTCATAACCAAATTCATTGAACAAATCTATGCCAATGTGAGCTACTTTTACTTCATCAGCATACTCTGTCCCTTTTGACTCCAGATCGCGGAGAATTTCTGCAAAGTTCGGATAGCTGTGTTTGAGAAAGTCTTGCCCAAAAAACTCTAGAGTTTCCCATGCCAGTTGTGCAAATAGCTGGGAGAATGACGGTATTAAGTGAGCTAGTTGGGGGCGATCGCTAAATAAGTCTACATCACCATGTTTTAATTTATACAAAAATAGCTGTGCCATCTCAACATAGCTTTGGGGTTGGGAAAGTCCGACACTCGTGGTTCCTCTAGCAATGTCTTGCCATATAGAAGGTAGTTGAGAAACGTGAACCGCATTTTCTCCAGCAATGACTGCAACAGGAGGACATTCGAGAAGCTGCATCGACAATCTCCTTTAAGACTTTAATGTGTAATTTACCTTAAGTGATGTCTAAATCTATCTTCTGAATACAATAAAAAATGTTTGACAGACTGTCTTTTGACAAGTAGCACAATTTTATTCATAATGCTTTTTTTATGCTTTGGGCATAGGGGATTAATTATTTTACAATAACTCGTAATTCATAATTCAGTTTCCTACCCAGATAATTCTCTTCAAGCACCTGCAATTTTCTTATATATTTTTTCACCTTTGATGATCTCTTCATAGTACTGCTCATAAGAGGTGAATCTGATAGATTCTTGTCTTCCTAAACCCAAGATACCAAAGGTGCAAAGGCTATTATAAAACAGTTCATGTACTCGTTTTTGAAGTTTTTGATTAAAATAGATGAGGACGTTACGACAAAGAATGACATTAAACTCATTAAAAGAACTGTCAGTTGCTAAATTATGCTGGGCAAAAACAATGTTTTCTCTTAGGGATGCTCGGAAAATCGCGTTATCATAAGCTGCGGTATAATATTCTGAAAAAGACTTTTTTCCACCTGCTTTCAGATAAAGGTGAGTGTATTCCTGCATTAATTTCAGCGAGAAAATTCCACTTTTAGCATTTTGTAATACCTTCTCATTCGTATCAGTGGCATATATGCGGCAACGGTGGTAAAGTCCTTCTTCTTGCAGTAAAATTGCCATTGAGTATACTTCTTCACCGGTTGAGCATCCAGCGTGCCAGATGCGAATAAATGGATAGGTTTGTAAGAAGGGGATAACTTGATTTCTGAAGGTATTATAAAAGCTGGGATCGCGAAACATTGATGTGACATTCACCGTCAGAGCAAGCAAAAATCGTTCCAGATAGGCACGGTTGTGGAGTAATCGCTCTTGTAATGCAGAAACATTTGCTAACCCCTCTAATTGCATGAAGCTCTGAATGCGGCGCTTGAGTGAGGAAAGAGCATAATTACGAAAGTCATAACCATAGTACTGATATACCCCTTCCAAAAGCAGATGTATTTCTATGTCCTCCAAGATCGGTTTGGGCAGAGGCATAATATTCATAATTCACAGGTTTCAGTTTAACCGAATGGCTGTTACTACTAAAATAGCGATCGCTGTTATTGAAATCCCAGCTAGCCATCTAATCTGAAAGCGCAGATTTTGAATCTCTTGGCTGAGATTTTCTGTCTGTGGTATGGCATAAGGTTCTAGTTGCACAACTTCGATCGCTACTTGTTCGGGTTTATTTTGAGGCTTTTCAAAAGCAACCTGCGTCTGTAGCCAATTAGTAATCAATTGGGGACAGTTCTTTTTAAACCAATTAAAAGCTATGACTTTAAAAACTGGTTTTGACATTCGGGCAATTAATTTCATCACCCTGTTTAAGGGTTTCAAGCGAAGCTTTTGATTGATCAGATTCACTGAACCAACATCATAAAGACAATCCAGAATTAATTTTACAGTGGCTTCTTCACTGTTAATCAAGTTTTGCAGTAAAAGCAGAACATCATGCATACGCTCTGCTTCCATATACTTTTCTGACAAGTTTTCTGGAGGACTTACTGAAGGACTTACGCTTGGATTTAGGGTGTTTTGTCTTACTATCGTCATATTGGTAACATAGCAGTCATAATAATGTCAGTACACCTATCTACCGAGAGAAAGATTTTTTATCGAGAGAGAGAACCCAAAAGCCAAACTTTATTCGTGAGAGGCATGACTATATCGTGTCTGTAAAAAGGCTATTTGTCTAGTTCACTACGAATCTTTTTGCTAATTCTGGGTAATTGAAGAAGAATTCAGAAGTCAGAATTCAGGAGTCAGAATCAAGACGCTCGAATACTCGCTACCGCTACGATATGCGTTTTTTCGGTCAAAATTAATTCTGTTAGCGAATAGCTAAGGTTTAGCCCATTCTGACTCCTGACTACTGAATTCTGTTCGATAAATGTTTTTATTGAGATGCTAATAGTTCAACTTGTGCAACTACCCGTTCTAATTCCTCAATGATTATAGTGGTTTTAGTCTTTCTGAAGGCATCCACAAGCGCCCGATAATACCAAAGAGTCCCTTCTTTTTGCCCCTGAAAACGTTCCCAGAGCGAATCGCCCAAAACACGATAATCTTTGAGAATGGATTGGGCGTTGTAAAGTTTATCTGCTGATGACACGAGCAGAACTGATGGAGAAGCAGTAGAAATATGAGCGATGTATGCTTCCTTGCGCTGTCGCCAAGGGGGTTTGGGAGTTGTATCAGCATCAGTACAACCATCTACAATTGCTGTTACATTGTCACCAAAGCGACGGCGAATTTCTTCTCGTGTTGCGTCGCCTCCTTGATCTTCGATCGCATCGTGTAAGAGAGCTGCGATCGCTTCATCTTCATTTGCTCCGTATTCTAAAGCAATACTAGCGACACCTAATAAATGGGCAACGTAGGGTACACCTGAACCTTTACGAACTTGGTTGGCGTGCAGTTGGGTGGCGTAGATGAGGGCTGCGGTAAAACGTTCTGAGAGCATTGTATAAAACAGGAGTCAGAATACAGAATACAGAATTCAGAATACTCTACCCATAAAGGGATAGAGTTTTAAGGTGAGAATATTTTAATTTTTTCGCCCACTAGGGGCGAGGTTTTAACCAATATTCAGACGCGACTCGAAAACACTCGCTTGCCGCCGGCGCTATCACCCACTCGTACAGAATTCATACTGAATTCTGACTCCTGAGTTCTGAATTCTTCTTATAAAAGGAGTTAAATATCAAGCAACAGAGGCAAAGAGGCTCCGCCTCCAGAATTCAGGATAACTACACCAAATAAAGGGTTTGTGTCAATTTTATAACAAACTGTTCCAGCTACAGCAATATTAAGCCGTGAAGATTTTGTACCTGGGTTGATGTTGTCTTTGAAAAAATGATTGTAAAAGCAATGTCTACGCCTGTCTATATACGCACTTTCTAGCAATTAAATTGAAGAAAAATTCAGAAGTCAGAATGGGCTAAACCTTAGCTATTCGCTAACAGGAGTCAGAATCAAGACGCTCGTGTAGCGTGTCGTAGACAAGACTCGCTTGCCGCCGGCGCTATCAGTCGGGGATTCAGACCGTGCAGGAATTGAAGACCACCAAATTGAAAATTTGGTGGGGGTCTTAAACCCGGTTATTCATCCGCCAGTCGTACAGAATTTATGCTGAATTCTGACTCCTGACTCCTGAATTCTGTTTTGATAAATTGTTCTCATTATACTTTTAGATAGACACAATTTAAAACTGTATTACATCGCTAGATAGATAAAAATCTGATGATATTTTATTAAATTAATAAGGCCAGATAACACTGATAATAAAAGAGCAATTCCTGAATAAAACGGCAGAAAAGCAAAATATAGAAGAAGTAGGTAAACTAAGCTTGCAACCTGAAGCTGATTTGAATAGATTCTTGCTCAATATGGTTCGGTTAAGATTTTTTGATGAAACACAAAGACGCGATAAATCGCCGTCTCTACAATAATCTTTTGTCTTGACGGCGATTCACCGCGTCTCTTACCTTAATCGGACAGTGTTGGATTCCTTCTGATCTAATAAATTTAGGATACTAATAATGGAAACTACAGAAACAACGCCAACAAATTCAACACCTTTCCCAAATATTCCACCAGTTATTGAAAGTAACGATAGTGAGTATCTTGATAGCGGTGTACCTAGCACAGTTGCGATCGCTGGACATCCTTTACATCCCCTGAGTGTGATCTTCCCCATAGCCTTTTTAGCCGCCGCCTTGGGAAGTGACATTGGCTACTGGTTAACTGGTGATTTCTTCTGGGCTAGAGCTTCGTTATGGTTAATTGGACTCGGATTAGCTGGAGGTTTACTCGCTGCTGCGATCGGTCTTAGCGACTTTTTTAAAATTGAGCGAGTCCGCAAGCGCACCGCCGGTTGGGCACATTTGATACTTAACGTTTCTTTATTACTTTTATCACTCGTCAACTTTCTCATACGCTTGGGTGACGCTGAATCCCGAATACTACCTTGGGGACTGTTACTCTCGATTGTTGTCGGTACGCTGACTAGTATTTCTGGTTGGTTCGGTGCTGAACTCTCTTATCGCCACAAAATCGGTGTAGTGGGTGCAGGTAGCAGAAGATATCCATAAACATCTATGAAAAAGAATGTAGAGACGTAGCACTGCTACATCTCTACAAAGGTTCTGAAATAAAGCTTGATTATTTTTTTATGGGAAGTCCCTAATACCAGGCTGCGTCAGATACAGGCAGCCCAATTTAGTATTTTGTAGCTTAGGAAAGTACTGGTTGTGCTTCTAGATTCTGGGCTTTTTGCTTGAAGACGGTTGGTACTTCGGAACTGAACGCTTCACCTTGAACCACTTCTGAGCGGAAACCATCAACCCCAACTGGAACATCACCAGTAATAGTGGTGCGATATAACAAACGCTCAACATCCAAATGATCCAAATCTTGAGGTGCTAAATGCACGGTGGCGCGGTTGTCCCAGAAGGCAATATCACCGTTGTTCCAACGAAAGCGGGTGGTGTAAGCAGGCTTGGTAACTTGGTTGAAGAACAACTCAAGCAGCAGCTTGCTTTCTTGTGGTGACACGTCAACAATGTGGGAGACGAAACCAGGGTTAACGAACAACGCCCGCTCACCAGTTTCAGGATGAACCCTGACTACTGGGTGGATGGAAACTAGTGGATTGACAGCGATCCGTTCGGAGAACTTGTTGTTACTGGGCTGATACCCGCCCCCATTGAAGCGATGTTCAGCTTTCAATGTGTCTGCTAGCGCCCGTAGAGGTGCTGACAAACCCTCATAAGCTGCAACCAAATTGCTCCACTGAGTATCACCACCAAAACTAGGAACATTAACCGCGCGTAAAATTGACGCTGCTGGCGGGTTGATTGCCGCTGTTACGTCTGTGTGCCAAGGGCCTCCAGTGCGAAAACCATACTGCTTTTCATACAGCTTACGGTCTACAGGTTTGAGTTGCGGAAATCCTGGAACTGGTTCAGGCTCTCCGAGTGGATGCGCGAAAGTCACTTCGCCGAAACGGGATGTGAATTCAACTTGGGCAGCATGATCGATGTTCTGTCCCCGAAAAAATACGACTTTCCACTTTAATAGTGCTTTACGAATTTCTTTTACTTGATCGTCATTCAAAGGACGGGAAAGGTCTACGTTACCGATTTCAGCACCGATGAAACCAGCTACTTGTTTGACTTCAATATGTTTGTAGCCCATATAGATTCTCCAGGGTTTGATTTATAGAGTGGTGTTCGCATTTATCCTTTTCTTGTGGAATTTTTCTTGCACTTGATAGCAAAATTCCATAGGAAGCGATCGCAACTGAAAACATCATACACCATCTCGATAGATTTACCGTAGTATTTATTTACTGTATTTTACACAGTCAGAACAACCAGAGCCTCAGAAGTAACCAAAAAACCGCGCTTATGTCTATCCTGTGTGCAGTAACAATGAGGATAAAGACTTAAGCGCAGTTAAAATATTGACCGTTGGGGTTAAGGGAGAGGAAAGGGGGCAGAGGGGAGAACCCCATAAATAAATTTAGGGTCTTGAAACCCTTATGGCAGGGGAATTCCAGAATCTTTCTCCTCTGCCCCCCGCCCCCTGCTCCCCTGCCTCTTAGTCATTGAATCTATTCGGGGTAGAAAACTACCGTCCTTAACTCAATACTCTGACGAGGTGGAGCATCCGATGGGCTAGTGGGATCATCAAAGCCAGTATGACCGGCAAACCTAGCCCGTCCATCTTCTGCGGAGTCAAAGCACTTAATAAATAGCGCTTCGTCTTCCTGCATCTGCGGGAAATAAAACCATTGGTGTGATGGGTTATAGGTGATTGAGTAAGTTTCACCAGCGTAGTTGGGATACAAGAGATCGCCCGCTACTAGGTCTGTAGGTGCGATACTCAGAGCGTCGCACACTGCCAATGGTGACTCCTGGACTGGTGCGATCGGTCGCCAAATGTTAATCAGTGCAAACCTTTTTTGCAGCGCTTGATCGATGTTATCTATTCCCTGCTCTGTCAATACCTTGCGAGCGCGAGTATAGCCAGATTTGGCTGTAAAGTCATTATGCACACGCTTGACTGGTTCCCTAATTTCGTTCTCGCCTGGCTGCGAAATTTCAGCGTTACGAAGAGTGTGATCGAATATCAGTACTTCCGTTGCACCTATCAACTCTTTCAATAATTGCTTGGCTTCAGGATAGTAGACGCTGCGAATCTCATCTTCATCATAGAAATCACTGACTTTACTTTTATGTGCGGTAAAGTCAAAGCCTTGGCGCTCTAAGGATACTTTATCTGAAATTTCCCGTGCATTACGGATTGGAACTTTGTGTGTCTCATACTTTCCGTTGGAGCGGGGAACCCCTGCTGGGGGTTCATAGGCATAGTTGACAAGCTTTTCTGCCATCGGGGTGAGGTAGTTCAGTTCTGCCTCAACGTGTTTCAGGTCAGAGAAAAAACGATTGTCTCTACTCATTGCTTACATCCTTGTTCAAGAAGTTCAGACAGATAAGATCCTGTAAAGTTGGACTGTAATTAACGCTCAATACTCAGTAATTGCTCGTAATTACATCTAACGGCGTCAGCAAACTTACAACACGCCTCAGCTATGTTGTCATCGCACTCAAAGTAGCAGTTGATATTTGTTAACGTCGATCTCGTCAGGAATCTTCAGTACTAGATAATTATAGTTAAATACTTATTTAACCATTATAGTATTCAGCATAACAGAATTTTGACAAAATGGTCAAATGATTGTTTGAGTATTTGAGTAAAATGCCGGAGCTTGCTATGATATGGGGATGATTGAGAAAAGAAATTACGAAAACCGTGCGAAAATCTTCACGGCTCTTTCAGATCCAACACGCCTGCGATTAGTAGATTTACTCTTGAGTACTGACGAAATTAGCTGTTCAGAAATTGCCGAGCAGTTGGAAATTAGCTTGTCTCTTTCTTGTCACCACTTGAAAGTTTTGACGGAAGCAGGTTTGGCGAAGAACTATAAAAAAGGGCAAACAAGATACTACTCACTCGATCGTGCTGTTCTTAATACTACTTTAGAGAGTTTAAACAGTTTTATTAACCCAAGTTGCTAGTTATGGAACATGGGAACAGTAGATAGAGTAAAATCCCCTGCTGAGAATGGCTTGCAGAGGAAAATGATTAACGAAATAATTGCTATCTACCCTATGACTGACGATCTCCTCAAAGCGATTGGGCACTCGAAAGACTGTCGTCGAACAATGAGCGATGCGGAAATTCTAACAACTGCTTGGGTGGCTGCTTTATTTTGCAATTGCTTTTCATTAAAAAGCTTGAGCGTGGCTTTATCCCCCAAATGTTATCCAAATCTTGGTTTAATCATCGTGTACACGCGCTCGCTGATTGGATGGATGACTTGTTTGCTCAAATGGGAATGGTACTTCAAGACATCAATGATATAGGAATATGATTTGATTTCTGAAAAAATCTTCTAAGTATTATGTAGGGTGTGTTATGGCGTAGCCTAACGCACCCAAAACTTGAAGGTGGTGCGTTAGCCTTTGGCGTAACGCACCCTACGTATATTTCAATAATTAAATATGAATCCTATAATACTGAATAGTTTACCAGTCGCCAAAAAACGTTAATTGGCGTTGCATAATCAGGTATGAATACAGGGTGCTAAAACATGAATTGTCCTGAATGTGGCTCTCATCATATCCGTAAGATGGGATAAAAAGAGGTAAACAGAATCACATTTGCTGTAATTGTCGTCGCCAGTTTATTCAGGATTATGAGCTATCAAAAACTTATAACGATGAGATCAAAGAAGAATGTATTCGGATGTATCTCAATGGTATGGGTTTTCGAGCTATTGAACGAGTTAAAGGAGTTCACCACACGACAATTATCACTTGGGTAAAACAGCTGGGTCAAAATTTACCAGACGCACCGCGAAATGCGCCACTGGGGAGTATCCCCGTGGATACTTTCGCACCAATCGAGGAAATTTCCCAAGTTGGAGAACTAGATGAATTAGAAACTTTTGTTGGCTCAAAAAAAACAAAATTTGGCTATGGACAGCAGTAAATCACTTTCGAGGGGGTATTTTAGCTTGGGTGTTGGGAAACCATAGTGCAAGAGCGCTAACAACCTAAAATTTTGTTTCAAACTGCTAAAGCCCGATTGGGGAATGGGGGTTTTATGGGATGATGGCATACTAGAATATATATGCCTTTCTAACTACAGGGAATCTCACATGGTTCGTCTAGGTGACACAGTACCAAACTTTACGCAAGCCTCAACATACGGCGACATCGATTTTTACCAATGGGCAGGTGACAGCTGGGTTGTGCTGTTTTCTCACCCTGCTGATTTTACACCTGTTTGTACAACAGAACTCGGCACAGTTGCCAAGCTAAAACCAGAATTTGACAAGCGCAATGTCAAAGCGATCGCACTTAGCGTTGATAACGTTGAATCTCACAAAGGCTGGGTGGGAGACATTGAAGAAACTCAAAGTACCACCCTTAACTACCCAATCTTGGCGGATGCAGATCGCAAAGTTTCCGATCTTTACGACATGATCCACCCAAATGCTAATGCGGCGGTAACAGTGCGATCGGTCTTCGTGATTGACCCTAACAAGAAACTCCGTCTTACTTTCACCTATCCTCCCAGTACGGGACGCAACTTTGATGAGCTTTTGCGGGTGATTGATTCTCTGCAATTGACTGATAATTACAGCGTGGCGACACCAGCTGACTGGAAAGATGGAGAGGATGTCGTAATTGTCCCCTCACTGAAAGATCCAGAAGTACTCAAACAGAAATTCCCCAAAGGTTACGAGGAAGTAAAACCCTATCTGCGTCTAACTCCTCAGCCTAACAAGTAAATCTGAAAATGATTTCGTGCATTAGACGCAAAGTTATATCTTGGCGTCTTTTCTTATTTGCGTGAGAATATAGTCAGTTGGCTAGGCATCTAAAGCTGGAGGAAATTCTGATGTTTTCATCTCCTTTGGTTTTGCAAATTCCGTCATCAATGCAAATGACAGACGAACAATTTTTTGAGTTTTGTCAGGTGAATCGTGATTTACGCATTGAACGAAATAAATTTGGAGAGATATCAATTATGCCGCCTACAGGTGGAACAACAGGCAACCGTGGAGGCAACATCTTTGGGCAACTGTGGGTGTGGTCGGAACAAGATAGTATAGGTATAACTTTTGACTCTAGTACTGGATTTAAACTATCAACAGGTGCAAACAGATCGCCAGATGCTTCCTGGATTAAACTAGAACGGTGGAATTCTCTGTCTCCAAAACAACAAGAAAAGTTTGTACCCATTTGTCCAGATTTTGTAGTCGAACTCAAATCTCCTAGCGACAACCTCCAAACTTTGAAAGAAAAAATGGAGGAATATATGAATGAACCAGGAATACAGTTAGGCTGGTTAATTGACCGTAAGCAGCGTAAAGTTTATATTTATTGTCCTGGATTGCCAGAAGAATGTTTAGATAATCCTGCTAGTGTAAGTGGCGAGTCGGTATTGCCTGGGTTTATTCTCAATATGAGTAAAGTTTGGTAAATACGAATTACGAATTAGACTCACTTGTTGTACCAGCTTTTTCGCCACTGCTGCATTTGTTTAATCTCTATCTCTTGGGCTTTAACAATTTCTTGGGCTAATTTCTTGATTTCAGGGCGTTTCGACTTATTTAAGGCATCTTGCCCCATTGTTACAGCCCCTTCGTGGTGAGGAATCATCGCATTGATAAAGCGCAGATCAAACTCAGCATCAGCCGCACCTAAGTCTTGACTCATCATCATAGCTTTCATTTGGTCAGATGACATTTCCATTGTATGGCCCATTTGACTGTTGTAAGCCATTGGTTTATCTCCCGCCTTGGGATACCAAGCTTGTCGCCACTGCTTCATCTGAGTGATTTCTTGGTTTTGCGATTTGATGATATTGTCTGCTAATTTTTTGATTTCAGGACGTTTTGATTTTACCTGTGCAACATTCGCCATTTCCACAGCTCCCTGATGGTGGGGTATCATGGCGTCGATAAATCGTAAATCAAAATTAGCATCGGCTGGGCCTAAATCCATTCTCATGCTGTGATTCATGCCACCACCGTGATTCATCATCTGCTTCTCGTTAGCATTGGTGGTGTTTGCTTCTGGCGCTTGGCTTTGGTTCTGGGAAGCAGTACTAGTACAACCTGTGATTAACCCACTGGCTGAAGCGATCGCACTTAAGCTTAAGGCCAAAAAGCCATTCCTTAAAGATAGCAGTTGCATAAATCTCACCTAACAGTTTCCTAATTCTATTCTTAGCTTTACAGCCAGAAGTGAAATTAGGATGAAAATCTAAAGATACTCGACTTCTTTGAGAAGTCGGAGATATGGTTGTTTACTTATCACTCAAAATTGTGTAAGCATCATTAACTAAGTGCATTTTCTCTTGTGCTTGTTTTAGCAGTTGTGGCTGATTCACAAATAAATCTGGATGCCATTTTTTTACTAAAGTTCGATAAGCCTGCTTTACCTCAGCCAAAGAAGCATTTGTTTGCAATCCTAAAATGCCGTAGGCGCGAGTAATCTGATCTTTTTCCGCCTGGGTTTTGGGTTTATTTGGTGCTTTGTTGCTTTGAGTTGTATTTTGCTGTTTGCCAGTTTCAGAACTAGGCGATGTCTGAGAAGCCTTAGGGTTACGCATCTCTGCTTTCATTCGTGCTATTTCTTCATTGAGTTCCCAATCACGAAATTTTGCCTCAACTTCTTCTTTCCGTGGAGAGGGAGAAGCTTTTGGCGGTGGTGGAGAAACAGATTTTACCCTTGTCTGAGTATTCTTAGCAGGATTTTCCTGTTGTTGCTTAACACCAGTATTTTTTTCAGGAGAAGTTTGAACTCTTTTTGGCTGTGGCGAATATTTTCTTTTAGTGTTGTTGGATTTGGGTATTTCTTTATAAGGTTGATAATTTGAGAGTATTTTTACCTTTTCTAGCTCTCGTAGGAACTGATTAAAACCATTTTGTAACTGCTGCAAGTTTTCACGTTTATTAGCAAATTCTAGTGGTTCTTGGCTGACTTCAAAACAAATTACTTTATTGACCTTTTGTTCGTATTCATCTAATATTGATAACCCTTGACTGCTAAAATTAGATAAATAATCTTCAACCGCAGTTATACAAAGTTTAGCAACGTCCTGATGATAGGATTCCTTTGCTAATTGTTCGTCTTGTTTTTGGATATTCTTGTTTAGCAAATAAGAAATACTCCCGACGACAGCAGCACCCACTGGGCCGCCTAACAACCAACCAATACCACCACCAACAGCGATGGAACCAGGTTCGCTCAAATCATCAGTATTACTTGGCTTTGGCGGTAGTATTACTTGTGGTTCACTAGGAAAACGAATTAATAAATCTTGTGGTCGTTCTTCTTGAAAAAAGTCGTAAGCTTGATAAAGCCATTTCACCACAGCAAATTGCAACTGAGTCAGGTCTTTTTTAAGAATATTTGTTTGCCAATGTTTAAAGTTATTCTCTGCCAATGCCACAGCCGCATCAGCTTGATATTTTGTGAGTAACTTAGGTAATGCTAGCCAATCGCGTAACTCTCCCACGCTAGTAACAAAACCTTTATAAATTAAGTCGGCTGCTTTTTGTTTAATTTCAATTTAAAAGCTGCATTAATATCTTTTTCAGCAGTTAATGTCCAAGCAGCAGATTTGTCAGTGATATATTGCTCAAAAGCTTTTTGCAGTGCGGTGTTAAATGCTTCTCGTTTACCACTACTGAGAAAATCAAACAGATTCAATTCTGGCTGATAGCGTAAGAAGTCGGTTTCAAAGGTGTTACCTAAATTTAAAACATAGCTGCGGAAAGATTCAGAAATCGTTCTTGCTTGAGTGTCTCTGGTATTGATAATTTCTTTTTGGAATTGATCTCGAATACCTGTGAGTTTGTTAAACTCTGGTTCTACTGAATCAATCCGTTTTTTCAATTCATTTACATCTTGGTCAAGTAATGGTATACGTCTAGCAACTGCTTCGCGGGTATGATTGCTAACAAGTCTTGCTAAGGTTCTGACTTGACGGAGTTCTGCGATCGCACGTTCTCTGGTAAGAAAAGTATTAAGGGCTTCCATAAACTTGGGAAAGCCAGTCCCATCTAAATCAGCTTGAGGGTTCTTCAACCGTCGTCTGAGTGCTTGAATTGACGAAAGCTCAAATACGCGTTCGTCATAAATATTCTGACCTTCTACAGTACAATATTCTGCTAAATTCGCGTGAAATACTTGCCGTAATCTATTCTCAGATGCTTGTAATTCTTCGACATCATCAGGATCAATCAATGATTCCCGCACCTGATCCCAAGCATTAACTAAGAAGAAAACTGTCAACCCTCGACCTTTAATATAATTTTCTAGATAGCGACGTTCACCCAAGGTGCAAGGTTGGGAAGCTCTCATCACGAACAAAATTGCATGGCAGTTATTTACATAACCCAAAGATAATTCGTTTCGCGCTTCTGTATCATTCAATCCTGGGCTATCGACAATTTCAATTCCCTTCTCTAATAGTGTTAAGGGATACTCCACTACTGCATAATCAACATCGGGAAATGCTTGTTTTTTCTCCTGCTCTAGTTTTTTGGCTTCAGCCGGATCAATGGTATATTTATATTTAAAGTTCTGAAAATCTAGTTGTTGTGGACTTTTCCCATCATTAAAATGAATAGTAACTTTCTTTTCTGGGCCATAGCGTAAAACTGTTAAAACTGCGGTATAAGGGTTAACGTCACTTGGTAATAAGTTTTCACCAATCAAAGCATTGAGAAAGGTGCTTTTACCCCGTTTCATATCGCCCAAAACTAAAAGGCGAAATACTCCTTGACGGAGATTTTTACTAGCTACTGTAATATCTTCAATATCTCGCTCTAAACTGAGTTTCCCTGATGAAGAATCTCCAGCTAACTCAGCTTTACTAATTGTTTCAGCCAGTTTACTCAAACATACAGCAATCTCCGATCGCACTTGAGCAACCCGCTCTAAATCTTGGATGAATCTGTCAGTTGCTACCTGATTTGTCATAAAATTTACACCTTAATTAAAGATTAGGTTTTTTAGATTCCAAAAATAATTTGTAAGACATCCACCCCAGCGCACCAACAATAATAAACCCAGCCAAAACTGAGGCTATTCTCACTGCAACCAGTGCTACCACACCAAGAGCAAACAGTTTTCCACCCAGAATCACTTTTTGCATCCAAGGTTTCTGAGAATTTTCTGGTTGATGCTTCACAGTTTGATGAAAAGCCGCATCGGTAGTATGGAGGTCAGTTTCCATTTCCCGGAGTCGCAATTCAACTTCTCGTTCTCGTAGTAAACGTTCCCGGTGTTCAAGTTCTTTTTGGCGATCGCTCTCAGATGTCATCGGTGTTCATCCCGTCTAAGACAATGAAAAGATATCAGCATTTACTTATCAAGTATGCTGTATACTAACTTACGTAAATATTTAGCAACCCCAGTAAAATTACTATTTAAATTTGATCTTGACCCCCTTAAAAAGGGGGTCAACCCAGGCGGGGGGATCTTATTCAAACTGTATCGGGTGTAATAATGCCTACTTGTCGCTCATTATACTGTCTGTGTAGCAGCCGCTTTTGAGTCTGCGGTGGATTTTAACCGGGTAATGGTGGCTTTACGAATGCGATCGCTTTTGCGTACCCCGCCTGTCATCTCGTATTCCCGGCTATCTTTGCCATACTTCGACACTACACCGCTAACTAAGCGTTCTGAGGTTTCGCAAATGTTCTTTTCAAGGGTTTCTATTTTTGCCTTTGCCGAATCAATGGCAGTTAGCATCATATTATACTGGTCGATCTGGTTGCGGAGTTGTCCGGTTAACTGGATTAAATTGTCTAAACTGACAGAATCACCAAAGTCAAGGTTAGAATCAATCGATTTAAATCCGATTACTCTCTTTTCGGTTTTTTCTAGCACGGAAGAGCTTCTTTGTTTGCGTGGCATCAATCTATGCTTTTTACTAAACTTTATCTTTCTAGAGTGTCTCAATGGGACAATGGAGCGGTTCAGTAAAGCTTACAAAAATAGGTATTTTTTTTAATAAGATTGGCTTACTAGCTCAGTAATTGCACGAGGTTAGACAAGAAATCGTTCAGAATAGATTTGTGTTCTGACAGAATGGACTTGTGTTTTGACAGAATGGACTTGCGTTCTGACAGAATGAACTTGCGTTTTGACAGAATGGACTTATGTTCTGGCAGAATGGACTTGTGTTCTGGCAGAACGGACTTGTGTTCTGACAGAATGGATTTGTGTTCTGACAGAATGGACTTGTGTTTTGCCCCCATCTGTCCTGATTTTATAGTTGAACTGCGATCGCATCAATGCAGTATCTCGCCAATCACGCGATTTGTACCAGCTTATCGGCGAGAATTTCGGGAAAAAGGTGATAATACGGTGAAGGTTACTGTGGAAACTCCTGCTGTCAGCCATGCCCCTAAACTTCACCTTCGCCCTCAGTCAACAGCAAACTTTTGAACTGCGCTGTGATTATGGCTTACGTCGCCTGGATAAAACGGAGTTGGCAGCACTCATTGATTTGTGCGAGCAAAATTATTATGCTCAACAAAGAGATCATCTACCTTATCTCACTCAGTTGGGACAGCAACTTTATCAATGGCTGGATGGTAATGAGGGATGGCTGAGAAAAGCGCTGGATGAGGCGGATGAGCAAACGATTAATCTAGATTTGATTCAAACCAGCGAAGCGCAGGGGTTGAACCCGGAAACAGAACGTGTAGCGTTGGGATTGGCACATTTGCCTTGGGAATTGCTAGATGATGGCAGTGGGTTTTTAATAGAACGCCAGAATCTTTCCGTTTTACCAGTGCGTTCTGTGCAGCAGCGTCAAACCCAAGTGATTGGCGTGCAAAATCGCCCGTTGCGGTTGTTGTTCATGGCGACTTCTCCTGAAGATCCGAGAGTTCCACCACTAGGGTTTGAGCGGGAAGAAGCAAACATTTTGCAAGCAACTAAAGAGCAGCCTTTGGCGTTGATTGTCGAGGAAAGCGGCTCGGTTGCAGAATTAGCTAATTTGGTGAAATCCTACGCAGAAGACTATTTTGATGTTTTTCACCTCACGGGACACGGAATAATTTACACCCAACAAAGCTACGGCTATTTGCTGCCAAAAGGTACAAAACTGGCAGACAATACCCCCTGCTTCATCACTGAAGATGAGGTGGGGAATATGCAGCTTACTACCGTCAATGATTTAGCTAAAGCCTTTCGCGGACGCTGGCCGCGTGTAATTTTTCTCTCTGGATGTCATACGGGACAGGTTGCTAACAAGGGGACAGTACCCTCGATGGCGCAAGCGTTGGTGAAGGCGGGAGCAGGTATAGTTTTAGGCTGGGCGCGTCCGGTGTATGACCGCACGGGTATTGTAGCGGCACAGGCACTTTATCAAGCTTTGGCGACGGGGGCAACTGTTGAAGAAGCAGTCAAAGCGGCGCAGCAGGAGATGATTGAGAAAGAATGCACCGACTGGCATCTGTTGCGGATGTATCGGGATACGCGCCCCATTGCAGAACTGGTAACACCTCTGAGAACAAAAAATCGTGAAAGGCTGAAGTTTACACCGTCAGAGCAAGAATTTTTGGATGAGAATAATCAAGTTAAAGTTGCCAGTCAGTTTGAATTTGTCGGACGGAGGCGATCTTTGCAACGGTGTCTCAAAGCTTTGCAGGAAACCAGCAACCAAATCGGCGTGTTTATTGCCGGGATGGGTGGACTGGGCAAAAGTACTCTGGCGGCGCGGTTATGTACGCGGGTGCAGATGCAGCGTTTTAACTTTGCGCGAGTTGTGTTGATTGGGCCTTTGGATGAGATAGGTTTGCTGACTAAGCTTTCTAATAAGTTTGAGAGGTTTGCAGATGTTCCCCAACTGCTGAACGAACCAAAGGTGTCTCTTAAAGGACGGTTGCAAAACTTTTTTGCAGCGATTGAAAATGTTCATAACCAACCCTTGCTGCTGGTACTGGATGACTTTGAGCAAAACATCCCCATAGCTAACGTTGAAGATGGCTCACTGCGGATGACGGTAGAGGCTTACGAGATTTTAAGCGCGATTTGTACGGCATTGGCGGAAAACGGGGCAGAAAGTCGGCTGATTGTCACCTGTCGCTATTTGAAAGAAGACACCTTGCCACCTCATCGCCTGCACTTGGAATCTTTGGCAGGGATGAGCAGTAGTGATATTGATAAAATCTGCTTTCCTTTAGATAAAGAAGTTAGGCAACAGTTAAGAACTCAGCGAATTATTCACATTGCTGATGGTAATCCCCGCTTGCTGAAGTGGTTGTTAGAGGTGATTCAGCAACCAGGAATAGCGGCGGATGAATTATTGAATCGGCTGGAGGCGACTGAGCAGAAATTCCGCGAAAATATCTTGGCACAAACTCTGCTGGATGGCTTGGAATTGGAAGAACGAAAGTTTCTCGCACGGTTGAGTGTGTTTCACTTGCCTGTGAGGGAGGAGATTGTCAGGGCTATTTCTTCGACTTCCCACCCTAACGCCTGGGACTCGAAGTCCCAGGCTAATAGCGAAAGTCCTCTGAAGAGGACTGAGGATTTAGGGAAGGAAATTTCTAGTCCGCTTGAGCGGACTTCAGCTATGAGCCAGGAAATTGATTTCCTGGCGGTTGTGGGCAAGCTAAGTGGCCTCAGCTTAGTTGAGTCTGCCACCACTCACCCCACCCAGCCAGCTAATTATCGAGTGACGACAATTTTAGAATCGTTGCTAAAAAAAGTGTTGATTCAGGAAGAATGGCAAACAACGCGACAGCAAGCGGTGAGGGAAATCTATAAAGATTGGTGGGAAGAGAATGACAACCCCACGGAAGCAGAAGTACTGGAAATTGTGCGGTTGGGATTGCTGGCAAAAGAGCAGGAAATTGCTGTCAGCGTTGGAGATTGGATTGCAAGCAGTTGGGTGAACAATTCCCGCTTTGTGGAATCTTTGGAGTTATGTAAGCAAGTTCTGGCAGTTTTTCAGGATTACCGCATCTTGGCAAGAGTCGCCCGTGCTGAAGAGGTTTTGGGTTTTGTACAAGAGGCTGTTGCCCATTTTCAGCAAGCTTTAGACCTTTGCCCTGAAGAAGAATTGCAAGAAAAAGCCACTACCCTCAACAACATGGCAGCGGTATTCCGCCAACAAGGGGACATCTCAAAAGCGATCGCACTCTGGGAGCAATCCTTGGAAATATCTGAGCAGATTGGCCATGTCAAACTTAAAGCCACTACCCTCAACAACATGGCACAGGTATTCGCCGACCAAGGGGACATCCCAAAAACGATCGCACTCTGGGAGGAATCCTTGGAAATATCTGAGCAGATTGGCGATGTCAAACTTAAAGCCGCTATCCTCAACAACATGGCAGGAGTATTCGCCCAACAAGGGGACATCCTAAAAGCGATCGCACTCTGGGAGCAATCCTTGGAAATAAAGGAGCAGATTGGCGATGTCAAAGGTAAAGCCACTACCCTCCACAACATGGCAGGGGTATTCGCCCAACAAGGGGACATCCCAAAAGCGATCGCACTCTGGGAGCAATCCTTGGAAATA
>NZ_JBALFY010000099.1:0-169378 GCF_036916655.1 Nostoc sp.
GACCAACCTACGAATACGAAGCGATCGCGCTTGAGCCAGTCGTCGAGAACGTCAAACCACCCTCTACTGGGGGCACGTCCAACTGCGATGGTCATTAGAGCAAATCTCCAAATGTTTATAAGTACAGGTTGTATCTGTATTATAGATGGCTATACAAAAGCCCTCTATAAGCAGAAAGTTAACTGGGTTGTTAACCAAGTTTACAATTTTTTACACACCTTTAATCATATTAGGTGTAAATCGCTAATTTTTCTAGGGTATTTGTAATAAAAATTAATTTTTGATTCAGATGAGGTAGATAAAGCAGGGCAGCAAGAGGGGAAAAAGGTAATTTGAATTCTCCCCCTTGCACCCTGCCCCTCTGCCTCTTCCAACCCCCATTTCCCTAGAATCACTCAGCTGACGCTAAAATGAGTCCACAGTTAAATTTGATTATTGCTAAATGTTTACCATCGATTTAAGCATCAGAAACACTGCTTTCCCTATTTCGGTACAACGTAAGTCAGCAGAGGATGCTGAGGCTGTCTATCAGCTAATTTTGGCAGCAATCCGTTCTGGGAACCCTGACATTGTAGAACTCAAGTGCGAGGGCAAGACAGAGAAAAAAATTGCTGTCCGCGCTAGTGAAATTTCTGGGGTGCAGATTGTTCAGAAAGATGGTACAACCCCTGGTGGTGGCAGACCACCTGGCTTTTTTGCTGTAGCTGCTGAGTAACTAAGGTTGACAAATGTCTCAAGTTGGCATTGAAGTCAAGGATTTAAATTTCAGTTGGCCTAATGGAGAGAAAGTGATCAAATCTTGCTCTTTAGAAGTGCCCAAGGGTGAGTTTTGGATGCTCTTGGGTACAAATGGCAGCGGAAAATCAACGTTACTGAGACTACTGGCGGGGTTATTAGCTCCTGAATCTGGCGAAATTCGGGTTTTGCACCCCGTTGGTTTTGTCTTCCAAAATCCAGATCATCAACTGGTAATGCCAACGGTTGGTGCTGATGTGGCTTTTGGATTGGTGGAAGAAAAGTTGCCACCTGCTGCTACTAGAGCCAGGGTTGAGGAGGCGCTGGGGGCGGTTAATTTGCTTACCCTGCAACGACGCCCTATTTATGCACTCTCTGGGGGACAGAAACAGCGAGTCGCCATCGCTGGTGCAATCGCCCGTCGCTGTGAAGTTCTATTATTAGATGAACCCACTGCCTTACTAGATCCAGATAGCCAGTTAGATTTAGTTGCTGGTGTCCGCCGCCTTGTCAAAAGTCGAGGTATTACAGCCCTGTGGGTGACACATCGATTAGACGAGTTAAATTACTGTGACGGCGCTTTCTTGCTAGAAAAAGGCTCTCTGGTAGATAGGGGTGAACCCCAACGCCTCAAAGAACGTCTAATGGAGGTAGACAGCGAAGCCTCCTAATTGAGTGCTGAGTAATGAGTTAGGAGTAATGAGTAATGAGTGCTGAGTAAATAAGTAAAATTCATTGCACTGGCTCAACCCTCGCTATTCGTTAACTGCACTTCTGAATACTACTAAAAAAGAACTTTAACGCGCCTTTGTTTAAAAGGCGCGTTTTAAGTTGGTGCGTCTATCTTAGGCTTGAGTTTTGTGAGGCTGCCGTATTTTTTATTCTATGTAGCATAGTGTTACACACAATTGATCAATTATTATAAATCTTATGAATGAATTTTGTTAACTCTAGAAAATTGTGATTAAAAACCATGCCCCGTTCCTTACTCCAAGCCGTTTTGTTAGTGGACGGCTACAATATCATAGGTGCTTGGCCTTGCCTTAAAAAAACGCGTGATAGCGTTGGATTAGAGGCCGCACGGGGCGAACTTGTGGAAGCTATGACTGGTTATAGCGCGTTTCAAGGTTACACAACTCAGATAGTTTTTGATGCCCAATATCAGAATTGCTCTAGTAATAAAGAAATTATTACTGAGCTTTTGTCTGTTTATTACACTGATTTTGGGCAAACAGCAGATACTTATATTGAAAAATCCTGTGCTTCTTTTCGGCAGCAAATAGCTCAATCTTTGATTTCTCGTGTGATTGTTGCTACATCAGATCGGGCACAACAGCTGATGATTCAAGGGTATGGGGCTGAATGGTTGTCTGCACAACAACTTTGCGGGGAAGTGGAAACCACTGTTTGCCGGATGCGACAAAAGTATCACACGCGCAAGCAATCTAAGAGTAGGTTTTTAGCTAATGCCATTGATGCTAAGGCGCGGCAACGTCTGGCTGAATTACGAATGGGATTATAGTATCTAACACTCTCTGCTTAAGTTCCTGAATGGGTTTTGGCTGCAAAATTTCTATAAATTAAGCATATAAAAAAAATATTATCGAAAGTACTTGCTAAATTCTATTTTTAGCCCTAAGATTATAAATCGTGAGTGATCCTCAGTAGCTCAGTGGTAGAGCGATCGACTGTTAATCGATTGGTCGCTGGTTCGAATCCAGCCTGGGGAGTTTATGGATTTTGGATTTTAGATTATCAATCAGAGATTTATGGTCGCTTGACTCGGCTATGACGTTTCTGAATTAGGGGTCTTTTAGTGCTTGTCCTAAACAAGTGTTGGAATTTCAAGAAAGACTGCGATCGCATTAACGGTCTGTTTTGCACTTTTAACAGTATTGGCGTATTTGCCAAATAAATTCGCTTAAGGCAAGAGACGCGATAAATAGCCGTTTCTACAAACGTTTTTGCGAGCTACAAAGAGATAATGGGGCTAATGGTATTCCTTTAGGTGATTGCACTTAAAATGCTGAAACTAGGATAGGGCTTTACATGACTTCTGGAGCGCTGCCTGCCAATCCTTTTGTGGCTGCGGGGATGATTGAAGATCCCAGGCTGTTTGTCGGTCGTAAAGATGAATTACAGGCGATCACTCTCTTCTGCGCTGGATAATCTATGGGGAAACTCCCACACAGCAAGACAAAAGCGTTGTCCGCAAACTAACGCGAAAAGAAATTTTGACTCAAGAAGGCAATGCTTTTCAAGTGCCTTTGGTGCAAAAATATATAGAACAGTTGCTAGAAGAATAAGCCAGCACTGTACTAATGCATCGACTTACAAAAATTAAATAGAGACGTAGCACTGCTACGTCTCTACATTTTTTATTAAAATCGCTTTTTCAATTCAACTTAAGTGTGAAATATCACAGTCAGTAAAGGCAGGAATGCCAACAGAAAGCCATGCCAGGATTGCAATTGAGCTTCTGGGGTTGGTTCTGGTGGTGCTAATAAAGCTTCTACTCTTTGTTCTAAGCGATCTGCACCAGAGGAACCTAATGCAGCACAGCAAATTTCTGATAAGACTGGGCCGCTACTAACTACTAATAAAAGTGATTCCGCTAACACCAGAGGGTCTACCTGCAATGCTGCATAACCGTCAGCACGGAGTTCGCGCAAAGCTAACAATTCTTCCCACAAAGGCTCTGTATTCGGCAACCATGCAGTACAGGAACGCACCCAACCCAGCCAAAAAAACCAGAATGTATCCCTGTAATAGTGATGTCCTTGCTCATGGGCTAAGACGCTTTCTAAATGAGCAGGTGAGAGAGTTTGGACTAATCCTTGGCTAATTACTAGTTCTGGTTGCCAAAAACCGATTTGACCTGCAAACAACGCGCTCGTTTGCAGCAGTCTGGCTCGTCTATCGCCAACATTCACTAAGGGACAGTTACGGGCAGATTCTACAGACTGCCAACCCTGGAAGGCAAGTTTAATGCATGAAATAGCAAAAAATGCCAAATAAATTAATGCTAGTAAATAGCTAATTGAGCCTGTATACATTCCACCCATTTGCCCTTGAGGCCCCATGAACAGGACGGCGATCGCAGTCATGAAAATTAGCAAGGGCGGGAAGAGGAACAAAAATAGCGATCGCTGCCACCGCACACTCCAATTGCCTTGGGGTTGATTCCAAGCGGATCTTAACCACCAGGCAACTGCCAAAGCATTCAAAATCATTATCAGATGCATCATTGTTCCTCCCTGGCTTGGCGTGCAGATTGAATACGTTTGGCGATCGCTGCTATTTGCTCACTAGCTGCTTCATCTAAACTATCAGCAAAGGCAGCAACAACATCGGGGTTCCCCACCGCTAAAAATCGCTGTAACTGTTCGTGAGCTTTGATCACATCTGATTGCTGCTTACTCAGCATTGGCCGCCAATAGAATGCTCGCTCTTTCTTGTCGCAGGCTAGCCAACCTTTATCAGTAAGGCGACGTAAAACTGTGGTGACAGAAGTATACGCTAATTCGCGGTTGGGATCGGCGAGGATGCGATCGTGTACATCCTTGACTGTGGCTGAACCAAGTTCCCAAATGATATTTAAAATTTCCGCTTCCAACGGGCCTAAAGATAGTTGTTTAGGGCGGTAGTCGGGTAAAGGTGCCATAGCAATTTCAATGGAGAGTGGGGAGTGGGAGAGACGCGATTAATTGCGTCTGTACTGGGGAATGGGAAATGAATGGATATCTGTCTCTTTGGGTTGTAACCTTAAATCTGTAAATTTTCCCCTTTTAGAAGGTCTGTTCTTGTTTTAGATTACAAGATAGTGCAGCAGTCTGAAAGTCTAAAAGCATAAAAAGGGGCTTTTTGAATATTGATTAGGGATTGAAAAGAGGTAGGGGAGGCCGAGGAGGCAAGAGGTTATTAAGCAATTTCTCTTCCCCTGCTTCTCTTCTCCCCCTGCTCGCCTCAACAGATAACTTTGTTAACCGAACCGTATTGTCCCTGCTCCAATCTATGTATTGAATGAGATACATTTTGTATTTTGATGGTAAAAAATGTTTTGGGAACAGTTATGACTATAGTTAGTGACACCAACTAGGTAAAATGTTATTTGCGGCAGTAGTATTAAAACAGGTGTATCCAGCCCGTGAAGTTATTCGTATACCACACTCCTGAATTGACTCCAACGGATAAAGCGCCAGAATGTGCGATCGCAGTCGATGTCTTGCGAGCCACTAGCACAATAGCGACTGTCTTGGCATCTGGAGGCGAAGCTGTACAAGTATTCAGCGATTTAGATCGGTTAATTGAAGTTAGCGAAAAATGGCCCCCTGAAAAACGTCTGCGGGCTGGAGAACGCGGCGGCGCAAAAGTTGCTGGCTTTGAGTTGGGTAACTCTCCCCTCGACTGCACACCAGAATTGGTAGAAGGGCGGCGTTTGTTTATCAGTACCACAAATGGCACTCGTGCCTTACAACGGGTACAAGACTCCCCAAATGTTTTAGCAGCAGCCTTGATTAACCGGGCGGCGGTGGTGCAATTTCTCTTAGATAAGCAACCAGAAACAGTGTGGATTGTCGGTTCTGGTTGGGAAGGTAGTTTTTCTTTAGAGGATACAGTTTGTGCAGGTGCGATCGCTCATAGTATTTTGCAGCAAACCAAGTTGTCACCTGAAGAACTCGCTGGGAATGATGAAGTAATTAGTGCGATCGCTCTTTACTCTCAATGGCAAGATAACTTATTAGGATTACTTCACCAAGCTAGTCACGGTCAAAGATTGTTACGCCTTGACTGTCTAGATGATTTAAAATATTGTTCCCAAACTGATATTTTAGATGTTTTGCCCATACAACGAGAGACGGGAGTATTAAAAAGGGGATAGGGACTGGGGAGATGAGGGGGACAAGGGGGAGAAGGAAAATAACTATTCCCTATTCCCTATTCCCTATTCTGCAAGCATTTGTCGGAGTCTTTGCCGCCAATGAGGGGGATAAGTCCCTAGAAGTGCGGAAATTTTTCCACAAGCAAGGACGGAATAAGCAGGGCGACGGGCTGGTGTGGGATATTCGGCGGTTGTAATGGGGACAATGCTTTCAACTTTCAAAGGGAAGCCTAGCTGTTGGGCTTCTTCAAAAATGGCGACGGCAAAATCATACCAGCTAGCAACGCCGCTATTAGTGTAGTGATAAGTGCCGCTAATTTCTGGAGTTAACTGGGGAATTATCTGGGCGATAACTGCGGCTATATCTTGCGCCCAAGTCGGGCTACCAATTTGATCGGCCACAACACGGATTTCTTGACGTTCTGCACCTAGTCGCAGCATGGTTTTGACAAAGTTACTTTTGCCAAAGTTTCCATAAACCCAAGCAGTACGGAGGATAAGGTGATGGGTGCAAGTTTCCCGAATAGCTTCTTCTCCAGCGAGTTTGGTTTTACCGTAGATACTCAAAGGATTAGTCGCATCAGCTTCCTGATAAGGGCTACATCCATTACCATCAAAAACGTAATCAGTCGAAATATGAATTAGAAAAGCTCCTAATTTTTGGCTTTCTTCGGCAATAATTAGGGGTGCAATACCATTAATAGCGGTAGCAAGTTCGGTTTCACTTTCAGCTTTGTCTACAGCAGTATAAGCAGCGGCGTTAATGATGATTTGCGGCTGCTTTGATCTAATAACTTTGCGGAGAGTATCGGGTTGGGCAAGGTCTACTGTTGGGCGCGCTACTGAGATAACATTGCTGTGAGATGTGAGGATTTTTTGCAGTTCCTTACCCACTTGACCATTGCTACCAATCAACAGAATTGATTTACTCATAGTCATTAGTCCAAGAGAATCTACGACCACTCTTTAACGTGGTTTGAATTATTCCGATGAAAGACAAAGTTTTTCTGCTCACCATAAAAGTAAACTGAGGGCATTGCAAGAGGAGGAGTCTGTAACAAAATCCAATTACCAATGACCAATGACTACTTAATCAAATATTTCAGCAGTTCTTAAAGGTTTGCCGGCTTGGTCTTTAGCTGACAAAATCGGTGGCGCATTTAAGGGCCAATCTATCCCTAAATCTGGATCGTTCCATAGAATTGTGCGATCGCCTTGGGGCGCGTAATAATCTGTAGTTTTGTAGAGAACTTCAGCTACTTCTGAAAGCACAAGGAAGCCGTGAGCAAAACCTGGTGGTATCCACAATAGGCGCTTGTTCTCAGCACTGAGTTCAGAACCTACCCACTTACCAAAAGTACCCGAGCTTTTTCTAATGTCTACAGCTACGTCAAAAATAGTACCAGAAACAACCCGAATGAGTTTCCCTTGGGGTTGTTGGATTTGATAGTGCAATCCACGTAAGACGTTTTGTTTTGAGCAAGAGTGGTTATCTTGGACGAAGTTCGTAACAATCCCTATCTCTTGAGCAAATTTTTGGTGGTTGTAAGCTTCAAAAAATAAACCGCGATCGTCTGCAAATACTTGGGGTTCAATTTGCAGAACTTCAGGAATCTTGGTATGTACAATGCTCATTAATATTATTAATAGTATGTGCCGCAGTGTTCTGATTGTTAGATGAATTTTGCATTCATATTTTACAAGCACTGTGTTCCAATTTGGACGCTGGCTTGTCCTATTTGTAACAAGTAAATCAGGTTAGTTCAATTTGACAATCATCGCCAATCATAAATCGCAAGGCTTTGGGGCGACGGGGTGCAAGACTCAATTGTGCCCTTTGTCCAATGACACTATCAATAATACGCTGATGGATTCCGGCAATTTTAGCACCTTCTAAAATCACACTGTGTTCTAAATCGGTATCAATGAGGGTGACATTGTTAGCAATACTACTGTAAGGGCCAATAAAGCAGTTTTCTAAATGACAATTGCTGCCAACGACTACGGGCCCCCGAATTGTGCAATTAATTACTTTGGATTTTGCACCGATTTGCACTCGTCCAATAATCTGACTTTGGGTATCGACTTCGCCCGCAACTGATACTGTCAGATAAGTGTCGAGAATTAATCGGTTAGCTTCTAGTAAGTCATCTTTTTTACCAGTATCTAGCCACCAACCTTGCAGATTATAGGCTAAAACCTGCTTTTCCTGATTAATGAGGTATTGAATGGCATCAGTAATTTCTAGTTCGCCTCTGGTGGAAGGTTGGATATTGGCGATCGCATCAAAGATGAGATGAGAAAAGAAATAAACCCCTACCAATGCCAAATTTGAAGGAGGAACTTTGGGTTTTTCAATTAACTGTAGTACCCGTCCTGTTTCATCCACCTGAGCCACACCAAAGGCGCTAGGATTTTCAACCGAACGCAAGAGAATCAAAGCATCTGGCTGTTGTTGACTAAATTGTTGGAGAAAGTAACGTAACTCACCTAGTTGAATCAGGTTATCACCCAAGTACATGACAAAGGCAGAATTACCTAAAAAAGGACGGGCGACTTGGACGGCGTGAGCAAGTCCAAGTGGCTGGTCTTGTATAATGTAGGTGATGTTCGCTCCAAAGTTTTCTCCATTTCCGGTTTTCCCTTGGACTTCTGCCCCGGTTTCTGGACTGATGATGATGCCAATATCAGTAATACCAGCCGCGACCATTTCTTCAATGCCATACCATAAAACAGGTTTGTTAGCAACTGGTACAAGTTGTTTTGCCCCGCTGTAAGTGAGGGGACGTAAGCGTGTACCTTTACCGCCAGAAAGAATTAGTGCTTTCATCAGGATTTAGGATTAATTATCAAGTCATTAGTCAAGATAATCTAAAAACTTGACAGAATCCCAAATCCTTGCATTTAAATTCTGACGTTAGTTTATAGGTAACGGGATAAGACTTTGGCGGTTGCTTTTCCTGTTTTTTCCCAACTGAATTGTTGAGAGTGAGTGATACCTTGGTCAGAAAGGCGCGATCGCAGTACCGAATCAGTTGCAACAGCCTGCATCGCCTCTGTAATTTCTCCGGTGTTGTAGGGATCGATCAGAATCGCCGCATCGCCAGCCACTTCAGGTAATGAGGAGAGATTGGAGGTAATGACAGGAGTACCACAAGCCATTGCTTCGAGGACGGGTAAACCAAAACCCTCCCACAGACTGGGGAAAACCAAAGCGATCGCTTGATTGATGATTTTTGGTAATTCGCTGTAGGGAGCATAGTCAAGAAACTTTACCTGATTAGCTACACCCAATTCTGCAACTTGCGTTTCTAAAGTAGGAGTGTAGCGCAAATCAATTGGCCCTACTAACCATAGTTCGTAGTCTTTGCAGTTAGGTAATGCCGCAAAAGCACTAATGAGTCGCTGGATATTTTTGTATGGATCTTGGCGGCCAATGTAGAGAAAGTAATTGCTGGTGGGGAGGTTGAGAGGGCGGAAGTGAGTGCGATCGTAGGCAAGGGGAATGGGGGTAATTTTGTTAGCCGAAATTCCGTAAAAGTTGGTGATATCCTGAGCCGTAGTTTGCGAGATGCAAATGATGTGTTGTGCTTGCTTAAGGACTTGAGGAGTGTAATAGTAGTGGTAGGGTGTAAGTGGTGAAAAGCGTTTGGGAAAACGCAACGGAATCATATCAAAAGATGTGATAACAAAGCGACAGTCGCTATAAAGGGGTGCTTCTGGGATAGGGGAGAATAAAAGGCTAGATTTAAGATTTTTATAGATTTGTGGTAGTTGAAATTGTGTCCAGAGTAAACGGTTAAAATGACCTTTTGTACCGTGTTCTGGGGTTAAGCTTGAGGGAATTGGATAGCAGTCAAAATCGGGATATTTTCGCGCTACTAATAGAGTGGGTTGAAAAGATTGTAGATAAGGAATAAGATTTTGAATATAATTTCCTATACCAGTTGGTTGAGATAAGAGAATAGATAAATTAATGATTAATTGATTCGTGGAAGCATTATTTTCTATTTTCATTAAATAATAGTTTCATAAGCGTTTAATGTTTCTCGTGCCGTTCTTTCCCAGGAAAATAATTTGGCTTTTGCTTTCCCCTTATTAATTAATTCTTGGCGTAATTGGGAATCACTGATGACTTTCAGTATAGCCTCTGCGAGTTGGATAGGATTATTAGGGTCAACTAAAATAGCTGCATCTCCTGTAATCTCTGGAATAGAGGAAGTATTTGAACTGATCACAGCAGCACCTAGAGTCATTGCTTCCAATACAGGTAAGCCAAACCCTTCATAGTAAGATGGATATACAAATACATCAGCTTTTGAGTAAAATAATGCGACTAATTCATCAGATAGGTAATTAAGATGATGAATTTGATTTACCCAAGGGGAATTCTCAATAGCTGCAAATACTGGTTCGTAACTCCATCCTTTCTTCCCAATCAATATTAATTGGTGGGGAATTTTATATTGCTGTTTTAAAAAATTAAATGCCGAAATTATTGTATTAATATTTTTTCTTGGTTCTATTGTACTAACAAAAAGTAAATATGGTTGAGAAAAATCATAGTTAACTTGTTTTGCTAGCTCCTCAGTAGTTTGTGCAGACAAGTAATCAGGATAGTAGCGACTTGCTAGAGGAGTCACATAAACTCTTTTGGGGTCTACTTGTAAATATTCAATAATATCTGCTTTAGAACTTTGTGAAATTGTTATAATTAAATCTGTCCATTCTAAACATCGCTTAACTCTTTTAAAGTATGTTTTTGCAACCGAGTCTGCATATTTGGGATATTTAAAAAAAGTTAGATCGTATATATTCATAACCTTTAAAGTATTATTACAAGGATAAACAGAATAATTAGTCCCATGTAATATATCTGGAAACCCAAAATATTTATCAAAGTAAGATAAGCTAGGATTAAAAGAGATAGCTAACAATAAATCAGATATTCTCACTGGTAACGGCAGTAAATGTCTTTGAGAATAATGTTTAAGGCTATCAGGAAAATTGAAGTTACCAGCTAACCAGTTGTTAAGACGTGGTTGATAAACTATCCCTAAATCAAAGTTATTTTGTTTTTGTAAAGCCTCAAGTGAAGATATTAGATTTATAATATAAAATCCTACTCCACTTGGTTTTGGAGTTATTGGGGTTGCATCAATAACAATTTTTAGCATTAGGGCTTTGAGTTTACGCTGTTGCTCAATTTTTTCAGATCGTAATCAACCATTAGCTCTACTAGTTCCTTGAATGAATACTGAGGCTGCCAACCAATGCCAGTCTTAATTTTATCAATACAACCAATCAATTGTACTGGCTCATCGGGCCGATAAAATTCAGGATCAACTGAGACATAATCTTGCCAGTTAAGACCAACGCAATTGAAAGCACATTCAACTAGTTCTTTGACAGAATGAGTTTCACCACTGGCAATAATATAGTCGTTTGCTTCATCTTGCTGTAGCATTAGCCACATAGCATAAACAGCATCTTTGGCATAGCACCAATCACGCCGAGCGTCTAAGTTTCCTAATGTGAGTTCATTTGCTAGACCTAGTTTTATTTGGGCGGCTGCATGTGTAATTTTGCGAAAGACAAACTCTGTACCACGACGGGGTGATTCGTGGGTATAAGTGATACCACAGCACGTATAAATTTTGTATTTTTGCCGATAGTTTACCGTCATCCAGTGGGCATAAGCTTTAGCAATGCCGTAGGGATTACGCGGACGGAAGGCAGTACGTTCGTTTTGTGGAGATTCATCAGGTTGACCAAATACTTCACTACTGGATGCTTGGTAAAATCTGGCATCAGGTTTACAGCGACGGATAGATTCTAGAAGGCGCGAGACACCAAGAGCCGTATATTCAGCAGTAAGAGCTGGCTGTGTCCAAGATAGAGGAACATAACTTTGAGATGCAAGATTATATATTTCATCAGGTTGTGATTCTGCAATTACATCCATTAAGGAAGATTGATCTAAGAGGTCTCCTGATAGAATTTCAATGTTACCTGAAAGATGTGTAATCCGTTCTAAGTTGCTGCTACTGGAGCGACGGACTAGACCAAATACTTGGTAGCCTTGAGTTACTAGCAGTTCTGCGAGATAAGATCCGTCTTGTCCCGTTAATCCCGTGATTAGTGCTTTTTTAGTCATTCGCTATTAGAGTTTAGACTTTGAATAGTTTTTAAAACTTAAAATCTATCATAAATTATCCTCTTCAGGTTATTGAGGAGAGGAATATTATTATTAATAAACAGTAGTTCATTAGTTCATTATAATCAAACTAATTATTATGGAATGTTAGAAAACTTCAGTTTGTTTAATATCGCTATGGTCATAGTTTTGAGAGTATTTATTAACGATTTGTTCTATAGCTTTGCACAATATTATTTACGAATTCCTGTAAATACTTACCAATTAGAGGTAAGTTATATAAATAGCTGACTACTTTATCTATAAATTTGTATCTAGCACCTTTGAGATTAGGATTTATATTTAAATCAAAATAGGGATATCTCAAAATTTCACAATTTGACAACACATATTCAAATGAATAACCTAAGTTTATAGGAAGGATTTCTATAATTTCATTGAAGGCAAGTATTGTAACAGTGTCTAGGTCACAATTTTGTTTTATTGTTGTTATGGCATTTGCTCTGATTTCTTCTAACTTTGATGGATTTTCTAAACACCAAACAATTTTATGATAAATCTCTTTTATATCTTTTCTATCTTTTATGAAAATCGTGTCATATTGATCTTGAAAAAGTTCGCAACTTCCAGTTTTTTCGGTAGCCATAACTGTAACGCCTTTAAGCATTGCTTCAATCAAAGCATATCCAAACGGTTCATCATCACTAAGTAAAAATATGGCAAGATCGTAATAAGATATTTTTTCTAAAAGATATTCTTTATTCAAAAAGCCTTTTAGAATAAATATTTTAGACAAATCGTCTTTGATAATATTTTTTTCAAGTGCATCCATGAACTTGATCTCGCCTCTACCAAACAATTCAATAGTAATTTTATCTTTATAAGGTGATTTAGATATAAATTTAGCTAAATCATAAAGAAACAATATTCCTTTTTTCTCTGCTATTTGACCAAAATAAGTTATTCTGAAGATATTTTTATTTTTTGAGATTTCCTTCTCCTCATTATCTACAAATCTCTCATGTTCATAAGAATAAGTAGAATAGTCCTGGTTGAAAAACTTATTAAAATTAATCCAATTATAAACAACTTTATTAATATTATATTTTCCTAACAAACTATTTGATTCGTATATTTTTTTTGAGCATGAAATGGCTGTCATTTTTGTCTTTAAATACTGCCATTTCCCTGTTAAACTCACTAATCTAGTATATTCTTGTACAACACCATCAATGTGTTCCATTAAATGAATTACAGTCTTAGTCTTACAAGAAATAACTGTATCAAGTATACCTATAGGCCCTATTCCTAATGGATTAAATATCCATACTAGATCAGGATTTTCCAATTCAATTAATCTTTTCAAAGCTATACAATTAGACTCAATATATCCACCAAAAGCCATTACCTTGTCATAGAAGTATATGGAGTTATTTTGAAAATGATAATCATACAAGTCTTCATAATATCTAACTGGATTGAATATTCTTCTAACATCAATGTGCTTAGGTTCTGGATATTTACATATTTGGACAGTATTTTCTGAAGTTGCAACCAGAACAGAATGTCCTAAATCTTGATATTTTTCGGCTAAATCTAGACATCCCAGTTCGTATCCACCTCTAACATGAGGAGGAAATATGTTTGATATGAACAATATTTTCATAATTTTGCTACTTACCTTTTTACACTGCAATACTGGACTTGAGCAATTTCATCTTCTACACGTAACCAGTAATTATCCCATAAAAATTTATCTTCTACAATTTTTATTGCCTGCTCAATGAACTTAATATATTCTGCTTCAGATAAAGAAATCACAGACTTTAGTATCTTTCTTAAAGATTTGGAATCTCTTTCTGTATAAACAAAATCTTTTAGATTTATTACACCCATAACTTCTTTTAAAGCCGGTTGGCTAGAAGTAATAGGTAAAGTATTATTTAACAAAGCTTCAATTATGACTAAGCCCAAAAGTTCACTATTCTCAAATTTTTGACTTTGATATGTTATTGAAGTTGAATTAGCAATTAAAGCAATAGAACTGGCTATAATACTATCTCTCTCAGATGACAATATCTCACCAGTTAGGTAAACATTTTTGCCAGAAGATTTTGTATTCAAATATTTTTTATAGTAATCATTCTCACTATAAGGTCCTACCAACACTAAATTTTCATTTTTACCCACAGCATCAATTGCTACTTCAAAGGCTTTATGAGGTAAAATCCTACCTACTGATACAAATTTATTTTTATTTTTTTCAGTAAATCTTATTGTTGATATTTTTTCTAATTGCTTCTTCCAAGCACCAGCGTAGACATAGCTTATATTATTAGTATATTTTTTAAATCTATCAGCAGAATATTTAGAAATTTCTATAAAGAAATGATTTGGAAGATGATTATACCTAATCCAAAAATCAATCGCATTTTCCTCAAAGCCAAGATTTGTAAAAATAACGTACTGTTCACTATGAGTTAACAGTATCAGGTCATAAATTGAGATATTCCCTAAGTACTGATGAATACATACAGTATCATAGTAAGCTACTTTACTTAAAATTTCCCGGAAGCTTTCTTGTTTTTCATAAGATATATTGCCTCCGATTATTGTCGTTATATTAAATTGTCTGTAAAATCTTCCTAATGAACGATCATAAACAAACTCTCTCTCACATGGAGATACTAAATCGCATTCTATTCCTGAAGCAGATATAGAAATAGCACAGTTTAAAGTGTAATTTTCACCTCCTCCTGTTTTTTTAAGTGGTAATAAACTAAAAACTAAAGCTCTAGCATTCTCTTTATTTGTAGACATTTCTCTGAATTATTTAGACTATTAGTAACTATTCTATTTCATGATGTTATCAAGCTTTATACCGTTTCTTTGTGAAGCTGCATATATTTACCCCCCGGCTACGCCGTCCACCGATGTGTTGGGGGGACTTATTATGTGCATCTTCATAAAAAACTGGTATTACTAGAAATTAATCAAGATGAAAAAAATTCTTTAAAATAAAACCATTTTTCTCTAATTTTCCAGAATTTAGATGTTTTCATCGCTAATATTTCATCCTTTAACTCAGAATGTGTTTTATTTAATTGGCTTATTTCATCTTTAAATTTATAGTTTTCATATTGAAGTTCAAGCATTTTCTCTTCATTGGACACCATTGAGATTGTCCAATAAATATTTTCTAGATAACCCATTCCCTGAAAAGGAAATAACTGCAATTCGTGCATGATTTTAGGTATGTGATACCCATAATTATTATGCACTAATATAACAGCATATTTTGCTAGTTTAATCTTCCACATATTTAAAATTTGATCTAAAGCATTATAGTCAGGTAAGTCTAGATAAAGAAGCCTAATTGGTAGTGATTGCCAAGATTGAGCAGTCTCTTCAATTTGACTTATCCAATTCTGTTCATAGAGCCTGATTTCTTGAACTTTTCCACCATGAACAGATTTCGTAGCATCTCTGAAGATAGCTAGGCTTTCGCTAGTGTCCTGTGAAATTGTTAATGCTGTCACAGCAAGACTTCTATTATAAATATAAAAGTTACTAATTAATTCACGCTCTGAAGGGGATAAGAAGTTTGTTGGATTTACAGAATCAATAGGATTGCCATTGCTATGATTATTTGATAGTTCAGTTAGTGCAGATTTATTTACATAGAATCTCTCTAAGGCTATTTCAAGCTTATGACGCTCATTCCATAAAGCAGTATAATTTGAATCATCTTTTAAACACTCTTGAAGGTGATTCAAATGTCCTATGACTCCAATATCTTTTTTAATAGCTACAAGTATACCGTCAATGATAGTGATGTCAGAGAAACCCTCATGAGTAATAACTGTTTCAATGAAGCGGATGATACCTGGAAGGTGGATAGGGTCGTCAACATCGTCTATCAGTAACACACCTCCTACCACTAATTTTTCTATCCATTGCTCATAATCTGCTAATAATCCTTCATAAGAATGATCTCCATCTAAAAAAAGTACTCGTATTGATAATGCAGGCCAAATTCGTGCTGCTTGAAAACTATCAGTGACAAAAGTCATTACATTGGATTTAACATCAGCCACATTTAAGTTTTCTTCAAATTCCTTCAATGTGAATGCAGAGGGAATTGCAGGAAACCAAGGAGGAGCACCAGTATGTGGATCAATTGCTACAACACAT
Source organism: Nostoc sp. (assembly GCF_036916655.1). Lineage (GTDB taxonomy): Bacteria > Cyanobacteriota > Cyanobacteriia > Cyanobacteriales > Nostocaceae > Nostoc. The sequence goes on from NZ_JBALFY010000099.1 coordinate 15,969, forward strand.
TCTCGGTTTCCATCTTTTACACCTTTAGCAAAACATATAGTGGAACGTCCTTTAAAACTACCAATTTCGACTATTACCCCAGTCTGAGAGCCCCACCTACCAAGGGCATATTGAAGTAAACATTCTCTGTCAGTACCCCAACCAAATATATTTTCAGTTTTTATTAGTTGAAGTAATGCATTCCCTTCTGGAGAAGAGTAAGCCATCGTTATAAGCTCTATAAAATATTCACTGGTTGTCAACTGATCTTTTAGTTGTATTCTTGAAGGAGACATAGTACTTAATCTCATAGTATTGCAAGTATTATACATAGTTGTAACCACTGAAAAATAAAACTTTTAAATTTAAAAAAATTATCAATTAATAATATATAAAAAATTCAGTTTTTGTTAATTAATTGAATATTGGTTTTGTTAAGTCTCTCTTGGTATATTGACTGTTTGAAGATAGTATTCTACAACTTTATCTGCACTTCCAGTAAATTTAATTTGACCCTTATCTAACCATACTGCTTGATGACAAGTTTTTTGTACAAAATTTAAATCATGAGACACAACTAGAATTGTTGTATTTTCATTCCAAAATTTTTCTATCCGTTGCTGACTCTTATTCTTAAAACTCTCGTCACCTACTGATAGCACTTCGTCCAGAATTAGGATATCTGGTTGAGTATCCGTTGCGATCGCAAATCCCAAACGTGCTACCATGCCTGAAGATAAAGCTTTGACTGGAATGAATGAATAATCTTCCAACTCTGCGAACTGTAAAATTGAATGCACTCTTCCTTTCATTTCTGCTCTAGAAAACCCTAGTAACACACCATAGAGCAAAATATTGTCCATGACTGAAATTTCTAAATCAAACCCTGCACCTAGTTCAAGTAGGGGTGCAATTTTTCCGCGAACTCGCACCAAACCGCTAGTTGGTTGAAGGATACCACAAATAATTTTTAATAGTGTTGACTTCCCAGAACCATTTGCTCCAATAATTCCTATTTTCTCACCAGAATTGATATTTAAATCAATTTGATCTAGTACTAATTTTTTTACAGGCTTACGATATTTTCCTTCCAAAATTGATAAGAAAGTTTTTTTAAGATCGTAAGAAAACTCTTCTTGTGTACGTCGCAAAAGAGAAACTTTATCTAGACGAATTACTTCCATTTAGAGCAAATCCATAAATTGATGTCGCCACAATTGAAAACAAACCCATCCCAGCGAGAATATGATAATGCCACTGAGTAATGCACCCCAAATTAGACTCAAATCGGGTAAAGTGCCGGATAAAGAAATCTGACGTAGGCTTTCAATTATCGGCGATAACGGATTCAATTTTAAAATAGGTTTGACTTGTGTTGGAACAATAGCTGCTGGGTAAAATACAGGACTGGTAATCCACAACACAAATACAACTAACTCATAGAAGTAAGGTAAATCTCTAAAAAACACATATAAAGCGCTTACTAAAAAACCTACCCCAGTGGAAACTAAAACCAGCGCCAGACATGGAAAAAATAGTGCTAATATATTCAATAGGCTTTTAGAATTAACCAAAGTCATTACCGTCAGTAACGGAAACACACCAACAGCAAACTGAAATAAGTTTGCCGCAACCATTGACACTGGAAAAATACTTATAGGTAGTTGAATCTTATTCAACAATGACCCATTTGCTACAACGCTACTTAAAGCTTGGGATGTGGATGCTGAGAAAAAATTGATAACTACTAAGGCTGTAAACGCAGCCAAAATATAGTTGAGGATTGAGTTTCCATAATATGAAGCAAACGTTGTGCCAAAAATTGCAGAGTATAACCCTGTCATAATCAATGGGTTCAATAGTGACCAATAGACTCCTAAAAAAGACCCCCGATAGCGTACTTTGAGATTACGCGATACCAAGACGTGTAACAATTCCCAGTAGCGTCGTGCTTCCAACCTAGTTGAATTATGTTTAAACCAAAGTATCATTACAAACATCAGCAAACGCCACAGGCAAGTTATTCGCGAATTATATACTATTAGAGTGCTTTTTTGGGAATCAGCTTACCCAAAAAAATTTGTTTTCACTCATTTCAGTTTTTTATCATAATTTTTCATTAGTAATTAATAAACTGATTTCAAGTGAAAGTATTAATACTCCTTAATATTTATTTATATTTAAATAGCGATTGAGCAAGTATGAGAAATCATTTTGAGCGGAATAAATTGTATTTTATAATACAATAAATAGCTCTAACTCCATCTTTCCAATTTATCTTTTTACCTTCTTTATATGTCCGACCATAATAAGATATACCTACCTCATAAATGCGACATCCCATTTTTGCGACTTTAGCTGTAATTTCTGGTTCAAATCCAAAGCGATTTTCTTCTATTTTGATAGATTGAATCACTTCTCTAGAAAATGCCTTATAGCATGTTTCCATATCTGTAAGATTAATGTTAGTAAACATATTAGATAACATCGTTAAGAATCCGTTGCCAACTCGATGCCAATAGTAGACGACTCTATGGGGTTTACCACCTTGAAAGCGAGAACCAAAAACTACATCTGCCTTGCATGCCAAAATGGGTTCAATCATTAAAGGATATTCTTGTGGATCGTATTCTAAATCAGCGTCTTGAACAATTACGATATCACCAGTTGCTACTGTAAAGCCACTACGCAAAGCAGCACCTTTACCTTGATTTTTTCGATGATAAATTACTCTGTCAACTTCTAACTCTAATTTAGATTGGAGTATTTCTCTTGTACCATCTATTGAGCAGTCATCAACAATAATTATTTCTAGATTTTTGATAGGAGATCCCTTAACTGTTTGGACGACTTGAAAAATTGTTTCACGTTCGTTATAGCATGGAATAATTACAGAAACTTTCATTTTTAAATTCGCCTTTATACCCTTTATAAAATATTTGAATAATGTTATTTTTGATTTATATCTAGTCTAGTTGAATATTAAAAGAATTAAATTTTCTTGATGAACTAACAGTTTTTGTCAACAAATCTTTTGAACTAAGACTAAATGGATTTTCTATTTCTTTGCGAGATATTAAACAAACACGGCCATTGGATTTACCATTGTCACTTAACCATTTCAAGACTTCACTAGCAGTTTTACTTTTAGCAGTATCACCATAAAGACGGGGAGCATTTCCTGAATAGCCATTAATTACGGGTATGTTAGTTTCTATTGCAGCCCACATAGCGGATAAGTTAGTGACATTTGAGGATACTTTCGGATCTAATGAAGGATCTAAAAAGACATACGCAACTTTACAGTCTTTGTTCATTAGTTCTTTTATTTCACTAATTTCTTGGGCATATAAAGATTTATCGTAACCACTTAGCCCAAGGAGAGGCTGTTCGATGATAGATAAAAGAAACAATGCACTTAAAATAATTGAGTGTATTGTTTTTTTTATCATCCTAGATTTTAATAGGCAATCAAGAGATACTGCACCTGCAAGTAGAATATAAAAGTAAGCTGTTGTAGATATTCTGGTAACGGCTCTAATTATGGAAGCACCGGGTATAACATGATAAATAATTTTCCAAAGTGAAAATTCTGAAGATAATCGGGTTGATAGAAGAAAAATTGTTAAAAATACAAGTAAGCAAATCTTTACTAACACTAATTTTTCAGGTTCTAGTAAATTTTGCTTGAAAGTTAAAGTATATAAGCATATAGACATTAACAAAAAAACTACAAACCCCGGAAACATATTTGGTTCTGTTACTGTTACTGAGTCTTTAGAAGCCCAAGTAAGTAAAGGAGACCAAAAATTTTCTTGCGGAACAGATAACCAAGAAGAAAATTTAGGTGTTCCTACATACACTTCTTGCCATGTACGACCACCAAATTCTTTGTTGGCATTTATGTAAGGCATGAAAGTTACATACGTTAAAATTAGCCAAAAAATAATAATAGTAGTAATCTTACTATAATTGTAACTACAATAGGTCATAAATCCTGTAAATGCATTATGATTTAGCAGGTATCCAATAATAAAGAATATTATTAAACTAAATACTAAAAACCAACCAAGATATATACCTGCTAGTAATTGCAAGTAGCTGAATAAAAATAACAAGTTTAATCGCTGGTTATTTGGTCTATCAAAAAAAATCCATGCATTTAAAAATGCTAGTGGAGTAAAAAACTGCGGTAGAAGCTGCTGGTGAAAAATCTGATAACTCCTAAGTAAACCAAAGGCGAATAGAAAAGCCACTAGCAAAGTAATAATATGACTTACATTGTAATAGCGTAGTAAAAGTGCAAAGCTGAAAAAGCAAAAAACACATACACTAATCATCCATAATTGAAATGATATATCTGATGAAAATAAATATCTGAATAGAAAATAAATAGGTGCAGATCCAAATAAATTATCAGAAAAAGCAAGAACATTTTTCTCAGGATAGAAAAATGGTGGAGACCATAACTCTCCAATGTATTTCTTGTCATTTATTACTTTAAAAGTATGCTCTAAAAAGTAATTATTTAGCCTAGTATCTCCAGGATCAGTTTGCATCAGAGCAAAGTTACTTAGTAAAGTAGGGTAAAATAAAACAAAAACTCCTATAAGACAAACAAATGTATACAATAAAGCTATATATATTTTTTTATATTTATTATATATATTCATAATTAAAATTGCACTTTTGAGGTTGCCGCTATAATGTAATCTGTTTTTGTAAACAGCACTTTTTTATCAAAGGCATTAAGTATGATTTCTGTTTCTCAAAGGAGAATACTATCATACTTTTCCCCTATAATAAAATCGAAATATTGAGTAATGTTTTATTACTTAACTCAAGTTATCTGGATCAATTCCCTGCGATCGCAAATACTCTGCTAGTCTATCAGCCCGTTGGCGTTCCTGTTCAGCCCGTTGATGTTCCTGTTCGGCCCGTTGGCGTTCTTGTTCAGCTTCTTCTCTTCGAGTCGGCACCCAACCCGCAGAATTATACCAACGCAACCACAAACCTGTTGTCTCCTGATAACTACCTTGCCAAAGACCCAATCCTAACTCTAACTCTGCCAAAAAAAAGCGGTTCTCTGGTAAAGATATTGCTTCGTAGCGAGTGCCATTGAGTTGAAAGGCACGTAAATGATTTTCATAGCGATCGTAGATAACGTAGTAGGGAACCCGTAAAATCTGTTCATATACTTCCCACTTTGTTGGGGGTCGGTTTACTTCGCGCAGTGTTTTTCCTAAGTCTTCTTGTTCTGTACCAGGTGAAAGTAATTCAACTACTAAAAATGGATCAATTCCTTCCTGCCAAATAACGTAACTTAAGCGTAGGTCTTGCTGTTGGCTAGCACTAGGTAATCCTAAAACCATATACCAATCAGGACGCTTGTACCACAAAGGATGGCGGGGATCGTAGTAAAGATTTAAGTCGCTAGCAAGCAAAATTTCCTCAGATGGATAAGCAAGAGGCTGACAAGTCTCACTGAGAAAATCTGCCTGAATTCGGTGAAATTCATCTGGCAAACCTGATTCCCCCACTAATTCACTGGGTAAATCATACATCGTAGGCATTGTTTCTTGTGGCGGACGGGGTGGATCTGTTTGATACATGACTAATACCTGTGTTGCTGAAATCAAGCTATCTGAAACAACTCTCTCCGATTTTTGACGACAATCAACTTTGCGTCTAGACGAATTTTCCGCTAGCGATCGCTGTCGTTCTTGTTATAACCATCATTGAACCTCAGAAGTCATTAGTCATTTACTATTCTCCTTCATCTTCCCCAGTTCCCTCATCTCCCACTGAATTTATGAGAGCAGAGTCACGGATTCCGCTACACTGAGACTTGGTTTATCTGAATTGTAATCAGGCATGGAAATCGGACAAAAGGTTAAAGTCTATCGTTTGCGCGATCGCGTTTCTCCCCCAGTTGTAAAAAAACTCGGACAAGTGGGTATCATCCAAGGCTACAAAGTCACTGATGGTGGTGGAATCGGTGTAGTGGTTCTGTTTGAAGATAATTATTCCACTTGGTTTTTTGAAGATGAAATCAAACCTGTGTAGTAGCTAAGGAACTCAGATCCGAGTTTTTCTTGGTATCTAAAATTTCCAGCACAAGTTGAGAGTCTTTGTTAAGTGCTAAGTTGAAGTTGAAAAGATCGGCGGTGAAAATAGGAATCAACTAATGGCTCTAATATTGACATTTTTGGGCAAAGGCGGCACCGCTCGTACCAAAATTGCGATCGCCGCCGCCAAATTATTGGCAAGTCAAGGCAAGCGCGTACTCCTAGCAGGACAAGCAGAACCAACATTGCAAATCCTTCTGGGCACTACCATTGCTGCCGATCCCCAGGAAATAGCTCCCAATTTGCAAGTAGTCCAGTTTCAAACATCTGTACTACTAGAACGCAACTGGGACGAAGTGAAGAAACTTGAGGCGCAATATCTCCGCACGCCCATATTCAAAGACGTTTTTGGTCAAGAACTGGTAGTATTGCCGGGGATGGACAACGCCTTGGCACTGAATTCTATCCGCGAATATGATGCCAGTGGGAAATATGATGCGATCGTCTACGATGGCACGGGCGACTCTTTAACGCTGCGAATGTTGGGTTTGCCAGAGTCCCTGAGTTGGTATGTCCGGCGATTTCGGCAATTATTTGTCAACTCCGATTTGGGGAAGACAATTACTGAATCACCTTTGATTCAACCGCTGATTAGCAGTTTTTTCAATATCAACTGGACAGCAGATAACTTTGCCGCTCCCACTAACCAAGTCAATAATTTCTTAGAAAAGGGGAGAGCTGCTCTAGCCGATCCCAAACGTCTCACTGCTTTCTTGGTGACTACAGAAGATCCGATTGAGGTCGCAAATGCTCGTTATTTATGGGGTAGCGCTCAACAAATCGGTTTAACTGTTGGTGGTGTTCTGCTTGTGTCTAACGAGACAAATGTCAACCTGTCAGAGGAATTTATACCCCTACCTGTGAGCGTCGTTCCCAACTCGTCCACGGGTGATTGGCAACCACTGATAGACGCTCTACCAAACTTTGAAGCACAAGCTTTACAGGCTCCCAAACCGATTGAAATAGACGTTCACAATCGTCAAGTACGCTTATTCTTGCCAGGATTTGACAAAAAGCAGGTCAAACTTACCCAATATGGGCCAGAAGTCACGGTAGAAGCAGGAGATCAGCGGCGCAATATTCCCTTACCCCCGGCTCTGAGTGGCAGACTCGTTGCTGGAGCAAAGTTTCAGAATAATTATTTGATAATTTCGTTTTAATTTAGTTAAGAGTTAGGAGTGACGAGTTAGGAATAAAACAATAATTCATAACTTTTAACTCCTAACTCCTCACTCTAAAAAAAATACGCTTTATGTCAGAATCAACTCCCATTACCCCAGACCCTAAACCGTCTGAGGCATTAGACTCAGTAGTAAATAATCCCAATGAGCAAGCGATCGCATCTGCCGATCGCAGTGCGAAAACTAGGCAACTGTTGGGGATGAAAGGTGCATCTGCTGGGGAAACTTCAATCTGGAAAATTCGTTTACAGCTAATGAAGCCGATTACCTGGATTCCCCTAATTTGGGGTGTAGTCTGTGGTGCGGCTTCTTCTGGTAACTATACTTGGACGCTGGAAAATGTGCTGAAGGTAGCAGCCTGTATGTTACTGGCTGGGCCGTTGATGACAGGTTACACCCAAATCCTCAATGATTACTACGATCGCGAAATTGATGCCATCAATGAACCCTATCGCCCGATTCCATCTGGCGCAATTCCCCTACCGCAGGTAATTATTCAGATTTGGGTATTACTGATTGCTGGTATTGGTTTGGCATTTGTGCTGGATGTGTGGTCTGGTCATGAATTCCCCACAATTACAGCGATCGCGATTATCGGTTCTTTCATCGCTTATATTTATTCTGCGCCTCCACTGAAACTCAAGCAAAATGGCTGGCTAGGTAGCTATGCCTTGGGTGCAAGCTACATTACCCTACCTTGGTCTACAGGACACGCTTTATTTGGCGAACTGAATTCTACAATTGTGATTTTGACAATGTTCTACAGCTTGGCTGGACTGGGCATTGCTATTGTCAATGATTTTAAGAGTGTAGAAGGCGATCGCCAGTTAGGATTAAATTCACTACCCGTAATGTTTGGGATCACCACTGCGGCATGGATTTGTGTAGTGACAATTGATGTATTTCAAGGATTTATCGCAGCTTATCTTGTCAGCATTCATGAGAATTTGTATGCAACGATACTAGTACTCTTAATCATTCCGCAAATTACCTTGCAAGATATGTATTTCTTGCGCGATCCTGTGAAGAATGATGTTAAGTACCAAGCCAGCGCCCAACCTTTCCTGGTTCTAGGAATGCTAGTAACAGGTTTAGCTCTTGGTCATGCTGGTATTTAAATACTTCTATAGCCGGAAGTTAGGAATTAGGAGTTAATATACTTCTAATTCCTAATTTGTATCAGGACATACTGTGTTAGAAGTGATATTTTTCCTCATTCATGGGATTCAACCTTTTTTAGTCCCAATATGCTTTATCACTGCTTGGACTGTAACTATTCTCGTTGTTTGGAGTCTCTGGACGGCGGCGCGAGATAGTGTGACTACAGCCAAACTTATGCATCAAATCCCCTGTGCTGGTTGCCAATTTTTTACTGACAATTACCGTCTTAAATGTACTGTACGCCCATCTATTGCCAATACAGAAGAAGCGATCAATTGTCTTGACTATCAACCCAAGACGAATCCTTATCTGTATTAAGGATTGGAGATTGGGGATTGGAGGAGATGAGAGATAATGACCAATGACTAATGACTAATCTCTAACAATATTTTCAAAACACCGCGACTCTGGGCGTGTTCAAAAGCTGCAAGCCCTTCAATGAGGGGGTAAATAGCATGAATTAGAGGCTGTACATCAATTTTTCCTGTAGCTAGTAGCTGGAGGGCTAGGGCAAATGGGCCACAACGGGAGCCAATGAGGGTGATTTCATCCACTACTAAAGAAGAAACATCTAGGCTGAGATTGCCAGCATAAGTACTTTTAAGTACAAGCGTACCACGGGGACGTAGGGCGCGACGAGCGATCGCAAATCCTTCTGGGTTGCCTGTACATTCTACTGAGATATCAAAATATCCATCTGTAACGGCGTCGGCTAGATTCGTTTTTATCCCTCGTGCTTCTAAGTTAGCCAGTTTGTCTCGATGACGCCCCACAGCTAAAAGTTCACAGCCAGTTAAAGCTAATGTTTGGGCTACCAACTGCCCTAGTTTGCCATCTCCAACCACTAGTACCCGATCGTTTGGACGCAATGGCACTTGCTGCTGAATTTCTAAAGCTGCTGCTATAGGTTCTGTAAATGTTGCTACTTCTGTTGGCACATTATCAGGTACGGGATGCAGATTCTCTATCGGCAAACAGAGATATTCACCAAAAGCACCATTGCGGTTGACAATACCCAGAACTGTACGATTTTCGCAGTGTGTTGGTTGTCCGCTACGACAAAACCGACAATGCCCACACACAGCATTGATTTCTCCAACTACGCGTTGATTAACTAAGTGTTCTGGCCCTTGTTCGACAACGCCGACAAATTCATGTCCCAAAATACCAGTGTAGGGATAGTAGCCTCTGAGTAGTTCCAGGTCAGTATTACAGATACCTGCACGCAAGACGCGTACCAAGGCTTCTCCCGGTGGCGGTTCAGGAATGGAAATATCCGTGCGTAGCTGCAACTGGTTATTTTCAAGCCAAAGTCCTTTCATTTTTCTTCACGTCCTTTGCTTTATATTTTGTCATGTCTCTGTAGTAGGTATTTCTTTAATTTTGGTTACATCAACTTTGCTTAACCAAGTAACCAAGTCTTCTGAGTCAAGTGCGATTTCGCTTCCTAAGGTTTTGATATAAAGAAGTCCGTCGCTAATAATTAAATCTCGGATTGGATACCACGAATCTCGTGTTCTAATCAGCAGTTCTAACGGAATTCCTAGTCTGGAAGTATACTTACGATATTTCCACCAAGCTCGCCATAGAATGACACATTTAGTACAGTTCATCTGATAGCCTTTGGGAACTTCGCAGTATTGATACTGATAGAAACCCCGACTATCTACTTCTCCTTTGAGGATATAACTATATTCTGCTAATACCTGATTTATCAATTGCCACTGGGTTGATTTCGGAGAAATCGAGAATTCAGATAAGGTATTAGATAGTTGAACAGTGGCAATTACGCCTTCAGATTTCGCTGTCAGTTGGTTGGTTTTATAAACTGTTTGCGCTGTCAAAGCAGGATTTGACAACAAAACGTCTTTTTTCTGAATAGAGTTTCGCACAAACTCTCGAATTAAATCTAGATTAGACAACATAAAAATTTTTTATACTAAATTAACCAGTGTAATGAAAGACACAACACTACTTAAATTAATAACTACACTGGTTTTGCATTTAAATCAGGACTATTACCAGCTTTATTTATACTAAATTCTTTGTTTGATTAGGGTCTTGTTAACTTTAATATCGAGATGCCACAGTCCACTAGGCTGGTTGACAAAATTACTACTATTTACAGGTTTCTAAGCAACAAATTAAATTGCATTAAATTTTTACGCCTTCGAGAAAAGGTTGAAATACTGGAACTAATTCGGGACGACTAACAACAAGGGTGGGAAAAGAGCGATCGCTATAATCTTCTCCGGGTGATAATGGAAACGGTTCTGACTTGAGTGATGACCATACCCCACCAGCAGCTTGGACAATTACCCAAGCCCCGGCTATATCCCAAACCTTTGGTGTCGCCTCAATCCCACCCAGAGTAGCCCCAGTGGCAACTGTTAAAAAATTATAGCTAGCTACACCTAACATCCGAATTTTGCAGGGAAAGCCGTTTTTGATAGCTGCGGTGCTACGGGAACAGAGGTTAAAAAAGTGATTGTTGCTGGGACTATCTATACTAGTGTGGATAGGATGGTGGTTGAGAAATGCTCCTGTAGGTGTTGCTAAACCAGATGAACCTGCCCAGAAACCATGAAAAGCTTGATTCAAAGTTGGTGCGTAAACATACCCAAAAATGGGTGTACCTCGATACAGTAAACCCAGAGATATTGTCCAGATGGGAATGCCGCGTGTAAAGTTGGTTGTACCATCTAGAGGGTCAATTACCCAGCACCACTCAGTACCGGGAAATGACTGATCACTCTCTTCGCTTAAAATGCCGTAACCAGAGAAATTAGAAGCGATCGCATCCCGAATTTCCCGATCTGCCCATTTATCTGCTTGCGTCACCAAACTACCATCAGCTTTTTGGTCAGCCTGTACTTTCCCAAAATCTTGTATTAGCTGCTTGCCCACTCTGGTAGTGGTAGTTTGAGCAAAATCAAGAATTGTTGTCCAAAAATCATTCATTAGTTATTTGTGACTGGTCATTTGTCATTTGTCCCATGCCCAATGCCCTATACAGTTTAATCTAAATCGCTTTCTAAGACTGAAGCGATCGCCAGCTTTGTATTTGTTTTAAATTCTGTAACATTTACCCGATTGAGAAACCAAATCGACACCAACATTCCCACAGCTTCTAGAGCAAATACCAGTCCATAAGCTAAAACTAAATTGGGTAATAGCTTTCGACCTATATCCAATAAAGTACCACCTAAAACCACTGCCACACCTCTAGAGACAGATTGCGCTAGTCCCCATGCCCCAATAAATGTACCTGCGCTTTCGGCAACTGTGAGATCCAACATTAAGCTAACTGCTGCTGTAGTTAAGACACCAGTGGCTAAACCGAACAAAATTAAACTTAGCTTCAGGAAAGCTGGATTAGCTGTGAAGCCTGAGATGCCAAGGAATACTGTACAAAATGCCACTAACATGCATCCTAGTTTTGCAGTTCTCTGCTTACCTAAACGTGGCACAATCAAAAAACCACTCACACCGTAAGCAATTAGTACACCTGTTCCATAAAAAACGTTCAGTTTAGTACTTTCAGCCAAAGGCATTTTAAATACCTGACCTGCATAAGGTTCCAAAACTGGGTCTTGCATAAACAAGCAGAGAGTCATCACCAGTAAAAAGGTGAAGAATATACCTGTTTGTGGGCTGGCTGTTAAGATTTCCCAAGCTTTGCCCAGAGTTATGCTGTCTTCTCGGTCTAGCAGTGTGGTACGGCTTAAGTATTGGGAGTATTTTTTTTCCACGCCCAATGTTGCTGCGATCGCTAAACCAAATACAATTGCTGGGACGATAGTAAACAACCTATTGATTGCTGGCTGCAAGGTTTCTACGGTTGCTTCTGGGGTTAACTGTTTCAGCAAGCTGGCACTAATAATCGCCCCAACAATAATCCCCACCATTAGCATCGACCAAACCACACCGACTACTTTAGAACGGTTATCTTCTTCAGATATATCCACCAACAAAGCAGCAAAGGCAGTACCGCTAGCACAAATTCCTAGACCGTAGACAGCGAAAACTAAAGCCAAAAGTGCTGTCCAGCCGATTGTTTGGGTTGTCCATACCCAAGCACCTGAACTATTTCCAGCAAGATTCATCTGCCACATTACTTGTACAGCTAAAAAGGCTGCGATCGCAAATATTGCCGCGCCCACCCAAACATAAGCTGTACGATGATATCCCCATAACGGCTTGGCATCGGAAATCTGGCCGAACCAGACACGCGAAGGAGCAACAAATAAAGGTAGTGCTAGAACTACTGATACCAGCGTCGCCGGAATTGCTATTTCTTGAATCATGACTCTGTTAAGTACCCCCAGAGTCAAAATAGACATCATGCTCAACCCCATCTGAAATAAACCCAGCCGGAACATGGTCAGCAGGTTTACCCTTGGCACAGATATGGATTTTGTTTTGGTATCAAATACTTCACCGCTTGCCATAGCTACTTTTTCGTATGCTTTATAGGATTTAATCTCTCTCTTTAAATAAAGATAAACCCTACTCGCTTAAAATCAGCGAACGAAAAGTTGAAGTTGCGATTTGGTAAGCAATTATACACCTCAATTAGGGTATGCTTCAGCCAAGTTAGGATTAATTTTTAGGGCTTGGTTGTAATCTGCGATGTCTACGACGGGCTACGCCTACGCATAACGAGAGAATTTTAGGATGAAATAGTGAAACGAGACTCCATTTACTATCAAATTTTTAAGCGCTTTCCTGGGTTACTCTTTGAACTGATTGATGTCCCTCCTCCTCAAGCACAAAACTATCGATTTGAATCACTTGAAGTCAAAGAAACGGCTTTTCGCATCGATGGCGTGTTTTTACCTCCAGAGGGTGCAACATCCAGAGTTATCTTTTTTGCTGAAGTTCAATTCCAAAGAGATGAAGCCCTCTACCATAGGTTCTTTACCGAGTCGCTGATGTACCTGAACCGGAATCGTTCTCAGTACGATGACTGGTTTTGTGTGGTAATTTTTTCATCACGCTCTTTGGAACCAAGCGATCAAAGAACTCATCGAATATTTCTCAACAGCGACCAAGTGCAGCGAATCTATTTAGATGAGTTAGGCGCGACTAATCAGCAGCCAATAGGCATCAACTTGATGCAGTTAACTCTAGCATCGGATGAAGTGATGGCACAGCAAGCAAAGCAATTGATTGAGCGGGTAAAATTAGAGTCAACGGACATGCTGCCGAAAAACGAAATACTAGACATCATCACCACAATCGTCGTTTATAAGTTTTCTTCATTGAGTAGAGAGGAAGTTGAAGCTATGTTGGGATTGACTTTGGAGCAAACAAGGGTTTATCAGGAAGCGAAAGCCGAGGGTCGAGAAGAAGGTCGAGAAGAAGGTCGAGAAGAAGGTCGAGAAGAAGGTCGAGAAGAGGGTCGAGAAGAACGGGAAGCTGAAATGTTGAAACTTACCGTCCCTCTGTTACTAAAAACAGGGATGAGTGTGGAGCAGATTGCTCAACACCTCAATGTTGATATAGAAGCTGTCCAGATCGCTGCACAGTCAACCACATAGAAAGAGGAAGTCGAAGCTATGCTGGGATTGACTTTGGAGCAAACGAGAGTTTATCAAGAAGCGAAAGCTGAGGGTCGAGAAGAACGGAAAACTGAAATGTTGAAACTTACCGTCCCTCTGTTACTAAAAACAGGGATGAGTATGGAGCAGATTGCTCAACATCTCAATGTTGATATAGAAGCTGTCCAGCTTGCCACACAACAAAATACATAGAATGGGCATTTTATGTCTGTTGTCATATTTTGGCAAAATGAGGAGAGCTTGATTAAAATCCTCAATTGCCCTTTTATGGTATCTAGAGCGATCGCGCCAAAATGTGACTGATTTAAAATAGCTACAGAGGTAGGAGAGCAATGCTTGATTCTGTAAGAGGTAGGAGAGCGATCGCCTCAAAGAAGCAAATGGTAAAAAGCAATAAATAGGAATTGTTTATGTTCCAGATAGCCATTTTTCTTGTACATTAGCTTTCTGAATGGGTGCGGAAGAACTCTCGCGCCAGAGAGTTAACAGCCTTTGAAGATATTGCCTACCTTCATAATCTGTTCTGGCAGCGTCAAGTAAATTACTAGCAATCCATTTTGCGGCTGTATCCTCTTCTTTAGTAAGTAGACATAGACAAGATGTAATAGCTTTTATATACCAAGTTCCAACCTCAGAATTGTAGAATTCTACTATTTGCTGTTTTAAACTTGTAAAATCCCTAGTTCCATCAGGATGTAGAAGAAGTGCTATCATTGCTGCTGCTCTAATACTTGGAGCTAAAGTCAAGTTTTTAGAAATTTGACTTAAAAAAGAGGCTTCCTTTACCATTTCAGAAATTATTTTACTAGTATCTTCAAGCTGTTTGTCAACCCCTTTACTACGAAAAGCATTTTTATGCCTTATGAGTAAATCCAGTAAAGAGTTTATTATATGGGGTAGTAAAGAAGCCTCTAATGGCAGATTTAACTCAAAAGTTGAAAAATCAAATAATAATGTATCTTCACATATAACTTCTAAAGATGCTATTAACAAAGCACTACGTAATTCATGTTCGCGCTCAGGCATTTCTTTTATAAACTGTCCTCATATCGCTGGATAGGCACATATAATTCTGGGGTTTTCTATAACTTTGTCAATAATTGTATTTACAATTTCAATATCATTAACAACTTCTTGATTTTGCCACAAATAAATAGCAACAGATGGATAGTCATCTACTAAACTTTTCCATAAATCTAGGCTTAATCTTTTTCGTGTTTGTTTTATCATTAGATGTGGACGTTGCACGAAAGACAATTCAATCTGTTGATTCTCAGATAATTTTTCAAAATTTTGATAACTTATATTGTTTAAGTATTGATTTTCTTTTATCATGGAGTTGGAGTTATTTATTAATATACATAGTCCTAACCTGGAAAGCAAAATATTAAACAAATTTTCTCCTTTATCTGAAAAGCAACTTTTAATTTCCGACAAAATCGAACGCTGTTTTTCTTTACTATAACGAGCAATCAAATAGATTAACTGCAATAATTGGGGAGTATTATCAAAGTCAAGCAAAAGATTAAAATCAGAAAATTTTTCTGTCAAATTTAGCTGATTACAAACAACTTTAACAACCAAATAATCCTTAGAACTTTTATTTTGATTATTAGGTAATAGAGATTCTTTTAATTCTAAAATAACTTTGAAAATATTTATTTGACTAGACGAAAGATTCAATTCTTTAGCAATATTAAAAGAATCTTCAATATTCCAGCTAAGAATTTCTATACATGATTTAAATGCTTCCTTTGTAAGAGAAGCCCATTTAGGACTTAGGAGAATTTTAACAATAGTTTTAACGAACCAACGTTTAAGAGTAATTGATTGTCTCCTCATCCCGTTATTTCGACTTAATAAAGTTGAAGTTAACACACATGAAATAGTTATATTCATGACAACGAAATGGGAGGTCAACAAAAAGTTGGTGAATACCTGGACTTTCTCCAGTAGAACCAGCTTGCTCTAGTTTGGTGTATTGTTGGTCATCAAGTTGAGATAATATTAAGAAACGAAGGATTGTTTTGGCCTCAGCTTGTGCATCCTTAAGTTGATTAAAAATTTCGGTCAAGATGTTTCCTGGTGTCAGAAAATGCCTGTAATGATCGCTGATTTCTGGATTAAGTATTAATAAATCAAGGATCTTACGTCCACCCCATATATGAAAGTTATCTTTCAGTTCAGGGAATTCCTTAGCCACCAATTCTCTTGCTTGATCAAATGCACCAGTTTCTGGAGTTCCTGAAGGATCAATATTAGTTGCAACAATCCAGTTATCTGGTAATTTCCGTCCCGATTCAGGATTTTTAAACTCTTTTAACTCTGCTCGAATCTGACTTAATAACCATTTCTGACTATCTTTAGAAAGATTAGGCTTATGAAACTTAGACTGTAAGTACCAACATCCAGACCAACGATCTATTTCACTGGGATACGGTGCTTCTCCTTCAAAATATCCATCACGTCCACCATCAGAGCCTGGACTAAATCCTGTTAGTCCAAGCCCAAGGGCACGTAGAGCAAGATGATTTACCAAATGCTCAAAAGTATTTGGATCTAGCTGGGTTAAATCGTAGCTATCAGGCATGGAATTTAAGAATTATGGGATGTTTGAACAATTTACAGTTAGGTGAGTGAACATTATCCACCACAACTTTTGAGACGTATGGATCGAGTAAGAGTTATGGCTCAAGTTTAACTCATTTGTAATAATTTATACTTCAAATAAGCTTTTCATCTAAAAAATGACGCGCTAAATCCTTAATATCCAATGTCCTATATTGCGCTGTAACTTTATCGGACGAAATCAAGCCACATAAAAATATCAATGTAAAAATGTGGTTTTAACTACGCTATTCTATTGAATTAGTAAGATAAACTTGCCGTATGTATGTCATCAAACTACTTACCTTCATCTAGTAACCAAAAAGGCATAAGTAATGAGTAAAGAACCAGTCAAAGTAATATTATGGGAAGAAAATCAAAAAGATTTTCTCAAAAAATTCTACGATCTCCAATTTACTCCCAGAGTAGGAGAGGAAGTTTACTTAAAAAAGGAAAGATGGAAAGTAACCAGAGTTGAGCATGATGTAGAAATTAGTGAGATTAATGTCTACATGGAATTAATCAAAAAAGCCAAGCAGGATAAATCATCTAATTCATAAATACAAGTAAATACACTCAACTATAGCAATCTTATTTGATTTGTGAGAATTGCGACCCGCAGATCCCCGACTTTTTCGACAAGTCGGGGATCTTGTTTATGCGCGTTTGATTCAGGTTTTAAATCTTTATGCAAGGTGCGATGTCTACGACGGGCGTAGCTGCGACACCACAAGAGTTGCAGCCAAGTGGTGGCGATCGCACCCAATCTTGTCTATAACGATACACTATAAAAGTAAAGAAATGTAAATAAACTAAATTTTGCAACCGTGGAAAACATCACATTGGGGCAAAATGGCCCATCTGTTACGCCCTTGTGCATCGGCACTTGGGCTTGGGGTGATAAACTATTTTGGAATTATGGCGATCGCTACGGTCCAGAACAGTTACAAGAAGCCTTTACCGCAGCTTTAGATGCTGGTATTACCTTCTTTGATACTGCCGAAGTCTACGGAATGGGACTATCAGAGAAATTTTTGGGACAATTTCTGCAACAGACACAACAACCTGTACAAATCGCTACAAAATTTGGCCCCCTACCGTGGCGATTTACAGCCCAATCCGTCTCTGATGCTTTAACAGCCAGCCTCAAACGCTTGCAATTAGAGCGAATCGCCCTGTATCAAGTGCATTGGCCTTTTGCCTTCCTTCTAAGTCAAGAAACTTTGATGAATGCCCTAGCGGATGAAGTGAAGCGAGGGAGAATTGCCGCAGTTGGTGTAAGTAATTACTCAGCAGAGCAAATGCGAGACGCGCATCAAATATTGGCAGCCCGTGGAGTACCTTTGGCTGTGAACCAAGTACGCTATTCTTTACTCAGTCGCCAAGTTGAAAGCAAAGGTATTATCACAACTGCGCGTGAGTTGGGTGTGACTATCTTGGCATATAGTCCTTTAGCACAAGGATTACTCACAGGCAAGTACAGTATTGATAGTACTGAAATCCCCACTGGTGCGAGGAAAATAGACCCGCGATTTAAGAAAGAAGGACTGCAAAAAATTGCCCCAGTCATATCTTTACTACGCAACTTCGGGGAGAAATACGATCGCACTCCTGCCCAAGTTGCTCTCAACTGGTTAATTGCTCAGGGGAATGTTATTCCCATTGCTGGGGTGAAGACAGCCGAACAGGTACGGCAAAATGCTGGCGCTTTGGGCTGGAAATTGAACGACGATGAAATTGGAGAGCTAGAACTAGTTAGTCGTCCTTGGCTGTAGAGACGTTGCAATGCAACGTCTCTACTCAAACACAGGAGGGTAGAATATTCTGAATTCTGTATTCTGACTCCTGTTTTATCTTCCTACAAACTGGTAGAAAAAATTACCCAAAAAGCCAAAAAGTCAAGAGCCAAAGTCAAAATCTTGACTCCTAACTCTCAACTCTCCAATTTCAGGTTTGGATTTTGGATTGAAGAAAAAACCTCAAATCTAAAATCCAAAATTGATTAACTTCTAACTGTTGACTAAGAAGCTGATTCTCTAGCTGTCGGTGAACCTATCTTTTTACTAGGGGATGCAGAAGACTCGTGCCCACTTGTCCGCAGTTTTGGCTTGGGAGAAGAATGTCTTTCGTCTCCATTGTTGCTATCCGATTTCCATGCAGCACGGGGACGATCGCTAGAAGAAGATTCACGACGCTTACCGAGTCTTGGTTTGGGAGCAGAAGATTCTTCTTGGGGAATTTCCACGTCTGAACTCAACCAAGCGGGACGAGTTTGGTCGTAAGCGATTTGTAGTGCAGCTGCGGCGATCGCTTGAGCATCGTATTCTTCAATCAGTTCGCTGACAATTGGCAAGAATGAAGCCAAACGCTCGCCTGTCAAAGCTTCCCGCACCAGTTCTTGCAATTTCAGAATGTGTTTTGCTTCAATCTGGGCGCGTGTGGGAATCGTCAGCACTTGCCAATTTTGGCGGTTATGACGTTCAAATGTTTGCTGTTTGCGCCGCTCAAATGGCTGTACTAGAGAAATTGCTGTTCCTTCTTTACCAGCACGACCAGTACGACCAATACGGTGGACGTAGGTTTCTACGCTATCGGGTAAGTCGAAGTTGATTACATGGGAGAGTTGATCGACATCTAACCCTCTTGCTGCAATATCAGTTGCTACCACCCAGCGAACTTGACGGTTACGGAATCTGATTAATAACCGTTCCCGCGCTTGTTGGGACAAGTCACCGTGGTATTCATCGACACTGTGACCAGCACCTTGTAACTGACTGGTAAGTTCGGCGGCGGTGCGTCTGGTGCGGACGAAGATTAAAGCTGTTTCTGGATCTTCCATTTCCAGAATTGGCTGTAAAGCTTTGGCTTTTGTCCAGTGGCGGGGGATCAGATAAGCTACTTGATTAATCTTGTTAGGAGCGGCTTTTGGCTGCTCGACGGTGACAGTTGCAGGCGATCGCAAGAACTTGTTCACCAACATCCGAATTGATGGTGGCATTGTTGCCGAGAATAAAGCTGTTTGGCGATCTACGGGCGCTTGCGAGAGGATTTTGATTACATCGTCGATAAAGCCCATGCTCAACATTTCATCGGCTTCATCTAACACAAACCACTTCACTTGATCGAGCTTTAAACAGCCGCGATCGAGCAAATCGATCACTCGTCCGGGAGTGCCCACAACCATGTGAACGCCACGTTTGAGTTGTAACATTTGACGGTCAATTGATTGACCACCGTAGATTGCTAACACCCGCAATCCTTCATTACCGATGAATTGGGCGATCGCATCGTGAACTTGCATCGCTAATTCACGAGTTGGTGTTAAAACTATGGCTTGTACGGCTCTTTGATTAATATCTAGCCGCTCTAAAATTGGCAGTGAAAATGCTGCCGTTTTGCCTGTTCCAGTTTGAGATTGACCGACTACATCACGACCGGCTAGCAATTGGGGAATTGCTTGCACTTGAATGTTAGTTGGTTCGGTAAAACCGATTTTCTCTAGTTCTTCGACACGTTCTTGAGAAATACCTAATTCTTGAAATGAAAGAGTCATTAATTCGTCCTAAATTTTATGTAAGGATTTTGGATTAGTCATTTAGTCATTAGTTATTAGTCATTAGTCATTAGTCATTAGTCATTAGTTATTGGCTAGTTAGTAAGCCTTGGGCGATAGCAAAGCCTCAAACTCTTGGAGAAGCTATGCCCACGAGTGAGTCCCCGAACTTCAGGTAAACCCTCATGAAAACTGCCATTAATGCAGCGTCGATATTGGAATAAGGGTAAATCTGTAAGGGTCATTTAACAAAAGACAAAAGACAAAAGACAAAGGACAATTTAGTTATTGACTACCTGACCATAGAGGTCGTATGTATCAGCGTGGTGAATCGCTATTGGCACGATGGTTCCTAATTTTGCCTGGCCTTTGACATATACCAGACCATCAACCTCTGGGGAAAATCTACCTGAACGACCTATTAATTCACCACTTTCAGGATTTTCTTGCTCAATCAGGACATCAACGATTTTGCCTACTTCCTGTTGATTTTTCTTTTGGGAAATCGGTTGCTGGATTTCCATAAGTTGGTATCGGCGCTCGTCCATCACCAATTGGGGCAACTGATTTGGCAACTTGTAAGCTGGGGTTCCTTCCTCAGAGGAAAAGGTGAAGACACCAACATGATCGAATTCATGCCTTTGAACAAACTCTAATAAATGCTCAAAATGCTTGTTTGTTTCTCCTGGGAAACCAACAATAAATGTTGTCCGCAATACGGCTGTTGGTAGCGCCGTTTTGATGCGATCTATAATCCCATCATTTACGCGTCCTTGCCAAGGACGATTCATGGAGCGGAGAACATCTGGATGAGAATGCTGCAAGGGCAAATCCAGATAAGGCAAGACGTTGGGTGTTTCTTGAATCGCCGCGATCACATCTGGGGTCAGTCCCGTGGGATAAGCGTAGTGCATTCTGATCCACGGTATATCTACTTTCCCCAAAGCGCGAAGTAATTCGGCTAATTTTGGCTGACCGTAAATATCTAGACCGTAGTTAGTGGTGATTTGGGAAATTAAAATAATTTCCTTTACCCCTTGACTAACTAACTGCTCCGCTTCGGCGACGATAGATTCTATAGTACGCGATCGCTGGTTCCCTCGAAGATGAGGAATTATACAAAATGCACAACGATAATCACAACCTTCGGCAACTCGGAGGTAAGCAACGCCCTCTGTTGTAGTCCGATAGCGCGGTGTAGTCTCATCGGCGATGTAGGTTGGCTCAATACTAACCTGTTTAACCCGCTCGCCAAGTTCAACACGCTCAATTACATTAACAATTTTGTGATAATCGCCTGTACCCACCACCGCTACTGCTTCAGGTAACTCTTCCAAAAGTTGCTCTTGGAAGTGTTGCGCCATACAGCCAGTGATTACGATCTTTTTATTTGCCTCTGCCAGTTCTACTAAAGTTCTGACAGATTCTTGCCGGGCCGCTTCAATAAAACTACAAGTATTAACAATAACGTAATCTGCTAACTCTTCATTTGTATCTACACCGTAGCCTGCTTCTACAAGCAGTCCTAGCATGTGTTCTGTATCAATTCGATTTTTCTCGCAGCCTAGATGAGAAATGGCAATCGTTGGCTTGTCACCCATATTTTGAAAATATCTTCATTTTTTTTCTTGTAGTCAACATTCCGGCGCTAATTTCAATTTTTTTCGACCGCTATCCTTCTAATAACAGTACGATGGCAGATTTTCACTGTCAGTAACCGTCCGTAGAATTATGACCCTATCAATAATTAAAATAGAGGTCATGTTATGATATTTTTATCAATCTGTTCCCCAGGGTAAATTGAAGTGTCTTTGGGTACATTTGACACTTGTAATGTTTTTTAACAATTCGCCTATTGATATTTTACATTACCACGGCGTGTGCGTTGTTAACCTACCCATCGGGAAGCCGCCCAAAGGGCTTGTTGTGAGAAGTCGCTACCCTCAGGGAAATCGACGAAAGCGACTACGCCTATAAAGCAGTAATGCTACCCTGGCGATTGGCAAGTCCGACGACAATGCGCGGACAAGACGCCTAAACCACGGAAAGCTGCCTTGCGTCTAGTGAGTGGCAAACTCCTCTTGTAGCCAAGTTTTATCTTAACATATCTTATGGGAGGTTTCACGCCAATTTCCATCTGAGGAAAGAGGCAATAAACCGACTATCATAAAACACATTTGACTATTTAATGGAAAGTCAAGAGTCAAGGGTCAAAAGGAGCCAGTCACGTGCGGGGTTTTCCCCGTTGAAGAGCCACCCCTGTAAAAAGGTTCCCGACCTTAAGAGGAGTGGCGTTGAACTGGCGTTCAATAGTCAAAAAATTCTGGACTCTGGACTCCGCGAGGCGGATTAAAGACGTGGACTTATATCAGATATTTAAAACTCGCTCACCAATTATTGGCGTGGTTCACCTGCTACCACTGCCTACCTCACCCCGTTGGGGAGGTAGTTTAAAAGCGGTGATCGATCGTGCCGAACAAGAAGCCGCAGCCTTGGCAAGTGGAGGGGTTGACGGTCTGATTGTCGAGAATTTTTTCGACGCGCCGTTTACCAAAAACCAAGTAGATCCAGTGGTTGTGAGTGCCATGACCATTGTGGTGCAGCGGATACAGAATTTGGTGACTTTGCCGATAGGTTTAAATGTATTGCGAAACGATGCCAAAAGTGCAATTGCGATCGCTAGCTGTGTACAGGCGCAATTTATCCGCGTCAACGTCCTCACAGGCGTGATGGCAACCGATCAAGGATTAATTGAGGGAGAAGCCCATCAATTACTCCGCTATCGACGGGAGTTGGGCTGTGATGTTAAAATCCTGGCCGATGTGTTGGTGAAACACGCCCGTCCTTTGAGTTCTCCAAATCTCACAGTCGCCGTGAAAGACACCATTGAAAGGGGTTTAGCAGACGGAGTGATTTTATCTGGTTGGGCTACTGGTAGTCCTCCTAACTTAGAAGATTTGGAACTAGCTTGTGGTGCAGCAAACGGCACACCAGTATTTATCGGTAGTGGGGCCAACTGGGAAAATATTGATACATTGATGCAGGCAGCAGATGGTGTCATAGTTTCCAGTTCCTTGAAACGCCACGGACGCATTGAGCAACCAATCGACCCAATTCGCGTCAGTCAATTCGTGGAAGCTGCTCGTCGCGATTGGAACTCTAAAAGTGAAAGCAAATCAGCAGAACAAGTGAAGTTACATTCTTAGGGAGTGGGGAGTAGGGGAGCAAGCGAATAATTTCTTATTACCCATTACCCATTCCCCATTTCCCATTTCCCATTCTCCATTCCCCAATATTTATGATTCGCCGTCGTTCTACTCCTTGGATTCATAAATGGTCACGTCCATTGATTGCCGCGATCGCTGGATGTGGTGCTTTGATCACAGGTTATCTGACTATAGAAAAGTTAACAGGAGGCAGTGCCGCTTGTGTGGCACAGGCTGGTGTAAAGGGCTGTAATGATGTGCTTTCTAGCCCTTGGGCAACGGTTTTTGGTCAGCCATTAGCTTTGTTTGGGTTTTTGGCATACATCAGTATGGTGATATTTGCTTTAGCTCCCTTGGTATTCAACTCAGGGGAAAATAATAGCCGCAAACAATTGGAAAATTGGACGTGGTGGTTGCTGCTGGCGGGTGCGATCGCTATGTCTGTCTTTAGCGGCTACTTAATGTACGTCCTGGCATCTCAAATCAAAGCTGTTTGTCCTTACTGTATCGGTTCAGCTTTGTTCTCTGTGAGTCTTTTGGTACTGACGATTATCGGTCGGACTTGGGAAGATATTGGACAAATTTTCTTTACCGTCATTATTGTCGGGATGGTAACGCTGATTGGTACTTTAGGTGTCTATGCCGGTGTAAATAAATCAGAAGTTACGCCTGAAACTCCTGGACAACCCGTTAAAATTATCTTTAATTCCAAAGGAGATCCTAACCCGGCATTCGGTTGGGAAGTTACAACTACTTCTGGTGAGGCAGAAATAGCCTTAGCACGACATCTGGCAAAGGTAGGCGCGAAGGAATACAGTGCTTATTGGTGTCCTCACTGCCATGAACAAAAGCTGCTTTTTGGTAAAGAAGCCCAAGAAATAATCAATAGTGATGTTAAGGTAGAGTGCGCGCCCGATGGACTCAAGGCTCAAACAGAACTGTGTAAAGCCGCGAAAATTGAAGGCTTCCCTACTTGGATTATCAATAGTAAAAGTTATAGCGGAGTCCAAAACTTGGAGGAACTAGCAAAAGTTTCTGGTTACACAGGGCCTCGTAACTTCAAGTATTTCAAGTAATTACGTTGAAGAAGCCTCAGCCGCAGTTCTCAATTTGGGAGCCTGCACCGACCTACTGGTATGGAGTAGTTCACAGACCATAGTCAACTGGATAAATACAGACAAATCTGTCTCCGGTTGGCTTTTTTGTTTTTGGTGATAGATAATAAGTGTTGTTCAATACCCTATTACCAATTTTCCTACGAGTACCGAAATCAACTAAATGGGCAGGATGCCGCCATTGGTGTCAACTTAAGCTGAAACTCCTTTAAAACCTTGTTTCTAGCCAGAGTCGAGAAATGCAACTCAAAAGCGGCAGAGCCGCCAGCAAGGGAGGCGGAGCCTTTAGGACGGCATTTCCAGTCGAAGATTGGGAGCGAGACAATATCTAAGCGTCCTGCTTGAATTTTGAATTCCGCCTTGCGATACTAGTTGCCATTTAGTCAGAACATTAGCCTTAATATATGGTAATAACATCAGAAATACTACGATGTTTTAAAGGACCTTACTGAGTTAAAAAAACTTTTAGAAACTCTATTTAGCTCCCACTTGAGCTATGTTAGTCCGATAGTTAATAGCTATAGGAAATAGAGAATATTTCTCCTTACTAGGTAATGGGAATGAATCAGCAGCTAGGCAAGCGTTTTGTGAAGTTCATCTTTGAACTAAAACAATCGCTTAGTCGAGGACACAGAGAATTGATTACTGCCGCCAGCGTTGCAGTCTGCGTCCTGCTTTTGCACTCTATTGGATTATTTCAATCTTTAGAGTTACCAGCTTTGGATCAATTTTTTCGCTTACGTCCAAACGAACCCCCAGAAAATCGTATTACGATTGTAGTGATTGATGAAAGCTATTTAAACGAAGTAGGTTCATGGCCGATTCCCGATGCGAAGATTGCCCTGTTGTTGCAAAAATTAAATGTCCACAAACCCCGTGCTATTGGCTTAGATATCTACAGAAATTTGCCAGTAGAGCCTGGTAATGAAGAACTGCGTAATGCTTATCAGTTAATACCCAACTTGATTGGTATTGAACTCTTAGCAAATGACAAAAACTTTAGTGTTTTGCCTCCACTGGGGCTGAATCAGGATCGAGTGGGCTTTAATAACGTGCTGTACGATCTTGATGGCAAAGTACGTCGTAGTTTGTTGTATTGGCACGTTAAAAGTCAGGTACATGAAAGCTTTGCCCTGAAGTTGGCTTTATTGTATTTAAAGTCAAAGGGAATTAATCCCGCCAAAGCAAAAAGCAACCCTGAGTATTTGCAATTGGGTAAGGCAGTATTTAATCGTTTTGAGGCTAATGATGGTGCTTATGTGGGAGCTGATGAGAGAGGCTACCAAATTTTGGCTAATTTTCCTAAACCTAAATGTCAAAGTTCATCTGGAGAATTTTGTAGTTTTCGTCAGGTATCGATGAGAGATGTACTGGCAGATAATGTCAAAGAAAACTTAATCAAAGATCGGATTGTACTTATTGGTTCCACTGCACCCAGTCTTCAGGATTTTGTATTCATTCCCTACTCCAGCAGTCTTATGGGTACGGCAAAGCCTTTACCTGGTATTCAACTGCAAGCTTATTTTATTAGTGAGTTAATCTCTGCTGCTCTTGATGGACGATCATTAATCAAAGTCTGGCCTGACTTGGTAGAATACTTATGGATTTTTATCTGGTCTTACCTGGGAGCCGTAACGACATGGCGAATACAAAACGCAACTAAGAGCTTGCTTTGTATTCTAGTTTCTTGCTTGATATTGATCCTGACTGCATACCTTGTTTTCTTGTACGGTTGGTGGATACCAGTCATCCCCTCACTATTTAGCTTTGGCTGTTCAGCTATTTGGACGATCAGTCATATTGCCCATATCCAGGAAGAGTGGAAACGTTCTAAGGAATTTTTGCATCACGTCATTAACACGATTCCCGATCCCATTTTTGTAAAAAATGAACAACACCAGTGGATTGTTTTAAATGAGGCGTATTGTCGATTTATCGGTTATCCGAATAAGTTGTTAATTGAAAAGTCTGACTATGACTTTTTCCCTAAACATGAAGCTGATGTGTTTCGCCAACAGGACGATCTGGTTTTTCGGACTCAGCAGCCCCAGGAACATGAAGAAGAATTTACCAATGCCGATGGACAGACTCATCAAATTGCCACTAAGCGATCGCTCCATAAAGACTCAGCTGGCAATTTCTTTTTAGTTGGGGTAATCCGAGATATTACTGAGCGTAAGCTGATGGAAGAACAGCTGAAGCGTACTGCTGCTGAACTATTCCGTTCTAACAATGAATTAAAACTCAAAGAAGACCACTTACGTTATTTAGCGTATCACGACCCCCTCACTGGTTTATCTAATCGCAAATTTTTTGCTGAACAACTTTACGAGTCGTTACATTGGGCGCAACATAACAACTTGTTGCTGGGAGTGCTGTTTATCGACCTAGATGGCTTTAAGCAAGTCAATGATAATTTGGGACACGAAACGGGCGATCGCTTACTAATGACTGTCGCTGGAAGACTCAGCAACTCTTTACGCGCTAGTGATACAGTTTCTCGTTTAGGTGGCGATGAATTTACTATAATTTTACGGGCAATTCCTAATGTCCAAATAGCTGCTAAAGTCGCCGAAAAAATTTTAAGCAGTATTACTAAGCCAATTGTTTTGGACGGCTATACAATCCGAATCTCTGCCAGTATTGGCATTAGTGTTTACCCATACAACAGTCAAGACAGTGAAACTTTGATGAAACAAGCAGATGCAGCAATGTATCGTGCCAAGCGGCTGGGTAAAAATCGCTACGAGTTTGCTTAATGAGTCAAGTTCAAGCCTCCAGATTTTTTTCACTTTAGTTAAAATTTTTACCTTCAAATTTATAAATTTTGACTGGAGATATCTCTAAGGCACTGTTTTTAAAAGTATAGCGATATTCTTTGTCGGTAAAATGTAGACCTGGCAAGGTTTTTTGCCTGAATACTAAAGCTGATAATTCATGCAAGAAAGGAATTAGTCATCAGAGTTAATTATAAAAATAAATATTTAAATGTAAGTATTTATACTTGTAAAAGTATACTTATACTGTCTCGCTTTATTGCGTGTTTTACAATCCTATATTTTTTTAATCCTTATAGAATAACGATTATATTGTTTTATCTTCATATATCTTTAATCTAATTAAATATTAACTATACAATCAGATAAGTATTATTTAATATTTTCCTGAACTCATTATTTATTGAACATAGTGTTTATACTTATAAATATGAAGCTATCATTAATAAATGGTTAATTAGGCAGTATGATCGCAGCCATCCATCAACATATCTAACTTTAGACTGATGTAGAAACGGCTAATTAAGAATATTAATTAAGTATAAATACTATTTAATACCAGCAGATTAAGGTTAATATCTAAGCTAATACTAGAAGCACTTATACATTACCAACAGTAATTTAATAAAGTTAAAATATTTTTTTCAAAAAGTTCAGTAAATATACTGTGGGAAATAAAAAATACATTTCGAGATGAAAAATTAGTAAATTTACTGAAAGCTATGAGAACTAACTTCCGAATTACAAAGTTGATGATATTCTGTATAGGTGCTTACATACTAATACCAAAAATTGCCGCTTGTACAGGTATATTCAGTGCTGCAAATACTAGTGCTTTTGGTGCTACTAGTAGTGATACCTTAATAGCCCGCAAAGCCAATTCTGAGAATATAAAAGACATATATATTCCACCAAACTATGGCGGCCCAGACAGTCATAATGGTAGTGGTACTCGCTGATGAAATTTTGGATTTTAGATTGTGGTAAGGCAGAAGGATAAGTCAGCTATGGTCTTGGATACAACATCCTTTACTTAGCGGCTCATTGCAGAATATTGTGCTTTATATCTGCTGTAAACTATCAGGCTTTTTACAGCATTTTATTCAAGACAGTAGTGGAGATTTCCACCAACGATATGTTTGTACAAGTGTGTGGACTTGCCAATTTGGATCTGGTTGAGGATAATCTAAACGGTAGTGTCCACCTCGGCTTTCGGTTCTAAAAGCAGCACTTTTGAGAATTAAATCAGCTACATCTAATAAATTGCGGGTTTCTGCCCAAAGTCCCAATTGCCGTTCAACGTCTGGTAGGTCAAAACTAGCTGGTTCTGCTGGACGCAAAGTCAGCAAAAATTGACTTAAAGGCAAAGCAGCGAAATCTTCTTGCCAAGATTGAATAGTAGCGATCGCAGTTTCTAACCTTGATTGTTCTCGACAAATACCAGCATTTTCCCACACTAGACGCGGTAATTTCTCTCTGAGTGCTTCTAGTTGTGCTTGCTGAATGTGCCACTCACTAGCATCAGGACTAAATTTTCGTAATGGTAGCGCTGGTGTTTCTGATGGCAGCCCAATATTTTCTAACTCAATTTCGCCCATCTGGGCCCCAAACACAATACATTCCAACAGGGAATTACTAGCAAGGCGATTTGCCCCATGCACCCCGGTACTAGCGGTTTCACCCACTGCGTACAAACCGGGGATATTGGTGCGATTCATCAGATCCGCAACAATTCCACCCATCCAGTAATGGGCGGCTGGCGCTACAGGAATTGGTTCGTGGAAGACATCAATGCCCCAATGTTGACAAATTTTGATGATGTTGGGAAAACGGTGACGAATCTTGTCGGCGGGGATGGGACGCATATCCAACCACACATGGGCTGTAGCCAAATCAACGGCAGTACGTTGTAAATGGCTGAAAATTGCTCTACTGACCACATCTCTGGGTGCGAGTTCACCATCAGGGTGGTAGTCAAAGGCAAAACGTCGCCCTTCATTATCAACGAGGTGTGCCCCTTCGCCGCGTACAGCTTCGCTGATCAAGAAGCGATCGGCACCAGGTTTAGTGAGGGCTGTGGGGTGAAATTGGACAAATTCTAAATCGCGGAGGATCGCCCCAGCACGAGATGCGATCGCTACTCCATCACCTGTACTCACCGCCGGGTTAGTTGTTTGGGCAAATACCTGACCGCCGCCACCAGTTGCCAGTACCACAGCACCAGCTTTTATCCAGGTGATTTTACCTTGATAAAACAGGCTAATTCCTTGACAGTGACTAGTTTCAGGTTCAATCCACAAACTTAAAGCCAAAGCTTGTTGAATAACTTGAATATTCTGGCGGCGTAATACTTGGGCGGTAAGGGTGGTAGTAACTTCCCTTCCTGTGGTGTCCGCAGCGTGGAGAACACGGCGGCGAGAATGGGCGGCTTCTAAAGTTAAAGCTAGGGCTTGACCCTGACGGTCAAAAGCTACCCCCAAGTTAACTAGGGATTGAATGCAGTTAGGGGCATGTTGGGCGAGAAATTCGACGGCGGTGCGATCGCACAAACCGGCACCCGCCTGGATCGTATCTTCAATATGTAGCTTGGGAGAATCTTCTGGGTCTACCGCTGCGGCAATGCCACCTTGCGCCCAATCACTGGCAGACAACGTAACAGTTTCTTTAGTAATCAGGCCGACTCGTAAAGATTCTGGCAGACACAGTGCTGTGTATAGTCCAGCAGCACCAGCGCCGACTACTAAAACATCAAATTGGCTAGGAATATCTATCTGAGACAAGGTAATGGGTATGGGGAAGTGAGGAGTTAGAAGTTAGGAGTTAGGAGTTTTGAATTTTTAACTCATAACTCATAACTCATATCATGCCCCACTCCCTAGAATCAGGAGTGGGCTGCTATTTGCTACATTAACAACTGCACGTGCAGTTATCTGTAGATACCGTTGTTAAAGCGATCGTCTCCTTCGTTGAAGGCAGGCTCTAGTTCTGTGACGGTGAATTTATCCAGGTTGGCTTGCAGGGTTTGTTTTTGGCGATCGCTCAATCCTGGAAGATCCAATACTTCCTCTACCGTTTTGTAGGGGGCATTGGTGATGATTTTCTTAGCCAGTGTGGGATAAAGTCCTGGAAACTGTTGAAAAGCCCGGACGTTGGTATTATTCAAATCAATTTTTTTACCAAATTCCGTTCCTAGTTTAGCGTCTGCCCGATTCTGCCGCTCAATTGCCAAAACTGGGACTTGTGGAAAAGCAAAACTATTGAAACTAGCAGCTTGGGCTATCTGAGTTGTTCCCAACAATCCCCAGCAACTAAGTAACAAACTAAACACTGTTAATAAACGCGCCAATCTTTTCACGATTTTCTACCTCTTTCCATCAAACAGAAATAAAAGTTTAAAGATAACAGCAGTCATTAGTCATTAGTCATTAGTCATTAGTCATTAGTCATACCCTACGGGAAGCCGCTAATGCGTCTACGTGAGAACGCCAAGGAGAAAGGACAAACAACAAAGGACAAAAGCTGATACCTTAATCAACACACAGCAGTCATCAGAAACTAATATACAGCGTATTAATATCCACAATATTTGCCGTTACTGGGTTTGAATGTACTTTTGCCAAAAATTATCATTGTGGGAAGAGTACTGCATCGCTGCAATAGTGTTGTATCCACGATCCTGTCAGCATTTCCAGCTAGGCGAAATCTTTTCAGGGTGGCTGATTCTACCTCCCAAGTAGATACGAAACTGTGCGATGTCTAATACCAAAAATCCACCAAAAAAGACTTGATGGTGAGGGATTGTTATGTAATATTTCTTAACTAATTAATCATCTACAGCATCATTTTTGATGTGCCGTAGATTGGGCTGGGAAAAGTCAACTTAACCTGGATTTCTCACAAGTGAGAAATCTAAGGGGTGTGGGAGGTGTGGGAGGATGGGGAAAAAGTCCATTGGTGTCAACTTAAGCTGGAAATAGCTTAACTGTTGGCTTCCATGCCCGCCCGGAAATAAATTTTCGGGCTAATAGGCTTAAGTCTAAATTTCGGGCTAATAGCTCAAGTCCGTCTCCTGCCTCCTGCGCCCTTCACACTGCGATCGCTGCTAACAAGAATAGGCTATCTACCAAAATTGTACTCAAAACTGCGCCACCAAAGGCATACCAGTGTCTCTGCTTTCGACCTAAAGGTAAAATACCGACTGTTAACAGCACTAGAGCAAGAATGATTGCCCAACTTTGTCCCCAAGGTGTTTGTACTTGTATGAGGGCATTTTGTAAGATTTGTGGTGCTAACTCTGCATCTACTCTCATGATTTGCCGCCAATAGGGCATCAAGTCTACTATATAAAAATATACATCTGTTAAAACTGTACCGAGTAAAGAACCTAAATAAAACCAGTTACCCACCTTGCCCCAATTCTTGAAGAGACACCAGCAAGCAAAGGGTAAACCTATAGATTCTACTGGTAGATGCCATGCAGGTTCCCAACGTAACCAACCCCAGTAAATCGCTCCTGCTAACCAACTCCAGCTAAATCCTAAAAGCAAATCCCCCCAGACGTAAGTTGCAGGACGTGACATTAAGGTAAAACTGAGCCACACCCAAAATGCTGTTAGCGCTAAACTCAGACTTGGTAGCGATCGCACTATTGGCGCTTCTATAAATACTGGTACTGATACCAAAAATACTGCTGCCGCAAACACTAACCAAGTTTGTCTCCCAGAAATAGATAAGGGGAGAGAGGGAGAAAAGGAAAGTGTAGATTCCAATTGCCTGACACTCTTCTGCCCAGTATCAGCTAAATCCAACTCGGTATCAATAGAAGGGGTAGAAGCGGCGTAAGACGACAGTGTATTATTAATCAAAGTTTTTAATATTTGTTACTAAACTTTATCTTATTTAAGATATCACACTTTAAAATCCCCCCCTGGGGCATTGTAATTATACTGAAATTTCTGCGATCGCTGGTGTCAAGCAAAGAGAACATTCTTGTATTATGTACAAAACTCCTCTGTAGTACCTTTTCAGGAGTGATAGGGGCACGGCAATGCCCATTGGTGTCAAAAATAGCTTATCTGTTGGCTTCCATACCCGCCCAGAAATAAATTTTCGGGCTAATAGCTAAAGTCTACTTCAGTAGACTGTAGATTTTTGTCATCTTCAGATGACTTTAGCTATGAGACGGGAATTTCAATTCCCGGCGGACAAGCGGTTTCACGTTACGTTGACACCAATGGGCAATGCGGTGCCCCTACTCGTGATGTAATGTTGTACCGCATCTGAATGGGAACCGTTATAGTGCGCTAAATATTAAAGTTTGATGAATTTCCAAAATTGCGTTGACTTATTGAGGTGGGTGTAAGAACATAGTCAGCGTCTTCGATGATGTTATTGATGGGTAAAATTGAATTTTCTAGAAGATTAGGTGCAATAAAGAGTATAGAAAGCAACATCATCAGCTAAACAATGTTCACAATGATCTCTAGAACGGGAAAAAGGTATTAATTGTATATGGAGTTTATCCAAGCTTTTATTTTGGGTATTGTTCAAGGGATTACAGAGTTTTTGCCAATCAGCAGCACAGCACATCTTCTGATTGTGACAAAGGTATTGGGTTGGAAAGAACTAGGATCTAAAGATTTTGTTGATGCGATTCAATTTGGCAGTGTTGTAGCAATTGTGTTTTATTTTTGGTCCCTGATTTCTAGTATTGTCAAAGGTGGAATTGAAGCACTAAAAGAGAAAGATTGGCAACGAGAAGAATGGAAAATTCTTGTCGGTATTGTAGTAGGAACAATGCCCGCCTTAATTTTCGGCTTTCTTTTGAAAGATGTTCTACCTGAGAGTGCATTAATTATTGCCATCATGTCAATCATCATGGCACTGGTACTAGCCTTGGCAGAAAAAATTGGCACTCGTAAGCGAGGTTTCGATTCATTGCAGATTCGCGATGGTATTTTAGTTGGATTAGGCCAAACACTTGCTTTGATTCCGGGTGTTTCTCGTTCTGGTTCGACGTTGACGACTGCCTTATTTTTAGGATTAGAACGCGATACAGCAGCAAAATTCTCATTTCTGTTAGGGTTTCCAACTCTTACCATTGCTACCCTCTATAAAAGCCTGAAAATATTTAAGTTGTTTCAAGCCCATCAGTTGCCAGATAATATTGTCGGGCTATTAATTGTAGGGATTATTTCAACCTTTATTTTTTCCTACCTATCAATCGCATTTTTGATTAAATACTTGCAAACCAAAAATACTTTAATTTTTGTTTGGTATAGATTAGCATTCGGTAGTTCTATCTTACTAGCGATCGCAACAGGTTGGAAAGGTTGACATCCTCACCGCCGTAAACGCACGGTGATTCTGGAGTAATGAGTAATGAGTAATAAGTAATGAGTAAATACCTATTTTTCATCCACTCATTATTCCTTACTCATTACTTTAAAGCCGTGCTGGAAACACGGGGTTTTAAACCCATTTTTCTGATAATCAATTGGTCATTGGTCAATGCTCGTTTGTGTACAGTACAATCTCACCTTTCTTCTTGTTAGGAGAGAGGCTTTAAATTTTAACCCCCTTCCCTTATAGAGAAGGGGTTATTCTTGTTAGGTCTGTATTGGACTCAACACAGAAGCGCTATAATGCCCAATGCCCCATTCCCAATGCCCCATCCATACCCAATGACTATACATCCTGCCCGAATTACCAAAGTTCTTCCAGACTCAATAGCCGCAGAGATTGGCTTTGAAGCCGGGGATGCGATCGTTGCAATCAATGGCACACATCCCCGTGATTTAATTGATTATCAGTTCTTGTGTGCTGATGAAGTCTTGGAATTAGAAGTTTTAGACACTGCTGGTAAAACTCATAACCTAGAAATTGAAAAAGATTACGACCAAGACTTGGGGTTAGAATTTGAAACTGCCCTATTTGATGGCTTAATTCAGTGCAATAACCGCTGTCCATTTTGCTTTATTGACCAACAGCCACCAGGTAAACGTACCAGCTTGTATTTAAAAGACGACGATTACCGTCTGAGCTTTTTGTACGGCTCTTATCTTACCCTGACCAACTTACCAGAAAAAGAATGGCAGCGGATTGAACAAATGCGCTTGTCTCCGTTGTATGTTTCTGTTCATGCTACTGAGCCGGAAGTGAGAATTAGACTGCTGAAAAATTCCCGTGCGGGACAAATCTTGCCACAACTCAAATGGTTTCAACAAAGGCGACTACAAATTCATGCTCAAGTAGTTGTTTGTCCTGGTATAAATGATGGCAAACACCTGGAACAAACTCTCAAAGATTTAGCGTCCTTTCATACTGGTGAAGTGCCTGCGGTGGCATCGGTAGCAGTTGTGCCAGTTGGGTTGACAAGGTTTCGACCTCCAGAAGATGAACTCATACCCGTAACTAGAGAAAAAGCTCAAGAAGTGATTTCTCAAGTGCAAATGCTCTCACGGCAATTTCGGCAGAAGTTCGGTTCCAGCGTTGTTTGGTTAGCCGATGAGTGGTTTTTGATTGCAGGTGAGGAATTACCCAGCGAATCTGAATATGAAGAATATCCCCAAATTGATAATGGAGTTGGTTCAATTCAATTATTTATCAAGCAATTTGCCACCGTTGCAGCAGAATTATTGCCGCCAAAAGTTTATCCTCAGAGAAAATTCACTTGGGTCGTGGGCAACGCTGTAGAAAAAGCATTTCAACCAATTTTGAAACGCTTAAATTTTGTTGAAGGTTTGGAAGTTAATATGCGTGCTTTATGTAGTGATTACTGGGGACAAACTATCAGCGTAACTGGGTTACTCACTGGTCATGATTTGCTTTTAAACTTAGAAGGTCAAGATTTAGGTGATGGTATTCTGCTACCGAATGTCATGTTAAAAAATGGGGAATTAGTATTTTTAGATGATATGAGTATTCAGGAATTAGCTAGTAGACTAAATACAAATATTTTTCCAGTAGCAGGAGTTGAAGATTTAATTAAAACATGTATTTTCAATTCCGCTCAGATTTAGTTATCAAAGATCCGTTGTTCTTCGGAGGTAATTTATTGTTATGCTGGATGATAAATAAGAAGTAATGCCTAAAAAATAATCCACTGAGGAGTCAGTAGTGAAGAATCAGGAAAAGTATCACGAAAAGGCAAATTTAAAAATAAAAAAAGCCGGATTCTTCATTTTAAGTTTTAATTTTTTAATTTTAAATAGTTTTAATATTTTGCCAGTAATGGCAGCGACCGAAGAACCTGTATTGAGCGTAGTCTATGGTCAAGAAAATGCGAATCAATGGAAAGGAATAAGCGATCGCTTACAGGCAATCGGGGTGAAATATTGTGTAATTTCCCTAAATGATGTCAAGAGTGGGGCAGATTGGGGCGATCGCCGGGTATTATTTTTGCCAAACGTTGAGACATTGACACCAACCCAAGCGATCGCCCTAGAAGAATGGATGAGTAAGGGAGGGCGTTTGATTGCCAGTGGCCCTATAGGTAGTCTGTCATCGCCAGGAGTACGACAGTTATTGCGATCGCTCTTGGGAGGTTATTGGGGATTCAGTCTCAGTGATACAGAACAGATTAAACCCGCAAAAACCAATATTCCAGAATGGGCAAATCAAACTGGACTCTTTGGCAAAGTTCGCGGCGGCGTTGTAATTCCTAACGATATGGGTACTCAATCTGCTGCTGTTTGGAATTCCAAAGATAATCCTGCCGCAGTTGTGACAACTGAGCGTTCCACCTTTTTGGGCTGGCGCTGGGGAACAGATACAGCCTCAGCCGCCGATTTAGATAATGCCTGGTTAAAAGCTACTCTCAATCACTATTTGACAGCACCAGCACCATCAAATCGCATGAAAAAAATAGCCGGAGGTTCCCAAAACTGCTCTACGACAGTGGCGGCTGTACCCTCCCAGCAGGAGAGCAGGGGGGCAGAGGGGCAGAGGGGCAGGGGGGCAGGGGGGCAGGGGGGCAGTTTATCTTCCCCATCTCCCTTATCCCCTCCTTTGAAAACTTCCACCGCTCCTATACCTAGACCGGTGCCTATAGTCAAACCTCCAAGTTCTCAGGAGGCTATCGATCAGTTGGAACAAGCAGTGCGTCTAGATGTTGCACCCAACTCCAATGAGCCGATTGACAACAACCAAGCGATCGCCCTCCAGCAAGAGCTAGAAAATCTGATTGGTCGCGTGGAAAGCGCTCATTTAGCCGTGTTGGCCGATGCGGCTAATGTTGGTGAAGTGATATCTGAGGAAAAGCAGACTTCTAGGCATCTACACAATTATACCCCCCAGTCTGTCAAGGAGCCGCCGCCGCAATTGGCCTCAAGTAAATTGGGGCGGCTAGTCATAAATAAAGACCAAGCCTTGGCACAGGTAAGGGTAATTGCCAAAAATTTACCCCAATTGATTGCCCAAAAAAACTACGCTTTGGCTCGTCAGCAATGGCTAATTGCTAAAACGACTTTGTGGCAGCAGTTTCCTGTTGATCGGAGATTGGCTCAACCAGAAATTCGGGCAGTTTGGTTAGATCGGGGGACCATTGTTCGTGCTGGTAGCAAAGCGGGACTGGCCCAGGTTTTTGATCGCCTCGCCCAAGCCGGGATTAATACCGTCTTCTTTGAAACCGTTAATGCAGGCTATACAATTTATCCGAGCCAAGTGGCAAAAGAGCAAAACCCATTAATTCGTGGGTGGAACCCACTAGAAGAAGCAGTGAAATTAGCCCATGAGCGAGACATGGAATTAC
This sequence comes from Nostoc sp., assembly GCF_036916655.1. Classification (GTDB taxonomy): domain Bacteria; phylum Cyanobacteriota; class Cyanobacteriia; order Cyanobacteriales; family Nostocaceae; genus Nostoc. The sequence goes on from NZ_JBALFY010000099.1 coordinate 52,991, forward strand.
ACGCTTGGGTTTGGACTTTTGCTGCTGGCAATCAACGTCATAACGAAATTCTCAACCTCAATCCTAATTATCCAGGGCCAGTACTGGCGGCTCATCCCGATTGGGCAAACTACGATAACCTTGGCAACATGATTCCCGTTGGGCAAACTAAGCCATTCTTCGATCCAGCTAACCCGGAAGTGCGCCAGTACTTGCTCAAACTGTTTGAAGAAATTGTCACTAAATATAAGGTTGATGGTCTTCAGCTAGACTACATTCGCTATCCTTTTCAAGACCCATCAGCAGGTCGAACCTACGGCTATGGCAAAGCTGCAAGAGCGCAATTTCAGCAACTTACTGGTGTAGATCCAGTGAATATTTCTCCTAGTCAAGCAGACTTGTGGCAAAAGTGGACGAAATTTCGCACCGAGCAAGTTGATAGCTTTGTCGCCCAAGTATCAGAACAGTTGCGAAAAAAGCAACCGAATTTAATTTTGTCGGTTGCTGTATTTCCTTTGCCAGAACAAGAGCGGATTCAGAAAATTCAACAAAACTGGGAAACTTGGGCAAGGCGGGGGGATGTAGATTTAATCGTTCCCATGACTTATGCTCTGGATACTTCCCGCTTTCAACGACTAGCTCAACCCTGGATTGCCTCAAAACAACTGGGAGCTACCTTGTTGGTGCCGGGAATTCGCTTACTTTCTTTGCCAACAATCGGGGCATTCGATCAACTCCAGTTGGTAAGAGACTTGCCAGTTAGTGGTTATGCACTCTTTGCCGCGGATAATTTTAACAACGATCTCCAAAAACTTTTTAATAGCACTCAAGGTAGGATTCAATCTACAACAACTGAACCGATTCCTCACCGCCAGCCTTTTCAAACTGCCGCCATCCGTTACACCGCGCTGCAACGTGAATGGAAATTTGTTTTTCAAAATGACCCACTACAAAAGCCTGCTCAGACAATATCAGATTTTAACAACCAGGCAGAAGTTTTACGCACTGCTTTAAATCAGCTGGCTGCTTCCCCTTCTGCTAGTAAGCTGCTAGTGGCAAAAGCCTCTCTAAGTCGCTTCCAGTCTCAATTTCGGGTATTGATGAGCCAAGAAATTAAGTCGAATTCTTATCAAGTCAAAGCTTGGGAAAATCGGCTCGTAACTATAGAAAGGCTATTGCGTTACGGTGAACGGCGGGTGCAGTTGCATCCTTAGTGAACAAGCAGAGGCGCAGGGAGCAGGGAGAAGAATTTTCCCCTCCGCCCCCAGCACCCTGCCCCTCTGCCTCTTTTCAATGCCCAATATCTAACTAGCTGGATATAAGCTAGTTTGTAATTCTTAACACACTTTTTGTAGTGTTTATCTCCTAAATATTACTACTTGTTTAGTGTCAAAATATTGGAAAATACTTATATAAGAAGCTTTAGATAACTATTGTTTAATAATAGCTATTGTAAAAATCTATGCAAGCCTTACCTCAGCTTATCGGGCTACAAAGCTTAGACTCAGCAATTGACTATTTGCCGCTGATGGTTGTGCCAGAAAAATCACTATTAGATGCTATGTCTACAAAGTGCTACGCCTACGTACTGATGTTAGGACAGGGCGAGAGTGTCTTGTTTTCTTCATCTTCGCAGGTAGTAGAATGCTTCACTAAGCATGATATGGTAATGCTTGTAGCTTCTGGAACTAGCTTGAAAACAGCCAATATTTTTGAAGTTATACATAACTTGGTTATGACATTGAATATGTCAGAATTTTCGGAGACAGTCTCAGTGTTATTACTGCTATACCAGCAGCAGTTGGATCTACTAGCAGTTATAGATAACCAAGGTTGCATTATCAGTAATATTACCCCCAAAAGTATCTGTGAAGCACTGGCACAAAAAATAGAGAAAACTAGAGGTGAGATTAGTATTAGTTCCTTTGAGGTAGAACATCAGATTTTCTTTGAGAGACAATTACTCAAGTACCAGTGGTTACAAGCACGCGTTATAGTACGTAAAGATACGAGAGGCAAACCTACTCGCCTCATTGGAGTTTCTGTGAAGGATTTGGATTTATACCGTAAGTATGATAGCAGTGTCATACAGACGAATACGCCCGTATATCACATAATCGTGACTCAAATATTGAATGATGTGTTGATTATCGATAAGTCAGAAGCGGGAAAATTAGAGTATAGACTAACATCCTTATACCGTTTCTTTGTGAAGCTGCATATAATTCACCCCCCGGTTATCGCCGTCCCCCGATGCCTTGTGGGGGCTACATGGGGGTATTATTATGTGCATCTTCATACAGAATTAGTATTAGATAATAACATTGTTAATTTTAATCTTCTTTGTCTGCATGGGCAGGCAGTATTTAAAATTCAAGATTGGATAATAGGCATTTTAGAAGAAGATATACCATATCTATTTGAATCCTTTAATCACGCTATTAATATCGCTAATATTAGACACTGGATTAGGAATATAAATTGCCGTAAAAAATTGTGTGAATATCTATCAAGGTAAAAACTTAGTCCCAAATATGCAGGAATTATTGACAAAAATTACCGTCATTTTTCATTAAATAATAAAACATAAATCGAGGTAATTATGCCCAAAATTTTAATAATAGAAGATGAGGAAGCAGTCCGTGAAAACATTTTAGATTTACTAGAAGCCGAGGATTTTGAAACTATTGCTGCGGCGAATGGCAGAATTGGGGTACATTTGGCTATCTGTGAAGTTCCCGATTTAATTCTCTGTGATATGATGATGCCAGAAATAGATGGTTATGGTGTTCTAACAGCGTTGCGCCAAGAGCCATCAACGGCAACAATTCCCTTCATTTTTCTAACTGCCAAATCTGCTAAATCTGACTTCCGTCAAGGTATGGATATGGGTGCTGATGACTATATAACTAAGCCGTTCACTCGTTCTGAGTTATTAAGTGCCATCATCAATAGGTTAGAAAAGCACGCTACTTTAAAAAAGTATTTGTCTCCTCAGACTGTCATTAACAACTTGTCTCCAAAAATGCAGTTGTTAGAAATTAGCTTACATCGGGCTATCAAACAACATAACTTTCAAGAATTTGAAATTTATTATCAACCAATAGTCGATATTGCTTCTGGTAAAATAGTCGCTGCTGAAAGTTTATTGCGCTGGCAAAGTCCAGAATTGGGAATGATTTACCCAACAGAATTTGTCCCGTTAGCAGAGTCTACAGGTTTAATTGTTCCTATTGGGAAATGGGTATTAAAAAGTGTATGTAAACAAATAAAAAGCTGGCGTGATGCTGGAATTAATTCATTGCTGGTTGCTGTAAATCTCTCAGTCATTGAATTTAATCAACCAGATTTTATTCATAAAGTAGTCAATTTTATAGCTGCCAATGATTTGGAACCACATTACTTAGAGTTAGAACTGACTGAAAGTATGATCATGCAAGATGTAAATAGTGCGATCGCAACTATGAGCAAACTGCAATCCTTGGGTGTAAAAATTGCGATCGATGACTTTGGTACGGGCTACTCTTCTTTAATTTATCTGAAAAACTTACCCATTAACACATTGAAAATAGACCGTTATTTTATCCATAATGTTGCTAACGATTCCCAGAAGTCAGCCATTACCAAAGCATTAATTCAAATGGCTCATAATCTCAATTTAGATGTAGTTGCTGAAGGTGTAGAAACGGAATCAGAACTGGCTTTTCTGCGCCAACACAACTGTAATTCTATGCAAGGTTTTCTATTCAGTCGTCCCTTACCAGCAGTGGAATTTGAAAACTTTTTGTTAACTAACAAATGCTTATATGTTTAAATATTGGGAACTGGGGATTAAGGATTGGGATTGGGATTGATTATTTCTCATCCTCCCTTGCTCCCTGCTCCCTTATCGTAAATTAAAGGGTTTAAATCCCCGTCTGAAATGTCTATGATTTTGGATTTTGTTAGCGAGTCTGCGTACTCTTATAGAGAAGCAATCTACGCGCAGCGTCTCGTAGAGAGCGTCATTTTGAATTTTGAATTTTAACCCTGCACCCCTGCTTATTTCCCAGTTCCTAATCCCCAATCCCCAATCCCCAGTAATCAAAATCAAACTTTAGACTGGCGACAGTTATTAAGCCTCAAGTCTAGAGTGGGAAAGTTGTGCATAGTGTCTACCACCATGAAAGTCCCTGCGCGTTTTTTGCTGCCAGTTTTTTTACTGACTTTGGCAGCAGCCTGTAACCAGACTCGGGCTTTCTCAGATAATCCTACGCCGCAAACATCTGTCGCTTCTACCCAACTGACACAAAATCCTACACAGCCAAAAAATATTGTCCGTACTGAAGCACTTTCACCTACACCTATCCGAATCAATCTGAAGAATTTACCGGCACCTTTCGCAACAGAAAGTGCCTCCAAGCGGCCTGAGGTTGTGCCTATTCCGCAAAATCCGGTGCTACGCGTACCGCCAGGTTTCACAGTAAATGTTTTTGCCGAAGGTTTAGATGCCCCACGCTGGCTAGCTTTAACTCCCAGTGGTGATGTCTTAGTAACTGAAACCGGGCAAAATCGGATTCGTTTGTTGCGTGACAGCAATGGTGATGGTATTGCCGATGTTCGAGAAACCTTTGCTAGTAGAGACAACGGACTAAATAGACCTTTTGGGATGGCTTTTACAGGTAATTCTTTTTTTCTGGGAAACACGGATGCTGTGGTGCGTTTTCCCTATACTCAAGGTCAAAATCAGATTACAGGTAAGGGAGAAAAAATTGCCGATTTGCCCGCTCAAGGTTATAACAATCATTGGACGCGCAATGTCGTTGTCTCACCCGATCGCAATAAATTATATGTTTCAGTTGGTTCAGGAACCAATGTAGATGAAGAACCCCTACCACGGGCTTCGATACAGGTGATGAATTTGGATGGTTCCCAGCAGCAAACTTTCGCTTCCGGCTTGCGTAATCCTGTTGGTTTAGACTTTCATCCTATAACTAAGGAACTTTATACCACTGTCAACGAACGGGATGGAATTGGTGATGATTTGGTTCCAGACTATTTGACACGCGTTAAACAGGGGGCATTTTATGGCTGGCCCTATGCTTATCTGACACCAAACAATCTCGATCCGCGGCAAAAGACGGATGATAAAAGCAAACGCCCCGATTTAGTAGCCCGTACCCAAACGCCAGATGTCTTGTTCCAGGCGCACTCCGCAGCATTGGGTTTGCAGTTTTATGATGGTAAAACGTTTCCGAAAAAATACCAGAACGGTGCTTTTGCGGCTTTTCGTGGTTCTTGGAACCGCGATCGCGGCACTGGTTATAAAATTGTATTTGTTCCCTTCGATGCTAAAGGGCGATCGCTTGGCTACTACGAAGACTTTCTCACAGGATTTTTACTAAATCCTTCTGTACCAACCACTTGGGGACGACCTGTAGGTTTACTCGTGTTGCCAGATGGTAGTTTATTACTAACAGAAGAAGCCAATAATCGGATTTATCGGATTCAGTATACGGGGGGTTAAACAATTAAAAATTCACGGATAGGATATTTTACCTGGCGTAAAGTTAGAGCAGTTGCCATCAATAAATATGTTGTGATTGCATCTTTGTATCTAGATTTATCTTGTTTACGGTAAATTACTGAAAAATACTAATACTTATCTGGTTGAGAAATTAATTATGACTACCAATGAAAATAATACTCAGTCAAATATCAACGAATTGTCTCCACATTCAGGTACACGATATTGGGGTGAAGTCGAGGTAATCGAGGAGGGAGAAAACTATAGAATTAGTCGTGTGGAAATCAAGCCCAGGCACGGTATTAAACCACAAATTCATTATCACCGGAATGAACATTGGGTTGTAGTTTCCGGTGTAGCTAAGGTGACTTGTGGAGATGCAGAAATATTATTGAATCGAAACGAATCAACTTATGTCCCCGCATCAACCCTACATAAGGTAGAAAATCCTGGACATATCCCGCTAATTATTCTGGAAATTCAAAATGGTGAATATTTGGGTGAGGATGATACTGAGCGCCCTTATGACTTAAATTTGGTCAAATCTGTAGCTGAAGGTTAGTAAGGGCATGGGAATGAGGAGGATGAGGGAGAAATACCCAATCCCCAATCCCCAGTCCCCAATGCCGAATTAATCAAAACCACCCTTCTTGTTCCAAGGTTTCAATTAGCTGCAAGCCACGGGGATCGCCCACTCCTAAAAGTGAGGCTTTAGCGTCTTCTCGGACTCCTAAATCTTGGTCTTCGGCAAAGGCTTGAATTAGGGCGTCGATCGCTGTGGCATAAACTACATTAGAAGGCAGTTCACGGCACAGTTGACCAATTGCCCAAGCACTGTTACTTCGCACAGCTGCTACCGGATCTTGGACTAAGGCTTCAATTAAAGGTGGTGTTGCCCCGATAACTGCTTCATAACCCACTTCTGCCATTTGTGCTAAGGCGCTAGCAGCCCATAAACGCACTGCGGAAATATCAGTTCTTAAGGCGTCTGCTAGGGGTGCTAAAGAACGGCGATCGCGACAGTTTCCTAAAGCCCAAACAACACCTTTACGCACATAGCCATTCCAATCACTGTTTAGTTGAGCAATTAACGGACTCACTGCCTCGGAACTGGGATTGCGTCCGAGGCCATAAGCTGCACTCACCCGCACTAAGGGACAGACATCAGTTAATAGACGAATCAGATGGGGCGTAGCACGCGCATCTTCAATATCACAAAAAGCACGTGCCGCTAACATTCGTTGCTGGGGCTGGGGATTTTCCAGCAGGGCTAGCATCACTTCTGGATCGGGCTTTGCCACAACTGATTCGGCAGTTAGCGGCTCTATTTTATCTAAGGGGCTTTCTAGCTCCTCCTCAATATCGAGTAGGCTTAGATCGTCATCGTCATACATAATTTCATTTCAATCCCTTTTCAGGATTGATATATAATCCCCCACGCCAAATAAGTTAAAACTTTATAAGTATTAGTTGCGTAATTATACACTTTCCTTCCACCTCGTTGAATTTGATCCAACGAGAACTTCCATAATTTAGACGCTAAAGTATGTTATCGCTATCCTTAAGTTTATTTTCTGCACTCAGGAATTTTACCATCCAGATGGATTGGGTTTGATAACCTAACTGATTGTAAAGATTCAATGCGGGTTTGTTTGATTGAAACACTTGCAGTCCAATCTGGCGATCGCCCCTTTGAACAGCCCAATTTTCCACATATCGCATCAAGGCTGTACCAATACCCCGTCGCCGATGTTCTGGTACAACGTAGAGGATAAAGATGTGAGCATGACGGTTTCCGTGTACTTGATCTATAGCATTGCCCACCCAGAGGCAAGCGATAGGGGGATGTGGGGCATAGGGGCAGAGAGGCAGAGGGGCAGAGGAGAGAGATTTTTTATTGCTCCCCTGCTCCCCATCCTCTTCTACCCACCACAACGGCGTATCGCTAGAAAAATATTGTTTAACTGTTTGCTCTAAGTGGGAAAAATCTTCATTGGGAAAGAGATCCTGGTAAGTTCGCTGCATGAATTTAAGCAGCAGCGATCGCTCCAAAAGGGAGCCACGGCGAATCATATATCCAGGTAGTAGTTGCTCAGACACTTAAATACATTTATTGACTTAGCTGGCTAAGTTAGGTGTTGCTGGTGGTAAATCAGTGGGAGTAAGTTGAGAAGTTACCTCTATGTTTTCAATTGGTGCGGGTGCTGCCATATCGGAAGGTAAAAAGATGCGGGCGCTGACTGCCACTAAGGCAAAGACAAATACTAATACTACAAGCAGTGGGGCGATGTATTGACGAAAAATAGCCATATTTTAATTGCAAAGGAAGCTACGAATTTTTATGAGAAGTTAGCTGAAGATTTGTGAAGTATTCTTGATTTATTTTAGCAATGTTATGGGCATGGAGATTGGGGACTGGGTATGGGGATTGATTATTTTTTCCTCATCCTCCCCTGCTCCCCTGCCCCTCTGCTCCCCCTGCTCCCCTACTCCCTCTGGCGATCGCTCTCCAATTCGTCAAGCACTCTTTCGCAATACCAATTTTCCGGCATTCCAGGATAAGTTTCCTTTGCCTGTTCAATTAACCGTTCGGCAGCGGCAGTATCACCGGATAATTTAGCGATTAGCCTATTTTTGAGATAGCTATCAGATAAACCCTCCTCTACCTGGTTTGGTATGCTTTCATTTATAGTTGATGGCCGGGACTGCTCTCTTCGCAACTGCCAAAATAAAACGTAATAAAGCGTACCAAAAATTAAAATTAGGCTGAGTGTTCCGAAAAAAGTTAGGAGGTTAAATGCTAGATATCCTAGAACTAACTGCGAGAGAACATAGCCAAGTAATAAACCAGTGAGTAAGAGAATAAATGTGCCGACAGCAATAACTACTTGATTCCCCATATATCCTCTTCTTCATTCTCTAATCCTGGTCTGGATAATACTACCACTGGCTTTGGATTCCAAGGGGCAAAGAATGGCAATAATAGTAATCCCGGTAAAGCTGCTATTGCTGTCAGTAGAAAGAATGTAGACCAGCCGGTGGCTTGTGCCCATGTACCTGCTGGAGCCGTGACAATATCTCTACTAAAAGCCTGCAAACTCGAAAGTAAGGCGTACTGTGTAGCGGAAAAGCTTTGGTTACAAAGACTCATCAAAAATGCTACAAAAGCAGCAGTTTCTAAACCTGCACAAAATTGTTCTATATTAACGGCAGCTAACATTAGATAGAAGTTTTTACCTATTACTGCTAACGCAAAGAAAGCCAAGTTGCCGACAGCCTGCATGATGGCGAATATCCACAGCGCCCGATTAACACCAATTTTGGTCATGACTGCTCCTGCTGCCAAGGTACCAATAATAGTGGCGAAAATTCCTAGCGCACCAGGAAATGCGATCTCGGTTTGAGTGAAATGTAAACCTTTATCTAACAAAAATGGGGTGGATACATTCTTGAGTAAAGAATCCCCCAACTTGTATATCACAATGAATACCAAAATTAAAAGTCCTTGTAACCATCCCTGACGCTGGAAAAATTCAATAAAGGGTAATTTGACGGCGGCGGATAAAGTCTGAGGTGGGCGATCGCGTAGGACTGGTTCTGGTGCAAAAATAGAACTTACCAAGCCCACGAGCATCAACAGCGACATCAACAAGTAAACAGCTTGCCAAGGCATCCTATCTGCCAAAAATAGGGTTACATAACCGGTTACTAAAATGGCAATGCGATAACCCAATAAGTAAATAGACGCTCCAGCACCTCTTTCTTCTACTTCCACGACATCAGTACGATAAGCATCAACTAAAATGTCTTGGCTGGCGCTAAAAAAGGCAACAGCCACAGCAGCAATTATTAAAGGTTGTAGCCCTTGGGATGGGTGTTGTAGAGCCATGATAGCTATACTTAACAGTAATGCTACTTGTGTAATTACCAGCCAACCTCGACGCCGCCCCAAAAAAGGCGGTACAAATCTATCTAGTAAAGGCGACCAGAGAAATTTTAAAGAATAGGGCAGCTTTACTAAACTAAAAGCGGCGATCGCTGCCAAGCTGATTCCTTCTTTGGTCAACCAGGCTTGTAATGTCTGACTGGTTAAATACAAGGGCAACCCTGATGAGAAGCCAAGAAATAACAAAGCTCCCATCTTCGGGCTGCCAAAAATTCGTAGCAGCGATTTATTTACTTCCACAATCTTGAAGATTCCTTGTTATTTAATTGAATTGCAGTTATCTTGCCATAACTGCTGTCTAATTTCGTATAAGCACACAAACCTGCTAAGATTTCCTTTATTTATAGCTGTAGTCAGATATGTTAGGACAGTGTTGATTGACAAAAGCCTTGAAGCAACTGGGTTTATACTCAGCACTCAGCACTTTGCTATAAAATACATATCAGCAATACTCTAACAGTGTGGTTATTCCTTAATTTTCCTTAATTGAATAAACCTGATGCCCTCTGATTTCGACTCTGTGGGCAGCGAGGCATTTTTTCCAACCTTCACGAGTGCCGATATCGCTTTTGCTATTGAGCAATCCTAATTCCTGTTCTTGTTGGGTGAGTTTAGCAAATTCTTCGTAGCCTGGGTAGTCGCTGGTAACAAATGTTTCCTTACGGTGCAAAATCGGTGGATTTGCCCTAGTTTCGTAGTCTCGGTGAGTGACGAAGAGGGTTTTTAAATCAATACCGATGCTGGCTTTTAACGCCGGATGGGGATCGGTATCGAATTCAGGGTAAGACAGATAGGATATTTGCGGCTTATCAGTGTGATATTTGATTAATGTCGCTTCATCGATACGCCCAATGGTACGGCTAGCGCAACCTTCACAAATTCGTAGTATGGGATCGAGTGCTGCTAATGCCGAAACATGGACGTAAATAGCACCGCGTGTATGTTTACCAATTTTGCTTTTTTCACAAGCAGTTTTAATCACCCCAAGTTTACCTAAGCTGAAAAGCTTTTGATCGGCTACAAGGCACGCTTCCTCATAGCTACTAAAAAAGGCTTTGATATCGTGACGCATTTCTGGGGCTAGCTTTTGCCATGCAGGACGTTTATCAAAGTGGGTCAGGGCAAGATAAACTTGGATATCTAGAGAACGACGATAAGCGATCGCATCCCATTCAGCCTCATCAGTAGCTTGTAAAATTACACCGAAAGCACGGCGGAAGTTACCAAATTCGCTGAGTAACTCTTGTTCATTTTCCAACTCGCCTTTCACAGGTAGTCTACCGCGCTTGGTAAAAAAAGCCATGAGTGGTTGTAGCTGTTCTTGATAGTCTTCAAACCGCTTTATGGGAATACGGACTCTGGGTGTAGAAGTCGCAGAAAAGAAGCGGACAGCTTTGTAGCTTTCTTTTTGGGCTTCATCTCGAAAAACAAAGTAAACGCCTAGTGCGATCGGTACTGCATCGACATTTAGGACTTCATCAATATAAGTTTTGAGTTCTTGTTGTTCGTAATATTTCTGAAAAGTATTGCGACGCGTCACAATGCCATCATTGTAAGCAAGTTGGGTTTTACTGGGAGCGTTAATCAGGATTTGAGCCGCGACAATTAAAACTTTCCCAGTGAGTTCCCAAGCTTGGATTAGGCTTTGACGGCGTTCCTCTGAGTCTTCAATAACGTTGAGGACATAACCCAAGTTGACCACATCGGCGGCGGTGCGTGGTACATCGGGATAATAGTAAGGGTCCCAACCTGCACTGGTGTAACCTAAGTTTGCTACTCGCTGCACATCACCACCGTAGCCGCAGCCGTAGTCAAAAAAAGTGGTGTCTTGATTGAGGATTGACCCTTCTATAGCCAATCGTACAGGACGAGATATATCAATGCGAGCGATCGCAGCTCGATGACGCTCAATTTCTAGCGCTTCAGGCATAATATTAGTTGTCAGTTAACGGTGAAGAGTTAACAGTCAACTAATATCCTTTCAATTTTTAACCGCCAGTTCAATTAAATCTTCAATTTTCTTGATATTTGGATCGCCTGCTAAGTAGCCAATACCGCGATGCAAATGTAAGCGGAATTGGGTGGCGAGGGTTTCTTTATCGGTGGGATAACCATCGTTGTGACAGCGTTGTTTGAGGGCGAGGAGAAGTATATCAGACATTTCGCCGCCAAAAACGCGCCAACTCATTTCGACGTTGCTATCTTGGGGAATTGGGACGGGGGACGGTGTGGTTGATTCTGCGAGGGAACGACAAAATGCCCAACGGCATAGAATATTCCATTGGTCGATTTTGGTGCTGCGTTTAAGTTTGGTAAGTTGGTCTTTGGCTGTTTGGGAGAGTTTTATTCTTTCGATTGGGGATTCCATAACTAAAAATAAAAGGGGAAGAGTGAGTCTGTCTACGCACACTAATATCAATATTTAAAGTGGTATATATAGTAGTTAGGAATATACAATTCAATAGTTGTCTATATCCTCGCAGTCAATATCTCATATATATTTTGAATCTAGTGTCAGGAAAATATATTTAATTAAACTTCGCATTTAGAAAATATATTATGGCTAAATTGCAATTACATTTTAATGGCTCTTTTTCCTTTAAAAAAGACGAAATCAATAGACTGCTTCATACTGCTGCCCAAGAAAAAGGCTTAAATGATAGCTTGCCTAATTTGATGGAGAAAACAAGTTTAGGCAATGGCAAAGTAGGACGAGTAAAAAGTTGGGCAGTACGTGCAGGGTTAATTAAGAATAATCGCCCCAGTCGGGAAGGCGAAATTGTCTTGCGACTAGACTCAGGCTTAGAGTCAAATATTACAGACTGGTTGATGCACTTTTATTTAACTTTTGGTGATAAAGGACTACAACAAACACCAGAAAATCCTGTTGATTGGGGTGGATGGTCTTACTTTGTATATACGTTCTTGCCTCGTTATAGTAAATTTACTAGCGAGGAATTATTGTATCATATTGCTTCCGAGTTTGAAGAAGAAAGCAAAGTGATTGCTGACAGAATCAAATTTATCTTGCGGGCATACACTGAGTTTCAAGCTTTAGCATCCTGCAAGTTTATCATTCAACAACAGGATAAATATGTTGCTGGAAATGCCCATTTACCTAACTCTTACCTAGTGGGATATTTCCTAGCCAAGCTGTGGGAACGTGACTTTAAAGGCGAAGGTTCTGTTCTTACCGAGTCCATCGTGAACCAGAAAATGGGAATTGCTGCTGTACTGGGAATCAAAGCAGACACACTACAGGAACAGCTAAATGCACTAGAAGCTTACGGCATCATCGAACAGCGACGGGCAGTACCTCCTTTTCAAGTGATTCCGCGCTGGGATGAACCTTTGGCACTGCTGGAAAAAGCCTATGACGGATAAAGCTGATTTCCTACTGAGAGATGCTAGACCCGATGACAGAATTCACTTGCTACTGTGGGATACACCTGATGAAAGCGAACTAGTACGTATCGCTTTTGACAATAATGCCCAACGGGTCAACTACCGAAAAAATTTGCTACAAAGGATTCATCCGGGAGAAAATTTTCTCACGCTTCATCATAATTTGGATCTGGAATTGGCTGCTATCAAGTCAATGTGTTCTGGGGTTAACAAGCAGATTGTTTTACTGGAAGGGTTAGATTGTCTGATTACTTATCTACAGGTGACACCTGGTAGTCACATTACCCTTTTTTGGAAGCGACTGGAAGAGACTCGCAAGTTAGAAAAACTTTTGTGGATACTGTTACCCCAGCAACTAGCACCCAAAAATTGGTCGTCAGAGCGAATTAAGCGTATTCCTTCAGGATAATTATCACCTTGCATCTGCTATTTTAATTGATTATGCTCCTCAACCAACTTGTTGAAATCAACGAAAAGGGTAGTATTGCCAGTTCTGTCAACTTTGGGATGTTGGATGATTTAGAGAAGAATTTGCCTTTGTGTGAGAGTTTTATCTTTAATTACGACTCAACAAAACCTGAATTATCGACGGTTGGTATTTTGGATGCGGTACGCCGTAGCTATCATAGTCCAAATCAGCCGAATATCCATTTGATGATTCAACAATATGGTAAGGGTAAATCTCATTTTGCGATCGCTGTAGCCAATTTTTTCAAAAAACCCTTCCACAGTCAGGAAGTGCAAGGGATTTTGTCACAAGTAGAAAAAGCGACATCTGCCAAAAATCAGGCTATTTCTGAAGGATTGAAGCTTTTTAAACAAAACCAACGCCACCAACATTTAGTTATCTGTCTGAGTGGTGACATCGGCGGTGATATCAGAAAGCAATTTCTCCAACAACTCGTTAAAAGTCTAGAAGCAGCAGGTATTCAAGATTCTTTAGCACACCATATATGCAGCGAACCTTTGCGCTATTTGGAAACTTTGAATCCAGAGAATAGGGTAAAGGCAGAGAAATATTTACAAAGTATTGATAATCCTGATGGTGATTTAAATTCTCTGATTCGCTTACTCAGAGAAAATAACTCTGGTGTAATATCCACTGTTAAAAAAATTGCCTTTAAAATCACGGGATTTACTCCTGATTTTACTGCTGATATAAATATCCAAGCAATTTTAGAAGACCTGATAAAAAATCATTGCATTGGTGAAAATGCTCACTTTCAAGGGATTTTAATTTTATTTGATGAGCTAAACCAATATCTAAAAGCTTGGGCAGCAGATGATATTGGTGCTGGAGGTACTGCACTGCAAAATATTACCAACATTTGCGAAAACTATAAAGGCAAAATCGCTCTTTTAAGTTTCACCCAAATTCATCCCGCTCAAGGAGTTGGGATTTCTGCCAATGTAATACCAGAATACCAAAAGATTGCAACTCGCCTTGCACCAAAAGATGGGACTACTTACAACCCTGCTTCTAGCTTAGAACTGGTTATAGAGAATTTATTGTTGGTAAAAAATGCATCTATTTGGCAAACATTTCGTTCCCAATGGCATAACACTCTGAGGAGAGAAGCTGAAACAGCTTTCGAGCGAAGAATTAAAATTTATAAAAATAAAGGCTGGTCTTTTGAAGAATTTTCTACCCACTTATCCGAGGGTTGTTTTCCCCTCCATCCTCTGACGGCTTATCTGCTGTGCAACCTTGATTTTACCCAAGATAGAACTGCTATCCAGTTTATAAAAGGTGATGTGAAAAAGTTTATTGCAACTCAACCTGTGGAAAATGCTGGCAAAGCCAATTATATCTATCCCATTGCTTTAGTCGATACTTTTCTTGAAAACTTTTCTAACTACCCCGTTTATAACCACTACAAAAAAGCTGTGGATTTAGTGGCAGGTGCCGAGACTGACGATGAATTAGTTGTTCTCAAAGCCTTGTTTTTATATGAAGCTAGTGGCGAGAACCTGACCAAACCAGACCGAGAAGAACATCAAGATATTTTAGTAAGTTTGACAGGTTTATCTAAATCTCGACTCCAGGCAGGACTAGATAAACTTGAAAAGGAAAGAGATTTAATTTACCACCGACCAGAAATAAAACTTTATCGTTTCTGGGAAGGAATTAATCCTAAAAGCATTCAACAAGAAATTGAAGAAAAAATCAAATTAAAGCCAACATCAATTAACGAAGTTGTTGCTTATTGTGGAGAGATTAATATTCTTAAAAAATATCCTTATAATACCACAGTTATTGCAACAAAATTTGTTAAAGATAACAAACTAGTGAGTGAAGATTGGCAGTTTGAGCGTAAAATATATAGTATTGATAAATTCCTTAAAGCGTTAGAGAACAATCGTACTCTAAACGATACTAAAGAAAAGGGAATTTTCGCGTATGTAATCGCCGAAACACAAGAAGAGTTACAAGAATTACGGAATAATATAGCTAATTACTTGTCTAAATCGCTAATTAATAATCGAATTGCGATTGCTATTCCTACAGAAGAAACTGGAAATTTAGCTCGTGTAATTCTCAAGATAAAAGCTCTTGAAGAAACTAACCCTACTTCTCAAAAATTGTTAGGAAAAGCTTATCAAGAACAGCTTCAGCGTTGGCAAGAAGAGGTAAGCACACGGTTAACGCAGTTATTAAATAATTGCACTTATTATTGTGTGGGAATCGAGAAAATTCCACCAACAGAACAACACAAAACAGAACGGGTAATCAGCGTACTTCTACAAAATTTGTATCCCTTCGTCCCGCCTGTGGATGAAATTGATAAAATGCGTTCAGACCATCAGACAGGTAAAAAAATTGTCGGCTGGACTGCAAAACAAATCTTCATAGAAGATAATATCAGTCAACAAACACTTCAAGACCAGTCTTATAGGACTGTTCTTGACCAGATTTTTGTGAAGTTATGGGGTCTATTTAAGAAAACGTCTGATAAGTATATCGTTCAAGAACCAACTCATGAAAAAATCCGCGCTGCTTGGGATAAAATTTCTGAAATAACTGATTTAGAAGGATTGCCACAAAAGATTGTTGACTTAGAAAAAATTTGGCAAGTACTTTCTGCCCCACCGTTTGGTTATAGCGAGTATAACTTTACCATGTTGCTGGCAGGATGGTTGGCAATCCACCGCAAAGAAGTTTGTTTGCGAGGACGCGTCAAAATTACTACTAAGAAGGGAGAGTTTGTTCCTTCACAAGATAAGTCTCTGCAAAACTGGGGTAATACTGATATTCTCCAAAACCCCACCGCATTTGTTGACGACTGGATTGTTAAACAAAAGTCTAAACTGATTCGTCGCCAACAAGCAGAAATGCCAATTTCGGCATCACTAATAAACTATTACGATCAGGCGCAGCAGTATTTAGAGGCAGTTGTTGCTTTTTTAGAGTCTAATGAACCAGATGAGTTACAAAAAGAAGAATTAACTAAGAATAGAAAGCAGATGAGTGCTGCGGTTGCTGAAATTGACAAGTGGTTCCAACCAGTGCAAGCTGTGGAAAATCTACCTCATGATGCACAATTGTCAGCACTTTTACCACTTTACCCGCAACTGTTGGAGCGATCGCCAAACAACTCAATTTTACCAACACAACAACAACGCGATCGCTTCTCTCAAGCATTTCAAACTGTCAGTAATAAAATTGATCAACTTGTAGCAGCAGAAAACAAGCGTGCTGAGTCACTATCTACCGAACAAGCTTGCAATGCTTATCAAAGAGAAATTCCACATATTATTGACCAAATTAACCAAATTGCAGACTTGCCTCCCCACTTAATTGAGAGTTTGCAAAATGGCCTGCGTACCAGCAATATCAGATTAACAGACATTAGGCAGCAGGCAGAAGCAGGACAAAAGCAAGCTGAAGATACACAAATCATGCACAATATTCGCAATTCTGCAACAAAAATCAAAACTATTCATCTTTCTCAAGCAGCGCTGCAAGAAATTGAAAATTTACAATCTCGCTTCAATTATCCTGATAAATTTCAGGGTGAACTTGCTGAGATTGTACAGTCAATTCAAAACAAAATCACTAGCGATCGTTCTAGTCTGGCGAATCTCCGCACTCAACTACAGTTAGTAAAGAATCTCACAGAATTAGATGTTATTAATACTGAATACGCTAAGCTTGATGTTGTCTTTCAAGATTCGGCTGATTACCAAGTTTATCAAGAACTACAACCACAAATTCAGAGTTTAAAGCATGATCTAGAGCAAATACAAAGCCTAGAAAGCCGCTATCAACAAAGTGATTCTATTCCCAGTTGTAATGATGCTTTGGCAATAATTGCTAGTGGGGAGTTGAATATTTATAATGCTGACCGCTTTCAAGAGATAATTTCTCTGTTAGAAGCAAGTCTTAGGCATAAAATAGAAGAATATGAACAAAAAGAATCGCAAATTCTCCAACAAAAACAAGCTGCTGCCCAGCAATGGGTTAAAGATTTAGAAAACAGTTGTACTCAAATAAACGAATCGCTTGATGATGCGGAGAAACTAGAGGTAGCTAACAATCTACTTGAGCAAATTCAAGCTGGAAAATCTGATTATATTAACTTAATTAGTGTTACAGAAACTCAGTTACTAGAGAATATAGAACGTCAATGCGTTGAGGAACAGAAGAAAGATATAACCAATCAAATTTTCGTACTGTTGCGGCAACTTACCCGTTTAGGGCAACAAGATGTGTACGAGAGGTTAGGGCAAATTCTCTCAGAAAAGACGGATGAGTGATCAAAATATCATACTAGACCCCACTGGATTGTACGATATTCCCTCCGGCTATATCCGAATTACAACAGAGGTGGAATGGATAAAGTTCTTTGGAATCAGTGCCGATCCTTGCTGGGTAAGAGGTGAGCGATTATGCAAATGGGCAGAAACTTGGCTGCGATCGTGGAATAGGACTGAGGAAATCGCGGAAATTAAGCAGCATCCTCGCAACAAACTAGCACAATTGTTTGATACTGTACCCTTACCGGAAGACTGGACTAACGAGCAATTACTGATTTTCGCTAACAAGTTAGATGCTTATCCCCAAGACAACCCCATTGCCCACTTTTTAGCAGATAACATCACTGAAATTAATGGGCAGATATGGTTTGCCCAAGCATCCATTTCTCATCTCGCCACTTGGTTAGCAATTTTAGTTCCACAAGAATACAAACCTTTTGAGCAAGTTTGGCAGCAACAATTTAAAGAACATGAGTTAGTAACTTATTACCAAATTGAAGATAAATTATCGCTTTTGCGTCGGTGGTTAGGTATAGCAGAACCAGTTTTTAACGAGATTGGTAAATATCCTCTGCCAATTCCCGATTTACTCAGACAAGAGTTTGACACCTATTGGGAACAACTCATTTCTCGCACCGAAGGTAAAGTCTTGGATACCCTAATGCCTGCGAACCAAGTAGGTATGGAGCGAATTGCAAATTGTGCTTACAAGGTTCTTGGCAATCGACCTAACTGGATTAATCAAGCCAGAGAAGCCAAAGTTACCCCTTATCTTAGCTATCAGCAGAAGCAAGAATTAAATCTTAATCAACATCCCCCCCAACCCTTGGCTTTAGATGCTACTCCTGGGCAAGCTTTAGCTTGGGCAACAAAAGATTACCTGCCTTTCCGTCGCTGGGAAGTTATTAAGCAACCTGCCGTTGCACCAAAAATTAGTGATAGTTTGGCGGATAGCTTTGTTGAGTGGATGCTTCAGCACTACCCCAAAATGAAGGTAGACTCAGTAGAAAATTCCTACCTCAACTACAGTGTTGCCTCAAGAGTGCAAAATCTTTGCCAAGAAAGTCCTGTTTTTTGGGTTGTGGTCGATGGCTTAGGATGGTTAGATCATCTAGAACTTTTGTCTTTACTAACGAATAATTACAAACTGGTTGTAGAAACTGCCATTGAGCCTCGGTTTAGCATCCTACCCACTAAAACAGAATATGCCAAATGGAGTTTATACGCTCAACTTTTGCCTAATGATCCTGCTTGGGTTGCTGATGCTGGCAAAGCTTTTGTAAAAATGGGTATGGGCAAACGTTATACAGATAGACAAGTTGACAGACTTGACAGCGCTTTGAGAAAAAAGACTTCTAAGTTATATTGCTGGGATACAGATGAGTTCGATAGTCTTTATCACACTCAAAAAGATTGGCAAAGTCTTTACAAACTTGACCGTCCCCACGCCCTAGAAGGCATTGCCAAGAGAATTGATTACTGTTTGCAACAATACCCCGATCCAGATGCGCTAAGAATCGTTATTGCCAGCGATCATGGTCAAATGATGGGTACTTCCGAAAAAATCACCCATTGCCCTCCAGAACTGGAAGCTAAGGGGAGAATGGCGATTGGTAAAACTGATGATACTAGGTTTGTGGTTTTAGAAGGCGATCGCTACGGTCTTCCTCACGATATTAGTATTGTTAAAGGCTCCGCTAGCTTAGGTTCTTTTAGCTACACTAGCAATAAAAAAATTATCGGTTCTCACGGTGGGCTATTTCCCGAAGAAGTTGTGGTCGGCGTATCTGTTCTGCGAAAATCGATTCAACGTCTTCCTGTGCTGGTTTTTTGCTTGGGTGAAGGCAAACCCAAACAGGCAGGAGAACTAGAAATTACTATTGACAATCCTAACTCAGTGCCGCTAACAGACCTTTGCCTATATATTCACGAACTACCTGATTTTCAGCAGGGAAAACTATTAAAGCAAGAAATTTCTGCTAATCAGCGCTTCAGTTTTCAGGTAATACTTTGCGAAGTACCCACATTGCCCCCAAATTCTTCGGTAAATAACTTATCTTTAACTGGCAATTTAACTTTTAGATTTGCCTATGCTGAAATTGAAAGCACTGCTCTCACTCCTGACTCAAAAATTATTATTAACCAAATATATAGTAGTGGATTTGATATAGATGAATTCTTGGGAAGCAACAACCTATAATAACGATTTGGTTCGTGAGGTTTTCGGAAATCTCTGTATAGATAAAACTAGACTCCCATCTAGTGGACTCAGTTCTATTGGCGTGCCTAGTTTTGTGGCTGAATGGTTATTAGATAAAATAGTACCCGGTTCAGGAACACTTACATCAATAGAATTAGAGAAAATCAATAGTTTTATTAAAAAAGCCTTTCCCCGGAAAGATGACCGGAATGAAATTATTTTTGACCTCACTCAAGGGGAAATCCGAAAACTCATTGCTTTAATGCAGGTACGCATTAAATTAGAACAGGGAGGAAAAGTAATTCCTGAACCATTGGCACAAATTCCTACATTAAATTTGACTGAATGTAGCATTGCGACTGATATTGTCGAACGTTATAAAATACTGCTACGCCAAGGAATATGGGGCAAAATTACTCTGGCTATGCTTCCCGATGGCAAAGTGGAAGTGATGGATTTTGAACCATTTCAATGTTCACAAGTTGATTTACAAGGCTATGCGGAATGTCGAGCAAAATTCAATACACAACAATGGCGGGATTTAATATTTTGCTCAATGGGTTTTAACCCCCAGCATCCCAGTTATCAGCAGGAAGCTAAAACATGGATTTTGGCTAGATTATTACCATTAGTGGAAGCTAATTACCATGTCATAGAATTAGCTCCTAAAGGTACTGGAAAAAGCTTCTTTTTTGAAAATATCACTAGTAAAGTTACTTTAATTAGTGGTGGTAAAGTTACTCCTGCCCAATTATTTATCAACGGCAGAACTAAAGAAGTTGGGCTACTCGGTCGTCATGAAGTTGTGGTTTTAGATGAAGTTCAAAGTTTAACCTTCGATAATCCTGAAGAGATGATTGGCCCACTTAAAAATTATCTGGCTAGTGGTCGTTATAATCGCTCTGGTTTTGCAGATATTTCTAGTGACTGCGGGTTAGTGATGCTAGCTAATATTGAATTAGACGATCAATTAGAACCACGCAATGAAGATAATTTAATTGCGAACCTCCCGAAGTTTTTTGCCGAAACTGCATTATTAGACCGATTATCTGGTATTATTCCCGGTTGGAAAATTCCGAAGTTTCAAAGAGAAATGATAGCTTCTCAAGTTGGGTTAAAAATGGATTTCTTTGGTGAAGTATTACTATCTCTACGCCAAGATAATCGCTTCAGATTCTACGTAGAACAGCATACGAAATTTGCCAAAAATGTGACTATTCGTGACCAAAATGCTATTCTCAAATCAGCATCAGGTTTTCTAAAAATTCTCTATCCTCATTTAGAATTAACATTAATGGACTACGAGCGCGATTGCCTGGAACCTGCTTGTAAACTACGCCAAGCAATCCGAAATTCGCTATATTATCTCGATGATGAATTCAGGCAGTTTGGTAGAGAAATTTATGTGGAGACAAAGTAAATACTAGAATCACCAAAAATATTGATTCTCTACCACTGTTGTTTGGCGGGTGGAGGAGTCGTATTTGAGCAGATATTCGCGGGCGATCGCTTCATTTTCTCGCAGTGTTTCTACTTCTTTTTTGCCAATCTCAGTATCCGTAGATAACAAAATCACTTGATGGCTGGCGGATGGAAAGTAACGTTCAACTAAGTTGCTGCGGTGAGAGGAGTCTAGTCTACCTAGCGGCGTATCGATTGCTACTGGTAAGCGGTGTCCAGAGACTTTTGCTAAACCCCAGAGAAATGCGATCGCAAGTAATTGTTTTTCACCTGCTGATAAACGATGTTTCGGAACAGATTTACCATTTAAATCATAAAGCAAAAGGCTGAAAGTCTTAGTATCAATAGTGATGCGATGCACTAAGTCTGATTTGTGTAGGAGATAAAGGAAGCAATTTTTAACTTCCTCCTCTAATTTATTGAGTTTTCGCAGAGTTAATTTTTCACGAAAAATCTTGAGTGTATTTTGAACTTTAGCCGCAGAGGTAATGATATGTTCGCTATTTTTATGCTTAATATTTTCTACAGTATAATCACTTAATTCTCTCTTTGACTTGGCAATAATAGTTTCTAATTCAGCTAAACGGCGGCGGATTGTTTCGTAATTTGCTTTGGCTTCAACAACTTGATTTTGTGCCGCTTCTAGTGCTTGACGCAGCTTTGTATAATCTTCTGGTGCTGCTGCTGTTTGTACTTGCCTTTCTAGAGTATGAATTTCTTCTTCTTTGTTTTTGAGAAGAGCTAATTTTTCTTTTGCAGAAAGTTTGGAATTTTGTAAGTGATATATGAGATTATCTAGTTGACTTAAAGTTTCATCATCGGCTAATAACCAAGGTGCTTCTATCTGGAGAGTCTTTGCATATAAATTATCTACATCTTGGATTAAAAATGATTGGATTTTTTCAACTTCTATCGGAGAAATTTCAACTTTATTTAGCCAAGTGAGTAAGCGCTGATCTCGTTCAAGTAACAAATCTTTAGAAATTTGTACCTGTTGATGGCGAAATTCCTTTTCTCCCTGTGCTTGCGCCTGATTAAGCAAATTGGGAATCAATGCCAGAGGTAAAACATCAGCCGCCAATTCACACATCGACTGACGTACTTGTTCAATTTCCGCAGTTTTTGTATCCTGTTGTAATTCTAGTTGATTGCGTTCTGCTGCAATCTTCCCACCTTCATAAATAAATTTATCAAAGGCTTCTTGCTGCTTTTGTTCTAACTCTTCTACCTGATTTTTGAGAGTTTCTGATTTTTCTTCTGTGGTTTGATAATCTTCTTGTTGTTGGGTTAATCTAGTTTCAATTTCCTCTAGGTTAGCTAAATCCTTACTATTACCAACTTCTTTCAGTTTACGGTTAACTAAGATATCTAAATCAACTGCTAAACGGTCTGCCAACTCTAGCCCTAAAAGTCCACGAATTGCATCTACTACAACTGGTGGTGGTGTTTCCTGTTCTGCAAGTTCTTTAACTTGTTCCCCATCAAAGAGAAATAAGTTAGAAATCCCTAATGGCAGGAGATTTTCAATATATTCATCCCAGATATTAACTAAAGCATCAGGCCAGGTATCACTATCGCCTAAAATACCTAATGTATCTTTACCGTCTTTAGGATTTTTTGTCCAACTACGCACAACACGGTATTTTATTGGTTTATCGTTCTCGATATGTTCAAAAAGTAATTCAATACGAGTGTCTGCAACTGGATCTATTTTGTTGTTAACACATTGATTTAGAAAATCGCTATAACTTAAATTACCACGGGTAGAACATTGGGCACGAGCGCCATAAAGAGCGAGACGAATGGCATCCATAAAGGTGGTTTTTCCGCCGCCATTCATCCCACCTAATAGGATGATTGGGTGAGAGTTTTCCTCATCAATTTTTGGGTTAAGATTGATTACCTGTTTGCCACTGTATGGGCCAAAATTTTGTAATACGAGTTCAAGAAATATCATTGATTTTTAAGATTAACATGAGTTCGACAGCGATCGCAGAAGCAGAAAGTTTGTGATGAAAGGAATCAGATAAAATTAATTAGATGGTTTTGTCTGACGCATTGAGAAAAAATATTGTCTATGAAATATAGATAATACGATCACTAACTGTTAAGAAATGCGATTGTATCTGTCTCGGTGTTTGTAAGTGTGGCTAGATTTGCACACCACCAGCTTGAAAAATCTGTTCGGCGGTTAAATTCAATTCTGGGAAAGTAGGCGAGACAATATGGGTATCGCCTTTAAATTGAGTAACTTGGTACTCACCATCAATTAATTGATAAATGGATATAGTAGGCAGCTTAGGATTACCAATAAACTTCCTAGCACCTATAGCCGCATAATCTATAATCCAATATTCGGGGATACCTATAGCTTCATAATCAGCTAACTTTTTGTAGTAATCATCTCGCCAATTAGTACTAACAACTTCAATAACTAATGGAATAGACGTAGCTTGAGATACAGTTGATTCTTTTTTCCATAAAGGCTCATTCACTAAATTTGGTCGATTGATTATTAAGATGTCTGGTGAATAAGCTGATTCACCTTCAAATGGCTTGACTAATACAGTTTTTGGAATGAAGTAAGGAAGTTTTTGTCGCCCAATTTCGATAGATATATTTAGCGCCAAAAAACCAACAACATCCTCATGATCTCCCACTGGTTGTGCAATTTCAATAATCACGCCATCATGTAATTCGTATCTTCCACCATCAGGCCGCCAAGCTGCAAAATCTTCAAAAGTTACTAATTTGTGTGTGGCTTGAATCATATAACCTCGCTTGTTTTAAGATAATCAAACTTTGTCAAGCGTTCTTTAAGTAGTTTGTTGACTCCCGTCTTCTATTATTCTAAAATTTCCTTTTTAAATTTCATACTTGCCCAAGTTACCTCTTCATCATTTTCACTTTCACCTTCATCTACCTCATTAATTGCTGCAACATCGCCCAAAGTCATCTGCTTGACTTTTGCAACATCACCTTGACTAACTGCTTCGCTTAATTCGCGTTTCAAACGAGCATTTTTAATCGCATCTTCAGGAGAACGAGAACTCGTATTAAAACATTTTTCTAGGGTTTCGTATATTCCCACGCGACGAGTCTTTTTGCGATACTGGCGTTCTGTGTCTAACAATTTCGCCATCAGTTCCAAGTGCATCGCGTCACCTTCACAGATTTCTTCTAATACTATCCATTCATCACGACCTAGTAAGCTATAGTCAGCACCAGGACGGGGATCTTGAAATTCTTCGCCTGTCACTTCTTGATAAATCCGGGGTAAGCTATCATCAAATTCGTGTTTTTCTTCTAGCCAAATACGGCGAATTTCGCTCATCTCTTCTAAAGTAATTAAGGTGATATCGCGCATATTTTCTGGCGCTGTTCGACGGGTTTTTGTTTGCGCTTCTAATAATCGTCTGAGCCAATGTTCCCGACAATATTTGGTATAGGGGCCGTGAATTGGTTCAATAGAGGTTTCACCATCTACATGACGTTCAAAAAGTTGGACTTCTCCCCAGATGCGACGGAAGTCTCTTTTATCGCGGTCATCTCTATTATCTAATTCATTACGGATATCTAATAGAGGCTGCATCCATTCTTTTTCTTCATCATTTTGAATCATTGCCTCCATTGATTTATCCTTACTAACAATTGTGCAAACCCAACAGCCAAATCGAGAATCACCACAGCTAGCAGTCGAAGTATCAACAACTAGTGGACATTCATTATCTGCTGTAGCGCCTCGATACATGGTGAATAAGTCTTTATTGCTATACTCCCAAGGATTTTGCCACTGATTTAAGTAAATCCAAACTTCATCAGTACGCCAATCTTCGATGGGGCTATAAATTAAAGAATTAGGCAAGCTTGCACTATGGTAAAGGAGAGACGTAGGTGAACTTGAATCAGAAATTAGACGATCTTTTAGGCTACCTGCTTGATGCTTTTCCATTGAGATAGCACGTTTAATACTTTCAGCTTTGCGAGTACCTAAAATAAGAATAACTTCCCCATTTACTCTAACTACATCACGGATAAAGTGGTTAGAAGGATGAATTTTTAGACGGTCTGTACACCAACGAAATTTTCCTCGCGGCGTTGGATAACCTTTACCAATCAAGCTTACCCAGAATGTCTCTTTGATTTCTGGGTGTAATAAATGGGGTTCAATGGGCATTTTCTGTTCTTGAGCAGCAACTTTCATCCTTTCTAAGGATTTGCGTACCCAAACAGAGACTACAGGGTTTTCTACTAGTGTGTCAGTTGTAATAACATGAATAATCTTTTTTCGCTTTTCAACTGGTAGCGCTGCGATCGCATTCCAGATAAGCTGTAAGGTAGCAGTACTATCTTTGCCGCCCGAATAGCCGACCACCCAAGGTATCTCATCTAAACAATACAATTCTTGAATTTCAGTGGTGAGAGCTTGGATATAGTCCACTAACTCTGCTACAGTACGTGTTTGCTGGTTTTTATTTTCTGCTTGTTGTGCTGTAGTCATTTCTCCTTCTCTCTGAAAACACTGGCTTAATATCTGGGCAAATAGAATTCACGTCTAGATAGACAAAACCCATCTCCGGGGGTTGAATAAAAGTTTTTAAAAACTTTACTACTAATATCCAAATTTTTGGATAATTAAACGACATAATCCTATTCTGTTTTTAAAATTTAACATGAAAGATAGTGCATCTGACCCCACTGCTGACATCGCTAGAGAATATCTGGAACGGGAAAACAAGGAAAAACAGGTACTAGCTTTACTCCTGGAGAAGTTTTTAGGAAGAAAAGATCAGATTCTCGTTCAAAAAACCGAGATGGGTGGTACTGAAGCTTATGTTAGCTCTGTTACCTTGGAATGGTTCGCAGGTCGGGTTCACTTCGCCTCTGGCTTACCTCTATTTCAAAAAAAGTATAATCCTGAGACTGATAATGTCGAGATTGACGCGGATAGTATTGATGAAATTCAGCAGCGTCCCCTTGATTGGTCACGTCAAGCGCCACTAGTACAGTATTTAGCGGCTCGACAAAATCACAAGTTTCCGCCAGTACTGGTAGTAATTAATCAACCGTGGGTGGATAATCCCAAAGCTGCTGAGTGGGATAGTGAAGGACGCGCCACAAAGTCTACTACTGATTTCATCCCCCTAGATAAAGACGCTAAAGTAGGTCTGCTAAATATTTCTGAGGATGATGTAACCATTTATGCACTAGATGGTCAACACCGATTAATGGGTGTACAGGGATTAATGGAGTTAATTAAAACTCGCAAACTCCAGCGCTATAAAAAAGATAAAGGTGCTGATGACAGTTTTATTACAGTCAATGATTTGATAGAAAAGTACCAAGTAGACTTTGGTTACTTGCAAAATTTACCCAAGGAAAAAATTGGTATTGAGTTCATCTGTGCGGTAGCGCCTGGGGAAACTCGTACCCAGGCGAGGCGGAGGGTGAGATCGATTTTTGTTCATGTCAACCTGATGGCTGCACCCTTGACTAAAGGTCAGCTAACGCAGTTGAATGAAGATGATGGCTTTGCGATCGTTGCTAGAAAAATTGCAGTTACACATCCACTATTAGAACAAAAACAAGATCGCAATCCCCGTGTTAATTGGAATAGTGCAACAGTAGCCTCTAATTCTACAGTTTTGACGACTTTGCAAGCTCTGCAAGATATGTCTGAGCGCTATTTGGCTCAAAAGTTCCCTCACTGGAAACCCTTGGAGAAAGGTCTAATTCCCATGCGTCCAGAGGATGAAGAACTTGAGCAGGGAATTGAGGAATTTAAAAAGCTATTTGATTCTTTGGCTAGTCTTTCCAGTTATAAAATTTTAGAACACGAAGATACACCAGCTTTACGGCGCTTCAGCTTTGAGAAGGATGGAGGTGAAGGAAATATGCTTTTCCGTCCAGTTGCTCAAGTTGCATTAGCGCAAGCTTTGGGAATTTTGGTATTTAAAAAAGGTTTTTCTCTGGCTGATATTTTCAAGAAACTGCGGAAGTTTGACCAGCAAGGTGGTTTTAGTGGTATGGAATATCCCCAATCTCTCTGGTATGGGGTTTTATATGACCCAAATAAAAAACGGGTGCAGGTTGCTGGAAGAGATTTAGCAGCGAAGTTATTGGTTTATATCCTCGGTGGAATTCAGGAACAGATGGAACGTGCTGAACTTCGTAAAGCTTTGGCCGATGCTAGGACTGTGGAAGATAAAACTATAGGTTTTGACGGCAAGTTTGTTGAACCGAAAGCGGTAGGACTTCCACCTATCCTATAATTATGCTTGAAATATATTTTGGCGATGCCATTGAAGTGCTTCCAATTCTGGAAAGTGTTGCTCTGTATTTGGTAGAAGTATTATTTCACCTTCAAAATCTTTCATAGGTTTAGCATGGGGAGATGCTTCTTCCAAATCATTACTAACTATAATTTTGTATTGCTCATCTACAGCAAACCAACCCCTATCAAATGCCCAATGATGGTTTTTACAAAGAGCTATTCCATTATGAATTTTATTATCATAAAACTGTGAAAATGGTTTGATGTGTGCGCCATCCACAATATTTTGATTTACTTTTTTAGTTACTTTTAGTCTACAAAAGGCACATCTATAATCATAAACGTGTACAATTGCTTTCCTAAAAAAAGCATTTCTAATAACTGCTCGTTTCAAGCTCCACGTTGGATTATTATCTAAATTTCCTGTTTCAATTATTTTTTCTATATCTACTGCGTCATGTTGAAAAGTTTGATTTATTTGTAAAATAGACTCTATATAATTTTCATTATCAGAAAAGAAAGCTGCCACAAGTGCATCAATTAGTTCTTTTCTGCAAAATTCATCTTGCAAAAAGTTAAATAAGTCACTGTCTAGATATGCGTATTCAACAGCCTCTTTTAGTTTGTTAATTGTTTTTGGCTGTAACCCATTAAATTCAGGCTTAAATTTCAAGTACCAAAAGCCTTCATTTTGCAGATGAAAGAAAGGATAGTGTAAACCACCTTTGTAAGATGGAGAAGCGATTACATTCCAATACCTCTCAAATGTTTGAACTAATTCGTCTGAAACTGGAATCTCATTAGTAGTAATGACACCTCGCGCAATTAAATCAATTACAGATAAAAGTAATATTGGTTTATATTGAGCATTACCACGCTTCCTGCTACTACTCACATTTAATTCAGCAAATTGTTGACAATAATATACTATATTTTTCATATTTAATAAGTAGTAATCAATTTAAGAATTTACTGAGGTCAAATTCTTCTTCTAGCTGTTCTTTTGTTCCTCTTTCAGAAATCAGAACTAATAGAATTCGCTCTGAGTAGTCAACAGAACCGCGCAACTCACTTTGTAAAATTTCTAGTCCGGCGTTAGCATATTCTTCAAATATTTGAGTACGTTTATCTTCATCTTCTTCTTCTCTAGATGAGAGTATGTTGATATCTTGCGTTTCATTGATTCCTAATAATTTAATTATTAGGTCATAACCTAATGAAGCAAAATTTTCTTGTGGAATTGGAGATGGTTCTCTTTTTGTAGTTTCTCCCAAAGGAACGCGCTTTTTATTTTTAACGCCCAATGCTGCTGCAAACACCATTACTTCTACATAAGTCTGAAAAGGCCCAGTTGTGTCTTTTGATGCGACTAGAGATTTCACCAACTCAGCCTTATCTTTAGCAACCCTAATTCTGTTTGCAGCCATTGTTTTAATATATACTGTGTTGCTATTTTAACCGAAACTCAAAAGCGATGCCTACGGCTGGCTTACGCATACGCACTTAATAACCACATTATTTTATACTAGTATGTGGGCGATCGCTTAAACAAACAAATTATCCACTAACATAGTCCATTCTGGCACTGCGGGTTCAGCTTCAGCCACCTCACCACGGCGATACACTTGCGGTTCTTCAGGATTACTAGCACGATATACTCTAATAACTTCCTCTTTGAGTACGTCTACATCCCAAACTACCAACGTACCAGCCGCAAAATAATCACGGCGTTTACTAGCCATATCTTTTTCAGCCTTATCACCGTAATCATTTTCACTTCGCACCTCAACAGCAAACACAGGCGCACCATTAAGAAACTTTCCGTCTGTAGGTTTGCCAGTATAAAACGCAGCATCAGGACTTAAAGAACGGCGATTAGGGAGATTGACAATAAAACCGACATTATCAGGCAAAGCATAACCACTTTTTGTCAATCGTTCATAATCCCGTAGACTTGCATAAATTTCACCACCTGCACGTCCTGGTAAAAATCCAGTTGGAGACATCAGCACCAATTTCCCATTGACAATCTCTGCTTTACAATTGTCAGGTAAGTGGTACAAATCTTCAATAGTTGCTTCAGTTTTAATACTCATAAAACCCCTAATCATGAATCGAGGATAATCCTAATTTAAATGGGAAACTGAACATTCTCATACACCAAAGAAATCGGGAAGTGGAAATCAACGCTGGTTAAATGAACCTCATCCCCTTCTTCATAAGGATGTAACTCCCAGAGTCCTCTATCATTTAACCGGAAGCAATCTAAACCAATTTTTTCAGCATCGATGAGGACATATTCTTGCAAAGTCTGAATACGGCGATACCGCGTAAATTTTTTACCTCTATCGTAAGCTTCAGTACTTGGGGACAGAACTTCAACAATTAAACAAGGATATTGGAGAAATTCAATAGCTTGTTTATCTCGTTCATCGCAACTCACCACAACATCGGGATAATGAAAAGGCCCTTTCTCAGATACACCTACTTTCGCATCCGCCATAAAGGGAAGACACCCACTCCCCCTTAGATGAATTTTTAACGCTGAAGCTAAGTTTAAAGCAATAGTTGTATGGGGAAGAGTACCCCCAGTCATGGCGAAAACTTCACCATCAATATATTCATATTTAATTTCTTGGCGTTCTTCCCATTCCAGATATTCCTGCGGAGACATATAATTTCTGTCTGAACTCGCAACCATAACTTTATCCTTTAAAGATTACGTTCAACCGCGATAATTTCAGTATACTCAAACTCGTTCGGACTTTGTTTCACCAAAGGATATCTTTCTCCACCCAACTCAATATAATCTTGTTCGCAATCCGGCTTAGATGAATAATACGTAAGCACATATTCTCTACCAATTCTCTGTGTCATTTCTGCTTCAACTTCACCCCGCCACTGAGTCTTAGTTACTAAAACTATCAACTGATTCGCTAATTGGGGAATTGTCTTCGCAATGTGTCGCCGCGAATTCTCATCCAAGCTACCAAAGGGTGAATCCATGACAATTGGGAAAGTACTACTGTCGGGAATCATCATCATTTTTCGTTTCTCACTCCATTCCCGCACTTTGTCAATGATGCTGGCAATAAAGGATAAACTGAGAATTTGATTTTCGCCTGTGGATGCTGCAACTGGTGCTTCTATCCCTGTGGTATTTTCTACTAATGTCAGTTCATATTTATCGCTAATTTTAGGAATGTATGGAGTTACAGAAATCTCCGTAAATATTTCTTGCACTCGCTTTTCTAGTTGCAGGCGAAATTGTTGTTCTTGGCGATTTCTAACTTCCGTTAACCGTTCAATTGCATCTTGAGTTGCGTTAATCCGTCGCTGTGCTAAAGTTTGCTTGTCTTCATTCAGCTTTTGCTTGGCAATTTGTTTATTTAAACCTTCAATCTCAGTTGTGAGTTGAGCAATTTGCTGCTGATTTGCACCCTGTTCTCGATTTAATTCATCAATTTTACTTTCAATTTCATCTAAGCGTTTTTGTAAACTGCTAATTTCTTCATTAGCATCTTTTCGCAACCGTTCTTGAATATTGTCTAAATCGCTTTCAATTTGAGATATACTTTGCCTTAACTGATTAATTCTGGTTTGTTCTCTATCAACCTCTTCCCAAAATCCTATAGCTTGCTTATCAATTTCGTCTACTTGAGCTATCATCCGAATTGCAGTTTCTTCTACCGCCGAAGAACCGGCTTTATTTAACCACGTACTCACATGAGTATGAGAATGATTACCCGCGTGTAATTCTGCGCCACAAATACAGCGCTGAGAATTGAGTAAATCATTCACAAATTCCCGCGAGATTCCAGAGGTTAAATCGCCTCGCTGTTTCAAATCATTGATTATTCCTCGGAATTGGGATGTCGTTTCTGAGAGTAAAACTGTATAACCCCGCGCGGAAATAACTTTTTTTAGTGCTTCTTTGGTTTTTTTATATTCTTCTTGATTCGCCGTTTTCTGTGATTCTAAATACTGCCATCTTTCTTGCAATTCCTTAGCAGCACTCAATTCTCGCAAACGGTTACTTGTCTCTTTTTTAAAAGTTTGTTGATATTCTAACTCTTCTTTAATTTCAGTTTGCCGCTTGGTAATGCGTTCGCGTTCGCGTTCTATCTTTTCTTGCTGTCGTAATAGTTGTTTTGTTTCAGAATCACCAATAGCTTTTAACTCATTTTCTAGAGTTTTTTTAGCATCTCCCAAATGTCTGATGGAACGGTTGATTACTTCCACACCCAAGAAAATTTTTGTAGCTTCGGCAATTTCAGCTTTTTTGTCAGAACGGACTATTTCTTCAATTCGTTCGCCGTCAAAGAAAAAGTATTGATGTAAAGTAGCGGGTAAAATTTGATTAATGATATCGTCTGGTTGCTGAGTTGGTATATTCCATTTGCCATCATCTGCACCAACCCACATGGTTAATTGAGTTTTGCCAGCGTCAAAATCACCTTCGTTTTTATAACCCCGACAGGCGCGTTTAACTCGATAGCGTTTACCTTCATGTTCCCAGCCAATCTCTACCCAACATTCTACGGCTTGACCTTTTTGAGCTTCTGCGATCGCACGCTTATTCACCAACTGCTCTATCGATGCAAATGCTGCACTAAATTTATCATACAATACCCACGTAAAGGCATTTAGTAAACTGGTTTTTCCAGAGCCATTATTGCCATGAATAATCGTTGTATTCTGAGCCTCTCCCCCAGCGATAATCATCTCTGGTGTCATACCATAAAAGGAGCGAAAGTTGCATAGCTTGATTGAAGTCAGCTTCATCGCACCTCTTCCTTAATAATGTCCAAAATATTATCATTTATATGGCTGTTAATCTTCTTATCTAGCCTGCCTTTCTCCAGTTTCCATACCCGCTCAATAATTTGCCGCACTTCCGGCGGTGCGCTGGTTATTGGCTCCTGTACATCATCAATATTCGCCTCTTGTGACATCTTCAGTATAGAAATATAGTTTTTCTATATTTTAACTTTCTCTAGTACTGCATTTACCTCCGTAAAGTCACTGCTAGCGTTAGCTTTAATTTTGCCAAAACTATTTTTTCAAATTTATAATTTTCTTTGAAAAAAGACTTTATTATTGAATTGTCTTCTGCTATAATTAATATTAACAATCTAGATCATAATGGGATGTAAGTGAAATTTTTAAAGCAACTTACATCCCATTATGATCTAACTCATAGTTTTATTATTTCATACTTAATGCTTCTTTTTTCAAAAATCGAAAAATTTTACAATTGCTCATCAAATATCCAATAAACCATATCGCTTTTGTAAATCAAGTAACTTCATTCTTGCTTCCCCTGCGTTATCAGCTAAATCAGCGAACTCTACAAAGCGACGCAATTCCTTTTTTAACAGATTGCGCTCAACTTCTATAGTTTCTCTATCTAAATCTGGTGGTAAAACAATCATGTCAAATATAGTGGCGCGTTCCTTAGCTGGATGAGGACGTAAAACTCGCCCCCGTCGTTGGATAAACTGGCGGGGATTACCAGAACTTGATAAAATCACCGCAGTTTGAATTGCCGGAATATCAACACCTTCATCCAAACAACGAATTGCCACCAAACCCTGCAATTCCCCACTTTCAAATTGATGGCGCAATATTTCTCTTTCTTGTAAAGTTGTTTGGGCTGTATAGGTGCTTACCTTGTACCCTAAATCTACTCCTAAAATTTTAGCAACAGCTTTAAGTTGGCGTAACGATGAACGTTGTCCTGCATCTTGGGAACCATCACTGCAATAAAAAAGAGTGTGACTAGTTTCGCGGCGAGTTGCCATTAAATCCCGCAAGGCAGTTAATTTATTTTCCGCCGCCCCAATTAATCTTGCTCTTTGCATTAACAAAGGCTTTAAATCTTCATTGTCTTCAAAGCTTCCTGCATCGCCATTTTGTCGATCTCTATATAATAGCGATCGCCCAATTCTTTTAGTTAACTTTAAATAGGCAATGCTTTCTGCTTCAGTTAACTCTACCAGCACCGGATAATAGAGATAATGCACCAAAGCACCTTGAGCGATCGCATCTCTCAAAGTAAACTCTGGCTGGAGAACTGGGCCAAAATAATCAAATAAAGATTGCGTACCAAAATCATCAAAATATCTCTCCGGTGTGGCAGATAAAGCCAATCTCAACCCAACACTACGCGGTAAACTTTCTTCTAACTTGGGTGCGCCTAAATTATGCGCTTCATCCCCAATAATTAAAGTTTTGGCGGGAAAATATTTGAGTTGAGACTGAAACCCATTTCCAATTAAAGTAGAGTTCGTAGTAATCACCGTGACAAACCCTTGAGAACCAGAACGCAGATTATAAATTTGGGTCGAAAGTTGACTTTGCCAAGTGCGTAAATTCTCAAAGGCTAAAATGGGTTGCAAATTAAACTTTTCGCATTCTCGTGCCCATTGGGTAACGAGATGGCGATAGGGACACACCACCACCAGAACTTGTAAATTAATCTGCTGATATAATTCACAAACGATCGCTAATGCGGTAATGGTTTTACCACTACCAGTAGCCATTTTCAGCGTCCCTCTGCCATTGTTGGTAAACCAGCTAGCGATCGCTTGGCGCTGATATTGCCGTAATTGCAGAGACACAGGCATTCTTGGGCATCCTGGTAATGGTTGCGTATAATAACTGCCCCTACTTTCCCTTGCAAACGGTAATTTCAATCGGAAAGTGGGCAGTTGCGGCACTGGATTTTTCGTCAGGTACATATTTATTTAGTCATTGGTCATTGGTCATTGGTACTTATCTTTCCCAATCCCCACTCCCCATTAATCAGTTGTAACCGCGCCAAACACCAATGAGAGAACCTTGCACCTGTACTTGTTGAGCCATGACTTCTATGGGATTGTACTTGGGATTTGCTGGTTTGAGAGTGACGCGATCGCCTTGACGATAAAAACGTTTTAATGTTGTCCCAAATCCATCTACTCTGGCGGCGACGATAGTACCATTTTTTAAATGATTTGGTTCTGCTACTGGACGCAGAAATACCACATCGCCATCAGTAATTAAATCTTCAATCATGCTATCGCCAGCTACGCGCAAAGCGTAGGTTTGGGGAGGTAAATCGAAATTAGAAAAGTCTAAATGATCTACAGCATCAGTAAACGGTTCTATTAAACCACCAGCCGCGATCGTGCCCAAAATTGGTACACCTTGCTTCACAGGACGCAAAATCCGAATTGTTCGCGCTTGTCCTTCAGTCCATTCTATATATCCCTTAGTGCGTAAATGTTCTAAACGACTTTGAATTGGTGCTGGTGACTTCAAATTCATCGCTTGCATCATTTGCCGAATCGAAGGCGAATGCTGATGCGTTCTGATGTATTCTGCTAACCATTCGTAAAGTTCTTGTTGGGCTTCTGTTAGACGTTCCATAAATTTGCGGGAAGTAATTATTAATGTCTCTAGAACATTAGTACTACAAAAAACTCCCGATAACAAGAGAAAAGTAAAAATATAAAAGGCAAAAGCAAAATTATTTTCTTCTCTTTTGCCTTTTGACAAATAAGAATATTACAGGTTAAAGGGTACAGGTTACAGGTTACAAGGAAGAAAACTATACCCTATACCCTGTGCCCTATTCCCTACTTTGCTCCTAAAAGACTTGCAAGTAAAGCTTTTTGAGCGTGGAGACGATTTTCAGCCTGTTCCCAAACTCGTGATTGGGAACCTTCAATAACTTCTTCGGTAATTTCTTCACCGCGATGGGCTGGTAAGCAGTGTAAAACAATTGCCTCTGGTTCAGCAAGGCTCAATAGCTGCTCGGAAATTTGATAAGGCTGGAAAATTGGCAGCCGATTATCTGCTTCTGCTTCTTGTCCCATACTTGCCCAAACATCAGTATAAAGTACAGCAGATCCCTTAACGGCTAATTCTGGATCGTGAGTTAAGAGGACTTCAGTTTTGCTATTAGCGATCGCTCTTGCTTGCTCTACAATCTGAGAATCTGGCTCATATCCTTTAGGAGTAGCAATTCTGACATTCATCCCCACTAAAGCACAGCCCAACATCAGCGAATTAGCCACATTATTCCCATCACCCACGTAGGTTAAAGTTAACCCAGCTAGAGTGCCAAAGCTTTCTTGAATCGTCAATAAATCCGCTAATACCTGACAGGGATGTTCTGCATCAGTCAGCGCATTAATCACCGGAATATTGGCATATTCAGCAAAAGTTTCCAAATCTTGCTGGGCAAATGTGCGAATTGCCAAAATATCCAAATATCGATCTAACACCCGCGCCGTATCCTGCAAAGGTTCCCCGCGACTAACTTGAATGACATTGGGGTTGAGATCGATTACCTGTCCACCCAGTTGATACATCGCCACGGTAAAACTTACCCGTGTGCGAGTCGAAGCTTTGGAGAACAACAACCCCAAGACTTTATTACTCTGCAACTTCAGCTGTTGTGATTTAAGTTGAGTTGCCAATTCTAGAAGTTCTTGAAGTTCCGTAGGACTAATGTCCACCAGACTTAATAAATCTCGTCCGAGCAGTGCTGCCATGCTTATGATCTGTAAAAAATAATTATATATTTCTGTTCCTTTATTCAGCTGTCTAAAGAAAAAACAGTTTTGGAACTGTACCAGATATTTTTGCGTCCAGCCTGAAGAAGGAGATATTTTTTAGCAATTACAGCTAGACAAATAAATTGATTATGGTACAATAAGAAATTGTGGTTGCTAATTAAAAGTAATCGCCAAGCTTGCCAGCATAGCACAGTGGTAGTGCATCCGACTTGTAATCGGAAGGTCGCGAGTTCAAATCCCGCTGCTGGCTTTGATAGATGTACGTAAAAATTCCCTTAGTACAGGTGTGACATTTTCTTGCCGCCACACTATAGCCGTTTCTACTAATGGTGTTTTCTCCTCCAGAGTGCGATAAACTATGCCAACCCTCTGAAGATTTTGCAATGAAGACGGTGCGATCGCAATTCCCATTCCCGCTGACACCAATCCGATAATCGTCTGCATCTGAATCGCTTCTTGAGTCACTTTTGGACTGAAATTTCCTTGCTGACAAAGACTCACGATTTGGTCGTAAAGCCCAGGCCCCAAATGGCGAGGGAACATGATAAAGTTTTCGTTTACTAGCGATCGCACTGAAATCTTTTCTTGTTCAGCTAAAGGATGAGTTTCTAACATAGCCACAATTAGAGCTTCCTGCTGAATGCACTCTTGATTGAGTGTGTTGTCTTCTAAAGGTGGATGGGCAAAACCTACATGAATGCGGCTATCCTGTAGCGCTTGTTCCTGCTGAGTTGTGGTTAATTCTTGCAACACCAACTCTACTTCTGGAAACTGTTCTCGAAACCGCCGCAAAATTATTGGAAGCAAATCATAAGTTACCAAACTGGTAAACCCAATTCGCAGTAGTCCCTTTTCACCTCTTCCTGTTTTTTGGGTTAGCTCAATTGCCTTTTCCAGTTGAGCTAAAAGTTGATAAGCTTCTTGCAAAAAAACTTGCCCAGCTTCCGTTAACTGCACCTGTCGCTTAGTTTTGCGCTGAAACAGTTCTACCCCCAACTGCGCCTCTAGTTGCTGAATTTGCTGGCTTAAGGGCGGTTGAGCAATGTGCAATCGCTCGGCGGCTCTACTGAAGTGCAGTTCTTCAGCAACAGCAATAAAGTAGCGCAGGTGTCGCAATTCCATTTTTTTGATACTTTATAAGTTTCAATTCTCTATAAATATATATTGGACATCTCAAAATTACCTACATATCATACTTATACAGATATCGTAGGGAGTCAAAACGATGCCGGAAAAGTATACTCCAGGCTATTCAAGTAATGCGACGAATTTCATGGCAAAACGCAGCGTAGATACTCATGCGGCGTTTTTTACGCCTTATTTACGTCCAGGGATGAAATTGTTAGATTGTGGTTGTGGCCCTGGTGCGATCGCTTTAGGTTTAGCAAGAGTTATTGCCCCTGGTATGCTTACCGGTATCGATCGCGAAATATCTCAAATCCAGATAGCTGCTGAAAGTGCTTTTAACCAAGGTGTCAGTAATACTAATTTTCTGGAGGGAAATATATATGCTCTACCCTTTCCCGATAACTCATTTGACGCAATCTTTTCTCATGCGCTGTTTGAGCATCTTCAAGAACCTGTGCAGGCGTTACGGGAACTGTGGCGAGTTTTGAAACCGGGGGGAATTGTTGGGCTTCGTAGTCCTGACTGGGGCGGGTTTTTGATTGCACCGTCTACACCAGAACTGGAAAAAGCATTTTCTTATTACAAGTGGCTCCAGCAGCAGAATTCTGGTAATCCTAACGTGGGTAGAGAGTTACGCGCTCTGTTGCGCCAAAGTGGGTTTACTAATATCAAAGCTTCGGCTTCTTATCAATGTTATGAGCCGTTGAGTGAAGCTACAGAATATTTGGCGCTGCGAATTGAGGCTTCTGCAAAAGAAGATCGAGCTGTAGAGAAAGGTTGGACTGATGAGCGATTGCTTACAGCAATGAGTAATGGTTTGCGGGAATGGAGTCAGCACCCAGATGGATTTTTTGCTGCTGCTTGGTGTGAAGTTGTGGGACAAAAGGGTTAGAAGTTAAACGCAGAGGGGAGGCAGCGCGTTGCGGGGGTTCCCCCCGTTGTAGCGACTGCCGTCGCGCAAAGTTGAACGCAAAGTAGCGCAGAGGTTTTA
The DNA here is from genome assembly GCF_036916655.1 of Nostoc sp. Taxonomy (GTDB): domain Bacteria; phylum Cyanobacteriota; class Cyanobacteriia; order Cyanobacteriales; family Nostocaceae; genus Nostoc. The sequence continues at coordinate 91,206 of NZ_JBALFY010000099.1, forward strand.
GAGAATTTGTGACAAAAATTTGCGTGTTCTTTCTTCTTTGGGGTTGTTGAAAAATGCGTCAGGGGTGGCTGACTCGACGAGGAAACCGCTATCCATGAGAATAACTCGGTCGGCGACTTCACGGGCGAATCCAACTTCGTGGGTGACAACTACCATTGTCATTCCATCACGGGCTAAACCTCGCATTACATCCAAAACTTCTCGTACCATTTCTGGATCTAAGGCTGAGGTGGGTTCGTCAAACAGCATAATTTTGGGTTGCATAGCTAAAGCACGTGCGATCGCCACCCGTTGCTGTTGTCCACCAGATAACTGTCCTGGATATTTTTGCGCCTGTTCTAAAATACCCACTCTTTCTAAGAGTTGCATCGCCAATTCTTCGGCCTTTGCCTTTAGCGATCGCCGTACCCAAATTGGTGCTAGAGAGATATTTTGCAGTACTGTCAGATGAGGAAATAAATTAAATTGCTGAAATACCATTCCCACCTCTTTGCGAATAGTTTCAATATTTCGCAAGTCATGACTGAGAGTAATCCCATCAATTTCAATTCTTCCCTGTTGGTATTCTTCTAAAGCATTAAATGTGCGGATAAAGGTAGATTTACCGGAACCAGATGGCCCCATCAGCACTACTACTTCTCCACGATTGACTGTCAAGCTCACACCCTGAAGAGCATGAAACTTTCCATACCACTTGTGAACATCTTCCGCAATAATTATTGACCCTTGTTTTGTTGTCACAGATTTGCACCTCCAAATTTTTTAGTAAATTAGCGATGTCTCGCTACAAGCTGATGAAATGAATATCAAATAATTGCTGATTTTAGATAGTAACAATAATTTTTAACATACTAATCAATAATAACCCTAATTAATCAGATTTTATAGCGCGATGCCTATTTGCTATTGTGCTAGGGAACAATATCACCACATTACAAAACCACTCATAAATAAAATTTATGCCATAAGTACTACGAAGATATATTATGAGTTCAAATAAATTTTTTGCAGTCCATAGATGCGCCGAGACTCAATTTTCTACAAACTCTTTCAACAATCCCCAAGCTTATTATTTGAATTGTTGACAAATCCCCCAGCCAATGCTGATAATTATCGCTTTGATTCCGTAGCTGTCAAGGAACCCAAATTTGAAATTGATGGTGTGTTTCTTCCACCTGATAGTGCTAATGGCGGGGTTGTATATTTCAGCGAAGTTCAATTTCAAAGGGATGAAATGCTCTATGAAAGGCTATTTGCCGAGTCGTTATTGTATTTCTATCGCAACCGGATGAGATACAGTGATTGGCAAGCGGTAGTAATCTACCCATCCCGCAGTATCGAACAAAGTAATAGTTATCCCTACCGCGCATTTCTTAATAGCGAACAATTGTATCGCGTTTACTTGGACGAGTTAGGAGATATTCGCGAATTACCTTTGGGTTTAGCACTCATGGTACTGACTACGATAGAAGAAAATGCAGCACCGGCAGAAGCTAGGTATTTGCTAACCAGAACATATCAAGAAGTGCCCCAAGTATCAAGTCGCGCCATAATAGAATTGATAACGACCATAATGGTGTACAAATTTGAACAATTGAGCCGAGCCGAGGTGGAAATCATGTTAGGCATAACTTTACAGCAAACGAGAGTTTATCGAGAAATTAAAGAAGAAGGACGACAGGAAGGACGACAGGAAGGAGAACAGGAAGCAACTATTAAATTGATTGTTCGACTCTTAACTAAGCGTCTTGGGCAAGAACTGTCTGAAGAAATGCAAGCAACGATTTCTCATTTACCCTTAACAGTACTTGAGAATCTAAGTGTTGCTCTGTTGGATTTTAGCAGCTTGGCAGATTTACAAGCTTGGTTAAATGCACAATAAATTACACGACTGACCAAACGAAGTAAAAGTTAAAGATTAAAAGGAGTCAGAATACTAGAACCATTCTAAATTCTGGCTCTTAATTTTTTCTGGGATAATTTATTTTTTAAAATCTCTGAACTACTGACTTAACTGTTTTTCTAATCGCCGAGAAGCTAACGACATGGAGTAACAAAATACCCAGTAAATAAATCCAATAAACAGATAAACTTCTGCATAGCGGCCGAGAAACTGTGGTTGTGCCAATATTGAACGGGCAATACCTGTAAGTTCCACCAATCCTACTAAAGATAAGAGTGAAGTGTCTTTAAATAAGCCAATAAATTGACCAACGATCGCAGGAATAACACTACGTAAGGCTTGAGGTAGGACAATTAATATCACTACTAAGGGTGTATTTAAACCTAGTGCTTTCGCAGCTTCAATTTGCCCGCGAGGAATTGATTGGAGTCCACCACGCACGTTTTCTGCCATATATGCGGCACTAAATAGTACTAGTCCAGCAATTGCTCTTAATACCCGATCTAAACGCACATCTGCTGATAAAAATAAGGGAAGCATCACCTGAGCTAAGAACAAAATTCCAATCAGTGGTACTCCCCTAATAATTTCAATATACAGGATAGAAAACCAACGGACTACAGGCAAATTGCTTGTGCGCCCTAAAGCGAGTAAAACCCCAATGGGAAAGGAAAGTACAATACTCACTGCTGCCATTAGTAGGGTAAGTAGCAAACCGTTCCATAAATTTGTAGGTACAGGCTGCAATCCAAATCCACCACCAATTAGCCATAAAATTATTGGGAAAGACAATAACCATAATAGGGAAAGCCAAGGACTTAGTACCTTAGTAAACTTTCCTCCAACCCAAAAACCTGCAAATACTAAAACTGCAATTAACAATAACCAAAGGCGGGATGTAAAATCCAGTGGTAAAACAACTAACAAAACGCCGATGATAAAAGCAAACAAAGAAGTTCCCCGCTTTGTTAACTGTTGTTTACTAAAGAATACACCGCCAGTTATAGCGCCTAAACTCGAAGCGATCGCAAGCACAATCCAAGTTCGCCAATATAGCGTTTGCGGAAATCTGCCAACTAGAAATAAACGTAAATTAACCTGAATTATCGCCCATTGTGCTTGAGTAGTTGCCCAAGTTAGAATTCCTCGCACTACCCAAAACAGAAATACTAAACAGACAACAGTTAATAAGCTGTTATACCAAGTACTAAACAGGTTTTTACGGAGCCAAGTTAATTTGTCATTAGTCATTTGTCATTGGTCATTTGTCATTGGTCATTGGTCAAAACTCATATTTCAACCTTAAAGGTGCAACTTCCAAGTTCAAAGGCGCAACTTCCAAGTTCAAAGGCGCAACTTCCAAGTTCAAAGGCGCAACTTCCGAGTTCAAAGGTGCAACTTCCGAGTTCAAAAGCGCAACTTCCGAGTTCAAAGGTGCAACTTCCGAGTTCAAAGGTGCAACTTCCGAGTTCAGAGGCGCAACTTTCGAGTTCAAAGGCGCAACTTCCGAGTTCAAAGGTGTAACCTCCGAGTTTAAAGGTGCAACTTCCGAGTTCAAAGGCTCAACTTCCGAGTTCAACTGCTTCCTTGTCCCCCTCATCACCCTTATCTTTCTTTAATTTGCACGCTGCGATTGAATAAATTCATCACTACAGAGATAGTCAAACTCAAGGTGAGATAGGTGAGAATAATCAGTAATATCACTTCTACAGCTTTCCCAGTTTGGTTAAAAGTGGTGGAGGCGACAAAATAAATATCGGGGTAGCCAATCGCGATCGCTAAACTGGTATTTTTGGTCAAATTCAGATATTGACTCGTTAATGGTGGAATGATTACCCGCAAAGCTTGGGGAAAAATTACCAACCGCATTACTAACCCTGGTTTTAATCCTAGCGATCGCGCTGCTTCCCATTGTCCCTTCGGTACTGATTGAATCCCACCTCGCACAATTTCTGCAATAAATGCACCTGTATAAAAAGTTAATCCCAACAGCAACGTAGAAAACTCTGGTGATAGGGTAAACCAAGGAAATTCTAAGCCATTTTGACTAACACCAATAAAACCCCAAAGGGATATCTTATTTTCTGTTTTGGGAAAACTGATAAAAACAGCAAAGTACCAAAACAGCAATTGCAGCAGTAAAGGCGTATTGCGGAAAACCTCTACATAAACCATCGTGATATTCCGCACTAGCCAGTTGTCAGAAAGTCGGGCAATCCCAGCACTTACCCCAACAATGGTTGTCAGAAAAATTCCTGCGATCGCCACCCGCAAAGAGTTAATTAACCCCACCCACAAAGCACGACTGTAGGTATCAGTGGGTTTGTAGCTAATCAGCGTCTCGCCAATATCAAAAGATGCCTGTTGCTTAAGAAAATCAAATCCAAACGGAATACCCAATTGCCGCAAATTGCGCTTGAGATTACCCCACAGTATTACTATTACAACTACTGCTAAAAATACAGCAACTAATTGCAAAGCAATCCTCCAAAAACGGACATCACGCCATATAGACGGTTTTAAATTAGTCATTTATTATTTCTCCCTCCCCTGCCCCCTTGCTCCCCTGCCCCCTTGCTCCCCTGCTCCCCTGCCCCTCTGCTCCCCCTGCCCCTCTGCTCCCTGCCCCCTGCCCCCTGCCCTTCTACCGAAACGGTGGAGAATAAAGCAGTCCGCCTTTGTTCCAGAGTTGATTTTGACCACGAGCTAGATTCAGTTTTGTCTTGGGGCCGAGGTTGCGATCGTAAATTTCGGCGTAGTTACCAACGTGCTTAATTATTCTGGCTGCGAAGTCGTTAGTTAAGCCGAGTCCTTCGCCAAGGTTGCCTTCGGTTCCTAAAAAGCGCTTAATATCTGGATCTGTACTAGTAGCAAACTGACCTATATTCTGGGAAGTAATGCCCAATTCTTCGGCTTTTACTAGAGAATAAACCACCCACTTAACAGCATCACTCCACTTAGCATCCCCTTTAGCAACTGCTGGCGCAAGGGGTTCTGAAGAGATCACTTCATTGAGAATCACGTTATCTTCTGGTTTGGGTAAAATTGTACCCCGCGAAACTAATGCTGAACGATCAGCCGTAATCCCGTCGCAACGACCTTCAGTATAAGTAGCAAAGGTAACGTTAACGTCTTCAAAAACAACGGGTTTGTAAGTGATGCCCCTTTTCCGCATTTGGTCTGCTAAGTTCTGTTCGGTAGTAGTTCCAGTTTGAACGCAGATGGCTTTATTCTTGAGGTCTGTCAGGGACTTAATGTTACTACTTTTGCGAACCATGATGGCTTGTCCGTCGTAAAAGACCACAGGTGCAAATTCTAGACCTACTGTGGTTCCGCGACTAAGTGTCCAGGTAGTGTTGCGGCTGAGAATGTCTACTTCTCCAGTTTGCAAAGCTGTAAACCGCTCTTTGGAATTGAGATTGCGAAATTCTACTGCATCTGGCTTATCAAACAAAGCTGCGGCGATCGCTCGACAAACATCGACATCGATGCCACTGTATTTACCATCGGTTCCCACAAAGCTAAACCCTGGTACTTCACCACTGACACCGCAAATTATCTGGCCGCGTCTTTTAATGTTATTCCAGCGATTTTGATTTTCTGGTGCAGCTAGAGTACTGCCTGGAGTGCCGGGTGTACTTGCTGTTTTTCCTGAATCTCCATCACAAGCCGCGATCGCAAAAACTAAAGGTGCGATCGCAAAAACTAAAGCTGATTTACGCATGAACTTCATAAATTACTAGATCAAAGAATTGTATTGCTCACTACAATCATTTAGTGAAAACAATTTGTTGCTTGTAATATAAAACTGTACCAGCCTATGTGCTATATTCATTCGCTTTTAAAAGCGGTAATTGAAGTTTTTACTTATATATTCAAAAGCCTCAGATGCTATGGGGAAATTATCTCAACTTGGCTTCAGCTTTCAAATTTGATTAAAAATCCTGTCATCATACTCGATATAACAATACACTCATTCAACCTAGAAGAGAATATTAAAACTTAAGTGAGTTAGTGATATATCCTTCACTGACTAAGATTTTAAAAATAGTGATTATTGCTTCTTTAAGAAGAAGCTAATAAGCAACAATCCATAAAAAAATATCATTCACAACGCCGAACGATCATCTATTCTTCTTATCTTTGCAATGCCAAACACCCAGGGATTGGGGACTAGGGACTAGTGATTGGGATATTTTTGCTAATGCCCAATCCCCAGTACCCAGTACCCAGTACCCAACCCCCAATCCCCAATCCCCTTGCACACTTCTATGCAATCAGAAGTATCCACACCAACCCAAACAACTACCCCTAGCAGGTTAAACTAGGTCTGGTAACAACTGCTCCACGTTCCTTATGAGGCTTTTATGGGAGCTAACCTCGAACAGATTGCCAACTATTTAGACAACCTTGGCTGGGACTACCGTTTTGATGATGAAGAAGACCGAATTATAACAGGTGTGGAGGCTGACAACCTAGAAGATTTCCTAATAGTTGTCCAGTTGGATGAAGAAGGAAAATTTTTTCGGGTATTTGCGCCTCAAGTTCTGGCAGGAATCCAAGACCATCCCCACAAGGCAACTATCCTACAGACGATGCTTGCCATTTCTTGGGAAACCAAAATGTTGCAATGGGAATATGACCCATCTGATGGTGAAATCCGTGCCATTATTGAGTTTCCTCTAGAAGACTCGATTCTTACAGAAAAGCAATTTCACCGTTGTCTGAGTGGGTTAATTCAGATTGTAGATGGCATAGCGATACCTCGCCTGAAAGAAGTAATGGCAACAGGTCTCGATCCGGGGAATATAGAACTTGGGGAAAGACTGTTACTCAGTATCCAAGAAGAAGCCCCAGGATTGTTAGATTTACTAGAAAAAGCAATGGAAGCGCGAAAAAAGCGAGGAAGTTTTCCTAGTGAGTGAGACGGATCATCACTTAAATAGCTATACTCCAAAGTGATACCCTCACTATATACATGAAATTTTCTGGGGCTGGATATTATGACATCCTACGCAACCTCCTCTGCCAAAGCGGAAATGAGTGAACTACGGCGGTTGAAAGGCTTATTACCGCCAGAATTGCAAAGCTGGGTTACGGTTGAAGGCACAACTGAAGTCAATCCACCCCTGGTTCGCTGCGAAGAAATTGGTAAAGACCAGGTAGAAATTCAAATTGACTTGGTGAAATGGGATGCCCTCGCAATGGATCAGCGTAATCTGCTGTTTTGGCATGAAGTTGCTCGCGTTCAAAATGACACAATTCCCAAAGATGGTTGGGAAATGGCAGCACTAGCCATCGGTTTAGGTGGTGCTGTAGGCGAATTGTGGGTACAAGATGGATTGCTGCTGGTATTAGCTTTGTCGCTTTGTGGTGTGTCAGGCTGGCGACTGTACCAAAAGAATAATGGGGAAAAGCAACTAAGAGAATTGCTCAATGCTGATGAGAAAGCGATCGCCTTGGCAACTCGTTTTGGTTATAGCCTCCCCAATGCCTACAAGAGTCTTGGTAGCGCCTTAAAAACCCTGATTGACAATACTCCTAGTAAGCGCCAACGGTCAAGATACGAAGCAAGACTCTCTGCCCTCAAACGCAGTGCCAATAAGGCAAAAGCTAAATCTAAAACTCCAGATGAGGACTCACTGTAATTAGTTAGGAGTTAGGAATTATGGCGTTGCTGATTGCGGTATGAAAAATAATTTTGCGTTATTTCAAAATCCTTGTAGAGACGTTGCAATGCAACGTCTCTACATCCAAATTCATACCTCGATTCAGCAACACCGGAATTATGAGTGAAATCCAAACTTCAAACTCCTCATTCCTCGCTCCTCACCAAATCTTACTTTTTTCTTGACTACATCTTTATCAAAATCAAATTTTACAACTGGTTCAGCATTTTATGCGTCTGGGGGATCACACGGACATGCTTGAGAAACCCCTTCATCAAAGCTTGCCAGGTCAAAACTTGATCGCTCGAAGGCGCTAGTACAGGGATTGAGGAAAATTGTTCTGACACTGCCAAAGGCGTAACAGGTTGTAAAAATACTGAGATATCTGGACTAACCTCTGCCACCAAGGAAGCTGAACGTTCCAACTCGGCGGGATCTGTGTTTTGAGACACAATTATCTTGACAAAAACATTTAAATATGAGTCATAACATAACTGGAGAGATTTACTATGTTCTTGCCAATGACTTTCGCCGCTAACACTGGGCAATTTAAAATCCATGCCTACGGAGTCTAAGTAGGGGAGAATCATTGCTAGTTGTTCTGGGCGATGTCCGCCAGTTTCTAAGTATATAGGTAGGCCAGTTATGGCTCGCACTTGGGGTAGAAACTGCGTTAAAAATGGGGCATGAAGAAGTGGTTCGCCTCCGGTTAAGCTAATGCTATCGTGTAGACAAGGTAGATTTTGCTGTTCCACCCATTCGAGTAATATGGGTAATGGGACAGGGTTAGAGTGGATTTCAAAGTCGCGCAATCCAGGCGAGCGCTCTATCCGACAAGTATCAGGTGCATTCCAAGTGTGGGCGCTATCACAAAACTGACAGCGCAAATCACACAAAGCAAAACGAATAAATATTTGACGCGTCCCTACATTCAGTCCTTCCCCTTGAATGGCAGAAAAGACCTCAATCAGGCGTGCGGTAGGTGTAACCGTATTTTTAGCAATCATAAAATGAGAGCAACGCAATCGCGCTGCGTCGACACAACAGCAAGGATGTTTTTTGGCTTCTTGTTCTATTGTGAATCGTCGCTAGCGATCTCCAATCTCAGCCCCGGTAAATAGCAATTAGTCCTAATTACTACTGATTCCGATATTTAGGTTAGGTAATTTTGTAGGACAAAATAATGTTTGGCAGATTACATTATACATGGCAACGAAAGTGCAGAGCTTCATGACTAGCCAACCGACAGAGGTCGATTTTCCAGTTAATTCCCTAAACGACACCGCTATAGTGCAGGTGCCGACGCGGTTAAGTGTGCTGGAGGCTTTAGGCTTTAAGCAAACCTGCCAAGGCTTAATCCAGACCAATTCGCATCCCAAGCACATCATCATTGACTTTCACCAAACTACTTTTATGGATAGTAGTGGTTTAGGTGCCCTGGTCAGTAATTTTAAATCCGCTCAAGCGAAACAGATTACATTAACACTGCGGAATGTAACACCTCAGGTAATGGCAGTCCTAAAACTCACAGGATTGGATCAAGTTTTTCCCCTTGAACCTGTGGATGATGTGTCGCTAAGAGAACCAGAAGACTTAGTAGATAATCGGAAGACAACTCCCCGAAAAGTAGAGCCGTTACCCGCTACTCACCCTTCTGTGGCATCTTGGATGAAACGGTTCTTAGATATTATCGGGTCAATAGTCGGTTTATTAATTACAGGAGTTTTGTTTATTCCCATTGCGATCGCTATTCAAATTAACGATCCTGGGCCCATTTTCTTTAGTCACACCCGTTGTGGTTGGATGGGGAAGCGGTTTGAGATTTGGAAATTCCGCTCTATGTGTGTGGATGCGGAAGCGAAGAAATCCCAAGTTAAAAACCAAGTACAAGGTGCTTTTTTCAAGAATGAAAATGACCCCAGAATTACCAAGGTAGGGCGCTTTTTACGGCGAACTAGTCTTGATGAACTACCGCAATTTTGGAACGTCCTCAAAGGAGAAATGAGTTTAGTCGGCACTCGACCACCGACACCCGATGAAGTGGAACGCTATGAAGTACCGGAGTGGCAACGTTTAGATGTGAAACCCGGTATGACTGGCGAATGGCAAGTAAACGGCCGTTCTACAGTCCGTAGTTTTGAAGATGTAATTCGTCTGGATTTGCAGTATCAAAAAAATTGGAGTTTGGTGTACGATTTAAAGCTAATTTTCAAAACTATAGCTATTCTATTTAATAGAAACAGTGGTGCTGTTTAGCTAATTACCCTTATTCACAATTTTTTGGTAACTTTCAACTTTCGCAATAATTCTTAAATACACCCAAGCCCGTAATGGGCTTGGGTAAATTTTAGGTTTCTACAGCACCAAGTAAGTAAAATTATCCTACAGCCTTCTGAACAGCAACTACTTCAACCTGTTGCGCTTCTGGAAATAAACGCTTCACGCCTTGCTTAACAAATCCCTGCAAAAAACCAATCTGCTGATTTTGCTGAAACACCTTTTGCAAGGTTTGCCGCAAATTCTCCAAATTCAAACCAGTCCCAGAATCTACCGCTATTTCCTGCTGTTGGAAATATTCAACTAAACTTAACCCTGCGACTCTAGTCAGATAAGCTGCACTGACTCCCTGAACTACGCCACCAGCAACAAAGGTAACGGTATTACTTTTCAGAACAGTACTAATCGCCTTTGTCGAAAGTTCAACTAAGCCCAATTTCAGCATCAAACTTCCCATTGTTCCAGCTACAGTTTGCGCTTGTTCTAGGGAAAACTTCTGCTGATAGATGTTACCCAAATCCATTACCATTTGAGCATTAATTGCCGCAGTCGCCAAAATATCAAGGGCTGGTACTGGGTTAGCAAAGGCCGCCGCCGCAGCTATCCATTGATATTGTTCAATAATTGGGGTGGCGCGATCGCGTCTGGTTCCATTCAGCCAGTTTTTCGCCTCAGCTTTCAATAACCCGGCTTTCCTCATGGTAGTTAGCCATACCAACCGTTGTCTTTGCTGTACCAAAACTTCATCCAACTGCTGAGTTAACTGCTGGATATCTGCTGCTGGTTGTTCCATCCACTCTTGCACAGCACCATCAGCCTCATGCTTTCGGACTTTGATGGCAATAGGAGAGGCCGCAGTTGCAACTACATTCCCCTGCATTCGCTGTTTTAATGACAGCAAGATGCTGGCGCTTTCATCGGCTAAATACTGGTCTTGTTTGTTGAAAACCAGGATTGTAGGCTGATTTGCTGCTTTTAGCTGCTGTAAGGTTTGAAATTCTGAGTCTGTCAAATCACCGTTTGTCAGGAACAGAACAAAATCTGATTTTGCTACTTCTGTCAAAATAGCTGCATCGGAATTTTCACCCACTTCTCTAAATAAAGGTGCTGTCTCTTGTAAAGACACGAAATTCCGTGTCTCGACATTTTGCTTTAGCACTTGAATTAAAGTGCTTTTACCCACGGATTTCCCGCCAGTCACAGCCACTTTAATTTCTTGTCTGTCTAATTCCAACAATAGTTGGTTAACTTGTTCTCGCAGTGTTTGTAACGCCGGATGGTTTTCTGATTCTTGTGCCAGCTGGTTTATTATAGTTTCAGTTTTAGCGATCGCACTTTCCACAGTCGCCCGATCCACAAGCATACCATTTAGCTGCTCTAAACTATCTTTCGGGCGATTTTGCTGGAATAACCACAAACCACCGCCTACAGCTAAAGCACTCAACAAACCAAACTCACCCACCTGCACTATCGAATCGTGCCAACTGTCCAACATCCACAAAGAAAAGGACAGTCCCAATCCTCCCACTAAAATTGGTCGCTGCAACTTCACAACCATGATTCTCCGCGCCTTTTAGATGGCTATTTCTTCCAGAATAGATTAAAAACCTGCTTCTGGGAATTTAACAGGCGATCGAACACAACTTTCTTTACCTACAGATGCTTGTAAAATTAACTCCCAAGCATTCCTAATATTGTGCCGAACGCGGTTTACGCTGTCTTTTCTCAGCCTCAACAAGATGTATTTCGCTACCGTAGCCAACGAATATGTCTATTGGGAATATATAAAACAGGTCAAGATTTTCTATATAAACTAAAGCAAAATTAAAGTCTGCTGGCTTATAGGCTTCTCGAAGCATTTGTCGCCGATTGGTTTTAGTGCGGCGATTATCTACAACATAATTGCCAGAAGGTTCATCGAACCAAGCGTATTTGACTTGGATTTTAATTAGAGTTCCGTCAACATCAAATACTAAATCATAAGGTAGTCTATCACCAACAGGTTTCAAAACTCCCCAACCACGCTTTAAGGCATGAAGAACAGCAGCTTGTTCAGCTATATCTCCCTTAAGCTTTGTGTCCATCTGCAAGATAAAAATAGTTAAATAAAACAAAACCCCGGAATCTTTTCAAATTTCGGGGTTTTGTTTTAATTTGGTGGCGGGAAGTGGATTTGAACCACTGACCTTCGGGTTATGCTTACCAACTACAACTTTCGTTGCCCAGATTAACTGGTTTGTGGTCTGGACTGTCCCTTCACCCTCGGCGTTATCGTTAGGGTGTCTGCCTTCCAGTCTCTACACCTTCTCCATTTCTGGAGCTTGGTTCGGGATTACCGCGCTATTGGCTTCCCCGAGTTTGACAGATAAACACACATAAGTTTCTTTATGTGCCGCCCATAGCAAACTTAACTAATAAGCGTGTAGTTAACTTTGCCCGTTGAGCCCGACGAGCTACCAGGCTGCTCTATCCCGCGTTGCTCTCGACTTATTTATAGTAACCTATAGTCAAGAGTTTGGCAACTACAAAAATGATAATTCTCCAATTACTTCTAAACGCTTGTATTTTCCTAAGGTGACAAACTTCTCTGAGAGGCTTTCGGCGGCACTGGGACTAATCCAACCCATTTGCTGGAGTAAGTGAATCGCCACGGCGTATTTTGCTCGTTTCGCCCCATCCATGACTTTGATTGCCAATCCCAAGCCTTCACCGAGTCTACCAATGCACTGCACTCCTTCGGAACCAGTTTTACTGACTAGTTCTCCTGGAGTTAAGCGCATCAGTTCCGTATCAAATTCTCCATCTCCTGCTACCATTGCGGGGTGATGAGTCATCGCTCGGACGATGCGCTCCATATCCAAATTGGTACTAGAGGCTAACAGTGCATACAAAGATGCCATGTGACCGAGCTGCATCAGATAAGTTGGTACGCCACAGTCATCATGAGCGCTAATAAATTCTGCGGCTGGCATTCGCAGCAACTCTGCTACTTTGCCCAAAATTAACTGCTGGATTGGGTGCTTGCGATCCAAATAGTTATTCAAGGGCCAATGGCGTTGCTGACAAACAGCTAACATTCCTGCGTGTTTTCCAGAGCAATTGTATTCTAAAGGACTCCGCTTTCCTTCAGGAATTGGACACTGGAGTACAGTCGGGTCAAGATCCGCCCGCCAAAGGATGTTAAATACCTGTCGGACTTGATCTATTCTTCCTTTATGGGAACTTGTGATAATTGCTAAGTCGCGATCGCTGAGTTGATAGCGTTCCAATGTCCCTGTGGTGGTGACAGCGAGTGCCTGAAATGGTTTGAGCGCTGAACGGATAAATGCAGCAGTTTCAGAATTTCCAGCAACGGTGAGAACCCGTCCTCGTTCGTCGCAGACAACAGCTTGGACTATATGCCTGGATTCAATAATACCTTCTCGCAGCAACCGGACTTCCAGTGCTGCGGCTTGAGTTCGTTTTCCCATTGTCATGGGTTTATATTTATCACCTTTTTTAATTAATTAGTCATTAGTCTTTTGTCCTTTGTCCTTTGTCATAAGTCATTTGTTTATTCACTAATGACTAATGACTAATGACGAATGACCAATGACTAATGACTTTTTAAAACAAATGCCAACCTATAGTACCAATAACGTACATTCCCGCCAAGCCAGCAAAGGTAAATTGTAACCGTCGCAGAATGGGTTTGATTTCGTATGCAACAATTAAGCGATCGCGGTTAAGGATTTCCTGTGGTTTAGTCCAAGTTTGTCCGTCGTACCAGCCCGACTCTTCATAAAATACTGTAGGACTGCCAAGGCGATCGCACACGTAGAACCAACCTAAGTACAACCTTACCAGTATTAGTACTAAGCCGACACTCGCTCCGGCTGCACCGCAGAGAATAAAATGTGCAATATACTTGTGAGGGGGAAAACTTGCCGCAGCTATGGGCCCTGCAAAAAGCCAAGATAAACCCCAAATCCAAAGGAGTTTCGTGATATACTCGCGCCAATCTAAAGTAGTATCACGAAACAGCCAGGAAGTTTTTAACTCTTCGTATTCATTGAGCGGTTGTTGGTCTGTAGGAACTGGGCAATTAGAAACCGAAGACCTAATCATGTTGGCTTACCCTCACCCTCGTCTGATTCTGGAAGGGAAATACGTTCTGCATGAATCCAGAACGCTTCTAAATTATAAAACTCCCGTTCCTTGGGCATCATGATGTGAACGATCACATCACCGTAATCTTGTAGTACCCAACTCCCCTCAACTTTTCCTTCTGTCCTTATGGGACGACGTTGCAACTCAGTTTCGACTTTTCCTTCAATTGCTTGAGCGATCGCTCTGACTTGTACCCTAGAATAGCCAGTCATCATCACAAAGTAATCCGCTAGGTAAGATACCTCTGCTACTTTGAGCAATATAATCTCACCTGCTTTGCGGTCTGATGCCGCTTCTGCGATCGTTGCAGCTAATTTTCCGCTCTCCTCTTCAGTATGGGCGTGGCTTTTAACCACACTCTTCGTCAGTGGGACGGATTGTAATGGGAAATTTCCTTGGAAATAGTCAGTCATTAAACCTCAGGTGCTTTTTTTCTTTGGAAACAATTGTTTACATTTACTTACAAATCACAAACAATTGATCTGAAAATGTGTCAATAGGTTTTTTTGAATACTAACAAAAAAACAGGTGTCTATGGGGCTAGTACCGCAAGGCGGAATTCAAAATTCAAAATTCAAAATTCAAAATTAATACAGTGTAAGCGTTTCATTGATTTTGAATGGATGGTTTATTTACGCCGTGTTGTACTAGTTTGATCGTTGGCTGTTTAAATTTCGACATCTGCAACTGCTGATTGCTAATGGTTATTGTGCAGCTATAAATCAACCAATAGCTTGCCAGCAAGTATTTCTAGCGAAAATAACCGTAGATTCATCAAACAGCACAATATGTAATGTAAAGCTAGTAATTCGTAGGTAAAGGTTCTGGACTTAGACTGTCTGCTAAAAACTACGATACAACACACCAGACTCATGACTGAATCTAGCAAAAGTGCGATTAATATACGTATTTTACAAGTATCAATAAATAGCAGTATATTCCGCTATATGGATAACAAATTGGTTTACTCACGGATTGAATGAAGTGAAGCCGTGGGATTTTTAGTTTAATAATGCACCTGAAAACCTGCCTATCTATTGCTATGTGTTTCCTAATAAAATTAGTGTCCCTCAAAATCTCCTGCTACCTAGATTTGAGGGCATAATTGCAATTGCTACAGATGCAATTTAACTTTGCTGCAAAGCTTAAACTTCTTGTTTCGTAACTATGCCTGTAGACTGAATTGCTTGACGATTTGCCATCAATGAGTAACATAAGGACTCATACTGATTTAAAGCTTGCTCAAAAGAATATTGCTCAACGGCATACTGGCGACTTTTGTAACCCAGAGTTTTGACTTTTTCAGGATTTTGGTACAAATCTAAAATTGCGATCGCTAAAGCTTGGGGATCTTCTGGAGGTACAATAACTCCGCCACCACTTTGCCTGATAGCTCTTGCTGCTGTACCATTGTCAGGGACAGAAGCAACTAAGGCCCCTCCACTGGCAAGTAGCACTTGAATTTTTGATGGCATATTGAAGGATACAACATTTTTCTTTTGCACCACCAAGCCAACATCGGCAGCTGCTAACATTTGTGGCAAATCTTTGCGGGGTTGAAATGGCAGTAACAAAACATTATCTGCACCACAGTCTAGACATTCCTGTTGCAATCGCTGTAAACCTTTGGCCTCGCCAACAATCACAAAGACAATATCTCGGATATGGCGCAATACAGCAGCAGCTTTGACGACGCTTTCTAAACCTTGGGTGAGGGCAATATTACCAGAATAAAGTACTACAAATTTGCCATTCAGATTATGTGCTTCGCGGAAAGGGTTATTTTCTTTAGGCAAAGGGCGAATAAAATTTACATCAACCCAGTTAGGGATTTGCACAATTTTGTCAGCTTCTACACCCTTAGATCGTAAATTCTCCACAAACCCATCGGCGATGACGCTAATTTTACTGGCAGTACGATAGGCAAATTTTTCCAACACTGTAAATAACTTTATAAGCCATTTATTTTTAAGTAGACCGACGTGGACTGCTGCTTCTGGTAATATATCTTGTAGATTTAAGACCACAGGACAAGCACGTAACCATCCTAAAAGAGCAACTGGTACACAGCTTGGTAAGGATGGTGATGTTGAGAGGATCACATCTGGACGCCAACCGATGAGGGCGGGTAAAAAACTAGTGACAACGAAACTAGCATCTAATAACACCCGATCTAATAGGTTGGGTTGTGGACGAATCCAAACGTAACTGCGTTGAATTTGAACGCCATTTTTGGATTCGTTAACATACCACTTGCCCCGATATTCTTGGTAAATTTGACGTTCGGGGTAGTTAGGCATAGCAGTTACTACGCGCACTTCATGTCCACGCTTCACTAATCCCTCTGCTAATTCAGTCATCAGTGGGGCAATGCCAATTGGTTCTGGATAGTAGTTGTAGGAGTAAATTAAAATCCGCATAAAAAATTAGTCCGAAGTACCCCGGTTTTTATTTAATGACAAATATTTGTCCGAAACATTATTTGGAGCTTGGTAACTCCTATATTTAATTGTGACTTCAGACTCTTTTTCTGTCAGGGATTTTCCTTAAAGATTGAGTAAACTTCGATATGAGATACTTAGAGGAAGTATGAATTTTTTTGACTATTTAAGCAGTCTTCAAATTGTTCGTTTTTAATTGGTACTTACGTATAAACCCCAAGTATATTAGGGTTTGCCAACCCTTAAGACCAAATGGGGATAGTTAGTATTAGTTTCCCTGGAAGAAAAGATATAATCAATTTTATTAAAATTTGATATTAATTAATACTGTTTGATCATACTAGTAATTTAATGAGCGATCGCCCTTGTATTTTCTCTTTTTTTGCTGGATCGGGTTTCCTAGATTTAGGTTTTGAAACCAGCGGTTTTAATATTGTTTATGTCAATGAAATCTTCGCCCCATTCATCGCCGCCTATCGCCATTCACGAGAAGTTCTGAAAATGCGATCGCCTGAATATGGATATCATCACGGTGAAGCCGCCGATGTAACAAATCTTATTACCGGAAAAGAAGCGCAACGCCTTCAAGAATTAGTCAAAGACTGCCGCAAATCTCATAATATAATTGGTTTCATCGGTGGGCCTCCCTGTCCTGATTTTTCTATTGGTGGAAAAAATAGAGGACGTTTAGGAGATAATGGTAAACTTTCCGCTTCTTATGTTGAATTAATTTGCCGTAATCTTCCTGATTTCTTTTTATTTGAGAACGTTAAGGGTTTATGGAAGACAAAAAAACACCGTTTATTTTTTGAATCGCTCAAGCAACAATTACAAGCAGCAGGTTACATATTAACAGAGCGGTTAATTAATGCTATTGAATACGGCGTACCCCAGGATAGAGAAAGAATTATTTTAATTGGTTTCAAAAAGAATTTTCTTCAGAATATAGGGATCAAAATCGGTAGTAAGGAGTTACTACATGAGAGATATTTCCCTTGGGAAAATCATATTTTATATCCTCACGAAAAAGTTTTTGCTTACCCCTGGCGTCAGTGTGAACCATTCCAAGAAAATTCTTTAATACCTTGTCCTGATGACATTCCCGAAGAATTAACAGTTGAATACTGGTTTAGAAAAAATAACGTTCTGAAACATCCCAATGCTGAACACTATTTTCAACCAAGGGCAGGGATCACAAAATTTGCTGCTATTAATGAAGGAGATGATTCTAAAAAATCTTTCAAACGTCTGCATAGATGGCGTTACTCTCCGACAGCTTGCTATGGAAATAATGAAGTACATTTACATCCTTACAAAATCCGGCGGATTTCTGTAGCAGAAGCTTTAGCTATTCAATCTTTGCCTGTCAATTTTGTACTTCCAGAAAATATGTCACTAACTAATATGTTTAAAACTATTGGTAATGGTGTTCCATATTTGGCATCGCAGGCATTAGCTCAAACTATTATTAACTTCTTAGAAACTAGTGTGAAAAATACTGTTGAAATTCATAACATTACTACTACTTAACGTCTAAATAAATACTTACAGTAATTCTGGGATATCTGTAAAGCCAATATTAAAGACAATTCAGCAGCTTGTTTTCAGGATAAACTCGTAATAAATGTGGTTTAATATATATATAAGAAATGTTTTAATTTTTTATAAAGTTTAATAATCAATCACAGGCAGAAGACACGATGGCAGCAGACTATCCAGACATTGATATTGCGCCATTCATCGATCACTCCTTGTTAATACCGACAGCTACTCCAGAGCAGGTTGAGCAATGGTGTGAAGAAGCATACAGATTCAACTTTGCGGCGGTTTGTCTGTTCCCCGCTAATGTTAAGCAAGCAGTAGAACTCCTCCACGGTAAAAACCCTAAAGTCTGTACGGTGATTGGTTTTCCTTCTGGTGCAACGACTTCAGCCGTGAAACTGTATGAAGCTCAAGAAGCGGCGGATAGTGGGGCCACTGAGTTGGATGTAGTTATGAACTTGGGCTGGTTGAAAGCTGGCAAAACTGAAGAAGTCCACCGGGAGATTGCCGAAATTTGCGAAGAGACTGGGCAAACAGTCAAGGTAATTTTGGAAACTAACCTGTTGACAGATGCAGAGAAAAAAATAGCTGCTGAAATCGCTATGGAGGCGGGAGCAGCATTCTTAAAAACTAGTACAGGTTGGAATGGTGGTGCCACAGTGGCAGATGTACGACTTTTGCAGGAATTGGCCAAAGAAAGAGTGGGAATTAAGGCTTCAGGTGGTATTCAGACTATCAATCAAGCCCTAGACTTAATTGTAGCGGGTGCTACTAGATTAGGCACATCTCGCGGTATGGATTTGATCCGTCAGCGCGATAACCTGGGAAAGGGTGAATAGTCATTTGTCCTACCCTGCGGGAAGTCGCAGAAGCGTCTATGTCATTTGTCCTAAGCTAATGACCAATGGCTAATTACTACTAATTAATAATGAGTAGAACCTACAAAGCAACTGGTATTAATCTTAAAACCCAGGCGCTAGGAGAATCGGATAAAATAGTGACGATTTTGACGCGAGAATTCGGTTTGATTCGAGCCGTGGCTCCAGGGTCACGTAAGCACAACTCCAGCCTGGGCGGTAGGAGTGGGATGTTCGTTGTGAATGAACTATTGATTGCCAAAGGGCGATCGCTTGATAAAATTACTCAAGCACAGACTTTAAAAACTTATCCTGGTTTAGCTAAAGATTTGGGAAAACTGGCCGCCAGTCAATATTTAGCAGAAATAGTTCTATGTGAAGCTTTGAGCGAACAACCCCAAGAAGAACTTTATGATTTGTTCAATGAACATCTTCATCGTTTGGAGATGGTGTCTAGTGCAAATCCATCTGGTGTTTTAGCTCATCTGGCTCATGGTGTATTTCATCTTTTAGCCTTAGCAGGACTAACGCCACAAGTGCAAATCTGTTGCCTATCTCAGCACCCCCTCAAACCAGACTTTACAAACCCCAACTGGCAGGTAGGATTTAGTATCCCTGCGGGTGGAACGGTTTCTTTAGAAGCTAGGGAACGTTTACGAAAAGAAGGGCAGAGGGGCAGGGGAGCAGAGGGGCAGAGGGGCAGGGGAGCAGAGGGGCAGAGGGAGATTAATAACCAATTCCCCATGCCCAATGCCCCTTACCTCTTATCCCCAGAGGGGGCCCCACCATCCCCAACGCCCAATACCCAAACAGTTGTTGTGCATCGGCAAGAAATACCTGTAATTTCTAGTCGTTTGGGTGCTATGGAACTGGCTTTGCTTCAACATCTATCACAACCAGAGATAAGGCAAATTGATGGTGCTAGAGATCATCACTGGTTATCTGTTGAGCAGACTTTGCGCCAGTATGCTCAGTATCAATTAGGCCGCCCTATTCGCTCTGCTACCTTAATCGACTCTTATTTTGCTGCCAACCATGATGCAACCGTCTGATTTGGATAAAAAAATCCTGCCTTTGTCACCAAGCCTCGTCAAAAAACAGAATAGGGTATCAGATCCGACAGTCAGGAATCACTTAAGTGCTGTTTCTAAATGTACACTTAGTCAAATAAATGGCCAAGAAATGTCCCAAAAAGATGTTTCTAAAAACGATCAAAGTTGGACAGCAGAAATCCCAAAAACTGATGTTCCAAGTCAATCAGAAACACAATCTGAGGACAAATTAACCACTGCTGAGGTAGATAATAACGGCGCTAGCAATGGGCATAATTTGCCAGTAGCCGCGATCGCAGAAAAAGAACCACTGCAATTAGATGGATCTGGTTCAGGTGGAGAAGCTATTGCAGGGAATGTAAAACAGCAGGGATTTTTACCTGTATTAAAAAACCCTAATTTCTTGGCTCTTTGGGGTGGTCAAGTTTTTTCCCAATTGGCAGATAAAGTTTATTTGGTGCTGATGATTGCCTTGATTAATACTCAGTTTCAAGGAAGCAATCAGAGTATTAGTGGTTGGGTGTCAGTCTTGATGATGGCTTTTACGATTCCAGCCGTATTGTTTGGTTCCGTTGCTGGCGTGTTTGTCGATCGCTGGTCGAAAAAGGCTGTGCTGGTAGCAACGAATATTTGGCGCGGCATTTTGGTTTTGTCAATTCCCTTGTTGATGTGGTTGACTCATGATTGGAAACCCATAGGAGTGCTGCCAGTGGGTTTTGTAATCATTTTGGGTGTGACTTTTTTAGTTTCCACACTGACACAGTTTTTTGCCCCGGCAGAACAGGCGGCAATTCCCTTAATCGTAGAAGAACAGCATTTACTCTCGGCTAATTCGCTTTACACAACAACGATGATGGCATCGGTGATTGTTGGGTTTGCCGTTGGAGAACCGTTGTTAGCGATCGCGGATGGACTCTGGCTGCAAATTGGTGGTAGTGGTAGTTTAGGCAAAGAACTTTTAGTAGGTGGCAGTTATGCGATCGCTGGACTAATTTTGTTCCTCCTGGCAACTAAGGAAAAACACCACCACCCCGATACAGAATTTCCTCACGTATTCTCTGATTTGCGAGACGGTTTTGCCTATCTCAAAGCAAATCATCGTGTCCGCAATGCTTTGCTTCAATTGATTATCTTGTTTTCTGTCTTTGCAGCATTAACTGTTCTAGCCGTTCGGATGGCAGAAATAATTCCCAACATGAAAGCCTCCCAGTTCGGCTTTTTACTAGCAGCTGGCGGTGTTGGTATCGCGGCGGGAGCAACAATTCTCGGTCAATTTGGTCAACGCTTTTCCTATACTCAGCTAAGTCTGTACGGCTGTATAGGTATGGCAGCATCCCTGATTGGTCTATCAGTATTTACAACTCAACTGTGGCTAGTCTTGTTACTGGTAGCGCTCTTAGGTATCTTTGGGGCACTAGTGGGAATCCCGATGCAAACTGCCATCCAAACAGAAACACCTCCAGAAATGCGTGGTAAAGTTTTTGGCTTGCAGAACAATGTAATTAATATTGCTCTCTCCTTACCTTTAGCATTAGCTGGTGTCGCAGAAACCTTTCTGGGACTACAGGTAGTTTTTTTGGGATTAGCTGCGATCGTCTTTTCAGGAGGTATATTAACCTGGTATAACTCGCACAAGTAGTTATCAGCTAACAGAAGTTATTATTCATTACCTTGAAGTAATTAATATTTACTTAAAGATTTTGCGTTCATGGTAAACTGTTTCCAGTGAAAATTTATCACATACTTGCCGGATATGAATCTGACATTAGTCAGAATAAGTTGTTGAAATATCAAAAATTAACAACTTATAACTAAAATAAATAAAGCCATCAATCCACTGGTTTAATCAGCTGACAATAAGCTTTTTAAACTGGTAGAAATTTGTGGAAATTTTTAATAAATAAAAAAACCAGCAAGTATAGCTAGATAAAAGAAAAATCACAAAGGACACACAAGTAATACATTAAACCCGCTTTTCTTACAGCTAAATAAAGAATGCGTATAGCCTGGATTGGAAAAAAATCACCCTTTTGCGGCAATGTTACCTACAGTCGAGAAATTACAAATGCCTTGCTAGATAGGGGACATCAAGTTAGCTTTCTTCACTTCGCCCAGGAAGAGTCTGAACCTGATAATTGGCCAAATCTTCGAGAGGTTTCCCTACCTTTCATTTACAAGTCCCAGGTTTACACGATTCCTACTTTTAAAGCCACCAAAGTTTTAACCGATTCACTGCGGGAAATCAAACCAGATGTAGTCCATGCTTCCTTGACCTTATCTCCTCTAGACTTTTTTCTACCAGAAATCTGTGAGGAACTGAGGTTGCCCTTAGTTGCCACTTTTCACACACCGTTTGCTGGCAAAGGAGCAAAGCTGGTATCGGGAACACAACTTTTGGCTTATCAGCTCTACGCGCCTTTTTTAGTTAACTACGATCGCGTGATTGTATTTTCCCAAATTCAGCGAGAATTATTAGCAGGGATGGGCGTGCGGGAAGAAAATATTGCCGTAATTCCCAACGGTGTTGATACCGCTAAGTATTCTCCAGGACTTTCTCAAATTAAAACAGAATTTAAAGCCGATCGCTTGTTTGTCTATCAGGGTAGAATAGCGCCAGAGAAAAATGTCGAAGCCCTCCTCCGCGCTTGGAAGCAGTCGGCAATGGAGCCTGGTACTAAGTTGCTAATTGTTGGCGACGGCCCTTTGAAGTCTTCCTTAGAGCCGTTTTTTGGTTCAGAATACGGCATTATCTGGTTGGGATTTGTCGCTGATGAAGACCGACGCATCGAAATTTTGCGGGGCGCAGATGTATTTGTTTTGCCTTCATTGGTAGAGGGTTTATCCCTATCTCTGTTAGAAGGAATGTCATGTGGGTTGGCTTGTTTAGCAACAGATGTGGGTGCAGATGGAGAAGTCTTGGAAAAGGGCGCAGGTGTCGTTATTAGTACCAAAACAGCGCGATCGCAATTAAAAACTCTCTTACCAGTGTTGCAAGACCATCCAGAGTTAACAACGCTACTGGGGCAAAAAGCTAGACAGCGCGTATTAGACCGCTATACCCTGAGTAAAAATATTAGTCTGCTGGAAGAACTTTATAAAGGAGTTTTAGCACAGCGACCTCTACCGCTAAGTCGTAGAGCGTAAGGAAAGGGAAGAAGTGCGATCGCACTCTAAATCTTAGGATGGTAATGAGTGCGATCGGGTAAAATACAAATACCTAACTAAGAATTCTCTTACCAGTTTTACAAGGCTATCTAAAGTTAAAAAAATGAAGTATCACGTAAGTCAGATAAAGGTGATAAATATCCCTGACTTAGAGCAGCTAGAACATGGAAAGTGCTGCCGAACATACGTTTATTGCTTCACAAATCTGTTACCCGAACAAAACTTTATTGACCAAATTGCAAATAGTTTGGAGAAGAGATTCACCTTTTTCAAGGAAGTATATGAGATTCCTGAAGATGTTGAAATTTGTGCATCTATTTTCATAGAGCGTTTACAAGATAACGAAGCCAGAGTTCGTGTTTTGACAAATCAACCAGAAGAAGATTGCGTTTACATCTTTGGGATATACACTCTGCCACGCAAAATTGAGGAAAGGTTTGGAATTGTACAGTCTATTCAGGGAGAACAGCGAGAGACTTGGATTGACTGACAGACGGTAGGGTAGAACTTTTGCTTGCTTGTTCTTCTGGCAGTCGCTGGATATCTTCTGACTTAACTTATGGGTGCTGTGTATGTTTTTTCTGGGCAATTATCGGCAAAAATTAATAAATTCGTTAACATGAAATAATAAATAATAGTAAATTAAAGCTACAAAATCAAAAAATGACTGCAATCATCGACATAAAAACATTATATGAATCCAATTACCTGCAATGGTTAGAAGAGACTATTAAATGTCTTAAAAATCGACAATTAGCAGACATTGACTATGAAAACTTAATAGAAGAATTGGAAGATTTGGCTAAAAATGAAAAAAGGCGAGTAAGAAGTTTATTAGAACAGATTATTAGACATTTATTACTTTATCAATATTGGGATTTAGAAAAGCCAAGAAATGCTAATCATTGGGCGGCGGAAATTATTAGTTTTCGGAACCAACTAAATGAAGATTTAAGTGCCAATTTACGCAATCATTTAGAGGAGAATTTCAGCATAATTTATAGCAATGCCTTAGATTATGTTAAAGCTAAAACAAATTTAACCAATTTACCTGAATTATGTGCTTATACCTTAGAGCAAATTTTGGATAAAAATTGGTTGCCTTAATCTTAAATTTTGATTTTTTATATAAAACATATTCATATTTTAACTCAGCAACACCATAAAATTAAGTCGCTGAATTATCCACTAAAGACCATCCCAAAGTAGTTGGCTGTTCATAAACCCGCTTTAGAGTATTTATATCTCTGGGAGAAATAGGCGGTGGGTTACGAACTTGAGAAAAATATAAGGCATCAGTTTGTAGCGGACTATGACCCCAAATTCCCAACGCATGGCCAAATTCGTGGCGGACTGCTGCAATGAGATACTCACCTGTTTGGCTAGGACTTAACAAGATGGTGAAGCGGTGGGATAAAACTTTGTTGCTGGTGTATAACTCGTAAGTAGTTTGTGCCGATCGCGCACGGGGTATATTACTACCAGGGGAAATTTGTAGAGGTGGCGCTTTTCGCGCGATCGTAATATCAGCAATTTCTGGCTGTTCGACTATTGTTAAAGGTAAATAAGTACTCCATTCTTGTACACCCTGCAAGACACCGTTAACCCATACTTGAGCCTGTTTTTCGTTGATGGCTTTTGGTGGTTCTACATAAACTCGAATGGGAAATTGCGACCAGACTAAATAACCAACTTGGGTTGTTTTGACTTGGGAAAAGTAGTCACCACTGTTAGTGTTATCTTGCCACTGTGCAAGTGTGGGCGGTAAGGGATGGGGTTTTGGGGAAGATGAGGGTAGAGAGATTCTTAAATCCGAATATACATATTCTGGTATTATTGTAAACCCATCACTCGACTCGATATTAGTAAAAACGACTAATAGCCCTGTGCCAAGAAACAAGGCAAGAGCTACAATTAACCGTCGTGAAATTAAATTTATTAGGGTGTTAAGTATCGGGTGTTGGGTTATTTTCCCCATTTACCTATCCTTATTTAGGCAGCCAACCAGCACTTAAAACTACTGTTAAACCGAGAAAAATTACTGTCAACGCCCAAGTAATTCGGTTTAAGGTGTTTTCTGCACTCTTGGTGCTGCTAAATAGCTGGGCTTGTCCGCCAATAGCGCCAACGCCATCACCTTTAGGGCTATGCAGCAAAACTAAGATAATCAAACCAGTGGCCGAAAATGCCCAAATGCCTTGCACGATATTACTAATTGTCATGGTAGGAATCTCATTTATAAAAAGTTTCAAAAAACAGAATTCAGAATTCAGAATTCAAAAGTTAGGAGTTCACTAAAAACTCCTAACTCAGCACTCAGCACTATTTTACAGCCCTACTTGCACGGGGGTACGAGTACGTTGCAGCTCATATTCTGCTGTTTTCAGCAGCGATCGCCCGGTCATTTCTGGTGGCTGAGGCAGCTGTAAAATCTCTAGAATTGTGGGGGCAATGTCGGATAGCTTGCCATCGCTTCGCAGTTCGACATTTGTACCGTATCCAGGGATTTTGACTTTCTCGCCTTCCACCAAGATAAAGGGGACTGGGTTAGTGGTGTGGGCTGTCCAGGGATTACCCCCATGATCTAGCATATACTCAGCGTTGCCGTGATCGGCAGTAATAATTGTTGTACCGCCGGCTTTGATAACGCTCTCTAACAAACGACCCAAACAGCGATCAACTGTTTCAACTGCTGTAATGGTAGCGTCGACTTGACCAGTATGCCCTACCATGTCTGGGTTAGCATAGTTAATCACAACTAAGGAATACGTACCCTTTTGAATCGCTGCGATCGCCACATCTGTAACTGCTACTGCTGACATCGCTGGGGCGTGATCGTAAGTTGCTACCATCGGGCTGCTTACTAGTTCCCGATCTTCTCCAACAAAAGGTTCCTCCAGACCCCCATTAAAGAAATAGGTGACGTGGGCATATTTTTCGGTTTCGGCAGTGCGGAACTGATTCAAACTATGATTGGCTATGACTTCTCCCAGAATGTTACTGAGATTCTGCGGCTCAAAGGCTACAGCCACGGGTAAGTCTGAATCATACTGCGTAAAGGTAACAAAAGATAGCGGTGTGATTTGCTGTCTTTCAAAACCGTTAAATGTGGGACTAACCAAAGCTTGAGTTAATTGTCTGGAGCGATCGGGGCGGAAGTTGAAAAATATCACCCCATCCCCTGGTTCTATTGCGCCGGGTGCAATTCTAATTGGGTTGACAAATTCATCTTTTACCCCTTCGGCGTAAGATGCTTGCAAGACTTCTACAGCAGTGCGATCGCCACCTGCACCATCTTGGGTCATCACGTCGTAGGCGCGCTTGACCCGATCCCAGCGGTGATCGCGATCCATCGCGTAGTAGCGACCGCTGAGGGTGACTATGCGCCCAATTCCGGCGCGGTCTATGTAATCTTGCAGCAGTGCGATCGCTTTTACCCCTTCTTTTGGGGCGGTGTCACGACCATCGGTGATCGCGTGAATACAAACTTCTGGAATTCGCTGGTCTTTGGCTAAGTCAAGTAGTCCGAATAGATGGGTGATATGTGAATGTACCCCTCCCTCAGAACAAAGCCCGACTAGATGCAGCTTACTATTCCGAGAACGAACTTCCTGGCAAATTTTGACAAGTGCTGGGTTGGAGGCAATAGAACCGTCTTCGACCGCATCGGAGATGCGTACCAGTTCTTGCGGTACAACTCGCCCAGCACCAATGTTCAAATGACCTACTTCCGAGTTGCCCATTTGACCTTCTGGCAACCCTACGGCTTTTCCTGATGTGCGGATGAGGGTATGCGGATAAGCTGCCCATAAACTGTCCACAATGGGAGTTTTAGCAGCAACAATAGCGTTTCCTCGCTTTTCCTCGCAGTAGCCCCATCCGTCTAAAATGACTAGCACCACAGGAGCAACAGGTGCTTTGGTCATAGTAAAATTGCCCTTTACTTTTTGTAATACCCGAATGATACCACTGCTAATCCACGCTGCAAGTGAATTTTTGCTTATTAACTTCTTTTATGAAGAACTTGCAGCTTTTTAAAAGATTTTTTAAATTTTAGTAATTTTTCTGTGATGTTTGAGAACGCTAATAAGGAGTGATTACTTAGTAGTAGTATTTTGGCGCTACTACTAAGCCCTTTTCTAGTTTCTCATTTCCTTTTCGCGGAAGCTTTAGCAGCTTTTTTTGCTGCTTTTTCGGCTTCTATTGCAGCTAATTTTGCCTGTTCTTTTTCTTCGGCAATTTTCTGGAGATAGTAATGATAATCTCCTAAGTAAACCCGGAATTCACCATCACGGATTTCGACGATCTTATTAGCTACTTGAGAAATAAAGTAGCGATCGTGGGAGACTACAATTGCCGTACCATCATAATTTTTCAGTGCTTCTTCCAGCATTTCTTTTGCTGGAATATCTAGGTGGTTTGTCGGCTCATCTAAAATTAGTAAGTTCGCTGGACGTAAGAGCATTTTTGCCAACGCCAGACGAGCTTTTTCTCCTCCACTTAATGCCCCAACTGCCTTAAATACTGTATCACCAGTAAATAAGAAGCGTCCCAAAAGTGTGCGGACTTCTTGATTATCCCAGTCGGGAACTTCATCATGAATAGTTTCCATGACAGTTTTCTTCAAGTCCAAAGCTTCAGCTTGATTTTGCTCAAAGTAACCGGGAATAACGTTGTGATCGCCTAATTGAACACTACCTTCAGTGGGTGGTTCCATACCCATAATTACGCGCAGAAGGGTAGATTTTCCAGCACCATTGGGGCCAAGAAAAGCAATGCGATCGCCTCTTTCAATTAGCAGATTTGCTGCCAAAAACAAGATTTTATCACCATAAAGATGAGTTAAATCTTTAATTTCCACTACCTCGCGTCCACTGCGCGGTGCAGGGGGAAAACGGAAGTGTAGAGTTCTCATACCACCAACGGGTGCTTCAATGCGCTCGATTTTATCGAGTTGCTTTTCCCGGCTTTTTGCCTGGGTACTGCGGGTAGCACTGGCGCGAAATCTATCAACAAAAGTTTGCTGTTTCTCTAATTCTTTTTGCTGGCGTTCGTAAGCACTCAGTTGTGCTGATTGACTTTCGGCTTTTTGTTCCAAATATGCCGAGTAGTTACCAAGGTAGGTACTAGAAACGCCACGTTCAGTTTCCACAATTTGGGTGCAGAGACGGTCAAGGAACTCCCGGTCATGGGAGACTATTACCATCGGCGTAATCAGCCCTCTGAGGTAATTTTCTAACCACTCAATGGTTTCTAAATCTAGGTGGTTAGTCGGTTCATCCAGCAGCAACAAGTCGGGTTTTTGGAGGAGAATTTTACCTAAACTCATCCGCATTTGCCAACCACCACTGAAGGCACTGACGAGGCGATCGCCATCTTCTAGCCCAAACCCCATCTCTGGTAAGATTTTCCCGATGCGTGCATCTAAGTTGTAGCCATCCAAGGCTTCAAATTTGCGCTGCAACCGATCCAACTTGTCGATCAGTCGATCCAGTTCGTCTGGGTTAGCCGTTTCCATCTCTTGTGGTATGTGCGCCAGAGATAACTGGACTTCGTTGGCTTCTTTAAAGACAGTCCAAAATTCTTCTCTAACGGTGCGGGTGGGGTCTACTTCAAACTCTTGGTTGAGGTAAGCTATATGTAAGCTATTAGGACGGATAATTTCGCCTGCGGTGGGTTCAATTTCCCCAGAGATGATTTTGAGTTGGGTAGATTTTCCAGCACCGTTGACACCGACTAAGCCAATGCGATCGCCTGGTTTAACTTCCCAGTTGATATCTTTGAGAACTTCGCCTGTGGGATAAATTTTACTTATATGTTCTAGTCGCAGCATTAAGTTTCTCTCAGGTAGGGAGTGGGTGGTTGAGGACGAAGTACTAACACCGCCTCTAATATTAACAAAAATTAACTATAAATTCGTCGTGATCAAGTTTGTAAGCCGCAAAGCAAATTTGGTTTAAGCCACGGATAAAATTTACCACATCTATCTTAAGGCTGACTTTGTGCTACTTGTCTGACTTCTTCGACACTGAAATCAAATGCCTCAGCTACTTGTTCCACTGTCACCCCCAATTTCAACAAGGTGGGTATTAATTTTAATTTGGCTATACGCTCCCCTATTTGGATGCCATCATGATAGAGTTTCGCGTTTTGAACTTGGTTTATAGTTAAACCTAATCCCTCCGCAACTTGCTCAATAGTTAACGCTAAATCTAATAGACGAGGTACTGATTGCCGTAAACCTTCCAAACGCCCTTCTTCAAATGCTTCTTGATAAATTTTTGTATCTTTGAAACTTCTAGTTCCTATGTTGTAGTCTACCAATTCCTCTACTCCTTGATCAGAAGAATCCTACTGCACGGCTTGTCTGACTTCTTCGACACTCAAATCTAGCGCCTGTGCTACTTGTTCTACAGTCAACCCGGCTGCTAACATTGCTGGTACTGCTTTGAGTTTACCTTCTTCAATGCCTTGAACCCTACCTTGTTCAATGCCTTGAACCTTACCTCGTTCAATACCTTGTTCAACACCTTCCTGAAAGGCTTCCTGATAAAATCTGGTTTGCTTTAACTCGCTTAAGCCAAACATTTGCTCCATCTCCTCCCTACTCATTGTGGGAAACTTGTAAGCCAAAATAGTCTCTATAAATTGTAATAATTGCTGCTGTTTTGGTGGTGAGCTTATCTCTGACTTAGTTCTGTCTATCAACTCCCTTGCTTGTGCGATCGCCATATCGTCGGTTGCAATTACTAATTTAGCAGTTGCAATGCCAATTGGAAGCGATGCACCTTCACCTAATTCATCCAAATAAATGCGCCTGACGCGCCCACTTGTGAAAAACTCACGGTAATGTTTGATATCGCCTGTATCTACATTCCTGTTTGGGTATAAAACCACAGCACCCCAATCATTTGATGGTTGATTCTGACGGAGATATAAACATATTTCTGCAATTAGCCGTGAATAAATTTCCCCATCAGCTTGAAATTGCACTTCAACAAAGTAAATCGGGTTCTCACTTCCTTGTGTAGGCAGAAATACACCATCGATTCTGAAGGCTGTTTGTTTGATTTCAACTGATGAGAACTGATAAAGGCTAGCTTCTTCTGGCGGATTACCAATAAGTTCAAAGAAGATATCAGGAAATTCTTGAAACAGGCGATAAAAGATGATGTCTGTTTTCACAAATTTAGTTCATTTGAAGATTTTGATTTGCTGTTCATGTGTTACTTTGTTATTCACAACCATCTCGCACTTTCAGCAATTGCTCTTTTGCTATCCCTAATATACGTGAAAGGGGTGCTAATAAACTATCATCAAATGCTTCTCCGGCATAAATATTATTCAGTTCGGTAGGGGATAATTTAAAGGTGTCGCAGAATTTAGCAAACTCCTGGTTACTTAAATCAAGCTCTTTTTGCCTATCCTGAAGTAAAACGGCGATCGCTCTAGTTCCATGCTTCGGACGCTCACTAGTTTTTACATATTTTTCCATTAAATAATTGACTTTTCTGGTATCGCCACCGATTTTTTTAATTAAATCAGTGCAAGCCATTTTCAGTGCTTTCTTTAAAACTTCTTCTTCATTTAAAATTTTAATAATTTCACTGGCATATTCTGGTTTAAAAAATCCCACCAAATTCCCTTGATGATAAACTGGTATATAAGGATTATTGGTTTCAAGTTGCCAATCTAAAGGCTCATTGCGTAGTGACATAACTGCACCCTCAATATTTTCAGATTGCACCATTTTAAAACCATTTATTCCTTAACTGCCAGTAAAATACCCTATCACTGGCGATTAGAAATCGCAGCTATACAGACAAAACCCACCACCGTGGGTTTCAACTTGCTGGAGTCCACGCAGACGGGCTTAGTTTGTGTAGGTGTTATGTATTTCTAGCAGAACCTCGAACTCAAACAAAATTAGCGATCGCTTTGCTCATCACCAAGTAGCTAAAGGCTCGCTACAGAAGGGGTTGGTAGTGTTATGAGGCTGTTGTTAGATATTCAAGCATAATGGGCATACTGTAAATATCAAGTAATTAAGCATCGAAATAGGGTAAACAGTATGTTGACGATAACGTGGCAAGAAGAGATTGCATCCTTGAAACAAGATTTGAGCAAGGAAATAAATAAAATTTCAGGTCATTCTGAGATTAATATAGCTAATCATATTTGCATTAATAACCTTAAATCCAAGCTAGAACGGTTAAATGAAATTGAAAAAATTCTTAGTATAGAAAAATATAAAATTGTTTTCATAGGTACTATTGGTCAAGGGAAGACGACAGCTATTTGTCACCTTTTTAATTTAATAAGCGACTTCAATATTTCTAAGACTATTGGTGGTAAAACTAAAGATGTAACCGAAACTAAAGAGTTATTATCAACGGGTGCAGGGAGAACTACTATATGTGAAGTAAATGTCAAACCATCTGAAAAAACTTACATAGAGATAGAGCCTTATACAGTTGATGAAATGGAAAATATTATTTTTGAATTTTGCGAGTATATTGCAAATAAAGATAATCCTCAACCAGATCAGAAGATAATTATTTCTAAAGAACTTGAAAGGGCTGTTAGGAATATCATAGAAATGAAGTTACGCTATAAAACAATTTATGATGGGGATAAGAAGAAAACTGAAATAATTGATCCTGCTAAGGAAGAATTTGAGAAACTAGGGTTAGATGAACTAAAAAGGTTGGCATTGAATAATGCAAAGCTTGAATGTCGAACCACGAATAGAATTGAATTTGATAATCAAAAAAGTGAGCAAGAATGGATCAAAAATACCTTCGCTGCAATCAATAATGTCGAGTTAAAAGAGTTTGCTATTCCAAGAGAAATATATCTTTCTGTGAGCTATAATGTTTTATCTGACTCAAATTTGTCTCAGTTCGATTCAGTTGTGGATACTAAAGGACTTGATGAAAATCCAATTCGTCAAGACTTGCAGAAATATATTGAGAATCAGGATACCATCTGCCTCTTTGTAACTCCCTTTTCTAATGCTCCTGAAGCTAATATTACTAAATTAATAGGTTATCACCTTACATCTAAATCCAAAGATTTTCATCATAGATTCGTAACTTTAGTATTACCTCACAAAAATGAACCTGAAAAAGTGAATGGATGTGATGGCGATTATGATACAGGAATTCAAATCAGAAAAGAAGAAGTTCAAGCTACATTCAGGAGTTTGAATTTAGATTTTTTCTTAGAAAACATTTTATTCTATGATGCTTTAAGGTACTACCGTGATGATATATTCAAGTTAAATGAAATTTACGATCAAGAAGATGTACAGGCAGATAAAAATGAATTTATCGAAGCTATAGTGGGTGTAGTAAAACGTAGGCGAAATATTTTATTGGACGAAATAAAGAATATCCAAGAAAACTTTACGAAAATAAAAAATGGTGATGCTTTGACAGGGGCAGAAATCAAGGCAATTGAAAATGCTATTAAGAAGATAAAGGATCTACGGGATTTAAGTAAAAGAGTACAAAGTTTTAATTATAAAGACCAAGGTACAGATAAAGGTTTTGTTACTAAATATGTTGAAGATTATCGTATCCATCCTAAGGCATGGAACACTAAACATGCTATCCATAGAAACTTCGGTTACTATGATCCAAAGAATATAGATATATATTACGATATGAGGGTTATTGCTGAGGGAAGAAATGAAGATGAAATGTTGAAGAAGTTTACCAAAGAACTAAAACAAGAATTAGAAAATATCCTTAATGAGCTTACATCTGCAAATGAATCTTTAAAAACATTTATCCCTGAATTAGTCATACAATTCAACTCATTTTATGACAATTTTATAAGTGAAGTAGGTGTAGAAATACAATATGAAGCTATAAGAAAATTATCACCTCAAAGTGAAGATTCTGAATTTTGGACGGCTCTAATTAACGAGAAAGGCAAGGTACAGCTTCCAGGTGAAACCTATACAAAGAACGTATGTAAGACATTGAAACACGAACTTGAAAGTGAGCAAAGCTTAAATACATTTTTAGAGATTAAAGCAGGACAGTATTGGGCAGAATTAGTTACTAAAATTTTAAGCTTTTTCGGAGAAAAATAGACAGAAAGCAATTTTAAATTGCATGGTAAATAATAAGGGATGCAATAACATTGCGTCCCAATAACCAGTTGATAAATAAACCTAACTATCTATGACTAGCTTAAGTGAAGAAATATCTAGAAAACTAAATATATATAAGAGAAACTATGCAGAATATACAAAGTGTTTGATTAAAGGCAGGGAAATTGTTCTAGATGGACGACCAGAAGAAAAAGTTAGACAATTGTTTATCTACTTTTTGGTAAATGAAAGTGGGTTATTTCCAGGCAAAATTGATATCAAAGTGGAATGTGATTATCATGATATAGAATTGTATAAAACTGTAAAAAATGAGTATTTTAAACCATATTCTCCTCCTCTAATGATTGTGGAAGTCAAGCGAGAAGAAGAAAACTTACGGAATCATGAGAAGCAGATTGAAAGATACCTCAAAAAATCTTGTTCTGAGATTGGTATTTTATACAATTATCACCAAATTATTGCTTATATCAAAAAAGATGGAGTATTTATGAGTAATACTCTCGATAATCTTGAAGATATACCAGCTTTAATCTTGCAAAGTTCTAATAAATTAGATAAAAATCTACTAGAATTTGAAAAAGCTGTAAATGGAAGTTTTGATAGTTTTATTTATCTTGTTAATCAATATGGAAAATATAAACTTAACAGAATAGTTTTCAGACTTAAAGGCGAGCAGCTGCCCATAGTAGGCTCTTTCTTCAAATTTCAAGAAAATAAGCTGTACTACAATATATATGTTCAAGATGTTCAAAAACAGCAAAGCTGTGATTTTCAAGATTTTGAAAAGCTAGTTTCTATTATTTATTGACAAATATAACTTGTCTCCAAATAAAAAATGATCGTAAGGAAAAAGGTAATAATTATCCTTCCCAGTCTTGACAAGTATCGCACAGAAAATTGTCTGCGATCGCATCATCAAATAAATATAGGCAATGTTCTGGAAAAGTTCGTAATGGTAAGTTAGTTTCTCGTAGCGCCAAATCAACTCCCGCTTCAAAGCCATCTAACAAAGCTTCTTCGATTCGAGACTTTAAGCTAGGGTTCTGTCGCAAATGCCTATGGATGGCGCGGCGCTGTTCTCGAATTGTTAAAAACCAACTGCGAGAGCGTTGTTCGGGTTGATACTCCCACTTCAAGAGATGACCAAGTAATACACTCAGACGACTCACGAGTTCCCGATACTCCTGTCTCCCCAAAGCTTGAATTTCCTCTTGCAGGTGTTGCCAGTCTAGTTCCATAACTAGCCTCTGTTCTAACGCTTTAGCCTGCTGCTGTGTCCAGCCATAGAAATCTTGGTCATACAAAAAAGGTTTGTCCATATTGAATCTTGACAGCAAGAAACCACGAGCTAGTTAAAAAAATTTAATTACGAATTACGAATTATTTTAATATTCAACTTGCCTTCGCCTCATCCCCCGATGCTTCAGCCACCGCAGCCAATCTATCTGCCGCAGCTTGGACGATTTGAGCCACTTGGGCCAAAGGCATGTGCTGGATTTGTCTAAGAATCAGACTCAAATCTGAAGTTTCTGGAATTGGTTTACCATCTATGCAGCTAATTAACTCTTCCATTGTGTAGCCTGCTTTTGATGCGATTTGAGCCAAATTCTCCGTATCTGGAACCTTCACACCTTTTTCCCACATCTGAACAGCAGTAGCAGATACCCCCAAAAGCTTACCAAATGCTCGCTGACTCATTGAACCGCGAGCTAGTTTAATGATCTCAATCAGTTTTTGTTTGCTTTCGATCTTCACTGCTTATATAGCTAGCCAACTTTATTTACAAGTCTACTTTCAATATTACAAGTTTACTTTTATATTGACAGCCTTGTGTTTTAGTATTAAACTATATCTCTGGTTGTAAATCAGCAACTACAGGCATCAAGCTAGTAGGCTAACCCATCTATCTTTAACCAACCCAAAAAACTTAGTTTGCTACGGCGCTTCAGCTAGTAGTTCAACTTTGCTGCGAAGAAATAATATCGAAGGTGCATCATGTTTCGCAAGCCACGCAAAATTAACCAATATCGCCGCAAAGGTAAAAACTTTATAGCCACTAATAAAATTAAACCAGAACAGTGGAACATTTCTGACGCAGAAACTAAAGAAGCTTTAAAAGTTAAAGGCTACGATGTTAAGCAAATCAAAAAAATCCACCTTCTGAAACATCAAGTGTGTATTTCCTACTGGGATGCAAAAGGCAATATATGCAGCAGCTTTTTTAGCTACAGGATTTTTGCGCGTTGGCAAAAAGAAATAGAAAGTTTAATTTATACCTGTCAAACATTGAAGGAATGGGCAAAGTTAAATTACCTTATGAAGTACGAATTTGCCTATTACCATTATCCGATCCGAGTGAAATAGAAGATACACTCCACGCGATATTAGAAAACCACCTGCCTGTGTTAAAAATAACAGAAGAACAAGTGGTTTTACAGAAGATTTAACAGCAAAAAGTATGACCATTTGTAGAGACGCGATTCATCGCGTCTTTATCCAACCAAAGATGTGTTGCAATCATTAATTGAATTGGTATTAGTTAGCGGCAGAAGTCGCTAACTCCGCGAGACGTTCTTGCTGGTCTAGAGATATACAAGACTGGATAAGTGTCTCTAAATCACCATCCAAAACAGGGGTAAGAGAATAATTCTGACCTAACCGATGATCGGTAGCGCGGTTATCTTTATAATTATAGGTGCGAATTTTTTCCGATCGCGATCCAGTACCAACCTGCGATCGCCGCATCGAAGTTACAGCTGCTTGTTGTTCGCTTAACTTGATGTCATACAACTTCGCCCGCAGAATTTGCATCGCCCGTTCTTTGTTTTGCAACTGGCTACGTTCTTCTGTACAGAAAATGCGTATTCCCGTTGGTTTGTGCATCAAGTCAACGGCAGTTTCCACCTTGTTGACGTTTTGTCCACCAGCACCACCAGAACGGGCTGTAGTCATTTCAATATCTTTCGGGTCAATATGAATTTCCACATCATCCACCTCTGGCATAATCGCCACGGTAGCTGTGGAAGTATGAACCCGTCCCCCAGATTCGGTTGCCGGCACGCGCTGCACACGATGCACTCCAGCTTCAAATTTTAACTGGCTATAAACGTCATTACCTTTAATTTCTAAAATGACCTCTTTCCAGCCACCCATTTCTCCACGAGATTCGCTCACTAGAGAAACTTTCCAACCTTGAGTCTGGGCATAGCGGGTGTACATCTGCATCAAATCGCCAGCCCAAATGCTTGCTTCATCGCCACCAGTGCCAGCGCGAATTTCCAACATGATATTCTTTTCATCATTGGGATCGCGTGGTAGCAGTAAGACTTTCAAGCGAGACTCTAAATGTTCGATTTTTTCTTCAAGTTCCTTTACTTCCAGTGATGCCATTTCTTGCAACTCTGGGTCACTTGCAGATTCTTTGTAAACCTGACGCGCTCCGATTAAGTCTTCTTGGGCTGTTTTCCAAATTTCATAAGTATTAACTACCTCTTCCAAAGAAGAACGAGACTTAGCA
Source organism: Nostoc sp. (assembly GCF_036916655.1). Classification (GTDB taxonomy): domain Bacteria; phylum Cyanobacteriota; class Cyanobacteriia; order Cyanobacteriales; family Nostocaceae; genus Nostoc. The sequence continues at coordinate 127,901 of NZ_JBALFY010000099.1, forward strand.
ATTTCTTGATACTCATCAGGATTGCTAGCGGTATCGGGGTCGCCAAGACGACGGGTTAATTCATTAAAAGTTTGTTCAACGGATTTTAGTTTGTCCAGTAAGTATGATTCAGCCATGACGAGTGCGATCGCTCCTTAAAAAAATAACAAATTGGCTCGAGCATATAAATGAAAATCGACCCAGCTGATGCAGGGCCGTCGTTAACAGCAGAGCCAACTCGCTACTTTTTGTCTTGTTCGTCGCCAGATGTTTGAGTGCTGCTCATACCGTACTTACGGAGGAAGCGCTCTACTCGACCCTCAGTGTCAATAATCTTCTGAGTACCGGTGTAAAATGGGTGATTTCCAGACCAAACATCTACGTGCAATTCTGGCTTGGTAGAGCCAATGGTCATAACAACTTGACCGTTGCAGTAAACTTTAGCATCTGGATACCACTTGGGGTGAATATCAGCTTTAGCCATTGTTCTTTTTGTGATGAATCTATATAAATTATAACTTTCAGCGTTCAATTGCAGCTACAGAGTGGGGAGTGGGGAGATGCCCCATACCCACTTGCCCAATTTCTAACGCTTAGAGTACTGAGGCGCTTTCCGAGCTTTATGTAAACCATATTTCTTCCGCTCTTTTGCTCTGGGATCGCGAGTCAAATAACCTTCGGTTTTCAAAGGTGGGCGGTTATCTGGGTCTAGTTGGCACAAAGCACGAGCAACTCCCAAACGAACAGAATCAGCCTGTCCGGTCAAGCCGCCGCCTTCTGCTTTCACCAAAATGTCATATTCGTTTTCTAATCCCAGAGTTTCCAGTGGTGCTTTAATGACTCCCAGATAGTTAGGGTTAAATTGGAAATACAAGGTTCCATCTTTACCGTTCACAATCAGTTGACCAGTGCCTGGAACCAAGCGTACCCGTGCTACCGCATTCTTACGGCGGCCAGTACCCCAGTATACGGCGCGACCGCTATTAGCATCTGCTACTACCATTAATTTTCTTCTCCAGGAATTGTACTAATTTTTAGTTCTTTAGGTTTTTGAGCATCATGGGGATGCGTAGGCCCAGCATAAACTTTCAGCTTGGTGAACAACTGCTTACCGAGGCTATTTTTAGGTAGCATACCTTTAACAGCTTGTTCTAAAATCCGCTCTGGTATGCGGTCTTGTAGTTTAGCGAAAGTTTCGGTTTTCATCCCACCGGGACGACCAGAATGGCGGCGGTAAAGCTTTTGAGTGCGCTTTTTGCCTGTAACTGCTACTTTCTCGGCATTGATGATGATTACGAAATCACCTGTATCTAGATGAGGCGTATATTCGGGTTTCTTTTTGCCTCTCAATACCTGGGCGACTTCGCTGGCGAGGCGACCGAGGCGTTTATCGGTGGCATCTACTATGTACCACTCACGCTCAAGGGTTGCTTGAGAAGGAAGGTATGTTTTAACTGTTGTCATTTGTCATTTGTCCTTTGTCATTTTTAATTTGTCATTAGTCATTTGTCTTTTGTCATTTGTAGTTACTAAGAACCAATGACTAATGACTCTTGACTAGTGACGAACTTTGGCAAGGTGTCGTACCAAATCTCTTTCGGAAAGGGAAAATCGGGATAGCCGACTCGCAACAAACACAAGCCTTGAGGCGGTGCGGCATATTTCACTTCTTCCCGGCGTTCTTCTTTCCAGAGTTCGGTGAAGCTAGAAAGTGTTCGTTGTCCAGAACCTACTTCTACCAGCATCCCTACCAACAGCCGTACCATGCCATACAAAAATCCATCTGCCTGTATTTCAATATGGATAAATGGCCCACTGCGACGACACTCTGCTGCTTGCACCTCTACCCAGGAATGCGATCGCTTTGAGCCTGCACGGTGAAAAGCAGCTAAGTGATGCTTTCCTAAGAGAGGTTTCAAGGCAGCTTGGATTAAAGATTCATCCAGGGGTGCATAATAATAATGCCAACTGAAGGGTCTTACAAACAAGTTAAGCCGATCTTTAGTATATATTGTGTAGCGATACCGTCGATAGGCTGCACTAAAGCGAGCGTGCCAACGGTTATCGACACTAGCTGAAGCCCTGATTAATATATCTGGCGGCAGGTAGCTGTTGAGGATTGTTGCCCACTTGTGAGGCGGAATAAAACCTGTTGCTTCAAAATGGGCTACTTGAGCAGCAGCATGAACTCCAGAATCGGTTCGCCCAGCACCGTGTAGTGTTACATGATGCCCAAGAATAGTAGCGATCGCAATTTCAATCTCTTCTTGGACTGTCCGGTGTTGTTTTTGCCGTTGCCAGCCATGAAAATGAGTGCCTAGGTATTGGATTACCAAGGCTACTCGATGAGTTTGTGTAGGCTGGTGGCTTTCTAACATACAGATTTTGTCCTTTGTCTTTTGTCATTTGTCCTTTATCACTTGTCCTTAGTTATTCACTAATGACCAATGACTAATGACCAATGACTAATTGACCAATGACTTAAACCAATTCAATTATTGCCATTTTTGCATTATCACCCCGACGAGGTACGGTACGCAGGATGCGGGTATAACCGCCCTGGCGATCGCCATATCGAGTTGGAGCTTGCTCAAATAGAGCGTGAACCAGTTGTTTGTCGAAGATATAGCCAAGAGCTTCCCGACGTGCTGATAAAGAGCCATTTTTGGCTAGGGTAATCATTTTTTCCACTTCACTTCTGAGAACTTTCGCTCTAATTAAAGTGGTTGTGATCTTACCATGACGGATCAGCTCGGTGGCGAGCGATCGCAGTAAAGCACGGCGTTGATCGGCTGGTTTACTGAGTTTTTTGACGCGACAACGGTGACGCATAATTATGCACTATGAATTATGAAGGTTTTTCTTAAGGGTGTTTAGAGCCTCTTTCCATTGGCAGGGTGATGCCCAAGCGTCGCTGCAAAGCTTCCACGACTTCTTCTGCTGACTTCTGCCCAAAGTTCTTAATTTCTAAGAGGTCTTCTTGGGTATAATCCAACAAATCTGCCACAGAGTTAACTTGTGCCCGTTTGAGACAGTTATATGCCCGCACAGAAAGTTGCAACTCTTCGATGGGTATCTGGGCAGTTGGATCGTCTGGAATATCGGAACCTGTATCTGTTGGTTCTAGGGAGATATCTTTCAACGGGTTGAATAAATCTACCAAGATCGCAGCAGCAGAAGATAGTGCTTCTTGAGGAGAAATACTGCCATTTGTCCAAACTTCCAACAGTAGTCGGTCTTTTGGAATCAAGCCTTCCCCACGAGATTCTTCAACACTGTAGTTGACTTTTCGCACTGGCATAAATATCGAGTCGATTTGCAGAAAATCCAACGATGTGGCTTCCTCACGTCCTCGCTCTACAGTGCGATAGCCTTTGCCCTTCTCGATCCGAAATTCCATTTCCAGCTTTCCACCCTCAGCGATGGTAGCTACATACTGAGTCTGATCGATGACTTCTACTTCACTGGGTAAATCAAAATGTGCCGCAGTGATTGTTGCTGGGCCGCTAACGAGTAATCTACCAATCTGAGGCTGCGAAGAATAGTTTTTCAGGATAACTTCCTTCATTCTCATGAGGATTTCCAGCACATCTTCCCGCACGCCCGGAACTGTGGCGAACTCATGTGAAACGCCCGCAATCCGCACTGCTGTAACTGCTGTACCTTCTAAATTAGACAGTAAAACCCGCCGCAGTGCGTTGCCAACAGTTATCCCTTGACCGCGTTCGAGAGGTTCCAAAACAAATTTACTGTAATGGTTCCGACTTTCTTCGGTATTCGACTCTACACATTCAATTTGAAACTGCGCCACGGATGAGCCTCCCTTCTTCTAAGGTGCTGCTAGCAGACAAATCAATTGCCTCCCGAATTGAATTTATGTCCTGTAGATTATAGGTATATCAAACTACTAGTATAAAGTTACGGTATAGTTTGACACTTCTATTGAGCTTGCAGGTGCTAATAATATTTTGGGTAGCCCGAAGCCTAACAGCTTTCCCGGTGGGAAAATCTGACACGCTTCTGGTCGCCCAAGCTTTGACTCAATGACAGTTTGGACGTTAGACGCTCAAGCGGTCATTGCTGGCTGTCACTTTTTGCCCTCACTGCCCAAGTCTTAGTATTTAAACTCGACGGCGCTTGGGTGGACGACAACCATTGTGAGGAATCGGGGTAATATCCCGAATCAATGTAATTTCCAGTCCTGCTCCTTGAAGTGCCCGGATAGCGGTTTCTCTACCTGCTCCTGGCCCACTGACCATTACCTCAATTTGGCGCATTCCTTGATCGATAGCTCGACGGGCTGCACTTTCAGCTGCGGTTTGCGCTGCAAAGGGAGTTCCCTTTTTTGCTCCCTTAAAACCGCTAGAACCAGCGCTAGCCCAGGAGATGACATCTCCGTTTTGATCGGTAATGGTGACAATGCTATTGTTGAAAGTAGACTGGATGTAGGCCATTCCACTGGGTACATTCCGTTTCTGCTTCTTGCTCCCGGTTTTTTTAGTTGGTTGTCTCGCCATACTTGTTTAGTTGATTTAAGGTAAAACTTGCTCGAATTAGCAAGCGTTGCAAAATTATTTCCCTGGAGCCTTCTTCTTCCCTGCCACTGTCTGCCTTCTGCCTCGACGGGTTCTGGCATTGGTGCGAGTTCTTTGGCCTCTGACTGGTAAGCCCATGCGATGACGACGACCTCTGTAGGTACCAATGTCAACTAAGCGCTTGATGTTCAAAGACTCCAAGCGCCGCAAGTCGCCTTCAACTTGATAGTTGCTTTCTATTTCCCCTCTTAGGGCTGTCACATCGGCATCACTTAAGTCCTTAACGCGGATGTCTGGGTTCACACCAGTTGCCGCTATAATTTCTTGAGCGCGTGATAACCCAATTCCGTAGATGTAAGTCAGACCGATCTCGACGCGCTTATCGCGTGGAAGGTCTACTCCGGCAATACGTGCCACAATGAACTCTCCCTATTGTTCTCGCAATTACTGTTGGTTGGAAAAACGTGATTAATCGCGTCTTTTCGTTTTAATGATGATATGCGTGCTACAACTCACTCTGTTGGTAAGAGTGTTATCCTTGACGTTGTTTGTGCTTGGGGTTCACGCAAATCACCATGACGCGACCACGACGTTTGATCACGTTACACTTTTCACAAATTTTCTTGACTGAGGCTCTAACTTTCATGCCTTTTATTTTTTGACTCCAAATATAAAATTATAGCATTTATAGGGAAAATAATCCAGTTAAATGACTAGTAAACAGTCAAAAAAATGGTTTTATGGTAAAATTCTCTACATATACTTACTTCTTTCGTAGTCGATAGGTAATTCTGCCTTTGGTCAAGTCGTAGGGCGTTAACTCTACCTTGACGCGATCGCCGGGCAAAATCTTGATATAATTTCGGCGAATCTTGCCGGAAATGTGTGCTAGCACGTTAAAGCCATTGTCCAAGTCAACGCGAAACATCGCATTGGGCAAGGACTCTGTAACCGTGCCTTCCATTTCAATCAAATCTTGCTTAGACAATTTGTTTTTTCCTCAACTCAACAATTTCGTGTTCAGTTGCAGCGCTTCATCTGCAAAGAAACACATTTTAAGAAATATATCAACAGTTTATTAATATATCTTAGCTAAAATTGATCTTTTTCTTGGGAGTGGGGAGTCGGGAATTATCTAGTCCCTACTTCCCCTCGTTTTCAAGAAGCGATTACCTTTTGTAGTTCATCAGTGACATCTTCTTGGGACTGATTGCCATTGACTGTTAGGAGTTTTTGGCGATCGCCATAATAATCAATTAAAGGTGCAGTTTCAGCACGGTACACTTCTAAACGACGGCGAATCACCTCTTCGGTATCATCTTTTCGTCCTCTAGCTAGCAAGCGTGCGATGACAATTTCATCTGGTGCATCTAAATTGACTACCCTTTCGCCACCTTGATGTATTGCTTCCAGTAACTTCTCCAGAAAAGCTGCTTGGGTCACTTTTCGGGGAAAACCATCTAGAATCCAACCATTTTTGGCATCTGGTTGACTGAGGCGCTCCTGTACCAAGTCCTGCACTAGCTGGTCGGGTACTAACTCGCCGCTATCAACATAACTTTGAGCTTTGATTCCTAAAGGAGTCTGCTCTTTCATGGCTTGTCTTAATATTTCACCAGTAGAAATATGGGGAATATTCAAGTGTTCAGCCAAGGTTTGAGCTTGTGTTCCTTTACCCGCTCCAGGTGGCCCCAAGAAGATTAATCGCGTCACTATTATTTCACCATTCCTTCATAGCGCTGAGAGATGACATAAGTTTGGACTTGTTTGGCTGTCTCAATTGCCACACCAACTAAAATTAACAACGAGGTTGCACCTATTCCCCGGAAAGTTTTCACATTCAAAGCGCTTTCTACGGCAGTGGGGATAATAGCAACGAAGCCCAAAAAGATCGCACCCAAAAAAGTTAGTCGGTTGGAAACGCGTTCGATATACTCGCTAGTTGCCTTGCCGGGACGAATCCCAGGAATACTAGAACCCATTTTCTTCAAGTTCTGCGCCACATCTACCGGGTTGAGAATCAACGAAGAATAGAAGTAGCTGAAGAAAACAATGGAAATCATGTAGACCAAGGCATAGACCCAGGAGCTAGAACCGCTTGGACTCAAATAAGTGTTAACTATATTTGCCAAATCGGCATTTTTAGTAAAATTGGCGATTAGCAGTGGCAAACTGAGGATGGCAGCAGCAAAAATAATTGGCATTACGCCGCCTTGGTTTAGCCGCAGTGGCAGATAACTACGCTGCTCTGCCAAAACTCTTCGACCTACTTGGCGACGAGCCGAAATAATTGGGATGCGGCGCATTCCTTCCTGCACAATCACAATACCAACAATTGTTGCGAGGAAAACTAAGACCAACACGATCACCCGACCCACTGCTTCCCGACCGCCGACTTGCACCAAGTCGATGGTATCACCCAAAGCTTTTGGTAATGATGCAACAATGTTGACAAAAATCAACAATGATGCTCCGTTGCCAATACCTCGTTCTGTAATTAGTTCTGATGCCCACATAACGAACATCGAACCAGCTGTCAGAGCGATCGCAGTTTCAGCGACAAATATAGGCCCTGGCTTTAAGGCGAATTGTTGGAGGAATAATGCCGAAAAAGCTGTACTTTGAAGGATTGCCCAACCTACAGTGACATAGCGGGTAATTTGCGAGATTTTTCGGCGACCAGCTTCCCCTTCATTTTTCTGTAAATTTTCTAAAGTTGGAATCGCCGCCGTCAGTAATTGGATGATAATAGACGCATTAATGAAGGGCAAAATTCCTAAAGCAAAGACTCCCAAAGTCGAAAGTCCTCGCCCGGAAAATATATCCAATAAGCCGAATATGGAATTACTACCCGATATGGCTTCGGCAAATCTCGGTCTATCAATGCCTGGGACGGGTAAGAAAATACCCAAGCGAACCAAAATCAAAATACCGACGGTGACAAGCAGCCTACCTCTGAGGCCAGCTGCCTGCGCCATCTGCATAAAAGTTTCTTGAGCCGTTGGAGCTTTATCTCGACTGATCATAGAGTGCTACCTTTATAGTGAACCAAGCACTGGCAGCGAGTTGGCTTGCATTTAAGTGCGCTGTTCCGGCTCACTCATAAGACTTCACAACTACCACCAGCTGCCTCAATTTTGCTACGAGCTGAAACTGTAAAAGCTGCCGCTTGTACCTTGAGCGGAATGCTCAATTCCCCGTTACCTAAAACTTTCAATGGCCCTTTGACAGCAGTCAGGATACCTGCGGCTTTCAATGAGGTCAAAGTTACTTCTGTATTCGCGGGAAGGGAGGCTAGCTTCTCTACATTAATCGTAGTGTAAATCTTCTGATTAACAATCGGAAAGCCCTTCAGCTTAGGTAAGCGGCGGTACAATGGCTGTTGACCACCTTCAAAACCTGGTCGAGTCCCGCTACCAGAACGAGATTTTTGACCCCGCATACCTAAACCAGCACTAGCGCCTTGACCGGCAGAAATACCTCTAGCTACACGCTTCTTGCGTTTCTTTGAGCCTTTTTGCGGCTTAACATCATGGAGTCTCATAATTTATCAAGTTCTCATTTTTCGTTTGTCATTTGTCATTTGCCATTTGTCCTTTGTTATTCACTAATGACCAATGACTAATGACTAAATTTAGATGTAGAGATTTTGAATAGGAATACCGCGATCTTCGGCGACTTCAGAAAGGGTACGCAGTGTAGATAAGGCATTAACTGCGGCTCTAGCATTATTGAGCGGATTGTTGGAGCCAAGTTGCTTGGCTAAAACGTTACGAACTCCTGCTAATTCCAACACAGTTCGCACAGCACCACCAGCAATTACCCCAGTACCAGGTGAGGCTGGACGCATAATCACTTTTGCACCACCACCAACACCATCTATAGGATGGGGAATGGAGTTGGATTTGGTGATTGGGATATCAATGAGGTGTTTTTTGCCGTCGGCTACACCTTTTTTTACAGCGCCAATTACATCGGAAGCTTTGCCTACTCCGACTCCAACCTGACCGCGTTCGTTACCAACGACAACGATCGCTCGGAAGCTGAGTTTTTTACCACCTTTGACCACTTTACTTACGCGGCGGATTTGAATAACCCGCTCTTGCCAAGTGGTTTCTTCTTTTTTGGCACGCTTTGTTCTACTTTTACGCTCTGTTGCCATAATTTATGCTCTGGTGAACGTCATTTGTCAGTTGTCATTTGTCTTTTGTCATTTGTCCTTTGTCTAATAACTAATGACTAATGACCAATGACTTTAGAAATCTAAACCAGCTTCGCGGGCTGCATCAGCTAGTGCTTTGACACGACCATGATATAAGTTACCACCGCGATCGAAGACTACTTTGGTGATGCCTTTTTCGAGCGATCGCACTGCAATCAACTTACCAACTTGTACCGATGCATCGCGGTTTGCACCTGACGCTAAACTAGATTTCAACTCTGGTTCTACAGTCGATGCGGCTACGATGGTTTGATGCTGAGTATCATCAATCAGCTGAGCATAAATATGCTCATTGGAACGAAATACCGCTAAACGGGGACGTTCTGGGGAGCCAATAACTTTGCCACGGACGCGTCGATGACGACGGTTTTTTGATTCTCTACGAGTAAGTTTCATTTCTACTTCTTACCACCCTTACCAGTCTTACCAGCTTTCCGTCTGACCACTTCACCGGCATAGCGAATGCCTTTACCTTTGTAAGGTTCTGGTGGACGAACGGCACGAATTTTGGCGGCTGTGTTACCAACGATTTCTTTGTCATAGCCGCTAACAATAACGTTAGTGGGGCCTTCTACGGCAAACTGAATTCCTTCTGGTGGTTCAATTTGCACTTGATGGCTATAACCCATATTTAAAACTAGGTTACGCCCTTGAAGTTGTGCCCTGTAACCAACGCCTTGAATTTCCAAACGGCGCTGAAAACCTTGGGAAACTCCCTCGACCATGTTGGCAACTAAAGTGCGGCTCAAGCCGTGCAATTGCTTCGATGTCCGAGTTTCATCCCGACGATTTACGTGTAATATTTCTCCCTCTTGAGAGAGTGAGACATTATCTCTGAGAGTGCGAGAAAGTTCTCCTTTCGGGCCTTTCACCACAATATTCGTACCATCGATCGCCACTTGAACTTTGGCGGGAATAGTAATTGGACGTTTACCAATACGAGACATGACTTTTTGTCCTTTGTTATTTGTCCTTTGTCCTTTGTCTTTTGTCCTTCGTCCTTTGTATTTCACCAATAACAAATGACTAATGACCAATGACTAATGACCAATGACCAATGACTACCAAACGTAACAAAGTACTTCGCCACCCAAGTTCTGACGCCGCGCTTCGCGGTCAGTCATAATGCCACTGGATGTAGAAATAATGGCAATGCCAATGCCGCCTAGTACCCTTGGTAATTCTTTTCGATTTGAATAAACACGCAAGCCAGGCTTACTCACTCGCTTTAAGGCGGTGATCAAAGGCTGACGGTTTTTTCCCTTGTATTTCAGGGAAATCACCAGATTGCGTTTTACCCCTTCTTCTGCTTCTTCGATTTCAGCAATAAAGCCTTCCTCCCGTAGCACTTTGGCAATGCTCCGGGTTAATTTTGTCGCTGGCACTTGTGTAGTTTGATGCCGCGCCAGGTTGGCATTGCGGATGCGCGTCAGCATATCTGCAATTGTGTCGTTAGCCGCCATCGTTCCCTCTATAGATGAACTTATTGATCGCGAAAGGGCATTCCTAATTCTTTAAGTAAGGCGCGTCCCTCTTCGTCGTTTTTTGCTGTGGTGATGATGGAAATATCCATCCCACGTACTTGATCGATGCTGTCGTATTCGACTTCTGGAAAAATTAGCTGTTCTCTCACACCCAAAGTGTAGTTACCGCGTCCGTCAAAGCTTTTAGGGCTAACGCCACGAAAATCTCGAATTCTGGGTAATGACAGGCTAACTAGTCTGTCGAAAAAGGCATACATCCGTTCGGCTCTGAGAGTCACCATGATCCCTACAGGCATCCCTTGACGAATCTTAAAGCCAGCGATCGCCTTTTTCGCCCTTGTCACCACTGGTTTTTGACCTGTTACCAAGGCAATTTCGTTAATGGATGCCTCTAGAGACTTCGCATTTTGGGCTGCTTCACCCAAACCCCGGTTAATCGTAACCTTTACCAACTTCGGTACTTGATGAACGTTGGTATATTGAAACTGAGTGGTCAGTTTGGGGACGATTGTCTCTTGATATAAGGTTTTGAGTCTTGTTGTCGCCATAGTTTTTTGTCCTGATATCCCTGGGCTTTGTCAGGGAAACTTTAATTTTGGATTTTAGATTTTGGATTTTGGATTAAATTTAAAATCTAAAATTTCAAGTTGGCTAATTCTTATTTATCGAGAATTTCGCCAGTTTTCTTTAGTTTTCTGACTTTTTTACCTTCTGAGGTAAAGGTGTAACCAACACGACTAGCGACGTTTTGCTTGGTGGAATAAAGCATGACGTTGGAGCTATGAATTGGGAATTCTTGGGTAATAATTCGCCCTGATTCCCCTTCTTGCTGGGGTTTAACGTGCTTGGTTTTAATGTTGACACCTTTGACGATGACTTTACTCAGTTGGGGAAATGCCTGAGTAATTTCGCCAATTTTTCCTTTGTCTTTGCCAGCAATCACTTGTACAGTGTCGCCAGTTTTGACGTGCATTTTATGGAATACTTTGGGCGTACCTTGTTTGGTTGCCATTAAAGCACCTCCGGAGCCAGAGAAACAATTTTAGTAAAGTTTTTATCGCGCAGTTCCCGTGCAACTGGGCCAAAAACCCGTGTGCCTCTGGGATTACCGTCTTTGTTGATAATTACAGCAGCGTTATCATCAAAGCGAATACTCATACCACTGTCACGACTTACAGCTTTCCGAGTCCGAACAATTACTGCTTCTACAACATCAGACTTTTTAACAGCCATGTTGGGTGTAGCATCTTTGACAACTGCGATAATTTTATCGCCAATAAAACCATAACGACGATTGCCTCCGCCTAAGATGCGGATGCACATCAGTTTGCGGGCGCCGCTATTATCTGCGACATTCAGGTAAGTCTGGGGTTGAATCACAATTATTCTCCCTTGTAATGTTGTTAGTTTCTAACAACGATGAGGTTTAAGTAGGCTTGACGTTCAGGACTTCTGTGATTTTCCAGCGCTTAGTTTTGCTCAGGGGTCTAGTTTCCTGAATGCGAACGCGATCGCCTACTTTACACTGATTTTCTTCGTCGTGAACTTTATATCGTTGGGTGTTAACCACAATCTTGCCGTACTTGGGGTGAGGAGCGCGGTTTTCTATGGCGACTACCACAGTTTTTTGCATTTTATCGCTCACTACCAAGCCAACTCGTTCTTTAACTGCCATAATCTCCTACTTTTTTTCTTTAGCCGATTGACTTGCTGCCCGTTTGCGTTCTGTTTCTAGTGTCAGCAATTGGGCTAGGCGGTGGCGCAATTGTCGGAACTGGTGGGGCTTTTCTAGTTGTCTGGTGGCTTTTTGCAAGCGCAACTGAAATAGTTGTCTTTTAATTGCGACAATTTCATCAGAGAGCTTCTCGTCACTTAATTCTCTAGCTTCTGAAATCTTGGGAAGAGGCATAAGTTACTCCTGCTCCTGTGGTTGAGAGCGCACAATAAACTTAGTTTTGATGGGCAGTTTAAATGAAGCCAAACGCATCGCTTCACGGGCGATTTCTTCAGAAACCCCACCGATTTCAAACAAAATTCGTCCTGGCTTGACTACAGCTACCCAAAACTCTGGATTACCTTTACCAGAACCCATCCGGGTTTCAGCAGGACGCATGGTTACAGGTTTATCAGGGAAAATCCGAATCCAGATTTGTCCACCCCGACGAATATAACGAGTCATTGCCCGACGGGAAGCCTCGATTTGACGCGAGGTAATCCAAGCAGGTTCTTGAGCTTGGAGTGCAAAATCACCGAAGTTGAGGGTACTACCACGGGTGGCTAGTCCTTCCATCCGTCCCCGCTGTTGTTTGCGGAATTTAGTTCTTCTAGGGCTTAACATGATTAGCTACTGGGTACTAGGTACTGGGAATCAGGGATTGGGAATCAGGGATTGGGGATTGAGAATTCTTACCCAGTCCCCAGTCCCCATTTCCCAGTCCCCGTTTACCCTTCATTTGAGCGGTCTTCAAATTGCTGGCGACGACGTTGTTGTTGACGGCGACGGGGTTCACGATCGCGATCGCGGGGGTCACGTTCGCGATCGCGGCTTGCTGGTGGTAGTGGATCTGGTTCCTGTCCAGGAATAATTTCTCCCTTAAACACCCATACTTTGATACCCAAAATGCCGTAAACAGTTTTTGCTGTGCAATAAGAGTAGTCAATGTCAGCCCGTAAGGTATGTAAAGGTACTCTACCTTCACGAGTCCACTCTGTCCGGGCAATTTCTGCACCGTTGAGGCGACCGCTAACTTGGATTTTAATACCTTGGACACCCGCCCGTTGAGCGCGTTGAATCGATTGCCGCACTACCCGCCGAAAGGAAACCCGACGTTCCAATTGTTGAGCAATATATTCAGCAATTAGGTAGGCATCAGCATCAACTCGTTGCACTTCAACTACGTTAATGCGAATTTGGCGATTGCCACCCAACACTCCTTGGAGTCCGGTACGTAAGGATTCGATACCTTGTCCACCACGACCCACTACAACACCAGGTCTAGCTGTGCGTACTTCTAAGTCGATTTGGTCGGCTTTGCGCTCAATCCGTACCTCGGAAATTCCGGCGTTGTTTTGAGCCTGTCTACCCAGCTTTTGATCTATGTATTGACGGAGTTTGTAATCTTCTTGGAGAAGTTCTGGATAGCGATCAGGAACAGCAAACCAACGGGATTGATGTTCATGTGTAATACCCAGGCGAAAACCAACTGGATGAATCTTTTGTCCCACGAATGCTTCCTCTAAAATTTCTTACTTTACGCAATTTATTCGTGAAAACGTGCTTATTTTTCTGGGGCGGCTGCAACAGCTACAGTAATATGACACGTCGGCTTGCGAATTTGGTAAGCTCGACCTTGCGCTCTTGGTTGGAAGCGCTTCAACGGCGGCCCTTGATCGGCATAAGCCTGAGTAATAACTAGTTGAGTCCGATCTAACCCAGCGTTGTGTTCGGCATTAGCAGCAGCGCTTCTGAGAACCTTCAATATAGGTTCAGTAGCGCGATAGGGCATGAATTCCAGGATGATTAACGCTTCTCGGTAAGATCGCCCCCGAATTTGATCGAGTACCCGACGCACCTTGTAAGCCGAGATGCGGATAAAACGAGCGATCGCTTTTACTTCAGTAGTATTAGTAGCCATAATTTTCTCCAATTTTGTCCTTCGTCCTTTATCCTTTGTCCTTTGTCAAAAGCTAATAACTAATGACCAATGACAAATGACCAATGACTAATAACTACCTACCCGCTTTTTTGTCGCTTTTTCCATGACCCCTGTAGGTGCGTGTCGGGGCAAATTCACCCAATTTGTGTCCTACCATCTGTTCATTTACAAAAACTGGAACGTGTTGGCGTCCGTTGTGAACAGCGATAGTATGACCTACCATTAGAGGCAAAATTGTCGAAGCTCGTGACCAAGTTTTAATAACTTCTTTTCTGTTGTTGTCGTTGAGCTTTTCAATTTTCTTTAGAAGATGATCCGCAACGAAAGGACCTTTTTTTAGAGAACGACCCATAGTTCAATTTTGGCTTTAGGATTTAGGAATTAGGATTTAGAGTTTCGGATTTTGGATAATTAACGTGTCTGAATCAAGTTTCACAAATTTTCAATGTTCACAAGTAGACCCAATCTAAAATCCAAAATCTAAAATCTAAAATTCTATGATTCACGACCACCGCGACCGCGTTTAGAAGACTTACGACGACGACGTACAATCAACTTGCTGCTAAGTTTCTTGCGATTGCGTGTCTTCGCGCCCAATGTGGGTTTACCCCAAGGTGTAACAGGCCCCGATCTACCGATAGGCGCTCTACCTTCACCACCTCCATGTGGGTGATCCACTGGGTTCATAACGCTACCTCTAACCTTAGGACGGCGACCTTTCCAGCGATTTCGTCCGGCTTTACCTGCACTTAGGTTTCTCGCATCGGTGTTGCCCACTTGCCCAATGGTGGCGTAAGACTCGCGTCGAATCAAACGGACTTCTCCTGAAGGCAACTTGAGAGTTACATAATTACCTTCTTTTGCCACGACTTGAGCGCTAGCACCAGCAGCACGTACAATTTGACCACCTTTACCAGGAGTCAGCTCTACGTTGTGAACACTAGTACCCAAAGGAATCTTCCAGAGTGGTAAGGCATTACCATCTTCAAAGGGAGACTCAGGCCCAGAAATAATTATTGTTCCAACTTTCAACCCGTTGGGGTGAAGGATGTATCGTTTTTCGCCGTCTTGGTAATACAAGAGGGCAATTCTGGCATTCCGGTTAGGATCGTATTCAATTGCTGCGACTTTAGCAGGAATATTATGTTTATCCCTTTTAAAATCGATGATCCGATAAAGCTGTTTGTGTCCGCCACCCCGGCGACGACTAGTAATCCGTCCGTGATTATTCCGACCTTTGGCGCGATGCTTCGAGGTTGTTAAGGATTTTTCTGGCTCGGTTCTAGTAATTTCCGCAAAGTCAGAGATTGTAACTTGGCGAGTGCTGGGGGTATAAGGGCGATAAGAACGGGTACCCATATTTTTAAGTGCTGAGTGCTAAGTGCTGAGTTTGAAATTTTGAGTGCTGAGTTTTGAGCGTAGTAACTCCTAACTCTTAACTCCTAACTCCTAACTTTTTTAGACTTCTGGGAATAGAACTTGTCTAATCTTGTCTTCATCCCCAGGTGCGACAGTGACGATCGCTCGCTTATATTGGGGCTTATAACCAATAAATTTACCAACGCGCCGCTTTTTACGTGGTGGTAAGATGGTGTTGACTTTTACAACCTTGACCTGAAACAAGTCTTCGATCGCAGCCTTGATTTCTGGCTTTGATGCCTTGGGAATTACTTCAAAGGTGTACTTGTTTTGCTCCATCAAGATGGTCGCTTTTTCGGTGACGATTGGGCGACGTACTAAGTCGGCAAGGTCACGGGGGTCAAAGCTAGGCACTGTAGACCTCCTGAATTTTTTCTAGGGCTGATGCCGTAACTACAATTTTGTCAGCGTGCAGTAAATCAAAAACATTTAGCTGGTCGGCTGCAATTAGTTTTAAATTTTCAATGTTGCGGGCTGACAGATAGACGTTATCTGTATCCGCAATCTCAGACAAAATTAACAGTGCCTTGCTTTCTGGTACTACTCCCCAACGGTCAAGCGCTGCCACTAATTCTTTAGTCTTGGGGCGAGATAGCTCAGTGCTAAATTCTTCTACTACGATCAAGTCGTCAATGCGGCTGACAAATGCTGTTCGCAGTGCCAAACGTCGCTCTTTGCGGTTCAATTTGAGGTTGAAGTCTCTGGGTTTTGGCCCAAAGATCACACCACCACCACGCCACAATGGAGAACGAATAGACCCAGCACGAGCGCGACCAGTACCTTTTTGTCGCCAAGGTTTCCGACCGCCGCCTCTGACTTCAGCACGAGTTTTTGTACTGGCATTTCCTTGACGAGCATTAGTCAATTGCCGTACTAAGGCGCGATGCACAATATGAGACGCTGTTTCTTCTTTGGCAACGCGCAACTCGAAGGTCGTCTCACCGACCTGTTCTCCTTGCCAATTTTTAACTACGCTTTCAACCATCTTTGTTATCTGTCCTTTGTCCTTTGTCATTGGTGAGCCAGTACGGTCTTGGGGGTTTCCCCCATGAGTACCTGGCGAACCCGGAGGGTCTTTTGCCATTTGTCCTTAGCCAATGACTACTGACTAATGACTACTGACTAATGACTTCTGACTATCCCACTATTTTTGCAGGCACAACACTGACTAGAGCGCCTGGCTTACCAGGAATGGCTCCTTTAATTAGTAATATGTTGCGTTCTGGATCAACTCGCACTATGGTCAATTTACGGATTGTGATGCGTTTTCCACCTAAACGTCCTGCCATCCGCTTACCTGGATAGACACGACCTGGTGTTGTACCAGCACCAATTGATCCAGGCGCTCTGTGATTTTTGGAACCGTGTGACATGGGCCCACGAGCAAAGTTGTTGCGCTTCTGGTTTCCCGCAAAGCCGCGACCGATGCTTGTGCCGACGACATCGACAATTTGACCTGCACTAAAAATATCTGCTTTAATCTCTTGACCTAAAGCATAATCACTAGAGCTATCGGTGTGATATTCATTTAAGTGACGCAATGCTGGGGCGGATGATTTAGCCAAATGTCCCAGTAGTGGTCTGTTTAGTGCCTTGGGTTTAACTTCGCCATAACCAACTTGAATGGCAAAATAACCGTCGGTTTCTTTCGTTTTAACTTGTGTAACAGTGCATGGCCCTGCTTGAATGACAGTCACAGGAATAGCTACTCCTGCTTCGTCAAATATTTGGGTCATGCCCAGCTTGGTGCCGAGAATACCTACAGACACAATAACTGGTTCTCCTTTCTACTTGCTGACCTTGGAATTGGACTCTAGAGGACACGTTTTGTACGCATCAGTTTAGGCTGGGTTAGCCTGCGAAATTTGGAATGGCTTTAATAAACCGCTCCAAATGCTTTCGGACACAACAAACCGTGTCCGTACTGCTTGGTGAATCTGTTTAGCTTCACTCACTAGATCACCAGAGCAGCCACAAGTCTCTTCCCATTGGGAAGGAGTAACTTCTGGAATCAATGCAAGGCGCTACAGCTTTAAGCTGTGTGCAGCAATGCTTTTGTCCAAGCAATTGCTCTGGCACTTTCTGGAGGCAGCGCTGTCGGCGGGGTTTCCGATTTTTACACGCCTATGAGACGGGTTCCCGGAGATTGGCTACTGCCGTGTTGCAGTTGGACTTAAGCGGTTTTTACCGCCCAGTATCCGTTAACTGAGACTGACGTAATGCCATGAAACCAACATTGCTGCTCAGTTTTACTTCCTTAAATACCTTAAACTATTGTTTAAGACTTTGCCTACTTTTTCAGAGGCGCAGGAGTAAACTTACCCTGGAGCTTAGGATTTGCTTTGGTTATTCGTCCATCCGCTCCAATGTTGACCTGAAAGCTTTCTTAGTTTACCAGTCTATGATCAATCTGAGTTAGATTATCCAATTTGGATTAAGTCATCAGCTTTTGATGCTAACACTACCTCAGAATGACAGTAAAAAGCCAACCTAATTTGCGTTTTTGGTCACAATCTAATAATATAAATTATTTATTTATGTTTGTCCAGTAGTTTATAGAGTTATTTTTGGGGAATGGGGACTGGGGAAGAAGCAAGGGAGCAGGGCGCAGGGGGCAAGGGGGAGAAATCAATTCAAAATTCAAAATTCAAAAACTCTGCCTCCTCTTTCCCCTCTGCTCCCTGCCCCTCTGCCTCTTCTCAATGCTCAAAAAAATGCTTTTAATCTATCGGTTCAGGGTAAATAATAGAGATATCTAAGTGGGATAAGACGAAAATCTATGGCACTAATTACCACTGGCAACGGTTTAATCCGCGATCTGGAAAAATTTGGCGCTCTTGGTGTGTATGTACCTCTGGAAGGGGGTTATGAAGGTCGATATCAGCGCCGAATACGGGCGGCTGGCTATACTACCCTCCACATTACCGCTAAAGGACTGGGTGACGTAGCTGCGTATCTCACAAGAATTCATGGAGTCAGACCTCCTCATCTTGGGAAAAAAAGCACTGGTAGTGGTGCAGCAGTGGGTCAGGTTTACTATTTGCCGCCAATTCTCAATTCTCATCTAGAACAGTTACCACCAAAGTCAAAGGGGCTGGTCTTGTGGATTATTGAAGGGCATATTCTTTCTAATGAGGAGGTTGAGTATTTAACGAATTTGCCTCAGCTAGAACCACGAGTGAAAGTCATTATTGAGAGAGGTGGCGATCGCTCTTTCCGTTGGACTTCTCTAGAAAAAACTCTGTTAGCTAGTTAGTCCTTTGTCATTAGTCATTAGTCATAAGCTTATGACTAATGGCTCAATTCAATCAGCATTTCAATAATGCTGAAGCGAAAACCACAAGATGCAAATAACCGCCGTGAAGCCTCGTTAGCAATTGCTGTATCTAGACGAATTTGCTTGACGCCCATCTGATGAAAGCGTTCAACACTCAGCATCACCATCTGCCGCGCAATCCCCTTTTGGCGATATTCTGGCTCAACCCAGATATCATGAATAAAAGCAAATTCCTGTAACTGATAAATTGGTATTTCTCGCTCAATTGTTGCTACCAGAAACCCTACAATTTGCCCTTCATTTTCGGATACTAGAAATACACTACGTACATCGCTATTTGCCAAACGCGTCAACCATTGTTCATAACGCTGTTCTGGATGCGGTAGAAAACCATACTTGGCAGAATCCCAAGACTCATGCAAAGCACAAATTTTGGCAACCATTGGTAAAACTGCGGGTACGTCAGTGATTGTGGCGGGGCGGATCAGCATAAGCTTTCAAGCACAAAAAGCACAAACAAGAAAGAATGCCTTGCAGTGAGGTATTAGTTTTTATTCACTTACTCAGCCAAGATTATCGTTTTGTTCAGCCTAAGCGTCATAAACTTTGGAAAACTTTGTTTTTAGCATTGGGGAAGGGCTAGGTTAGTTAGAAGAGGGGTGATGTCTAAGTGGATGTCTGAAATGGTTATAAGGTTGAGAGACTATGACAAACGGTTCTCTATTTATAACCATCCCAGAAACAAACAGTAAGGGCGATCGCCATCACCAGCAAAATCGCTATTGTGCGATATGCAACTTAAATGCTGATTAGCTGGTAAGTTTTTTCGTAAATCCACGCAATCGGATTAACACTGGCTTTGCCCAATTTCCACCCAGCAAATCGTGCAGCAGAATGTAAAAACAAGGGATGATAAATAGTGTCAGCATTGTTGAGATCGCCATCCCAAAGAAAACTACAATCCCTAAAGGTTGCAAAAACTCCGAACCTTCGCCAATACCCAATGCCAAAGGAAACAGCCCCAAGATAGTGGTGACTGTGGTCATGATAATTGGGCGCAAGCGTTGAGGAGCAGCTTTGACGATTGCAATTTGGCGACTACAACTTTCTTCGTCCCGAATTTGGTTTGCTAGTTCCACCATAAGAATCCCTGCATTCACCACAATTCCTACTAGCAGGACGACACCAACAATTACAGTTGCACCAATTGCCGTTTGGGTAATGTAAAGTCCAAAAATTCCTCCAGCTAAGGCTAGTGGTACGGTGAACATAATTACTAATGGGTCAATCAGCGAATTGTATTGCACCGCCATAACGACAAAGATTAAGAACGTCGCCAACGCTCCCAAAGTTTTTAAAGCATCCTGAAGTTGCTGATTAGTTTCTTGAGCAGAACTAGGCACAATGGAAACGCCATCAGGTAAGTCTACATCCTTTAGTACTTCGTTGACTTCTGCGATCGCTTCACCAAGACTAGCTCCCTCGCTGAGATTTCCTGCGACAATAAAAGCTTGGCGCTGATTAATTCGTTGCACCTCACCAGGCGCTTGACCTTCTTGAATTTTCGCAACATCTGAAAGCCGGATTAGCTGATTATTTTCTGTAAATAGCGGTAATTGCTCTAGCTGAGAAGGACGCTGAATCGCTTCTTTATTTAGCTGTACCCGTACATCAACTAAACGATTACCGCGTTGAATTTGCGTGGGAACTGAACCTTCAATTGCTGTTTGAACTGTTGCACCAATTTGCCCGGCGCTCAACCCTAAAGCTGAAACCCGTTCCCAGTCAGGGCGAATTTGGATTTCCGGTTGTCGGGGGTCGGCATCTGGTCGGAATGTCGCTAATTTTGCCCTTTCTTGCAATGCTTGCAGCACTTGTGCGCCTGCTTGCGTTAAGTTTTCTTCATTCTCACCTTGCAGAATCACGTCAACTTCTGACCCTTGCACTGGAGAATTACTCAAGATTAAACCCCGCACCTGGCCAGGATTGAGGCGTAGCAAAATTCCTGCTAAGTTGAGTTTGTTAAATTCCTGAGTTACTTTTTTGACGAAAGCTTCGACATCTGTGCCTGGTTTTAGATTAATGGTGCTGCTGGCACGTAAAGGATTCTCTGTAGTATTGCTACCAAACAAAGAACCACCCACAGTTGTGAAAGCAGACTTGGTTTCTGGTTGTTTGAGCAAAATGTCATCGACAATTTGCATAACTTTTTCAGAAGTTGCTAAAGGTGTACCGGGAGGGAACTGCGCTCTCAAGTTAGCTTGACCAGTACTGATCCGGGGTAAAATTTCTTGGGGAATTTGACCAAACATCAAGAAGCTGCTGCCACCTAAAATTACCAAAGCAGCAGTTACTACAAACAATCGATACCGTAAAACCTTGGTTAAGAAGTTACCGTATCCCCGTGTCGCATCTTCAAATCGGTGATTAAACTGTCTAAGCAGCCAAAATTCACTAATCCGACTAGACCAGCGAATTCCCAAGAGTCGAGAAGACAGCATCGGTACTACTGTGATGGCGACGACAAGGGATGCTGCAACTGCGAAGCTAATTGTCAGAATCAGTTCATTAAATAGCAGTGCAATAAAGCCGCCAATTAAGAGGAATGGCACTACAGAAACTAAGTTTGCACCTGTAGCAGCAACTAAAGCAGATTCTACTTCTTGGGAAGCTGCGATCGCACTATCAATAAAAAATCTTGAATTTCTCCCCTTCCCCTCTGCTCCTCTGCTTCCCTGCTCCCCTGCCTCCATCTCCCTCTGATTGGGAGTCATGCCTGTTTTTTCGGAAATGTTTTCCAAAATCACAACCGATGTATCAATTGCTTGACCGACTCCTAATGTCAGACCTGCCAAACTAAAAACATTCAAGGTTAAACCAAATATTCTCATTAAAGCGATCGCTGCCAGAGTACACAGCGGTATCGTCAAACTGATAATAAATGTTTGCCTGAACGATCCCAAAAATAACAATACTGCTGCTGCTGCTAGCAATGCCCCAGAAATCCCTGAAAAGATGACATCATTTAAAGAATTGCGGATAAAAACAGATTCATCTGTGGTGGGACTAAAAGTCATGTCTGCTGGAATTAAACCCGATTGCCGTAATTGTTCAATTCGCCGCTTCACAGAATCTACAACATTGATTGTGTTGGCTTCAGGCTGCTTTTGAATTGAAAATTTCACCGCAGGCTGACGGTTGAGGTAAACAAATACTCGTTGTTCTTCTGTATCGTCAATTACCTCTGCAAAGTCTCGCAAGTAGACGCGGCGGGAAGGTGCAGGGGAGGTAGAGGAAGTAGAGGAGGCAGGGGAGGAAACTTCCAAGGAGAGGTTTTCAATTTCCTTGGCATTTTGGAAACGTCCGATAGTCCGAGTTAATGGCTCGGAATTTTGCCCCAGAATCCGACCACCAGAAGTATCTTGGTTACGGGCTGTTAATTCATTTAAGACATCATTTAACCCGACACCCAAAGCTTGCAATCGGTTTAAGTCAACAAGCACTCGTACTTCTTCTTCTGCACCGCCAGATACATCAACAGAAGCGACTCCCGGTACTACACTGAGTTCACGGTTTAACTCTTCATCAGCAAATACGCGTAAATCTTTACCTTGTAACGAAGCAGATGTCAGTGCCAATTCATAAACCGGCAATTGGGAAGGATCGACTTTAAATAAGCGCGGCTCCTCTATCGTATCTGGCAGTTGTCCTCGACCTCGGTTAAAAGCAGCAGTCGCATCATTTAGGGCTTGGTCAATATCGCCCCCTGGTTGGAAGTATAAATCGAGGCTTACCTGTCCTTCACGGGTGCGGGAAAAAACTTGGACTACATTCTCGGTTGCCCGTAAAGCTTCTTCTAAAGGTCTGGTGATTTCATCTACTGCTACTTCTGGTGAAATACCAGGGGCTTCTAGCCGAACCCCAATTCGCGGATAGGTAATAGCCGGTAGCAGATCGACTTGGATCGTTGTGAGAAAAAATACCCCAATGACAATTACTGCCACGGTGAGCATGAGTGTGCCAATGTGTTGGCGGATAGCGATCGCACTGAGGCTAAATCCGCCATTGCCATTATTATTGTTTGTCTGTTGCATGATACTAAGTGATAAGTGCTGACTACTGAGTACTTTTTTCTTTGAGATGGTGGTTATTGCTCACCCTACTACTGCTTTTCTGAAAGAATTGAAAGACTTACAGTGTCACCTTCTTTTAACGGCTTACCACTCCGAACAACGTAGCGCTCTCCTGCTTGCAAACCGGATAAAATTTCCACTCTCCCATCAGCTCTTTTTCCTAAAGTAACTGCACGCGTCGCTACTTTCGTCTTGCCTTCTGT
The DNA here is from genome assembly GCF_036916655.1 of Nostoc sp. Classification (GTDB taxonomy): domain Bacteria; phylum Cyanobacteriota; class Cyanobacteriia; order Cyanobacteriales; family Nostocaceae; genus Nostoc. The sequence continues at coordinate 150,809 of NZ_JBALFY010000099.1, forward strand.
GTCTTTCACGACAAATAGTGTCCCTGATGGGTTTTCTTGCTCTTTTTCTGCTCCCTTTGCTGCCCCTGCTTGTTTTTGAATCGCTGTTTGCGGCACGACTACGCGCTGTTGAGTCTGGGTTTGAAAATTGACTCGCGCCAGCAATCCGCTGCCAATCTTGGCTTGAGTGTTAGGAATCACTACTTCTACAGGTATCAAGCGAGCTGTGGCATCGGCAGCTGGAGAAATGCGCGTAACTCTGCCAATTAATGTTTCTTTGGGAAAAGCATCTAAGCGGACTTGTACAGACTGCCCAACTTGAATTTGTGCCAGTTCTAATTCGGAAACTTGCACAACGACTTTGACACGGTTAAAGTCGCCAATTTTCAAGACTTCGCTACCTGCTTGCAGTAGGTTGCCTGGTTCTGTCACCTTTTCTGTGACTATACCAGCGATCGGGGATGTCAATCGAGCATAAGAACTGCGCTCTTTCGTTTGGGCAACCAATGCCTGTTGGGCAAGTACTCTACCTTGGGCGGCGGCAACGGCTTGCTGTTCTGTCCGAACCTGCTCTTGGGCTGCGCGCAATGCTTGGGCAGCTGTTTTTGCCTGGGTACGTGCTTGCTGGGCAGTTTGTTCAGCGATCGCTCCAGCTTTGAATAGATTCTGTTGGCGTTCTGAGTCTGCTTGAGCTTGTACCACTTCTAACCGTGCCCGTTCAACGTCTGCACGGGCATTGCTTACCTGATTACTTGCCCTCGCTACTTCTGATTTCAGGGCTGCTAGTTCTGCTTCTGCTTGCTTTAATTGGGTCGAAAGGATGGCATCATCTAATTGCCCGACGTTTTGCCCCTGTTTAACTGTATCGCCTACATCAAGGTTCAAAGCCAACAATCGAGCCTCTACTTGCGATCGCACTGATACAATCCGAAAGGGTGTTGTATTACCTGTGTATTCTGGTTGTGTTTGCAGCGTATCAGTTCGAGCGATCGCTGCATCTACAGCCGTTGCACCACCACGTTGTCCACTACCCGGACTCTGAGATTGGGCATCAGCTGGTTCTTCTTTGGGCAGCGCTCCACAATTTGCTGTCAGCAGTCCGATGCCCAGCAAACAGGGAATCAATAATATGGATGCAAAAGGGGAAGACCCTTTTGAGTCAATGCTACTCTTTGTATCTACAACAGCCATATCAGTTTTTACAACTGAATCTAACTGGGCATTAATTACCTGGTTAGCGGCTGCGAAAGGTGAGATTTTCGCCTGCTTGTGCGGCTTCTTTCTGTCCAAAATCATTTATTTTTCTTGTATTTGGTGAGCTTTTTGGGTTAAACAGCCGTGCATTACCAAGTAATTTTGAGACATTATGAATAGTGAAAAGCGGCGAGAGTCAATTAGCTATCTTCTTGCAGAATTTTGTATCAAAAGTTACTTTTTATTCAAAAAAATTCTCACCACTTTAACTCATTAAATTGAGTCGGCAGCTTCCGATCTGCCGATGCAATTCTTAACTCAGTATAAATATTTTTAAATTTCTTGCAATCTGCCCTTAGTAGAAGACTTGCGTTTATTGAAGATACGGGATTTTCACACCCCTACTTCTAAAATGGGCAGTATTAAATAGCTATACTTAGGCGGACATAACCAAATTTGATATAGCAAAATGCTTAGTAATTTTTACGCTTGATCAAATATATTAAGAATAGTAAACATAAATTGCTTTTTTTGACGCTGTAATATTTCGATCAAGCGTAGGCGTAGCCCGTCGTAGACATCGCATATAAAGCCAAGAAAAAGACGATGTGTATTACAGCCACCAATATTAGGTCAGGAAAGTTACAAGTGACATCATTGCTAAAAATTGCACAAACTGCTGACGAAGCCCAGATTTCCGAATTTTTCCAGGAATCAGTGGGTAAGTGGCGATCGCAACGACGCTATTACAGCCTACCTGAGGGAGAAACCAAGGAGATGGAGAGTATAGTTACGATCAATTTTCTCAAGCAGGGCTGTGATGAATTGCAAAACCTAGCTCAGATGCACGATTTGTATGATACAAGCAGCTTAATCTGTGGTGCAGCAGTTACATGGGAAAGTACAGATGTACTGAAGGCCAGGAAAGAGTCGCAAGGTTCAACATTATTTGGGGCTGTGGGAAATATTTTATATCGCGATCGCGGTTTTGCCATATCCAAACCAGTTACCGCCTACTATTATTTCTCCAACCCAAAAACACTGTGTTTGCGAACTGAGTACAACGGTTCAGTGTTTGAAGAAGAGTTAAAGCTAATTGGCAGCAAATACCGCACCAGACAAACCATTATCTCTCGTGCTGGTGAGCAGTTGATGATTGGTCAATATTTAGAAAAGAGAGTGGATTAACTCGTGGGTGTGGTTCCCTATAGCCTCACCCATTTTGGCACTAGCCAGCACTTAGCTATCAACTGCTCATATAACTTTTTATAACAGTTTTTCAAACTTTTACGCAGAAAGTTAGTTGCTATGTCATCATGGAAAGTGAAATGAGAATTAATTCGGCGACAGTGTTTGTTTTTAGTATTGACAGGCTTTTTCCTTTTGGTATTACAGACTTCTCTCCGAAATCTAAATCTCTACAAACTTATGATTTTGGAGACATTTGATGTCAATTTACGTTGGTAACCTCTCCTATGATGTTACACAAGATGCGTTGAGTGCTGTATTTGCAGAGTATGGTACTGTTAAGCGTGTTCAATTACCCACAGACCGTGAAACAGGTCGTTTACGCGGCTTTGCTTTCGTAGAAATGAATTCGGAAGATGAAGAAACAAAAGCCATTGAAGCCCTTGATGGTGCTGAATGGCTTGGTCGTGACCTCAAAGTAAATAAAGCCAAGCCTAGAGAAGACAGAGGTGGTGGTTCCTTTGGTGGTGGCAATCGTGGCGGTGGCGGCGGCTACAACCGCAACAACCGCTACTAAGTGTAGGTAGACGAAAAGTAACTTAATTGAATCTAGAAAAGGCTCAAGCAGTAATGCTTGAGCCTTTTCTGTGCAAAACTTGACTCTAAATAATTTCGGGTAGTTATTTATCATACCGCCTATGTCATTCTCTGACTAAAGTGCCCTGATGATAGATCATTTTCCATTGATCGTTGTTCAATGTCCAGATAGAACTTCGCAATGAATGAACAAGCTGTTCGCCACATATATCTCTGACTATACGATAAGTTACTAAAATAACCCCTCTTGCTAAAACTAAAGTTTTAAATTCTGCGATCGATCTTTGAATCAGGGGTTCTATGGGTTCATTCTGCAAGCTTTCGATAATTTGCTGTTTATCGAAAACACGCCCTGAGCTTCCGATCTCAATGAACTCATCAGCAAGTAAGTCTATGATATCTTTAGCTGATTTTCGGACATCAGGTTGAAGCAAACGCTCCTCCAATTGACGAAGAAGTGATTCTTCTAAATAATCTGCTTTCATAATCTTAACTTTGATTTCTAGGCGATCGCGTCCTCATGAGCAAGTTAATAAAAAACCCCGCTGATTGGTAGGGATTCCAGCGGAGTTAAATAATACAATTATTTTTCAGATAAACCAACACTAAACTTTATTACGGAGCTACTAGAAACTTTTACAACTAATAGTAACTATTTATGCGTGAGTTTTATGAGTTAGGTTTTTAGCATGACGCTTGTGATGTGTCTTGTGATGTCTCTTGTGATGAACTTTAGCACTTTTTACACTAGCAACACGGACTTCTTTAGCTTGAGCTTGAGATGCAAAAACGGTTACAGGAGCAGCAAATACCAGAGCCAAAAGTAAAGCTTTAGCGAACTTATTCACTTAAAAATCCTCATCAGGTAATCAACAATCTAACTATCCAATAGGCGTATGTCATAAGTTTGTAATTGATATGAAGCTTTCATGTCTATTTTTACATCCGTAGATATAGGACTTAGGTGCAATACTATGGTAGGAATACTTGCTAGTATTTTTATACAAATGTACTATTTTTGACATCAGAACCAAGTAACTATAATTTTATCTGATGTTTGTGTTAATTTTGATTAATAAATGCTGATATCCATCAATTCTTCTGCTATGTCAAAGTTCGCTGTGACATTTTGCACGTCATCCAAGCCTTCTAGAGTATCAATTAACTTGAAAAGCGATCGCGCCTGATTGAGGTCGGTAACTTCTACACTATTACTAGGAATCCAGCGCAATTCGGCATCAACTACCTTAATACCTTGCTCTTTTAGTCTCTGGCTAAGGGTTTCTAAATTTCCGATGTCAGTAAATACCTCAGCCATCTCATCTTCAATCATCTCATAAGACTGGGCACCGCCTTCGAGGGATGCTTCTAAAAGCTGTTCTTCGTCAACCACACCCTGCACAACACAAACGCCTTTTTGGTCAAACATCCAGCTAACGCAACCTGTTTCACCAAGATTGCCACCATTTTTACTAAAAGCTACACGCAAGTCAGCAGCAGTACGATTGCGATTATCTGTAAGGGCTTCAATTAAAATCGCTACACCACCAGGGCCATAACCTTCATAGCGAATCGCTTCAAAAGTAGCATTATCGCCGCCAAAAGTGCCTGCACCTTTAGCGATCGCTCGTTCAATATTATCATTAGGGATACTCGCAGCCTTTGCCTTATCAATTGCTGTGCGAAGTTGAAAATTCAAAGCTGGATCTGGTACGCCGCTTCTAGCTGCAACAATAATCGCCCTGGATAACTGAGTGAAAGTTTTTCCCTTTTTTGCATCTACTACCGCCTTCTGGCGCTTAATATTTGCCCATTTACTATGTCCTGCCATAATTTGAAATTATCAAAACTCTATTCAAGATTAGGATATACCTAACTTTTACACCGATGCAAAGGTGCATTTGGTAAAAGTGAGTGAGGAGAAATCAATTAAAAATTAAAAATTAAAAATTAAAAATTTAAGAACTCCTGCCTCCTCCTTTGCCATAGCCAATCTAATGAATATTATGCACGATTTCTTTAACCCTCCTCGCCATGCCAAGCGAAAAATCAAGAAAGTGTCACGCTACTTTCGGAGCTTACTGCTTGTATTATTGGTGGGCATACTAGCTTTAGTTGGATGTCAAAGTATCTTACCTGGTATTAAGGAAGATAAAGTAATTCATTTAACTCTTTGGCAAGGTGTCAACCCGCCGCCAAATCGGGATGTGCTGCAAAAGCTGGTGGATAAGTTTAATCAATCCCACCCAGATATTCAAGTAGAGTCGCTTTATATTGGGCAACAGGATCAGCAAACGCCCAAAATTTTAGCGGCGGTGGTAGGAAATGCACCCCCAGATTTGTTGTGGTACAATCCGACGATCGCAGGTCAATTAGTAGAACTCGATGCGCTTTTACCTTTGGATGAAATGCTGAACAAATCTCCAGTAAAAGCCGAAATTGACCCGGCTTTGTATGGATCAATGAAATACAACGGTAAGATTTGGTCTGTACCCTTTGCGACGAATAACATTGGTATTTTTTACCGTCCGAGTTTGTTTAAGGCTGCGGGAATTACTGAATTACCCAGGACTTGGCAGGAGTTTGGGCAAGTTGCAAAAAAATTAACTCGTGATACCAATGGTGATGGTCGAACCGATCAATATGGGATGTTTCTGCCTTTGGGGAAGGGAGAATTTACAGTATTCACCTGGCTACCGTTTATGTGGAGTGGTGGCGGTGATTTGGTGAGTGGTGATTCACAAAATGCCGCAGCAGTAAATTTGGAAGATAATCAAGGGGCGATCGCAGCTTTGCAATTCTGGCGCAATTTAATTACGGATGGTTCCGCTATTTTATCTGGCCCGGAACGAGGTTATGAAACAGATGACTTACTGACTGGCAAAGTTGCAATGCAATTAAATGGCCCTTGGAATCTGGGAGAATTTCAAAAGACTGGTGTCGATTTTGATGTTTTTCCTATTCCAGTTGGGCAAAAACCTGCTACTATTATTGGCGGTGAGAATCTCTTCTTTTTTAAAACTACGCCGGAACGCCAAAGAGCAGCTTTTAAGTTTGTTGAATATGCTTTAAGTGAAGAATTTCAAACAGAATTAGCATTGGGAACTGGCTATTTACCAGTGAATTTGAAGTCTCGTGAAAGTCAAAAATATCAGAAATTTATCAAAAAAATCCCACAGGTGAAGGTATTTTTAGATCAAGCTAAATACGGGCGATCGCGTCCAATATTTCCCGGCTACAATCGGATTTCTGACAGTGTAGGTCGGGCAATTGAATCTGTATTGTTGGGCAAAAGTTCACCAGTAGAATCACTCAAAGTAACTCAGCAGCGTTTAGATTTGATTTTTAAGTAACATGGCTAACTTGTAGAGACGCGATTCATCGCGTTTGTTAATCGGGGTAGATATAGGATAGCTGACACCAGGGGTAAGATAGCTTCAAATACTTAAGTAAGCTTTTTGGTATATTATTCATTTATTCCCTGTACTTGATTTTAACTTCCATAGAGATTGACTATGCTTGAAAACTAAAGCTATGTTCCAGTCATGTTCTTTTTTCAAGGTATCTTGTAATTTTTCAGAAGCATTGAGGAAAAATACATCAGTAAAAATATCAGGAATTTGTTTAATATTTGTGCTAGGAAATAATTGAAATTTTGTTTGTGGTTCTAGAAGGTAACTTATAGATAATACATTTCCCCAACCCGAATCTTTACCGCACTCTAAACAAATAATTAAAGGATTTTTAAATTGCTTAATAATATTTGCCATTGGAATATTATCGGAACTATAAGCTTTATTCCACCAAGTTTTTTTCGGTAAAATAATCACACATGAAATGATTTGTAGAAAAATTAACCCAAGGAGTAATAACCTCCATAAATGCTTATGCATTTTCATCCCTGGAGATAAGATAGTTTTTTGAGCTAATAAATAAGCCATAGCTAAATGGCATCCTAAATAAACAGGAATTGAGTATCTCATAACCCCGGAACGAAGACCACCAAAAATTACATCGGGTATCGCTTGAGTTAGTGCTGTCAATGAAATTAATATTAAAACAAAAGACCAAGTTGACTTGGGCGTTTTACGAACAAGGAAATAAACTGCATAAAATAATAAAATTACTAAGAGTCTAATAATTAAAAACCAGAGACTATTTTGTAACTGATCTGGGTAACGATAATCCGATGTTATATCAAAAAAAATACGTGCCCAATGAATCTGCCATGCATCTACTAAATCATTTAGCGGCACAATACGCTTCGACCAATTTATTGTTTCTTGAACTTTATCTGATTGAGTAATTATTAAAAATAACCAGGGAATAAAAGCGAATATTCCAGCTAAGAATGCGCTCAGATAAGCAATCAATATTTTCCTGGCTCGGAGTCCTTTATTGACAGCTACATAAATACCTTGCCCAATTGCTACCAAACTAAACAAAAAATGTGTGTATAATCCCAGCAATAAAGTAACAGAATAAATACTCCAGCTTGGTTTTGTATTCAACCTCATTGCTCTGAGCAATGCAGCACTAGATAGCAAGATATTTAGTGTATACAAACTATACATTCTTGCTTCCTGAGCATACACAAGATAAAATGGCGATACAGCTATAATAGCAATTGCTACTAAACCGACAATTTTTGATTGAAATAATTCTTGGCATAGCCAATAGAGAGTAGGAAAAATTAATAAACTTATAAAGGCAGAAAAACTTCTTGTGGCTGCGACTGTACTTCCAAAGCATTGCACCCACAAATTTGTCATCACAAAATATAGGGGTGGATGTTTTGGATCTTCTACCGCTAACCCTTTAACAATATCAATTATACTTTTTCCAACACCAGGACTTTGATATTTTTGTAATAATGTTCCAGCAGTTAATATTTGGCTATTAACTACTTCCTGCATTAAATCTGATTTGGTGTTCCCGTAAATTCTTAAATAAGTAAATGTTTCATCTGCCCAAGTGATTTTTTCATCAATATTAATAAATCTCATCAATATCCCTATAAATATCAAAACAATAGTTAGCAGCTTGAAACTATTAAAGAATAAATCATCATGATTTTTTTGAATTGTTTTAGATGAGTTAGGCATAAAAGCAGAAGATTAATTATCATCAATAATAATTTTTAGTTTATCAGTTTATTGGACTTGCCTTTTATTCAGAAAATCCGTTGCATCTTTTGCCACTTGCTTCAAAACTTAACCGCCTTGGGATACACCTGTGGCGATTGGGGCATGCATACAGTTCCCAATGACACAAAGTGCAAACTAAACTCTATTTATCATTGAGCCAAGATAGACGTATTTATCAATTGATGACTATTTGTAATAACTTGGTAAGCTAAAACACATCTAATTTGCATATTAAAATTTTCTCAATATCTTGTGGGCTGGGCATCTTGCCCGCCCTGATCATGCAACTTGAATGCTGATTAGCTTAGTAGCTTGTCTGTTAACGAAATAATAGGCATTACAGCGTTGTAGACTATCTATAATAAATCGTGTCTGTGGTGTAAGGTGCGTAGTTTAAGACTGTAGGCATCACATCCCGTTTAAATCACAAAAGGCTCAAGTTCAGTGTTATGCCATTTATCTTCAACCCGTTCAGTAATCAACGGTCTGATGATAAACTTGGGCGGGCTACCATCCAGAACATCAATCCGCACACATGAGTAAGGTAGTCGGTTCTGGAAATTGTAGTCATGACGACCCACAAACAGCCTTGAATCTGCAACTTTCCGGCTGGGTTTACCTGCAATTTCCGTAAAAGTCTCCATCAATTCAGTCCCCCCTCGCCGTTGATAACGGGGACGATGACCACTACCACCAGAGATAATGCAGTTAATGTGAGAGTCCGCAAATCCGGTATCAGTTGTGCAAAGATGCTCCAAACAGTGAGCGTGACCGTTTAAAATCAAATCGACTATGGGACGTTCTTTAATTAAAGAACCAAGAGTTTCTGCTACTTGTTCAAACACCCAGCGCAAGCGGTGGCGAACCGCCAAGGTTTGCGCCTGATTCCACTTGGTAGCTTCTGTGACGTAGGGGGGATGGTGGAAAAAGATTACACGTCCGCGCACTTCAGAGTTATTCCAAGATTCGATTAGTCTGCTTCGCAACCATTCAAGTTGTTCAAAATCGATCGCAGGCATTTTCTGAGATGCCAATTGTTTTTCAATGTCGATTTTGATCTCGTTGATTTGGTCTAATTTGGCGCTAAGGTCATCGAGTTGTTCCGCTTCAGTGGGTTTATCAGGGTTGAGGCGATCGCATATTTTCAAAATCTGCAATTCTTCTCGATCGATCTCATGGCGACGCTTTTGCAATTCCTGACGGTAAATTTCTCCCTCTTGAGTTGCAGGTAGAGGTGACGGTGTATTAAAGGTATTAGAATCTAGTGCAAAAAAGTCAATCCCACCGTAACGAAAGGTGTAATAGCGATTGGGTAAGCGGGTAAACTGTCCAGGTTCGTAACGCAAACATCGCCCTGTGTCGGTCTTTGCGGTGTAGTGCCGATCTAAATGACGTTCTAACTCTTGTGGGGAAGCGATCGCCTGGGTGTAATCCATAAATGCCCGTGCATAGGCATTACCTTGATACGATCCATGCCAGCCAATCTCAATATCTTTGTAGCGGAACAGGTGACGTAGTGAGGATGTTGTACCAGTAACTAAACGGTACATCAACGGCACATCGTAGTAATCATGATTACCGAGTACTGGCAAAAACGGCAGATTAAACACCATGCGGTCATAAGGAATACTTTTCGGGTTGTCACCACCGACAAGAAATTCCCGATAAGGCTCAATAAAGTTTGTTGAATAATATTCTTGGGAACCCACCACATAGATAACATCGCCTGTGTGCAACACAAAACTGCAATCATCGCGGTGAGGAAGCATCAGTTCGGCAACTTTTCGTTGCGGATGGTGTCGAGAATGAGATTTAGTGCCAGAATCACCGATAACCATAAAGGAAAATTCTGGATTATCTTCTCTGCGATCGTCAATAACTATACTAGTTTGGTCAATTCCCCGTTGCACAAAACTTGGATGCATCCACCGCACCCGTTCCTTCATCTTTTGAATTTTTACAGGAATCGGTGGATCGGAAATCAATTTCATGGCTGATAACTCTTGAATGCCTAATGCACACGCCAATTGTAACGAAATAATAAGGATTGGGGAGTGGGGACTGGTGATTAGGGACTGGGGACAAGGGGAAATTATTGAACAAGTTTCTTCCTTATGCCCAATTCCTAATTCCCAATTCCCGATTCCCGATTCCCAATCCCCAATCCCCAATCCCCAATCCCCAGTCCCCAGTCCCCAATCCCCATCCCTACGGCAAATTTTCTCGCAATAATGCTCGAAAGCCTGCTTGTTGAAAATGCTCATCGGCGGTCAGTGCTTCAGTGATTCCGCTATATTGCATGACAATAAAAGATATGCAATCGACAAATCCCCATTCTTTCTCTGTTTGTTCGCGATATAGCTCAAAAGCACGTTCGTAGAGTTCCTGGGAAAGGGGGACAATTTCTACTTTAGAGTCTGCTACTAGAGAATTTAATAATATGATTGCCGCCTGACGATAAGGTTGTTGGGATAAGGCATTGCCAATTTCCAACATTACCGCCTGTGTTGTCACCAAACGAGTTTCTGCTGCTTGTAACATTTTAGCCAGATGCAAGGCTCGGTTATGCAGGCGATCGCTCGGTGCAGATAAGGCAATGGCAAATGATGTATCAAGAAAGACTTCAGAATGCATGTAAAGTTTACTTACTATACAAATATTTATCTATATTGCTAGACCAGTCAGGCGGCCCTTCGAGATTGAGCGATCGCGCCGTTTGCAAAAATGATACCGTTTCATGTTCGCTTGGCGATAAAATTTCGATACTCATTCGCACGCGGGTATTGATTGGCAGTGCGATCGGTTCAGCCGGATAGAACACTTTGCCATTAAACACAGCTGTAATTTTTTCTACCATTTACTTCAAAAATTGCTTCTAGTCTATCCTAAGCTGGTTGTTGTGCTACGGGTAGGGTAGACGACGCTATAAGTAGTGAAGATACGTATACTTCTCTTACAAATTATCTCGATTTTTCAAAATTGCCTAAACCACCAACTGAATTACACCCCACTGTCCATTTGTCAACCAAGAAGAGTCAGATTTTGCTACTTCTTCAATAACTTCTGGTTTTAAACCAACTACTACTTCTGATTTGAGGGTGCGTAAAGCTACCATTGGCACGGGTAAGTAACAGACTATATCTGCAATGTTAGTGGTAAAATCCCAGTGGCGATCGCCTAATAATCGGCGATAATTTGCATCTCCTTTAACTATAACCAAACTCGCATTGGCTAATTCATTTTTGAGGGAGTTGGGTATTTCCCAAAATGCTAAAGGCGATGTCCAAAAGTGATCTTCAGATAGTGCTAAACGCCCTGATGCAATATTTTCTTGCAATCTTTGGGCAAAAGATATAACTTGTTGATTTCCAGTAGCGGCTAAAAATTTTATTGTGTAATGTATATCTTTCATCATGGCATCAGATACAAAAGTCGGATGTGGCTTTAAGTGTAGGTAAACCTGATTAGCCAGTCCGCTACTTAATAAAAAATCCGCTAAAGATAAATCACAAACAAGTTCAAAGCCAGCATTGTCTACAACAAAATCAATTCGTCCACCATGAGAATTAGTTAATAATTCCGTGACTTGGGAGGCATCATTTACTAAAATGTGAGCTAGTTGAGTTTGAATATCAAAACGACTCCGGTCATTCTCAAATGCTGACCATAGACTCAAATCAACTCGATTTCCCCATAAAGTAAAATATAAAAGTGCGATTAAAGCTGTTTGGTTTGATTCTTCCCCTAATTGGGAATTATCTAACCAATTGTTGACTTGTTCGCATAGCAAAATAATCGAGTCTAGAGATGCTTCCAAACCTTGAGATTTTTGTAACTCAAATGGATCGACACCTTGCCATACACCAGGGCGAAAATAATTGGTAATTTCTAGAATTAATCGATAAAAATAAGTTTCGGCAAAAAACCAGGGAACATCTACCCAACGCTGACCCTTGTAGAATTTTAAATATGTATTCCAGGCAGAAAAATCTCCAGCAGTGTCATTTAAAAGAGGTTGCAAAAATCCTGTTGGCAGTTCTGTAGCCAGGTTTTCTAAGCTGGTATTAATCTCAGATGGAAAATTATTTTCTGCAATAACTCGGCGAGCGATCGCAGGCATTCGTTGAGTAACTGTAAACTCAGTAAAAGAACCGATTTCTGACCCCAAAAGAGATGGTGGTATGGGTAATTTGGGGATGTGGGATATATTCACCACAAACTTTTCTTGTCCTCATATTTCTAGTTATTCTAGCTTGAGCGTGAAAATGAGGTGGGAGAATTGTCAAATCAACTCAAAAGCGGGATAAATTGACCGATGGCTGCAAACAAAGCATTTAAAAAAGTCAAAAAATCTCTTCAGGAAGCTGGAGTTAGGTTTGTCCGTATCCTTTGGTGTGACAACGCCAACATCATTCGTGGCAAAGCTGTTCATATCGAGATGTTATCTCACTACTTTGACTATGGTGTAGGCATTTCTGTTGGACAACAGGGAATCCCTGTAATGTATGATACTGTCATCCCTGAAACTGGTCTAAGTCCAGTAGGCGAAATCCGGCTAGTACCAGATTGGTTTAGCTTCACTCCTTTACCTTACGCTCCGAGTCATGCTCGTGTAATGGGGAACATGGTACTTAATGGGAGTCCTTGGGCGTTGTGTCCCCGTAATTTTCTGGTACGGATGATTGAGGCGGCCAGACGCGAGGGGTTGGAAATTAAAGCTGCATTTGAAAATGAATTTTATTTATTACGGCAAACATCTGAGGGAATTATACCCGCAGATTCCACAGTTTTTGCTTCAACTCAAGCAATGGATATCCATCGAGAAATAATTGATGAGATAGTCGAAGCACTCATCGCCCAAAAAATTCCTGTTGAGCAATATTATCCCGAATCTGGCCCAGGTCAACAGGAAATCTCTATGCGATATACTGATGCTTTACGGGCAGCTGATTGGCAGATTAGCTTTAGAGAAACCGTGAGAGCGATCGCTCATCACCATAATCTTACAGCCTCTTTCTTACCCAAAATTTTCCCAGATGCGGCTGGTAGCGGTTGCCACATCCATCTTAGCCTCTGGCGTAACGGACAAAATATCCTACCAGATCCTCAAGATATCTGCGGTGTTTCCCAGATAGGCCAAGCATTTATTGCTGGTATACTCGATCATCTGCCAGCACTAATGACCTTAACTACTCCTAGTACTAATTCTTACCGCCGCATTCGTCCTCATAGCTGGAGTGGTGCTTTCCGTTGTTGGGGACTAGACAACCGTGAGGCCGCCGTGAGAGTGCCTAGCAATCCTGGATTCAACGGTTCCAGCCATTTTGAGTTAAAAACCGTTGATGCATCAGCCAATCCTTACCTCGCGTTGGGTGCGGTGATTGCAGCCGGACTAGATGGTGTACAACGAAGTTTAAAACCGGGGAATCCTGTTGCACAAGACCCCGGACACCTGCCAATTGAAGAACGTCATGCCAATGGTATTGACCTTTTACCCCAAAGTCTTGGCGAAGCTCTAGACTGCCTAAAACAGAATAATATTCTTTTAAATGCCTTAAATCCAGATTTATCGCAAGCATTTTTAGCAGTCCGTCAAGCTGAATGGTCAGCCATGAAAGATTGGGAATTAGAGGCAGAAGTAAAGCTTTTATTAGAGAAGTACTAAAGTTATTGGGAGATGCGAAGATTGATTTCAGCACTCCTGACAACTTAGTTCTTGCTCTAAATCCGTTACGAACTTGACAAACCTATATTCTAGTTACATGAATCATTAGTACTGCCCATTGATGTCAGCTGTAACTCAACCGCGTTGACGTAACTTGAATCATTCAAAACTTGCGCTGGTAACTTATTAGCTTTAACAGCAGCCTGAACCACATCTTTGGCAGTCAGGTTTCCGGTTTGGTATTTAAATAACAAAGTGCCCCCGCTGGGAATACCCTGCCCTTTTAAATAACCTTGATAAGCTAGAAAGGCAATATTGAAGGGTTGCAGATATTTGGCATCTGTATTTATTTGTCCACCACCATTGTTAGTATTAGCTGTTTGAGCGCCAGCAATTCCAGGGATAAAAGCAATAGAAGTAATGATAAGTGCAGAATTTAACCAGGTTGTGAGTTTCATAATTTTCTCCTCATTAGAGATTAATTAATGTTGTTATGTAAATTACAGATCGAAAGCATACAAGTAACTTAGATCATTTAAAATCACCAAGACCCATCATGTAATAGGCAATAAAAGCGGTATCAAAGGGTTTAAGGTGATTTACATTTGTAGAATTGTTAGGAAAATTGTTAGAGTTGACAACAGTGTTTATTGATGATTTATTGTGATTCTTAAGTGGATGAAGGCTAGTGATTTTAGGCATAGAATTAATCCAAGCAACAATATATGGAGAATTTATCAAGTTTGTGAGTTTCATAGAGTTATCCTCAATTAGAACAAAGTGTAATCAGTATTCTCTAGTCAGAGAGTCAACTGTTTTATTAATCTCAATCTTTTTAAGATCAGTTCACCTGACAGGTTGATTTGTTAATTACCAAAATGGGAATTCTGAGAAGGTTTAGTAATAACTTCAAAAACGCAAAGATATTCTAAATAAAATCCTCAATTTGAAATTATTTCTAGAAGGTGCATTAGCGTAGCTCGCCACAGGCATCGCTGATATATCTCTCTTCTAGACGTTTTTTATTCAAGCTATAAACGAGAATCCAACTTTTTTGGACTAATTAACTTTCCATATCAATATGCTATAAAATCTTCTTGTTATAAGCAAATGCTTTTAATTTTCAAATCCATAAATAAAAGTGATTGTAATTAATAGCTAAAAGGAAATCTGACAACCCATTACCTTGGATGTATCCGAGTTTTTATTTTATAATCAGAGAATAAATGTCATTGCGATCGCCTAGCGTCTGTAGAGAAGAGGAACGACTAAGCGATCGCATGGACTCACTCTTGTTGAAAATTTGGCGATCGCTGCACTTCGTTTTGCTCGCAATGATATGCAAGTGGGATGCTCCCCATTACCTTTTCGTGACTTCTGAACTCTTTTGGCAGGGTAGCAGGTTCTATAAATTCACTACAAATAAGCTGATAGTGTCAAAATGTTATGTGTATAGTTTATTTACAAAGTCATTTATGCCGAAAGCAATTTGGAATGGTGCTGTTTTAGCCGAGAGCGATAATACTGTAGTTGTGGAAGGCAACCATTATTTCCCTGTTGACACCATTAACAAACAGTACTTCGCAGAGAGTAACACCCACACGACTTGTCCTTGGAAAGGTGTTGCCAGTTACTACAGTATCGAAGTTGATGGACAAATCAATAAAGATGCTGCTTGGTATTATCCCAGCACCAAGGAGAAGGCTAAAAATATTGAAGGTTATGTGGCCTTCTGGAAGGGTGTAAAAGTTGAGGCTTAATAAAGTTTCCTGAAAGTATTTTCGTTTCAGGGAATTTATATTATGTCCTAATACAGTTCAGCTAAGAGTTGCTGGTGTAGATAATTGGTCTTTCAAGACGCGATAAATCGCGTCTCTACATGAGGGTTTTGTTGCTCACTCTGAACTGTATTGTATTACGTTCGACTAATTGCCCATAAAATAATTAGCCTGCACAGGCGGGCTAATTATTTAAACTATTTATGATATTTGCAAATTTATTTTAAATAGTGCGATCGCACTTGGTTCGGGTACTATTCTCAAAATTCGGATGAGTTTGTCAAAATTCAAAAAATTTGAGATATTAGTCTTACATCTTTTAACTGAATATTACTCATCTTTATTGACTAATTTTTGTTGGTTTTAGCCATGCAAAAATCCGTGTAACTATTAAATTAAGTTGCAAACAATCAGGTACAGGCAATACTTCATCCCCAGTCATCTCTATAGGTTGCTGTCCTGGCAAAAATACCAATACTAAGCGTTCATCGGGATCGAGCAACCACCCTAATTGAGTGCCGTGTTTTAGACAGTGAAGAATATTTATAATTACCTTGGTTGTATTCTGTTCTGGTGAAAGAATTTCAATTGTCCAATCAGGGTAAATTCCAAAGGTATTTTCAATTTCCCCATTAGCATCAAAAGGAATCCGTTCCCAAGCAAATACACTTACGTCTGGTACAATCGAACGTCCGCCAAAGGTGCAGCGTAATTCTGGAAAAGCCAAAGCAATTTCTTGTTCTTCAGAAATTTGGCTAATTGCGTTACAAAGTTTTAATTGTAGCCGAGAATGTTTGCCTTGTGGCATTGGTTTCTGGTAGATACGACCATCGATAAATTCATTAGCAGGCTTGGTTTCTGGCAGTTTGAGGAATTCTGCTAAGGAGATTGATTTGTGCAGCGTGGTTGCCATAGCTGTGCAAATGCCATATTTGATTAAAATCTTAGCATTTTCTGTCCTGGGATTTTAGGAAGCGAATCTATTCTCCTTGATGTTGCTGCTTAAAATCAGCTAATATTTGTTGAATTTCTTCTGCTGAAATGTCTTCTTGTTCAGATTTTGAGTAGATGGTTACTAAAATAATATTTGTATCTGTCTTTAAATAATAAATTACTCGATACCCACCACTTTTACCTTTTTGAATATCACTATTTTTGACCCGTAGCTTAAAAATTGTATATCCAACTCCGGGTATCTTATCTCCTGGTAATTCTCCTGATTGCAGTTGTTCTATTATTGGTTGAATATCATTACTAATATTCCGGTACTTTTTGGCTAATATACGCAGATTACGTTTAAATTTAGCAGTGGCTTCGACTTGAATCAAAGGTGGTTCACTCTGCATCAATACCTTCCCACAGTTGAGATACAGGTATAGTATTTCCAGTCATCGCATCGTACCAACCCTGACGAAAACTTTCACTGGCAGACTCAGCAAGTTCATTATCCTCTTCATTCTCTTCTGTGATTAGGACAATGACTCGGACGCGACTGTGTTTTGCTATAGTCAACGGCTTGTCTAAAGAAATTTGACCCAATTCGTTCACGGTTCCCTTGACTTCAATTGCTTTCATTGTCGTAAATCTAAGTTGTGCTGTTAATAGTATAAGACTTGGTTTATGGCAGAGAGAGGTTTGTCAAACTCACGAATCTACACTTACTGAAGCATGGCAATCGCTTGGTGTGCGGTCTACTGCAACTGATATAACTTTATAATTAAAGCTAACAAGCAAAATGCATGAGCTAAAAAAACCAAGCGGAGTTATTTGTTACGATAACTTCTATACTAATCAGGTTTGCTTAAGCATTTGCTAGAAATAAACAAACTGTTGTTACTAAAGTGCAAGTATTTATAACAAATAAGTACCTAAATACGATATTGGAGTACCCAAATACGATATTGAAGTACCCAAATACGATATTGAAGTACCTAAATACGATATTGAAGTACCCAAATACGATATTGAAGTACCTAAATACGATATTGGAGTACCCAAATACGATATTGGAGTACCCAAATACGATATCGGAGTACCCAAATACGATATTGAAGTACCAAATTATAATTAATGCTTAATTTGTTAGCTTAAATTTTAAGAATTTGTTATGGTAAGTACACGATCACAGCGATCGCAGCAAATGTGTATCCATTTACAATAAATGCTTAAGCTGTTGTTGCTAACAGACAAACATTCGTAACGTCTGCGTCTATCTTTGTAACGAGTGGACAAGCTGTTGTTACCAAGAGAACTTTATTTGTAACGTCGGTGGTGCAAAAGTACTTAAATTATTCTTGTGAAGAGGATTTTCTTGAAGCTTTGCATCGCACGAGTAGCAATATTGTGATGATGCCAAGCTTGATAGAAATCAGGGTAAGGCATATTCTGGGCGCATTTCCAGGCTAAATCGTAGTATTCACCATATAATGACCAATAATCACTTAAAGTTTTGACTACTGCAATGCGATACTGATGATCCTGTAGAATTTTCCCTAAACTTGATGCTGCCAGCCTACGGGTGGAGTCAGACACAGTTGTAGATTGCAGCAGTTGTACCAAGGTAGCGATCGCAAATTCATTGTCAGTGCCGATTTTCTCTAAGCTTGATGCTGCCAGCCTACGGGTGGAGTCAGACACAATTGTAGATTGCAGCAGTTGCACTAAGGTAGCGATCGCAAATTCATTGCCAGTGCCGATTTTCCCTAAGCTTTCTGCTGCCCGCCAACGGGTGGAATCATTCACATTCTTTGATTGCAGCAGTTGCACCAAGGCGGCGATCGCAATTTTATTGCCTGGGTCGATTTTTCCTAAGCTTTCTGCTACCAGCCTACGGGTGTCGTCATCCACATTCTTTGATTGCAGCAGTTGCACCAAGGCGGCGATCGCAATTTTATTGCCTGGGTCGATTTCCCCTAAGCTTAATGCTGCCAGCCTACGGGTGTCGTCATCCACATTCTTTGATTGCAGCAGTTGCACCAAGGCGGCGATCGCAATTTTATTGCCTGGGTCGATTTCCCCTAAG